>CAWDYV010000003.1:0-809747 GCA_963806865.1 uncultured bacterium
CGGCGGCCGTAACTATAACGGTCCTAAGGTAGCGAAATTCCTTGTCGGGTAAGTTCCGACCTGCACGAATGGCGTAACGACTTGGGCGCTGTCTCAACGAAGGACTCGGTGAAATTAGAGTCTCGGTGAAGATACCGAGTACCCGCAGAAAGACGGAAAGACCCCGTGCACCTTTACTGCAACTTGATATTGGAGTTCGGAACGTCCTGCTCAGGATAGGTGGGAGGCTTTGAACCTGCGCTTGCGGGCGCAGGGGAGCCACCCTTGAGATACCACCCTTGACGTTTTGGATTTCTAACACATCGCCGTTATCCGGCATGTGAACAGTGTCAGGCGGGCAGTTTGACTGGGGCGGTCGCCTCCTAAAGAGTAACGGAGGCGCCCAAAGGTTCCCTCAGCGCGGTCGGAAATCGCGCGAAGAGTGTAAAGGCAATAAGGGAGCTTGACTGTGACACCGACGGGTGGAGCAGGAACGAAAGTTGGGCTTAGTGATCCGGCGGTTGCAAGTGGAAGCGCCGTCGCTCAACGGATAAAAGGTACGCCGGGGATAACAGGCTTATCGCCTCCAAGAGTCCATATCGACGAGGCGGTTTGGCACCTCGATGTCGGCTCGTCGCATCCTGGGGCTGGAGTAGGTCCCAAGGGTTGGGCTGTTCGCCCATTAAAGCGGCACGCGAGCTGGGTTCAGAACGTCGTGAGACAGTTCGGTCCCTATCTTCTGTGGGCGTTAGAGAGTTGAGAGGAGTCATCCTTAGTACGAGAGGACCGGGATGAACGCACCTCTGGTGTAGCAGTTGTCCTGCCAAGGGCACCGCTGCTTAGCTACGTGCGGATCGGATAACCGCTGAAAGCATCTAAGCGGGAAGCCGACCTCGAGATGAGCTCTCTCATCCCCTTGAGGGAGTAAGACCCCTGGTAGACCACCAGGTTGATAGGCCGGCGGTACAAGACGGGTAACCATCTAAGCCGACCGGTACTAATGGGTCGAGGGCTTGACGTTGTTTTTGATCTACCTTCGCGGCCTTGGTGCAGTTTTCAAGCCTCTTCGGGGGCCTGGACGTCGCTCAGCGGCGCCCGGTCTCGCAAATTTCGGTGGCTATAGCGAGAGGGAAACACCTCTTCCCATTCCGAACAGAGCCGTTAAGCCTCTCAGCGCCGATGGTACTTGGCCTTCGCGGGCCTGGGAGAGTAGGTCGCCGCCGGTTCTTTACGACAGCCGCCCCTCGGGGCGGCTGTCGTCGTTTCGGGCCCGACGGCGTGGGTAAAGCTGGGCATGGACTTTTCTGAGATTCTTGGCGCGATCCTCCTCGGCATCCTTGCGGGCCTGATCGCGAGGGCGCTCTATCCCGGCAGGCAGAAGATGGGCCTCCTGATGACCATGCTGCTGGGCCTCGCCGGATCCTTCGTCGGCTTCCTCATCTTCGCCGAGCTCCTCGACATCGGTGATGACGACGCCTTCGATCTCGGCGGCATCATCGGAGCCATCATCGGCGCGATGATCCTCATCTTCATCTACCAGCGCCTCGTTCCCAGCCGCGGGCCCGCACCAGTGCGGACGCCGAGGCAGGCGCCGCTAACCGCGGGCGCGCTGGAGGCGAACGCCCGCGCCGCCGTCAGCGGCGCAGCTCGCGCAGGGAGCACACCGGCCCCCGCGGCGGGGCGTCGCGAAGGCCTCCCAGCCGGCCTTACGGCCTTCCTGCTCGCAACGCCCGCCTACGCAAGCCTCTCGGAGCCTCGAGCGGCTCAAGTCCGTACTCGCCGAGGGTGGCGAAGTCGACGACGAGGTCAATTGTGTCGACCAGGCGGTTCCTGATCTTTGTCTTTGAATCGAACATGGGTTCGGCACTATGAGGACGCGCTCGGACGGAGCGCAGGATCTGCAAGAACGTTTGCAACGAGCTCGCGCAAACGGCTTGTCCAAGCGATCTCAGCCCCTCCCACCAAAGCTCTGCGGCGCCGGCGCCACCGCGGCGAGCGCGCCGGCCGCGACAGCCGCCGCCGGTTCCGCCGCCGGAAAGCCGCCCGTCTCGCGCAACGGATCCGGCTCGATCGAGCGCACCTCCGCCTGCGGCAAACCGGGCGTTCCGAGCGGCGTCCACCTCGCTCGCGAGCACGTTGATCACCTTGCCGCGGCGCTCAAGCCGACCGCTCACCCGCGCGTACGCCGCCGTTCTCACCGCCAGGCGGCATTCCATGTAGACCCGCGGCGGGACGATCACGTTCGCAACCCCCGTCTCGTCCTCGAGCAGCATGAAGACCACGCCCTTCGCCGTCCCGGGCCGCTGGCGAGCCACCACAACCCCCGCGATCTCCACCTCGCGACGATCGGGCAGCACCGCCAGATCCGCGTTCGGCGCCACGCCATCGAGTTCGTCGCGCATGAGCGCCATCGGATGCGCGCCGAGCGTCATCCTCGTCGACGCATAGTCGGCAACCGCGACCTCCCACTCGTCGAGCTCTCGGAGCTTCGGAGCGTCGGGAAGGGGGAGAGGCAGCGAGAGCTGCCCATGCGGCCCCGCGCCGGAAGCAACGCCCAGCCGCCACAGCGCGATCCGCCGCGCCTCCCGCCGCGCTCCCTCCGCATCCGGCTCGATCGACTCGCACGCGCCCGCCCACGCCAAGCGCGCCAGCGCGTCGTCCCTGAATCCCCGAGCGCGACGCCAGCTCCGCCAAGCTGCCGTAGCGCCCCGAGTGCTCCCGCTCTGTGACTACCGCCTGCGCGTCGTCCTTGCGCAAGCCGTTCACGTACCCCAAGCCCACCTGAACCGCCAGGTCCTCGCCGACCGTGCAGTCCACAGCGCTCGCGTTCACGTCGGGCTTTCTGAGTTCGATCCCCCGCCGCTGCGCCTCGTGCACCAGCGCGTCGGGCGGATAGAAGCCCATCGGCTGCTCGTTCAAAAGCGCGCACAAGAACTCCGGCCCCCGGTGAACTCGAAGCCACGTCGATTGGTAGGCGAGCAAGCCGAACGCCGCCGCGTGCGACTTCGGAAAGCCGAAGCCCGAGAACCCGCGCACCTGCTCGAACACCCGCTCCGCCACCTCGCGCGGCACCCCCTCGGCCACCGCGCCGTCCACAAAGCGCACCGAGTAGGCGGCCATCGCCTCGTCCGATCGCTTGCGGCTCATCGCCCTCCTGAGCCCCTCCGCCTCGCCGGCGCTAAAGCCCGCGAGCGCCATCGCCACCTGGATCACCTGGTCCTGGAAGACGATCGCCCCGAGCGTGTCCGCGAGGATCGGCTCGAGCGCCGGGTGCTCATAGGGGATGACGTATTCCGGATCGTCTCGCAGCCGCGCCTTGCGGTCGAGGTAGGGGTGGACGGCGCCGCCCTGGATCGGCCCCGGGCGCACCAGCGCCACCTGCACCGTCAGGTCGTCGAGATTCTCCGGCAGGCTGCGCGGAAGCATCTGCATCTGCGCCCTCGACTCGATTTGAAAGACGCCCGTCGTCTCGGCGTTCTGGATCGCCTCGTACACCTCGGGTCGTCGAGCCTGATCCGCGAGAGGTCGAGCCGCTCTGCCCGCGTGCGCGCCACCTCGTCGACGCATCTCTCGACCGCCGAGAGCATCCCGAGCCCCAGCAGGTCGATCTTCAAAAAGCCAGCATCCGCGCATGAATCCTTGTCCCACATGACGATCTGGCGCCCCTCCATCGCCGCCGGCACGATGGGGCAGAGCTCGTTCAGGGGGCGCGTCGCCAAAACCATCCCGCCCGAGTGCTGAGAGGCATGGCGAGGCAGCCCCCATGCTTCACGCACCAGGCGCGTAAGCGCCTTCCAGCGCGTCGTCTCAGCCCTGCGCGCTCCCACCGCGACCTCCACGTCCGACTCGAAGTTCTCGCCCGCCCATCCATCCACGGCGCGCGCCACCCGCTCGATCTCAGTCGGCGGCAGGCCCAGCGCCTTTCCCAATTCGCGGATCGACCCCTTGACGCGAAAGGTCGGAAAAGCGCACACCAGCGCCGAGCGCGCCGGGCCGTAGCGCTCGTGGATGCGAGGGATCAGCCGCTCGCGCACGTCGCGAGGAAAGTCGAGGTCGATGTCCGGGACGTCGGTCAACTCCTCGTTCAAAAAGCGCCCCAAAAAAAGTCCCGCCCGCACCGGATCGACGTGCGAGAGGCCCGTCAGGTAGCAGACGACCGAGCTCACGCTCGATCCGCGTCCGCGCCCCGGCGGCAGGACGCCCCGCGCCGACTCGGGCCCACGCACCTCGCGAGCGACCTCGCGCGCCAGCTCCAGAAGATCGGCGTGGAGGCAAAAGAAGCCCGAGAGCCCGAGCTTTCGGATTACCTGGAGCTCCTCGTCCAGGCGCCGCCTTGCCTCGCGACGCTCAGGCGTGCCGGCGTAGCGCCCCTCAAAGCGCGCCTCGCACAGCTCGGCCAGCTCGCGGTCGGCCGTGAGATCCTCGGCGCCCGGATACCGGTAGCCGTGGTCTGAGCACAAGTTGAAGCGAAGCCGCTCGGCCAGCCGCCCGGACTCCGCCACCGCCTCCGGATGCTCGGCAAAGCGCCGCGCCATCTCAGCCGGGTCCCGGAGCACCGCGCGCCCGTTGCCGCGGCGAAGCGCGCCCGTCTCGTCCAAGGATGCGCCAAGGCGGATCGCCACCAGCGCGTCTTGAAGCGCCGCCCGCGAGGGATCGTGCGCATGAACGTTGCCCGTCGCCACACACGCCACTCCAAGCCGCTCCGCAAGCCCCGCGAGCCAGCGGTTACGCGCCATGTCGCGGCGCCAGAGCGGGCGCTGAAGCTCCACCCGGAAGCCGTCGCGCCCAAAGGCGCGCACCAACCGCTCGCCCAGCGCCACCGCCGCCGCGACGTCGGCACCGCCTGGAGCGCCGCCCGCCCGCTCGAAGACCTGCGCCAGCGCGCCGTCGCGAGCGCAGCCCGAGAGGCACACCAAGCCCTCGGCGTGTCGCTCGAGCGAAGAGAGCGAAAGCACGGGGGGGAGGGCATCGCGCCGCCGCCGCCGCCGGTCGGGTGTGGGCGTGTGCCTCGGTGAGAAGGAGGCAGAGGTTTCGCCACCCCGCCGCCGACTCGACCAGGAGGGTGAGGTGGAACGGGTGCGTGTGAGCGTTTTGTGAGGTGCCTGACACCACGGTTACCTCCGCGTCCGACGATCGGGCGCACGCCCAGCGGCTCGCAGGCGGAGGCGAACTCCATCGCGCCCCAGACGCCGTCGTGGTCGGTTATCGCGAGCGCTTCGTAGCCGTGCGCGGCAGCCGCGGCGGCCAGCTCGTCCGGCGACGACGCTCCGTCGAGAAACGAAAAGCCCGAGTGACAGTGAAGCTCGACGTAGCCCATCACGCCCGCTGGCGAAACCAGCCCTTCCCGTCGCGAAAGACGACCTCGCAGCGCCCGTCTGAGAGCGCCAGCTCGAAGTAGCGGCGGCGGATCGGCTCGGGCGTCCACCAGCGGTCTTCGACCAGCCACTCCTCCCGCACGACCTCCACCGCCACACCTTCGACGGCGACCGGTCGCCCGCGGCCGTCGGCGCGCACCTGCGTCGGACTTCGGTGCGTAGAGGAGGACCGTCATCGAGTCCTCGGGGAACGGGGTGAGCGTTGCCCAGCGCTCGGGCACGTCGGCGCCGGGATCGACCTCCAGCACGCGAAGGACGGCGCCCCGGCCGGCCGCGGCGCGCGCGTGGCGCACCGCTTCGGCCACCCGGCCGCGGCGCTCCTCCGCCTCATCGGCTTCAAGAGCGTGGGCTGGCGAGGCGGCGGCTCGCCGAGCTCGAGCGCGCGCAGCGCCAAACGCGACGCGGGGGCGGGAAGTGCGCCCAGCTTGGGGAGCAAGACGAGGAGCAGGCGCTCGCGCTGCGCCGTCGCCTGCCGGGTCGGCGCGTCGATTCGCCAGCCACCGCCGCCGGCAAGGCGCGCCTCGATCCGAAGCCGTCTGAAGGCTTCGGCCGCGACGAAGCGGATTGGCCAGGAGGCGATCGACGAGGAGCTCGAGCGCCGGTCGAGCTGCCCCGCCGTGGCGGCGTCGTGGAGCTCGATCTCCTCGCGCAGCTCGGCCCGCGGCTGGCGAGGCCGGAGCGGCGCCTCGACTCCTCGCGCCATCCCCAGCGCGCGAAGCCCCGGCTCGCCGAAGCGATCCGCTACGGCGTCAGACGGGAAGCGCCGCCAAGCTCGCCCAGCGTCGAAACGCCGAGGCGCTCCAGCGTGTCGACCAGGTTGACGCCGGTCCATTCATCGCCCATCCGGTCGCGAAGGACGCCGACCTCGAGGCCGTCCAGGAACGCGCGTGCCTGGCGCTCGGACACGATCGCCGCCGGGCGCCGCGGCCGCGAGCGAAGCGCCGCCGCCAGCGCGCACAGGCGCGTGGGCCCCGCACCCAGCCGCACGCCCTGGCCCAAGAGCCGCCGCGCCCGCTCGAGCGCCCGCTCGGGCCGCCCCCACAGCGCCCGCAAGCCGTCGAGGTCGAAGAACGCCTCGCCCGGCCGCTCGCGACTCGACCGCCGCCCCGATCGCCTCGAGCGTCGACCAGCGACTCCTCCCACGCCTCCTCGGCCCGCTGCGGATCGGCCGGCACCAGCGCCAGCGAGGGGCAGCGCCCCAGCGCCTCGCCCAGGCGCATTCCCGCCACGACGCCAAACGCCTCCGCCGCCCCGGACGCATCGCCGATCACCTGCACGCCCGCCAGGCTCGGGAGCGATCGCCACCGGCCGCGCCATCATCTCCCTGCGCCCGGCGAGCGCAGCCCGAAGCTCGAAGCGGGGGATGAGGGCACAAGCGACCATACGAACACATGTTCGCACACGTGTCAAGGGTCACGCTTCGGAACGGCGGCAATAAAGGGGAGCTACGCTGAGTGGTCGACAAACCCACGTATAACGGGGCTAACGTCGACCAGTCGTCCATTGAACCAATCGGGCGCCGCCAGCGATACTCATCGGCATGCCACGGCGCTTCATAGCTCATCCCCCTTATCGCCGCCGTTCTCGCGCTCTCATCCTGCGGGGGCGACGACGAAAGTGCGCCTGCGCCCGACGATCCCACCGAGGAAGACGCAGCCACCGAACGGCCCCACCGAAGACGTCGAGGTCATCCGCGCCTGGTCCGAAGCGCTCTCGGAAGGCGACATCGATGCCGCCGCCGAGTACTTCGCCATCCCCAGCCTGGCCGAGAACGGGCTCGTCTATGACATCGAGACGGCGGCCGACGCCCGTGCTCTTCAACGAGTCGCTTCCCTGCGGCGCCGAGCTCGAGTCGACCGAGGCGGAAGGCGAGTTCATCACCGCCACCTTCGAGCTCATGCGACCGGCCCGGGCGTTCCGGCCTGCCCGGGCGACGGAAACAGCGCCCAGACGAGCTTCGTGATCGAGGACGGCGTCGATCGTCGAATGGCGCCGCGTGGCCGTTCCCGGTAACGAAACGCCCGCGCAACCCGCGTAGCAGCGCGCGCTTCAGCCGGGCGTCAAGTGAGCACTTCGCCGCTCGCCTCTGATAGAAGTGGGGTCACGGGGAAGAGGAACCCGTGTGTCTCAAACCAAGGAGAATTAATGAGAAGGCTTAGGTTGGTTTCGACCGCCGCTGCCGTCGCAGCGCTCTCGTTCGGAATCGCCGCTTGCGGCGACGATGAAGACGAGCGACAGCGGCGGAGGCGGCGAGGACGTGTCGGACGCATCGTTTGACCTGAACGTCGGAGTCCTGGTCCCCCAGACCGGTGACCTCAGCGCGTTCGGACCCGCAGGCGAGAAGGCCGCGAACATCGCGGTTGAGCAGACCACCGCCGCACTCGAGGAAGCTGGTGCCGACGGCATCACGGTCGAGGCGAGCCATTGAGGACTCACAGACCGAGCCAGCCGCTGCACAGTCCGCAGCGACCAAGCTCATCTCGGGCGGCTCCAGCTGCCTGGCCGGTCCCTGGTCATCCGGTGAGACCGTTCCGGTTGGCCGCTCGGTGGCTGCCCGCGAGCAGATCCCGCTGATCTCGCCGTCCGCGACCAGCCCGGAGATCACGGATCTCCCCGACGACGGTTTCGTGTTCCGCACGGCCCCGTCCGACGCGCTCCAGGGCCAGGTGCTCGCCGACGCCATGGAGCAAGAGTTCGGCACCGACGCTGTCGTTTCCGTCGCGGCTCGTAACGACGCCTACGGTGAAGGCATCGCCACCGAGTTCACGGCGGCATGGGAGGAGAAGGGTGGCACTGTCACCGACGGCTCCCCTGTGCTCTACGACGTGGAGCTCTCCTCGTACAACTCCGAGGCTGAGTCGATCGTCGCCGACAGTCCCGACGCGTACGTGATCATCGATTTCGAGGAGCCCTACAACGAGATGGGCGCCGCGCTCGCGCGGACCGGCGATTTCGATGCATCGACCATGTTCACGGCTGACGGCCTCGCGTTCGAGGACGGCATCCCGGACTCGATCGCTGCTGATTCCCTCTACGGCGCCAACGGCACACGTCCGGCGACGCCCGAGAGCGACATCGGCGAGGAGTTCGACAGCCTGTTCTCCGATACCGAGCCCGCTGACGTGAAGCGGAACTCGTTCGATTCCCAGAACTTCGACGCTGTGACGCTCTGCGCGCTCGCGGCCGTCGCTGCTGGCTCGAACGAGGGTGCGGACATCGCCGAGCAGATCCAGGCGGTCGCTTCGGCCCCCGGTGATAAGTACGACTACACCACGATGGCTGACGCCATCACGGCCCTCCAGGCCGGTGAAGACATCGACTTCGAGGGTGTCTCAGGCAACCTCGACCTCGACGACAACGGCGACCCCGTTCTCGGTACGTACGACATCTACGAGTACGACGACAAGGGCGTCGTTCTCGGTCACCGATCAGGTCGAGAAGGAGTCGGGCGAGTAGCCCTCACTCCAACCTCGTAAGAGATCGGCGCGGTGCCTTCGGGCGCCGCGCCGTTTCTTGTTGATGGACCGGAGCCAGGAACCTCCGGAACCTGGCACCGGCTAGTCAGTCAGCTGACTCGTCGGCGTCGACGCGACCGGCGCCGCCACCCAGGTAGAGCTCGGCGACCTTCGGGTCTGCGACCAGCTCGGGTCCCGGGCCCGTGAACTTGTTCTGGCCGAGGTCGAGGACGTAGCCGCGGTGGCTGAGCGAGAGCGCGCGGCGTGCGTTCTGCTCGACCATCAGGATCGTCACGCCCGCGGCGTTCACCTCGAGCACCTTCTCGAAGACCGCGTCGACGAAGGCCGGCGCGAGACCGGCGGACGGCTCGTCCAGAAGCAGGATCTCCGGGCCGGACATGAGCGCGCGGCCCATCGCGACCATCTGGCGCTCGCCGCCTGACATCGTCCCGGCCGCCTGGCGGCGGCGCTCCTCGAGGCGCGGGAAGAGGCCGAACATGCGCTCCATGCGCTCCTCGACCGTTCCCTCGCCGCCGGCGATCGCGCCCAGCTCCAGGTTCTCCTGCACGGTCAGGCTCGGGAAGACGTTGTCGAGCTGCGGCACGTAGGAGACGCCCGCCCGCGTGACCGAGTGCGGCGCGAGGCCGGTGATCTCGCGGTCGTGCAGCGTGATCGAGCCCTCGCGGGGCGAGACGAGCCCGAAGACCGACTTCATGAGCGTCGACTTGCCGGCGCCGTTCGGGCCGACGATCGTGACGATCTCGCCGTCGTAGCACCTCGAGGTCGACGCCGTTCAGGATGTCCACCTCCGGCGTGTAGCCGGCGATGACGCCCGAAACCTGCAGGACGGGCGCCCCACTTCGCCGTCTTGGCCTGGGTCGTGGCCGGGCTCACTCATCGCGAAGCTCCTGCGCCTTCGCGAGCTCTTCCGCCTGCGCCTCGTCCATGCCGAGGTAGGCGTCGATCACCTTCTGGTCGGCGCGGACCTCCTCGGGCTTGCCCTGGGCGATCACCTTGCCGAGCGCCATCACGACGACCTCGTCGGAGTGGTTCATGACCACGTCCATGTCGTGCTCGACGAAGAGGAACGTCACGCCCTCCTCGGTGCGAAGGCGCTCCATGTGCTCCAGGAGGCGGCGGCCGAGCGTCGGGTTGATGCCGGCCATCGGCTCGTCGAGGAGCACCATGCGCGGCTGCGTCATCAGGGCGCGCGCCAGCTCCAGCAGCTTGCGCTGGCCGCCCGAGAGCGTGCCGGCGTAGTCGTCCATCTTCGTGTGCAGGTTGAACGTCTCGAGCAGCTCGTGCGCGCGCTCGACCGCGTCCTTCTCGCGCGCCCGGGACGCCAGCGGGCGGCCGAAGAGGGTGGGGAGGTGCTCGCCCGGCTGCTTGGACGTCGCGAGCAGCATGTTGTCGATCACCGGCATCGCGGCGAGCGCCTTCGTGATCTGGAAGGTGCGCACCATGCCCCGGCGGGCGATCGTGTACGGCGCCTTGCGGAAGATCGAGCGTTCGTCGTAGGTGATCGCGCCCGCGTCCGGCTTGTAGAAGCCGGTGACGAGGTTGAAGAACGTGGTCTTGCCCGCGCCGTTCGGGCCGATCAGCGCGGTGATCGAGCCGTCGCGCACGGAGAAGGTCGCCCCGTTGACGGCGTGGATGCCGCCGAAGCTCTTGTAGACGTCGCGGACCACGAGCGCCTGCTGCTTTTGATGGGACTGCGCCTCCAGGGCGCCCGCGGCGTCAGTCACCGAGCACCATCTCCTCCTTCTTCCCGAACACACCCTGCGGGCGGAACGCCATCAGCAGGATCAGGATCAGCCCGACCAGGACGAAGCGCAAGGCGGCGTCCTTGTCGTCGGAGAACGGAAGGTCCGCAAAGCGCATGCCCTCGAGGAGCGTCCACAGGATGATCGAGCCCGAGCAGCACGCCGCCGAAGCTCGCCAGGCCGCCCAGGACGAGGATCGCGAAGCCGAGGAAGGTGTAGAGCGGCTCGAACGATTCCTGGGTGACCGACTCGAGGTTGATCGCCAGGAACCAGCCCGAAACGGCGCCGAGCACGGCGGCGATCGAGAGCGACTGAAGCTTGTAGGAGAAGGCGTTCTTGCCGAGCGCGCGCGCCGCGTCCTCGTCCTCGCGGACCGCGCGCAGGACCCGGCCCCAGGGCGAGCGGATCAGGCGGTTGAGGCCGAACGCGAGAAGGCCGAGCATCACCCAGACGACCAGGAAGAGGGGCAGGTCCGAGAACTGCGTGTCCGAGAGGCCGATCGTGTCGAGGATGTTCGCCTGGATCCAGTCGGATCACGTCGTACCAGGTGTCCGTGTAGAAGCCGTTGTCGTTCGCGAGCTCGACGTTGATCGTGCCCTGGTTTCCGCCCGTCAGGTCGCGCGCGTTCTGGGCGACGTCGCGGATGATCTCGGCGAAGGCGATCGTCGCGATCGAGAAGTAGTCGGCGCGGAGCCGGAGCGACGAGATGCCGATGATGAGCGCCGCGACGATCGTGATCCCGGCCGAGAGCGGAAGGCTCAACCAGAACGGCATCCCGACGTCGACCGTGAGGATGATCGAGGAGTAGGCGCCGATCGCCATGAAGCCGGCCTGGCCGAAGTTGAGGACGCCCGTGAAGCCGACGTTGAGCTGCAGGCCGAGCGTGAAGATCCCGTAGATCCCGGCCAGGATGCCGACGCCGATCCAGAAGTCCCACGCCGAGAAGAAGTCGAGCGTCGACCGCAAGTGGCAGGCTTTCGATCACAGCGAGCGCTCCTTCCCGAAGATGCCCTCAGGCCGGACGAGCAGGACCAGGATCAGGACGATGAAGCTGACCGCGACCTTCCACTCGGGCGCGAACACGAGCGTCGACCACTCCTGGACGAGACCGATGACCAGCGCGCCGGCCAGCGCGCCGTAGGCGTTGCCGATCCCGCCCAGGACGACCGCGGCGAACAGCGGCAGCAGGATGAAGAAGCCGGTGTTGGGCGAGAGGCCGCCGCTTGCGGCAACCAGGAGGATCCCGGCGAGGCCCGGCGAGCGATCCGGACAGAAGCCAGGTGAGGAGCACGATGCGGCCGGTGTCGATGCCCGTCGTCTCGGCCAGGTCGAAGTTGTCGGCGAGCGCGCGCATCTGGCGCCCTGCCGAGGTGGCCCGGAGCATCGCGGCGACCGCGAACAGGACGACGAACGAGCAATCACGACCACGTACAGCTCGGTGGTGCCGATCGTCAGGCCCGTCAGGTCTTCGAACCAGCCGACGGTCGACGTGCGGTCCGAGTCGAGCTGGCGCGGCCGCGCGCCCCAGATGAACTGGATCATGTTGCGGAGGACGAACGCCAGCCCGAGCGACATCAGGAGGAGCTGGAGCATCCCGGCCTTCTTCGTCGCATCGGGCGCCACATGATGAGCTCGGTGGCGATTCCGAAGGCGGCCGTCGCGAGCACGCCGGCGAGGACGCGCGACGACGAGCGGCGTGTCCAGCGTGACGTCGAAGGTGAAGGCGATGTACGCGCCGAAGGTCAGCATGTCGCCGTGGGCGAAGTTGACGAGCTTGAGGATCCCGTAGACGAGCGTCAGGCCGATCGCGCCGAGCGCGAGGTAGGAGCCGGTGACGACTCCGTTCACCGTGCGCTGGCCCCATTCCTCGAGCCCGTCGCCGATGATCAGGAGGATCGCGACGAAGACCATGATCCCCAGGGCGACCCACGCCGGGTTCTCGTTCGCCCAGTGGCGCACGGACCCGAGGCCCGTGCGAGGTGCGCCCGTCAGCTGGCCAGCTTCCATACGCGCGCGCGATCCTATGTCCGACCGAGGCTTGACCACACCTCGAGCTTGCGGCTGATCAGCTCGATCACGGCGTCGGTGAACTCGGTCGTGCCCGCAGTGGCCGCTCGAGGTCCGGCGTCCGCGTGCCCGCCGCGACCGTCTCCAAGCACCGCCTCGTAAACGGCGCGGGACTGCGTCTCGGCGCCGCCGTGGTGAAGGAGCGCGGCGACGGCCAGGATCATCGCCATCGGGTTCGCGATGTCCTTGCCGAGCAGCGCGGGCGCCGTCCCGTGCGGCGCCTCGGCCATCGCGGCCGACGGCTCGAGGTCCTCGATCGAGCGCCAGCAGCACCGACTCGGCGCCCGCGATCGAGCCGAAGAGCGGCAGCACGAGGTCGGAGAGGAGGTCGCCGTCGCGGTTGAGGCAGGGGATCACGAGCGGCTCCGTGCCGGCGCCCGAGACGAGGCCCGCGAGCGTCGCGTCGATCAGGACCGGCTGGTAGTCGATGTCGGGATGGCGCTCGGCCGCCGCGTCCATCTCCTCCTTCAGCATCCCCTCGTAGACGGGGCTCACCGTCCACTTCGGCCCGCCGTAGACGCGCCCGCCGATCCGGTCGGCCTCGCGGAAGGCGAACTCGGCGACCGCCGTGCAGTCGCCGCGGACGATCCGCTCGGTGCGAAGCGCCACCTCGTCGGCGCCCTCGCCCTCGCGCCACTGCTCGGCGCCGTAGGCGTCGCCCACCGCCATCCGGCAGACCGAGATGGGGTGGTGGACGCCCGCGACGGGCGTCACGCCCGGGATGCGCCGGCCGGTGCGGACGATCACCTTGCCGCCGATCGCCTCGCGCAGGATGCGGTTGGGGCTGCCGACGTCGTCGGCGCCCTCGGGCGTGATCGTCGCCGCCTTCAGGCCCAGGCCCGTCTCGGCCATCCGCTTGGCCGCCTCCGCGCACGACCTCGTTGTTGGTCGCGCGCCGGTTCTCGAGCGAGAGGTCGAAGCGCTCGACCTCGACCTCGATGCCCAGCACGTCTGAGTCGAGCACGCGCAGCGACTGCTCGAGCAGCTCCTGCCCGGTCTCGTCCCCGTCGAGCGCAACAATGCGGAGCGGCTCCATGGACGCGCGAGCTATCTGCATCCCATGGCGACTGAAACGTGCACCTGGTGCGGCGCTCGACGTCGAGGCCGGCGACGGCTTTCGCGCCTACGAGCCGGCGGGGGAGAGGAGCGCCGTCTTCTGCCGCCTCGAGCACGTCGTCCCGTGGGGCATCCGCGGCGCCCGCTGGGACCCGGGCGAGATCACCGAGCCCGAGGGAACCGACAGCGCACACCGAGTGCGCGCACTGCGGCGAGGCGCTCACCGACGCGCACGTCCTCCTGGTCCGCCACCGCGACGCCCACCGGATCCCCGACGCGCTTCTGCTCAGCCGACCACATGGTCGAATGGGCCAAGGCCGGCGGCCGCTGGGCCGCGTAGCGACGCCCTACTTCGTGGCCTTGAACTCCACCTTGTCGGACTCGCAGCCGTCCTTGCCGTAGGTGAACTTCATCGTCCCCGTGACCTTGCGCTTGGTGGCGTTCGCCATTCGCCCTGACCTCGCCGCTATTGAGCGGATCCTGAGTGATGCCCGGACCGACGAAGCGGAAGTTGCCGTTGTCCTTCACCTTGGCCGACCCCTCGGACTTGGCCTTGGGCGTCTCCCCGCTCGAGGTGCAGTTGCCGCCGCTATACGGCAGCTTCTCGCACCGTCACCTTCGTCACCTTGCGCTCGTCGCCATTCGTGATCTTGAGCTCGATCTTGGCCTGAGGCTCAGTCGTGCCCTCGCCGCTGTACGTGGTCGAGCCGCCGCCCAGCGCCACCGCCGGCACCGCGAGCAGCGCTCCGAGCGCCACGACGTTCATCTGCTTCCTTCGCATCCTTGCCTCCCATCGACTCCTGCGGGTCGAGCCAAAGGTAAACGATCCGGCGGTCTATCGCGCGATTCGCGCGCAGTCGATGCAAAGTGCGCTCTCGGGCGCGGCCGCGAGTCGCCCCGCCGCGATCGGCTTGCCGCACTCGTCGCAGGTCCCGTAGCTGCCCTCGTCGAGCTTTGACGAGCGCGCGCTCGACCCGCTCCTTGATCGGCTGAAGCTCGTTTGCGACGCCGACCTCGGCGAACCGGTCTATCGCCTGGGTCGTGCCCTCGCCGACCCGCTTTCCGAACGAGATGCTGCCCGCGTCCTCCGGCGGCTTCGTCAACTCGGCGATCTGCGCGTCAACCTCGGCCAATCGGTCGCGCAGCTGCTTCTCGATCCCCGCCAGATCCAAGTTCTCGCTCATGACGGACGATCCTGGCAGGGGTGCGGCCGTTACTCGTACTGAAGCGACTCGATCACGTCGAGCCGCGACGCGCGGCGGGCCGGGCGGATCGCCGCGAGCACGCCCAGGATGATCGCGGCGATCAGGACGACGATCGGCAGCGCGACCGGGACCGACAGGATCGAGGCCTTCGTCGTCGAGCGCCTGGACGGCGGCGACCGCAAGGCAGTAGGCCGACGACGGCCCCGACGATCGTGCCGAGGAGCGAGTTGATCACCGACTCGTAGCGGACCATGCGCCGCACCTGGCTGCGCGAGGTGCCGATCGCGCGCAGCATCCCGAGCTCGCGCGTGCGCTCGAGGATCGTCAGCGCGAGCGTGTTCACGACGCCGAAGATCGAGACGATCACCGACAGGCCCAGGAGGACGTAGATCAGCGCGACGAGCTGATCGAGCTGGTCGGCCTGGTCCTGCTTGATCTGCGCCTGGTCGCGGCTCTCGGTGTCGGGGAAGCGCTCCTCGAGGAACGCGTCGACGCTCTCGCGCGTGGCTTCGGGGTCGGCGCCCTCGGCGTAGGCCAGGAGCACGGTCGCGTCGAGCGTTCGCACCCAGGACATCGCGCGCGCTCTCGCGCGTGATCGCGAGCGACTGGACGACGAGCCCGGCCGAGTCGTCGACGCTGCCGACGACCGTCGACCTCGAGGCTGGTCGCCGCGCGGCCCGGTGATCGTCAGCTCGTCGCCGACCGCGACCCCGTTCGATCTCGGCCCAGCCGACCTCGGCGATCGCCTCGTCCTCGGCGAGGCCCGCGAGCGTCTCGTCGTCGCCCTCCTGCCCAATCGAGGTTGAAGACCTGCGCCGGCGGCCTCGGGCTCGAGGCCGGTGATGAACTCGTCGTCCCGTCTCGTCGATTCGGACCGGCAGGTTTACCGTCGGCGCGACGACCCCAACGCCCTCGATCTCGGCGACGCTCGTCTGCGAGCCGCGACGGGATGGGGGAGAAGCCGTCCTTGTTCAGGATCGACAGATCGCCCGCGAGCTGCTCGTCGATCGTCTCGTTGATCGACGCCTTGAGCGACGACGAGAAGACGCCGACGAAGACGACCAGCGCGACCCCGATCATGAGCGCCGCGGCGGTCGTCGCCGTTCGCTGGGGCTCGCGCTGTGCGTTCTCGCGCGCCAGGCGCCCGGTGACGCCGCGCAGCCGCTCGATCGGCGCGCCGATCGCGCTCGCGATCGGCGGCACGAACCGGCCGCCGAGCATCGCGAGGGCGATGAAGAGGAGCACCAGGCCGCCGCCCATCTGCGAGAGCGCGGCGCCCTCTTCGTCGGCGACGAACAGGCCGAGCCCCAAGAGCGCCAGCGCCAGCGACCAGGAGCGACGCCGGCGATGACGGTTCGCGTACGCGACGAGCGCTCCTCGATCTCGGTCGAGCCGCCGCTCTCGCGCAGCGCCTCGAGCGGCGCCACGCGCGTCGCCCGGACCGCGGGCATCATCGCCGCGACGATCGTCGCGAGCATGCCGACCAGGAGCGGGATCAGGATGACGTCCGGCGGTCAGCCGGAGGCTCGTCACCGGCAGCTCGAACCCGCTTGCCTCGAACATCAGCTTGACGAGCTCGACGAAGCCGTAGCCGCCGACGATCCCGAGCGCCGAGGCGAGCAGGCCGATCAGCGCCGCCTCGGCCAGAACGGCGCCCAGCACCTGGCGCGACGAGGCGCCGAGCGTCCTCAGCATCGCGAACTCGCGGGTGCGCTGGACGACGGTGATCGAGAAGGTGTTGAAGATCAGAAAGCCGCCGACGAAGACGGAGATGCCGGCGAAGACGAGGAGCGCGGTGGTCAGGAACGAGAAGCCCTCGGTGATGTCGCCCGCGTCCTCGTCGGCCGTCTCGGCGCCGGTCCTGACGTCGAACTTCGGCGCCGACGGCCTCCTTGACCCGCGGTCGCGAGCTCCTCCGGCGTCGTTCCTGCCTGCGGCCGCGATGTCGATCTCGTCGAAGCGACCCTCCTTGCCCGTCAGCCGCTGCGCCTCTTCGAGCGTGAACTGGGCGAGGCTCGCGCCCAGCGAGGTCTCGCCCGAGCCGAACTGCGTGATCCCGACGATCGTGTAGTCGCTAGCGCCCGCGGCGCCGGTGATGGTGACGCTCGTCGCCGATCTCGAAGTCCTCATTCTCGGCCGAGTCTTCGTCGATCGCGACCTCGTCCGCCGCGTCGGCGTCGCTCGCCTTCGACGACGCGTGAGCGGCCTCGAACTCGCTCGATCGTCGGCGTCGAGAGCGCGATATGAGGGGGACCGCCGGACGGAGGGCCGATCCGCTCGCCGTCGTCGCCCAGGATCGAGATGCGGATGTCGGCGATGACTCCCTCCGCGGCCTCGACGCCCTCGACCTTCTCGACGCGTTCGAGGACCGAGGCCTCGAAGCCCGGCCTGCGGGCCCTGCGTCGAACGGATCCTCGACCGACCTCGCGCTCCCGCACCGTGACGTCGATGCCCTCGTTGACCTCGCCGAAGAGGTTGTCGAACGAGCGGTTGACCGACTCCGATGATCAGGAGCGTGCCCGACACCATCGCGACGCCGAAGAAGACGGCGAGGGCCGTCGAGATCGCGCGGAACTTCCGCGCGAAGAAGTTGCGAAGCGCGAGCGCCGAGCACGACGCGTCCTAGACGGAGCGCATGAGCTCGAGCACCTGGTCCTCGCCCGTCGACCTTGGTGTCCTCGGCGACCTTGCCGTCGACCAGGAGCACGACCCGGTCCGCGTACGAGGCGACGCGCGGATCGTGGGTGACGATCACGACCGTGCGACCGAGCTCGTCGACCGAGCGGCGCAGAAGCTCGAGCACCTGGGTGGACGAGGTCGAGTCGAGGTTGCCGGTCGGCTCGTCGGCGAAGACGACTGCCGGCTTCGAGATCAGGGCGCGCGCGACCGCGACGCGCTGCTGCTGGCCGCCCGAGAGCTCGGCGGGGCGGTGCTTTCGCCGGTCCGCGATGCCGACGGTCTCGAGCAGCTGGTCGAGCCATTCTGAGTCGGCGTCGCGGCCCGCGATCCGCATCGGCAGCGTCACGTTCTCCTCGGCCGAGAGGACCGGGATCAGGTTGAAGAACTGGAAGATGAAGCCGAGCTTGTCGCGGCGAAGCTCGGTCAGCTCGGAGTCCTTGAAAGCCCGGTGATCTCGGTGCCGTCCACCCAGGCCTGGCCGTCCGGTCGGCCGATCGAGCCCGGCGAGCACGTGCATGAGCGTCGACTTGCCCGGAGCCGGACGGCCCGACGATCGACGTCAGCTGGCCGTGCGGGAACTCGAGCGAGACGCCGTCGACGGCCAGGACCGACGCCTCGCCTTCGCCGTAGCGCCGGCTGAGGTCCTCGCAGCGGACGGCGGCGGTCGGCTATTGTCCTTCCACGCTTCTTGCCTTTCTTCTTCGTCTTCTGCTGGCTTCGTCTTCTTTTGTCTGCTTCTTGGCTGCCGACGGCTTGGGGCGCTTCTTGGCCTCGACCGGCGCGCGGCACGCGAAGCCTTCGAGCAGCTCCGCCACCTCTTCGGGCTTTTCGACCTGCGGGGCGTGGCCCGCGTCCTCGATCAGCTCGGTCTGGACGCCCGGGACGTCCTGAGTAGCCCTCGATCGACAGCTCGGCGTCGAAGATCTGATCCTCG
Source organism: uncultured bacterium (assembly GCA_963806865.1). Lineage (GTDB taxonomy): Bacteria > Actinomycetota > Thermoleophilia > Solirubrobacterales > 70-9 > JALZKA01. The sequence goes on from CAWDYV010000003.1 coordinate 18,514, forward strand.
GCGCCGAAGATCACGATGAGCGGCACCGGCGTCTGCTTGAAGCGCTCGTCGAGCGGCAGCTCCTCGGTGTAGTCGTCGATCTCGGCCGACGCCTCGTCGTACGACGTGTAGGTCATCGAGCGGAAGTCGTCGACGACCTGATCCGGGTTGTCGAACGCCGTCGTCGACGTCGAAGCCCGGCGCGAACGCCTCCTTGAAGCCGTCCTCGATCGCGAAGTCGGGCGTGAGGCGCCACATCGCCTCGCCGAGGACCGGCGTGTAGCCGAGCTTCGCGCAGGAACGGCAAGTCCGTCGCCGAAGTCCGTCCGTGTCGGGCGCCATGTCGATCAGGACCGCTCGGTCGACGAGCTGCGACGCCTGCTCGGCGAGCGACGCCGTGACCGATGCCGCCCATCGAGTTGCCGGCGACGAGCGCGCCCTGCGACGTCGAGCTCGTTCGAGCGCCTCGGCGACGGTCGAGGCCTGCTCGGGGATCGAGTAGCCCGACTCCGGCTTCTCGGAGCCGCCGAAGCCGAGGAGGTCGATGCGGATCACGCGATGGTCCTCGGCCAGAAGCGGCTCGATCGCGTCGAACCAGTGGAGCGAGTTCGCGTAGCCGTGGAGGAGGACGATCGGCTGGCCGTCGGCCTCGCCCGAGTCGGTCACCTGGACGTCGCCCGAGCGAGAGCTCGAGGATCTGCCCGCCGTCGACGGTCGTCTCGGCCTCCTTCGTCTGGCTCTGCGTCGTCACCGTGTTCACCGCGAGCAGGACGGCGAGCACGAGCGAGGAGGCCGAGGAGGACCTTCCAGCGGCGCTTCACGGCTATGCCTCCTTCGCGCGGCCAAGCCCCAGCTCGTCCGCGCGCGCCGCCATCGCGTCGATCACGAACTGGACGTGCTCGTCGAAGTCGACGCCCAGCTCCTCGGCGCCCTGGCGCACCTCGTCGCGGTTGACGCCCGCCGCGAACGACGGCTGCTTCAGCTTCTTCTTCACGGACTTCGGCGCCATGCCCTCGATGCCGGTGGGGCGCACGAGCGCGCAGGCGGCGACGAATCCGGAGAGCTCGTCGACGGCGAAGAGCGTCTTGGCCAGCTGCGTCTCGCGCGGGACCTCGAGGAAGGTCGCGTGGCCCGCGACGGCGTCGATGACGTCCTGCGGCCAGCCCTTCTCTTCGAACAGGCGCAACGCCGTGCGCGGATGGCCGTTCTCGGTGTCGTCAGAGGTCCGGAAAGCGCTCGTAGTCGAGGTCGTGGACGAGGCCGGTGACGGCCCACTTCTCGGTGTCCTCCGAGTACTTCTCGGCGTAGGCGACCATCGCGGCCTCGACGCCGAGCAGATGCTTGCGAAGGGAGTCCTGAGTGACACCCACTCGCAGACCAGCTCCCAGGCTTCCTCGCGGGTCGGCATGTCCCGTAGGCTAACCCCGGTCATGGCGGACAAATTCGTGATCGACGGCGGCCAGCCCCTCACCGGCGAGATCACCGCTGCCGGCAACAAGAACGCGGCGCTTGCCGATCCTCGCCGCGTGCCTGCTCACCGACGAGGAGATCCTGCTCTCGAACGTGCCGCGGATCCGCGACACCGAGGCGCAGATCGCGATCCTGGAGGGCATCGGCGTCCAGGCCGAGTGGGGCTCCGACCACGAGCTTCGCCTCCAGGCCGCGGGCGTCACCGACGTCTCGCCCGACGAGGACCTCTCGGCGCGGATCCGCGCCTCGTTCCTGCTCGCGGGACCGCTCCTGGCCCGCTTCGGCGAGGCGCACATGCCCCCGCCCGGCGGCGACTTCATCGGCCGCCGCCGCCTCGACCCGCACCTCGACGCCTTCATCGACATGGGCGCCGACATCGCGGGCTCGCGGATGATCGAGATCACCGCGCCCGACGGACGGCCTCAAGCCGTGCGCCGTCTTCATGGACGAGCCGTCCGTGATGGGCACCGAGAACGCCCTGATGGCCGCCGCGCTCACGCCCGGGCCGACCACGATTCAGAACGCCGCCTCCGAGCCGCACGTCCAGGACCTCGCGCGCCTGCTCGTGAAGATGGGCGCGAAGATCGACGGCATCGGCTCGAACGTCATGACCGTCCAGGGCCGCGACAAGCTCGGCGGCGCCGAGCACCGCATCTGCCCCGATCACATCGAGGTCGGAAGCTTCATGGCGCTCGCCGCGGCGACCGGGGGAGACCTCCGCATCCGCGACGCGGGCATCGACGACCTCCACATGATCCGCCGCGCCTTCGAGCGCGTCGGCCTGAAGACCGAGGTCGACGGCCCGGACCTCCTCGTGCCGCCCGGGCAGGACCTGCGCGTGCAGGACGACCTGGGCGACGCGATCCCGAAGATCGAGGACGGCCCCTGGCCCGCGCTTCCCGGCCGACCTCACCTCGATCGCCCTCGCCCTCGCAACCCAGGCTTCCGGCACCGTCCTGATCTTCGAGAAGATGTTCGAGAACCGCTTGTTCTTCGTGGACAAGCTCGTCGCAATGGGCGCTCGGATCACGCTTTGCGATCCCCACAGGGCGATCGTCAGCGGTCCGAGCCGGCTTCACGGTGAGCGAGTCGAAAGCCCCGACATCCGCGCCGGCATGGCGATCCTCATCGCGGCGCTCGCCGCGGAGGGCCGCTCGGAGATCGGCAACATCGTGCAGATCGACCGCGGCTACGAGTCGATCGACGAGCGCCTGCGCGGCCTCGGCGCGCGAATCGAGCGCGTCGCGGCCGACCGTGTGCCCGGCGTAGCCTCTGCGAGAGGCGCTTCCGATGACACACCCAATTCCACCTGGGAGCAGGGACATCCTCCCCGACGAGATGCGCGAGCTTCGCGCGCTCCAGGCGCAGCTGGCCGAGGTCTTCGAGAGCTTCGGATACGGCGAGGTGGCGACGCCCACCGTCGAGTTCGACGAGGTACTCGCGACGGGCGGGGCAACCGGCGTCGCCGCCGCGCACCGGTTCTTCGACTCGCAAGGGCGCGCTGCTCGCCATGCGCGCGGACTCGACGCTGCCGATCGCTCGGCTCGTCGCCAACCGCTACGCGACCGCCGAGCCGCCGCTTCCGCTTCTTCTACAACGCCCGCGCCTACCGCTCGGTGCGCCCGCAGCGCGGGCAGACGGGTGAGTTCTTCCAGGCCGGGGTCGAGCTGGTCGGATCGCCCGCGCCCGACGGCACGGCCGAGGTGGTCGAGGTCCTGAGCGCAGCGCTCGACGCCGCGGGCCTCAACCGCGCAGTGATCGGCCTCGGCGACGCCGCGCTCTACGCCAGCTCCTGGCAGAGCTCGGGCGTGACGGCGACGAGCAGCGCCCGCATCCTGGCGCTGCTCGCGTCGCGCGACCTCGTCGGGCTCGACGCGGAGCTCGCGACGCTCGACCTCTCGGACTGCCGAGCAGCGAGCTCCTGCGGCGCGTCCCGTCGCTCCGCGGCGGCGCCGAGGTTCTCGACGAGGCCAAGAGTCTCGGCGGCGAGGCGGTGGCCGCGGCTGTCGAGCGGCGTGATGGACACCTACGAGGCGATCGCGGAGCGCGGCATCGCCGATCGCGTGTCAGCTCGACCTCGGCCTCCTGCGCGACCTCGGCTACTACACGGGCGCGATCCTCGAGGTCTACGACCCGGCGCTCGGCCACGTCCTCGGCGGCGGCGGGCGCTACGACGAACTGATGGGCCGCTTCGGCCGCCCGCTTCCGGCCGTCGGGCTTCGCCCTCTTCCTCGAGCGCCTCCACATCGCCCAGGCCGAAGAGGAGCGCATCGCCGAGGAAGCGCGGCACATGACCGGCGTCGCCCGGCCGACCGCTGCGCTTGCGATCCGGACCGCTTCGCCTGGCGCTGCCGCGCGGCGCGCTCTTCGACGAGACGCTCGACGTGCTCGACCGGATTGGTGCCGACACCGCCGAGCTGCGCGGCGACTCGCGCTCGCTCGATCTTCGAGACCGATGACCTTCGTCTTCGTGACGATGCGCCCCTCGGACGTACCCACCTACGTCGAGGCAGGTGCCGCCGACGTCGGCATCACGGGCAAGGACGTCCTGATGGAGCAGTCCGACCGCGTCTTCTACGAGCTCCTCGACCTCGGCTACGGGGGTTGCCGGATGGTCCTGGCCGGACCCGACGGTGACGACCGGCTCGCCGAGCAGGAGCGCCGCCTCGGAGCGCTCCGCGATCGCCACCAAGTATCCGCGCATCGCGGAGCGCTACTTCGAGGACACCGGCCGCGCCGCCGAGGTGATCGAGGTCAAGGGATCGGTCGAGCTGGCGCCCGTCTCGGGACTCGCCGACGCGATCGTCGACCTCGTCGACACCGGACGCACGCTTCGCGACAACGGCTTAGTCGTCCGCGAGGAGATCGTCGGCCTCGACCGCGCGCCTGATCGCGAACCGCGTCGCCCACAAGCTCCGCGCGCCCGAGATCGACGACCTGGTCCAGCGTCTCCGCGAGGCGACTGGATGAGGGTCGGAGCGAATCAGCTGGGACGGCGCGGATGCGGCCGAAATGGCCGTGCGCCTACGGGCGGGCACCGAGGTTCCCGAAGATCTCACTACACGCGTCGCCGCAGATCATCGAGCGCGTGCGCATCGAGGGCGACTCCGCGCTTCGAGAGCTGAGCGTCGAGCTCGACGCCCCAGATGCGCCGCCGATCCAGATCCAGGTGTCTCGGGAGGAGATCGAGGAGGCGTTCGAGAGCGCTGAACGTTCGCTGATCGAGGCCATGGATCTTGCCGCCGCGAACATCCGCAAAGTCGCCGAGGCTGAGCTTCGCGCTGAGCCGGTCGTCGTGGCTATGGAGCAGGGCCATGAGGTCTCGGTCATCGAGCGGCCGGTCGAGAGCGCGGGGATCTACGCGCCAGGCGGGCGCGCGGCCTACCCGTCGTCGGTCCTGATGGGCCGCGATCCCGGCGAGAGTCGCCGGCGTGGGGCGAGTGGCGCTCGTCTCGCCGCCGAGCGCAGACGGCCGCATGCCCTCCGTGACGCTCGCCGCTGCGCACCTCGCCGGCGTCGACGAGGTGCTATGCTGTTGGCGGTGCCCAGGCCGTCGCGGCGCTCGCCCTCGGAACCGAGACGATCAGGCCGGTGGACGTGATCGCGGGGCCGGGCAACGCCTGGGTGACCGAGGCCAAGCGCCAGCTCTACGGAGACGTCGGCATCGACGGCCTCGCCGGCCCCTCGGAGCTCGTCGTCGTCGCGGACGAGACCGCCGATGCGCGCGAGGTCGCGCTCGACGCGCTCGCGCAGGCCGAGCATGGCGCCGACAGCCCGGTCGTGGTCGTCTCGGCGGACTCGGCGCTGCTCGACGAGATCGACCGGGAGGTCGCCGAGCTCCTGCCCCGGCGCGCATCGGTCGCGGACGCGCCGCTCGCGCTGGTCGAGGCTCCGTCTCTCGAAGCACGGGCTTGGAGCTCAGCGACGCCTTCGCACCCGAGCACCTCGAGCTGCGATTCGACGGCGCGGCAGAGCTTGCGGCCGAGCGAATCGCGGGATGCGTCTTCGTCGGCAGGGCGGGCGCAGCCGCCTTCGGCGACTACGTCGCCGGGTCGAACCACATCCTGCCGACGGGCGGCGCGGCGCGCTTCTCGGGACCTCTGGGAGTCGACACTTTCATGCGACGCATGTCGGTCGTCGACGTCCCACGCCGAGGCCGCGGAGGCGCTGGCGCCGGCCGTCGACGCGATCGCGCAGGCGGAGGGACTGCCCGTGCACGGTGAGTCCGCACGCGCGCGCACCGCCTCTGAAAGCACGAATTTGCAGGTAACTTGAGATTCGATGGCACGCACCGCAACAGTCACGCGCGAGACGGGCGAGACCAAGGTCTCGGTCGAGCTTCGACCTGGACGGGGGAGAGGTCTCGGCCTCGACCGGGGTCGGCTTTCTCGACCACATGCTCGACCTCTTGGGGCGCCACGGGCGCCTGGGCCTCGCAGGTCGAGGCCGAGGGCGATCTCGAGACTGGCGCTCACCACACCGTCGAGGACGTCGGCATCGCGCTCGGGCAGGCGCTCGACGAGGCGCTCGGCGATCGCTCGCGGATCCGCCGCTACGGCTACACGCGCGTGCCGATGGACGAGTCCCTGGCGGAGTGTGCGATCGACATCTCGGGCCGGCCGCTGTGCGTGTTCGAGGCCGAGCTGCCGCCGGTTGCGATCGCCGGGTTTCGACTCCGAGCTCGCCGAGGAGTTCTTTCGTGCCGTCGCCAACGAGTCGCGGATGACGCTCCACGTCGGCGTCGCCTAGCGGATCGAACGCCCACCACATGATCGAGGCGTGCTTCAAGGCGTTCGCGCGGGCGCTTCGCGTCGCCGTCTCGATCGACCCGGACGAGACCGGCGTGCCCTCGACCAAGGGAACTCTGACGTGATCGCGATCTGCGACTACGGCATGGGCAACCTGCGCTCGGTCGAAAAGGCGCTCGCGCGCGTCGGTGCCGAGGCTTCGAGGACGACCGACCCGGAGGCTGCTCGATCGGCTGATGGCGTGATCGTTCCCGGCGTCGGCGCCTTCCCCGAGGCGATGTCGCGCATCCGCTCGCAGGGCTTCGACGACGTGATCCGCGACCGAGCAGCCGCCGGCGTTCCGGTCCTCGGGATCTGCCTCGGCATGCAGCTCATCTTCGGCTCGTCCACGGAGCTGGATGGCGCCGACGGACTGGGACTCCTCGACGGCGAGGTCACCGCCGCTCGACGCACCGGGGCGAAAGGTTCCGCACATGGGCTGGTCGCCGGTCGCTTGGACTCACGACTCGCCTCTGACCGAGGGCCTCGACGACGACGAGCCGTTCTACTTCGTCCACTCGCTCGCCTCGCGCCCAGCCGACGACGCGGACGTGCTCGGCAGCGCCGAGTACGGCGAGCGCTTCGCGGCGGTGGTGGAGCGCGGCAACGTCTTCGGCGTGCAGTTCCACCCCGAGAAGTCGAGCGGCGCAGGCCTGCGGCTGCTCGAGAACTTCGCAGCGATCTGCGCCCCCGTTCGCGCTTAGGCAAGCGTGATCCTCTACCCGGCGATCGACATCCGTGGCGGCCACGCCGTGCGGCTCATGCAGGGCGACTACGAGCGTGAGACCGCGTACGACGCCGACCCACTCGACGCCGCTCTGCGCTGGACCGAGCAGGGCGCTACGTGGCTCCACGTCGTGGACCTCGACGGCGCCCGTTCGGGCGTGGCCGAGAACCTCGACCACGTACGCCGGATCGTCGCCGAGACCGGGGCGAAAGTCCAGATGGGCGGCGGACTGCGCGACGGCTTTGCGGTTGAGCGCGCCCTCAACACCGGCGCGGAGCGAGTGGTGATCGGCACCGCCGCGCTGGCCGATCCTGACTTCCTCGAGGACATGCTCGATGCGCACGGCCAGCACGTGGTCGTGGGCGTCGACGCGCGAGGCGGCATGGCGACGACGCAGGGATGGACCGAGACCTCGGACCAGGCAGCACCTGAGCTCATCCGCGATCTCGCCGAGCGCGGGGTGAGCCGAATCGTCTGGACCCCGATCGAGGTGGACGGCACGATGGAGGGCCCACCGCTCGCCGAGCTTCGAGAGATCGCTGACGACCTGGACGCCGAGCTCATCTACTCGGGTGGTGTCGGCTCGCTCGAGGACCTCGAAGCTCTGGCGGCGACCGAGCTTCCGGCTCTGGGCGGAGTGATCGTCGGCCGCGCGCTCTACGAAGGCCGCTTCGACGTCACAGAGGCCCTGGCCGCGGTCGACATCTGAGCAGCCGCGCGGCTATCTTCGGACTGTGGCTGCTTGGCCTTTACTTCTCTCTCGTGCGCGCCGCATTCCGTGGCGGGCGCTCTTTGTCGCTGGGCAACAGCTCTATCAGCGGGGGCGGGCCTTTCGGGACAACCTGAACGCGGCTGAGCGGACTCGAGCTCGGCGACATCCTCCGCAAGTCGAAGGGGCGGCGGGCGAACCTGACGGACGGGGAGGTCTCGAGCTCAACGACCTCGTCCGCAAGGGCTTCGAAGCGCAGCCCGCGATGAGCGTTCTGCGCAGGGTCATTCCCTGCCTCGACGTCGACGCGGGCAGGGTCGTCAAGGGCACGAACTTCGTCGACATCCGCGACGCGGGCGACCCGGTCGAGCTGGCCGAGCGCTACGACGCCGAGGGCGCCGACGAGCTGGTCTTTCTCGACATCACGGCCACGCACGAGAAGCGCGACACGATCACCGAGCTCGCGCGCCGCACCGCCGACAACGTCTTCATCCCGTTCACGATCGGCGGCGGCATCCGCTCGGTCGCCGACGCGCAGGCGGTCCTCGACGCGGGCGCTGACAAGGTCTCGGTGAACTCGTCGGCGCTCGAGCGGCCGGAGCTGATCGGCGAGCTGGCCGCGGTGTTCGGCGCGCAGTGCGTGGTGATCGCGATCGACGCCAAAGCGCACGGCCGAGGGCTAGGACGTCTACGTCGCAGGGCGGGCGCAAGCGCGTCGAGGGGCGCGAGGCCGTCGCCTGGGCGCGCGAGGCGACCGAGCGCGGGGCGGGGGAGGTGCTCCTCACGAGCATGGACCGCGACGGCACGAGCGACGGCTACGAGCTCGAGCTGACGCGCGCGGTCGCGGACGCAGTGCCGGTCCCCGTCATCGCGTCGGGCGGCGCGGGCGAGCTTCGCCACCTCGCCGAAGGCATCACCGAGGGCCACGCCGACGCGGTCCTCTGCGCCTCGATCTTCCACTACGGCCACTACACGGTGGCCGAGGCCAAGCAGCACATGGCCGAGGCCGGGATCCCGGTCCGCCAACGAACTGACGTCCTCGCACTCATCCGTCCAGCCCGCGGACGGTCGCCCTCGTCGCCGTCGGCGCTCTCTGCCTCGGCCGCGCTTCGCCTTCTTCTTCGCCTGGCGGATCTCTCTTCTTCTCCTTGTCCTTCTTGTCGTCGAGGCGCTTCGACTCGAACGCCCGCACGGTGCCGTAGCCGACGAGATAGACGCGCTCGCCGTCCGAGATCGCGGGGTTGTAGCGGCCGAGGTCTGTCTCGAAGACCTGCTTGCCCGTCGCCGCCTCGAAGCCGACCGTGCCGCTCGGTCGCGAGTTCCTGGAGAAGTAGACCGTCGATGCCGATCAGGACGCCCGAGCCGGTGATCTGCGCGCCGACGCTCCGCTCCCAGCAGGAGATCGCCGGATCTTGCGCGTCGAGCGCGTACGCCTTGTTGTCGGCCGAGCCGATGTAGACGGCGGGCGGCGCGCCCTTGACGTCGGCGACGACCGGGCCGGGGTAGACCTCGGCGCCGGTCGAGAAGGTCCACGCGACCGCGCCCGTGTCCTCGTCGAGCGAGTAGACGCGGCCGTCGAAGGCGCCGACGTAGACGCGCCCGTAGGCGACCGCCGGGGTCGAGTAGGCGCCGCCGCCGCGGCCGAAGGCGCCGCCGATGATCGGCGTGCGCCACTTGAAGTCGCCGTCGCTGGGCGTCGATCGCGAAGAACTCGCCGCCGTAGTTCGAGCCGAAGACGACGCCGTCGTGGTAGGCGACGGCGCCCTTGACCTCGCCGGCCGTCTCGGTCTCCCAGATCGTCTCGCCGGTCTTCGGGTTGAGCGCGTAGACCGAGCCGCACTGGCAGCCGAAGATCAGCTTGTCGCCGACGATCAGCGGCGAGGACTCCGAGCCCGGCGAGCCGATCGGCTTGCGCCAGAGCTCCTTGCCGTCCTTGGCGCGAATCGCGACGATCTGGTCCGGGTCGAGGTTGAGCGCGTAGACGATGCCGTCCGAGTAGGCGGGGGCGGCGGCGCTCAGCTCGCCGAAGTCCTTCTTCCAGATCGATCTTGCCCGTTGTTCTTGTCAACCGAGTAGACGATCCCCTCGATGTCGAGGATGTAGAGGCGGTCTCCGGCGATGATCGGCCCGTGCTCGATCAGATGCCCGATCGGCAGCGACCACTTCGACGAGGCGAACGGCGGGTCGAGGTACTTGCCGGGCAGGTAGCGCGTGCGCTCGGGGTTGAGGCCGTAGATGGGCCAGTCGACGGTCTTGAGCTCGGAGCGCTTCGGGATCTTCACCTCCTCTCGGTCGAAGTCCGCGTTCGGGATTCGAGACGTCGCCCGGGCGCTTGACGAACGCGAAGTACGCCGGCCACGGCGACGCCGGCGATCGCGAGCACGGCCAGCGCCGACCGTGATCGCACGGCGACGAGTGCTCCAAGAGCTCCAGATCCTGCGCAAGGGAGGCCACGACGGGCTGAAATGGTAGTAAGGGCGTCGGTGGCCGACCGACGTTGATACCCACGGATCCCGAGAGCCTCGGGCGAGCCCTGACGCTCCTCGAGGGCGTCGACGAGCTGCGCGCGAAGCTTGCCGGCCATCGAGGCGTGGCTGGTCGGCGGCGCGGTCCGCGACCTCCTTCTGCGGCGGCACGCGGGCCGATCTCGACGTCGTGGTCGAAGGCGACGCGGCCGAGGTCGCGGCGCTGCCTCGGCGCCGAGCCGAAGGCGCACGAGCGGTTCGGCACCGCGTCGGTCGACGCTCGGCGGGCGTCCGCGTCGACATCGCGCGCGCACGCGCGCGAGACCTACGCGCATCCCGGCGCGCTGCCCGACGGTCGAGCCCGCGTCGCTGGCCGACGATCTCGCGCGGCGCGACTTCACCGTGAACGCGATGGCGCTGCCGCTCTTCGGCGAGCCGGAGCTGATCGACCCCCACGGCGGCAGGGCCGACCTCGAGGCCGGGCTCCTGCGCGTGCTCCACCCGCGACTCGTTTCGCGACGACCCGACCCGCGCGCTTCGCGCGGCCCGCTACGCCGCGCGCCTCGGCCTCGAGCTCGAGCCGGAGACGCGCGCGCTTCTGGAGGCGACCGATCTCGCCACGGTCTCGGACGACCGCGTGCGACGCCGAGCTTCGGCGCCTCGTCGCCGAGGAGAGCGGCCCCGAGGCGCTGGCGCTTCTCGCCGACTGGGGCCTCGCCGGCATCGACGACGGAGCGCCCGAGCGCCTGAGGGCGACCCGCGAGCTCCTGGCCGATCCCGACTGGGCCGAGGTCGTCGATCCCGCGCGACGCTGTGTCTCGAGGCGGCGCGTCCCGGCGAGGCGCGCGGCGTGCGCGTGGCGGAGCTGACCGCTGGCGCCCCAGCGCGCCCGTCCGAGGGGGTGAGCCTGGTCGCCGGCGCACTCCGCGTCGACCTCGCTGCTGGCGCGGATCGCCGGCGCCGACTGGCTCGACGACTGGGCACACGACTGGCGCAAGGTCGCGCTCGAGATCGACGGCGACCGACCTCATCGAGGCCGGCGTGCCCGCAAGGCCCGGCGGTCGGCCGCGGGCCTCGACGGCGGCGCTTAGCGGCAAGGCTCGACGGCGAGATCTCGAACGCGCGACGAGGAGCTTCGCGTCGCCCTCGCCGCCGCAGCGGTGACCATGGCACGGCGCATCGTCTAGCCTCGAGGCCATGGAGTGGCGCGAGCACGGCGGCCTGAAGTGGCTCGAGGCCGAGCTGCCTGGCGCGCGCGCCGCGTTCACGACGCGGCGTCGGCGGCTCGAGCGCGGGCCCGTTCTCCTCGCTCAACCTCGGCCTTCTGACCGACGACGACTCCGGCGACGGTCCACGCGAACCGCGCTGCGATGTGCGAGGCGCTTGGGCGTCGAGCCCGCCGGGATCGTCTCCGGCAAGCAGGTGCACGGCGCCGACGTCGTGCGCCAGGACGAGCCGAGCGAGCGCTCCGCCTGGCTCCTCGGCGCCGGGGGCGATCCGGCGCTGGTCGACGGCTGGGCGACCTCGGCGGAAGGCCTCGCGCCGCTCGTGTTCGTCGCCGACTGCCTGCCCGTCGCGCTCGTCGGGGCCCGGCGGCGTCGCGATGATCCACTGCGGCTGGCGCGGGCTCGCCGGCGGGATCGCCGAGCGCGGCGTGCGCGAGGTCGCGGCGAGCGCGGCGGCGATCGGCCCGGGCATCGGCCCGTGCTGCTTCGAGGTGGGGGAGGAGGTGCTCGCCGAGTTCTCGCGATCTCGGCGAGGACATCGCCGACGGGCGCATGCTCGACCTCGGCCTCGGTCTGCGAGCGCCTCCTGCGCGCGCGCCGGGCGTCGAGCGAGATCGAGCGCTCCGAGCTCTGCACGAGCTGCGAGCGCGATCTCTTCTTCTCCCACCGCCGCGACGGCGGCGTCACCGGCCGGCAGGCGGGACTGGTGTGGCGATGCCCGAGCTGATCCACGGACATCGACCCGGACGAGGTGCGCGAGCGGCTCGGCCGAGGTGCGCGAGGAGGCGGGCGAGGGCGTGCGCGTCCTCGTCGCGACCAAGTACGTGCCGGACGACGAGCTGCCGGCGCTCGCCGAGGCCGGGGTCGACCTGGTCGGCGAGAACCGGCTGGACGAGCTCGAGCGAAAGCACGAGCGCTTCGGAGAGCTCTTCGAGTGGCACTTCATCGGCGGGCTTCAGAGCCGCAAGGTGAAGGGCATCCTGCCGCTCGTCTCGCTGATCCACTCGGTCGCCTCCGAGTCGGCGCTCGAGCAGATCAACAAGCGCGCCGACGCCGGCACGCGGATCCTGGTCCAGGTGAACGTGGCGGGCGAGGACGCGAAGGAGGGCATCGCGCCGGCCGAGCTCGGCGCGTTCATCGCGCGAAGCGAGGTGGAGGTGGCAGGCCTCGCGACGATGCCGCCGTTCGCCGAGGATCCCGAGGAGTCGCGGCCGCACTTCGCGCGCCTGGCCGAGCTCGCCGCCGAGCACGGGCTCGAGCGAGCTCTCGATGGGTACGAGCCAGGACTGGCGGGTAGCGGTTGAGGAAGGCGCGACGATCATCCGGCTCGGTTCGCGCTCTTGCCTACGGCGCCGATTAACGGGTCATAATCGCGTAAAGGAAACGCGCCGAAAGGCGCGAACAGGGTCAACCAATGGCACTCAGAGACACATGGCACCGCGCGCTCGTCTACTTCGGCCTCGCCGAGGATCCCGGACTACCACGAGCCCGATCTCTACGAGCCCGAGACGGGCACGCACCAGACCGTCGGCTACGACTCGACGCCCGCGCCTCGCGCGACGGTCTCGCGCCTCGGCGACCGCCGCCGCGGCCAGGACGAGATCGACGACATCTTCGCCGACGACGCGCCGCCCTCGCGCGCGCGCAACCTGCGGCCGGTCGGCAACGGGGGCGGGGCGGACGTGCGCGTCCACCTCGTCAACCCCACGAGCTTCAACGACGCCCAGGAAGTCGCGGACCGCTTCAAGCACGTCGACGCCGGTGATCCTGAACCTCCAGACGACGGACTCCGAGCTCTCCAAGCGGCTGATCGACTTCGCGTCCGGCCTCACCTACGCGCTCGACGGCGGCATGCAGAAGGTCGCGGAGAAGACCTTCATGCTCACGCCCCGAAACGTCGAGGTCTCGGCCGAGCAGACGGCCCAGCTCGTCGAGAAGGGCTTCTTCAACCAGAGCTAGCGCCGCTCGCTCCTAGAATCCGGGCCGTGAAGCTCGGGTTCGTCGGCGCAGGGAACATGGCTGCGGCCATGGCTCGCGGCTGGGCGCGCTCCGGACTCGGCGCCCGAGATGCTCTTCTCCGACCTCGATGCGCGAGCGCGCGCAGAGCCTCGCGGACGAGGTGGGCGGCGAGACCCGGCCCGACCTGGCGCTCGCTCGCCGCCGATTCGGACGCGATCCTCCTGGCCGTGAAGCCGGCCGCCCTCGACGACGTGGCGAGCGAGCTCGAGCGGCAAGGCGCCGCCGATCCTGTCGGTGATGGCCGCGACGCCGCTCGCGCGCCTGAACGAGGCGTTTCCCGGGCGTCCCGGCGCTGCGCGTCATGCCCAACCAGCCCGCCGAGGTGGGGCGCGGCGTCATGGTCCACGCGGCGCCGCAGGAGGGCGCCGAGGCGCTTGCTGGAGCTGCTTGCCGGCGCTGGGCACCGTCGATCGAGCTGCCCGAGGAGACGATCGAGGCGGCGATGGCGGTGATGTCGTGCTCGCCCGCCTACGTGGCGCTGTTCGCCGAGGCGCTGGCCGACGCGGGCGCCCGGGACGGCCTGGAGCCCGCGCTCTCGCTCGAGCTCGTGGCCGGAACGCTCGAGGGCACGGCGGAGCTCCTGCGCGAGCGCGATCCCGAGGCGATCCGCGAACGCGGTGGCGCCGCCGGGCGGCGCCACCGAGGCCGGGCTCGACGCGCTCGCGGACGGCGGCTTCACCGAGGCGATCGCGAGCGCCGTCGACGCGTCGCTCGCGAGGTTCCGATGACGCTTCTGGCCGCAATCGACCGCGTCGACGTCGCGAACTACGTCGACGCGCTCTTCACCGTCTTCCTGATCCTGATCATCACGCGCATCGTCCTCGGCTGGATCCAGATGTTCCGCCCGATTCCCTACAACGTGCCGCTGCGGGCGACGATCGGGTTCGTCGAGGAGAGCGTCGATCCCTACCTCAACGTCTTCCGCCGCTGGATTCCGCCGATCGGGGGCGGCGGGCATGGGCATCGACCTGAGCCCGATGATCGGGATCATCCTGCTCGTCATCGTCCAGAGCCTGGTCGTCAACGCGATCGCCGGGTGAGCGCCCAGGCGCGAGCGCTCCGGCGCCGGCGGTCGTGGGGGTGGATGCTGCTGGCGGCGCTGATCGTCGTCGGCCTCGACCAGGTGACCAAGGCGCTGGTCGTCGACTCGATCGAGATGGGGGAGAGCAACGAGGTCCTGCCGTTCCTCGACCTCGTCCACGTCGAGAACGACGGCGTCGCGTTCGGCTTCCTCGGCGACTCGAGCCGCGGCGTCGTCCTGGCGGTGACGCTCGCGGCGCTGGCCCTGGTGCGTCGGCTGGTTCGCCTTCAACCACGACCGGCCGCTCGCGTGGCTCGCCGTCGGGCTCCTGGCAGGAGGCGCGATCGGAAACCTGATCGACCGGCTCGCCCGCGACGGCGTCGTCGACTTCATCGACTTCCCGGCCTGGCCGTCGTTCAACGTCGCCGACATCGCGATCACGCTCGGCGCCGGCGACGCTCGCGCTGATCGCCCTCGCCGGCGCCCGAGCCGGACGAGAGAGCCGACGGGACGCCGAGCGTGGCTCCGGCTGACGCAGCCAGCGGTCGCAGATCGTCCATCGCGACGATCACCTGGCCGTCGTCGACAAGCCCGCCGGGCCTCGTCGTCCACGCCGCGCCCGGGCACCGCGGCGAGACGCTCGTCGACGTGCTCGGCGAGCTCCTGGGAGGCGGCGAGGACCCGGAGCGCCCGGGCATCGTCCACCGCCTCGACAAGGACACCTCGGGCCTCATGATCGTCGCCCGGACCGACGAGGCGCACCGCGCTCTCTCGCTCGCGATCAAGGAGCGCCGCGTCGAGCGCGACGTACCTCGCGCTGATCCACGGCAGCCCGCGCTCGCGCTCGGGGACGATCGACGCGCCGCTCGGCCGCGACTTCCGCGCGCCCGAGCGCCGCGCCGTCGGCGGGCGCGGCTCGCGCGACGCGCGCACTCACTTCGAGGTGGAGGAGAAGCTCGGGCCGCGTGACGCTGGTGCGGGTGCGGCTCGAGACGGGGCGCACGCACCAGATCCGGGCGCACTTCGCCGCGATCGGACATCCCGCTGGTGAGCGACTCGCGCTACGGCGGCAAGCGCGCTGTTCGGGCTGAGCGCGGCAGTTCCTCCACAGCGCCGAGCTCGGGTTCACGCATCCCGTGGCGCGGGGAGGCGCTGCGGTTCGAGAGCGCGCTGCCGCCCGATCTGGCCGAGGCGCTCGAGGCAGCGCGGGCGGCTAACGGCGCATAAGGGGGAGTCGGCACTCGGCGATTCGACGCTGGACGGTTGCATGAGCAGCAGCATCGACGTTGCGGTCAGCGCGGCAGCAGGAGCAGGTTCGTGCTGCGTGGGGGTCCGCGGGTCGTAGCTCGCCGCTATGGCCCCGATCTCGCCGGCGGGCCGCCGCTTCGCATCGGCATTCCCAAAGCCGATGTCCGCCACCTCGCCCCATTCCCCTTGGATGATGTCGTTGAGCCGTTCGAGGCCCCCAGCGCGCTCGAGCGCATACGGCCAGTACTCGACGTAGGCGGGCACGCGAGCCTCCGCCAGGCACGTAGCGCCCGCCAGCACATGCGCCTCGTGCCCCTGCGTGTCGACCCACGCGAGCGCCACATCGTCGAGCGAAACCGTCCCATCGCCCACGAGCGAGTCGAGCGAGCGCATCGGCACCTCGATCGTCTCGCGCTCACCCTCGGCCATGCGTCCCGCCGCCCGACCCTCGCCGACCCGCACCCGGTGGTCGCCCATGTTCACCTTCGCGACCTCGAGCGTCGCCGTGCCGTCCGCGTCGGAGACCGCCATCTCGAGCGCCTCGACCTGTGCCGTCCAAGCCGTTCTCGAGCAGGTTGTGGCGAAGGAGCTTGAAGTTGCCGGGGTGCGGCTCGAGCGCCCAGCCGCCGGCGCAGCCGAGCGAGACCATCGCCTCGATCACCGAGGTGCCGATGTTCGCGCCGATGTCGAGGAACCGCTTGCCGCGAAGCGGCTCGGCCGCGCCGCTCCAGTCGGCGAGGACGGCCGAGACGGCCTCGAGCTGGTCGCGCTCGTGCGAGCCGTGGGCGAAGATGCCGAGCCCGACCGCCTCGTCGGAGGTCGAGACGAAGTAGCGCGCGCCGCCTGCGTCCACCGCCACGACGGGCGTGTGGCGCTTCGCGCGGAGGAAGAAGCGCTCACGTGGCCATGCCTTGCGGTAGCCGCGGTGGTTGAGCGCGAGCTTCGCGAGCGTGCGCGGCAGGCTCCGCTGGGTTTCCGAGGATTCGCTGCTCACGGGCTGCGAAAGCCTAGGGCCTGGTGCCAGGCACGGTGCCTGGCACCTTTGTGACGAGAGGCGCGCGGGTAAGCTCTCGAGCGCAAGGTCAAGCCCACTACCCCGTGGAGCCACGCAGAGGGGCCCTGCCCGGCCCGGCCGCATTCTCGCACGCCGAAGACCGGGTCCCCGAAGCGCCGCGGGAATCACTCAAACCAAACCGAAGGGAACAATCCAAGTGTCAGAGCCCGGAGTCAAAGAGCTCCTACAGGCCGGTCTGCATTTCGGCCACCAGACGCGCCGCTGGAACCCGCGCATGCGCCCCTACATCCACGGGGAGCACGACGGCATCCACATCATCGACCTGCTCCAGACCGAGCATCTCCTGGCCGAGGCTCGCCGCTTCGCCGCGCGAGATCGCCGGCAAGGGCGGCTCCGTCCTCTTCGTCGGCACGAAGAAGCAGGCGCGCGACTCGGTCAAGGAATGGGCCGACCGCTGCGGGCATGCCGTACGTGAACCAGCGCTGGCTGGGTGGCCTCCTCACCAACTTCCACACGATGTCGAAGCGGATCGACCGCCTGCACGACCTGCGCACGCTCGCGGACGGCGGCCAGCTCGACCTGCTGCCGACCAAGGAGCGCATGGCACGCGAGGCCGAGCTCACAAAGCTCGAGTACAACCTCGGCGGCGTCCGCGACATGAAGCGCGTGCCCGAGGCCGTCTTCGTGATCGACCTCAAGACCGAGGCGATCGCCGTGGCCGAGGCCAAGCGCCTTCGCCTGCCGATCATCGGCCTGGTCGACTCGAACGTCGACCCGGTCCCGGTCGACTTCCCCGTGCCCGGCAACGACGACGCGATCCGCTCGTGCTCGCTCGTGATCGGCACGATCGGCGAGGCCGTCGAGTCCGCCGCGGGCAACTTCCGCGCGGCCGAGGAGAAGCGCCGCGCCGAAGAGGAGGCAAAGCGCCAGCGCGAGGCCGAGGAGAAAGCCGCCCGCGAGGCCGAGGAGGCGGCCCGCCGCGAGGCACAGGAGGCCGAGATGGCCGCCTCGCAGGCCGCCAAGGCGCAAGCGCGCAGCCGCAGGGCGCAGGCGCCCGCGCAGCCGTCAGCAGCCCGCACCCCAGCGCAGCCGGAGACCCCTTCGGCGAAGGGCGGAGAAGGCCAAGTGAGCGACACCAAGATCTCAGCCGCCGACGTCAAGGCGCTCCGCGAGCGCACCGGCGCGGCGATGATGGACTCGAAGTCCGCGCTCGTCGAGGCCGGCGGCGACATGGACAAGGCCGTCGAGATCCTTCGCGTGAAGGGCCAGGCGTCCGCCGCCAAGCGCAGCGGCCGCTCGACCTCCGAGGGCACGGTCGCCACCTACGTCCACGCCAACGGCAAGGTCGGCGTGATGGTCGAGGTCCAGTGCGAGACGGACTTCGTCGCGCGCAACGACGACTTCATCGAGTTCGCCCGCGAGGTCGCCCTGCACGTCGCCGGCGCGCCCTCGGTGCCGCACTACGTCTCGGCCGACGAGATCACGGACGAGGCCCGCGAGGCCGAGCGCCGCGTCTTCGCGGCCAAGGCAGCCGAGGAGGGCAAGCCCGAGCACATCGTCGAGAAGATCATCGACGGCCAGCTCGCGAAGTGGTCGAAGGAAGTCGCGCTCCTCGAGCAGGAGCACATCCGCTCCGACCGCTACGAGGGCAAGACGATCGAGAAGCTCCGCGAGGAGCTGGCCGCGAAGACCGGCGAGAACATCGTCGTCGCGCGCTTCGCCCGCTTCCAGGTCGGCGAAGAGGACTAGCGGGTCAGACGCCACGCTCGGGGTCAGACCCCAAGCGTGAGCTCTGTCCCCGGCTAGCTCGCCCGACCCTCGATAGGTTGCGCCCCGCGTGGCCGACCCCGTCTTCAAGCGAATCATGCTCAAGCTCTCGGGCGAGGCGTTGATGGGTTCCCTCGAGTACGGGACCGATCCCGAGCGTGTCGAGGGGATCGCGCAGCCAGGTCGGCGACCTCGCCAAGAGCGGGGTGGAGGTGGCGGTCGTCGTCGGCGCGGGGAACATCTACCGCGGCCTGCAGGGCGCCGCAGCCGGGATGGACCGCGCGACCGCCGACTACATGGGCATGCTCGCCACCGTCCTCAACGCGCTGACGCTCCAGGACGCGCTCGAAAGGCAGGGCTCCTACACGCGCGTCATGTCGGCGATCCAGGTGACCGAGGTCGCCGAGCCCTACATCCGCCGCCGCGCGATGCGCCACCTCGAGAAGGGGCGGATCGTGATCTTCGCCGCCGGCACCGGCAACCCGTTCTTCACCACCGACACGGCCGCCGCGCTGCGCGCTCTCGAGATCCACGCGGACGCGATCCTGATGGCCAAGCACGGGGTCGAGGGCGTCTACGACTCGGACCCGACCGAGAACCCGGACGCGACCTTCCTGCCCGAGATCACGCCACATGCAGGCGATCGAGCAGGGCCTCGGCGTCATGGACTCGACCGCGCTCTCGCTCTGCATGGACAACGACCTTCCCATCCACGTCTTCAACCTCGCCGACGAGCGAAACATCGAGCGGATCGTCCACGGCGAGCGCGTCGGGACGATCGTGGGCGGCGCGGAATAGGATCGCGACATGGCTGCCGACGATGCGATGTCAGACGTTCTCCTCGACGAGGCCGAGGAGCGGATGGACAAGTCGGTCGAGTCGCTGCCGCAACGAGCTTGCGACCGTGCGGACAGGCCGCGCGAGCCCGCACCTGCTCGACCGCGTCATCGTCGACTACTACGGCGCCGAGACGCCGCTGAAGCAGCTTGCGAACGTCGCCGCGACCGACGCGCGCCTCCTCACGCTCACCCCGTTCGACAAGAACGCGATCGGCCTGATCGAGAAGGCGATCCAGGAGTCCGACCTCGGCCTCACGCCCTCGAACGACGGCAACGTGATCCGCCTCCAGATCCCGGACCTGACCGAGGAGCGCCGCCGCGAGATGGTCAAGGTCGTCCACGGCGTGGGGGAGGGCGGCAAGGTCTCGATCCGCAACGTCCGCCGCGACGTCATGCACGACCTGCGCGAGCTGAAGAAGGACGGCGACATCGGCGAGGACGACGAGCGCCGCGCCGAGTCGGAGCTCCAGCGCCTGACCGACGAGGCCGACCAAAGACATCGACGCGGCGCTCAAGGCCAAGGAAGCAGAGATCCTGGAAGTGTGAGCGGCGCGGTCCCGCGCTACGTCGCGATCATCACCGACGGCAACGGCCGCTGGGCCGAGCGCGAGGGGGTGCCGACCCTCGACGGGCACCGCGCCGGCGCCGACGTCGTCAAGGAGCGCCTGCGCGACGCCGCGCGCCTGGGCGTCGAGGAGCTCACCGTCTTCTCGTTCTCGACCGAGAACTGGCAGCGCTCGCCCGACGAGGTCTCGGGCCTCATGCGGATGTTCGGCGAGCGGATCCGCTCCGAGACCCCCGAGCTCGACGAGGAGGGCGTGCGCATGCGCTTCGTCGGGCGGCGCGAGGGCATCTCGCGAGGAGCTGATCGAGCTGATGGACTGGGCCGAGGAGACGACCGCGGACAACGAGCGCATCACGCTCTTCGTCGCCTTCAACTACGGCGGGCGGGCAGAGATCGTCGACGCCGCGCGGAGCTTTCGCGGCGCGCACCGAGGAGGAGTTCCGCGCGCACCTCTACGCGCCGGACATGCACGACCCGGACCTCCTCATCCGCACCAGCGGCGAGCAGCGGATCTCGAACTACCTCCTCTGGCAGTGCGCGTACTCGGAGTTCGTCTTCCGCGACGAGCTCTGGCCCGACTTCACCCGCGAGGCCTTCGAGGAGTCCCTCGCCGAGTTCGACCGCCGGCGCCGCCGCTTCGGCGCGCGATAGGGGGCACGCCGCCGACCGCTCCCCTAGCGGTAGGTTCGCCCACGCATGAGCGACGCCGCCTCCGACCGCCCACGAGAGGCGCCCGCTCGCCCGCGACCCCCCGGGCGCGCGTCCCCACGGCGCCGGCGTCCTCGTCTCCGCCCGAGTCTCCGGGCCGAGGTCGACCCCGTCGCGCTTCGCCGTCGCTCTGAGACCATCAACCGCCTTCTCTGGGCGATCCCTTGGGCCGCGCTTCGCGATCACGATCATCGTCGCCGGCGGCGGCATCTTCGCCGGCGCGATCTTCGTCATCGCCGCGATCTGCATCTCGGAGCTCTTCGACATGGCGCGCGTCGCCACGCCCGTTCCCGGCGGTCGCGATGCTCGCGACCGCGGGCCTGATCGCCGCCGCCTACTTCGGCGACCAGTTCCAGATGGTGCTGGCGCTGGTCGCGACGTTCCCGGTGCTCTTCATCTTCGTCGTCCTGCGCGGCCGGGTGCGAGGCGTCACCGGCGCTGTCGCCGTCACCGTGCTCGGGATCGTCTGGATCGGCCTGCCGTTCGCCCACGCCGTGCTGCTTGATCGAGCTGCCCGAGCACGGCCAGGCGCTCCTCATCGACGTCCTCATCGCCACGATCGTCGCCGACACGGCCGCCTACGCGGGCGGCCGCGCGTTCGGCCGCCACCGCCTGGCCGAGGCGATCTCGCCGTCGAAGACCGTCGAGGGCCTCCTCTTCGGCGTCGCCGGAGGCACCGCCGCATTCTGGTTCGCCGGCCTCTACCAGGACTGGCTGCCCGGAGCCGAGGCGCTCGCCATCGGCGCCGTCATCGCCCTGGTGGCGCCGATCGGCGACCTCTTCGAGTCCGACCGTCAAGCGCGACCTCGGCGTCAAGGACTCAGGCACCGCCGTCGGCCCCCACGGAGGCCTCCTCGACCGCCTCGACGCCGTCCTCTTCACGATCACGGCGGGCTACTACCTGTCGGTGGCGTTCGTGTACTAGTCAAGTGCAGCGGCGGCGCGAAATGAGCCTCTTGACAGCTTCTGTAGCGTCGAAAGCCCGACCCGAAAGGATGCGCTTTGAAGAGCTGGTCATTCGAGCCCGGGCACACCGCTGCGCAGTTCACCGCTCGTCACATGATGGTCACGAAGGTCACTGGCGCCTTCAAGGACGTCCATGGCCGCGTCGAGTTCGACCTCGACGACTGCCTCGCGACGAAGTTCGAGGGCGTCATCGACACGGCGAAGCTCTGGACGGGTGAGCCAGACCGCGACGCGCACCTTCGGACCGCGGACTTCTTCGATGTCGAAAGTCACCCCGAGATCACGTTCAAGGGACAGATCTCAGAGCGGATCGGTGATAGTCACTTCAAGGGCGTTGCTGAGCTGACCATCAGGGGTAAGACGAACGAAATACCTCTCGACGTTGCCTATCTGGGTCAGTGGACCACCCCGTACTGGGAGGGCGACGAGGACAGAGGCGAGATGACACGCATCGGTTTCTCGATCGAGGCTCGAGTCAATCGCCACGACTTCGGGGTCTCTTGGAATGACGAGCTCCCGGGGGGTGGGGTGGTGGTCTCCAACCACATCGACATCGACATCGACGTGGAGGCCATCCTCGACGACGACCTGCGGACGGTCGGGCTGGAAGACGCGATCTACGAGGTGGCTTCGGACGCGACCTGATCCACCTCGCACCCTTATCGCGGGTGTGTGGCGGATCAGAACGCGTTGGCGCGGCCGCGAGCGGCGGCGCGGATACCCTCGCGCGCATGAAGCGTGTGGTCGTGCTCGGCTCCACCGGCTCGATCGGCGTGCAGGCGCTCGAGGTGATCGAGGCGGCGGGGGAGGATCTCCAGCTGGTCGGCATCTCGGCTCAGACGAGCTGGGAGCAGGCGGTCGCGCAGGCCGACAAGCACGGCGTCGAGCGCATCGCGATCGCCGACCCGGCCGAGGCCGAGCGGTGCGCCGCGGAGCGCTCAGGCGTCCTCGCCGGGCCCGAGGGTGTGCGCGAGCTGGTCGCGACCTCAGAGGCCGACCTCGTCCTGAACGCGATCACGGGCTCGGCCGGGCCTTGGGCCGACGATCGTCGCGCTCACCGAGGGCATCGACCTGGCGCTCGCGAACAAGGAGAGCCTGGTCGATCGGCGGCGAGCTGATCACGGCGCTCGCCGAGGCGACGCAGGCGCACGATCATCCCGGTCGACTCCGAGCACTCGGCGCTCTTCCAGCTCATCAACGCCGAGCGAGCCCCGGGGACGGTCGAAAAGCTCGTCCTCACGGCATCGGGCGGGCCGTTCCGCGAGCGCGAAGACCTGAGCGACGTCACGATCGACGAGGCGCTCGCGCACCCCACCTGGGACATGGGTGGGCGCATCACGATCGACTCGGCGACGCTCTTCAACAAGGGCCTCGAGTTGATCGAGGCGCACCACCTCTTCGGCGTGCCCTACTCGCAGATCGACGTGGTCGTCCACCCGCAGTCGATCGTCCACTCGCTCGTCCACCTGAACGACGGCGCCTCGCTCGCGCACCTGGGCTACCCGGACATGCGCGTGCCGATCTCCTACGCGCTCCACCACCCCGACCGCGCCGACGTGCCGCTGCCCTCGCTCGACCTCGCGCAGCTCGCGAGCCTCGACCTTCGAGGAGCCCGACCTGGAGCGGTTTCCGTGCCTGCGCCTGGCGCGGGAGGCGGGCGAGGCGGGCGGGACCGCGCCGTGCGTCCTCAACGCCGCCGACGAGGTGGCGGTCGGCGCATTCCTGGAGGGGGAGATCCCCTTCACCGCGATCCCCAGCGTGGTCGCTCGTACGCTTGAAGAGATGCCAGCGACGGCTCCAACCCACTTCGACGACCTCATCGCGACCGATTCCGAGGCGCGAAAGCGCGCGCTCGAAGCCGTGCAAGCCGAGCCCGCATGAGCTGGGTCCTCGCCTTCGCAGGCTTCGCGGTGCTGGTCATCCTCCACGAGGCCGGCCACTTCGCCGCGGCCAAGGCGGTGGGCATGAAGGTCGAGAAGTTCTTCCTCTTCTTCCCGCCGAAGCTCTTCTCGATCAAGCGCGGCGAGACCGAGTACGGGATCGGCGCGATCCCTCTCGGCGGCTTCGTGAAGATCACCGGGATGAACCCGGACGAGGAGGTGGCGCCCGAGGACGCTCACCGCACCTACTACTCCTCGCCGGTCTGGAAGCGGATCGTCGTGATCGCCGCCGGCCCGTTCGTGAACATCGTCATCGCGTTCGTCATCTTCTTCGGCGCTCGCCTTCTCGCGAACGAGGAAGCGACCAACCGGCGTCGATCCGTCTCCGACGACGGCGCCGCGGCGGAGATCCTCGAGCCGGGCGACGAGATCGTCGCCGTCGACGGCGTCCGGGGCGACTTCAACGCGCTGCGCGAGCAGATCGCCACGCACGAGTGCGAGGGCGGGTCGACCGACGACGGCTGCGAGGTCGCGACTCCCGTCGAGCTGACGATCGAGCGCAACGGCAAGGAGATCAGCGCGAGGTCACGCCCGATCTACTCCGAGGAGCCGAGGACGTCCGCTCCTCGGCTACGTGCCCGCGAGCCGGGAGATCGACGTCTCCGTCGGTCGACGCGGCGAGCCGTTCGGTCGACACCATGTGGGCAGATCACGTCGGGCACGGTCGAGGTGTTCGCCCGGATCTTCGAGGCCGAGCAGCGCGAGCAGATCTCGGCGGTCGTCGGCTCCTACGAGGTGACGCGCCAGTCAATCGAGGTCTCGGCGATCCGCGCGCTCTTCCTCCTGGGCGTCATCTCGCTCTCGCTCGCGATCATCAACCTCTTCCCGTTCCTGCCTCTGGACGGCGGCCACATCTTCTGGTCCATCGTCGAGAAGGTGCGCGGCCGGCCCGTCTCGTTCAGCGTCATGGAGCGCGCGAGCGTGGTGGGGATCCTCCTCGTCGCGATGCTCGTTCGTGAATCGGCCTCTCCAACGACATCGAGCGCCTGGCAGGCGAGGGCTTCGACGTTCGCTGAATGTGAGCGAATTGTTGGGTGCCTGACCCCGCTGAAGCTGCGATAGCCTCCACTTCCCGGAGCGGAGCGATACCTAGGAGGAGAGATTGATGGAGGTCGCAACGGCCGGAGACGCGTCACGCGAGCGGCGGGCCGCCCAAGGAGATGCAGTCACCAGAACCTGCCGCTGGCCTTCGAGGCGACGGCCGACGCGCATCCCGGACGACGACGCGATCATCGATCCCACGCGCGAGAAGACGCTGTCGCTGGACCGAGACCCGCGACATGGCCTACCGCGTCGCCGGCGGCCTTGCGAGCCTCGGCATCGGCAAGGGCGACACGGTCGCGATCATGCTCAACAACCGCTGGGAGTTCATCCCGATCGACCTCGGCGCGGCCTATCTCGGCGCGGTTCCGTTCTCGATCTACCAGACCTCTTCGCCCGAGCAGATCCAGTACGTCTGCGAGGACGCCGACGCGACCGTGATGATCATCGAGTCGGACTTCCTCGACGTCTTCAACGAGGCGAAGAAGGACCTGCCGAAGCTCGAGCACGTCGTCGTGATCGACGGCGAGGGCGGCACCCACACGCTCGAGGACCTCGAGGGCCTCGACTCCGAGTTCGACGCCCGCGCGGCCGCCGACGACGTCGGCCCGGACGACCTCCTCACCCTGATCTACACCTCGGGCACGACCGGACCGCCCAAGGGCGTGCAGCTCACGCAGCGCAACCTGATGACGCTGGTCGCGGGCCTCGACGACATGATCGAGTTCCCCGACCGCGGCTCGAAGGTCATCTCATGGCTGCCCGCGGCGCACATCGCCGAGCGCGGCGCGAACTACTACCTGCCGATGATGAAGGGCGCGTCGGTCACGATCTGCGCCGACCCGCGCAAGGTCGTCGAGACGCTGCCCGACGGTCAACCCGACGTTCTTCTTCGCGGTCCCGCGCATCTGGGAGAAGGTCAAGGCCGGCCTCGAGGCCAAGCTCGACGCGATTCCCGGCGAGGACGGCGAGAAGGCGCGCGCCGGCCTCGACGCCGCGATCAAGAAGGTGCAAGCTCGAGCAGGCGGGCGAGGACGTGCCCGAGGAGCTCGCGGCCGGGGTGGCCAAGGCCGACGAGGCCATGTTCCAGCACCTGCGCAAGGCGCTCGGCCTCGACGAGGCGCTCTCGGTCAACGTCGGCGCCGCGCCGACTCCGGTCGAGGTGCTCGAGTTCTTCCACGCGATCGGCATCCCGATCGGCGAGCTCTGGGGGATGTCCGAGACCTGCGGCGCGGCGACCGTCAACCCGCCCGACAAGGTGAAGCTCGGCACCGTCGGCCCGCCCGTCGCCGGCGTGCGAGATCAAGCTCGCCGAGGACGGCGAGGTGATGGTCAAGGGCGACCTGATCATGGCCGGCTATCGCAACATGCCCGAGAAGACCGCCGAGACGATGGACGGCGACTGGCTCCTCACCGGCGACATCGGCGAGCTCGACGAGGACGGCTACCTCAAGATCGTCGACCGCAAGAAGGAGCTCATCATCAACGCGGCCGGCAAGAACATGTCGCCCGCGAACATCGAGTCGAAGCTCAAGGCCGCGAGCCCGCTGATCGGGCAGGCCGCGGCGATCGGCGACGCGCGCCCCTACAACACGGCGCTGATCGTCCTCGACGCCGACTTCGCGCCGGCGTTTGCCGAGAAGCACGGGCATCGACGACGCCTCGCCCGAGGCGCTGGCCGAGAACGAAAAGGTCGCTCGCGGCGATCCAGGCAGGGCGTCGACGAGGCGAACGCGAAGATGTCGCGCGTCGAGCAGATCAAGAAGTTCAAGGTCCTGCCGACCGAGTGGGAGCCGGGCGGCGACGAGCTCACCCCGACGATGAAGCTCAAGCGCAAGCCGATCGCCGAGAAGTACTCGGACGAGATCGAGGAGCTCTACTCCTGAGCTGACGTACCGAGATCAGCTTCGGAGCTCGCTGATCAACTGTTCGAGCCTCTGGATGTGTGGCCGCATATGAGGTTTCGCGGCGAGGTTGCGCAGCTCGAACGGATCGCTCCGTAGGTCGTAGAGTGCGCGTTCCCCGCTGTCCGTGTAGACGATGAGCTTCCAGCGGCGCGTGCGAACGCCTCGGTAGGTCGGCGCGTTGAGGTGCTCGGAGGCGAGAACATTGTGCAACAGCACCGGCCGCTTGAGCGACGCCGACGATTCACTCATGATGGGAGCGAGGCTTTCCCCGTCGACCTCGGGCGAGGGAATACCGGCAAGGTCGGCCAGGGTGGGCGCGAGATCGACGTTTGAAACGAGCGCATCCTCCGTTCGTCCCGGTATGCCCGGCGCGGCGATGAGCATCGGCACGTGGCCGCACTCGTCGTAGCCGCACGTCTTTCGAGGCCATCGATGCGAGCCGAGTGACAGCCCATTGTCCGAGATGTAGACGATGACGGTCTGCTGGAGCTCGCCGATCTCTTCCAACCGATCAACGACCGATCCCACCGCCTCGTCGACGGCCTCGAGCGTCTCCCATTGCCGGCGAATGAAGTTCTTGACGACTTCGGGGTCCTGCGGGTGGAGCCGCTCGACCCATCGGACGGGGCGGCTGCCGATTCGGTTGAAGTTCAGCGGCAGCTCGACCTCTTCCGTTGCGAACATGCCCTCGTGCCGCGGGGCGGGCGTCGCGGGCTTGTGCGGCGCCGTCACGCTGAGCACCGCGAAGAAACGCTCCTGCGACGAAGCTACGAATTGCTCGACCTTGCCCGCCAGGACGTCGGTCGAGTAGTCCGCCGCATCGGAGCCGTAGCGGACGGCTTTTCCGTTCTCACTCAGCGCGTAGTTGTAGTAACCATCATCCGTGAACCCGTCCTCCATGAACGCATGCCACTCGTCCCAACCCGGCGGCACAAATTCAGGGCCACGCTCGAACGGATAACCGTTCAGGTACTTGCCGAAGAGCCCTGTTCGGTAGCCGGCGTCGTCGAACCAGGTGGCGAGAGTGGAAGAGTCATCGAGCCGATGCCCGGTGTCGTTGGTGGTGACCCTCGTGTGGTGGTCGTAGCGCCCCGTGAGCATCGTCGCGCGCGAGGGACAGCAGAGGGGGTTGTTGGTGAAGGCCTCCTCGAACCGGACGGCGTCGAGGGCGTTGACGGCTTCCATTCGCTCGAGGCTCGAGCGGTAGGGCTGATCGTCTGTGATGACGAGGAGGACGTTCTTCTCCGCGGAGCCGCGCTCCGGGGGTACCGCTGAGGAAACGGTCGTCAGCACGCCGACCGAGGACAAAAGAATCAGCGTGACCAGCGCGGTTACGCAGATCATCGCCCTGCTTATGCGCTGATCCCGTTCCAACCTCGAGCCCGACCCTAGCCGCTCCGCAGGCAGCGAACGCCAGTGCCGGCAGTCCTGCACGCGGATATCCTCGCCGCCCTTGTGACCAGCCCCTCTGAGAGAGCGCGCAGGGTTGCGCGGAGCATGCCGCGCCCGGTGCGCGAGGCGATTCGCACGGGCCGCAAGCGCTACCGGAGCGCTCGCTACCGCCTGCGCGAGCGCTTTCGGCCGACCGTGCTGACTCAGGCCGACGTCGAAGCAAGCCCTCCGCGAGTGCGGACTCGAGGACGGCGACGCCTGCTTCATGCAGGCGGCGATGAGCGCCTTCGGGGCGTTCGAGGACGGACCCGACACGGTGCTGGACGCGCTCGGCGTCGGTGCGGGGCCCGACGGCCTGATCGCCATGCCCGCCTACTCGCTCACCGGCCCCGCGATCGACCACCTCGCCGCCGACCCGCTCTTCGATCCGCGCACGACGCCATCGCGGATGGGCGCGATCTCCGAAGGCTTTCGGCTCTCCCCCGGCACGATCCGCAGCATCCACCCGACCCATTCGACGGCGGTCCGCGGCAAGGGGGCGGAGGAGATCGTCGCCGGCCACGAGACGGCGCCGACGCCGTTCGGCGAGGGCACGCCGTTCCCGCGCATCGTCGAGCGCGACGCGCTCCAGCTCTTCTTCGGCTGCGGCACGGGCGCGATCACGATGTACCACTCGTTCGAGTGCACGCGCGTGCCGCCGTTCCCGCTCGACGTCTTCGCCGACCGCCGCTTCGAGGCCCGCTGCCTCGACCGCGACGGGCAACGAGATCACCGTCGAGACGCTCGTCCACAACCCGGCGCTTCACCCCGGCCGGATCGACTCGAACCCGCGCCTACAGGAGGTGTATCGCGACGGCGATCCTCGAGGCGGGCGGACGGCGGTCCAGCTCGGCCACGGCGAGATCATCGCGATCCGGCTGCCGGTCCTCTTCGAGGTCTTCGAGCGCCTCGTCCAGCGCAGGGCATCACGATCTACGACGCCAAGCTGCCGGCGGAGCCGCCGACCGAGCCGCCGCAGGACCGCGTTCGTGGCTGAGGAGGCGCCTCGGCGCGGGTCCGCGAGCTCGTCGAGTTTCGCGCTCGAGAAGCTGCCCTCGATGCGCCTCGGACGACGGCACCTTCTGCTACGAGGTCGAGGCGCCCGGCCTCGAGCCCTCGGGCCGCTCGCTCCGCTACACGCTGATCTGCCTGCTCGGCCTCCAGCGCGCGAAGGCGGCGGGGATGGAGGTGCCGATCGATCCCGACGAGCTCCGAGACGCTCGTGATGGACCAGATCGACTCGCCCGAGATGACCGCCGGCGACCTCGCGCTGCTTCTGTGGGCCGACTCCCGCGCCGGACGGAAGCGCGATGGACGCGATCGGCTACCGCCTCCACAAGCGACTGGGCGCCGACCTGCCCGACCTCGACGGGCTCGAGCTGAGCTGGGTCGTGATCGGCGCCGCCGAGGCCGGTGCGCTACGAGCTCTGCGACCGCGCTCTGCGAGCGCCAGCTCGAGCGGGCGAGCGCTCCCGGGCGGCTCTTTCGCCACCGCGACTCGGGGCGCCGCGCGCGCTTTCCCAACTTCGCGACGCAGATCTACGGCGTCCTTGCGCTCGCGGTCGCAGCGCGCGAACGGGCACGGCGGAGACGCGCGCTCGCGACGGCCCGGCGCGTCGCCGGGCGCCTCCTCGAGCTCCAGCGCCCCGACGGCGGCTGGCCGTGGATCTTCGACGCCCAGCGCGGGACGGTGGTCGAGCCCTACGAGATCTACTCCGTCCACCAGGACGCGATGGCGCCGATGGCGCTCCTCGAGCTCTCGGAGGTGACCGGCGACGCGAAGTACCGCGACGCTGCGATCCGCGGCCTCGACTGGATCTTCGGCCAGAACGACCTGGGCCGCGAGATGCTCGACCGCGACGCCGGGATCCTCTACCGCTCGATCCGCCGCAAGCGGGCTTCGACCGCGCGCTCCTCTACGCGAACACGGCGACGTCGATCGCTCGGCGGCGCCGCCCTCGCGCGGCGTGCGCGGCCCGCTCGAGGTGAACCCGACCGACCGCCCGTACCACCTGGGCTGGATCCTCGAGGCCTGGGCCGGCCGCGAGCCGGCTACCGCTGCCTCTTGCTCACTGATCTTCCAGGCGTAGGTAGCGGGGGTGCCGTCGATCGAGCCGTCCGGCTCGGTGGCGCGCACTGCGATCTTGTGCTCGCCCGATCGACAGCCTGCCCGGCGCGAACGGCGAGGAGCAGTCTGCGAAGCCCTCGCCGTCGAGGTCGCACTCGAAGTCAGGCGCGCCCGAGAACTCGAACTTCGGCGTGCGGTCCTTCGTCTTCGCCTTGGGCTTCTTCGTGATCGTCGTGTTCGGGCAGACTGCTCTCGGTCGGCGTGACGCTGTTCGGCTGCGGCACCGGGAATGCAGGTCGCGAAGTCGGCGAGGCTCGAGTCCGTGTCGTCGCCGGCTTCGAGGAGCGTGTTGCATCCGCCTGGCGATCGACCGAACGAGCGAGGAGCCGTCTGGGATCGCCGGCTCCGAGGTGCCCGCGCCAGGCACCGTGGTCGCCGTGCCCCATGCCACGCAGTCGATCGGACTGCCGAAGCGTGACGTTGTCAGTGACGAGGCACACGCCGCCGCCCGCGTTGACCATCGAGTCGCCTGCGTACTCCTTGTCTGCGGAACGGTGAACATCGTCTCCATGGCCGCCGTTCCGGCGAGCAGCGTGCGCTGGTTCGCGCCGCTCGCGACATCGGCAAGGTCCACGGTTGCTGGCCGTTGCCGCCGCTCGCGTTGTAGAAGGTGAGGCTCGCTTCAGGAGCGAAGTTGTTCTGGCCCGCGCTGTACATCTGGAGCTCGACGAACTCGGCGCTGGGCTGCGCGGTCGTGCCCGGGAACACCTCGCTGATGCTCACGAAGTGGTGGTCGGCGTGAGCGGCAGGCGCCATCGCGAGCAGCGCCGCGCCCGTCGCCGAGTGCCATCGCAATCCCCCTGCGCATGGGAGGAAAGCTACTCCTCGCTGTCACAATTGTCTACATGGCTTCAAAGCGCCAGGTGAACGTCGGCGGGGTCCTCATCGGTGGGGGCGCGCCCGTCGCCGTGCAGACGATGACGAAGACGGAAACGGCCAATCTCGAGGCCACGATGGAGCAGATCGGCAAGGTCGCCGAGGCCGGCGCCGACCTCGTGCGCGTCGCCGTGCCGCGCGAGAAGGACGCCGACGCGCTCAAGACGATCGTGCGCGACTCGCCGATCCCGGTCATCGCCGACATCCACTTCAACCACACGCTCGCGCTCAAGGCGATCGACGCCGGCGCCCACTGCATCCGCCTCAACCCGGGCAACATCGGCGGCCGCGACAAGGTCGCCGAGGTGGCGAAGGAGGCGACCGCCGCGAGCGTGCCGATGCGGATCGGCGTCAACTCCGGCTCGCTGCCCAAGCACCTCCACGAGCTCGAGCGCGAGAACCCGGTCGAGGCGCTCACCCAGGCCGCCGTCGAGTTCGTCGAGCTGATGGAGTCGCTCGACTTCACCGACTTCAAGGTCTCGATCAAGTCGACGAACGTGCCGAACACGATCGCCGCCAACCGCCTCCTCTCCGAGCGGATCGACTACCCGCTCCACCTCGGCATCACCGAGGCCGGCACCAAGTGGTCGGGCTCGCTCAAGTCCGCCGTCGGCCTCGGCACGCTCCTCGCCGACGGCATCGGCGACACGATCCGCATCTCGCTCTCGACCTTCCACGCCGAGGAGGAGGTCAAGGTCGCCTGGGAGATCCTGAAGGCGCTGAAGCTCCGCGAGCACGGCCCCGAGCTGATCGCGTGCCCCACCTGCGGGCGCCTCCAGTTCGACATGGACACCGTCGTCGCCGAGATCGAGGATCGCCTCCAGGCCTACGACGACCCGATCGAGGTCGCCGTCCTCGGCTGCGCCGTGAACGGCATCGGCGAGGCGTCCCACGCGGACTTCGGCATCACCGGCGCCAAGAACGAGGGACTGATCTTCGCCCACGGCGAGCCGCTCAAGAAGGTGCCGCAGGAGGAGCTGGTCGATCGCCTCTTCGAGGAGATCGACAAGTCGGTCGAGCGCGGGGGAGAGGTCGTCTCCGACGCCACCGAGGTCGCCGAGGGCGCCGAGTGGCTCGCGAAGATCGAGGAGGAGAACGCCGGCGACCTGACGCCGGAGACGCATCGCCGCGATGGAGTCCGAGGCCGCGCGCATCGCCGAGGACATCACGGTGCCCTCGCCGGAGCGCGAGCGCGAGCGCCTCTCCGAAGAGGCCTCACCGACCGCGAGCCGCCGCTTCACCCGCGCCTGAGCCGCTCGCGCAGCGAC
Source organism: uncultured bacterium (assembly GCA_963806865.1). GTDB lineage: Bacteria > Actinomycetota > Thermoleophilia > Solirubrobacterales > 70-9 > JALZKA01. The sequence continues at coordinate 50,616 of CAWDYV010000003.1, forward strand.
GTGGCCTACGGCTCCGCCGATAGGCTCGCGCTTGACTCGCCTCAGCGGATACTTCATGCCGACGCTTCGCGACGACCCCGCGGACGCCGAGGCGATCTCGCACAAGCTGATGGTCCGCGCGGGCCTCGTGCGCCAGCTCGGCGCCGGGCTTTGGACCTGGCTGCCCGCCGGGCTTCGCGTGATCGAGAACGTCAAGGCGATCGTCCGCGAGGAGATGAACGCGATCGGCGGCCAGGAGATGCTCGTGCCGGTGCTCCAGCCCGCGGGCCTCTGGGAGTCGACCGGCCGCTACGGGATCGACGAGCTGATGAAGCTCGACGACCGCAAGGGCTCGCCGCACGTGCTCGCGATGACGCACGAGGAGGGGCTCGCCTTCCACATGTCGCGCGACGTCCGCTCCTACCGCGACCTGCCGCTCTTCCTCTACCAGTTCCAGGTCAAGGAGCGCGACGAGCCGCGCCCGCGCGCCGGCGTCCTTCGCACCCGCGAGTTCGTGATGAAGGACGCCTACTCGTTCGACCGCGACGAGGCGGGGCTCGACGAGCAGTACGAGCGAAACCGCGTCGCCTACGCGCGCATCATGGAGCGCTGCGGCCTCGACTTCTACGAGGTGGAGTCGGACGTCGGGATGATGGGCGGCACGGGCGCCCACGAGTACATGGCGCCCTGCCCGGCGGGCGAGAACGAGGTGGCGCTCGCGCCCGGCTACGCCGCGAACGTCGAGGTCGCGAGCGCCAAGCCGCAGCCGGTCGAGATGCCGCCCGAGCTCGACGAGCCGCGCGAGGTGCCCACGCCCGGCCTGACGACGGTCGCCGACGTCGCCGAGCGCGCTCGGCGTGCCCGTCCGGCGCGCTGATGAAGGCGGTCCCGGTGATCGCCGAGGAGCGCGGCATGGTCATGGTCCTCGTTCGCGGCGACCACCGCCTGAACGAGATCAAGCTCGGCAACGCGCTCGGCGAGGGCTTCCGCCAGGCGACGCCCGAGGAGATCGCCGAGCGGATCGGCCCGGCGGGGTTCATCGGCCCGGTCGGCGCCGAGGTGCCCGTGGTCAAGGACGCCGCGATCAGCCCGGCGGGCGGCTACGTCTGCGGCGCGAACCGCGCCGGACGCGCACCTGATCGGCGTCGAGCCCGGGCGCGACTTCTAGTTCGAGGAGATGGACGTGCGCACGGTCGAGGCCGGCGACACGACCGAGAGCGGCGCCGAGATCACGATCGAGCCCGCGATCGAGGTCGGGAACATCTTCAAGCTCGGCACGCGCTACTCGGAGGCGCTGGGCGCGACCTACCTCGACGAGTCCGGCAAGGAGCACCCGATCGTGATGGGCTCCTACGGAATCGGCCCGGCGCGCATCGCCGCGGCCGCGGTCGAGCAGGGCGCCGACGAGCGGGGCATCGTCTGGCCGCGGGCGCTCGCGCCGTGGCCCGTCGAGCTGGTCGGCCTCGGGCGCGGAGAGGACGAGGCGACGCAGGCGGCCGACACGCATCTACGCAGAGCTCACCGAGGCCGGCCTCGACCCGCTCTACGACGACCGCGAGGCCGGCGCGGGCGAGAAGCTCACCGACGCGGAGCTGATCGGCTGCCCCCTGCGCATCGTCGTCGGCAAGCGCACGCTGGCCGAGGGCCAGGTCGAGGCGCAGGTGCGCGCCACGGGCGAGGATCATCGGATCGAGCTCGCCGAGGTCGCCGCTCAGGCGACGGCGCTGCTCGATGCCGCAAACTAGAGCGATGGCTACCGAGCGGACCACGGTGCGAGAGCGGCTCAGCCGCAGGCGCCTCGTCGGCCTCGACCGCTCGGGCCCGAGCCCCGCCGCGACGCGAGGCGGGCGCGCCGCTTCACCCGTGGACGCTGCCGAACATCGTCGGCTACCTGCGCCTCGCCGCGATCCCGGTCTTCCTGGTCTGGGCGCTCGGCTCGGAGGACGGGCGCGTCACGGGCGCGACGCTGCTCTACCTCTTCATCACCCTGGGCGACCTCCTCGACGGCTTCCTGGCCCGCGCGACCGGCCAGTACTCGCGGATGGGCGCGCTGCTCGACCCGGTCGTCGACCGCATGGCCGCGCTCGCCGGCGTCGTCGTCTGCTGGAAGTTCGAGCTCCTGCCGCACTGGGCGCTCATCGCGCTCGCGGTTCGCGAGGTCGCGACGCTGGTCCTCGCTCGCATGGCGCTCAGGAGCGGGGTGGACCTCGAGATCAGCTGGATCGGGCGCCTCTCGACCCTCTTCACGTTCGGCGGCCTCTTCTGGACCCTCGTCTTCGACTCGCTGGATCACGGTCGCGATGTTCCTCATCGGCGTCACGCTCGGCATCGTCGCGACCGCCTCTACACGCGCGCCTCGCGGCGCTTCCTGGCCGAGCAGGCGCGGCAGATGCTGAGGCGTCGGGCCCCCGCCAGAGCCGCGGCGACGCCTAGAGGTCGCCTGCGAGACGGCCGCGCTTCGTGTGGCCGATTCTTCCCGAACGCTCAAGCTCAACTTGACGTTCTTGCCTGAGGCGTATACTCGCCAGCGATGACCTTCGATCACGAGTTCCCAGACATCGGCGCAATGGACGACTCCGACCTCAAGGAGACGATCCAGCGACTCACCGACGAGGAGCGGGAGGTTTCGTACCGCCGCCGCGTCCTCCACGGGCAGATCGACATCCTGCGCGCCGAGCTCGTCAACCGCCTGAAGTCGAAGCGCGAGGGCGGGCAGCACCTGCTCTCGGGCGCCGACGTCCAGCAGCTCACCGACATCCTCCTCGGCAAGGTGCCGTCGGCGCCCCAGGAGGGCGAGGAGCGAGAGCTGATGGCGGTGCACTGCCCCGAGTGCGGGTTCGTCAACCCGGAGGGGGCGAACTACTGCCAGAAGTGCGGCGCGTACCTGGGCCGGCCCGAAGGGGCCGACGAGCCCACGACGATGACCTACAAGGTCGACGAGACGGGCGAGTACACGCCCGTCGACATCGAGGAGGAGGTCGAGGACGCGGGCGCCGCGCTCGTCATCCGCTCGGGCGGCGGCAGGGCGGGGGAGAGCTTTCAGATCCAGGGCGACCGCATGTCGATCGGGCGCACGCCCGACGCGGGCGTCTTCCTCGACGACGTCACCGTCTCGCGAAACCACGCTCTCCTGGTGCGCCGCCAGGACGGCATCTACATCGACGACCTCGGCTCGCTGAACGGCTCCTACGTGAACCGCCGCCGGATCGAGTCGCACCGCCTCGTCGACGGCGACGAGATCCAGATCGGCAAGTACAAGCTCTCGTACCTGGAGGCCTGAGATGGCGACCGTGGCACAGCGAGGCGGGCGACGCGCCCGAGGCTCGCCCGGCGCGATCGCGACGGCGGCTCCCGTCCGCGCAAGGCGCTCACGATCGGCGCCGTCGCGAAGATCCTCTCGCAGGAGTTCGACGACATCTCGATCTCGAAGATCCGCTACCTCGAGGATCAAAAGCTTCTCGCCCCGCGCCGCACGCCCGGCGGCTACCGCCTCTACTCGCAAGCCGACGTCGAGCGCCTCCAGGCCATCCTGCGCATGCAGCGCGACGAGTTCCTGCCGCTCCGGGTGATCCGCCAGGAGCTGGCGACCGGCACGTTCGACGCCGAGCGCCGCCCGGCCGCCGACGTCGGCCAGAAGCGCCGCGCGCTGACCGTCGACTCGCAGGTCCAGACGATGAGCCCCGAGGAGCTCGCCGAGCAGGCCGGCGTGAGCGACCGAGTTCCTGCGCGAGCTCGGCGAGTACGGCGTCGTCCAGCCCGACCGCACCGACGGCCGCGCCGCGCTTCGACGAGACCGACCTCGAGATCGTCCGCGCCGCCGCCGAGCTGGCGCAGCACGGCGTCGCCGGCCGGAACCTTCGCGTCTTTCGCACCTCCGCCGACCGCGAGGCGGCGCTGCTCGAGCAGCTCCTCGGCGCGTCGCTTCGCTCGCGCAGCCCCGCCCGCCGGCGCGAGGCGGTCGAGAACCTCGAGAACCTCGCCGCCGTCTGCGGCCACCTCAAGCAGCTCCTCTTGGTCCGCGACCTTCGCCGCCTCAAGGGCGACGAGGGCTGATCCGCTCCGAGCGGGCGCCTCGCAGCCCGATGAAGGTCACCCGCACGCGCACGGTCGCGGCGCCCGTCCGACGCCGTCTGGGAGCCTCGTCTCCGACCCGCACAGCCTGCCGCGCTGGTGGCCCAAGGTGATGCGGGTCGAGGACGTGACGGGCCGCGGCAACCGCTCGCGCTGGACCGCCGTGCTCGAGACCGACACGCGGAAACGGCGTGCGCGCCGACTTTCGCTGCACCGCTTCCACCGAGGAGGAGCGCTACGCGTGGTCGCAGGACCTGGCCGGCACGGCGTTCGAGCGCATCCTGACCCAGGCGGCGCTCGAGATCAAGCTCGAGCCCGACGGGCCCGAGGCAGACCAGCGTGCGCCTGACTACGCGAGGAGTCGCTCAGGGGCCTCTCGCGCCTTGGCGCGCCGATGATGCGCGGCGCCGCGCGCAGGCGCCTGGACGAGGCGTTCGAGGGCATCGAGCGCGCGCTTGTCGGAGAGCCCGCGACTTGAGCGACCGAGGCTCGGAGCCCGGCGGCACCGATGAAGTGGTGGGGCTGGGGCGACCCGGACGAAGCGAAACGAGCTGGGCGGACGGCGCGCAAAGCGATGCTCCGCGCCGAGCTGGGCGCGGCCGAGCCGGTCGAGTCCCGTCCGATCGAGAGCGTGCAGCCTGCCCGCCCCGCGCGAGCTTCCCGAGGCGGTGCGAGAGCGCCGTCGGCGCCGACGCGGTGCTCGACGGCCGACGAGGATCGCCTGCTTGCGCTCAGGCGGCAAGAGCTATCCGGACCTCGTGCGCGCCCGCTCGGGCGCGCTCGAGGCCGCTCCCGACGCGGTCGTCCTCCCCGCCGAGCGCCGGCCGAGGTCGACCGGCGTCCTCGAGGCGTGCGCGGCCGACGGCGTCGCCGTCGTGCCGTTCGGCGGCGGCACCAGCGTCGTCGGCGGCGTCGACGCCGTACGCGGGCTCCCACCGCGCCGTGATCGCACTCGACCTCTCGCGCATGCGCGACTGCGAGGTCGACCCGGTCGTCGCTGACCGCGCGCCTCGGGCCCGGCCTGCGCGGGCCCGCAGGCCGAGGCCGCGCTCGCGACGGAGGGGCTGACGCTCGGGCCACTTTCCGCAGTCGTTCGAGTACGCGACGATCGGCGGCTTCGCCGCGACCCGCTCGGCGGGCCAGGCGTCGGCGGGCTACGGGCGCTTCGACGACCTGGTGAGCGCGATCGAGATGGTGACCCCGATCGGGCCGCTCAGGACGCTCGAGACGCCGCACACCGCCGCCGGCCCGGCGCTGCGCGAGCTCGTCGTGGGCTCGGAGGGAACGCTGGGCGTGATCACCGACGTCGCCGTGCGGGTCCGCGCGCGCGCCGCAGACGAAGCGCTACGAGGGCTGGATGGCCGAGGACTTCGAGGCCGGCGCCGAGATCGTCCGCGCGCTCGCCCACGCGGACGCGCTGCCCGACGTGACCCGCCTCTCGGATCCCGAGGAGACGCGCATCTCGCTCGCCATGTCGGGCATGGAGGGCCTCAAGCGGTCGGCGTTCGACGCGTACCTGCGCCTCCGAGGGCGAACCGGCGGCTGCATGCTCATCACGGGCTGGGAGGGCGAGCCCGAGGACGTCGAGCGCCGGCGCTCGATCTCGGCGCGCATCCTGCGCAGCGGGCGGCGCGGTCTCGCTCGGCTCGGCGCCCGGCAAGGCGTGGGCGCACGGGCGCTTCGAGGGGCCGTACCTGCGCGACGAGCTGATGAGCCTCGGCTACTTCGTCGAGACGCTCGAGACGTCGCACACGTGGTCGCGCTACCACGAGCTCTACGGCGCGGTCCGCGGGCGCGCTGCGCAGCGCCTGGAGGCCGCAGGGCACGCCCGGGCATCGTCATGTGCCACCTCTCGCACGCCTACCGCGACGGCGCGTCCCTCTACTACACGTTCATCGCGCCGTCGAAGCCGGGCGCGCGAGATCGAGCACTGGCGCGCCGTCAAGAGCGCCGCGTGCGACGCGATCGTCGCCACCGGCGGCACGATCACCCACCACCACGCGGTGGGGCGCGACCACGCTCCCTACATGCGCGGCCGAGGTGGGCGAGGTGGGAATCGAAGCGCTTGCGCGCGCTCAAGGAGCGGCTCGACCCGGCCGGGATCATGAACCCCGGCAAGCTGGTGGCTTAGCCGCCGTTTCCGCCGCCGCCCTCGCCCGGCGCCTGCTGGTCGCCGGCGTCCTGCTGCGCCGCGCCGTCCTGCGGCGGATCGTCGCCGCGCAGGACGGTCTCGCCGGGGCGCTCGATCCGGGCGTGTCCGCCGTCGCGGCCGCCTCGGCAGCGCTTGAGGACTGTCCTCGGGATTCGACAGCGAGATCTCGATCGCGCGTGCGAACTGAGAGATCGGCCGGCGACTTCGAGCCGGGATCGCGAAGCGGTCCTCGAAGACTTGCCGTTCGCGGGCGATCTGCGGCGGCCAGCGGGTAGCCGTCGTCCTCGTCGAACATGAACCAGACGAGGTAGGCCTGATCCTTCGGCGGCTCGGGCAGGTTCGAGAGCACGAGGTCGAGGTAGGGCTGACTCTGCGTCCGTGATGCCGACGATCGCAGCGCCGCCCGCCTTGCCTCCGCCGGGCGGCGCGAGGGGAACTCGGCTGATCTCCTCGCCGTCGGGAATCGGCGTCGAGGGATCGGCGGGATCTGGCCGTCGTGCGCCTCGGCCGCTTCGTCGTCTCGGCGGGCGGCGGTCTGACGGCTCGTCGTCGCCCGAGAAGACCCCGGCGATCGCGAGCACGACGGCGATCAGGATGATCGCGCCTGCGCCCAGTGCCGGCGAACATGCGCGTCTGCTTGGCGTGAAGCTCGACTGCCCGATCCGTCGACGGGCCGGGGCTCGCCCGCGGGCTGCGCCGGCGCGGCGGCGCTGCGCGGCCGCCGAAGCGGCTGCCGGCGGGCGCCTGGGGAAGCTTCGGCAGCTCGGCGGCGGGAAAGAGCGTCGTCGAGCTCGGTCGACGATCTTGTCGGCGAGCTCGCGATCGGCGGCGTCCTGGCGCAGGTGCCGGACGGCGTCGGCGCGGCCGATCGGGTCGGCCTGGCCCAGGAGGTAGTCGGTCAGGCCGACGTTCCGGTCCGGATCGGCGCCGCCGAGCTCCTCGAGCGCCGCGCGGGCGCGCTCGCGCGTTTCGCCCTCGTCGAGGCCGAAGAGGTCGTCGAGATCCTCGTAGCGTCTGCCCCCCGGTGAGGAGCATCTCGAGCACGGCGCTCTGGTCGGCGCTAATCGGCATGCGCGCAAGGGTATGGAGCTCGTGATTAAGTCCGCGCTAATTCGACGGCGCGCGCATGGATACTCTCGCGGTCCGTGTCTTCGACTCCCGACATCTCGAAGGCCGGCCAGGACGGCCCCGCCGTGGCGTTCGGCCTCGTCTACGGCGAGATGACGCGCGGAGCGCGTCGAGGCAAGCGTTCCCGGTCGAGCCGCCCGTCCAGCAGCCGTTCGGCCTCGTCCACGGCGGCGTCTATTCGACGATCGCCGAGAGCATCTGCTCGTCGGCCACCGCCGTCGCCGTCGCCTCGGAGGGCCGGATCGCGATGGGCCAGTCGAACTCCGCGACCTTCCTGCGCCCGATGACCGAGGGAACGGTCCACGCCGTCGCGACCAGCCGCCACGCCGGCCGCACGACCTGGCTCTGGGACGTCGACTTCACCGACGACGAGGGCAAGCTCTGCGCGACGTGCGGATGACGTGCGGTGCCGCGAGATGCGCCGTGACGGGGTCTGACGCACCTCGGCCTAGCCCCCGAAGCGGTTCGTGATCGGCAGGCGGCGGTCGCGGCCGAAGGCCTTGGCCGTGATGCGGATGCCGGGCGGGGCCTGGCGGCGCTTGTACTCGGAGCGGTCGACCATGCGGATCACCTCGTCGACGATCGCCGGGTCGTCGCCCGCGGCGACGATCTCGTCGCGGGAGCGGTCGTCGACGATGTAGGCGTCGAGGATGCGGTCGAGCACCTCGTAGGGCGGCAGCGAGTCGTCGTCGCGCTGGTCGGGGCGAAGCTCGGCCGACGGCGGGCGGTCGATCACGGCGGGCGGGACCAGGGGCTCCGGCGCCGCGGCGTTGCGGTGGCGCACGAGGTCGTAGACGAGCGTCTTCGGCACGTCCTTGATCACCGCGAAGCCGCCCGCCATGTCGCCGTAGAGCGTCGCGTAGCCGACCGACATCTCGCTCTTGTTGCCCGGTCGTGAGGACGAGCCAGCCGTGCGTGTTCGAGAGCGCCATCATGAGGTTGCCGCGGATCCGCGCCTGGAGGTTCTCCGCGGTGATGCCGCCGAGGCCGCCGGCGCCGTCGAGGCTTCCCTCGAGCGCGTCGGCGTAGACGCCCATCGCGCCCTCGATCGGGATCTCGATCAGCTCCGCGCCCAGGTTGCGGACGATCGCCCGCGCGTCCTCCTGCGTCTCCGAGCTGGAGTGGGGGGAGGGCATGACGACGCCGGTCAGCCGCTCGCCGCCGAGCGCGTCGGCGGCGACCAGCGCGACCAGCGCCGAGTCGATGCCGCCCGAGACGGCGACGACGACGTGGCGGAAGCCGTTCTTCTCGACGTAGTCGCGAAGGCCGGTGACGAGCGCCGCGTAGACCTCGTCGAGGTCGGAGAGCGGCTCCTCGACTCGTGCCGGGCCCGGCGCCGAGCTCGACGACGAGGAAGTCCTCGGAGAACTGCTTTGCGCGCGCCAGGACCTCGCCATCGGCGTCGAGCACGAAGCTCGAGCCGTCGAAGACCAGCTCGTCCTGGCCGCCGACGAGGTTCACGAAGGCGAACGCCGTGCCGCACTCGCTGCGCCCGGCGAGCGAACATCGCCTCGCGGTCGCCGCGCTTGCCGCGCAGGTAGGGGGAGCCCGACGCGTTCACGATCAGCTCGGCGCCCAGCTCGGCCTCGGCGGATCGCCGGCGGCCCCGGCTCCCACGCGTCCTCGCAGATCGTCAGGCCGACGCGCGTTCCCGCGACCTCGACCACGACCGGCTCGGTGCCCGGCTCGAAGTAGCGCCGCTCGTCGAAGACCGCGTAGTTCGGCAGTCGCTGCTTTCGGTAGACCGCCTCGACCTCGCCGTCGCGAAGGAGCGCCAGCGAGTTGTGGGCGTGCCGCGGGCGCGGCGCGTCGCCCTCGTGCGGGTCGGCGGAAGCGAGCCGCGGCTCGGGGAAGCCGACCAGAGCGCGCGATCCCCTCGACCTCGGCGGCGAGCTCCGCGAGCTCGTCGGCGCAGCGCGCGAGGAAGTGGCGCTTCAGGTAGAGGTCCTCGGCCGGATAGCCGGAGATGGCAGAGCTCGCCGAAGACGACGAGGTCGGCGCCCTCGTCCTTCGCGCGCGCGATCCCGTCGCGGACGAGCGCGGCGTTCTCCTCCACCGCCCCGACGGTGGGGTTGATCTGCGCGAGCGCGAGCTCTCAGGCCGTTTGTCTGCCACGCAGGGAGAGTATGTATCGTCAGCGCGGCGCACCTGGCAGGGGGTCAGATCCGAATGAATCTGAGGAGAGCGATGCGTAGGTGGCTTGACAGGGGCGGGCGTCGCACGCGGCCGCTTGCGCTGTAGCCGCATGGCGCTCCGGCGACCGCCTCGGCCGCTTCAGCGCCGTTCACCGAGGCGCAGGCCAAGAAGCAGCTCCGCGAGGTCGAGCGCGTCGACTCGGGCCGATCGCGGACCGACCCGACCATCGCCCTCCGCGACCTCGCGCTCGCCCTGCCCGCGCTGGACGGCGCCGCCGAGCGCCGCGCCCGCGCGATCCTCTCGCGCCCGCCCGACGGCAGCGGCTCGCCCTACGGCGGCGACTGGCCCAGCGAACGCCGACGAGAAGATCGTCGAGACGCCCGACGTTCGTCGTCCACTACGCCGAGGTCCCCGGCTGCGACGCCGTCGCCGCCGAACCCGGACGGCGACTGCGACGAGCCCGACCTGACCGACGCGCGACACGAACGACATCCCCGACTACGTCGACGCGACCGTCGATGCGGTCGACGAGTCGATCGCGGTCGAGAACGGCGAGCTCGGCTGGCCGCTTCCCAAGGGCGACGGCGACGAGGGCGAGCCGAACGGCGAGCACAGAGGAGGACCGCTTCGACGTCTACATCTCCGACCTCTGCGACGAGACCGACTTCAACCCGTGCGTCTTCGGCTACGCCGCAGCCCGACGACAACTCCGCCGAGTGCAACGGCGCGCCGTTCAAGTGCAGCGCCCACCTCGTGGTCGACAACGACTACTCGGAGTTCGGCGCGTCGGGCGGCGAGCTCGGCCTCCGGGTGACGACCGCCCACGAGTACAACCACGTGCTCCAGTTCAACCTCGACACGAACCAGGACGCCTGGATGTTCGAGATCGACGGCGACCTGGTCGGAGGAGCAGGTCTTCCCCGACGACGACGACTGGGTCCGCAGCTACATGGACACCTGGGCGCAGCGAGTCCGCTCGATCCCGCTCACGCAGGTCGGACTTCCACATCTACGGCTCGGCCGTCTGGAACCACTGGCTCGAGAACGGCGACAACTCCTACGGCCCCGACGTGATCCTGAACGCCTGGGAGTCCTCGCGCGACGTCGACGCCGAAGGACTACGCCGTCGGCGCCTACGACGACGCGATCAAGGACGAGGGCGGCGCCGGCTTCCCGCAGGAGTTCGCCGCGTTCACGGCGGCGACCGCGGAGTGGAGCGACCGGCGACGGCAACTTCCCCGACGCCTCGGAGCTGCCGAACGTCGAGCGCCTGGGCAAGCTGAAGTTCGGGCAGGGAAGCGCAAAGCAGACGCTCGACAACACGTCCTACGCGCTGTTCGACGTGAACCCGAAGGACGCCGACACGATCAAGCTCAAGGGCCGCTCGCGACGGCGGCGTGCAGTGGAGCGTCGCCCTCGTCGGGCGCGACGGGCAGCCGCACCGACCGGCACGGTCGACGCGCATCGTCGGCTACTCGGAGGGCGACGAGAAGACGAGCGTGACGCTGCCCGAACGCGCAGTCGTACAACCGGATCACCGCGGTCGTGACCAACGCCGACGGCCACGTCTCGGGCTCCAAGCCCGACCTTCGGCGAGTTCAACTACACGCAGAACGACGAGGAGCTTCAAGCTCAAGGTCCGCTAGATGACCGAGCAGCGCAGGCGAAGACGAGTTCCGCGTCGAGGTCGAGCTCGACGACGACGAGCACCACCTGACGCCTCGGCGAGCGGCTGCGCGCCGTGGATCTCGACGACGAGGCGCGCGAGCGCCTCGGCTCGCGCGTGATCGTCACCCGCGACGGCTCGCACCTCTTCCTCTACGCGAACACCCAGGCGAGCTGCGAGGAGGCCGAGCGCGTCGTCCGCGAGCTGATCGCCGAGGACGAGCTGACCGGCGTCGGTCCGCTCGACCCGCTGGCACCCGGTCGAGGAGGCGTGGAAGGACATCTCCGAGCCGCTGCCCGAGACGCCGGAGGAGCGTCGAGGCCGAGGAGCACGCGCGCGAGGAGCGCCATGGAGACGAGGACGACGGCATCAAGACGCCCGGCTTCGTGATGCTCGGCTCCTACAAGCCGCAGTTCCTGCGCGACCTCGGGCTTCATAGCCGGCCGCGTCGCCCAAGAGCTTCTCGAGCACGACGACGTCCTTCCACTCGCCGCGCAGGCGGCCGTGGCGGATGTGCGTGCCGACCTGCGAGTAGCCCGCGCGCTCGAACAGGCGCAGGCTCGCCTCGTTCGTCGTGAAGACCTTGGCGACGAGCTTGAACGTGCCCGCGCGCTCAGCCGCGGCTCGGCGAGCGCGTCCGAGAAGCGCCGCGCCCACGCCCCGGCCGCGCGCGCTCGCCGGCGACGTAGACGGCGACCTCGCCGACGCCGGCGTAGTAGGGGTTCGACTCCTCGTAGGGCCCGGCCGACGCCCAGCCGACGACCTCGCCGTCCTCAGCGGCGACCAGGAACGGGTCGCCCTTGCCGAGAGATCGCCTCGACGCTCCTCGAGCGGGCCGCGGCTCGGTCCGGAAGGTCGCGTTGCCCGCGAGAACGGCCTCGTCGTGGATCGCGGCGATCGCCTCGGCGTCGCCGAGCTCGGCCTCTCGGATCTCGAGGCTCACCTCGGCGTTCTTGAGCCTGGCGCGGCGGGCTTTGCGCCTTGGGCTTCTTCGCCTTGCCCTTTCGCCGGGGCGAGCGCCTCGAGCTCCGCGAGCGACTCGGAGAGGTCGTGGGCGAGCGAGTCGAGGTCGGCCATCGCCTCGTAGTCGCCGATCAGGCCGAAGTTGACCTGGCCGTTGTAGCTCATGATCCCGAAGCAGACGGCCTGGCGCTTGGCGAGCGGGACCATCGGATAGATGCGCCTCGAGCTCGCGCCCCATCAGGTAGAGCGGGAACTGCGGGCCCGGGCACGTTCGTCACGACCATGTTGAAGAAGCGCTGGCGCGACTGAAGGCGCCCGGCCTGGCCGAGGATCGTCGGCGGCGCGAAGTCGGCGAGCTCGGTCAGGAGCGTCGCGCCCACCGCCTGCTTCGACTCCTTGAGGTCGCCCATCGCCGGCCGAGACCGCTCGCAGGCGCTCGGCGGGATCCTCGATGCCGACCGGGCAGCGTCGCGTACATCGCGCTCACCTTGTTGCCGAGGTCGCCGTGCTGGTCTGCGGCGCGCACGCTGATCGGCACCATCGCCTTCAGCTCGAGGCCTGCGGTCGCGTGGCCTCGCGCCCGCAGGAAGCGCCCGAGCGCGCCCGCAACCGCGGCGAGGACGACGTCGTTGACCGTGCCGCCGACCGTGTTCTTGATGCGCTTGTAGTCGGCGAGGTCGCCGCGGACCCAGGCGAAGCGCCGGTAGGGGCTGATCTCGACGTTGAAGGGCGAGTCGGGCGCGGCGACGCCGGCGCGGGCGAGCGCGCCGACGGACTCGAGGCCGTCCACGAGCGCGCCGGCGACCCTCCGCGGCCGGCGGAAGACGCGCGCGGACACCCCGGACCGCCTCGGCGGGCGTCATCGCGCGCTCGACGAGCGCGCGGCCCGAGGATCTGGGCGTCGCGACGGCTCAGGGCCCGGCGACCCACGGCTCCGCGGAGGGGGAGGGGGCGTCGGGCTTGGTGTCGAAGAGGACCGTCGTTATGTCAACCCCGGAGACGCCGTCGACCAGGCAGTGGTGGCTCTTGGTGACGATCGCGAAGCGCCCGCCGTCGAGGCCGTCGACCAGCCACATCTCCCACATCGGCTTCGAGCGGTCGAGCCGCTGGCGAGAAGATGCGCGCGGCCAGCGTGCGGAGCTGCTGCTCGGAGCCGGGCTCGGGCAAGCGCGGTGTGGCGCACGTGGTAGTCCAGGTTGAACTGCGGGTCGTCGATCCAGACCGGCCGGCCCTGGCCGTAAGGGCACGAACTTGAGCTTCTGGCGAAAGCGGGGAACCAGGTGCAGGCGGCGCTGAGATGTGCTCGCGAAGCTCCTCGATGTCCGGCGCCGGGCCCTCGAAGACGGTCGTCGAGGCGACGTGCATGTGCGCGGGACCGTCCTCCAGGTGGAGGAACGACGAGTCGAGTCCGGTCAGCCGGTCGCCTGAAGCCATGCGCTTCATCCTGCCACAGATCGGCCGTGCACGCTTTGTTGCGGTTCGTGAAGAGTGTGACCGCCGTCACACATAGAACATATGTTCGGTCCTAGCCTCTCGCGACCGAATGAACTGAAAATCAGCCGCGGCCAGACCGCCGCCTTCACGGGACGACCCCATACGCGGGGGTCCGCGCGAGTGGTCCCAGAGCTGCGAGGCGGTGATGAATGAAAGGACAGTACTTCTGATGCGCAGACACGCATCCGGCGCAGGCGTGCGTTCGCGCTCGCACTCCTGCCGGCAACGATGATTTCGATGGGATGGGGCCAGGCTTCGCCCGCCGCCCCGAGAGAGCCGCGCGAGGCGACCGGTGCAGCGCCGAGCTTCGGTCCGGATCGGCGATCGCGACGACGCTCCAGGGCGAGTTCCCGGACTCGCCCGAACGCCGAGGTGGCGATCCTTCACCGCTCAGCTGGGGAGGACGGCTTCAAGCGCGTCGGCAGCACGCGCACCGGAGCGGGCGGCCGCTGGGCCGGCCCGCGTGAAGCCGCGCAGCACCGGCGATTGGCGCGCGCGGCTCGTCACGACGCCGGCTGCCGAGACGGTCGCTGACGGAGCCCGCGCCGGACTCGGAGTCCGACACCGAGCTGATCCGCGTCCAGCTCGATGACGCAAGGTCGCGCCCGCCAAGCGCGACGTCATCGCCGGTCAGGAGCGTCGAGATCCGCGGCCAGGTCGCGCCCGGCCGGCCAGCGCGACGTCCTCGTCAAGGTCGGCGGCCAGACGAAGCGCGCCCAGCCAACAAGAACGGCCGCTTCGAGATCGACTGGAAGGCGCCGCGGCGCGGGCAACTACAACGTCCGCGCGCAGGCGAAGCGGAACCAGGACGCGAGCGGCTCGAAGGACTCGGGCGGCCACGTCACCGCGTATCGCTACGCGGAGGCGTCGTGGTACGGCCCCGGCCTCTACGGCAACCGCACCGCGTGCGGGCAGACGCTCACGTCCGTCGACGCGCGGAGTCGCGCACAAGTCGCTTCCCTGCGGGACCAAGCTCTCGATCCGCCACGGGTCGAGGGAGGTCCACGTCGAGGTGATCGACCGCGGCCCGTACGTCGGCAACCGCGAGTTCGACCTGACCGAGGCGACCAAGAACGATCTCGGATTCAGCGGCACCGGCCGCATCCTGGTCTCGCTAAGTAGCGAAGGTTCGAGGCCCGGAGCTCGCGCTTGAGAGCACGTATTACTCTCGGCGCATGAGCTCCGAGGCCAAGAATCTCGAGGCGATCTCGAAGGCGATCGACCAGCACAACTCGAACTGCCCGTATCCGGCGTCCGAGGTGCGGATGAACCCGTTCGAGATCGAGCGTCTCGGCTGGGAGCAGATCCGCGGCCTGCCGATCGTCGGCGACCCTCAGGTCGCCACCGGGCGCTTCAACATCGTCTGCTCGGGCGACGGCGAGGAGGACGAGGAGCTCGAAGAGGTCGAGGCGATCGGCGAGCCGGTCGAGGTCGGCGCTCCCGCCGGCGCCAGCAGAGCGGCCCGACCTTCCCCGTCTGAACCGGTCGGCCTCAGAGGTTCAGGCCGAGCTCGTTGGTGACGCGCTGCGCCCAGCTTGTTGAGCTCGGTGAAGCCGCCGCTCAGGATCAGGACGCCCATCGCGATCAGGATCGCGCCGCCGGTCGCCGTGATCGCCCGGTAGTGGCGCTTGACGACGTCGAACGCGGTCGTCGCCCGCGAGAACGCGAGCGCCGTGAGCAGGAACGGCAGCGCCGAGCCCGAGCGAGTAGACGGCGAGGAGGAACGCACCGTGGAGCGCGCTCGCCGTCGATGGCGGCGAGGGTGAGGATGCCGCCCAGCGTCGGGCCCGACGCAGGGCGTCCAGGCGATCGAGAACGCCGCGCCCGCGACGATCGGGCCGCCCTTGCCGGCTCGCTCCATCAGCGAATCGACGCGCCATTCGCGATTGAGCCGATCGACGAACATCGCCGCGATGAAGAGCACGCCCATCACGATCAGGAGCACGGCGCCGATGTCGGTCAGCGTGTCCTGGTTCTCGCGGAGCGAGCGAGCCGATCTGCGTCGCCGCCGAGGCCGAGCAGGATGAAGATCGGTCGAGAACGACGCGATGAAGAGGAGGCTCGGGACCAGGACGCGGCGCCAGTCCTCGTCCTCGATCTCGCTGGGGCTGACGCCCGTGATCACCGAGAGGTAGCCGGGCACGAGCGGCAGGACGCATGGGGAGAGGAACGAGACCAGCCCCGCGATGAACGCGACCGGAACGTCGGCGCCTGAGACGGGATCGGCATGCACGCTCTAGTTGAGGGCGGCGGCGAGGCGGCGGCGATGCTCGGCGGCGAGCGGGTCGTCGCCCAGCTCGGTGAAGATCGCGACCATGATCCGGCGCACGAGGTCGCGGCGCTCGGGGTCGGGCTCCGAGGCGATGATCTCGCTGGAAGAGCTCGAGCGCCTGAGCGACGTCGCCCTCGGTCCAGGCGGCGATCGCGGTCTGCGTCTCGGACGGGCCGTCGCCGTTCGGCACTGGCGCGCCTCGCGCTCCTCGAGCTCGATCCGGGCAAGCAGCCCGCGGGCGGCGAAGTCGGCGCCGGCCTTGCTCTTCCAGAAGCGTCCGGGCCTCGTCCGTCTCGCCGCGAGCGAGGAGGATGCGCGCGAGCGCCGATGCGCGCGCCGGAGTGGCTGCGGATCGGCCTCGAGCGCCGCGCGAAGCGACGCTTCGTCGCCCGCCTTGGCGAGCTCGTCGGCCTCGGAGGGGAGGAGGGTGTCGAGGAAGGCCGAGATCTGCGCCGGCGGGCAGCGCGCCGGTGAACTGGCTGACGATCTTGCCGTCGCGAAACGCGCGCACGTCGGGAATGCCGCGGATGCCGAACGCCTGCGCGAGCATCGGATTCGCGTCGACGTCGACCTTCGCCAGCTCGATCGCGACCCTCGCGCTTTCTGACCTCGGCCTCGATCGCGGGCCCGAGCGCGCGGCACGGGCCGCACCACTCGGCCCAGAAGTCGACGACCACCGGCAGCTCGCGCGAGCGCTCGATGACCTTTGCCTCGAAATCCGCCTGCGTGACGTCTGAGATCACCATTCGAGCGTACCCAGACGCTTCGGCTTGCTGAAGCGCTCGATCGCTGGGCAGCAGAATCCTGAGGATGGAGGATTCGCTCCGCGGCAAGCTCCTGATCGCCTCGCCGGCGCTCGACGGACCCCAACTTCGCGCGCTCGGTCGTGCTCATGACCGAGCACTCGGAGGACGGCGCGATGGGCATCGTCCTCAACCGCCCCGCCGACGCCGCCGCGCGCGAGCTGATGCCGGCGCTCGAGGACGATCGCCCGCGACGACCCGCTCTTCATCGGCGGTCCCGTGCAGCCGCAGGCGGTCGTGCTTCTGGCCGAGTTCGCCGATCCGAGCGCCGCGGCCTGGATCGTCGTCGCCGACGTCGGCCTCGCCTCGGCCGACGACCGACTTCGACGAGCTGGGCGACGCGGTCAGGCGCGGGCGCTTCTACGCCGGCTACTCGGGCTGGGGCCCGGGCCAGCTCGAGGTGGAGATCGAGATCGAGTCCTGGATCGTCGAGCCGCCGCTCCCGGCCGAGCTCTTCCCGGACGACCCGGAGTCGCTCTGGAGCGACGTCCTGGCTCGCAAAGGGCGGCTCCTACACGCTGATCTCTCGGATGCCCGACGACCCGAGCATGAACTGAGCCACTGTGCTGTGCCAAGCCTCGAGGAGATCAATCCCGGCGTCTTCACCGCTGGACGGCGGACGTGCCCGACTGGACGCCCGACCAGGGCGGGCCGGAGGGGTGGGCGCAGGAGGTCGCGTGCGTCGCGTACGAGGGCGACGGATGCGCTCGTCCTGATCGATCCGCTGGTCGACCGACGACGACTGGGGGGAGATCGACGCGCTGGTCGAGCGCCACGACGCGCCCGTCGCGCTCGTCATCACCTGTCCGTGGCACGCGCGCTCGGCCGGGGAGGCGATGCGGCGTTATGTCAACTCGCCAGGAGTCGACGTCGCACGCGCACGTGAACGCGGCGCGCGACGAGGAGCGGATCGACTTCGAGGTGACGCATCCCGTCTCGAGACACGGGGCCATCTGCGCGGCGTCGAGGCGATCGTGACCGACCCGCGCAACGGCGAGATCACGCTCTGGATGGAAGGCGCCTGGACGCTCGTCGCCGGCGACGTCCTGATCGGCGCCGAGGGCGAGCGCACTGAGCCGCTCAGCGTCTGTCCCCAGGCGTGGCTCGACGGGGCACCGCGCCGCCGAGATCGCAGAGGCGCTGAGCCTCCTGGACACGCGAAATCGACGCGATCGTGCCGCTCCACGGCGCTCCGGTCACAAACGGGGCGGCAGAGGCGTTCACGGAGGCCCTGGGCCGCGCGGAGCTCGAAAGCTAGCGCCTAGCGCCCGACCCACGCGCAGGCGGTAGGTCTACATAACCACCATTATCGAGCATTGATTCTGTGTGCGCGCGGCAAACGCCGACCAGCGCGACTTTCCGGGCGCTCGCGCTCGCACTTCTCTCCCACCGAGCCTCTACGGTGCCCGCATGGCGACCTGGGACGAAGTGATCGCTCTCTGCGAGGCCGAGCTGCCCGAGGTCGAGCGCTCGACCTCCTACAACACGCCCGCGCTCAAGGTCCGCGGCAAGCTCTTCGCCCGGCTCAAGGAGAACGGTGAGCAGATCGCGATCTTCGTCGACTTCATGGAGCGTGAGGCGCTGACCCAGGAGAACCCGGACGCCTACATCGTCACCGACCACTACCGCGACTACCCGATGATGCTCGTGGACCTGGCCGCGGTGCCCGAGGACGAGCTCCGCGAGGTCCTGATCGAGTCGTGGCGCCGGCGGGCGCCAAAGAGACTCGTCAGGACTTCGACGGCGACGAGTGAGCCGACGGCTCGGCTAGCGGCCGAACAGGCGGCCGAGCTTCGAGTTCTTCCGGCGCTGGTGCCCGTGTTCTCGGCGGGCCGAGCTTCGCCGCTGCCGCGGAGTCGATGTTGAGCTCCACCGCGCGCTCGAAGGTGCGCTGCACCTCGGGCGCGTCGACGAACCTCGTCTCCCCTCGAGTGTCCTCGAAGACGAATCCGTCGAGGATGTGCTCGCGGTGCGTTGTCGGAGACGCTCACGACCTTGCCGACCTCGACACCGTCGGAGCCGTAGATCGGCGTGCCCGGCGCGATCGTCGAGTAGTGGACGGCGATGCCGTCGTCGCGCTCTTCTTGGGCTTCGCTCATCCCGCTCAGGATACGACGCCCGGCGAGCTTGCCGAGCTCGTGGACGTGGGTCGTTTTCTTCCCGGTATGCGGGAACAGGACGACCCACGTCGGCTAGAGGCGCTCAGCCACCGCGTCCTCTTCGCAGAACGCTGCGATCTCGCGCGAGAGCTTGCCTCCCTGCCACGCCAGCGGCGACTCGCCCTCTTCCTCGCTCACCATCCGCGCTCCGGGGATCCGCTCGGTCCACTCGACCGCGACGTCCCACGGGTGGCCGGGGTCGGCTTCGTCGTGGCTTGCGACGACGAGCGTCGGCACCTCGAGCCCTTCCAGCGCTTCGAGGCCGTCGAACGGCACCGACGCCGTCACCTCCGCGGAGCGCTTGCGCAACGGCGTCGAGGTCCTTGTGGAGCTCCAGGCGCGTTCGCGCGAGCCGCAGCACGACGTCGCGCCACTCGGGGTTGTGCGAGCCGTCGTCGTAGACCTCGATGAAGCCCTCCACCCCGCCCCGCTCGAGCCCGTCGGCGAGGCCGTTCCAGTAGGCGATCGTCTCGTCCGAGGGCGGCTCGCCCAGCGACGCCGGCCCGATCGCGACCAGGCCGGCGACCCGGTCCGGCTCGGCCAGAGCGAACGCCGTCGCCGGTGTGCGCGCCCATCGAGTGTCCCGCTAGCGACGACGCGGTCTCCCTCCCCCACCTCAGCCGCTACCGCTGCCATGTCCTCCGCGAGCGTCTTCGTAGGCGTAGCCCTCGCTCGTCCGGCGCCGGATCGGACTCGCCGTGGCCCCGCGCGTCGTACATCGCCGACCTCGAAGCCGCGCCGCTCGAGCAGGTGCGAGCCGTGGGTTACATAACGTCCGCGCGGCCGTTATCCCGTGCGCCTGGAGCACGACCGGACCCGATCCAGCTGCCTCGCCGCGAAGGACGTTCCCGCCCGGGGCGCCGCACCTCGAACGGGCGCGCCTCCGCGCCCAACGCTCAGCCCCTAGCCCTCTTCGATCGTGACCGAGTTGATGACCACGACGTCGAGCGGGGCCCCGATGCCGCCGCTCGCTGGATCACCGTAGCTCTCGATCGTCTCGACCACGTCCAAGCCCTCGGTCACCTCGCCGACGATCGCGTAGTCCGGCGGCAAGGCCTGCGTCGGTCGCCGCGACGACGAAGAACTGGCTGCCGGAGCGCCCGGGCGGCTCGGCCTCGGTCTTTGCCATCGCGACCACGCCCTGGGTGTACTCGGCGTCGTCAGGCGGCGGTTCGTCGACCGAGTAGCCGGGACCCGGGCCGGAGCCGGTGCCGGCCGGGTCGCCGGCCTGGATCACGAAGCTCGGGAACGATGCGGTGAAAGGGAGTGCCGTCGAGGACCCCGTTCTCGGCCAGATACTCGAACGAGGCGGCGGTCTTCGGGTTGCCCTGCGTGTCGAGCGCGATCTCGAACGTCGCCACAGCTGGTGTCGACGACGGCGGTCAGGTTCTCGGCGGAGGGTCGTCGTGGCGGCGGGTCGAGGTTGAACTTCTGCGGCTCCGGCGCTTCGACGCTCTCGCACGGCCCAGTCGGCCGCGGTGGACGAGGTCTCGGTCCTCGGACGATTCATCGTCGCCGCCACACGCGGCCAGGGTCAGCCCAAGGACGACGAAGAGCGCGGCGATAAGAGCGAGCAAGGCTTCAGCACGCGGCAAGGCTATCCGGGCCAGCCGTTGGCATGATTCCTCTGTGACGGACGGCTGGGACAGCCGGGTCGCAGAGGACGCATGCGATCGCATCCGGCTGGTCGGACGAGCGCTCAACGGCACGGTCGCTCGCGCGCCTTGGCTCTGGCCGCTTCTCAAGTATCCGATGCGCCGGTTCTTCGACACGCTCGGCGCCCGGCTGGGACGAGCGGACCGGCGCGGGCTCGACCGAGCATCTGACCTCGCTTGCCGCCGGCTTCCTCCACGTGACGCCCGCCCCCGAGCGGGTGCTCGACCTCGGCACCGGCACGGGCGAAGGCGCGCTCCTGGCGGCACGCGAGTTCCCTCGCGCGAGCGTCCGCGGGATCGACTTCTCCGAGGAGATGATCGCCGTCGGCGAAGGGCAAAGTCGGGCTCGACCCGGACGGCCGGATCGCGTTCAAGGTGGCGGACGCCGCCCGGATCCCCTGGCCCGACGACTCGTTCGACCTCGTATGCGCAGATCAACGTGCCGCCCTTCTTCGGCGAGATCGCCCGCGTGCTTCGACCGGGCGGACATCGTCGTCGTCGCCGCCAGCTGGGGCGAGCGACACGCCGTTCTACACCCCGACCGGCCGTTCTCGAGCGCGGCTTCGAGCGGTCACGGGATCGAGCGAGCACGTGATGGGCGAGGCGGGCCCCGGCACCTACTGGGTCGGCCGGCACGCCTAGGGAGGCTCGAGCGAGCGCATAGATTGGGCTGCGGTGCCTCAAGAGCCCTCTCACCTCCTCCTCGTCAACCCGTCCGCCGGCGGCGGGCGGACGCAGAAAGCTTCTCGCCAAGGCGCAGGCCGCGCTCGCCGATGGCGGCATCGAGCACCGGCTCGTCCTGACCCAGAACATCGCCCACGGGCGCGACGAGGCGCGCCAAGCGGCCGAGCGCGGCCAGACGCGTGATCGTGATGAGCGGCGACGGCTTGATCGGACAGGTCGGCGGCGAGCTCGCCAACACGGGCGCAACGCTCGGGAGTCATCCCCGGGGGCCGGGGCAACGACTTCGCGCGCGTGCTCGGCATCCCGGACGACGTCGAGGAAGCCGCCGGCCTGATCGCGGGCGGTGCGACCCGCCGAGATCGACGTCGGCGAGGCTAACGGCGTTCGCTTTCTCTGCATCGCAAGCTGCGGCTTCGATTCAGAGGCCAACCGGATCGCGAACGAGGCGAAGCGCGCTGAGGGGACCGCTCGTCTACGCCTACGCGGCGCTCCGGGCCCTCGCCGCCTGGAAGCCGGCGACGTTCACGCTGACGCTCGACGGCGAGCGGGTCGAGCGGACGGGCTACACGGTCGCCGCCGCGAACACCAAGGCGTACGGCGGCGGCATGATCGCCGCGCCAACCGCCGAGCCGGACGACGGCCTGCTCGAGGTCGGCGCGACCGGCAACGTCTCGAAACTTCGCTTCCTGCGGGGCCTGGGGCAGGTCTTCAAGGGCGAGCACCTCGAGACGCTCGAGGTCGAAGATCTGGCAGCGCGAGCGAGGTGCAGATCGAGGCCGACCGGCCGTTCTCCGTCTATGCCGACGGCGACCCGGTCGCCGAGCTTCCCGCGACGCTCCGCATCCTGCCCAGCGCGCTCCGCGTGATCGTCCCGCCCGATCCCGCGCGCGATGAGCCCGGCGCTCGACACCTCCCCCGGCTTCCGCGCGAAGATCGCACTCGCCCGAGCAGCCGGCAACCTGTCGCGGCGCTCGGGCCGCGGAGGCGGCACGACCCTGCCCGGCCGGATGCTCCTGCGCGATGGCGCCTGACGCGATCGAGCGCCTCGGCTCGCGGCTTACCGCAGGGCTCGACCGTGATCAGCGCCACGAACGGCAAGACGACGACGGCCGGCATGCTCGCCTCCGCCCTGGGCGAGGCCGGGCGGACGCCCGTCCACAACCGCGCCGGCTCGAACATGAGCTGGGGCGTCGCGACCGCTCTGCTCGAACAGGAGGGCGGCGAGGGACTCTTCGAGGTCGACGAAGCCTGGCTCCCCCGCATCGTCGAGGCGCTCGACCCCGGCCTGATCGTTCTCTCCAACCTCTTCCGCGACCAGCTCGACCGCTACGGCGAGCTCGAGCGGCTTGCCGACGAGTGGGCGCGAGATGGTCTCGACGCACGACCGAGCGGCCTAGTCCTCAACGCGGACGACCCGCTGGTCGCCGACCTCGGCCGCGACTCGAATCTCGCGCGGCGGCCCGGCGTCACGTACTTCGGCATCGAGGACCACTCCCAGGCGCTGCCCGGCCTTCAGCACGCACACGACGCCAAGCACTGCCGCCGCTGCGGAGCGCCGTACGCGTACGAGCGCGCCTTCGTCGGCCATCTCGGCCACTACACCTGCCCCAACTGCGACGCCGACCGTCCGACGCCGGACATCGCGGCGACGCGGATCGAGCTCGACGGCATGCGCGGTTCCGTGGTCGAGGTCTCGACCCCGGACGGGCCGCTCGAGCTGCGCCTCCCCCTCCCCGGGCTCTACAACGTCTACAACGCGCTGGCGGCCCTCGCGGCGGCGCTTCGCGCTGGGCGTCGAGCCCGCTGCGGCGGTCGCGGGGCTCGAGCGCACCGAGGCCGCGTTCGGGCGCGTCGAGACGGTCGAGGTCGCCAAGCAAGCAGGTCTCGATCCTCCTCATCAAGAACCCGGCCGGGGCCAACGAGGTGATTCGCACGCTTCGCCTCGAGAACGAGCAGTACGGCGGCGGCGAAGGGCGTGCATCTGTGGATCGCGCTCAACGACGGAATCGCCGACGGCCGCGACGTCTCGTGGGTCTGGGACGCCGACTTCGAGCTTCTCGCGGGCTCGGTCGCGCGAGTCACGTGCGCGGGCACACGCGCGCCCGAGATGGCGGTGCGCCTGAAGTACGCGGGCTTCGAGCCGGAGCGGATCCATCGTCCATGACGCCATGGCTCGCGTCGCTCGACGCGCGCCGTCGCGGACGCGCCGGAGCGGCTGTTCGCGCTGCCCACCTACACCGCGCTGATCGAGCTGCGGACGCTCCTCTCCGAGCCGCGGGCTCGCGAAGGCGTACTGGGAGTGAGCGTGGAGGCCTCAAGCGAGGCGGTGATCTGGCACGACGTCGAGAACGGGTCCTACGAGCTGATCTCGAGGTGTGGCGTGAGCTTGCCGCGACGGCGCGGGGGACCGATCCTCGAGGTCGGCTGCGGCACCGGGCGCGTCGGCGCTGGACCTCGCCAGGCGCGGCCATCACGTGCTGGGCGTCGACGTCGAGCCTGCGCATGGTCACCGCCTTCTGCGAGCGGGCCGAGGCGCACGGCCTCGACGCACGTGCCGAGGTCGGCGACGTGCGCAGCCTCGAGGTGAAAGGCGAGTTCGCCCTCATAATCGTCGCTATGCAGGCAATCCAGCTCCTGGACGGAGCCGACGAGCGGCGCTCGGCGCTCAAGTCGATGCTGAGCCGGCTCGCGCCGCGCGGCCTGGTCGCGGTCGCGATCGTGGACGGCGATCTGGGCACGGGCGCCCCTGGCTTCGAGCTCGGTCGCGTGCTTCCCGACGTCGCCGAAGTCGACGGCTGGGTCTATTCGAGCCTGCCCGTGGGTCTTCGCGTCGAGGAGGGCAACATCGTGATCTCTCGTCTCCGCCAGATCGTGACGCCCGACGGCGACCTCACGGAAGAGCCCGCTGAGCTCTCGCTCGCCCTCCTCACCGCCAACGAGCTCGAAGCCGAGGCAGTGAAGGCCGGGCTCCGGCCCGCCGGACGCCGAGACGTCCCGCCCACCAACGAGCACGTCGAGTCGGTCGTCGTTCTCCTGGAGCCGGCGGCTTGAGCACGCTACGTCTCCTCACGCTCTACCCGGACCAGATGAACATCTACGCGGACCGGGGCAACATCCTCTTCTGGCAGCGCCGTTGCGAATGGCGGGGCATCCGCTTCGAGCACGCGAGCGCCGGGCCGGGCGACGGCGTCGATCCGGCTGCGCACGACCTCATCTACATCGGCGGCGGCCAAGACCGCGACCAAGCGCTGGTCGCGGCCGACATGGTCGAGACCAAGCGTGAAGGGCTCGCGGCCGCGGTCGGCGATGGCGCGGTCCTCCTGGCCGTTTGCGGCGGCTACCAGCTGCTCGGGCACTCCTACCAGCTGGGCGAGGAGCGAATCGCAGGGCTCGGGATCGCCGATCTCGAAACGGTCCGCGAAGACGGGCCACGGCTGATCGGCAACGTGGCGATCGAGGTCGATCTAGGCACGGGTCCGCGCGTGCTCGCGGGCTTCGAGAATCACGGGGGTCGCACCTACCTCGGCCCGGGCGCAACGCCGCTCGGCCGGGTAATCCAGGGGCACGGCAACGACGGCAAAAGCGGCTTCGAGGGCGTGCGCCGGGACAACCTCATCGGCACTTACCTTCACGGGCCCCTGCTGCCGAAGAACGCGTGGCTGGCGGACCGCTTGATTCAACTCGCGATCGCCCGCCGCGAGGGCTCGGAGCCCGAGCTCGAACCGCTCGACGACGAGCTCGAGGCCGCGGGTCACGAGAGCGCGCGCGCCGCGGCAATGCGCGGCTAGCTCTCTAGGTCTGGCAGACCATCCGTGCGCATTAGCGGCCCGTCGAGCCGAAGCCTCCCTCGCCGCGCTCGCTTATCGCGAGTGCTTCGACCTCGACCGGCTCGAGCGAAGCGAACGGCACGACCAAGAGCTGGGCGATCCGGTCGCCCTCGGAGATCTCGAACGCCGCGTCGCGGTCGGTGTTGAGCAAGAGCACCCGAACCTCACCGCGGTACCCCGCGTCGATCAGCCCCGGCGCGTTGACGAGCGCGATTCCGTGCCGCGCCGCCCAGCCGGATCGCGGCAACACGAGCCCCGCGTGGCCCTCTGGGATCTCGATCGCGATGCCGGTGCCGACGCTTGCGCGCGCTCCCGGCTCTAGCTGGACCGGCTCGGACGCATACAGATCGAGGCCGGCGTCGCCAGACGTGGCGCGAGTGGGCAACGTTGAGGTCGCCGCGAGGCGCTGTACGGGGAGCTCCACGGATCCGACGCTAGCGCGCGCCGTTGACCGAGAACTCTTCGAAGCGGTGCGCCAGCGCCTTCGGCACCTTGACGCTCACGCGGACGCCGTCCGCGCTCTCCTCGCGCTCGAGGTCGCCTGCCAGCTCGTAGAGCTCCGCCAACCTCGCGCCCTCCGCGTAGGGCACGAGGAGCTCCATCGGCTCGAGCGTGCGCTCGAACTCGGACGCGATGCGATCGCGCAGGTCGTCGAGGCCCTCCCCCGTCTCGGCGGAGATGCCGACGGTGTCGCGCCGGCCGACGAGGACCCGACGGCGCTCGTCTTCGGTGAGTAGATCGACCTTGTTGAAGACGAGGAGGCGCGGCCTGTCGCCGGCGTTCATCTCGTCGAGGACCGCGTCTACGGCCGCGATCGAGCCCGCGCGCTCGATCGTCGGGCTCCGAGGCGTCGACGACGTGGAGGATCAGGTCGGCGAGCCGCGTCTCTTCGAGCGTCGCCTTGAACGCCTCGACTAGCTGATGGGGCAGCTTGCGGATGAAGCCGACGGTGTCGGTGAGGAGATAGTGGCGGCCCTCATGCTCGTAGCCGCGAGTGGTCGGGTCGAGCGTGTGGAACAGGCGGGCGCCCACGCTCACCTCGGCGCCGGTGAGCGCGTTCAGGAGGGTCGACTTGCCGGCGTTCGTGTAGCCCGCGAGCGCGACGGCTGGGACCGCAGATGCCTCGCGTCTCGCGCGCATCGTCTCCCTGCCCTGCTCGACGTGGCGAAGCTTTCGCCGCAAAGCGGTGATCCTGTCGCGGGCGAGGCGGCGGTCCGTCTCGATCTGGGACTCGCCAGGGCCCCTTGTGCCGATGCCGCCGTCCATGCGCCCTGCGCCGAGCCGTTCGAGGTGCGTCCACAGGCCGCGCATCCGGGCGAGGTTGTATTCGAGCTGCGCCAGCTCGACCTGGAGCTTCCCCTCGGCCGAGTGCGCGTGGTCGGCGAAGATGTCGAGGATCACCGCGGTCCGGTCGATCACCGGCACGTCGAGCGCCGCCTCGAGGTTTCGCTCCTGGCGTGGCGCCAGCTCGTCGTCACAGGCGACGAGGTTCGCGCCGGACGTCTTGATCGCCTCTTTCACCTCGGCGAGCTTGCCTCGCCCCAGGTAGCGGTCCGGATCGGGCTCGGCCCGCGCTTGGACGATCTCGCCCGATGTCGCGACGCCGGCCGTCCGCAAAAGCTCCTTCAACTCGGCGAGCGGGTCATCGTCAGAACCTGAAGCCTGGGGCAGGGCGCCGATCGCGAGGGCACGCTGACGCGCCCGCGGGTTGCGCAGGCCTGCCGCGACCCCGTTGGACTCGGCGGATAGCTCCACCCAACCGATTGTAGGCGCGATGTCTGCGACTCAGTCGCAGACGTAAGGCGACTCGGGCAGCCGCTTCGCGGTCAGGCCGATATCGCCGATGAACGGCAGCGCGCCGACGCCGCACGCATCCTCGATCGATTCGTCGACCGCCGCGCCGCTCGAGCGCTTGGTGTAGTTCGTCGCGGTCGTGAAATGGCCCCGAGCGCGCATCGCGGCGAGGTCGTCGAGCGCCTCGTCACGATCGCGACCCGAGTTCGGCACGTACTTGCGGCGGTCGAAGTCGAACGTCCAGGTCACGTCCTCGCGATTCCAGCCGTCGAGATGCCCGTCGTCGAGGATCCCGAACTTGCGAAGACCCCAGTAGCCGTTCTGCGCGAAAAGAAGGCCACCGTCGGCATGGACCAGCGCGCCCAGCCGGGACACGAGGTCGCGCATGCCGACGCGCTGCTCTCGGTACCTCCGCGGCTCGATCATGTCCACGTTGTCGAGGAAGAGGCCGTCGAACCCCTTGGCGAGGATGTCCGGCGCAATCTCGTCCGCGAGGTCGTTGCGGAGTCCTGGCCTCGAGACGTCCGCGAACCATTCATCCTTCCAGTCCTGCCAGGCCGCGAGGCGGTAGCGCTTGAGCTCGGGATACCAGCCGCGCCATTTCTCGATCGTGCCGACGCTGAGATAGGCGAGCACGGTGGCTCCGTCTGCCTGAAGCGCTCCGACCTCGGCCTCGGAGGCCTCTTCGCCGTCCACCACGACCACGTCGTAAGCGCCCAGCCGCTCGGCGACGTCCTGCGCGTTCCCGTGGAGCATCCCATCACCGATCCCGAACGCGAACGACTCGGCGCCGATCAGACGGGGGTCGTCGGACCCGCCCGCGCCGGCGGACGCGGCTACGCCGCAAAGGCAAGCGGCCGAAACGAGCAAGGCAGGGAGAACTCGCACGAGTCGCCGTTACGGCGTGTAGCGGCGGATCTCCAGGCGAGCGCTCCGGATCTTCGCCTTGTCGCCGGACCGCCAGCCGCGGCCGATGTTGTATTCCTCGCCGAAGCCGACGTAGAAGTTGACCCAGAGCGGCTTCCACGCCCCCTCGTCCTGGTTGGGATGGTTGCGCGAGTTGGCGAGGATGCGAACGAAGGCGCCCTTCTCGATCGTGCAGGGCGAGTCGAACGCGCTCTGGCCCTGCGTGCAGTTGAAGCCGTTCTTAGCGGCAACCAGCCCGTTCCGGGTCGCGACCGAAAGCGGGATGCCGTGGTTGTCTGATGAGTTGCGCTTCTCGGAGATCACGACCTGGCCCTGCGTCAGGACGTTGTAAGGCAGATGCCCGATCGAGCTCGTTGCCTTCGCCTCGATGGCGAGCACCTCTCCCCTGGTCAGGCGATCGAGACGGAGCGAGGCAACTGTGACCTCGCGCGTGTCGTCTGGATGCACAGGCACCGTCTTGACGACGCGCTTCGTGGTCTTGATCTCCGTCGGCTGATACGTCCCGCCGGTATCGAAGACGCCGGCGCTGATGGCCGCGCGGCCCTGTGCGATTCCCGAATCCTGGTCGGCGCCGATCACCAGGACGTTTCGGGGCTTGGCGTTCTGGTGGTAGGCCTGCAAGACAAGGTTGAGCGAGCATGACGGGGCGCAGGCCGGCGTTTGGCGCATCAACTCCGTGCGGTGAAGGGTGAGGACGCAGTGGTGATTTCTGTTCGGCAGGTCCTGGGCGCAGGTGATCCGTTCGGTACCGCCGATCGGCAGCCCTTGGCGGTCCTTGCCGTTGGCGAGGACCAGCGACGCTTCGACTTTCGGGCTGTAGCGGTACCGGGTACCGACGCACTTGGGCATCGGCTCGAGGCAGGTGACCGACACCTCTACCTCAGAGAACGCTTCCACCGTGTCGCCATCCTGGACGGACCCGAGGTCGTCCGCCTGGATCTGCACGATCGTCTTAGGCGTCCCCCGCTTTGTGATCGGGATCGTCTTTTCGAGCTCCGGGGTCTTTGCCTGGTTGATGCCGGTCCGGGGGGTCCCGTCGGTGCCGCCCCCCGCCAGCGCAAGCGACGACAGGGCAACGCAAGCCAGGAGCGCGATTGCAAGGGCCCGTTTCACGCCGCGACGCGCCCTTCCGCTCTAGCGGTGAGAGCATGCCCTGCAGCACTGTTGCTCTTGAACCCCGGCACTTCTCTAGATACTTCGGCTCGGGCGTGGTCCCGCTTGAAAGGTTGAGCCTCAACTGGACGGCTTTACCGCCTCGGCTTCGATCTCCACCTTCCAGCGCGGATCCAAGAGTCCTGCGACCACGACCATCGAAGTCGCTGGCGGGTGCTCGGCGAAGGCGCGGGCGTGTTCCGCTCCAACCGAGTCCGCGAACGCGGCGTCGGTGACGTACATGCGCGTCCTCACGACGTCCTCGAGCGATGCGCCCGCCTCACCAAGAGCCGCCGAAATGATCTCGACGCAGCGCCGCGCCTGCGCCGCAGGGTCCTGATCGCAGCTCCCGTCGGGCCAGATGGGCGCGGTGCCAGACACCACGACCCGGTCGCCTACCGAGACAGCTCGCGCGTACCCGTAGCGTCCCTCGAGTTCGGAGACAGAGAACACGCGCTCGCGATCTGCCACGACGCCTCTAAAGGTGCTCGCGCAGCCGCTCGACCGCTTCGGAGATGCGCTCGTCGGGAGTGGTGAGCGAGATGCGGAAGAATCCCTCGCCAGACGGCCCGTACATGGACCCCGGCGACACCACAACCGCGGCCTCCTCGAGCACCAGCTCGGCGAACGAGGTGGAGGTGTGGCCGTCGGGCACCGGCGCCCAGACGTAGATCGTTCCCTTCGGCGACTCGACGTCCACGCCGATGTCGCGGAGCGCCGAGACCACGAGGTCGCGCCGGCGCTGATAGACCGCGTTCATCTCAACGACCGAATCGCGAGGCCCGTCGAGCGCCGCCACGCCGGCCAGCTGCACGGCCTCAAAGAGGCCGGAGTCAATGTTGGTCTTGAGGCGCCAGTAACTCGTGATGGCGTCCGCGTTGCCCAGGATCGCCGCGCATCGCCAGCCGGTCATGTTGAACCCCTTGGAGAGCGAGAAGACCTCGACGCCAATTTCCTTCGCGCCCGGCGTAGCCAAGAAGCTCGGCGCGACGTAGCCGTCGAAAGTCGTCTCCGAGTACGCGTTGTCGTGGATGACCAGGAACTCGTGCTTCTTCGCCAGCTCTACGACTTGCTCGAAGAACCCGTCCGGGACCACCGCGCCCGTCGGATTATTCGGATAGTTGAGGAACATCAGCCGCGCCTTCGAGATCGCGAGCGGATCGATCGCGTCAAGGTCGGGGGCGAAGCCGAGATCCGGCTCGAGCGGCAGGACGACCGCCTCTGCGCCTGCCAGGACGGGCCCGCCCGTGTAAACGGGATAGCCGGGGTCCGAGGCGAGCGCGATGTCGCCGGGATCGAGGAACGCGAAGCAGAGGTTGTAGATGCATTCTTTGGCGCCGATTGCGGGCATCACCTCGGTCTCGGGGTCGATCTGGGCTCCGAAGCGCCGCTCGTAGAAGCGCGCCAGTGCCTCCCGGAACTCGGCTCGGCCCCGGTTGGCCGGGTACTGGTGGGTGGACGGATCCTCGATCGCCCGTTGCAGCGCCTCGACCACATGCGGATACGTAGGAGTGTCGGGGTCTCCGATGCCCAGCGAGATCACGTCGATGCCTGCCGCCTTCTTTTCGGTGACCTTGCGCTCGAGCTCGGCGAACATGTACGGGGGGATCGCCTGAAGGCGCTGAGATGGGTCGGTTCTGGCCATGAGCGTCAGGTTTGAATGAGCGCTGGGCACGCACGTGCCCGAGCGTCCGGGCAGGCTATCCGAGTGCTTCGAGCGCCCGGACGAGCTCGCTCGAGAGCTCGCCTCTTGCGATCGGCTCTGCCGTCCCCGCGAGTGTCATGTCCAGATCCGGGCTCACCTCGACCGCGAGCTCCCCGCCATCGAGCACGACCGTGAGCGGGCTCGGCGCGCCCTCGAGGTACGCGGCGACCGCCGCCCCCGAGGCGCCGGTTCCGGACGAGAGCGTCTCCCCCACCCCGCGCTCGAATATCCGCGCCCGGACGACCGACCCTTCGACCTGAGAGAACGAGACGTTGGTGCGATCGGGGAACAGCTCGGTATTGGACTCGATCTCTGGCCCGACGGCCGCGAGGTCGAGCGCTTCCAGCTCGTCGCCGGCCGCGATCACGCACTGTGGGTTGCCGACGTTGACCGCGCGGTATGACCACTGGCGACCGCCCGAGGTGAGCGTCCCTTCACCTTCGTCGCGCGCACGCCCGATCGCCATCGAGACCTGCCCCGGCCCCGTGATGGTGGGGCGAACCGGTCCGGCTTTGGTCAGGACCGAGAATTCGTCGGCGTCGGTCCATTCTGCGGCTCGCAGGTAGAGGACCGCTTCGCGCGCGCCATTGCCTGAAAGCTCCGCCTCTGAGCCGTCGGGATTGAAGATGCGAAGCTCAGCGACATGCGCTGGATCCTCGACCGGCGTGAGCAGCAAGACGCCGTCGGAGCCGAGGCCAAAGTGCGGGTCGCAGATCCTCTTCACGCGCGGAGCGGTGAGCTCGAACGGAAGCGCGGCCGCCTCGACGATCACGTAGTCGTTACCCAGGGCCTGCCACTTCTCGAAGCGGACGCTCATCTCGGGCTCCAATTCTTCCCCCAGAGCAGGACGAACGAAGCTTGTTTGGGGCGCGCTCGGGTACGTTCCAAGGGTATGAGCGGGGCTGAAGACACTTCGCGGGAACCATACGAGCCGGGTGACGCCTCAGCGTCCAGCGAACCTGGATCGTTCGTGGAAGGTCGTCCCGGGCGCTCGGTCGAGGATGGCTTGAACCCGGCGACCGTGGCGGTCACCGCCGGCAGGGCCACTCGGGTGCCCGGCGGGCCGCTCAGCGTGCCGCCGATGCTCGCCTCCTCATTTCACGCAGGGACCGACGAGAGCTACGCGCGCGACGGTAACCCGACCTGGGAGGCCTTCGAGGAAGCCATCGGCGCCCTGGAAGGCGGAACCGCCGTTTCTTTCTCTTCAGGCATGGCCGCTACCGCAGCGATCCTGGAAGGGCTACCGCCAACCGGGCGCGTCGTCATGGCGGACTCGGCGTACGCGGAGGTGCGGGACGTGCTCGACGAACGCGAGGCTGCGGGCCGCCTGCGCGCGACATACGTGGACGTTAGGGACACGCAGGGCGCGATCGACGCCCTGCCCGGCGCGGACATGTTTTGGCTCGACTCCATCTCCAACCCGGTCTTGGACGTCGCAGAGCTGGACGTGCTCGCCCGCGCCGCTCACCAGCACGGCGCCATCGTGGTTGTCGACGCAACGCTCGCCACACCGCTCCTTCAGCGCCCGCTCTCTCTCGGCGCCGATCTCGTCATCCACAGCGCGACGAAGGGCATCGGCGGTCACTCGGACCTCCTCCTCGGCGTAGCCGTCGCGCGCACGAAGGAGGCCGCCGCGAGGCTCACCGACGCCCGCACCATGTTCGGAGCGGTTCCCGGGACCCTCGAGGCTTGGCTTGCGCTCCGCGGGCTACGCACTCTCCCGATGCGGATCGAACGCGCTCAGGAGGGCGCGATGGCTCTGGCCACGCGTTTGGCCGAGCGAAGCGACATCGAGTGGATCCGCTTTCCCGGCCTGCCGACCGATCCAGCGCATCAAGCCGCCGCCCGTCTCCTCGAGGGGCCCGGCAACATGATCGCGTTCGAGGTCGAGGGCGGCGAAGCGCGCGCGGAGGCGATCTGCGAGGCGGTCGAGCTGATCACCCACGCCGCGAGCCTGGGCGGCGTAGAGACGCTCATCGAGCGGCACGGGCGCTGGCGCTCCGCGTCGGATGACCACGTCGGCCTGATCCGTATGAGCGTCGGCTGCGAACACCCCGATGATCTGTGGCACGACTTGGAGCGCGCCTTGGAAACTACTTCCGGGCTTGCCTGAGCCGGATCGCGTAGACCACGCCGGAGATCAGGAACATCACTCCGGTCAGCAGCAGCCAGCGCCCCAGGAACGGGCTGGTGTCGAGGCCCGTCGATTCGATCACCTCGGGCTCCGAGAACCCGAGGATTACCGGGAACCAGACGATGAAGACGAAGCCAGAAAGCAGCGCGGGAATCCGCACGAAGTTGATCGCGAAGATTCCGGGCGTAAGGTCGGGGCGCTGGAGCCCGGCACCGGCGATCAGGCCGAACGCCGAATAGATCGGGAAGGCGAGCATGTCGTGGGCGACTATCGCCCCGATGAACCAGATCGCGAAGTTGATCGGCGCGGACCCGGCCGCGATCTCGAAGAACGCGTATGTGGCGATCCCGAAGCTCGCGATCACCGCGATCAGGTGCAGGGGGCCCTCTCCGTAGGTCGAGCGAAACTTCTCCACCTCAGACCTCCGTGAACGTCATCGATGAAACCCACTTCGTGCAGTGAACGCCGGGCAGCGCCGGGACGATCACCCGGGCCGGGAAGCCGTGGTCGAGCGACAGGTCCTCGCCGTTCACCTTCAGCGCCAGGAGCGAGCGCTCGTTTGCGACCTGACTGTCCGCGAGGGTCGCCTGATTGAAGCTGCCGCTCTCCTCCAGCGACTGAACGGTCACCTGCGCATCGCCCTCAATGCCCGCGAGGGTCGCAAGGTCTGAGATGCGCACCCCGGTCCAGTCCTGAGTGGTCGACCAGCCCTCGACGCAGGCGATCGGCAAAGACTCTGTGTACTGGTCCATCGCCAGAAGCTCGTCGCGTGAGACCTCAACCGCCACGGCGCCGTTGTCCAGGGTGAGTCGCCACGACGCTTCGGTGCTCGCAGGCTTGATCGCCGCCTCCATCGCCGTGCGGTTGATCTGGAACTCGTTCGCCCCGTCGCCAAAGTCGCGACCGCGAGGAGACAGGAAGGCCAAGCTCCGGAACGGGCCGCCGGCTACCTGGCCCACGGCCATCAGTGCCAGGCCGAGGGAGCCCGCGCCCACCGCGCCCAAGAGTCCGCGGCGCGACATCGTCGGCGCTTTGGGCGCGAGCGGCGTCGTCGTGTATTGCTCCGGTGGCTCGGGTGTCGTCTGGTTCAGGTCGTCCCGCAGTGGTTCGAGGACGCCCCTTTCGCGATACGCCTTGCGTGCCACCGGAATCTTCCCCACGAGGTGGAGTCCCAGCGCGCCGAGGAATATGAAAGCCCCGTAGTAGTGCGCGGGAACGAAGCTGAATCCAAACGGGTACCAGAGCTGGATGTTCAGAACACCCGTGAAGAAGACGAAGATGCTGCCGCCAACCAGAAGCGCAAGCGAAAGGCGATCGAGCGCGTGGGCGGGCGAGCGCACGGGCGGCCACTCGAAGAACTTCGGCATCACCGACCAGAGCTTCGCGAGCAGGATCGGGATCGCCGCGAGGCCAGAGATGATGTGAAGGCCTTGCGTGAAGGCATAGAGCCAGGCCGGGCTCGATGGCCAGTCGAAGAAGTAGAGGTCGAAGCCGACTCCGCCCGAGCCCGTGATCGAGTTGTCGCCGAGCTCCGGGTAGTACGCGACGTGAGAAAGGAAGCCCGTGAGCGCGCAGACGATGATCAGTGGCAGGAGCGCCGAGCCGAGGAACGACGTCAGCCAGGGACCGCGAAGCGGACTCTTCCAAAAGGTCTTCTGGAACGGTCCGGGCGGCGGATTCTCTGGCCACGGCTTCGGCAGTTTGGGCATATGGCGGTCTCAGTCTCCCGAGGGTTCGATTCGTTGCAAAGTTCCTACTTCGGTCGCGCCCGACACAACAACGGAACCGTCGCGAGGATCGACCGCGATCGTGTTGGGCTGCTCCACGGCCGGATAACGAGCCACCTCTTCGATGCCGCCGCGAGCGATCTCGAACTCGACTACTTCGTTCAGAGCGGTCAACGTAATCCATAGTCGCTTTCGCTCCTCGTCGATGGCGATCCCGTACGGCGTGCCCTCCAGGGGTGTCTCGTTGACGAGCTCCGGCCCGCTCTTCGAGAGGCTGAACTCGAGGATCGCATCGCCCTCCGTGTCGGTCACAAAGCCGCGGTTCCCGAGGGCCCTCACGTGAGTCGGCCCTTCTCCCCCGCTGGTCGTGCCAAGCTCCTCGAGCGTTCTGGGGTCAAAGAGCGTCAGCACTCGCTCGGCCACGGCGATGACGGCAACCACGTCGTCGGCAGCAGCGACGCTTCCGGGCTGGACCGGCGCGTCCACGGTCTCGACCACCTCGTCGCCTTCGATCACTGAAAGGGTGTCGCCGAACTCGTTGCCGACGTAGATCCGCTCCCCCAGAGCCGTCGCGTCGTGAGGGAAGTCGCCGACTCCCACCGCGTCTGCGCGCCCCGATTCGAGCTCGATTTCATAGAGCTGATCGGAGTCCTCGGCCGGGACGAGGACCGGCCCGCCCTCGCCCGCGACCTGGAGGTGGCGTGGATGCGAGTTGAGCGGAACGGTCTGGGCGATCTCGAACTTGTCGAGATCGATCAGCTCGAGCGAAGGTGGCTCGCGCACCCCGAGCGCGGCGATTCCCGTCTTCCCATCGGCGATCAGTCCCTCGGCTCCTGAGCCCACGTCTATGACCTCACCCTCGGGCTTGACTTCGAGCGAGGGAGAGTCGGCCGGCTCGGCAGCGGGCGGGAAGCCGTCCCCGCTTGCTAGGTCTTCCTCCTTCTCGCCGCAGCCCGTGAGGGCCGCGAGGGCGACCGATGCGCCGACGAGAGCGGCTACGCGCTGGGCGTCCACTCCGCCTCGACCTCCGTGAGCCTTTTCGAGAATCGAAGCCCTGGGTTCTCGGCGGCGACCGCTCGGGCGTCGTCGGCATCATCGACGTCGCGAAGCGTTGCCAGCTCGACCCAGCTCAAGCCGAGGCTTCGCAAGCGCTCGATCTGTGCCTCACAGGTCCTCTCGGAGCTCATCGGGACCCCGAGGAAGACGTCGGGCGACGGCTCTTTCAGCCCGATCGCCCACCAGCCGCCGTCCTCCGCAGGCCCGAGCACCGCATCGTTCGCCTCGGCGAGAAGCGCTCGCGCGGCTCGCTCCAGGAGTGCCGGAGTGATCTGCGGGGTGTCCATGCCCACGAGGAGCGCGGGCCCATCGGTTGCTTCGAAGGCCGCGGCGAGTCGCGAGTCGAGGCCGCCCTCGACCTGCGGGACGACCTCGAAGCCCTCTCGAAGCCATTCGCCCGGCGAGCCGTCTAGGACGAGAATCCGGCGCCGCGCGAGCGTCTCAGCGACGGCCGCGAGCGTGTCCGAGAGCGCTGCCTCAGCGAGCGCGGCGGCTTCCTCCGGCGAGAGCGGCGGGGTGAGGCGCGTCTTCGAGTGGCCGGGGCGGGGCTCCTTGGCGATGACG
Organism: uncultured bacterium; assembly: GCA_963806865.1. Taxonomy (GTDB): domain Bacteria; phylum Actinomycetota; class Thermoleophilia; order Solirubrobacterales; family 70-9; genus JALZKA01. The sequence goes on from CAWDYV010000003.1 coordinate 86,664, forward strand.
AGCAGGTCGACGCTCTCGGGACCGGGCTCTCTCATCGCATCGCCTTCGTCATGTCGCGGACGGCGCGCGCGGTGCCGAGCATCGTGCCCGTGACTTTAGAGCGCCCGGAGCGCGGCAGGTACGAGACCTCCACCTCCTTGATGCGCAGGCCGGCGCGCGAGGCGAGCAGGACCATCTCGAGCGGATAGCCGTAGCGCCTGTCCTGGATGTCGAGCCTGACCAGATCCTCGCGCTTCGCCGCGCGCATCGGCCCCAGATCGGTAAGCGAGACGCCTGAGCGCCTCCGTAGCAGCTGGACGAGAACTCGGTTCGCGAAGCGCGCGTGTGGAGGCCACGCGCCTGCCTCTGCCTGTCGAGCGCCCAAAACTAGATCTGCGTTTCCGTCGGCAACGGGGTCGGTGACTCTGTGGAGCTCGCCCGGGTCGAAGCGACCGGTCGCAGTCCATGAACGCCACGATGGGCGCGGTCGTCGCGTCCAGGCCGGCGGCGCAGGCGGCCCCGAAACCCCGCTGTGGCTCGTTGACCACGGTGGCACCCAGGCGGCGCGCGATCTTGGCCGAGCCGTCCTCGGAGTCGTTGTCGACCACGATCGGGCGGTAGCCCGCGGGCATCCGCTCCATCACCCACGGGATTGCGTCGGCCTCGTTCAGGACCGGAAGGATCACGTCGACCTCTTGCATCGGCTCGAAGCCTTGCAGGCTTGCGAGGGGATCTGGTCAGAATCCCTGGATGGAGTCCGCGACTACATCCCCTCTCGAGCGAGAGGAGTCATCGTTCGGCCGCGGTAGGTGGGCGACCATCCTGCCTCTGGCCGGCTGGGCGCTCTTGATCTTCATCGGCTACGCCTGGGGAACGACGTTCGACAACGTCGCGATCAAGCTCGAGGCACCTCCGCTCTACGGGCAGTGGGAGGTCCGCTTCAACACGGACGTCTTTTGGTCTGTCGGGACCGCTGCGGTGATCGTCGCGGCCGCGCCCTGGGCGATACGCCGGTTGAGCTGGCGCGTCCTGCTCTTCGCCGTCGCACTCGCCGGCTTCGCGTGGCCGATTTCACTGGCCATGATCGATGGAACGACCGAGGAGATCTCCCGGCCGCTTCTCGTTTTCACGCAGTACATCTTCGCCGTCCCTCAGGTCGGTGATCCCGGGACCTTCCTCGACAACTTCGTCGAGCGGATCGACGATTATCCGGCGCACGTTCGCGCCCATCCGCCCGCGATGGTCCTGATCCTTTGGAGCCTTGATCAGATCGGCCTCGGAGGAGAATGGGCGGCTGCCTTCGTGATCATCGGCGCTGCTGCGACGACCGCTCCTGCCGCCATGATCGCGGCACGAGCGCTCGCCGGAGAGGACGTCGCCCGCCGCGCGGCGCCATTTTTGGTCTTGGTTCCCGCCGGCTTGACGATCGCCACCACCGCGGATGCCCTCTTCATGGCCGTCGGAGCCTGGGCCGTCTGCGCGCTCGTCTTATCGATCGTGAGCGAGGGACGCCGCTCAGACGTCCTGGCCGTGGTCGGCGGCCTTCTTTTCGGCCTTACGATCTTCCTCTCCTACGGTCTGGTCCTGCTCGCGCTCGTGCCGCTCGCCGTCGCCATCTCAAGACGGCGCGTCCGGCCGATCGTCGTCGCGGCGGGCGGAGGTCTCGTCGTCGTGCTCGCGTTCTTTGCCGCCGGCTTCTGGTGGCTCGACGGCTTGAACGTGACGCGCCGTGAGTACTCGCAGAGCGTTGCCGAGCTCAGGGACTACGAGTACTTCCTCGTGAACAACCTCGCCGCTTACGCCCTGATCATGGGCCCTGTCGCCTTCGTCGCGATCACGAGGCTTCGCGACAAGGCGGTCTGGGCTCTGGTCGGTGGCGCTCTGGCCGCCATCGCCTTCGCGAACGTGACCGGCCTCTCGAAGGCTGAGGTCGAGCGGATCTGGCTTCCCTTCCTGCCGTGGATACTCCTTGCCACCTCCGCCCTTCCCTCGACCCCGGCTTGGATGAGGTCGCTGCTCGCGGTGCAGGCTGTCGTCGCGATTGTGATCGGCATCAAGGTGGAAACGCTGTGGTGAGCGGCTCCCGTGTGCTCGTGGTCGGCGGCGCCGGCTTCGTGGGCTCGCACCTCGTGGACGCGCTGCTGGCCGACGGCCGCGAAGTGAGGGTGGTCGACGTGCTCGAGGAGCACGCCCACTCGGGCAAGCCCGATTACCTGTCGGCCGATGCCGAGTACGTCTGGGCGGACATTCGGGACCCAGAAGTGGCCGCGAAGGCGCTCGAAGGCGTCGACGCGGTCTCTCACCAGGCGGCGATGGTGGGGCTCGGGGTCGACTTCAATGACGCGCCGGACTACGTCTCCCACAACTCCGTTGGCACGGCGGTGCTCCTGCGGGCCATGCGCGACGCAGGCTTTGACGGCCGGCTGGTGCTCGCGAGCAGCATGGTCGTCTACGGCGAGGGGCGCTTCCGCTGCCCCGAGCACGGAGTCGTGCCTCCCGCCCCACGATCGAGGAAGCGCCTCGAGCGCGGAGAATGGGAGCCACCGTGTCCTGAATGCGGTAAGCCGCTCGAGCCCGAGTCGGTTCCCGAGAACGCTCCGGTGGATCCACGGAACGTCTACGCGGCCACCAAGCTCAACCAGGAGCACCTGTGCGCCGCGTGGGCGCGCGAGACGGGTGCATCGGTGATAGCACTGCGCTACCACAACGTCTACGGCCCGCGGATGCCGCGAGATACGCCCTACGCGGGCGTGGCCAGCATCTTCCGAAGCTCCCTGGAGTCAGGCGCGGCGCCGAAAGTGTTCGAGGACGGCGGTCAGCGTCGCGACTTCGTTCACGTGCGAGACGTTGCTCGCGCCAACATGCTGAGCCTCGACGCGCCGGCCGAGAAGGCAGGCGCTTACAACGTCGCCTCGGGCACGCCGCGAACCGTCGGCGAGATGGCGCGGGAGCTCTCGAAAGCCATGGACGGCCCCGAGCCTGATGTGACAGGCGACTTCCGCCTCGGCGACGTCCGCCACGTGTTCGCATCGACCGAACGAGCGGCATCGGAGCTCGGCTTCGATGCCGAGGTCGAGTTCGCGGAGGGCATGGCCGAGTTCGCCAAAGCCCCCCTCCGCTCCGTACCAGGTACCTAACGCAGGCTCACATTCGGACCCAGTCTTCAGTCGTGCGTGAGCTCCAGCATGCGGTTCGCTACTCCGGTGTCGCTGAGGCCGGTGCGGTCGATCAGGTTGGCACCGGGCATGCGCCGCATCCAGGTGAGCTGGCGGCGCGCAAAAGCACGCTGAGCCGACTTCATGCCCTCCACGTCGCCGCCGAGCAACTCCGCGAAGCCAATCGCCGCTCGGGCTGTGCGCGACGCTCCGGCCTCGTCGACCTGGCGCGCTTCCTCAGCAGCACCCACTGCGACCATCGCGTCGACGCGATCGTCGATGCGCTCGTGAAGCTCATCGCGCTCGACGGTGATCCCGAAGAGGGTCGCTGGTCGGCGGAGATTCTCGGTCCAGAGGCCCTCGCTGGAAGCGTGAGGGGCGATCCCCAGCCGGGTTAGCTCAGTCAGCCGCACTATTCGCTTGCCGTCGTTGGGGTGTACACCGGAGCGGAGGTCTTCGGGCAACTCCGCGTGCAAAGCGTCCGTACCCCTGGCGGTGAGGTCGGCCTCGACCTCGGCGCGAACCTCCGCTGGGACGGGAGGACGCATCTCCAGCTCAGCGAGCGCCGCGCGAAGGTAGAGGCCCGTTCCGCCAACTACAAGCGGACGCCGTCCCGCGTCGAGGAGCTCGTCTATCTCTCGGTAGGCGAGACCCGCATAGCGGCCCGCCGAAAACTCCTCGCTTGCGTCCGCGATCCCCACTAGGCGATGCTCGAGGCGATCTTGCTCCTCCGTCGTTGGCGCACCGCTCAAGACCTCCAGTCCTCGGTAGACCTGGATCGAGTCGCAGCCGACCGCGACCGGGTCCTCCCCGCGCTCTCGCAAGAGGTCGGCCAGCTCGATCGCGATCCCGGTCTTGCCCACAGCCGTGGGTCCGAAGATCGCGATTACGTCCACGGGCGTCTGCTCAGCCGACGCGGCTGAGGATGCGCTCGTGCCCGAGGAGGGTCTGCGACGTCGCCTTCTCGATCTCCACCTCGACGAGGTCTCCCGGCTGGGCCGTGCCCTCGAAGTTCACCGCCTTGTTGTGGCGGCTGCGACCACGAAGGCGGGTGGGGTCGGTGCGGCTGGGCCCTTCGACCAGGACGTCGAGCGTGCGGCCGACGAAGCGTTGCGAGCGCTCCTTCGCGCGCGCCTGCACCAGATCGACGAGGCGCTTCATCCGCTCTTGCTTCACCGGATGGGGCACCTGGCCCGGCATATCCGCAGCCTCGGTCCCACGCCGCGGCGAGAAGACGAAAGTGAAGGCACCGTCGTAGGCCACCTCGTCGACGACCTCGAGGGTGCGCTCGAAGTCCTCGTCCGTCTCGCCCGGAAAGCCAACGATGACGTCGGTCGTGATCGCGCAGTCGGGCACGTGCTCGCGGATGAGCGCCACGCGGTCGAGGTATCGCTCGCGCGTGTAGGTGCGGCGCATCGCTTTGAGGATCGGGCTCGAGCCCGACTGGAGCGGCAGGTGGATGTGCTCGCAAAGCGCCTCGCACTCCGCGTGGGCCAGGATCACGTCTTCCTTCATGTCCTTGGGGTGCGGGCTGGTGTAGCGGATGCGCTCGATGCCCTCGACGGCGTCCACGGCGCGCAGGAGCTCGGCGAAGGTCATTCGCTCGTCGCCGCGCAGGTCACGTCCGTAGGCGTTCACGTTCTGGCCGAGCAGGGTGACCTCGCGGACGCCGTCGCCGGCGAGACGCTCGACCTCCGCCAGCACCTCGGGCGCTGGGCGCGATTCCTCGCGCCCGCGCGTCGAGGGCACGATGCAATACGCGCAGACGCAATTGCACCCCTGCGAGATCTGAAGCCACGCCTGGAACTCGCGCGTCCGCTTCATCGGCAGGTGTCCGGCGAAGTCCTCGAACTCGAAGTAGCCCTGGGCGCCGATCGAGTCCGTGGTCAAGAATTCGGCGAGGCGACCGATCTGACCGGGCCCGAAGGCGACGTCCACGAATGGGAACCGCTCGAAGACCTCGTCCTTGACCGACTGTGCCCAACAACCGCCAACGCCGACGATCCGGCTCGGGTCCTCGGACTTCAGGCGCTTTGCCTGGCCCAGGTGGGCGATGAAGCGCGAGTCGGCGGACTCCCGGATCGAGCAGGTGTTGAAGAGGATCAGGTCGGCACCCTCACGCTCAGGAGCCTCCTCGTAGCCAAGCGACTCGAGCATGCCGCTCATCCGTTCCGAGTCGTGCTCGTTCATCTGGCACCCGAAGGTGGTTACGTGGTAGCGCGGCACGCGCTGAGGGTATCTCGGCGCTAGCAGTTGGCGTCGACGTCGGCCTCGGCGTTCTTGACCGCCTTCTTTGCCTTCTTCAGCTTGGCCTTCGCCTTCTTAACGTCCTTGCCCGAACCATTCTGCTTCGCCTTCTTCAGGTTCTTCTTTGCCTTTGCCAGATCCCTCTGGGCCTTCTCCAGCTCCGCTTGAGCGTCCTGGCAAGCATTGTTGTCGACGGTGAAGATGCGGCTGGCTGAGCTCTGGTCGGCGTTTCCGGCGCCGTCCAGAGCGCGGACTTCGAAGAAGTGCGGGCCGTCGGCAAGCTGGGGTGCCGTAAACGGGGAAGTACAGGCTGTGAACGCTCCGCCATCCAAGCGGCACTCGAAAGTCGCCGCGTCTGGGGCCGGTGAGGAGAAGGTGAAGTCTGGGGTCTGGTCGGGCGTGGTTCCACTCGGTCCCGAGTCGATTTGGGTATCAGGCGGGATGGTGTCGAAGGTGAAGCTCCGCGTTGCCGGCGCCGGGTCCGGGTTTCCGCCGGAGTCAATAGCTTTAACTTCGAAGGTGTGTTGGCCGTCCTCGAGCGCAGCCAGCACGGTGAAGGGCGATGCGCACGAGGTAAACGCGCCAGTGTCGAGGCGGCACTCAAAGGTCGAGGCCTGCACCGAGGACGAGAACTCAAAGGTCGGCGACGAGTCGTTCGTGGCCGAGCCTTCCGCTGGACCACCAGTGATCGAGGTCTCAGGCGGCCCCGCGATCTTTGAGACGAACGCGCCCGAACGGCCGGAGGGGCCCTCGATCTGCTCCCACCGTGTTGAAGTCGGACGAGAAGGTGAATCCCGTGACGTAGGCGGCGCCGGCCGAGTCGATCGCGATCCCCCTCGCGTGGTCGATGCTGTTCCCGCCCAGGTAGGTCGAGTAGGCGAGCGCGTTTCCGGCCGAGTTGAGCTTTGAGATGAAGGCGTCGGGGGTGCCGGTGCCGTCCGCGTTGAACTCGATCTGACGCACCGTGTCGAAGTTGGTCGAGAGTGTGGTTCCCGTGACGTAGGCAGCGCCGTCCGAGTCGACCGCGATCCCGACGCGAAGTCGGTGTCGTCCCCGCCGAGGTAGGTCGAGTAGGCGAGCGCGTTCCCGGCCGGGCTCAGCTTCGAGACGAAGACGTCATCGATGCCGCCAGAGGGGAAGTCGCCCTCGATCTCGCTCACCGTGTCGAAGTCGGTCGAGCCAGTTCTTCCCGCGACGTAGGCGGCACCGGCCGAGTCGACCGCGATCGCGTTCGCCTGATCGCTGCCGTCCCCGCCCAGGTAGGTCGAGTAGGCGAGCGCGCTTCCGGCCGGGTTCAGCTTCGAGACGAAGGCGTCCGTGCCTGCCGAGTCACCCTCGATCGGCCCCACCGTGTTGAAGTCGGTCGACTCGGTGTAGCCGGTGACGTAGGCGGCGCCGGCCGAGTCGACCGCGATCCCGTTCGCCGAGTCGGTGCCGTCTCCGCCGAGGTAGGTCGAGTAGGCGAGCGCGCTGCCCGGCCGGGGTGAGCTTCGAGACGAAGGCGTCGGCTGGTCGGCCGAGTCGCCCTCGATCTGCCCCACGGTGTCGAAGTCGGTCGAGTCGTGTATCGCCGGTGACGTAGGCGGCGCCGGCGGAGTCGACCGCGATCCCGTTCGCGAAGTCGCCGCCGCTCGCCGCCGAGGTAGGTCGAGTAGGCGAGCGCGCTCCCGGCCGGGTTGAGCTTCGAGACGAAGGCGTCGGCGCCGGCCGAGTCGCCCTCGATCTGGCCCACCGTGTTGAAGTCGGTCGAGTCGGTGTAGCCGGTGACGTAGGCGGCGCCGGCCGAGTCGACCGCGATCGCGTTCGCCGGAGTCGTAGCCGTCCCCGCCGAGGTAGGTCGAGTAGGCGAGCGCGTTCCCGGCCGGGGTGAGCTTCGAGACGAAGGCGTCGTCGCCGGCCGAGTCGCCCTCGATCTGGCCCACCGTGTCGAAGTCGGTCGAGTCGGTGTAGCCGGTGACGTAGGCGGCGCCGGCCGAGTCGACCGCGATCGCGTTCGCCCGGTCGGCAGCCGTTCCCGCCGAGGTAGGTCGAGTAGGAGAGCAGGACCGGGTCGATCACGAGCGGCCGCGAGCGGTCGTAGGCGCCGAGCGCGAAGCCCGCGCGGCCATTCGCGTCCAGCGCGAAGCGCGACGCGATGGCCTGGCGCTCGCCAGAGGCGGAGCGCTGGTAGGCGACCGGCGCCGCCTGGCGGATCGCGTCGTGGCCGGTGCCGACCACGAGCTCGCCGTTCGAGGCGATCCGGAGCGGCTCAGCGCCGAAGTCGAGCGCGATCCGGTCGGGATCGGCTCCGGGCGCGAGGCGGAAGTCGTATTCGAGCGTGCCTGTGGTGCCGTGCCAGTCGAGGTCGATGCCCGGATAGACCGACTCGTAGCGGATCCGCTCGAAGGTGGGGATCTCGGTCTGCCACTTCGCGGGATCGTCGCCGCGGAGGTCGTTGACGACGCCGGGGAGGCGCTCGACCGCATCGGGCGTTGCGGCTGCGGCGCCGGCGAGGCTCAAGCGGATCGGATCGGACTCTGGTGGCGGGGGTGCTCGACCGCCGGCGTGAGCGTGGCACCGTCAGCCGAGAGGGCCACGGTGCCGGCGTTCGAGGAGGCGACGTAGTCGAGGTCCTGGCCGTAGCGACCTGCGTTCGGCTCGAAGGCGAGCGGCAGCTCCGCGTAGGAGTCGGCCGCCACCGCTTCCTCGGCGGTGGCGCCGCCTCCGGCTGAGCGCTCGAAAGCGCCCGGGCCTGAGAGGGCGAGGAGCAGAGCCGCGCTCAGCATCCCGACCGCCGCAAGCCACAGCCGTACATCGAATGTCTTAAGCCCCACAGCCATCAGCAGTTAGCGGCGACTTCGGCCTCGGCGTCCTTCACGGCCTTCTTAGCCTTCCTCACCTTGGCCTTGGCATTCTTTACGTCCTTGGACGAGCCGTTCTGCTTCGCCTTCTTTAGCTTCTTCTTCGCCTTCGCGAGGCCCTTTCTCGCCTTCGCGAGCTTTGCCCGGGCGCTGTTGCATGCCGGGTTGTCGATCTTGGAGACGAAGGCATCTGTGGTGACCGAGTCGCCCTCGATCTGCCCCACGGCGTTGAAGTCGGTCGAGTCGGTGTAGCCGGTGAGGTAGGCAGCGCCGGCCGAGTCGACCGCGACCCCTTGCGCGACGTCGCTGCTGGCCCCGCCGATGTAGGTCGAGTAGGCGAGTGCGCTCCCGGCCGGGGTGAGCTTCGAGACGAAGGCGTCGTCGCCCGCCGAGTCGTCCTCGATCTGCCCCACCGTGTTGAAGTCGGTCGATTGGGTGTAGCCGGTGACATAGGCAGCGCCGGACGCGTCGACCGCGATTCCGCGCCCCTCGTCAGAGCTGGCCCCGCCGAGGTAGGTCGAGTAGGCGAGCGCACTTCCGGCCGGCGTCAGCTTCGAGACGAAGGCGTCGAAGTCGGCCGAGTCGCCCTCGATCTGCCCCACCGTGTCGAAGTCGGTCGAGCCCGTGAAGCCCGCGACGTAGGCGGCGTCGGCCGAGTCGACCGCGATTCCGAGCGCGTAGTCATCGCTGCCTCCGCCGATGTAGGTCGAGTAGGCGAGCGCGCTTCCGGCCGGGGTGAGCTTTGAGACGAAGCCGTCCGTGCCCGCCGAGTCGCCCTCGATCTGTCCCACAGTGTTGAAGTCGGTCGATTGGGTGTAGCCGGTGACGTAGGCGGCGCCGGCCGAGTCGACCGCGATTCCCCGCGCGACGTCGGTGCTGCCTCCGCCGATGTAGGTCGAGTAGGCGAGACCGCTCCCTGCCGGGGTGAGCTTCGAGACGAAGGCGTCGTTGCCGGCCGAGTTGCCCTCGATCGGGTTCACCGTGTTGTAGTCGGTCGAGAAGGTGTAGCCGGTGACGTAGGCGGCGTCGGCCGAGTCGACCGCGATTCCGTCGGCGACGTCCGCAGAGTCCCCGCCGATATAGGTCGAGTAGGCGAGCGCGTTTCCGGCCGGGTTGAGCTTCGAGACGAAGACGTCGAAATCGGCCGAGTCGCCCTCGATCTGTCCCACAGTGTTGAAGTCGGTCGAGTCGGTGTAGCCGCTGACGTACGCGGCGCCGGCCGAGTCGACCGCGACCCCGAGCGCGAAGTCGCCGGCGCCCCCGCCGATGTAGGTCGAGTAGGCGAGCGCGCTTCCGGCCGGGTTGAGCTTCGAGACGAAGACATCACTAGCGGCCGAGTCGCCCTCGATCTGCCCCACCGTGTTGAAGTCGCTCGACTCGGTGTTGCCGGTGACGTAGGCGGCGCCGGCCGAGTCGACCGCGATTCCGTCGGCGATGTCCGCAGAGTCCCCGCCGATGTAGGTCGAGTAGGCGAGCACGATCGGGTCGATCACGAGCGCTCGCGAGCGGTCGTAGGCGCCAAGCGAGAAGCCAGCGCGGCCGCTCGCGTCGAGCGTGAAGCGCGAGGCGACTGTCTGGCGCTCGCCTTGGGCTGAGCGCTGATAGGCGACCGGGGCCGCCTGGCGGATCGCGTCAGGGCCGGTGCCAACGACGAGCTCACCGTTCGGCGCGATCCGGACGGGCTTCGAGCCGAAGTTGAGCGTGATCCGGTCGGGGTCAGCTCCGGGCGCGAGCCGGAAGTCATATTCGAGCGTGCCTGAGGTGCCATGCCAGTCGAGGTCGATCCCGGGATAGACACCCTCGTAGCGGATCCGCTCGAAGGTGGGGATCTCGGTCTGCCACTTCGCGGGGTCGTCGCCGCGGAGGTCGTTGACGACGCCCGGGAGGCGCTCGACCGCCTCAGGGGTCGCGGCTGCGGCGCCGGCGAGGCTCAAGCGGATCGGGTCGGCCTCCTGGCGGCGGGGATGCTCAACAGCGGGCGTGAGCGTGGCGCCGTCCGGCGAGAGCGCGACGGTGCCGGCGTTCGAGGAGGCGACGTAGTCGAGGTCGGTGCCGTATCGGCCTGCGTTCGGCTCAAAGGCGAGCGGCAGCTCGGCGTACGACTCGGATGCCGCGGCCTCCTCGGCGGTGGCTCCGCCACCCGCGGCCGAGCGCTCGAATGCACTCAGGCCCAGCAGCGCGAGCAGAAGAGCCGCAGCCAGAATCCCGACCGCCGCACCTAACAGCCGCAAATCGAATGGCCTGACCCCCAGTGCCATCGGGGCCGACCCTACTCCTCTAACGCCAGAGGGTCAAGCAACGACATCAAACGTCCAACACCGCCCTCTATACGGGGCCGCGTGGGACGTTTGTGGGGCGAACCGGGCTCGCTACTCGACGGTGAGCGTGCCTTCCATGCCCAAGTCGCGGTGGCTCGGGATGGAGCAGTAGAAGGCGTACTCGCCCGGCTCGAGCTTGGCGGTGGCCGGGCCTGCGGCCCCGCCTGTCACCGTCTCGCCCTGGGCCACGGTCTCAGATCCGTCCTCGATCGCGACGTTGTGGGGTACTTCGGAGGGGTTCACGTAGTTGAGCGTGACCTCGCCAGCCTCGGCTTGGAGCGAGGTGGGGTCGAAGACCAGGTCGCCCGGCTCGGGGGAGGTCAGCTCGATCGCGTCCGCAGAGACTGTTTCTTCGTCCGCCGGCTCGGGTGTCCCGGCGCCTTCCGCCGGCTCGCCTTCCGCCTCGGCTGCCTCAGCTGCCTCGGCCTGCTCGGCGCGGTACTCGGCGATCTCGTCCTCGCGGACCTCGTGCTCTTCTCGGGAGAGGACGATCGCGAACGCGGCCGAGCCGACGACCAGGAACGCCATCAGCGCCAGACCGCCGATCAGGACGGGGCGCGAGGGGAAGCCGTCGCTGCGCATGCCGCCGAATGCCAGGACCAGCGCCATCACCGTCAGGGCGATCCCGAAGACGTAGAAAAGGTCGCTCATGCGGGCGCGATCCTATCGGGACGCGGCGTCGGCGCCGGACAGCGGCAACGTCATCCGGCTAGTCCGCAAACGCCGTCGCGCGGCTCTCGCGGATGACGGTGATCTTCGTGCGGCCCGGATGGGTCGTCTCCTTCTCGATCGCGGTAGCGATCTCTTGCGAGATGACCGCGGCCGTGTCGTCGTCGACGACGCCCGGATCAACCACCACGCGGATCTCGCGTCCCGCGCGCATCGCGAAGACCCGCTCGACGCCGTGATGGCGCCCAGCGATCTCTTCGAGGTCGTGCATCCGGCCGACGTACTGCTCTAGCGAGTCGCCGCGTGCGCCCGGGCGGGCGCCGGAGACTGCGTCGGCGGCCTGAACGATCACCGCCTCGACCGTCTTCATCTCGACCTCGTTGTGATGCGCTTCCATCGCGTGCGCGACCGCCTCGGACTCCCCGTTTCGCCTGACGATGCGAGCACCGATCAGCGCGTGCGGCCCCTCGATCTCGTGGGTGACGGCCTTGCCGATGTCGTGGAGGAACGCTGCCCGACGCGCCGTCTCGGCCGATGCGCCCAGCTCCTCGGCCAGGATGCTCGCAAGGTTGGCGCACTCGATCAAGTGGTCGAGGACGTTCTGCCCGTATGAGGTGCGGAAGCGGAGCTGGCCGATCAGCTTCAAGAGCTCGGGATCGAGGCCGTGGACGTGCGCCTCGAGGGCAGCACGCTCGCCCTCCTCCAGGATGCGCTCTTCCAGATCCGCCTTGGCCTGCTCGTACGTCTCCTCGATCAGAGCCGGATGGATCCTTCCATCAGCGATCAGGCGCTCGAGCGTGATCCTTGCGATCTCTCGGCGAACCCCGTCGAAGCTCGAGAGCACGACTGCAGAGGGGGTCTCGTCGATGATCACGTCGACCCCGGTGAGCTTCTCCAGGGCGCGGATGTTCCTGCCCTCCCGGCCGATGATGCGCCCCTTCATCTCGTCGGAGGGGAGCTCGACGAGGCGAGTCGTGGCCTCGCTCGAGTGCTTCGCGGCGAGTCGCCCGGTCGCCACGGCGAGGATGTTCCGGGCCCGGCGATCCCCCTCCAGCTTTGCCTCATCCTCGATCTGACGGATCTTGAGCGCCGCCTGGTGCTGAGCTTCCTGCTCGACGTCGGCCAGGAGCATATGCCTGGCCTGAGCGGCGCTGAGGCCCGAGATGCGCTCGAGCTCACGACGCTGGACCCGCTTTGCCTGCTTTAGCTCCTCGTTTTGCTGAGCCAGGTTTCGCTCGCGGTCCTCGAGCGCCTGAATGCGACGATCGATGTCCGCTTGGCGGAGCGCGATCGACTCCGTCTCGCGTAGCGCGAGCTCTTCCATACGAGCGATCTCCGCCCGCCGAGCTTGGAGCTCGTCCACGGCGGTACCGTCGTTTGCAGGGGTTTCATGGGCTTCGCCGGCGGTTGACAGGTGGCTACCTGCCTCGTCTTCGCGGCGCCAGCCAAAGCGTTGGGCGCGTGCCATCTGAGTTTCACCTCCACCCGCGCCGGCGGGGGCCGGCGGCGAGCGTGTTCGTGATCAAGGTTCATTTTCATAGTGTTGATTGGGGCTGGCGACAGCTCGAGCCGCCCATCTCCTACAACGATGGTAAACCCGGGCGCAAGCCCGGGAGGCGGCGGGAGCGCTCCTGGATCAGGCTGCCCGGCGCTCGGCGAGCCGAACGGCCTCGTAGGCCACCTCGAGCTCGTAGCCCCGTCGCGCCAGGAATGCGAGCGCCTTTCCCCGCCCGGAGTCGTCGTCGACGTCGCGTCCTTCGAGGAGCTCCGCCGCCCGCTCAGCCAGCTCCGCATGGCTCTCATCTCCGGCCGCCGCCTCGACGATAGCGGCGGCGACTCCCCTTGTCGATCAGCGCCTCGCGGATGCGCGCGGGCCCCCAGCCGAAGAGCTCGCGCTTGTCTTGAGTAAAAAGCGCGGCGTAGCGCTCGTCATCGAGCTGGCCCATCTCGACGAGACGCTCGATCGCCTCCTCTGCCTCAGCGGGCTCGACCTCACGCTTTGCGAGCCACGCTCTGAGCTCGGCGACCGTGCGCTCCTTACGCGAGAGCGCGCCGACCGCCAACTCGAACGCGCTCTTCTGACGAGCGGTCACGGCGAGCCCGTGTGCGTTGGGTCGGATACTCGCGCTGGACTGGCTAGGCAGCCTTGCGCTCGGGCGCGGCCTCATCGGCGATCGCTGCAGGGGCGCTGTCGCCAGCGTCGGGCGCCTCGGGTGCGTCGGGCACCGCTGCGATCGGTCGCGGCTTGCGGTCGATCTCGAGGAGCTCGAAGATCTTCGTTTCGATCTCCTGCGCCAGCTCGGGGTTCTCGGCCAGATAGCCCTTGGTGTTGTTTCGCCCCTGTCCGAGCCTGAGCTCGCCGTACGAGAAGAACGAACCGGACTTCTGGACCAGGTCGTGCTCGAGCGCGAGGTCGAGGAGGCAGCCCTCGTGCGAGATGCCCACGCCGTACTCGATGTCGAACTCGGCTTGGCGGAACGGCGGCGCGACCTTGTTCTTCACCACCTTGATGCGGACCCGGTTGCCGACCGCCTCGGTGCCCTCCTTGAGGGTCTCGATGCGGCGGATATCGAGGCGCTGGGACGAGTAGAACTTGAGCGCACGGCCGCCCGGTTGCGTTTCGGGCGAGCCGAAGGTGACGCCGATCTTCTCGCGGATCTGGTTCGTGAACAGGCAGACGGTGTTGGCGCGGTTGAGGTTGCCGGCGAGCTTTCGCATCGCCTGGGACATCATCCGGGCCTGGAGGCCGACCGACTGGTCGCCCATCTGTCCCTCCAGCTCGACGCGCGGGGTCAGCGCCGCGACCGAGTCGACGGCGATGACGTCGACCGCGCCCGAGCGGACGAGGACGTCGACGATCTCGAGCGCCTGCTCGCCGTAGTCGGGCTGTGAGATCAAGAGCTCGTCCGTGTTGAGGCCGATGCGGCGTGCGTAGACGGGATCGAGGGCGTGCTCGGCGTCGATGAACGCACAGACGCCGCCACGAGCCTGAGCCTCGGCCATGATGTGGTAGACGAGCGTCGTCTTGCCCGAGGACTCCGGGCCGAAGATCTCGACCACGCGGCCGCGAGGAACGCCACCGACGCCGAGCGCGAGGTCGAGCGAGAGCGCGCCGGTGGGGATCGCATCGACGGCAAGGGCGTTGTCATCGCTCAGGGTCATGAGCGAGCCGGCCCCGAACTCCTTGTCGATGTGGGTCTTCGCGGCTTCAAGCGCGGCCGTGCGGGCCTTCGCTTCCTTCTCCGCCGCCTTCTGGTCTGCCTTGGTTGGTTCAGCCATCGATCTTCACCTTTCCTCGCCCAGGCTCTGAGGCGAGGGCGGCAAGTTCAAACTGGTCAGGGACACGTACTTCGCGCCGTCCGACCGAAGGTCTGAACGGTAAAGGGAGACCCGGACGGCATCGAAGGGCTCTGGGAGCTCTGCGGGTAGCTCTCCAGGCGGCTTTTCGACGCGCTGCGGGCGGCGCTTCCCCCGCTCGTTCCGGGTGCGCGCGACCGTCAGGTGCGCCCAGAACGGGCGGTTCTCGGATTCGTACAGGCCGGCGGCTTCGAATGCGGCCGCGAGGCGGCCCTGGAGTGCCGTCGCAGCCGGGGCGTCCGCCTCGAGGGCCCACACCCCGGGGCGCTTACGAGGCTTGCCCACGACCTCGTGGTGAAGCTGGATCCGCACCGGCTCAGGCGGAAGGGCGGTAACGGCCTCGGAGGCTTCGCCGACGCGAGCGGTGTGAGTGCGACCGAGGAAGCACAGCGTCATGTGGAGGTTCTCGGCCACCGTGGGCCGAAGCGCCGGATCGGCCAGCTCGCGGGCACCCCAGGCAGCGATTCCAGCGCGGACGCGGTCCGGGATGTCGAGCGCCGCGAAGAGGCGGAGCGCTTTGGGCTTGGGCGCTTCGGAGATCATCGGGGAGCAACCTAGACGGGTTTGGCGCTTGATTTTTGCGGCGTTAGCGCCAATTCCGTGTCAGGGGTGTCACGGAAGGCTTCAGACGGGGAAGTCTTCGCCCAGGAGCAGGCGGCGCATCAGGTGCATCGCGAGAAGCGCTGTGCGTTCGCGGATGTCGGCGCGGTTTCCGGGCATCACCGGATCCCGCGCGATCAGCCCGCCGCTCGAATCCTTGACGCAGACACACACGTAGCCCACGGGCTTTTCCTCGGTGCCGCCGTCCGGGCCCGCGATGCCGGTGATCCCAACCCCCAGATCGGCTTCAAAGCGCCTGAGCGCGCCATCTGCCATCGCCTCGGCCACCTCGGGTGAAACCGCGCCGTACTGTTCGATCAGCTCGGCCGGAACGTCTAGGAGCTCCGTCTTCGACTCGTTCGAATACGAAACTACGCCGCCGGCCACGAACGCCGAGGAGCCCGGGCGTTCGGTGAGGCGCGCAGCCAGAAGGCCCCCCGTGCACGACTCGCCTAGGCCTACGCGATGTCCGTCCAAGAGCTTCGCGAGCTGCGAGTCGATCGTCTCGCCGTCGCGACTGAAGAGAAACCGCCCGTGCCGCGCGTCGATGCCGGCGACCAAGGCTGCCAAGTTGTCCTCGGCGCCGGGTCGGTGGCGCACTTCGATCTCGAGCTCTCCCTTGCGAAGACAGGTAGTGATCTCGAGCGCGCTGAGATCAACGCCTTCCTGCTCGATCTCGCGGAGGCTCTTCGCGATCTCGGACTCGGGGATGCCGAAGAGACGCAGCATTACCCCCGCGTACGGCTCCGCCTGGTCGAGGACCTCTCGCGCGGGATCGGTGGCGAGCGCCTGCGGCCACATCTCGTGAAGCTCTCGCGGCGGCCCGGGCATCACGATCACGACCGGCCCGCCGTCGACGGGAACCACGAGCCCGGGCGCCGTTCCGGCCGGGTCGATCAGGGTCGAGCCAGCCGGGACGACCGCCTGCTTTCGATTGGCCTCGCGGAGCGCCTCTGCGTCGAATTTGAGCCGCCGAGCGAAGCCTGCGAGGATCTTCGCGATCTTCTCCTCCATGCCGGAGTCGAGGACCATCTCGCGCCCTGCGAATGCGCCCACCACCTCGGCCGTCAGGTCATCCGCGGTCGGCCCGAGCCCGCCGCTGGTGACGATCACGTCCATCCCGTCGTCACCCAGGAAGCGGAGCGCTTGCTCGAGGTCTGAGGGCCGGTCCCCGACGACGACGATGTGAGACACCTCCACCCCTCGCCCTGCGAGCTCTTGCGAGATCCAAGGGCCGTTCTTGTCCTGGATCGTGCCTGTGATGACCTCCGTGCCAGTCACGACGATGCCGGCACGGACGGGCTTGGCGGCTTCTTCGCTCACGAAACCACCTTACGACGCGTCGCCGCGCTCAGGCAGCGGGGATACTGCCGTCGCATGCCCTCACAAGGCGAAGAGACCGTGCGTGAGATCTACGCGCGCTGGGCACAGGGCGATTTCACCGCCGGCGTCGAGCTCTGGGACGACGCTTCCGTCTTCGTGCTCAGCCCAGAGTTCCCGGATTCGGGCGTGTACGTCGGACGTGGACAGATGGGGAAGTACATGCACCAGTTTCTCGAGCCGTGGGAGCAGCTCACGATCACCTGCATCACGCTGAACACGGTTGGCGACTCAGTCGTGGCGGAGGTGAGACAGGAGGGCAAGGGCGAGATGAGCGGGGCGACGACCGGGTTCAACTATTTCCAGGTCTGGTCGTTTCGCGGCGGCACGCTGCTTCGCCTCGAGAACATCATGCAGCGCGAAGAGGCGGTGCGGGCGACAGCCGGCTAAAGCGCGCCACGCGGCTATGCGCGTCGGTTTATGCTCGTCCTGTGATACGTGCCCTCAGAACCTCCGCTCTCGTTCTGCTTCTGGGTGCAACGGCGTGGCTGGGCCCCTCGATTGGCAACGCTGGGCCTGCGCCCTTCGTTCTCTCGCAGGCAAAGGACCGGGGCGGGCCGTATGACTTCTCCGGCTATCCGCCCACGAGCGTTGGAACTCGTCCGAAGGATTTCTTCTTCAAGGTGAAGAGCGAAAGCGTCGAAGCTCTCGAGCTCAAGCTCGAGGACGATTCGTTCGGGGACGGCTTCGAGGACTACAAGATCCGGTGGTTCTTCGGCGGCAGGGAAGTCACCAAGAGAGCGCAACAGAGCTCCTATAGGTTCACCCTTCGGCCTGATCAGCGGCGGATCTTCGAGGGCACCGTGAAGGGAGATAGTCCCGACCCGGGTGCGCTCTGTCTCGCACCGCGATTCACGGTCCGGCCAGACGGATACGACGTCCCAGGCGGCGTCTACATCAACGACGAGGGCGTGTGCGGCTGAGCTAGGACTCGACCGGCTCGAGCTCGGATTGCGTGTCGGAGCGGTCTTCGCTCTCGAGTACCTCCGGGCCCGGCGCTCCCGCGCCGCCGCCCGCGAGGATCGCCGGAAGCTCTGAGATCGAGATCAGGACCTGCCTGGGCTTCGATCCTTCGTAGCCGGAGATGATCCCGCGGCGCTCGAGCATGTCGATCAGGCGGCCGGCTCGCGTGTAGCCGACCCTGAGGCGCCGCTGGATCATCGAGACGGACGCGGTCTCCGACTCGATCACGATGCGCGCCGCGTCCTCGAGGAGATCGTCCTCGTCAGGCGAGAACTCGCCGCCGCCCGGCTCGACGCCGTGGTCCTCGACCTTTTCGACCAGCAGCTGCGGATCGAAGTCGGGCTCGCCCTGCTTGGCCCAGTGATTGGTGAGGCGGGCGATCTCGTTCTCGGTGAGGAAGGCGCCCTGGATGCGCTGGAGCTTGGACGTACCGATCGGGCGGAAGAGCATGTCGCCCTGGCCGAGGAGCGTCTCTGCCCCACCCTGGTCGAGGATCACGCGCGAGTCGACCTGAGAGGCGACGGCGAAGGCGATGCGAGCCGGAATGTTCACCTTGATCGTTCCGGTGATGACGTCCGTGGACGGGCGCTGCGTCGCGAGCACCAGGTGAATGCCTACCGCGCGCGACTTCTGCGCGAGGCGGATGATCGAGTCCTCGACCTCGGCGGGCGCGACCATCATCAGGTCGGCGAGCTCGTCGATCACGCAGAGGATGTGCGGGAGCGGCGCATCTCCGGACTTTCGGCGCGTCTTGTTGAGCTCGGCAAGGTTGCGGGCGCGCGCCTCGCCCATCACCTGGTAGCGGCTCTCCATCTCGCCGATCAGGTTCTGAAGCACGTTCGAGGCCAGGCGCGGGTTCGTAACCACGGGCGTCAGGAGATGCGGCAGGGTCTCGTAGTGGTTGAGCTCGACGCGCTTGGGATCGACGAGGACGAGGCGGCACTCGTTCGGCGACGCGTGGAGCAGGATCGAGCTCAAGATCGCGTTGATGCAGCCCGACTTACCCGAGCCGGTCGTGCCCGCGACCAGGATGTGCGGCATGAGCGCGATGTCGGTCCAGCACGCATGGCCCGAGACGTCCTTGCCGAGCCAGGCGACGAGCGGCGACGAGCCCTTCGGCTTGCCTTCGTAGATGTCGCCGAGCCGCACAAGGCGGCGCTTCTTGTTGGGCACCTCGACACCCACGGCCTTCTTGCCGGGGATCGGGGCGAGGATGCGGATGTCGGTCGACGCGAGCGCGTAGGCGAGATCGTCCTTCAGCGCCGCGACCTTAGAGACCTTCGTGCCGGGCGCGAGCTGGAACTCGTAGCGGCTCACGTGCGGCCCAGAGACCATGCCGATCATCTTCGCGTCGACGCCGAAGTGCTCGAGCGACTCGAGGAGCGACTTAGCGGTCGCCTCCCGGTCCTTCGGATCGGGCCCAGGGTCGCCCTTGCCCTTCTCGAGCACCTTCGGGCTCGGCGGGTCGTAGTCGGTTTCCTCGGAAACCGTGATGCCCGAGCTCGGTCCGCTTGTTTCCCATCGGCGTCAGCTCGACGGGCTCGGCGGCGACCGCCTCGTCGGGATCGCCCAGGACCGCGACAGGCTCCGCCTTCGGCGCCGCGTCGTCGCCGTGGGCCTCGTCGTAGGAAAACGCTCCCTCGCCACCCTCTGCTTTCGGAGCAGGCTCGGGCTCCGCCGCGTCTTCCTCGGCGTCGTCCCAGACCGACTCGTTCTCGAGCACCTCTGTCTCGTTGACGCGCGTGATCTGAATGTCGATGTCATCAGGCTCAGACCAGCCCGGAAGGACCGGCGTCCTCGTCGCCGCGCCCGAGCGCTCGCGCGCTGAGTCATGTGCACGGCGCGTCGCAGCGCCCGCACTCTCGACGATGTTCGCGATCGTCATGCCCGTGAGAAGCAAGATCCCGCGACGCCATCATCAGGACGGCGAGGATGTGCGCGCCAAAGCGCTGAAAGAGGCTGGTCGTCGCCCAATAGAGCGACTCGCCGATCGCGCCGCCATGAGCGCGGAAGAACTCGGGCTCGAAGTAGCCATCGCGGACGGGGCGATCCGGGCCCAATCCGAGTGTGCCTGCCGAGAACGCGAGGAGCAGGGCCAAGAGCACGAGGAACGCGCCCGCGTTCAGCGCCCGAGGGGCCTGGATCAACGGCTTCGCGATCAGGGCCAAGCCCAGCCCGAACGCGGCGAACGGCACCACGTAGGCGACCCGGCCGACCGTGTATTCGAGCGCCGACGAGAGCCACGCCCCGACTGCACCACCGTCCCAGCCCAGATAAAGGACGAACCCCGAGTAGACGCCTACCGCGATCAGAATCAGCCCGATCAGGTCGTAATGGCGCTGCTCGAGCCCGTCAATCGCCCCTCGCGCGCGCTTGCGCAGATCAGGAGTGCGCTTGACGGCCGCACGCTTCACCGGCGCACGCCTGGACGGCCGTTTGGGCGCACGGGATTTAGCGGTGGCTCGGGCCATCGCAGATGGGTTCGACACTCGTGCCTGGACCCCTTCGAGGTGCGCGTACCCTTCAATGCGTGTCTGAGAGCGAGACTCACACCGGCCGCGTGCTCGTCGTCGAGGACGACGCCGAGATCGCCGACGTCCTTCGGCGCACGCTTCGCGCGGAGGGACACGAGGTCCGCACGGCCGCGGACGGCGAGGAGGCGCTGAGCGCCGCGTCCGAGTTCCTGCCCGACCTGGTGATCCTCGACCTCGGGCTTGCCGAAGATCGACGGCGTCGAGGTGCTCCGGCGGCTTCGCGAGTCCGACGACGTCCCGATCCTCGTCCTCACCGCCCGCACCGAGCTCGAGGATCGCGTCGAGGGCCTCGACCTGGGCGCCGACGACTACCTCGTCAAGCCGTTCGAGCGCACCGAGCTCCTGGCCCGGATGCGCGCGCGTCATGCGCCGCCGCCCGCCGCGCGGCTCGGCGACGCTCGTCCTCGGCGACCTTCGCCTCAACCCGGCGACGCGCGAGGTCCACCGCGGCGACCGCGAGGTCGAGCTCACCGCTCGCGAGTTCGAGCTGCTCGAGTTCCTGATGCGAAACGAGCGCCTCGTCGTCTCGCGCGAGCGCCTCCTCGAAGAGGTCTGGGGCTACGACCCGCTCGCGATGACGAACACGATCGACGTCTTCATCTCGAACGTCCGCCGAAAGCTCGAGGAGGGCGGCGAGGAGCGCATCCTTCACACCAAGCGCGGCGCCGGCTACGTCGTTCGCGCGCCGGAGTAGATGGCGAGACGCCCGAGCCCAAGCGGCGCGCGGCCCCGCTTTCTCAGCGCCCGTCGCGCTGGCCGGTGCGCTGGCGGCTCGCCGGCGTCTCGGCCGGCCTCACCTTCGTCATCCTCCTCGCGTTCGCGGCCGTCGTCGGCAAGCTCTCGCAGGAGCGCCTGGAGAACGACTTCCGCAACGAGCTCCAGGCGACCGCCAACCGCATCGCGTTCTCGTCCAGATCGATCCCGAGACGGGCACGGTCGAGGTACCCGCTCGAGGACCTCACGATCGGCGACGAGATCGTTCGCATCACGCCTCCCGTCGGGCCATCCGATCCAGAACGTCGACGTCCTCCTGCCGCCCCCGACTCCGAGCATCGTGCCGCTTCGGCGACCTCGAGGTCGCCACGGCGCAGGTCGACGACGACCCTCGTCGGCGCGGGGTCCACCTACGTCCAGGTGGCGCGCGACCACGACGAGCTCGACGCGACGATCAGCCGCCTCTGGCTCTTCCTCGCCGTCGGCGTCGCGGGCGGCGCGATCCTCGCGACGCTCGCCGGCCTCGCCGTCGCGGGCCGCGCGATGGGCCCGATCGCGGCGCTCACGCACCACCGCGCGGGAGATCGCGACGACGCGCGACCCGGCCCGCACGATGCCGAAGCCCGAGGCCGAGGACGAGGTCGCCGAGCTGGCCACGACGCTCGACGAGATGCTCCGCGAGCTCGACGCCGCCCGCAACGAGGCGCAGGGCATGGTCCAGGCGCAGCGCGAGTTCGTCGCCGACGCCTCGCACGAGCTCCGCACGCCGCTCACCTCGATCCTCGCGAACCTCGAGCTGCTCCAGGACGCGCTCGAGCGCAAACCGCACCGAGGGCGAGGAGGCCGAGATGGTCGAGTCCGCTCTGCGCTCGTCGCGGCGGATGCGCCGCCTCGTCGGCGACCTCCTGATCCTCGCCCGCGCCGACGCCGGCCGGCAGGGCGCCCGGCGCCCCT
This sequence comes from uncultured bacterium, assembly GCA_963806865.1. Lineage (GTDB taxonomy): Bacteria > Actinomycetota > Thermoleophilia > Solirubrobacterales > 70-9 > JALZKA01. The sequence goes on from CAWDYV010000003.1 coordinate 108,374, forward strand.
GCGACCTCGCCGCGATCACCGAGGCCGCGGCCGCCGAGGTCCGCCCCGTCGCTCCCGAGCACACGATCAACCTGGCGCTCGAGCCCGCCAGCGTCGAAGGGCAACCCCGACGAGCTCCACCGCGTCGCGCTCAACCTGATCGACAACGGCGTCCGCCACACGCCCCCCGGCTCGACGATCACCGTCCGCGTCTTCGCAACGGGACTCGCGACGCGGTCCTCGAGGTCGCCGACGACGGCCCCGGCATTCCCGAGGGCCTCGCGGACCAGGTCTTCGGCCGCTTCGTCCGCGGCTCCGGCCCGGCCGACGTGACCGCCGAGTCAGGCACCGGCCTCGGCCTCTCGATCGTCCGCGCGGTCGCGACCGCGCACGGCGGCATCGGTCGAACGTCGGCACGCTCGAATCACGGCGGCGCCCTCTTCACGGTCGACCCTTCCGTGCTCTCCGAGAGCGCCCGCGGACGTTCCTAAGAAACTTTCAAGAGTTCTTTAGGGATCGTTTACATCGCGGGCTTAATTTCCATCGTGGACGAGACACCCACTCGCCGGAGCGGGACCCCCAGCGCCGGCGAGCATCTCGGCCCCAGAGGCCGAGAACCCCTAGGCCCGTCGGCTCTTCCCCTCCCTGGAGCCGGCGGGCCACTTTTTTGCCCGGCGCTCAGACCTCGACGACGACCGGCAGGATCATCGGGCGGCGCTTGAGGCGCTTGTAGATGAGCTCGGCGACGTCGTCGTGGATGTCCTCCTGGATCACGCCGGCGTCGGTGATGTTGTCGTGGACGGCGTCGGCGAGGGCGTTGGCGACCACGTCGCGGACCTCGTCGATCAGCTTCACGGCCTCGTCGCCCTCGATGAAGGGGACGCCGCGGAAGATGATCTCGGGCTCGGTCGCGGTCGAGCCGTCCTCGCCCGAGAGCGTCGCGACGACGATCAGGACGCCGTCGCCCGAGAGCGTGCGGCGGTCGCGGAGCGCGACGTCGTCGGGATCGCCGATGTCGACGCCGTCGACGAAGATCATCCCCGCCTTGACGTCGTCGGTGAAGCGGGCGCCCTTCTCGTCGATCTCGAGCGCCAGGCCGTTGCGGCCCTTGAAGATGCGCTCGGGCGGGATGCCGACCGACTCGGCGAGCTCCGCGTGGAGGCGGATCCGCTTGTGGTCGCCGTGGAACGGCAACACGTACTTCGGCCGCGTCAGGTTGAGCATCAGCTTCAGCTCCTCGCGCGAGCCGTGGCCCGAGACGTGGATCGGCGCGTCGGCGGCGGTGACGACGGTGGCGCCGATCTCGTAGATGCGGTCGATCGTCTCGTTCACGGCGCGCTCGTTGCCGGGGACCGCCGTGGCCGAGAAGATGATCGTGTCGCCCGAGTGGAGCTCGACGTCGCGGTGGTCGTTGAACGCCATCCGCCGGAGCGCCGAGAGCGGCTCGCCCTGGCTTCCGGTCGAGATCGCGATCACGCGGTCGTCCGGGATAGTTCTCGATCTCCTTCGGGTTGATGAAGATGCCGTCGGGCGCGTTCGCCATGCCCAGGTTCGACGCGATGTTGAAGTTCTTTCGCATCGAGCGGCCGACCAGCGCCACCTTGCGGTCGAGCTCGACCGCCGCGTCGATCACCTGCTGGACGCGGTGGACGTTCGAGGCGAAGCAGGTGACGATGATCCGTCCCTCGCAGCGCGAGAACACCTCGCGAAGCGCCGGGCCGACCGATCGCTCGGAGGCGCCGACGCCCGGGCCGGTCGGCGTTGGTCGAGTCGCCGCAGAGGCACAGGACGCCCTCGGAGCCAAGCTCGGCGAGCCGAGCGATGTCGGCCGGGCTGGCCGTCGACCGGCGTCTGGTCGAAGCGGTAGTCGCCCGTGATCAGGATCGCGCCGAGCTTCGTGTGGAGGGCGACGGCCCGCGCGTCGGGGATCGAGTGCGACATGTGGATCGTCTCGATCTCGAACGGCCCGGCCTTGGCGCGCTCGCCCGGCTCGAGCACGATGAGCGGGCGCGTCGCGGATCTTTCGCTCCTCGAGCTTCGAGCGCACGAGCCCGAGCGTGAGCGGGCCGCCGTAGATCGCCTCGGGGATGCCCAGCTCGCGAAGCACGTACGGGACGGCGCCGACGTGGTCCTCGTGGCCGTGGGTGAGGATCGAGGGCGTCGATGTCGTCCTTGCGCTCGCGAAGCGAGGTGAAGTCCGGCAGGACGAGGTCGATGCCGAGCATCTCGGCCGTCGGGAACATCACGCCGGCGTCGACGATCACGATCCGGCCCTCGGACTCGATCGCGGTCATGTTCTTGCCGATCTCTCCGAGCCCGCCGAGCGGGAGGATCTTGACCTTGCTCATCGGACCGTTCTCGGCGATCTCTTCGAGCGCCTCGCGCGCCGGGCCCGTCGACCGGGACCATCGGCAGGCGCTGCGTCTCGCCGATCAGGCCGCGCATCGCGAGGATCGCCTTGATCGAGCTCGCCGGGCGGCGCCGCGGCGATCGCCGAGTAGACGTCCGGCGAGCTCGCGCTCGAGGTCGAGCGCGCGGTCGTGGTCGTCCTCCGCGGCAGCGTCGAAGATCTCGCGCATCTTCGGCCCGACCACGTGCGAGGCGACCAGGATGCCGCCGGTCCCGCCCTCGCGAAGGCAGCGGGCGAAGACGTCGTCGTTTCCCGCCATGACGTCGAGCCCCTCGATCGGGCCCATGTCGCCGTTGTTCGCCTGCTTGACGCCGGCGATGTTCTCGAACTCCGCGGCAAGCGAGGCCATGAACTCCGGCGACATGTTGATCACCGAGCGCGAGGGGATGTTGTAGAGGGCGACGGGCGTCTCCCCCGCCGCCTCGGAGACCTCGGCGAAGTGCGCGCGAAGGCCCGTCCTCGATCGGCTTGTTGTAGTACGGCGAGACGACGAGGACGCCGTGCGCGCCGGCCTGCGCGGCGCGGTGCGTGAGCGTCGGCGGCGTGGCGCGTGTCGTTCGAGCCGGTGCCGCAGATCACCGTCGCGTCCGAGCCGATCTCGTCGAGGACGGCCTCCAGCAGCTCGATCTTCTCGTCGTCGGAGAGCGTGGGCGACTCGCCCGTCGTGCCCGCGACGACGACTCCGTGCGAGCCGTTCTCGACCAGGTAGGAGGCGAGCTTGCGCGCGCCCTCGACATCGAGCGAGCGGTCGTCGGCGAATGGCGTGACCATCGCCGTCAGGACTCCTCGGAACGGCGTCATCGCGGCAAAGCTACTCCGGCGAACGTCGGGCGCGACACGGTCCGCCCACGGCTCGGCGCGCTCGAGCTGCGCCGCGACCTGGATCAGGAGGTCCTCGCGGCCCGAACGGCGCGACGAGCTGGACGCCGACCGGGATGCCGTCCGCCTCGCCGAGCGGCAGCGAGATCGCGGGCTGGCCGGTGACGTTGAAGATGGCGGTGAACGCACCCTCGGGCAGGCGCCGCGTGGAAGGCGTCCATCGGGTCGCTCGCCCGAGTCGTCCCAGGTGCCGAGCGGCTGTGGCGGGCGCGCGGTCGTCGGCGTGAGCAGGAGGTCGAAGCCGGAGACGATACCAGCCGGCGATCATGCGCGAGAGCGCCGTGATGGATGCCGACGTCCTGAGGTAGCGGCCGGCGCTTCGCTCGCGGCCGATCTCAGCGAGCGCCCAGGTGAGCGGCTCGACGTCGTCCTCGGTCGATCTCGCGCCCGAGCGCCATCGCGAAGCGTGTCGAGGAGTTGACGTCTGCCCGGCCGCCCAGCGGGTGAGGAAGGTGTCCTCGATGTCGATCGCGCCGCCCGCGGCCTGCGCGGCGTCGGTCGGCGAGCCCTGCGCTCACCTCGTGCCCGAGCGACTCGAGGAGCTTCGCGGTCTTCTCCACCGCCTCGACGCAGGCCGGATCGACCTCGACGTCGACCGCCGCGGTCGTCGTGAAGCCGATGCGAAGGCCCTTCGGGTCGGCGTCGAGCTCCTCCGTGTACGGGCGAGCCGGCGGCGGCGCCCAGTAGGGGTCGCCCAGGACGCCGGCCCTGCGACCGCCTCGAGGATCGCCGCCGTGTCGCGAACGGACTTCGAGACGACGAGCTCGGCCGTGAGCCCGGAGAGGTTGTCGCCGATCAGCGGGCCCTCGGTGATGCGCTGGCGCGTCGGCTTGAGGCCGACCAGGCCGTTCTGCGCCGCCGGAATGCGGATCGAGCCGCCGCCGTCGTTCGCGTGCGCCATCGGCACCATGCCCGAGGCGACGGCCGCGGCCGAGCCGCCGCTCGAGCCGCCGGCCGAGTGAGCCGTGTTCCACGGGTTCTTGGTCGCGCCGTAGGCGTCCGGCTCGGTCGTCGGCAGGATGCCGAGCTCGGGCATGTTGGTCTTGCCGATCGTGATCGAGGCCCGCATCGCGGAAGCGCTGGGCGAGGAAGGTGTCCATCGGCGCGCGGAAGTCCGCGTCCTTCAAGAGCTTCATGCCGAGGTGGAAGGGCTGGCCGGCCAACGCCGCGCCGAGGTCCTTGAGGACGAACGGGACGCCCTTGAACGGACCGTCCGGCAGCGTCGCCCTGCGCCGCCTCGCGCGCCTCGTCGAAGAGCTCGTGGATGACCGCGTTCACCTCCGGGTTCATCTTCTCGACCCGCTCGATCGCGGCGTCGACGAGCTCCGAGCGGGCTCGCCTCGCCCGAGCGGACGAGCTCGGCCTGGGCAGTTGCGTCCATACGGGCGAGGTCAGTCAAGAACGGCCTCCAGGCCAATGGTGTAGCGGTCGGGGAGCGAGCCACGCCGCGCACCGCGAGGAGCACGCCCGGCATGAACGAGGTGCGGTCGATCGAGTCGTGGCGGATCGAGAGCGTCTGGCCCTCGCCGCCGAGGATGACCTCCTGGTGGGCGACCAGGCCCGGCAGGCGAACCGAGTGGATCGGCTCGTGGACGTTGCCGCCGGCCTCCGCGATCAGGTCGCGCGGTCCGCGTGGCGGTGCCCGAGGGAGCGTCGAGCTTCTTGTCGTGGTGGAGCTCGATGATCTCGACCTCGGGCATGTGCTTCGAGGCCTCGGCGGCGAAGCGCATCGCGAGCACGGCGCCGATCGCGAAGTTCGGCACGACGAGGACGTTCGCCTCTCCCCCGCTCGCCGCCTCGCGCAGCGGCGTCGTGGTCGAAGCCCGAGGTGCCGACGACGATGTGCGTGCCGGCGTCGATCGCGGCGCGGATGTTGTCCGGGCGCGGCGTCGGGCGTCGTGAAGTCGACGACGACGTCCACGTCGCCAAGCGCGTCCGCCAGCTCGACGCCCAGCTCGGGATCGATCCGCGCGGCCAGCTCGAGGTCGTCCGCGCCCTCGACGGCCTCGCACGTCGTCGCCCCCATCCGGCCGGCAGCGCCGGCGACTCCGACCCGGATCACGCTGCGAGCGCCTCCGAGACGGATCCGACGGCCTTCGTGAAGCATTCCTCGTCCTTGCCGATGCAGGCGGCGCTGAAGCCGTCCGGGTCATAGAGCTCGGCGGCGAGCTCGGCCACGTCGTCCTCGGACACCGCGTCGACGCGGGCGATCATCTCGTCGAGCGAGAGCATCTCGAGGTCGAAGAGGGTCGCGCGCGAGACGCGCGACATCCGCGCGGCGGTCGATTCCATGCCGAGGACCATGCGGCCCTTGACGTGCTCCTTGGCGCGCTCGAGCTCGTCGCCGCGGACGCCTTCGTCGCGAAGCGACGCCAGCTCGCGGCCGATGATCTCGCACGCCTCGGCGACGTTGTCCTCGCGCGTGCCGACGTAGGTCGCGACCGAGCCGCGGTCGAGGTACTGCTCGGCGTAGGAGCCGACGGCGTACGCGAGGCCGCGCTTCTCGCGCACCTCGCGGAAGAGCCGTGACGAGACCGAGCCGCCGAAGGCGGAGTCGATCACGGCCAGGGCGAAGCGGCGCTCGTCGTCGCGCGCGATGCCCGGCGCTCCGAAGCAGATGTGGTACTGCTCGGTGTCCTTGCGGTTGAAGCGAACGCGCGGCTCGCGCTCGGGCGCGTCGCCGTTCACCGAGGGCACGTCGCCCTCGGGCGGCGTCGACGAAGCGCTCGGCGAGCGCGACGATCTCGTCGTGCTCGAGGTGGCCCGCCGCGCCGACCACGAGGCTGTCCGCGACGTAGCGGCCGCGGTGGTAGTCGGCGATCTTCGGCACGGGCGTGCCCGCGATCACCTCGGCCTCACCGAGGACGCGGCGGCCGAGCGGGTGGTCGCCGTAGACGGCCTGCGCGAGGAAGTCGTGGACGCGGTCCGACGGCTCGTCCTCGTACATCGCGATCTCCTCGAGCACGACCTCGCGCTCGGAGTCGATGTCGGGAAAGGTCGGGCCGAGCATCATCTCGGCCATCAGGTCGAACGCGTCCTCGGTGTGCTCGTCGAGGAAGCGCGCGTGGATGTGCGTGGACTCCTTGGAGGTCGCGGCGTTGGCCGCCGCGCCCATGCCGTCGAAGCGCTCGGAGATCTCGATCGCCGAGAAGCGCTCGGTGCCCTTGAAGAGCAGGTGCTCCAGGAAGTGCGAGAGCCCTTCCTGGCCCTCGCCCTCGTCGCGCGAGCCGGTCCGGACCCACAGCCCGAGGGCGACGGATCGGACCGAGGGGACGACCTCGGTCACGACCCGTACGCCGCTCGGAAGCGTTGTGAGCTGGACGTTCTCCGGAAGGGAGGACAACGGTTACTGTGAGCGACGTAAGGCGCGAAGACATGTGCCGGTGGAGCGCCTAGAGGCGCTCCCGGCCTCCTCCGCGCCCGCCGCGGTCACGGCCACCGTCGCGGCCACCTCGGCCGCCGCGGTCACGGCCACCGTCACGGCCACCTCGGCCGCCACGGTCACCGCCGCGGCCGCCGCCGCCGCCGGAGCCGGCGCCAACCGTGGCGAGCTCCTCGGGCGTCTTGCCCTGCGACGGAGGGATCCTCGGAGAGCCTCAGGCCGATCCGGCCACGCTCGCGGTCGACCTCGACCACGGTCACGTCGATCTCGTCGCCTTGGGAGAGGACGTCCTCGACGGTGTCGACCCGCTCGCCCGGCTTCACGTTCGAGATGTGAAGCAGGCCGTCGGTGCCCTTGACGAGCTCGACGAACGCGCCGAAGGTGGTCGTCTTCACGACCTTGCCCTTGAACTCGTCGCCGATCTTGGCGTCGCGCGTCATCGCCTCGATGCGCGCGATGCAGGCGTCGACCTGCGAGCCGGTGGGTGCGTAGACGCGGATCGAGCCATCGTCGTCGATGTCGATCTCGGCCTCGAACTCCTCCTGCATGCCGCGGATGGTCTCGCCGCCCTTGCCGATGACGGCGCCGATCTTCTCGGTGTCGATCTGGATCGTCTCGATGCGCGGCGCGTGCTCGGACATCTGCTCGCGCGGAGCCGTCGATCGCCTCGGCCATCTTGTCGAGGATGAACAGGCGGCCCTGTCGAGCCTGCTCGAGCGCGTCGCGCAGGATGTCGAAGGTGACGCCCGTGATCTTGATGTCCATCTGGAGGGCGGTGATGCCGTCCTTCGAGCCGGCGACCTTGAAGTCCATGTCGCCGAGGTGGTCCTCGACGCCGGCGATGTCGGTCAGGACGATGTAGTCGTCGCCTTCCTTGATGAGGCCCATCGCGACTCCCGCGACGGGTGCCTCGACCGGGACGCCGGCGGCCTGGAGGGCCATCGACGAGGCGCAGACCGAGCCCATGGACGACGAGCCGTTCGACTCGAGCGTCTCAGAGACGACGCGCACGACGTAGGGGAACTCCTCCTCCGACGGGAATCGTCGGCGAGAGCGCCCGCTCGGCGAGCGCGCCGTGACCGATGTCGCGGCGCTTCGGGCCGCGCATGAAGCCGGCCTCGCCCACCGAGAACGGCGGGAAGTTGTAGTGGTGGAAGAAGGTCTTCTTCTCCTGGAGACCCAGGTTGTCGACCTTCATGTCCATCCGGGTCGTGCCCAGAGCCACGTTGGAGAGGATCTGGGTCTCGCCGCGGGTGAACAGCGCGGAGCCGTGCACGCGCGGGGCGATGTCGACCTCGGTCTCGATCGGACGGATCTCGTCCTGAGCGCGACCGTCGGGGCGCTTCTTGTCGACCGCGATGTGGCGGCGGATCATGTCCTTCTCCACCTTCGCGAAGGCCTTGGCGACCTCGGCGCGGTTGTCGTCGTCGCCCTCGCCGCGACGCCGTAGGTCTCGAGCACGTCCTCCTCGACGGCCTTGATGGCGTCCTGGCGGGCGAGCTTCTCCGGGACCTGCGTGGCCTCCTCGAGCTTCGAGCCGTGCGAGCCCTTGATCTTCTCGATCAGGCTCTCGTCGACGGTCGGGACCTCGATCTCGCGCTTCGGCTTGCCGGCCTTCTGGGCCAGCTCGTCGAACGCGGCGCAGAGCTTCTTGATCTCGCGCGTGCGCGATGTCGAGCGCGTCGAGCACCTCGGCCTCGGTCACGTAGTCGGCGCCGCACTCGACCATCAGGATGGCCTCGTCCGTGCCGGAGACGACGAGGTCCATCTCGAGGTCCTCCCAGGTGCTCTCACCCGGGTTGACGACGAAGTCGCCGTCGAGCTTGCCGACGCGGACCGCGCCGACGTGCTTGGGAAGCGGGATGTCCGACACCGCGATCGCGGCGGACGAGCCGTTCATCGCGAGGATGTCGTAGGGGTGATCGTGCTCGGCAGACATCGTCTGGCAGACGAGCTGAGTCTCGTAGTGCCAGCCCTTGGGGAAGAGCGGGCGGACCGGGCGGTCGATCATGCGCGCGGTCAGGGTTGCCTTCTCGCCGGCGCGAGCCTCGCGGCGGAAGAAGGAGCCGGGGATCTTGCCCACGGCGTAGTGGCGCTCTTCGACATCCACCGTCAGCGGCAGGAAGTCGACGTCGCGAAGATTTCCGACGGTCGCGGTGGCGAGGACCATCGTGTCCCCCGAGCTCACTACGACTGCACCTGACGCCTGTCGCGCCAGCTTTCCGGTCTCGAAGGAGATCTCGCTTTCGCCGATCTGAACCGAGACGCGGTTCACGTCAAACATGGTCATGTATTCGTGTTTTCCTTTCGGCTGCCCGATTGGCAGCTCGTTAGCTTCGATCTTTTGATCGCGGCTTAGGGTAGCGAGGGCGCTCGCGTCGCTAGCGGCGCAGGCCGAGGTCGGCCACTACCTGGCGGTAGCGGTCGAGGTCCGAGCTCTGGAGATAGCGAAGGAGGCGCCGGCGCTGGCCGACCAGCATGAGGAGGCCGCGGCGCGAGTGATGGTCCTTCGTGTGCTCGCGCAGGTGCTCGGTGAGGCGCGTTGATCCGCTCGGTGAGGATCGCGATCTGGACCTCGGCGGAGCCGGTGTCGTTCTCGGAGCGCCCGAAGCGCTCGATCAGCTCCTGCTTCTTTTCCTGCGTGATGCTCATCTGCGGCCGCGAAGGTTAGCTAGGCGCAGCGGCGTCGGCCCGCGAAAGCTCGCGCAGAGCTCGCGCGCCTCGTCGACGTCGCGGTGCATCTGGGCGATCAGGTCCTCGACCGACGGGAACCGCTTCTCGCCGCGAAGGCGGGCGATGAAGGCAAGGCGCAGGTTCTTGCCGTAGAGGTCGCCCTCGTAGTCGATCAGGTGCGGCTCGACGAGGACGCCGCGGCCCGTCTCGAACATCGGCCGCACGCCGACGTGGATCGCGGCCGGATGCCCGTCGGCGAAGCCGGCGTAGACGCCGTGGCCCGGGACAGACCAGGTCGTCGTCGGGGACGATGTTCGCGGTCGGAAAGCCGAGCTCGCGGCCGCGCTTGTCGCCCTTCACCACCTCGCCCTCGAGCAGGAACGGCGCGCCGAGCCCGTGCATGGCGCCCTCGACGTCGCCGGCGAGGACGAGCGCGCGGATGCGCGTCGAGGAGATCGTCTCGCCGTCGGCCTCGACCAGCGGGACGATCCGGGTCTCGAACTCGTCGCGCTCGGCGAGCATCTCGGTGGTCGCCCTTGGCCTTGGCGCCGAAGCGGAAGTTCTCGCCGATCGAGACCTGGGTCGCGCCGAGCTTTGCGATCAGGATGTCGTCGATGAACTCCTCGGCGGGGATCTGCGAGAACTCCTTGTCGAACGGGATCACGACCAGCTCGGAGACGCCCAGGCCGGCGATCACGTCGCGCTTCGCCGTCGAAGCCCATGATCAGCTTCGGCGCGGCCTCGGGGTGGATGATCTTCACCGGGTGCGGCTCGAAGGTGAGGACGGTGTCGGAGCCCTCGATCACCTTGCGATGGCCGACGTGAACGCCGTCGAAGGTGCCGATCGCGACCTTGCGCGGCCGCGGCTGCGCGTCGGGGAGCTGGGTCACCTCCATCGTCATGCGCCCGGAACTTTCGCAGCTCGAAGGCTTCGGCGCGCGCAAGCGCCTCGGCAAGCGGCAATCGGCTGGCGCTCCGGCGGCCTCCTCGGCGCGTGAACGGGCCGATCGCGCGTGCGCCGGAGCTCCTCGCAGTAGGCGTCGCCCAGATCGGCGATCAGGCTGCGCACGTAGGTGCCCGACGAGCACTCGATCTCGTACTCGGCCGGTCGCCCTCGCGGCTCAGCTCCTCGAAGCGGTGGACGGTCACGATCCGCTCCGGCATCTCGACCTCCTCGCCGCGGCGGGCCCGCTTGTAGGCGCGCTCGCCTCCGACCTTCACCGCCGAGTAGGCGGGCGGGCGCTGGCGGATCTCGCCGGTCGGAAGCTCGACGTCGGCGGGCGGGACGCTTGCCGGTCTCGGTGATCTCACCGTCGCGGTCGCCGGTGGTCGAGACGGCGCCGAAGCGCGCCGTGACGCGGTAGGTCTTTCGGAGCGCCATGAAGCGCGCCTGCTCGCGCGTCGCCTCGCGGCCGACGAGGACGATCAGGAGCCCCGTCGCGAAGGGGTCGAGCGTGCCGGCGTGCCCGACGCGCTTCACGCCCTGCTCGCGGCGGACGCGCGCGACGATGTCGTGCGAGGTCGGGCCGGACGGCTTGTCGACGAGCACGACGAGGCCCGTGCCCGCAAGATCGTCAGTCAAGCTGCTTTGCGACCTCGGCCCGGACGAACTCGACGATCTCCGGGTAGGGCATGTCGGTGCCGAAGCCGGCGGCGCGCTTGTGCCCTCCCCCGCCCTGCTCGCGCGCGATCGACCGAGACGTCGACCGACGCCGTCCGAGGAGCGCAGGCTCACCTTGCGGGCGACGCGGCCGCCGTCGGGCTTGTCGCGGATGACGCCGGCGACGATCGTGCCCGTCGAGCGCGCGGACGTTGTCGATGATGCCCTCGGTGAGGTGCTCGCCCGAGCCCGTGGCCTCGTAGTCGTCCTTCGAGACGTAGGTGAGGGCGAGGCGGTCGGAGTCGAAGCGCTCGATGTTCTCCATCGCGCGGCCGACGAGCCTCGCCTTCTCGATCGGCACCCGCTCGTACAGGCGGCGGTAGATGTCGTCGACGTTCACGCCGGCCTCGATCAGCTCGGCCGCCATGCGGTGCGAGTCGGGGTCGGTGTTCTCGTACATGAACTTGCCGGTGTCGGTGATCAGGCCCACGTAGAGCGCGGTCGCGATCTCCTCGCGTGATCTCGGCGCCGACGCTGCTTTGCCAGGCGCCAGACGATCTCGGCGGTCGACGAGGCGTTCGATGTCGACGTGGTTGACCCCGCCGAACATCGTGTTGTCGTGGTGGTGGTCGATGTTGATGATGTCCGTGCCCTCGCGCTGGAGGAAGTCGACGGGCATGCGGTCGATGTTCCCGCAGTCGAGGAAGAGGAGCGTGCGGTCCTCGACGTCCGCCGGCGCCTCGTGAAAGACGTCCGTGAGCGGCAGGAAGCGGTACTCGAGCGGAAGCGGGAACTCCTTGGCGTCGAGGAACATCACCGAGTCCTTGCCGAGCTGGCTCGAGGATGCGGTGCGTGGCGAGGAGCGAGCCGAGCGCGTCGCCGTCGGGCCCCTCGTGCGTCGTGAGCAGGAAGCGGTCGCGCTCGGCGATCGCGGCGGCGACGGCGTCGAGGCTCGCGCGTTGGTCTTGCGGTCGAGTGCTCATTCGTCGAGAAGCCTTTGCAGGCGCTCGCGTCCGCTCGGGCGTGTCGTCGTAGTGGAAGGTGAGCGTCGGCGTGCGCTTCATGTGCGTCTGCGCCGCGATCGCGGACTGAAGCACGCCGTGCGCGGAGCGAGCGCCGCCAGCGTCGACTCCTTTTCCTCCTCGGATCCGAGCACGGAGACGAACACTCTCGCGGAGCGAAGGTCCGGGCTGGTCTCAACGGCGGTAATGGTCACGAAGCCGATCCGAGGATCCTCGAGCTCGGTCGAGATCGATCTCCCCGATGCACCTCTCGAATGACCCCGTTGACCCGCCTCATGCGGTCGGTGGCCATGGCTGAGATAGCGGCTCTGAGGCAGTGGATACCCGGCGAGGCGATCGACGCTCAGCCGCGGATGTCTTCGAGGCTTCGGACGTCGCGGTCGAACGCGGCAGCCGTCCGGGCAGCGCGATTCGATGAAGCGGCAGACCTCGTCGGCCCGGTCGCCCACGGACGCGTCGCCGACCAGCGCGATCGAGGAGCGTCGAGCGCTGCCAGGTGTCGTGGCCGTCGGTCTCGGCGACGGCCGCGCCGAAGCGGCGGCGGACCTGCTCCTTGATCGACTTCAGGTGCTTTCGCTTGCCCTTGAGGTCGTGCGACTCGCCGAAGTGGAGGCGGGCCTCGATCAGGCAGACGAACGGCACACCGCTCGCCCGAGCTAGTTGTCGAGCGTCTGCTCGACCTGGCGGGTCGAGAAGACCTCGAGGACGTCGCCGACCTTGACGTCGGCGAAGCCCTCGAGCACGATGCCGCACTCCTGGCCCTCGGTGACCTCCTGGACATCGTCCTGGAAGCGCCGGAGCGAGCCGATCCGCCCGGTCCAGGCGACGGTGCCGTCGCGGACGAGCCGCACGTCGGCGTCGCGGCGGACGACGCCGTCGGTCACCTCGCAGCCGGCGATCATGCCGACCTTCGAGGCGCGGAAGGTCTGCTTGACCTCGGCCTGGCCGAGGATGTCCTCGACCTCGACGGAGTCGAGCATGCCCTCCATCGCGGCGCGGAGCTCCTCGGTCACCTTGTAGATGACGGAGTAGGAGCGGATCTCGACGCCCTCGGACTCGGCGGCGCGGCGCGCGTCGACGAGCGGGCGGACGTTGAAGCCGATGATGATCGCGTCGGAGGCCGAGGCGAGCATCACGTCGGACTCGTTGATGCCGCCGGCGGCGGCGCGGATGACGTTGATGCGCACCTGCTCCTGCGGCACCTTCGCGAGCTCGTCCATGAGCGCCTCGAGCGAGCCCGAGACGTCGGCCTTGAGGACGATGTTGAGCTCCTTGATGACGCCTTCCTGCGCCTTGGCGAAGACCTCGTCGAGCGTGAGCTTGCGGGTGCCGCGGCGCGCGATCGCCTCGGTCTTCAGGCGATGGGCGCGCTCGCCGGCGAGCTGGCGGGCGCGGCGGTCGTTCTCGACGACCTCGACCCTCTCCCCCGCCTCGCAGACGCCGTCGAAGCCGAGCACCTCGACCGGGATCGCCCGGGCCGGCGGTCTCGACGCGCTCGCCGGTGTGGCTGAGCATCGCGCGCACCTTGCCCCACTGGGCGCCGGCGACGACCGAGTCGCCGATCTTGAGCGTGCCGCGCTGGACGAGGAGCGTGACGACGGGGCCGCGGCCAGGGTCGAGGTGCGACTCGATCACCGAGCCCGACGCCTCGGCGTCCGGGTTGGCGCGGAGCTCCTCGACCTCGGCGACCAGGAGGATGCTCTCGAGCAGCTCGTCGAGGCCGGTCTTGGCCTTCGCGGAGACGTTGTTGAAGATCGTGTCGCCGCCCCAGTCCTCGGGCTGGAGGTCCAGGTTCGCGAGCTCGCCCTTGACCTTGTCGACGTTCGCGGCCTCGAGGTCGATCTTGTTGACCGCGACGATGATCGGCACGTCGGCGGCGCGAGCGTGGTCGATCGCCTCGACCGTCTGCGGCATCACGCCGTCGTCGGCGGCGACGACGACGACGACGATGTCGGTGACGTCCGCGCCGCGGGCGCGCATCGCGGTGAACGCGGCGTGGCCCGGCGTGTCGATGAAGCGAGATCGTCTTCTCGCCCGAGTGCACCTGATAGGCGCCGATGTGCTGGGTGATGCCGCCGGCCTCGCCGGCGACGACCTCGGTCTCGCGGATCGCGTCGAGGAGCGAGGTCTTGCCGTGGTCGACGTGGCCCATGATCGTCACGACCGGCGGGCGCTCCTGAAGGTCCTCGTCGGAATCCTCGAAGACGATCTCCTCGGCCTCTTCCTCGGCGGCGCTGACCATCTCGACCTTGCGATCGAGCGCCTCGGCCACGACGATCACGGTCTCGTCGGGCAGGGTCTGCGTGAGCGTCGCCATCTCGCCCAGCTTCATGAGCGTCTTGATGACCTCGGCGCTGGAGAGGCCGAGCGTCTCGGCGACCTCCTTGACGGTCGCGCCCGACGGAATCTTGATGACCGGAGTCTCGGTCTCGACCGGCGCCGCTACGGGCGGCTCTTCGAGCAGCGGGCGGCGGCGGCGGCCACCGCGGCGGCGCGGCGGGCGCTGCGGCGGCGGCGGGCCCATCGAGTCGCGGCGCGACGCCTGGGAGTCGATCACGACGCGGCGGCGCTTGCCCTGGGCGCCGCGCCGCACGCGGCGACGCGGAGCCACCATCGCCGACCGGGCGCACGGGCGGACCGGGCGATCCCTGGCGGCGTCGCCGCTGGCGCGGCAGGCTGGAGCCTTGGTCGGCCGCGGGCGCGCCTTCGGCGCCTCGGCCGCCGGGCGCGGCCTCGGCGGGCGCAGCTGCGGGCGCGCCGCCGCCAAGCGCCTTCGCGGCGACGTCCTCCTCGACGCTCGAAGCGGCAGCCTTCACCTCGATGCCGGCGGCCTGAAGCTTCGCGAGGACCTCCTTCGAGGTGAGCCCTCGCTCCTTGGCGATCTCGTGGACCCGCTTCTTGGCCATCAGCTAGGCGCGTTCTCCTCGGTCGTCGGCGGCTCGTCAGCGGGCTCGTCGCTCGGCCTCGCGACCGCCTCGGCGTGTCGACGGCTTCCTCGGCGGCCTCGGGCGCCTCGGCGGCCTCGGCTCTCGGCGTCGCGGCGTCCTCGGCGGCTTCGGCCTCGTCGGCTCGGGCGCCTCGGCGGTCTCAGCCTCCTCAGCGCGGCTCGTCTTCGGCAGCCTCACCTCGGCGGCGTCGGGTCAGACCTCGCGCTCGGGTGCTTCGGCTGCAGCTTCTTCGACGGCCTCCTCGCCGTCCGGGCGTCCTCGGCGATCTCGGCCTCCTCCGCGGGCGGCTCGACCTCGCCTGGGCAGCGGCGGCTCCTCGGCCGGTGCGGCCTCGTCCTCGCGCGCTTCGGCGCCGTCGGCCTGGCCGGCGTCGACCTCGGTGTCGTCGCGGGAACGGCGGCCTCGGCCTTCGCCACGATCTCGGCGACGTCGGCGTCGTCGGCGTCGGGGTCGGCCAGGACCTGCACGTCGTCCTCGGTGAGCGTCGGCGAGGACGGCGACCTTGTTCGTGCCGAAGCGGGTCAGCGACTGGTGCTGCGGCAGGCCGCAGTAGCGGGAGCCCTCGAGCGACGCGTTCGGGCAGCGGCGGCCGGTCGAGGTGATCGCGGCGCAGCGGCCGTCGTCGGCCTCGCCCTCGCCTTCGATGTCGCCGGCGTCCTCGTGCGAGAAGTCGGTCTCGGACTTGATGTCGACCTTCCAGCCCGTGAGCTTGGCGGCGAGGCGAGCGTTCTGGCCTTCGCGGCCGATCGCCAGCGAGAGCTGGTCGTCGGGGACGATGACGGTCGCTTCCTTGGTCTCGTCGTCGACGATGACCTCGCGGACGCGGGCCGGCGAAAGCGCCTTGGCGACGAACCGGGCGGGCTCGTCGTTGTGGGGGATGATGTCGATCTTCTCGCCGCGAAGCTCGGAGACGACCATGCGGACGCGCGAGCCGCGCGGGCCGACGCAGGCGCCGACCGGGTCGACGCCGTCGGCGTGGGAGATGACGGCGATCTTCGAGCGGAAGCCGGGCTCGCGGGCGACGCCGACGATCTCGACGAGGTCGTCGGCGATCTCGGGCACCTCGAGCTCGAAGAGCTCCTTGATCAGCTCGGGGCTGCGGCGCGAGACGACGATCGACGGGCCCTTGCCCTCGGCCGAGACGTCGGTGATGACGGCCTTGACGCGCATGCCGTGGTCGTAGCGCTCGTTCCAGACCTGCTCGGAGCGCGGCAAGCAGCGCCTCGACGCGCTCGCGGAGCTGGACCAGCGTGTAGCGGTTGTCGGACTGCTGGATGATCCCCGTGACCAGCTCGCCGACGCGGTCCTGGTACTCGTCGAACATCATCTGGCGCTCGGCCTCGCGGACGCGCTGGAGGATCACCTGCTTGGCGGTCTGGGCGGCGATGCGGCCGAAGTCGTCGGGGGTCGACGTCGCGCGATCTTGATCTGATCCTCGTACGGGCGCGAGGACCGCCGGGTCGAGCTCGGGCTCCTCGGGCTCGCGCATCTCCCCCGTCTCGGGGTCGATCGTCGGCTCCTGCTCCTCGGCGACCTCGGCGAGGAGCTTCTCCTCGAGCTCGGGCGGCAGGATCAGCTCGAAGACGCGGAAGTCCGCGGTGTCGCGGTCGAGGTCGACCCGCGCGTAGCGGGCCGAGCCGGGGCTCTTGCGGTACGCCGAGAGCAGCGCGTCCTCGAGCGCGGCCATGAGTGTCTCGGAGTCGATGCCCTTCTCGGCACCGAGCTCCCTGATCGCGTCAACGAGCTCGCGGCTCACGATTCACCTCCAAATCCATAATTCGCCAATCAAGATTCGACCGCTCGACGCCGTCGAACGGGATGCGTACGAGGGTCCCTCCGATCGCCGCGACGGTGACGGTCTCGTCATCCGCGTCGGCCAGGGTGCCCTTGAAGTTGCGCTGGCCCTCGATCGCCTCGCGCGTCTTGCACGCGCACCTTGCGCCCGAGAAAGCGGCGAAAGTGCTCAGGCTTGGTCAGCGGCCGGTCCTCGCCGGGCGAGGAGACCTCGAGCGAGTAGCTGCTCGTTGAGGAAGCGAAGCTCGCTGGTGACCGCCTCGCAAAGGGCCAGATCGACGCCGCCGGGGCGGTCGATGAAGATGCGAAGCGTGCCCGCGGACGGGCGCTCGAGCGCGATCAGCTCGACGTCGGGGTCGAAATCCCGGATGCGCTCCTCGATCGTCTCGTCAAGCTTGTCTTGCGTGCCCATATTCTTTCTCGTCGCTTTTCGGCCTCTCCGCAACCCGGTTCAGGCCGAAAAAAAGGTGGGCCCGGGCCCACCTCGACAGAGTTCGGGTACGCGTAAGAGGTCGAATCGAGTATAGCCGCGCTCAGGCGCGCGACAACGTCGCTGAATTGCCGCGCGGCTCAGGCCTCGAGGAGGAGCGTGACGGGCCCGTCGTTCACGAGCTCGACGGCCATGTGCGCGCCGAAGACGCCGCCCTTCGCGCCGAGCCTCTCGCGGAACCGCTCGTAGAGCGGCTCCGCCTCCTCGGGCCTCGCGGCGCCGCACGTAGCTCGGGCGGTTTCCCTTGCTGCGTATCGCCATCAGGGTGAACTGGCTCACGCAGAGGACCTCGCGCTCTCCGAGCGGCTCGTTCATCCGGCCGTCGGCATCCGCGAAGATCCGGAGCGCTCTGACCTTGTCGGCCAGGCGATCCGCCTCGCTCCGGCCCGTCGCCGTCGGCGACGCCGAGCAGGACGAGGAGCCCCGGGCCGATCGCCGACACCTCGTCGCCGTCGACCGTGACGCGCGCGCTGCGAGACGCGCTGGACGAGCGCCCTCACGAGCCGCTACGCCGCGCGCCGGGCGCGGTCGCGGTAGAGGCGGTAGTCGCGAGCGCTGCGGCTGGAGGTTCGAGGCGAGCGCCAGGTGGTGGCGCGCCCGCTTCGTCTCGCCCGTCATCGAGAGCGCGCGGCCGAGGCAGAAGTGCGCGTAGTCGTTCACCGGCGCCGACTCGACCACCGCCTCGAACTCGGCGGCGGCCTCGGCGAACTGGCGGTTGCGAAAGTAGGCGCGGCCGAGCGCTTCGCGCACCGACGTCTTCTCGGGCGCGCGCCGTGCGGCCTCGGCCAGAGGCACCGTCGCCTGCGGAGAACGAGCCGTCTTCGAGCAGCTCCATCCCCTTGCGATAGAGCGTGTAGGTGCAGTCCTCGTCACCGATATCGTAGTGTCGCCGAACAGCGAGCGAGCGGTGCCGTTGAGGCGTGCGAACGCTCCGCAGGTTGCGACCTCGTCCAGGACGGCTTCGGCGACCTCGTCCTTCGTGCTCTCCGGCACGGCGCGCTCGCCCTCCCGGGTGACGATCGTGACCTCGTTGCGCGCGGAGTCGAAGCCGATCTCGGGCCGCGAGATGTCGTTGAAGACGATCGCGTCGAGGCCCTTGCGCTCGAGCTTTGAGCGCGCCCGCGAGATCGCCTCGGCGCCGTGCTCGGCGGCGAAGCCGACCAGCGTCTGCTCGTCGCGGCGCTTCTTCGCGAGCGACGCGACCACGTCCTCGGTCTCGGTCGAGCCGAAGCTCCATCCCGCCCGCTGCCCTCGCGGGCGAGCTTGCCCTCGGCCGCGCTCGGGCCGGAAGTCGGCGACCGCCGCCGCCATCAGGAGCGACGTCGGCGCGGCGAAGGCGGCTCGCGCGTCGCCTCGGCCAGCTCCGCGGCGCTCTCGACCCGGACGACCTCGATCCGCGGGCGAGATCGGCAGCGAGACGTTGGCCGCGACGAGCGTCACGTCGGCGCCGCGCGTCGCGGCCGCCTCGGCCAGGGCGACGCCCATCCGCCCGCTCGAGCGGTTGCCGATGAAGCGAACGGAGTCGATCGCCTCGCGGGTGCCGCCGGCGGTGACGAGGACGCGCAGACCGTCCCACGGGCCGGCGGGCCCGGGCAGCGCCGCCTCGATCCGCGCGAGGAGCGCCTCGGGCTGGGGCAGCCGGCCGGTTCCGTGCTCGCCGCGCGAGGCGAGCGGCCCCTCGTCGGGCTCGATCACCTCGACCCCGCGCTCGCGCAGGAGCTCGAGGTTCCGCTGGGTCGCGGCGTCGCGGTACATGCGGTCGTTCATCGCCGGAGCGACGAGCCGCGGCGCGTCGCAGGCGAGGAAGGAGGTCGTGAGCATCGAGTCGGCCGCGCCGGCCGCGAGCTTCGCGATCGTGTTGGCCGAGGCGGGAGCGACGAGGAAGACGTCGCAGCCCTCGGCGAGCGCCAGGTGGCCGATCGGGTCGTGCTTGGGCGCGTCCTCGCCGGGCCAGCCGCCGCGCATCGGGTCGCGGTCCCACTCGGAGATCAGGACGGGCGCGCCGACGATGCCCTCGAACGAGGCCGCGCCGACGAAGCGGGTGCGCCGCCGGCGTCATCACCACGCGGACGGCGTGGCCCGCCTTGGTCGCGAGCCGCGCGAGCTCGAGCGCCCGGTAGGCGGCGATGCCGCCGGTTACTCCAAGCAGGATCCTCGCATGTCGAATGGTGCCAGCCCGCGGCTGGCGCGGCGTCGCTCCTAAGCTCTTGTACTCGTAGTTGATCTTGCCCTGGCGAGCTCTTCGAGCGCGATCGTCAGGTAGTTGCCCGAGCGCGTCTCGACCATCGGCGGCGTGTACTCCTCGTAGCTCCCCTCGCCCAGGGCGCGGTAGTAGCTGTTCAGCTGGCGCGCTCGCTTCGCGGCCACCAGAACGGCGGCGTAATGCGAATCGGTGCGCGCGAGAAGGTTTTCGACTCTTGGCTTGACCATTGTGCGAGAGGATACCCGGGCCTCTCGCGGAGCCCTCAGCCGGCCATCTCCCCGCGCACGATCGCTTCCAGCTCCGTCCGCGGCGCTTCGAGGTCGCTCGTTCACGACGACGTGCTTGAACTCCTGCTGGGCCTCGAGCTCTTGCTTTGCGGTCTCGAGCCGGCGCTCGATCGCCTCCGCGCGAGTCGGTGCCGCGGCCCGACGAGGCGCTCGCGAAGGGCGGCGGGATCCGGCGGCGCGATGAAGATCAGGACGGCCTCCTCGCCCATCGCCGCCCGGACCTGGCGGGCGCCCTGGACCTCGATCTCGAGGACCACCGACGAGCCGGCGTCGAGCGTTCGCTCGATCTCCGAGCGAAGCGTCCCGTAGCGGTTGCCCGAGAAGGTCGCGTGCTCGAGGAAGTCGCCGGCCTCGGCCCGCTCGGCGAACTCCTCGGCGGAGAGGAAGTGGTAGTCGACGCCATCCTCCTCGCCCTCGCGCGGGTCGCGGGTCGTCGCCGAGACGGAGAGCTCGAGGCCCGGCACGCGCTCGCGGAGGTCGCGGATCAGCGTGCCCTTGCCGACCCCGGACGGACCGGTGATCACGAAGACGCGCGCGAGCCATGTAGCCAATACAAACCCCGCGGGCCGGACACATGCGCCCCCGGGGACCGGCCGGCTACCTGCGGAGCATCTGGACGAGCTCTGCGCGCTGGCGCTGCGAGAGCCCGCCGATCGTCTTCGACGGCGAGATCCGGCACTGGCCGAGGATCTTGTTCGCCTTGACGCGGCCGTACTTCGGGAACGGCGAGGATCATGTCGAAGACCTTGGCCGTCATCACCCACTCGGGCGGGTCCAGGAGCAGGCCGTCGACTTGCGTCTTGCCGGCCTTGAGATCGCGCTTGAGCTGAGCGCGGCGGGTGCGAATGTCGTTCGCTCGCCGGAGTGCCCTCATCCGCTGATCGTGGGTCCTTTCGGGAACCGGAGCGGCGGTGTCGGCGGGATTGACGGCCATGCGAGGCGGCGACTATAGCGCGGCTCAGGCCGAGGGGCAAAGCAAATCGCCCTTAACCGGGCAAATTCAATTCGACCTCAGGTTGAGGTCAAGGCTCGACGCGTCGCCGAGCGACGTCCCGAAGCCCGTCTCGGACCCTGATTCGCAGCCGCCGGATCGCGGAAGTTCGCCGTCCCGACGGCCACGAGATCGGCGCCGAGACGCCATGAACTCGGCGGCGTCGCGAGGCCGTCTCGATGCCCCCCATGCCGATCACGCAGATCGAAACCTCGGCCGCGACGCGCCGGACCTGCTCGAGCGCGATCGCGCGCACCGCGGGACCTGAGAGACCGCCGCTCCCGGCGCCCAGCCAGGGCTCAGCCGAGCCCGGCGCGACCGCGGTCGCGCGCAGCGTGTTGATCAGCGAGACCGCCGTCGGCTCCCCCCTCCTCGGCCGCGACGCGCGACGGCGGCGGGGTCGGCCGTGTTCGGCGTCAGCTTCACGACGAGCGGCTTCTCGGTTCGCTCGCGAAGCGCCGTGACCAGCGCGAGCGTCTCGGACGGCTGCTCGCCGACGATCAGACCCGACTTCACGTTGGGGCACGAGACGTTGAGCTCGATCGCCGCCACCTCGTCGCGCTCCGCCGACGCCGTCGACGAGGCGCTCGAAGCCGGCGCGGTCGGTCGCCATGACCGAGACGATCAGGGGCACCGGAAGCTCGGCGAGCTGCGGCAGGTCGTGCGCGAGGAACCCCTCGAGCCCCTTGTTCGGGAGGCCGATCGAGTTGATCATCCCGCTCGGCGTCTCATAAAGGCGCGGCGGCGGGTTGCCGGCGCGCGGCTCGGGCGTGATCGTCTTCGAGACGAAGGCGCTGAGAACGGGAAGTCCTCGAAGAGCGCGTCGCCGAACGCCCGGCGAGCCGCGATCGCGTCGAAGGTGCCCGAGCCGTTCAGGACCGGGTGCTCGAGCTCGAGCGAGCCGATCGCGTAGCTCATCGGTGCCCCGATCCCGCGACGAGCGCGGTCTCGATCTCGTCGGCCCGGACGACCGGCCCGTCGACGCAGAGGCGCATGTAGCCGCCGCTCGGCGAGCGGCACGGCGCAGCCGAAGCAGGCGCCGTAGCCGCACGCCATCGGCGACTCCATCGCGAGCTCCGCCTGCGCGCCCCGGTCGGCGCAGATCTGGCGGACCGCCTCGAGCATCGCCGGCGGTCCGCACGCGTACACGGCGGCCGCGGCCGCGTCGTCGCCCTTGAGCGCGACCTGGAGGAGATCGGTGACGTAGCCCTGGTGACCGCGGTGCCCGTCCTCGAAGGCGAGTCCGACCTCCTGGCAGGCGCCGAAGAGCTCGAGGCCGCCCGAGTGCGCCTCGTCGCGAAAGCCCGAGAAGGGTGCGCATCGGGATGCCTTCGGCGCTGCAGGTGGCGGCGCAGGATCGCGATCGGGGCGATGCCGATTCCGCCGCCGACGAGGATCGCGCCAGGCGCTCCGGGGTTGACCTCGCGCGGCTCGGAGAACGGGCGCCCGAGCGGGCCGGTGAGGGTGAGCTGCGGCGCCCGGCTCGAGCGCTGCCAGGAGCGCCGTGCCGGGCCCGACCGCCTCGACCAGGAACTCGAGGCGCACGCCCCTCTGCGGTCCGCTCGGCCGCGGCGACCGAGAAGGCGCGCGGCAGGAACGGGCGGCCGCCGTCAGAGCCCCAGCCCTCGGCCGAGAGCATGTAGAACTGGCCGGGCGCGGGGTCCGGCCCCTCGGCGTCGAGCGCGGTGAAGACGACGTAGCCGCCGGTCTCGCGGCGCGCGACGACGCCGGTGGTCCGGGCGCCGAAGGGAGCGAGGACGCGCGCGGTCACGAGGCCGCGTGGCGGCGCCGTCGCGCCCGAGCGCCGTGAAGCTCCTGCAGGCTCCTGCGGCTCGGCGCCGCGGGTGCGAACGGCGTGGATCGCCCGGGCGACCGCGGAGGCGCCGGTCATCGTGGTGATGCACGGGACGCCGCCCCGCACCGCGGCGTTGCGGATCTC
Source organism: uncultured bacterium (assembly GCA_963806865.1). Classification (GTDB taxonomy): domain Bacteria; phylum Actinomycetota; class Thermoleophilia; order Solirubrobacterales; family 70-9; genus JALZKA01. Next base: position 130,971 of record CAWDYV010000003.1, read on the forward strand.
GTAGCCGTCGGAGCGCGCGCCGGATCCCGTCGGAGTGTTGATCACGAGGTCGACGTCCTCGTCGCGGATGAAGTCGACGACGTGCGGCGAGCCCTCGGCGATCTTGTTGATCGCGCGCACCGGGATGCCCATGCGCGAGATCGCCTGCGCGGTTCCGCGGGTGGCGATGATCTCGAAGCCGAGGTCGTGGAAGCGGGATGCGATCTGCGTCGCCGCGGCCTTGTCGTCGTCGGTGACGGTGATGAAGACCGACCCTTCGAGCGGCAGCGCCACGCCCGCCGCCGCCTGCGCCTTCGCGAACGCGGTCGGGAAGTCGCGCGCGACGCCCATCACCTCGCCGGTCGACTTCATCTCGGGCCCGAGGACGGCGTCGGCGCCGGCAAAGCGCGCGAACGGCAGCACGGCCTCCTTGACCGAGACGTGCTCGGTCGGCAGCTCGGGGATGTCCTGGTCGGCGAGCTTCTCGCCCAGCATCAGGCGGCAGGCGACCTTCGCGAGCGGCGCGCCGATCGCCTTCGAGACGAACGGGATGGTCCGCGAGGCGCGCGGGTTGGCCTCGATCACGTAGAGCTCGCCGCGCGCGACGGCGTACTGGATGTTGATCAGGCCGATCACGCCGAGCTCCAGCGCGATCGTCGCGTGGTGGTCTCGCGGATCTGGTCGAGCATCTCGCCGCCGAGGCTCATCGGCGGCAGGACGCAGGCCGAGTCGCCGGAGTGGACGCCGGCCTCCTCGACGTGCTGCATGATCCCGGCGACCGAGACCTCGGTGCCGTCGCAGAGCGCGTCGACGTCCACCTCGATCGCGTCTTCGAGGAAGCGGTCGAGCAGGAGCGGGTGCTTCTGGTCGGCCTTGACGTTCTCCTCGAGGTAGGCGTTCAGGCCGTCCGCCGAGTAGCAGATCTCCATCGCCCTGCCGCCGAGGACGTACGAGGGGCGCACCAGGAGCGGGAAGCCGACGTCCTCGGCGACGACCTGCGCCTCCTCGGCCGAGAACGCGGTGCCGTAGCTCGGATGGCGGATCTCGAGGCGGCGAAGGAGCGCGCCGAAGCGGCCGCGGTCCTCGGCGAGGTCGATCGCGTCCACCGGGCGTTCCGAGCAGCGTCACGCCCGCGTCCTCCAGCGCGCGGGCGAGCCGCAGCGGGGTCTGGCCCCCGAACTGGACGATCACGCCCTCGGGCTGCTCGACCTCGATCACCGCGAGCACGTCCTCGACGGTGAGCGGCTCGAAGTAGAGGCGGTCGGAGGTGTCGTAGTCGGTCGAGACCGTCTCGGGGTTGCAGTTGATCATCACCGCGTCGCGCCCGGACTCGCGCACCGTCATGGCGGCGTGGACGCAGCAGTAGTCGAACTCGATGCCCTGTCCGATCCGGTTCGGCCCGGAGCCGAGGATCACGACGGACGCGTTGGTGCCGCGGCGGACCTCGCCGCCGAGCGCCTCCGGCGATCGCTCGTGCGACGAGTAGAAGTAGGGCGTGCGCGCCTCGAACTCGGCGGCGCAGGTGTCGACCGCCTTGAAGGTGCGCTGAAGACCGTCGGTGCCGTCGCCGTCGCGCTCGAGCGCCTCGAGCTCGCGCAGGAACCAGAGGTCGACGTTGGTGCGGCGGTTGACCTCCTCCGGGCTCGACCTCGCGGCGGAAGGCCTCGGCGATGAGGTCGAAGCGGTCGGCGCTGGGCGTCTCGAGGCGCTCGAGGAGGTCGTCGGTGTCCTCGGGGATGTCGGCCGGCTCGTCGAGCTCGCGCGAGCGCATCGCCTTCGCGAAGGACTCGCGGAAGGTGCGGCCGATCGCCATCGCCTCGCCGACCGACTTCATGTGCGTGGTGAGCTCGGAGTTCGAGCCGGGGAACTTCTCGAAGGCAAAGCGCGGGACCTTGGTGACGACGTAGTCGATCGTGGGCTCGAACGAGGCGGGCGTGGCGCGCGTGATGTCGTTCGGGATCTCCTCCAGCGCGTAGCCGACCGCGAGCTTGGCGGCGATCTTCGCGATCGGAAAGCCGGTCGCCTTCGAGGCGAGCGCCGACGAGCGCGAGACGCGCGGGTTCATCTCGATGACGACGATCTCCTCGGTCTCCGGGTTGACCGCGAACTGCACGTTCGAGCCGCCGGTCTCGACGCCGACGGCGCGGATCACGGCGATCGCCTGGTTTCGGAGCTCCTGGTAGAGCGGGTCGGTGAGCGTCTGCGCGGGCGCGACGGTCACCGAGTCGCCGGTGTGGACGCCCATCGGGTCGACGTTCTCGATCGAGCAGATGATCACGACGTTGTCGTTTCGGTCGCGCATCACCTCCAGCTCGAACTCGCCCCAGCCCAGGACCGATTCCTCGACGAGGACCTGGTTGATCGGGCTGGCGGCGAGGCCCTCGGAGACGACGCCGAGGAGCTCCGTGTCGGTCGAGCCCACTCCCCCGCCCTGGCCGCCGAGCGTGAACGCGGGCCGGACGATCGCGGGCAGCTTGATCGAGCCGTCGGCGAGGCCCGCCTCGACCTCGGCGACGCTCGAGACGATCGTCGACCACGGCACGCGCAGGCCGGCGCCCTCCATCGTGTCGCGGAAGGCCTGGCGGTCCTCGGCGCGGTGGATCGCGTCGTAGTCGGCGCCGATCAGCTCGACGCCGTAGCGCTCGAGCGTGCCGTCGTCGTGGAGGGACTTCGCGAGGTTGAGCGCGGTCTGGCCGCCGAGCGTCGGCAGCAGCGCGTCGGGCAGCTCGCGCTCGATGATGCGGGCGACGGACTCGGGCGTGAGCGGCTCGACGTAGGTGCGGTCGGCGAACTCGGGGTCGGTCATGATCGTCGCCGGGTTCGAGTTGACGAGGACGACCTCGTAGCCCTCCTCCCGCAGCACCTTGCAGGCCTGGACGCCGGAGTAGTCGAACTCCGCGGCCTGGCCGATCACGATCGGCCCCGAGCCGATCAGGAGGATCTTCGAGATGTCGGTGCGCTTGGGCATCGCTCAGATCGCTCGCCGTTGCTTCGAAGCGTCGTCGCATGGCCCTAAAGGGGAGAGAAATCGACCGCGTCGGGCGCGGCCCGGCGCAAGATTTGGCGAAATGCAATCGACCGAAGACTTGTACCGCCTATAGCGGCTAAACCTTTCCGTCGATTCGAGAACTCGCCCGTTCGCAATCGTTCGGAGAGTTGTGATTGCTCCGCGTGTAGAAGTCTCCAAACGATTGAGAGCCCTCCCCTTTATTGCCCGCGGAAGCGCTCCGACGCACATTCGCGGTTCTGAAAGCGCCCACCCTCACGCCGCCATCTCCAGGAACTCGTCGAAGAGGTGGCGCGCATCGTGGGGCCCCGGTCCCGCCTCGGGGTGGTACTGGACGGTGCGCGCCGGTACGTCTTTCAAGACCAAGCCCTTCGACCGTGCGGTCGTAGAGGTTGAGGTGCGAGAGCTCGGCGGCGCCGAAGTCGGTGTCCCAGCGGACCGGCTCGTCGGTGTCGATCGTCTGGCCGCCGTCGGGAAGCGACGACGGCGAAGCCGTGGTTCTGCGAGGTGATCTCGATCCGGCCGGTGGCGAGCTCCTTGACCGGGTGGTTGGCGCCGCGGTGGCCGAAGGGGAGCTTGAAGGTGTCGAGGCCGACCGCGCGGCAGAGGAGCTGATGGCCGAGGCAGATGCCGACGACGGGCTTCTTGCCGACGATCTCGCGCACCGTCTCGACGACCTGGTCGACGCGCGGCGGGGTCGCCGGGGCCATTGGCGAGGAAGACGAGGTCGGGATCGCGCGCCATGACCTCGTCGGCGCCGGTCGCGCAGGGCAGGAGGGTCACCTTCGCGCCGCGCTCGCGGAACTGGCGGACGATCGAGAGCTTGATGCCGGTGTCGAGCGCGACCACGTGCGGGCCGTCGCCGTCGATCTCGACCGGCGCGTCGGGCGAGACCTGCGAGGCGAAGTCGGCGCCCGCCATCGAGGGCTCGGCGGCGATCAGCTCGCGGGCATCGTCCTGCGACGTCTCGGCGCCGAAGACGCCGCCGCGCATCGCGCCCGCGTCGCGGATGTGGCGGACGAGCGCGCGGGTGTCGACGCCGGTGATGGCCGGGATGCCGCAGTCGCGAAGCCAGTCGAGCCAGCCGCGCTCGGCCGTCGCCGCGTCCTCGGAGTTCCGGGCGTCGCGCATGATCGCGGCGCGGGCGTGGATGCGGTCGGACTCCATCGCCTGCTCGGCGACGCCGTAGTTGCCGATCATCGGATAGGTGAAGGTGATGAGCTGGCCCGCGTACGAGGGGTCGGTGACGGCCTCCTGGTAGCCCGTCATCGAGGTGTTGAAGACGACCTCGCCGACGGCGCTCGCGCCCTCGGCGCCGCACATCTCACCCTCGAAGCGCGTGCCGTCCTCCAGCAGGACGTAGCCGCTCACGAGGCGACCCCCATGGCAAACGAGCGCTGGCGGAAGGCGACCTGGCCGGCGACGATCGTCATCAGCGAGCGGCCCTGGAGCTTGCGGCCCGCGAAGCACGAGTTCTCCGAGCGGCTCTCCCAGCCGTCGGCTCCCGCCTCCCACTCGGCGTCGAGGTCGATCAGCGCGACGTTCGCCTCGGAGTCCGGGCGCGAGGCTTGGCGGCGTCGAAGCCGAAGGCGGCGGCTCCGGCCGAGAGGCGCTCGACCACCGTCGCGAGGTCGAGGACGCCGGGCACGACCAGGTCGGTGTGGAGGACGGCGAACGCGGTCTCGAGGCCGGTGACGCCCATCGCCGCCTCCTCGAACGGGACCTCCTTGTCCTCGAGCGTGTGCGGCGCGTGGTCGGTGGCGATCGTGTCGATCAGGCCCGAGCGGACGGCCTCGATCAGCGCCTGGCGGTCGTCCTCGGAGCGAAGCGGCGGGTTCATCTTGAAGCGGGAGTCGAGCGAGCGAACCGCGTCGTCGGTGAGCGTCAGGTGGTGCGGCGTCGCCTCGCAGGTGATCTGGACGCCCTGCGCCTTGGCGGCCTCGACGACCTCGACCGACTCGCGCGCCGAGAGGTGCTGGACGTGGATGCGCGCGTTCTCGTAGGCGGCGAGCGCGCAGTCGCGAGCGATCATCGTCGACTCGGAGACGGACGGGACGCCCGCCATGCCCGAGGAGCGCGGCGACCTCGCCCTCGTGCATGACGCCCGTGCCCGGAGAGCTCGGGGTCCTCCTCGTGAAGTGCGATCTGAAGGCCGGCGAGCGCCTGGTACTGAAGCGCGCGGCGCATGACGCGGGCGCTTCGGATCGGCAGCCCGTCGTCGGAGAAGCCGACCGCGCCGGCGTCGCGCAGCTCGGCCATGTCGGTGAGCTCCTCGCCGCGCATGCCGCGGGTGACGGTGGCGACGAAGCCGACGGGGACGGTGGCGTCGGCCTGCGCGCGCTCGCGGAGCGACTCGATCGCGGCGGGCGTGTCGACCGGCGGCTCGGTGTTCGCCATCGCCGATGATCCCGCAGTAGCCGCCGGCCGCGGCGGCGCGGCTGCCCGGTCTCGATGTCCTCCTTGTCCTCGCGCCCGGGCGTGCGCAGGTGGACGTGCGGGTCGAAGAAGGCGGGCACGGCGAGGAGGCCGTCGGCGTCGATGACCTCGGCGCCCTCGACGTCGGCCGAGCCGGCGCCCGCCAGCTCGGCGATCCGGCCGTCGCGGATGACGACGTCGTGCGCGGCGTCGATCTCTGCCCGCGGATCGAGCGCGCGGGCGCCTTCGCAGGACGATCGTCTCGGCGGGCGCGCCGGCGCCGCGCCAGTCGAGCGATCGAGATCGCGCGGCTCACGCGGGCTCGCCGATCGGGGTCGGCGCGGGCAGCTCAGCGTCGGGCTCGAGGCGCCCGGCCGGGTGCGATCGCCGCCGGCGAGGAGCTCGAAGAGGATCGCCATGCGGACGAAGAGGCCGTTCTTCACCTGCTCGTTCACCAGCGAGTTGGGGCCGTCGAGCGCCTCGCCCGAGAGCTCGACGCCGCGGTTGACCGGGCCGGGGTGCATCAGGAGCTGGCGCGGGCCGAGGCGGCGGCCGTTCACCTGGTAGCGGATGGCGTACTCGCGAAGCGACGGGACGAAGCTCTCCGACATGCGCTCCTTCTGCATGCGCAGGGCGTAGACGACGTCCGCCTCGCCGAGGCCGTCGATGTCGTAGGTGACGTCGCAGCCGAGCGCCGCGGCCGCGTCGCGCGGGATCAGGGTCGGCGGCCCGCAGAGCGTGACCTCGGCGCCCATGAGGCGGAAGGCCATCGCCGACGAGCGGGCGACGCGGCTGTGAAGGACGTCGCCGACGATCCAGATCTTCTTGCCGTCGAGGTCGCCGAGGCGGTTGCGAAGCGTGTAGACGTCGAGGAGCGCCTGGCTCGGATGCTCGTGCTTGCCGTCGCCGGCGTTGACGACGGCGGCGTCGGTCCAGCCGGTGACGAGCTTCGCGGCGCCCGCGTGCGGCGAGCGGATCACGATCGCCTCCGGCTCGAACGAAGAGAGCGTCGCGATCGTGTCCTTGAGCGACTCGCCCTTGTCGACGGACGAGCCGGCGGCCTTGATCGAGACGAGGTCCGCGGAGAGGCGCTTGGCGGCGAGCTCGAACGAGGCGCTCGTGCGCGTCGAGGACTCGTAGAAGAGCGAGACGATGGTGCGGCCGCGAAGCGTCGGGACCTTCTTGATGTCGCGGCGGCCGACCTCGGCGAAGGAGTCGGCGCGCTCCATCAGGCGCTCGACGTCCGCGCGGCTCGAGATCGGCGATCGAGAGCAGGTGCCTCATCGCGTCCTCGCTTTCTGTGGCGGCGCCGACCGGCGCTCCGGCGCCGATCGCCACCTCGTCCACCTCGTCGTGCTCTTCGAGCCTCACGAAGACGCGCTCGTCGCGCGAGGTCGGCAGGTTCTTGCCGACGTAGTCGGCGCGGAAGGGAAGCTCGCGGTGCCCGCGGTCGGCCAGGACGGCGAGCTGGATGCGCTCGGGGCGGCCGTAGTCGAAGAGGGCGTCGATCGCGGCGCGGACGGTGCGGCCGGTGAAGAGGACGTCGTCGACGAGGACGATCGTGCGGCCGCTCCATGTCGAAGTCGAGGTGGGAGGCGTGGACGACCGGCGAGTCGCCGGGGGCGCGGTCGTCGATGTCGTCGCGGTAGAAGGAGATGTCGATGTCGCCGAGCGGCACGCTCGTCGCCCGTGAGCTCGCCGACGAGCGTGTGGAGGCGCTGGGCGACGATCGCTCCGCGGGTGTGGATGCCGACGATCGCGAGCGCCTCGGAGGCGTTCTTTTCGACGATCTCGTGCGCGATCCGAACCAGGGTTCGGCGCAGGTCATCACGGTCGAGTACGACTTTTTCGTTCCACGTGCCCCTTCTTGGCCTCACAGGACCTGGTTAAAGGAACCGACTGGTCGAGAGTAGCAACGGGCCGGCGTGCGTGCAAGCGGCGATTCGCGCACGTTGCGGCGTGGCATGATCCGACGGCGTGCCGCCCGTCGCAAGATGCACATGCCCCGGCGACACGTCCGGCCTCCGAGCCGGCTGCGCGAGATCGACCGCGACGTGAACGACGCGATCGCGCGCCATTCGGCGGCCGGGCTTCGGTTCGAGGCGGGCGGCGTGCGGGCGTTCGCGCGCCAGCAGGGCGAGGGCGCGGATGTCGTGCTGCTTCACGGCGTGCCGACGTCGTCGTTTCTCTACCGGCGGGTGCTGCCGGTGCTGGCCGACCAGGGGCTGCGCGGGACGGCGTTCGACTTCCCGGGCCTTGGCCTGTCGGACCGGCCGGCGCCTTTCGACTACTCGTGGTCGGGGCTCGCGGCGTGGACCGGCGAGGCGATCGACGCGCTCGGGCTCGACCGCGTGCATCTGGTCGTCCACGACATCGGCGGCCCGATCGGCCTCGAGTGGGCGATCCGCAATCCGGACCGGGTGCTCTCGGTGACCGTGCTCAACACGGTGCTCGACGTCGCGGGCTTCAAGCGCCCGTGGCCGATGGCGCCGTTCGCGGTGCCGGGCCTCGGTGAGGTGTGGCTTCGGCTGAGCCCGCGCTTCCTCTTCTCCGAGATCTTCTACTCGCAGGGGATCGCCGATCGCACGCACGTGCCGCGCTCTCAGGTCTACGCGCACATCGCGCTGCTGCGCCTGCACGACCGCGGCCGCGCGTTCCTCGAGATCATGCGCGGCTTCGAGCTCTGACCGAGGAGAAGGAGCGCTTCTTCCGCGAGGGTCTCGCCGACCGGCGCGTATCCGGTCCGCGCGGTCTGGGGCGAGAAGGACCCGGCGCTCGGCCTCGACCGCCTCGAGGCGGCGAAGGCGATCCTCGGCCTCGACGACGCGATCCTGCTCCCCGCCAAGCACTTCCTGCAGGAAGACCACCCGGACGAGGTCGGCCAGGCGATCGCGGACCTCGCCGCGCCTCTGGGTTAGGCCCTGAGGCGAGGGCGGTCAGCCCCTGCGGCGTCCAGTCGCCCCGCTTCGCGGAAGCCCGAGGGTGGCCGTGCCCGCTCGGGGGAGCCGCCTCGTCAGCCGCTGAGGCCGAACTCAGACCCGGGGTCAGACCGGTCCCTCGGGGTCGCGTCTTCGCCGCCTTCGCGCCGCGCTCGATCAGCCGCGGCTCGCCGCGCTCGGGGAACGGGATCTCGATCACGTCGAAGTCGCGCGGGGCGATCGCGCCCGGGAACTCTTCGCGCGCCTCGTCGAGCACCGCGCCCACGTGGTAGCGGGACGAGATGTGGACGAGGGCGAGCATCTGCACCTGCGCCTCGGCGGCGAGCTTTGCGGCCTGGCGGGCGGTCGAGTGCTTCGTCTCGTGCGCGCGCTCGGCTTCGTCGTCGGCGAAGCTCGCCTCGTGGACGAGGAGCTCGGCCTCGTGCGCGGCGACGAGGGCGAGCTCGCACGGCTCGGTGTCGCCGGTGATCACGACCTTGCGGCCCGCGGCGCGTCTCGCCCATCACCTGCGCCGGCTCGACGCCGTTCACGCTCTCGCCGGCCTGAAGGCGCGCGAAGTCGGGGCCGGGCTTGACGCCGAGGCGCTCGGCCTCTTCGGGGTCGAAGCGACCGGGCCGCTCGTCCTCGACGAGCGCGTAGCCGAAGGCGCGCACGCGGTGCTCGACCTCGAACGGGCGGATCTCGTAGGTGTCGTAGCGGACGGGCGTCGAGCCGCTCAGCTCGATCAGCTCGAGCGGGTACGAGCACGTTGCCCATGATCCGCCGCAGGGCGACGAAGAGCTCCTCGAGCCCGGGCGGGCCGAAGATGCGCAGCGGCGCCTCGCGCCCGTTCAGCTCGTAGGTCTTGAGCAGGCCGGGGACGCCGAGGTAGTGGTCGGCGTGAAAGTGCGTGATGTAGAGGTCGTCGACCTGGACGAGCCCGGTCGAGCGCTGCATCTGGCGCTGCGCGCCCTCGCCGCAGTCGACGAGGATCCGATCGCCGCCCGCGCGGACGAGCAGGCACGCGGTCGCCCTCCGAGCCGTCGGCACGGAGCCACCGGTGCCGAGAAAGACGACGTCGAGGTCCATGCGGCCGAGCGTACCCCCGCAGCCAGGTGGTCTGCGAAGAAGCGTCGGCATATGCGACGCGAACTTCGCAAGCCTCCCTCGACTGAGCGTAAGCTCACCCTCCAGCGCCCGTAGCTCAGGGGATAGAGCGCCGCCCTCCGGAGGCGGAAGTCGCAGGTTCGAATCCTGCCGGGCGCGTCACGCTACGGGCCGTGCTGCACGTGCCACCACTCGGACGGGATCGTCCCCACCCAGCCGTAGGCGGCGCCGATCTGGTCGATCACGTCGCGCATGACCGGCTCGGCGACGTCGACCGCGGCTCCCGGTCTCGTGCGAGCTGGTGCCGGGCGGGTTCGCCGGGCGCGCCCTGACCCGAGAGGTAGAGGTCGTAGAGCTCCTGCTGCTGCTCGGTCGTGCGGTACGCCGAGGCGGGCCCGGCCGGATAGAGGTCGACGCCGTAGTTCGAGAGCGAGTCGTCTCGCATCGCGTTCCAGGACTCGGCCGCCGCCGGCTCGAGCGGCAGGTCGCCCGACGGCGACGGGATCGTGCCCATCCCGGCGGGCGACGGCCGAGGGTGGCGGGATCGAAAGACCGTCGTCCCCTCGACCAGGATCCCGGCGGGATCGAGGCCGTTCACGGCCGCGAGGTCCGCGACGGTGACGCTGTTCGCAGCCGCGATCGACGAAAGCGTCTCGCCGTAGACGACCGTGTGCGAGCGCCGGAGGCGGCCGGCGCCGCAGCGCCGTGGCGGCGGGATCGGTCGCCGGAGCGCCGGGCGTGATGCCCGCGTTCGCAAGCGCGACGGCGCCCTCGTCGACGGTCGGGACCTGGATCGTCTGCCCCTCGACCACCTGCGCGTCCTCGGAAAGCCCGTTGAAGACCGCGACGGTCCGCGTCGTCAGGTTGTTCGCGGCCGAGATCGACCAAAGCGTCTCGCCCGGCGCGACGACGTGCGGAGCGCTCGCCTTCGCGCTCGATGCGTGCGCCAGCCCGGCGACGAGCGCCGCGCACGCGATCACCACCTGGCGCTTACGTCCGTCCCATCTCCGAATTCGCGACATCCGTCCTCCTGCCTCCCGTTCGTGTGACCCGTAGGCCTCCCCTTACGGGGTCCGCGCGGCGCCGCTCCTCGCCGGATTGACCGCCGTTACGGGCCCTGCAAGCGCACCGCCCCGCCTAGGATGGGCCGATGGCCGAGCGAGACATCGACGTCACCCTCTTCGGCGCGACGAGCGTCACCGGTCGCCAGATCGCCAAGTACCTGGCGAAGCGAGCGCCCGGCCGTCGACGCCACCTGGGCCGCCGCTGCGCGCAGCCCCGGAGAAGCTCTCGATCGACGCTCGCCGACGTCGGCGTCGAGGGCGCGACCACGATCGCCGCGGACGTGACCGACCCCGAGTCGCTCAAGGCCATGGCCGAGCGCACCAAGGTCGTCCTCAACCTCGTCGGCCCCTACACCTCCTACGGCCGCCCGGTGATCGACGCCTGCGTCGCCGGCGGCGCCCACTACGTCGACCTCTCGCGGCGAGATGCCGTTCGTCGCCCGCACCACCCGCGACGTCCACGCCGACGCCGAGGCGGCCGGCGTCAAGGTCGTCCAGGTCTGCGGCTTCGAGTCGCTCCCGCCCGACATGGGCGTCGCCCTCGCCGCGGAGACCGCGCGCGAGCGCCACTCCGAGGATCTCAGCTCGGCCGAGGTCACGATCCGCACGCTCCAGCTGCCGCCCGGCATCCCCCGCCCCTCCGACATGGTCTCCGGCGGCACCATGCAGAGCCTCGCTCAGGCGATCGGCGAAGACGACGCCGAGCGCCTCCTCGACCCGGCGTGCATGGTCTTCGACGAGGCCCGCTGCGAGGAGATCCGCCGCACCAGCCCGATCAAGGTCGGCCCCGCGCCGCTCGACGGACGGCGCGGTCATCGCGCCGATGGCGCCCGCCGCGTTCATCAACCCCGCCGTGATCCATCGCTCGGCCGCTCTCTCCGACCGCGCCCGTCTTCATCTACCGCGAGGGCATGGCGCTCGACGGCGGAACCGCCACCCTCCCCTTCCGCTACGCCGCCGCCGGCGCGCTCTCCGGCGTGCAGGTCGCATCGGCCGCAGCGGCCGGCGCTCGTCCGGCGATCCGCAAGCGCGCTTCCTCGGTCCTCACCCGCGTCCTCCCGGGCTCCGGCTTCGGCCCCAGCCCGGACCGCCTCGAGCAGTGGCGCTGGCGACTGGACGTGAACGGCGACGACCACGAGCGGCAAGACCGTGCACGTCGCGGATCGACGCGCGACGGCCACCCCGGCTACCTCGCCACCTCGCGCATGATGGGCGAGGCCGGCCTGATCCTCGCCGACGAGTCGCTCGCCCCGGATCGCGCGGGCTGCCTGACGCCGTCGGTCGCGCTGGGCGTCGCCTCGGCCGAGCGCTTCGATGCCGCGGGGCTCCGCTTCCGCGTCTCGCGACGGCTAATCCAGCGCCCGGGCGGGTAACGCGCCTCGATGGAGGAATTCGTCGTAGACCTGACCAACGGCAACGTCGCCGAGGTCAAGGTGATCCTGGCGTCGGTGATCGCGGCGCTCGCGATCTACCAGCTGGTGCTGGCCGCCGTCGGCTACGGAAAGATCCGCGTCCCATTCCTGGCGAACCCAGCCGCCCTGCGGGGGCACCGCGCGATCGGCGACACGATCTTCGCCCTCGCGATCATCACCGGCGTCATGTGCCTCTCGGTCTACGGCTTCGAGGACGACGGCGGCGTGCACGCGATCGCCGGCGCGATCGTGCTTGGGAGTGCTCGTCGTGAAGACCTGCGTCGTCCGCTCCGACAGCCTCAGGATCGGCCGGCTCCTTCCGCCGCTGGGCATCGCCGTCTTCATCCTCTTCATGATCACCTGGGCCACATCGGCCGGCGACTTCCTGATCGAGGGACCATGAGCGACGAGTCACGGACGACGAGCGAATGAACGACGAGCGGACGCACTGGCCGCAGATCATCGGTTCGATCGTGGTGGCGCTCGCGATCGTCGCGATCGCGATCGCTGATCACCACCGCCAAGTTCGGCACCACGTCCAGCGCGGAGATCGAGGCGCAGGAGGAGCGCCTGAAGCAGCAGGAAGAACTCGCCGAGGAGCGCCAGGAAGCGGCGGAGGAACGACGCGAAGAAGCCGCGGAATAGGCTCCGACGCCGTGAAGTGGAAGCCCCGCAAGAAGTCGAGCGGCGACGTCATCGACATCCGCGGCGCCGAGGGGTCGAGCGGGCGGTCCGGCGGCCTGGGCGGCATCTCCCTGCCTGGCGGAGCGATCGGCGGCATCGGCGGAACCGCCGGCGTCGTCATCGCCCTCGTCATCGTCGGCATCCAGATCTTCGGCGGCGGCTCGGTCGCGGGCTTCGACGTCGGCCAGATCCTCGGTCCCGGCGCGACTCCGCCGGGCGCGGAGAACCCGGAGCCGATCCCGCCCGACCAGGACCCGCAGCGCGAGTTCTTCGAGTTCTCCGAGTACGTCTTCGACGACACGCAGAAGACGTGGGAGAGCTCGTTCGAAGAACGGCGAGCAGTCCTACGAGGACGCGAAGCTCGTCGTCTACGACGCCGCCGTCTCGACCGGCGGCTGCGGCAACGCGACCTCGGCGGTCGGGCCCTTCTACTGCCCCGCCGATTCGCGCGTCTATCTCGACCTCACCTTTTACGAGGACATGGAGCGCCAGCTCGGCGGCGGCGGCGACTTCGCCTGGGCATACGTGATCGCCCACGAGATGGGCCACCACGTCCAGAACGTGCTCGGCACGAACGACCGCGTCGCCAACCTCGAGCAGGACGACCCCGACAACGCCAACGAGCTGTCGGTCCGCACCGAGCTCCAGGCCGACTGCTACGCCGGCGTCTGGGCGGCGACCGTGTTCGCCGAGGGCGACCTCGAGTCAGGCGACCTCGACGAGGCCTTCGACACCGCCGAGGCGATCGGCGACGACCGGCTCCAGGAGCAGGCCGGCCAGTCGGTCAATCCCGACTCGTTCACCCACGGCTCGTCCGAGCAGCGCCGCGAGTGGTTCGAGCGCGGCTACTCCTCCGGCGATCCGTCGGACTGCGACACGTTCTCGCCCGACGTCCGTCTGAGCAAGCTCCTCGGCGACGGCCGCCTGACCGCGGCTTCCTCGCGACGGCGTCCTCGACGCCGGTCGCCGTTCGCGCCGCGCCGCCGGTGAGCGCGGCGCATCGGATGGAGCGCAAGGCTCAGGTCCTCGAGCCGAGGCTCGAGGCTTCGATCCGTGCGGCCACCACGTCCATGTGCGGAACCAGCGGCTCGACCGCCGCGCGCATCCCCTCGACCTCGTCCGCCAGTCCGTCGACGCCGACTCGCATCAGGTGCACCTCGTCGGCCATGATGCGAGTGGATGCCCGGATCTCCTCGAGCGTCTTCGCCACCTCCGGAAGGATCGCCACCGAGTCGCGCATCGTCTTCAGGGTCTCAGAGATCGACTTGAGGCCGTCGGTGATCGGCGCGAGGTCGATTGGAAGCCGCAGGTTTGCCATCCATGCAACATATCCCGAAGACCGCTTCCTGTCTGCATTCCAGATCGTCGGAGCGCTCCTCGTGATGCGAGTCGTCGAGCGCAGGCGCGATACTTCGCCACCGGAGTGAGGAAACCATCCAGAAACGAGACCCTCGTTGCCGCCGGCCTGGCCGGGGCTGCGGGTCTGAACGCATGGCTGACCGCTCGCAGCGCGGACCGGGCGAGCTACGCGCGCCGCGCGGCCTCCGAGGCAGGCGCTCCGGTAGCCGTCCGCGGAGCCGACGGCGGCTATCGCCACGTGCGCGTTCACGGCGCGGAGGATCTCCCCACCCTCGTCCTGGTCCACGGCTGGGTGGAGACCTCCGAGCTGTGGCATCGCCAGGTCGAAGGACTCGCGGGTGACTTTCGGATCGTCACCTACGACCACCGCGGCCACGGGCTCTCCGAGGACGCACGCGACGGCGATTACTCGTTCGAGGCACTGGCTGCAGATCTGCAGGCTGGTGCTCGAGGCGACGCGCGTCGGGGATGAATTACCGCTCGTCGCTGGCCACTCGATGGGAGCCATGACCATCGCAGCATGGGGCCAGGCTCACCGCGGCTCCGTCGCGGAGCGCATCCGCGGCGCAGCGTTCATCTCAACCGGGCTCGAGGACCTCAACACCGGAGTCGGCGGTCGTCCGCCAGCTCCCGGGCCCCTTCGGCACCGCGCAGGGAAAGCTCGCCGATGCGATCCTCGCCTCTCCGGGCTCCATCCGCTCGGTCCCGCTTCCCATCGCTCGCGCCGTCGTCGCTTACGTCGCGCTGGCGCCCCACGCTCGCGACGAGGACATCGAGCTGGTTCTGCGGATGGCCCTCGACTGCCGCCAGCGCGCCCGTACCGGCTGCGCGATCTCGATGTCGCGCATGCAAGCTCCTCGGCGAGCTCGACGCCCTCGACGTGCCCGCGGTCGGGGTGGCCGGCGAGCTGGACCGTCTCACCCCAGTCGCTCACGCCGAGCGAATCGACCAGAGCCTCCCCCACTCCGTCGGCCTCTACGTCTCTCCCACCTCCGGCCACACCACCCCGCTCGAATGCCCGGAGCTCGTCAACGAGGCGCTCCGCGACCTCGCCGACGTGAGCGGCACCGGCAAGCTCGCCGCCCGCGAGCGCGAGCTCGCGGCGCTAGCTCGACCCAGGCGCCGGGGCCCAGCTCTCCGGGTGGTCGCCGGTACCACTCGATCGTTCGCTCTAGCCCTTCCTCGAGCCCGACCGCCGGCTCCCAGCCCAGCGTCTCGCGGAGCTTCGACGGGTCCACGTACTGGCGGTCGATCTCGCCCTCGGGGTTGCCGGTGCCGCGCACGTCGGGCTCGACGCCCGTGCCGGCGAGCCGCGTGATCGTCTCGATCACCTCGAGCACACGGTAGGAGCGGCCGCCGCCCGCGTTGAAGGCCTCGCCGCGCACGTCGTCGCGGTCCAGCCCGTCGGCGATGGCGAGGTAAGCCGCGCGCGGCGTCCTCGACGTAGAGGAAGTCGCGCTCGGGCGATCCGTCCGAGCGCAAGGACAGGGGCCCGCGCCGTCCAGGGCGGCGCTCACCGCCTCGGGGATCAGGCGTGAGAAGTTGAGGTCGCCGCCCGCCGTAGATGTTCGCGAAGCGGGTGACCGCGACCGGCAGCCCGTACGAGTGCCAGTAGGAGCGCGCGATCAGGTCGGCCGCCGCCTTCGACGCCTCGTACGGCGCGGTCGGCTGAAGCGGGAAGTCCTCGCGGTAGGGCAGCGTCTCGTGCGCTCCGTAGGCCTTGTCCGAGGAGGCGAAGACGACCCGCTCGACCCCGTGATCCAGGCAGGCCTGAAGAAGCGTCCACGTCCCGCGGACGTTCGACTCGAAGCCCTGGACCGGCGACTCCTGAACGGTGGAGACGATCGTCTCGGCGGCGAGGTGAAAGACGGAGTCCACATCGTTTTCGGCCAGAACCCGCTCGAGCTCGGCAGCGTCGCAGAGGTCTCCCTCGACCTGGATCAGATCTTCCTCGATGCCGAGCATCCCGACGGCCGACGGCTTCTCGGTCACGCGGCGCCTGTCGAAGGAGACGACACGGTCGCCTCGCTCCAGGAGCGCCTTCGCCAGCCAGCCGCCGACGAATCCACGCGCACCAGTGACCGAGCGACGTGCTCAATTGCGCCGTCGGACGCCGCTCGCGGTCCCAGATCTGCCACGGCGCCTGGCCGCCGTTCCAGAGGTCGTTCAGGACGACGGCGTCCTTGTAGGTGTCCATGCAGTCCCAGAAGCCGTCGTGGCGATACGCGGCGAGCTCGCCCCTCGCTCGCAGCGGTCTCCAAGCGGCTCGCGCTCGAGCACAGAGTCGTCGTCGACCCAGTCGAGAAACCCCGGCTCGCAGCAGAAGAAGCCGCCGTTGATCCAGTAGTCGAGGCGCGGCTTCTCCTCGAAGCCGCCGATCCGGTCGTCGTCGCCGATCACGGCGATCCCCCACTGGCTGTAGGGGCGGACGACGGTCATCGTCGCCGCGGCTCCCTTCTCGGCGTGAAACGCGAGCAGCGCAGCCGAGGTCGATGTCGGCGACGCCGTCCGCGTAGGTCAGGCAGAAGGTGCCCATGCCGAGCGCTTCGGCAGCCCGCGCAACGCGGCCGCCGGTCGGCGTGTCCTGCGCCGGTGTCGAGGCACGCGATCTCGATCGGCTCGCCCCATTCCTCGCGCGGCGACGAAGTCCTCGATCATCTCGCCGAGATAGCCGGTCAAGAGGACGAAGCGGCGAAAGCCCTGCGCGGCGTAGATGTGGATGACGTGCCAGAGGATCGGCTTGCCGCCGATCTCGACCAGCGCCTTCGGGATCGCGTGCGTCTCTTCGCGCAGACGGGTGCCCCTGCCTCCGCAGAGGATCGCGACGGGGATGTCCGCCGCTTGCGGGGGCTAGCGCCCACCGGCGACGGCCGGAAGGATCGTCACTTCGTCGCCGTCGGCGAGCTCGGTCTCGAGCCCATCCTGAAAGCGGATGTCCTCGCCGGAGACGTAGACGTTGACGAAGCGGCGAAGCGTGCCGTCCTCGGTGATGCGCTCGCGAAGGCCGTCGTGCTGGTCGAAGACGGCGTCGAGCGCCTCGCCGACGGTCTCGCCCTCGACTTCGAGCTCGCCCTCTCCGTCCGTGGCCGGGCGAAGCTGACTCGGGATCTTGACTGTGACCGCCATCGCGCCGGAGAATCTAGCCGAAGCGCTAGGCCGGCGCGCAGCCGCGAGCGCCGAGTCGAGCGACTCGATCTGCGGCTCGATCTCATACATGTGATGCCCCTCGCGAACGGCGTCGAGCGTCTTCAGGCCTTCGCCGGTGATGTAGGCCACGACGCGCTCGTCGCGCGAGATGTCACCGCGCTCGGCGAGCTTTGCGAGCGTCGCGATCGTGACGCCGCCGGCCGTCTCGGTGAAGATGCCGGTCGTCTCGGCGAGGAGGCGGATCCCGGCGCGGATCTCGTCGTCGGTCACGCTGTCCACGCCACCGCCGCTCGTCCGCGCGAGCTCGAGCGCGTACGGGCCGTCGGCGGGGTTGCCGATCGCAAGCGACTTCGCGATCGTGTCCGGTCGCTGCGGCTTGCAGACGTCCCAGCCCTCGGCGTAGGCGGTAGCGACCGGCGAGCAGCCATCGGCCTGCGCACCGTTGAAGGCCGGAAGCTCGCCCTGCGACCAGGCCGAGGTCGAGCCACTCCGCGAAGCCGCGCGCGATCTTCGTGAAGAGCGAGCCGGAAGCGATCGGGCAGACGACGCGGTCGGGAAGCGTCCAGCCGAGCTGCTCGACGGTCTCGTAGGCGAGCGTCTTCGAGCCCTCGGCGTAGTACGGGCGCAGGTTCACGTTCACGAACGCCCACGGACGCTCCTCGCAAAGCTCCGTGCAGAGGCGGTTCACGTCGTCGTAGTTGCCGTGGACGCCGACGAGGTTCGTCCCGTAGACACCCGTCGCGAGGAGCTTCTGCTCCTCCAGGTTCGCCGGCACGAAGACGTAGGACTCGAGTCCCGCGGCGGCGGCATGCGCGGCGACCGCGTTCGCCAGGTTGCCGGTCGAAGCACAGGCGACGGTGTCGAAGCCCAGCTCCTGAGCCTTCGCGACCGCAACGGCGACGACCCGGTCCTTGAACGAGTGGGTCGGGTTCGCCGCGTCGTTCTTGACCCAGAGCTCGCCCAGGCCGAGGCGCTCGGCCAGGCGGTCGGCGCGGACGAGCGGCGTCAGCCCCGGCTCGAGCGGGTCGCGCGGGACGGCCCGCTGAACGGCAGGAAGTCCGCATAGCGCCAGATCCCGGCCGATCCCGCCTGGATCTTCCGCTTGAGCTCCGCGGCGTCGGCGCCGTCGGACTCGTAGGCGACCTCGAGCGGGCCGAAGCACGCCTCGCAGAAGTAGCGCGCTTCGAGCGGGTACTCAGTCCCGCATTCCTTGCAAGTGAGGGCCTTGGGGGCCATATGTCGTAGAGTCCTCCAGTCCGGTCGGTCGCTTCAACGAAAAAGACCTCTGCTTCGTAAACAGAGGCCCTGACCGGACTCCCGTTCACATCTCCCAGGCTTGTCGCCTGCTGGAATTGGCACCTCGCTCGGATCGCTAAGATCCGCCGTGGTTGCCGGGGTTTCATAGGGCCAGTCCCTCCACCCCTCTGGATGCAGCGGTTATGTGCAAGGGCATCGTACCAATGGACGGGCTGCATGTTGCGAGCCCTGCGAGCGGGGTAATCTTGCGTCTCGAGCTGCCATGCCCCGCGACGCCGCAAAGAGGAGCCGGCCGATGCCGAGCCTTCCGAAGCCGAGACTTCGTCGCCCAGCTCGCGGGTCGCTCGCCCCTGCGCGCTGAGCAGCCTGAGCGCACCCCGCGCGTCGAGGTAATCGACGGCGGCGGCTTTCGCTGGGTCAACATCGAGCGCCCCGGCCAGCTCGAGGCGGGCTGGCTCGAGGAGCACTTCGACTTCCACCCGCTCGATCTCGAGGACGTGCTGTCGCGAAACCAGCGCCCGAAGATCGACGAGTACCCGGACTACCTCTTCATCGTCCTCCACTTCCCGGTCTTCGACCGCTCCGTCGGCCGCCTGAACGCGGGCGAGCTCGACCTCTTCGTCGGGCGCGACTACATCGTCACGATCCCGAACACGCCGCTCCAGCCGGTCGAGTACCTGTTCGAGCGCTGCCGCCAGAAGGAGGAGCTCCGCGAGCAGCTCTTCTCCAAGGGCTCGGGCTTCCTGCTCTACCGGATCGTCGACGACGGCTTCGACTACTGCTTCCCGATGCTCCGCAAGATCGGCAACAAGCTCGACGCGGTCGAGGACGAGATCTTCGAGGGCGCCGCCGAGGAGGTCGTCCGCGACATCTCGAACGTGAAGCAGGAGATCATCAACTTCCGCAAGGTGATCCGCCCGCAGCGCGCCGTCCTTCGCGACCTCGAGAACTCCAAGCAGCGCTTCCTCGCGCCGCCCGAGGGCGAGGAGCTCGAGATCTACTTCGACGACATCGGCGACGCCCACGAGCGGATCTGGGACATGCTCGAGAACTACAAGGAGGTCGTCGAGGCGCTCGAGGACACGAACGAGTCGGTCATCTCGCACCGCGTCAACGAGATCCTCCGCGTCCTCACGTCGATCAGCGTCATCGTCCTGCCGCTCACGCTCGATCGCATCGATCTGGGGCATGAACGTCGGCGTGCCCGGCGAGGGCGACTCCGAGGACTTCTACGCGGTCGTCGCCGCGATGGTCCTGCTGCTCGTCGTGATGCTCGCGTTCTTCCGCCGCCGCGGCTGGCTCTGAGGGACTCGGTCCGCGCTCCCTAGGATGCGGCGCGTGTGCATGAGCGAATCTGGGCGCCGTGGCGCCTCGAGTACGTGAAGGACGCCTCCAAAGACTCAGAGGACGAGTGCATCTTCTGCGCGAAGCCCGCCGCGGATGACGACGAGGCGAACCTGATCGTCCATCGCGGCGAGCTGTCCTTCGTGATCCTCAACCTCTACCCGTACACGAACGGACACCTGATGATCGCGCCGTACGAGCACGTCGGCCGGATCCAGGACATCCCCGCCGAGACGACGGCCGAGATGATGGCGCTCTCGCAGCGGGCGATCTCGATCCTCCAGTCCAAGTACGAGCCGCACGGCTTCAACGTCGGTTTCAACCAGGGCCGCGTCGCCGGCGCCGGCGTCGAGCATCACATCCACATGCACGTCGTGCCTCGCTGGGGCGGCGATACGAACTTCATGCCCGTGCTCGCCGACACGCGGGTCATGCCGCAGACGCTCGAGCAGAGCTTCGAGGCTCTCGCGGGAGCCTTCGGCGAGCTCGAAGCGAACTGATCGCCTTGAGCGTCAAGCCCGAGATCTTCAAGGCATACGACATCCGCGGCCTCTACGGGGACGACATGGACGGCGAGACGGCGTATCTCGTCGGCCGCGGCTTCGCCCGCGTCCTCGCGGATCTTCGCGAGAAGCCATCCGGCGAGCTGCGCGTCGGCCTCGGCCGCGATATGCGCCTCCAGGCGCCCGAGATGGCAGGCCGCCTGGCCGACGGCCTCGTCGCCGAGGGCTGCGAGGTGCTCGACGCCGGGATGGTCGGGACCGAGATGCTCTATTTCCTCGTCGGCTCTCACGAGCTCGACGGCGGCGCGATGGTCACTGCCTCGCACAACCCCAAGGCCTACACCGGGGTGAAGCTCGTGCGCGAGGGCGCGCTTGCGCTGTCAGGCGACGCCGGCATCGACGACATCCGCCGAACGATCGAGGCCGGCCTTCCCGACGCACCGGGCGGCGGTTCGGTCTCGGACGTCGACATCTACCCCGACTTCCAGGCGCACGCGATCAGCTTCATCGAGCCCGAGCGGGTGAAGCCGTTCAAGGTCGTCCTCGACGGCGGCAACGGCATGGCCGGGCCGATGGCGGGGCCGCTTCTCGACCGCCTGGGCCTCGACCTGGTGAAGACCTACTGGGAGCCGGACGGCAACTTTCCCGACCACGAGCCAAACCCGCTTCTGCCGGAGAACCGCGCAGTTCGTGATCGACCGCGTCCTCTCCGAGGGCGCTGACCTGGGAATCGCCTGGGACGGCGACGCCGACCGCTGCTTCTTCATCGACGACCAGGGCGAGTTCGTCGACGGCGACTTCCTCACCGCGCTCCTCGCCAAGCAGGTCTTGCGCAAGGAGCCGGGCGCGACGATCCTCTACGACGTTCGCGCCTCGCGGGCGGTTCCGGACATCGTCGCAGAGCACGGAGGCAAGCCGCAGATCAACCGCGTCGGCCACGCCTTCTTCAAGATCGCGATGCGCGAGCACGGCGGCGCCTTCGGCGGCGAGGTCTCCGGCCACTACTACTTCCACGACTTCTACTCAGCCGACTCCGGCACGATTCCGGCGCTCCTCGTCCTCGAGCTTCTGTCGGTCGAGGGCAGGCCGCTGTCCGAGCTGGTCGGCGAGCTTCGCTCCCGCTACTTCATCTCGGGCGAGATCAACTCGGAGGTCGCGGACCCCGACGCGAAGATGAAGGAGATCGCCGAGAGCCATCCCGACGCCGAGGTCGACGTGGCTCGACGGCGTCTCGGTCGACTACCCGGACTGGCACTTCAACGTCCGCCCCTCGAACACCGAGCCGCTCCTTCGCCTGAACCTGGAGTCGCTCGTCTCGCGCGAGGACATGGAAGCGAAGCGCGACCAGGTCCTGGCCCAGATCCGTGACGCCTGAGGAGGCGCTCGAGCGAGCGCGCGAGGCCGGGATCCACACGCTTCGCATCCCGACGCCGTTCGCGGTCGGGCGCGTCAACTGCTACCTGATCGAGGACGAGCCGCTCACGCTCGTCGACACCGGGCCCGAACTCGGGCAAGGCGCTCGACGAGCTCCAGAATCAGCTGAAGGAGCTGGGCCACTCGATCGACGACATCGAGCTGGTGATCCTCACCCACCAGCACATCGACCACGTCGGCCTGGTCGAGATCATCGTCGAGCACTCCGGCGCCCAGGTCGCGGCGCTCGACAAGGCCGTCCGCCGGCTCGCGAACTTCTCCGAGGACGCCGAGCTCGACGATCGCTTCTCGGCCGAGCTCATGCTCCGAAGCGGCATTCCCGAGAACGTCGTCGTCGCGCTCCAGGGCGTGTCGCGGAGCTTTCGGGCCTGGGGCTCGCGCGCGACGGTCACCCGCCCGCTCGCCGACGGCGAGACGCTCAAGCTGTACGACCGAAAGCTCGAGGTCCTCCACCGACCCGGCCACAGCCCGTCGGACACCGTCTTCTGGGACGCGGAGCGGAAGCATCCTGCTCGCCGCCGACCACCTGATCGCGCACATCTCGTCGAACCCGCTGATCACGCGCCCGCTCGACGGCTCGGACGAGCGCACGCAGGCGCTGGTGAGCTACCGCGAGTCGCTCCTCGAAGACCCGCGAGATGCCTGCCGAGATCGTCCTGCCGGGACACGGCGAGCCGATCACCGACCACGTCGCGCTGATCGACGAGCGCATGCGGATGACCGAGCGGCGCAAGGAGAAGATCTGGAAGCTGATCGAAGAGGAGCCGCGCACGGGTCACGAGATCGCCCAGGAGCTTTGGGGCAACGTCGCCGTGACGCAGGCGTTCCTCACCCTGTCCGAGGTGATCGGCCACGTCGATCTCTTGATGAACGAGGGCAGGGTTCGCGAGGTCGAGGACGGGGAAGTCGTGCGCTATGAGGCCGTCTGCCACGATTGAGGCCCCCATGGAGGCCTCGAGCACACTTTCGGACCCGGCTTCGGCTAGAGCGCCAAGACGAACGGCGGCGCCCAGGCGCCCGCAGAAGAAGCGCATGCTCGTCATCGTCAATCCGTACGCGACGACGGTCTCGGACCGCCTGAAGAACCTCGTCGTCTACGCGCTCCAGGGCCGCTACCAGGTCGAGGCGGTCATCGACCGAGGCTCAGAACCACGCGACCGAGATCGGCCGCGAGGCGATCGACGGCGGCTACGACGTCGTCGTCGCGTTCGGCGGCGACGGCACGCTCAACGAGGTCGCCCACGGGCTCGCCGGCACCGACGTCCCGGTGACGATGCTTCCGGGCGGCTCGACCAACGTCGTCTGCCGGAGCCTCGGCATCCCCGGCGACGTCGTCGACGCGACCGAGCACCTCCTCGGCCTTGCCGACGACTTGCAGCCGCGCAAGATCGACCTCGGGCTCGCGAGCGGGCGGCCACTTCGTCTTCGCCTGCGGCGCCGGCCTCGACGCGATGGTCGTAAAGCGCGTCGACGCCCACCCGAAGCTGAAGACGCGCTTCGGCGAGTGGTACTACACGTACGCGGCCGTCACCGGCTTCAACCGCCACTACCTCATGGGCACGCCGGCGCGCCTTCGCCTTCGCTCCGAGCAGGGCGAGGTCGAGGGCATCACTACCGTCGCCCAGAACTCCGATCCCTTCACCTACTTCGGCGAGCGCGAGGTCCGGGTCTGCGAGGACGTCGCGTTCGACAACGGCACGCTCTCCGTCGCGATGCTGAAGCGCGCCGCGCTCCGCGACATCCCGACGCTGATGGCTCGCTGCCTCTCGACATCCGATCGCTTCCGCGCCGTCGACCACCGCCAGATCGAGCACTTCGCCGGCCTCCACGAGGCGCGCGTCGACTCGCTCACGACCGACGCGGCCGGCAAGACGATCCCGTTCCCGGTCGAGGTCGACGGCGACTACATCGGCGACCACGAGTCGCTCGAGCTGGGCATCGACCCGGCGGCTCTCACGTCGTTGCCTGAGGCGACTGCCTCTTCTGCCGGATCGTCGCCGGCGAGGAGCCCGCGCACATCGTGCTCGACGACGAGGTCTGCCTCGCGTTCCTCGACGTGCGCCCGCTCTTTCACGGCCACACCTTGCTCGTGCCGCGCGAGCACCACGAGACGCTCGCCGACCTGCCGCCCGAGCTGATCGAGCCGTTCTTCGCCCGCGCGCAGCGGCTCTCGGTCGCCGTGCGCGACGCGATGGGCGCCCAGGGCTCGTTCGTCGCGATGAACAACGTCGTCTCGCAGTCGGTGCCCCACCTCCATTGCCACGTCGTCCCGCGGGTGAAGAAGGACGGCCTCCGCGGCTTCTTCTGGCCGCGGACGAAGTACGAGTCAGACGACGAGGCGGCCGCAGTCGCCGAGCGAATCCGCGCCGAGCTCGCCTAACCGCTGGGGGTCAGCGCGCGCGTTCGAGCGGCGGTAGCCGATCGTGTGGGCGAACATGCCGAGCGCGTCGACGCCGCGGAACGCCGCCTCCTCGAAGCGCCGCCGGGCGAGATCGCCGCGATGTCCTTGCCGCAGTGGACGAGCCCGGGCACGAGCGGCCACGCGCGGCGCCGAGCCCGGGTAGCGCTCGTTCAGCCACCGCGCGCCCGCCGCATAGCGCGCGATCGCGCCCATGAGGTCGGGCAGCGACTCGCGGTGGAGGTGCGTGACGACGGCCTCGGGCCGCCGCTCGATCCTCCACCCCGCCGCGACGAGCCGCCGGCAGAGGTCGACGTCGCCGCCCGAGCGGATGCCCTCCTCGAAGCCGCCGATCTCGTCGAACGCAGCGCGGCGGACCATGAGGTTCGCGGTCGCGGCCGCGTCCTCGGCGGTGTGAAGGCCCGCCTCCTGGTCGAGGAAGCCGCGGTCGGTGGCGTAGCGGGCGAGGAAGTGGCGCTGGCCGGGTCCGAGACCACCGAGCCCGCCAGCGCGCCGACGTCGTCGCGCAGGGCGGCTCGGCGAAGTAGGCGTCGAGCAACCAGGGAACGCGGCACGCAATCCGAGTCGGTGAAGAGCAGCCACTCGCTCCCCTTCCGTCGCGA
Organism: uncultured bacterium; assembly: GCA_963806865.1. Lineage (GTDB taxonomy): Bacteria > Actinomycetota > Thermoleophilia > Solirubrobacterales > 70-9 > JALZKA01. The sequence continues at coordinate 155,622 of CAWDYV010000003.1, forward strand.
GTGGCGACTGAGTCCGCACTATCCGGAGTCACGACGCTCGCGACCGGCGCCACCGCGGCCCCGACATTCCGCGCGTAATACGACGACCTCTCCCTGGTTGCCCGAACCACGCGGACGCCTGAGCCCTCGGCGAAGCACGCCCTCGTCGCGAGTTGTCGACCACGATGATCTCGTCGCCCGGCCCGAGCTCGAGCAGCGCCAGCGACTCCGCCAGCCGCTCGGCCTCCTCCGCGTCGCCCCGCGAACGGGACGATCACGCTGACCCCCGGCCTCGGCATCTGGCGCGGTCGCTCTACGCGCCCGGCGTGACGCGATAGGCGTCGAAGACGCCCTCGACGTGGCGCAGGCGCGAGACGCACTGGCGAAGCTGCTCGGAGTCGCCGACCTCGACGACGAAGCGGTTCTTCACCATCGGGTGCTTGGTCGAGCAGCGGGCCTCGATGATGTTCACGCCGGACTCGGAGAAGCTCCTGCGAGAGGTCCTCGAGGAGGCGCGCGCGGTCCCAGGCGTCGATCTCGAGCTCGACGCGGTAGGAGGCCTCGTTGCCGCCCTCCCACGCGACGTCGGTGAAGCGCTCGGGCGCCTTCTTCAGCGCCTTCACGTTCTTGCAGTCCTCGCGGTGGATCGTGATGCCGCGCCCCAGCGAGACGTAGCCGACGATCGGGTCGCCCGGCACCGGGCGGCAGCACTTGGCGAGGCGGACCATGACGTCGGCGGCGCCCTGCACCGTCGATCCCGTAGTCGGAGGCCTCCTGCGTGCGGCGCTGGCGCTCGTCGCGGCCCTCGAGCACGCTCGCGAGGCGCGCCTCGGTCTCGTCGCCGGCGACCGCCTCGCCGCCCTTGAGGCGCTGCATGACCTTGTTGACGATCGTCTTCGCCGAGATCTTGCCGCCGCCGAGCGCGACGTAGAAGTCGTCGCGCCTTGCGAAAGCCCGTCTCGCGGATCACGTCGGCCAGGAGCGGCGAGCCGGCGATCCGCTGCGGCGGCAGGCCCTGCTTCTTCAGCGCCGTCTGAAGCTCCTCGCGGCCGCGGCGCTCGGCGTCCTCGCGCTTCTCGCGCGTGAGCGCGGCGCGGATCTTGTTGCGCGCGCGGCTGGTGCGCACGACGCTCAGCCAGTCGCGCGACGGCGCGCGCTCGCCCTTCGAGGTCAGGACCTCGACGATGTCGCCCGACTTCAGCTGGTAGTGGAGCGGGACGATCTTGCCGTTCACCTTCGCGCCGACGCAGCGGTGCCCGACGTCGGTGTGGACGGCGTAGGCGAAGTCGAGCGGCGTCGAGCCGGCGGAGAGGTTCTTGACCTCGCCCTTCGGGGTGAAGACGAAGACCTCGTCCTCGAAGAGATCGACCTTGAGCGACTCCAGGAACTCGGCGGACTCCTGCTCGCCCTCCTCCTCGAGGAGCTGGCGAAGCCAGGTCATCTTCTCGCGCGCGGCGTCGGCGGGATCCTTCGCCCTTGCCGCTGCGCGCCGTTCGGCGATCTCCTTGTAGAGGACGTGGCCCGCGATCCCGTACTCGGCGATCCGGTGCATGTCCGGCGTGCGGATCTGGATTTCGAGCGGCCTGCCCTCGGGGCCGATCACGGTCGTGTGGAGCGCCTGGTAGAGGTTCAGCTTCGGGGTCGCGATGAAGTCCTTGAAGCGCCCGGGCAGCGGCTTCCAGATCGAGTGGATGATCCCGATCGCGCCGTAGCAGTCCTTGACCGAGCCGACGATCACCCGCATCGCCGTGAGGTCGTAGATCTCGTTGAACTCGCGGCCCTTCTTGGTCATCTTCGCGTAGATGGAGTAGAAGTGCTTGGCCCGGCCCGAGATCTCGGACTCGATCCCGACGTCGGCCAGCTCCGAGGTGAGGAAGGCGCCCGGCGTCTTCGACGTAGGTCTCGCGCTCGTTGCGCTGCTGGGCGACGAGCTTCTTGATCTCCTCGTACTTGCGCGGGTGGAGGCGCTGGAAGGCGAGGTCCTCGAGCTCCCACTTGATCGCGTGGATCCCGAGCCGGTGGGCGAGCGGCGCGTAGATCTCGAGCGTCTCGCGCGCCTTCTCGAGCTGCTTTTGCTTCGGCATCGCCGAGAGCGTCCGCATGTTGTGGAGGCGGTCGGCGAGCTTGATCAGGATGACCCGGACGTCCGTGGCCATCGCGACCATCATCTTGCGGTAGTTCTCGGCCTGGTTCTCGTCGCGGCTCTGGAAGGTGATCCCGGTCAGCTTCGTGACGCCGTCGACGAGGCCGGCGATCGCGTCGCCGAAGAGCTCGCGCACCTCGTCGAGGCTCGCGGAGGTGTCCTCGACCGTGTCGTGGAGGAGCGCGGCGCAGAGCGTCTCGGTGTCCAGGCGAAGGCCGGCGCAGATCTTCGCGACCTCGACCGGATGGGTGATGAAGTCCTCGCCCGAGCGGCGGCGCTGGTCGGCGTGGCGCTCGCACGCGAACGCGAAGGCCTGCTCGACCGCGCGGCGCTCGAGCGCCTCGGTGTCCTCGTCGGAGTGCTCCTCGACCACGGCGAAGAGGTCGCCCAGGAGCGCGCGCTCCTCGTCGGTCGAGCGTCTTCGTGAACTCGTCGTCGGGCAGCGTCGCGCGGGCGCCGTTGCCGTCGGCGCCCACGCGCGTGTGCCCCGCGGGCTCTCCGGGCTCGGCCGTTCTCTACGCCGCCGCTTCGAGCGGGCTCGAGCTCGGTTTCTCCGGCTGGCTCAGGTATCGGACGCACTCCTCATGGGCTTTTTCGACGAGGCGAAAGCTCATCGACGATGAGAGATCGCCCCTGACCGAGGATACGGCCTCGACGCGGATCGCAGGGCCGTCGGCGATCGACCCGCACGACGCCGATCTCGGCGAGAACGCGAAGCGCGAGGCGCGCACGCCTCCGGCGAGCGGCCGGCGCCGCCGGCGCCGCAGAGGGCGGTGCGAAGCGCCGCCGGATCGAGCGTCGCCCGCGTCGCGGAGCGCGCGGTAGGCGCCGGCGAGCGCCTTGCGGTCCGGCAGGGCGACGGCGACGGCGCTGAGCGAGAGCTCGCGCTTCGGAGGCGAGGACGTGGAGGTAGCCGTCGCCGGCCGTCGCGAGCTCGGCGAGGCTCGGATGCGGAGCAGGGTCGGCGACGACGACGTGCTCGAAGCGACTCGGGCAGGTCGGGCAACGAAGAGAGGGCCGCCCAGTCGGCGAGCACGACGCCGGCGGCCGTCCTCGCCGATCGCGCCGCGGCCAGTCGGACGCCACGCGACGAGCCGCGACGGCCACGATCGCCGCGTGCCCGCCGCCGTAGCGCCCGGGGTGAACCGCGCTCTCGACGATGCCGCGGCGCCAGAGGGCGTCGGCACAGAGGACGAGCACGCGCTCGCCGCTCGACGCAAGCTCGCCGATGACCGCGAGGCCCGACGCCGAGCCGCGATCCAGCCGCTCGCGCCTGCCGTCAGGCGAACGTCTCGCGCCGGGCCCTCCGGCGTGGTCGGACGTTCGCTCCGGCGCGACGGGCATCGGCAGCGGGCCGTCGAGCGCGTGCGCCAGGCGCTCCGCCCACTCGGCGTCGCTCGCGCGCCACGGATCGTCTCGCGGGCGCCTCGGCGCGGGCTCGTAGAGCGTGCCGAGGACGACCCGCGGCTCGGTCGCGCCGTTCCACTCGTTCAGCTCGAGCCGCACGCTCACGTCCGCGCGGGCCCTGCGCGGCGCGCTTGGCGAGCGTGCCGCCGACGCCGAAGGCGACGCCGCGCGCCTGCGCCCGGCCCGCCGCGGAGCGTGAAGCGCGCGTGGCGCTCCTCCTCGCCCATCGGGCGCACGTCGTCGACGCGCGCGCCGAGGGACGACGAGCCGCACCTCGGGATTGCCCATGCCGAACGGTCCGAGCCGCGCCATCTGCGACGCCAGCTCGTGGCCGAGCGCCTCCGTGCCGACGACCGCGTCGATCTCCTCGACCCGCGCCGGTCGGCTCCGTCTGAGCAGGAGCGGCGCGCAGTGCTGGCGCGAAGCTCGTCGCGGAACGCTTCGAGCTGCGCGGCCTCGATCTCGAGGCCGGCGGCGGCGCGGTGCCCGCCGAAGCGCGCGAGGCGTCTCGCAGCACGCGCGAAGCGCCGCCGAGGAGGTCGAAGCCCGGGACGCTGCGGCCCGAGCCCTTGCCGCGGCCCGTCCGCGTCGAGCGCGATCAGGATCGCCGGGCGCATGTGGCGCTCGGCCATGCGCGAGGCGCAGATGCCGACGACCCCGGGGTGCCAGCCCTCGCCCCAGAGGACGATCGCGGCGCCGGGCTCGCGCTCGGCCTCGAGCTCGGCGAGGAGGCGGTTCGCGTCGGCCAGGACCTCGCGCTCGGTCTCGCGGCGGTCGTGGTTGGCGCGGTCGAGCTCGACGGCGATCTCGCCGGCCCGCTCGGGATCGTCGGCGAGGAAGAGCTCGACGGCCGCGTCGGCGCGGTAGAGGCGCCCCGCGGCGTTGATCCGCGGCGAGAGGCGGAAGCCGATGTCGGTCTCGTTCACGCGCTCGGGCGCGACCTTCGGACGCGACCATGAGCGCGCGCAGGCCGATCCGCGGCGAGCGGCGCATCGCGCTCGAGGCCGCGGCGCACCAGCGAGCGGTTCTCGCCGTGGAGCGGCACCATGTCGGCGACCGTCGCGAGGGCGACCAGATCGAGGTCGCGCTCGGCGCGCTCGACGCCCAGTGAGCGCGGCGGCGAGCTTGTGGGCGACGCCGGCCGCGCAGAGGTCGGGACACGGATAGCCCGAGACGACCGGATGAACGATCGGGCAGTCGGGCAGCTCGGCGCCGGGCTGGTGGTGGTCGGTGACGACGACGTCGATGCCGAGCGCCTTCGCGTGCGCGACCTCTGCGACCGAGGTGATGCCGCAGTCGGCGGTGATCAGGAGGCCGGTGCCGCGCTCGGCGAGGCGGTCGATCGTCGCTCGGCTGAGCGCCGTAGCCGTCCTCGACCCGGCCGGGAATGAGCCAGTCGCAGTCGGCGCCGAGCTCGCGGAGCGCCCGGACCAGGATCGCCGTCGAGGTGACGCCGTCGACGTCGTAGTCGCCGTGGACCGTGATCAGCTTGCCGGCCGCGATCGCGGCGCGGATCGCCGCGACGGCCTCGTCCATCCCCTCGAACTCGGACGGGTCGTGGCGCTCGTCGGCCGCGAGGAACTCGCGGGCGTCCTCGACCGTGCGGTGGCCCGCGGCGCACGAGCGCGACGGCGACGGGCTCGGGCACCTCGAGCGCGCGGGCGATCTCGGCCGCCTCGGCGTACGAGTACGGGGCGAGGCGAAACCGCTTCTGGCCTTCTGCCCAGCCGGAGGTGTTCACCAACTCAGGCTAGGAGCGAGAGGGGACGGAATCGCCCCCGTCCGCGCGCTGCAGGCGCTAGGCCCGGCGGCCGCTTGGCGCTTCGTACGGGTCGTCGTCGGGCTCGTGCGCGAGCCCGATCAGGTACAGGACGCCCGACGCCGATCAGGGTGCCCGGCACCGCGAAGAGGACGGTCTCGATGCCCGTCTCGCCGACGCTGCTCGCCGATCGCGATCTGCGCCACCGCGCCGGTGATCATCGCGCCGGCGACGGCGCCGAGGAGCGCGCCGACGATGCCGCCCCAGAAGCGATCGGGGAAGAAGACGGTGAAGTGCCAGAGCGCGACGCCGACGGTGAACCAGACGAGGACTGCCATCTAGCGATTCCTCCCGTGCTTTCGGCGCTTCTGGCGCTGGCGGCGGCGCTCGCGCTGGGCGGCCTCGCGGTCGGCGACGGCCGGGTCGGCCTGCTCGCCCGCCGCGCCCGCGCCGTCGGTCTCGGCAGCGCCGGGCGGCCCGGTGACGGCCTCGGAGCGCTCGTCGCCGTCGCTCGGCAGCGGGCCCGGTCTCCGGCGCGCCCGTCGGCGGCGAGGCGTCGGGCGCGTCGGCCGGCACCTCGGTGGCGACGGGCGGGCCGCCGCCGATCAGCTTGCGCTCGGGCGCCGTCGTCCAGCTCGCCGTGGCCTTCGACGCGCGCGACGACGTTGTCCTCGGGGAAGACCGGCACGTAGCCCATCGTCTCCTCGATGTGGTGGCGGCGGGCGCGGTAGGTCGGCTCGCGCTCCTTCCACTCGGTCAGGACGGGCGCGGCGATGAAGATCGACGAGTACGTACCGGAGGCGATCCCGACCATCATCGCGAAGGCGAAGCCGCGCAGCGTCTCGTCGCCGAAGATGAGGAGCATGCCGACGAGGAAGACGGTCGAGAGACCGGTGATGAGCGAGCGGGTCAGGACCTCGGCCATCGAGCGGTTGACGATCTGGGAGAAGGCGGCGCGCGGCATGCGCGGCACGTTCTCGCGGATGCGGTCGAACACGATGATCGTGTCGTACATCGAGTAGCCCAAGATGGTGAGGAAAGCCGCCACGGTCGCGCTCGTCACCTCCAGCCCCGTCAGCGCGTAGATGCCGCCCGTGATCAGGATGTCGTGGAAGAGGGCGATGAGGACCGGCACGGCGTACTTCGCCTCGAACCGGATCGCGACGTAGACCGAGATCACGAGCAGCGACAGGATCAGCGCCTGGACGGCGTTCTCGGCCACCTGCTGGCCGAAGGTCGGGCCCGACCGACTCGTTCTGGAAGCCCTGCTCGTCCGCCCTCGAGCCCGAAGGCGTCGGTCAGCGCCGCCTTGCACTGCCAGGCGCCTGGTCCGGCGGGATCTTCGCCTGGATCTGGATCACGTTCTGCGCCGAAGTCCTCGTTCTCGACCGACCTGGATCTCGGCCGAGTCGACGCCGTCGATGCCGGCGTCGTTGAGCGACTGCGCGGACCTCCTCGGCACTCGCCTCCTCGCCGAGCGCGGCCGTGATCCGGGTGCCTGACTCGAAGTCGATGCCCAGGTTGAGCTGCTGCGTCGAGAACGCGATCGCGCCGATCACCAGGATCAGCGCCCGACGCCGAGAAGAAGTACTTGCGACATGCCGGTGAAGTCGAACTTCCACTCCACGCTGGCGCTCGCCGGCGCCGAGGAAGCGGTTCGAGCGCAGCATGCGGCGAGCGTCCCATGACCGCGAGGAACGCCTGCGTGAAGAGGACGGCGGTGAAGAGCGAGACGATCGTGCCGATACCGAGCGTGAACGCGAAGCCCTTGACGCCGGCGCTCGCGAGGACGAACAGGATGAACGCGGTGAGCAGGGTGATGACGTTCGCGTCGACGATCGTCGCGATGCCCTTGCGGTAGCCCTGGCTGATCGCCGACAGCGTCGAGCGCCCGAGGCGCAGCTCCTCCTTTATTCGCTCGAAGATGACGATGTTCGAGTCGGCCGCGACGCCGATCGTGAGGATCAGCCCCGCGATGCCCGGCAGGGTCAGCGTGATCGGGATGATCTTGATCATCGCCAGGTAGAAGAGGGCGTAGACCGCGAGCCCGAGCGCGGCGACGAAGCCGAGGAAGCGGTAGTAGACGAGCAGGAAGAGCACGACGAGCGACGAGGCCCGCGAGGGCGCGCGATGATCGCCCCGTCGAGCGCGTCCTGGCCGAGGGTCGCCGAGACGGTCGACTGGTTGATCAGCGCGAGCTCGACCGGGAGCGCGCCGATCCGCAGGAACTCGGCGAGGTCCTGCGCCTCGGTGATCGAGAAGTTGCCCGAGATCTGAGCGCCCGTGTCGCCGGAGATGCCGGTCGGGTTCTCCTTGAAGTTGATGATCGGGCGCGAGACGATCTCGCCGTCGAGGACGACGGCGAACGAGTCGGAGATGTTCGCCGCGTCCTCGACCGAGATCGTGCGCGCCCTGGGCGCCGGCGGTCTTCGAGGCCGCGCTGGGCGATCCGCTCGGTGACCTCGGCGAACGCCTCCTGGCCCTCGTCGGTGAAGTCGAAGGTGACGTTCGGGCGTGTTCGAGACCTGGTCGAAGTTCTGCTCGGGGTTGCGGATGTCGTCGCCCGTCAGCTCGGGGCGGTCGCGCAGGAGGAAGTAGCCGCGAATGCCGGTCTCGCGACTCGTTGGCTTCGGTCGCCGGGTCGTCGGCGCGGCGCCTCCTCGCGCAGGACGACGTAGCCCTGCGGCACCTCCTCGACGACCGAGCCCTCCGGCTGTTCGCCGTCGAACTTGAGGTAGAGGTCCTCCTCGAGCGTGACGGGACCGGCGAGCGGCTCGAGCGTGTTCTCGTCGAAGAGGTAGAACTGGCCGTCGTGGGTGCAGAGCGGCTCGCCGCCCTTCTCGAAGCACTCGGGCTTCTCGCTTCTGCGCGGCGATCGACGGCGTCGTAGAGGCGGTTGAACGGACGCTCGGCCGCGCTCGGGAGCGTCCGGGTTCGGCGGGATGACGTTCGGCTCGAAGTCATAGAACGAGAGCTGCGAGGTCTCCCCCACCTGGTCGATCGCGTCCTGAGCGTTCTGGACCTCGGGCAGGCTGACCGAGATCTGGTCTGCGCCGATGCGCGAGATCTCGGGCTCGGAGACGCCGAGCGCGTCGACGCGCTCGCGGATCAGGTCGACGGAGCGATCGACGTCCTCGACGTTGATCGTCTGGTTCGCGCCGCGTCGCCGCGCGCCTCGTAGACGAGCTCGGTGCCGCCCGCGAGGTCGATGCCCTGGCGGGTCGGCTTCGAGGTCACGGCGTAGACCGACGCGACGACGAGCACGAGCACGAGGCCGAGGACGATCAGATTGCGGCGACGCGATCCCATCGTCAGACGACCCCTGCAGGGCTAGATGTGCCCGGACCCATGCGGAAGAACCTACTCAGGGGTGAGGACCAGCAGGAGGCCCGCCGTCGTCGTCATAGGCGGGGAAGACGTCGGCCACGGCCTCGGCGGGAAGGTCGCCTTCGGCGTTCACCTGTACGCGCCGCCCGAGCGAGCGAACGCCCCACTCGAGCGTGGTGCCGATCGGGTCGCGACTCGCCGTTCTCGGTCGGCGGCGCCTCGGGCACGTCGTCGCCGCCCTTCCACTCGAGGCCGAGCACGTCGCGTACCGGCCGGCCGATCACGTCCTCGTCCTTGAGCCCGGTGAGCTCGAAGCCGCCCCGTCCGACGTCGAGGACCTTGCCGTCCTTGTCGCAGGTGAAGAAGGCCGCGTCGGGCGCCGGGTAGTAGTCGTCGAGGAGCTCGAAGATGAACCCCGCCCCGCACTTCGCACAGCTCTTCGGCCGGTTCGAGAAACCGGCCGTCCGCGAGTTCGAAAGCTCCCGATTCCCGCAGTTGGGACAGATGAAGAACGGCACGCCGAAGCGTAGCGAGAGAAGAGCCGCCGGTCGCGCCCAGCGCCTTAACGGCGAGTCCCAGTCGCGCTCTAGAACAGCGTCGCGGCGCCCTCCGGCACCGACGAGGCCCATGTGCTCGTAGCCGCGCTCGGTGAGGACCCGGCCGCGGGGGGTGCGCTTGATCAGGCCCTGCTGGATGAGGTAGGGCTCGTACACGCCCTCGATCGTGTCGGGCTCCTCGTCGATCGCGTCGGCGAGGGTGGTGAGGCCGACCGGGCCGCCCGTGAACTTGACCGCGATCGTCTCGAGGATCACGCGGTCGTGGCGGTCGAGGCCCGCCTCGTCGACGTCGAGGAGGCCGAGCGCCTCGGTCGCGATCTCCTGCGGTGACGACGCCGGTGCCGCGCACCTCGGCGAAGTCGCGCACGCGGCGCAGCAGGCGGTTGGCGACGCGCGGCGTGCCGCGCGAGCGCGATGCGATCGCGATCTCTCCCCCGGCCTCGATCTCGACGCCCAGGATGCCGGCGGAGCGGCGGACGATCACGGCGAGGTCGTCGGACTCGTAGTGCTCGAGCCGGTGGGAGACGCCGAAGCGGTCGTGAAGCGGCTTGGAGAGGAGCCCGGCGCGGGTCGTCGCGCCGACGAGCGTGAACGGCGGCAGGTCGAGCGTGACCGTGCGCGCGCCGGCGCCCTGGCCGAGGACCACCGGCAGGCGGCGGTCCTCCATCGCCGGATAGAGCGTCTCCTCGATCGCCGGGTTGAGGCGATGGATCTCGTCGATGAAGAAGACGGCGCCGGGCTCGAGCGCGGTGAGGAAGGCGGCGATGTCGGCCTTGCGCTCGAGCGCGGGCGCGGCGGTGTGGACGAGCCCCGAGCCGAGCTCGGCGGCGATGATGTGGGCGAGCGAGGTCTTGCCGAGGCCGGGCGGGCCCGAGAGCAGAACGTGGTCGAGCGGCTCGCCGCGGCGGCGCGCCGCCTCGATGAAGACCTCGAGCTGGCTCGTCACCGCCTCCTGCGCGACGAAGTCGGCGAGGCGCGGCGGGCGAAGCGAGCGGTCGAGCTCCTCGTCGCCTTCGGCGATCCGCGCCTCGGCCATCGGCTCCTCGGGTGCGAGGCGGCGCACGCTGCATCTCGGCCGCGGCCTCGATCGAGGGGTCGGGGACGATGCCCGGGCTGCGCTCGGCGCTCCATCAGCCGCGGCTCCCGGTCGCGTCGGCGGCGCGGCGAAGCGCGATCGAGATCAGCTCCTCGGGCGCTTCGCCCTCGGCGCCGTCGAGGAGGCGCTCGGCCTCCATCAGCGTGTAGCCGAGGCCGACGAGGCCGTCGCGCGCGAGCAGGCGCGGCTCGTCGCCGCCGGCGACCGGCGTCGCGGCGGGTGCGCTCTCGAGCTCGCCGGCGACCTTCTCGCGAAGCTCGACGATCACCCGCTCGGCCGTCCGCTTGCCGACGCCCGGAACGGCCTGAAAGCGCTTGGCGTCGCCGAGCGCGATGGCCTTCAAGAGCTCGCGCGGCGCGCCGCCGGAGAGGATCGCCATCGCGACCTTGGGCCCGACGCCGGAGACGGAGTTGAGATGGAGGAAGAGGTCGCGCTCCTCCTCGGTCGCGAAGCCGAGGAGCTGCATCGCGTCGTCGCGGACGACGAGGTGGGCGTGAAGCGTCGCCTCCTTGCCGACGGCCGGCACGGACTTGAGCGTCTCGGCCGAGACGCTGCAGGCGGTAGCCGACGCCGCCGGTGTCGATGACGACGTGGTCGGCTCGGCGCAGGAGCACCTCGCCCCGGACCGAGGCGATCACGCGAGCGCCTTCGCCCGGTCGTCGGCGCGCTGCGCGGCTCGCTGGCGGCCGATGTGGCCCGCGTGGCAGATCGCGACGGCCAGGGCGTCGGCGGCGTGGTCGGAGGCCGGCGGCGCGGGAAGCCCGAGGAGGGCGCCGACCATCTGCTGGACCTGCTCCTTGGCGGCGCCGCCCGAGCCGCATACGGCCATCTTCACGGCCTGCGGCGTGTAGTCGAAGCAGGCGAGGCCGCGCTCGGCGGCGGCGAGCATCGCGACGCCGCGCGCCTGCCCGACCGCGAGCGCCGAGCGGACGTTCTTGCCGAAGTAGAGGTCCTCGAGGCCGACCGAGACGGGCTCGTGCCAGTCCATGAGCTCGCGAAGCGCCGCGTGGATCCGGCCCAGGCGCGTCTCGGGCGGCAGGTCGGAAGGCGTCTCGATCACGCCGCCGTCGACCGCGCTCATGCTCGTGCCGGCCACCCGCACGACGCCGAAGCCCGTGTTGGCCAGGCCCGGGATCTATGCCCATCACTACCACCATGCGTACTGATTCTGGACCGAGGGGCGGATGCCTCCCCAGAACGCGCTCTACAAGCGCGTTCAGGCCGCGGCTTCCGCCTCTTCCATGAGCTCGGCGGAGATGTCGAAGTTCGAGTGGACCTCGTCGACGTCGTCGTGATCGTCGAGCGTGTCGATCAGGCGGATGAGGCGTCGCGCCTCTGCGGCGTCGGTCACCTCGACCACGTTCTGCGGCTCCATCGCGAGCTCGGCGGACTCGATCTCGACGCCCGAGTCGGTCAGCGCCTCGCGCACGGCCGTGAGGCTCTGCGGCTCGCAGGTGATCTTGAGCGTGTCCTCGTCGACGACCACGTCTTCGGCGCCCGCGTCGATCGCTCCGATCACGTCGTCCTCTCCGTAGCGCGAGCCGTCGAGCAGGATGACGCCCTTCTTTTCGAACTGCCAGGCCACCGACCCGGGCTCGCCCAGGTTGCCGCCGTGGCGGTCGAAGGCGTGGCGCACCTCGGAGCCGGTGCGGTTGCGGTTGTCGGTGAGCGCCTCGACCAGGAGCGCGGTTCCCGCCGGGCCGTAGCCCTCGTAGAGGACGCGCTCGATCGTGCCGGCGTCACCCTCGCCCGTGCCCGGTCGATCGCCCGCTGGATGTTGTCCTTGGGCATCGAGTAGCTCTTGGCCTTCTCGACCGCCGCGGCCAGGGTGTGGTTGCCGGCCGGGTCTCCCCCGCCCTCGCGCGCGGCCACGGTGATCGCCCGCGCGAGCTTGGTGAAGAGCTTGCCGCGCTTGGCGTCGGTCGCGGCCTTCTTGTGCTTGATCGACGCCCACTTGGAATGACCGGCCATGCGCTCGATTCTACGAGCGCGAAAGAGCGCGCAACTTCTCGCAGCGAGCGGGTGTTCGGACCTCTTGAAGAGCAGGGTTTGGATCGGGGATGCCAAAGGCGATCGCGGTGGCTGGGGGCCCACCGCGATTCGCTGTCGTCGACGCCGAGTCTAGGGCAGAACCTGCGTCTGCGGGTTGAACGTCCGGCCGAGGCTTCGGACCTTGCTTCTCGCCGAAGCCCTTCGGCCTTGAACATGCCGACGCCGTAGCCGGACGAGTTCTCGTTCGTGAAGACCCTGCCGCCGAACCAGTAGCCCGACCAGATGTCGGGGTTCACGCCGTCGGTCTGCTGGAGGTAGAAGCCCTTCTCCTCCGGGCGCGGCCGGGATCGGTGAAGTCGACGATCGAGAGGCCGCCCGAGTAGTAGGGCGAGACGGCCACGTAGCGGTCGCGTCCTTCATCGGCAGGATCGAGTAGTTGTGGGTCGTGCAGCGGAAGCGCTCGGCCTCCTCGGGCGAGTCGACGGGCGGCACGCGCGGCAGCGAGTAGCTGCCCTCGAGCGTCGGGCTCTCGGGATCCGAGATGTCGTAGAACCACATCGCGCCGACCGGGCTCGTCTGGTCGGGCGAGCAGCCGCCGCCGCCCGCCGCGCCGGCGTGCTCGTCGCCGATCACCGCCATGCTTCCCGTCCCAGGTGAGCTGCGCCGAGTGATCGAGCTCGATCAGCGGGTTCTGGACGACCGAGAGGAACTCCGGCTGCCGCCGGGTCCGAGATGTCGGCGATGACGAAGGCGCCGAGGCACGCGAACGCGGCGAGGTCCTTGGCGCGGCAGGACGCCGGCGTCGTGGCAGCCGATCGGTGTCCGGCGTCACGGCGAGGTCCGGGATGATGTCGACGACGCCCTCGTTCCGCGCCTTCGGACGGATCACCGGTGGGGAACGAGACGATCGAGATCTCGCCCTCGGGATGGTTGGCCTCGGTGCAGACGTCGACGTCGGTGAGCGGATAGGACTGGACGTAGATGTAGCTGCGCTCCGCGCCCGGGCACGAGCGTCTGGGTGTGCGAGCCGCACTCGGTCTCGATGAAGCCGACCTGCGTGGGCTTGCGCGGGTTCGAGATGTCGACGATCCGCAGGCCTTCCTTTCCGAGCGAGGAGTCCGAGACGTCCGTCGGCGTGTTGTTGCAGGTCTTCGACTCGCGGTCGTTCGAGCTGGGCGAGTCGATCGAGACGAAGACGTAGTCGCCCGAGACGATCACGTCGCCCTGAGCGGCGGGGCAGCGGTGGAACGAGATCTGCTTGAGCGAGCGGCTCGTGCGCTTGAAGAGGCCGATGCCGTCGTAGCTGCCGGCGATCATCAGGCGGCCCCGGAAGGCGAGGTCCGAGCCCTCGGCGATCTTCTCCTTGCGTGACCGACGACCGGGTCCTGGTCGAGCCGCCGGAAGCCGGGCGAGGTGATGTCCTCCTCGCCGCCCGGCCCGGCGTCGATCGGCGCGCGTCTCCTGCGAGCCCGGGAATGGCGAGCGGCGTCTCGAGGACGGAGACGAGGCCCGCGCCGTAGCCGTAGTCGGCCGACGCCGTAGGTGTCGTGATCGGCCGCTCGCCGGCGCGGCGACGACGAGCGACACAGCAAGGCGCGATCAGCGCGGCGAGCCCGACCCGGACAAACCCCATGGCCTGCGCCCTGCCCGCACTTCGCGCGGAGATCGCCGGTTCCAGGCCTACACCTTGAAGACGCCGTCCTCTTGGAGGAGCTTGCCGTCGATCTCGATCCGCCCGCCCTGGCGCAGGTCGCAGACGAGGTCGGTGTGGACGGCGCTCTCGTTCTTGCCGCCCGACTCCGGATAGGCGGCGCCGACGGCCAGGTGGACGGTGCCGCCGATCTTCTCGTCGAGGAGGACGTCGCGGGTGCCGCGGTCGATGCGGTAGTTCGTGCCGATGCCGAGCTCGCCGAGACGCCGGGCGCCCTCGTCGGTGTCGATCAGCTCGATCAGGAACTCCTCGCCGCGCTCGGCCGAGGCGTCGACGACCTTGCCCGCCTCGAAGCGGAAGCGGACGCCCGAGACCTCGCGGCCCGCGACCATCGCCGGCAGGTGGAACGAGACCTCGCCTTCGACGGCGTCCTCGACCGGCCCGGTGAAGAACTCGCCGTCGGGCATGTTGCGGTCGCCGAAGCAGGGGATGAAGGTGCGCCCCTCGACGCCGAGGCGTGAGGTCGGTGCCCGGGCCCGGTGATGTGGACCTCGGAGTGGCCCGGTGACGAGCTCGGCGAGGCGCTTGGTCTCGCGCGACGCCTCGTCCCAGGCGCCGAGCGGGTCGTCGGCGTCGGCCAGGCAGGCGCCGAAGTAGAAGTCCTCGAACTCGGCGAGGCTCATCTCGGCGTCGGACGCGTAGGCGTTCGTGGGGTAGAGCGTGTAGACCCAGCGGTGCTCGCCCTCCGCCGAGCGCTTCATCACCTGCTCGATCAAGGCCGCGCGTCGCCGCCTGGCGCTTGGTCTGGCGCTCGGGCGGGACCGACGAGAGCGCGCGAGTGTTGGTGTCGGCGCCGATCACGATCCGGCAGTCGGCTTCGTCGGCCGCCCACTTGGAGACGGGCGAGATCCACTCGAGCTGCGCGTCGGAGGCGTGTCGGAAGAAGCTCTCGGGCTGCGCGTCGAAGGCCATCGACAGGACGGGCTGGCCGCCCGCCTTCAAGCACCTCGTCGTAGACCGCTGCGATCAGGGGCTCTGCGGCGACCGGGCCCTCGATCAGGCAGGTGTCGCCCTCCCCGACCTCCGGTCGAGTAGTGGACGAGGATCTTCGCGAGGTTGAGGACGCGCGGGTCGTTCATGCTCCGTCCTCCTCTCCCTCGGAGCATGGTACGCCGGCTCGTCGCCTCGGACGCCATCGCCATCAGGAGCGCGTGGAGGCGCGGATCGTCGGTCAGCTCCGGGTGAAAGGCGCACGCGAGGACCGAGCCCTCGCGGATGACGACGGGGTGACCGTCGACCGCGGCGAGGACCTCGACGCCCGGTCGCCGTGCTCCTCGACCCACGGCGCCCGGATGAAGACCGCGCGAAGCGGCTCTGGGCCGAGTCCCTGCGATCATCGAGGTCGGCCTCGAAGCTCGCGAGCTGGCGGCCGAAGGCGTTGCGGCGACAGGTCGCGTCGATCAGGCCCAGGTGCTCGCGCCCGCACAGGATCATCCCGGCGCAGGTGCCGAGGATCGGCCGTCCGGCGGCGTGATGCGCGCGGATCGGCTCGGCCAGGCCGTCGCGCTCGATCGCCTTGGCGATCGTGGTCGACTCGCCGCCGGGGATGACGAGGGCGTCGAGGTCCGCGATCTCGCTCGGCGGTCCGGACCTCGCGGGCGTCGGCGCCGAGCTCGGCGCAGCATCCGCGACGTGCGCCGCGAAGCCGCCCTGGCTTGCGAGGACGCCAACGCGCGAGCCGCTTGGCCTCGCCCTGCGGGCGGCACGAGCGGCCGGCGTCCAGCCAGCTCAGACCCCGCGGTGTTGGAGCAGCTCGCCCTGCGCGGCGAGCTCGGCGATGTCGTCGCCGCGCATCGGCTCGCCGAGGTCCATCGAGGCGGCGGCGACCCGCGCGGGGTCCTTGGCGTGCGTGGTCGCCTCGACGATCGCGCGGGCGCGGCGCTCGGGGTCGGACGACTTGAAGATGCCGGAGCCGACGAAGTTGCCCTCGGCGCCGAGCTGCATCGTGAGCGAGGCGTCGGCAGGGGTGGCGATGCCGCCCGCGCAGAAGAGCGGCACGGGAAGCCAGCCGGCCTCGGCGACCTCGGCGACGAGGTCGAGCGGCGCCTGAAGCTCCTTGGCGGCGGCGGGAAGCTCGGACGAGTCGAGCGACTGGAGGCGGCGGATGCCGCCGGTGATGCCGCGCAGGTGGCGAACGGCCTCGACGATGTTGCCGGTTCCCGCCTCGCCCTTCGAGCGGATCATCGCCGCGCCCTCGGCGATGCGCCGGAGCGCCTCGCCCAGGTTGGTCGCGCCGCAGACGAACGGAATCTCGAACGCCTGCTTTTCGATGTGGTTGGCCTCGTCGGCGGGCGTGAGGACCTCGGACTCGTCGATGTAGTCGACCTCGAGCGCCTCGAGCACCTGCGCCTCGGCGAAGTGGCCGATGCGCGCCTTGGCCATGACCGGGATGGTCACGGCGGCCTGGATGCCCTTGATCATCGCCGGGTCGGACATGCGCGCGACGCCGCCGTCGCGGCGGATGTCGGCGGGAACGCGCTCGAGCGCCATGACGGCGACCGCGCCGGCGTCCTCGGCGACGCGGGCCTCCTCGGGCGTGACGACGTCCATGATCACGCCGCCCTTGAGCATCTCGGCAAGGCCGCGTTTCACCCGGAATGTGGCGCGTTCAGTCATGCGCCTGAGGATACGGAAGCGAGCGCAGCGCGAAGGGCAAACGCTTCGCGATTGCCCTAGCCGGTGCGCCAAGCCGGGGGGCGAAACGTCCGTGAGCAACCCCTATAGGGGTAGGTGACGGACGTAGAGCTCCATGCGCTGGCAGCGAGCCAGCACAATCGCTTCTCGCGGCGCCAGCTCGAGGAGCTCGGGTTGAGCGAGAAGGCGATCCAGCATCGACTCGAGGCGGGCCGGATCATCCGCGTCGATCGAGGGCGTGTACGCGTTTCCGCCTGTGCTCGATGACGACCGCGGGAAGTGGATGACGCGCCACCCTCACCGCGCCGGAGAGCTATCTCAACCGACTGAGCGCAGCGTGCGCCTGGGGCGTCCTCGATCGCCGGCCTCCGTACGAGACGGTCGTTCGTCCCGGCAGTGGCGGTCCGCGGGTCTTCGAGGGAATCGTCGTGTACCGAAGCACGACCCTCGACGGCGAGACGACGGAGCTCGACGGCATTCCGATCACCACGATGCCGCGCACTCTCCTCGATCTCGCCTGCTTCGTAAGCAACAAGGCGCTGGCGCGAGCGCTTCGTGAGTCGATTCGGCTCGAGCGCACGACGATGCGGGAGCTCGGCGACTACCTCGGTCGCTGTCAACGGCAGGCGAGGGCTGCGCGCGGCTGGCCAGAGCGCTCGCTCGGTACAAGGGTCTCCCTCTCGAGACGAGCGCGAAGCGGCGCGGAGATCCGTGCGCTCGAGCTCCTGCGCGACGCGGACCGGCCGATGCCGAGGCTGAACGTCCACGTCGCCGGCGAGGAGGCCGACCTGAGCTGGCCGAGCGAGAAGCTCATCATCGAGATCGACGGCGGCCCGTTTCACCAGGACAAAGGCGAGGACGCGCGCAAGGAAGCGGCGTGGCGAGGCGCCGGATGGCGAGTCGAGCGCATCCCGAGCGACGACGTCTACGAGCGCCCGTGAGCGCTCCTCGCCCTCGCTCCCGCCAACGTCCGTGAGCACCCCTATAGGGGTACTGACGGACGATCGCCGGCGAGCGCTACGCGGCGCGCTCGAGGTAGACCGTGCTCTCGAGCTCCGACCACGCGCCGGGCGCGATGCGCGTGGGCGCTTCGAAGCGGCGCTCGCGCTCGCGCTCGGCGCGAGCGCTTCGCGCCGCTTGCGGTCGAGCGCTCGCAGCTCGGCTTCGAGGTCGACGAGGGGCGAGCGGGCGGCTCCGGGCTCTCTGCGGTCTCGCCGCGGCATGCCTACTTCAGCTTGAAGGCGCGGATCCGGTCCTTGTAGGCGCCCTTGTCACGGGAGTAGACCCCGTAGGCGAGCGCCTGCACCAGCGCCAGGAGCGATGTGTTCGACTGGATGAAGGACGGGCTGTTCGACGAGAAGTAGAGGGTGAGGTCGGAGTGCTCGCCGACCTCGGAGAGCGTCGCGTCGGTGATCGCGAGCGTGGTCGCCTGGCGGTGCTTGGCGAGCTTCATCGCGCGGACGACGATCGGGTGCGCGCGGCCGGCGGAGAAGGCGATCACGAGCGCGCCCTCCTCCAGGCGGCTGAGGCGGGTGATCGAGTCCTGGCGCGGGCTGTGCGACGACCTCGGCGCGGATGTCGAGGAGCGCGAGGAGGTGACGCAGGTAGCTCGCGAAGAAGGCGAGCTGGTCCATGCCGACGATCATCACGCGGTTGGCGCCCGCGAGCGCCTCGACGCACGCCTCGATCTGCTCGGAGGTGAGGTTGCGGACCGTGTCCTCGAGGTCGCCGTGGTCGGCGGCCAGCGACGCCTCGAACTCGGAGTGGTCGAAGTCGAAGAGCGAGCTCTTCTCGGTCGCGCCGTTCTCAGACGGGCGGGTGCGGTACTCCTCGATCGCGGCCTGCTGAAGCTCGGGATAGCCCTCGAAGCCGAGCGCCTGGGAGAAGCGGACGACGGTCGACGAGGAAGTCGAGGCGCGGCGGGCGAGCTCCTCGGCGGTCTGGAAGGCGGCCTCGTCGAGGTGGTCGACGATGTAGCGGGCGACGTCCTTCTGCGAGCGGGAGAACTCGTCGAAGCGCTCGGTGATGAACGCGGAAAGGGTCTTCGCTTCCTTCTTGGACTTGGTCCGCGTCGCCGACCCGTTGCCGCGGGATGCGGCGCGGGACGTCGAGGAGGCCGGGCGGGTCTTCGTCGCAGTCTTGCTCACGGCGGGTTGATTCGCCCCGCCTCGCGCTTTCCCTTCCGAGCGCTTGCAGGAGATTTCGTGGGAGAGCCCCGACCTAGGCTGCGATCTGTGGTTGGATCGCGCGCATGGATCTCGAGGAAGCGCTCCGCGCCGTCAACCGCAACATGATCGCCTTCGACCTCGCGCTCGGCACGGGCGCGCTCTTGGCTCCGCGGGCGACGCTCGCGGTGCTCGGCCACGACGCTCCGTCCGAGGACGCCGAGCACCTGTTTCGGCGCTGCGGGCCGATCTGGCTGACGTTCGCCGCCGCTCACCTCGTCGCCGAGCGCCGCGGCGAGAGCCGCGACTGGTGGGCGCTCGCGTGGCTTCGCGGGACCGAGCTCGCCACGGACGCGGTGTGGTCGCGCTCGCCGGCCGTCAGCCGGCCGGGCGCCGCGGAAGGGCTTCGCCTCGCCGGAGTCGCGAACGCGGCGATGGCCGCCGGCTTCGCCTGGCTCGCATCGCGGGCGTAGGCGTTTTGGCGCCTGGCGGTCCTGTCACGCTGAGCGCATGCAGGACTTCGACGGCCTTCCCGATTCGCGCACCAGTCTCCGCGGCGTCGGCTCGGAGGGCGACGAGGTATGGCTCGTCCGCGCGATCTCGCAGAAGCTTTACCGCTGCCCCGGCTGTGCGCGGGCAGTCGAGATAGGGATGGAGCATGTGATCGTCCAGCGCCTCGGCAGGCTGGGCGGCACCGAGCATCAGCACTGGCACCGCTCGTGCGCTGAGGGCGGGCCGATGCTCGAGCTTCGCCAGCTCCGAAAGGTCAGTGCGTTCGAGTCCCGGCCGAGCAAGCTCGCCCAGCGCGGTCAGTCCCGGGCCGGCCGTCGCCGGCGCGACATGCGCCGCGGCTAGCTCGCGGGAAGGACCCGGGAGCTCCTACTCCCTGCGCGAGCTCAGGGCGGGTTGCGGCGCAGACGGGATTTCTGCATCGGTTTCGGCGGCCAGGGCGTCCAGGTCGAGCCGCTGTGTCTCGGAGAGGACTGAGGCGAACACTTCCACGACCATGGGGTCGAACTGTGTTCCAGCGCAGCCGTGGAGCTCCTCGAGCGCGGCGTCGGCGCTCATCGCAGCCTGATATGGCCGCTCGCTCGTCATCGCGTCGTAGGCATCGCAAACGAAGATGATCCTCGCCTCGAGCGGAATCTCGTCGCCGGCTAGACCATCGGGGTAGCCGGCGCCGTCCCAGCGCTCGTGGCAGGAGCGCACGATGCGACCGACTCTCTTCAGCGCCGGAACGCTTTCCAGCATGCGCTGGCCGATCAGGGTGTGGCGGCGCATGAAGCTGCGCTCGCTATCGAGAAGAAGGGCAGGTTTGTGGAGGATCGACTCGGGAACGGCGATCTTGCCGATGTCGTGGAGCTCGGCGGCGCGGATCAGGTCTTCGAAGCGAGCATCGCGCATGCCCAACCGTCGTGCGACGGCGGCAGCGAGGCCGCTGACATCGCTCATGTGATTCTGGAGGGCGGGGTCGCGCTCACTCATGATCTTCAAGACGAGGTCACGGGTCTGGCCCTTGATCGTCTGCGTCTGCTTGCGCTCCTTCTGTAGGTAAAGCCGCTGGTCCGCTACACGGAGCGCCGAGGAGACTTCGTGGGCTTCGGTCGGCATCTCGACTGAGCCGTAAGAGGTGCGGACGGAAAAGCCCTCGCCTGTCTCCGAGAGGGCGCTGGCGCAGCGCGCGACCAGGGAGCGGCGTTGGTTGACGTCGCACCGCGTCAGCACACAGAACTCGTCGCCGCCGAGGCGGTAGGCGCGGCCGTGCCCCTCGCCGGACAGCGTGTGGAGCAAGTTCGCGCCGAGGCGCTCGAGAAGGAGATCGCCCTCGGAGTGACCGAAGGTGTCGTTGTACGACTTGAAACCATCGAGATCGAAGAGGATCAGGATCAAGGGCGGGTCGCGGCGACCGACCTCGAGCTCTTGGCGGAGGTCGAGGAGAAAGCTGCGGCGGTTAGGGAGACCTGTGAGCTGATCCTGGTGGGCGATCCGCTGTAACTCGGTGTTTCGCTGCTCGACCAGTCGCCGGCGATAACGCTCGAAGGCAAACAGAGTGCCGAGCAGGGCGATCGCGGCGAAGCCGAGGCTCAGCGCCGTGCCGAGGTCCGCGGTCCTGAGCGCCGATCCAGTCTCTGAAGACTCGCGGCTGAGTCCGTCGTCGAGAGCAGCGCTGAGGTCGCGAAAGGCTGGGTCGACGGTTCGCCTCCGGAAGTCGCGCGCCAATCCCTGAAAGCCGGACCGGGTTAGCCGAATCTCCCGGTCGACGGCAGTCTCGTAGGCGTCGAGGTTTCGCGCGACGACCGGTACGGTCCCCTCGTCGCCTTCGCCCTCGATCGCAGCCAACCGGCTCAGGCTTTCCCTGGCATCGGCCTGTGCGTTCGTAAAGGCTTCAGTCCGGCGCGGCCCTACCCGGCCCGCCTGCTGAATCTCGAGCTGGAGATCGCGGATGCGGTCGGCGGCCTGGCTGATGCCTTGGACCTCGAGCGCGGCGCGTACCTCACGGTCGACTTCCTCGCGGAGCCCGCCGATCACGAGGCCCGTGATCGTCACCAGTACCAAGACGCACGCCGCCAGCGCGATCATCGGCGCCGTGACGAGCGGCCGGTTCTCGCTCAGAGGCGAGCTCCGCGATCGCGAAGGGTCATCCGTGTCCCGTAAGTCCCGGTTCTTGGCCATCCCTACCTGGAAAGATTAACCCGGAATTTGCGGATTTGTCGCACCAGTCAGACGCCTGAACGGCTGCGGACTGCGTCGCTTGGTCGTTCGCGGCCGCTTCCACTCGTCGTAGCGTCGCCGTATGTTCCCCGCCGAGCTCTGGCGCCCAGGTCCGCTTCGGTTCGCGATCTTGATCGGTGGACTCTGGCTCTTCGGGACGGGGGAGGCTCTCGTCGTCGCGGCAGACCTCGGAAACTCGCCGTGGACGGTGCTGGCCGAGGGCGTGGCGAAGAACACGCCGCTCGAGATCGGTGGCGCGACGATCGTCATCTCATTCTTGGTGCTGGCGGCTTGGGTCCCGCTTCGCCAGACGCCGGGGTTGGGCACCGTGATGAACGCGATCGTGGTGGGGGTCGCAATCGGGGTGATGCTGTTGGTGCTCCCGGAGGATCCGGCTGACCCCATCCGATGGGTGCTCCTCGGCGGGGGCATCGCGATGGTTGCGATTGGAGGCGGCGTCTACCTCGGAGCGCGTCTGGGTCCCGGCCCCCGCGATGGGCTTATGACCGGCCTTCACGCTCGCACCGGCCGGTCGCTTGGACTGGTCAGAACCGTGATCGAGTTGTCGGCGCTGATCGCCGGATTTGCTCTCGGTGGCACCGTGGGATTGGGCACCGTCGCTTTCGCGCTGCTGATTGGCCCTGGCGTCCAGGCGGCGTTCTATCGAGCCGAGCCGAGGATGAGCCGGCTCAGTTGACGGATTTCCCACTCTCCCGATGCGGAGCAGCCTCCGTCAATTGCGGGTGAGCGGCGCCCGTCAGTTCTTGCGCGGGATGGTCTCGAGGATGAAGACCTGTGTGGATACCCCGTCCTTCACCTTCTTGGAGAATCGGGCCGTGATCTTCCGATGCATCGCCTTGGCGACGACCGCGGCGGTTTCGCGTTCAAACGACGCCATATTGCGCTGAGGGCCGTCGTCGGCGGACCGGCTCGCGATGCCCTCCTTGAGGTCAGTCTCTGATGCTTCCGGAACGGACCATCGGACAACCCCAGTATCGAGCTCGACGGATGAATCAGAGGGCGCCGAATCGGCGTAGCGGTTCCAGACCGAGTTGAGTGAGGCGCTAAGCGATGTGGACAAATCGTTAGGCACCGGCACCAGCTGGGACTCAGGCAAGTTGGTCTCCTCTGTACTCGCTTCCTCGGAAATGGCACTCGGCGGGTAGAGGAAACGAAGAAGATCCCAGCGGGCAAGACCAATTGTACCGGTTGGCACAAATGCGCCCCATTCCTGGGCATCGTTCGGTTTAGAGTCCCGCCGCATGACGCTCTACGAACTGTTCCTCCTCATGCACATCATCGCTGCGATCACGTGGGTGGGAGCCGCGACCACGTACTTCATGCTCGAGCTCTGGACCGATCTCACCGGAGACATCGAGCGTGAAGCAGGCCACAACGACGACGCTGAATGGCTCGCACCCCGCCTCTTCATTCCCGCATCGATGGCCACGCTCATCTTCGGCATTCTTGCCGCGATTGAAGGCAACTGGGACTTCGGCGCGCTGTGGATCATCATCGGCCTGGCCGGATTCGGAGTCTCCTTCGCCATAGGCGTCGGGTACTTCGAGCCAGAGATCAAGAAGCTCGCGTCCCTGATCGAGCGCGACGGTGCCGCTCACCCCGAGGTGCGGCGCCGTGTTGACAACCTCAAGATGGTCGGCCGCATCGAGCTCGCGGTCCTCTACACAGTCGTGGCGGCGATGGTGATTAAGCCGACGGGCGACGACGGTGGAACGCTCTTCGCTCTGGCGCTTATTGTCGGAGCGGCCATGGCAGGCGCGTTCTCGTGGCGCGGGCGTATGTCGAAACGCGCTCCTCAGACCTGACCCCCGTCCACGCCATGGCGCGCTGAATGTGCCTCTAGCTGCGCTTTTTCGATGGGCCGGGGTGGGATCGAACCACCGACCGACGGATTATGAGTCCGCTGCTCTAACCAGCTGAGCTACCGGCCCGCTCGGCGAGAGTACCGGCGCTTCCAGCGGCTTAGGGCGCGGTCTGGGTGGGCATGCGTCGCGCTAGCCGAGGACTTGGTCGATGGACTTCTCGAGCTCAGAGACGCTGAAAGCGCCTTCGATGCGCTTTGCTACGTCGCCGTTCTCGTCGATGACGAAAAGCCAAGGCTCCGTGAAGAGGCCAAAGGCTTCGACTTGGGGGCGGAGGTTCGGCTTTTTCGGGTCGAACTGATTGTCTTCGTAGATCTCCATGTGGATGAAGGCGACGTCTTGTCCATACTCGGCCTTGACCTGCTCGGTGACGTCGACGACTGGGCCGCAGACTCGGCTCATACAGAGCGCGGGGGTTGCAAAGAGGAGCACGACCGGCTTCTCGCCGAGAACGTCGGCGAGGTCCTCGGAGTGCATCGTGGATGGCGGGACGCGCGTATCGATCTCCGCAACGTCGCCGACGTCGTCGAGGGTCGGGGTGTGGATTCGTGGCGCGGGTTCTCCCTCGTTGGGGATCGCAGGCTGATCCTGAATGGGGATGGTCGTCTGGAGATTGGTGGCTGAGAAGTCGCCGTCGTCGTCACGAAGGACGGCTACTGCACGGCGCTTGCCTGACTTCTCGAAGGGAACGTCGGCGACGTAGACGCTCGAGGTGTCGCCCTCGAGGGCGCTCTCGGCTTTGTATGGCGACTGGACTTCGAGGCTCTCGGTCCGGGCGGTGTAGGGACCGTCGATGGGGCCTCCGCCTTGGTCCTGGAAGTAGACGGCGACGTCCGCGTCGTCGATCTGGGGGCCGGCGACGTCGAAGAGGCCGAAGCCGAAGCGGGCTTTCCCGGGCTCGAAGACGATTCCCGACGGCGCGGCGACGACCTCGTTGGTCTCCCCCACCTCGGCGATGAAGTCGTCGATCGAGCCGTCGGTTGGCTCGGGGAAGTCGGCCGGGGCGGGAGCTTCAGTTGCGGGTTCGCCCGAGGAGGATGGCTCGTCATCTCCGCCGCAGCCGGTGGGGATGCTCGCTGCGAATGCCGTGAGGATGCAGGCGAGGATTGAGCGAGGGCGCAAAGTCACGGCCGGACGATGCTAGAGAGGCGGCCTTAAAGCATGCGTAAGCGCGGAATGGCGCGAGCGCCGCGTTTGGCCCGGATAGGGTGCGGGATTCCGCGTGCTTTTCGCGGGGTGATTGCGACGAGAGGAGCGAGGGTGGCGGATCGGGCGGCGCTGATTACGGGCGGTTCGAGTGGCATCGGCTTGGCGATCGCCCGGGCGCTTGGGGAGGACTCCTATGGCGTGACGATCGCGGCGCGCCGTCCCGAGAAGCTGGAAGGAGCGGCCGAGGAGTTGCGCTCGGCAGGCATCGACGTGCATTCGGTTGCGGTGCAGATGACCGAGGAAGAAGACGTGGTTCGCGCCGTGTCTGAGCATCGCGAGCGCTGGGGGCGGATGGATGTCTTGGTGAACAACGCGGGCGTCGGGTTGGGTGGCGCGATCGAGGGCTATCCGACGAAGAAGATCGACATGCAGCTCGATCTCAATTTGCGGGCGATCGTGATTGCGACGCGGGAGAGCCTCGAGATGCTCCGTGCGGCGGGCGAGGAGCATGGGAAGGCGCTGATCGTCAATACAGCGTCGGTCGCGGGCAAGGCGGGGCAGGGATGGCTCTCGATCTACTCGGCGACGAAAGCGGGGGTGATCGGCTTCTCGCAGGCGACTCAGTCGGAGATTGGCGACGCGGGAATTCAGGTGACGGCCCTTTGCCCCGCCTTCGTGGACACGCCGATGACGGACTTCGTGAAGGGCCAGGTGGAGGCGGAGGCGATGATCCGCCCGGAGGACATCGCTGAGTCGGTGCGGTTCTTGCTCCGCACCTCTCGAGCTTGCCTGGTTCCCGAGATCGTCTTCTTGCGGCCGGGCGACGGCTCGGCGATGGGAACGTAGGGGCGGCGTCTGCGGGGCTTAGGTTCGGGCGAGCGCTTGGTCGCCGAGGATCTCGGCGGCGCGTTGCTCGCAGAGTTCTTCCTCGGCGGCGGCGAGGAGGTCCTTGTACTCGTTGCGGCCACGAGCGGGACGCATCCAGGACGGCGCGCGGATGACGCGAAGCTCGGGGGTACGGTCGCGCTCACCGGTGTCCGCCGAGGTGTGAGTCGGCTCGGTGGTAGTCGCGCAACGGAGTTGCTCGCGCTCGGCGCGGATCTGAGCGGCGGCGTCGGCGAGGGATCCGGCGGAGAGGTCGGAGGAGATGTCGAGGGACCACTCGAGGAGGGAGCGGAGGGTGCGGACCTCGCGGCGGGTGGCGCGCCGTGGGCGCTTGGCGTTGGTGTAGACGTCCCATGCGCGGGCGAAGTTGGCGACGGACGTGCGGGCGCCGTTTCGGTGGGCGGCGAGCATCGGGCAGATGCCGCCCGAGGAGGAATCGACGTAGGCGCCGACGATGATGCGGTTGGTGTCAATGCCGCGGAGCATGGCCTCCTTGGTGTGCTCGGGGAGGCGCTCGACGGCGACGCGGAGGTCGTACGTGGGACGGTCGCGCTGGGGTCTCACGCTGGGAGGTTTAGCGCCGAGTGGTTGGTTGAGGGCGTGGTTCCAGGGTCCGGGAAAGGGATGTTGCAGGGGGCGGTGGCGGGATGAGTGGGCGCGAGTTGCGAGTGCTGGTCGCTGCGTTTGGTGACCCGGGCCATACGTTCCCGGCGATTGCACTTGGGCGAGCGCTTCAAGCTCGTGGGCATCGGGTGGTGTTCGAGACGTGGGAGAAGTGGCGGGATGTGCTCGACGCGGAAGGCATTGAGTTTCACGCCGCGGAGGAGTACCGGGTGTTCGCGCCGCATCGAGGGGATGAGCCGTCGGCGGGTGAGGCGGCGGTGGCGCTCGGACCGCTGCTTGAGGAGCTGCGGCCGGATGTGGTGGTGAATGACATCCTCACGCTGGCGCCCGCGCTGGCGGCGGAGAAGGCCGGGGTGCCGTGGGCGACGCTGATTCCGCACGTGTATCCCGAGCATGAGGCGGGGTTGCCGTTCTTTGCCTTCGGCGGCGCGAGGTTGCCGCGCACGGCGCTTGGGAGGTGGATGTGGACGGCACCGCGGCCGGTGCTGGAGGCGGGGTTGCGGCAGGGGCGGAATGAGTTGAACGGGGAGCGCGAGAAGGCGGGGTTGGCGGCGACTGAGCGGTTTCACGGGGGGACGAGCGAGGGGCTGGCGATGGTGGCGACGCTGCCGCAGCTCGAGTATCCGCGGAGATGGCCCGGGCATGTGCATGTGACTGGGCCGATGGAGTTCGAGACGCCGTATGAGGATGTGGAATTGCCGCAGGGCGATGGGCCGCTGGTCCTGGTGGCGCCCTCAACCGCGCAGGATCCGGAGTGCCGGCTGGTGCGGGTGGCGCTGGACGCGCTCGCGGATGAGCCGGTGCGGGTGCTCGCGACGACTAATGGGCATGTGCCGCGCGAGGGGATCGAGGTGCCGGCGAATGCTCGGTTGTATGGATGGCTGCGCTACTCGCAGGCGATGGCGGCGGCGGATTTGGTGGTGTGCCACGGCGGGCATGGAACGGTGGCGCGGGCGCTTGGTGCGGGGGTGCCGGTGCTGTGCTGCCCGGCACTCGGCGATATGACGGAGAACGGCGCTCGGGTCGGTTGGGCGGGCGTGGGGTTGGCGCTGCCTTGGCGGTTGCTCGGGCGGGCGTCGCTGCGGGTGGCGGTGCGGCGACTGCTTGGGGATGCGGGTTCGGTGAGCGACGCGCGGCAGGTGGCGGCTTGGGCCGACGCGCACGATGGGGCTGCGCATGGCGCCGAGCTGGTCGAGGAGTTCGGCTTGAGCGCACAACGAAAGCCTGAACACGCCCGTCTAACTCCGGGGGTGGGACTCGAACCACACACGTCCTTTCGGACACTTGGTTAACAGTCAAGCACGGCTGCCAATTTCGTCACCCCGGATCGGGTTATGTCGGTTCGACTACTCGGGATCTTCCTCGGATTCGAATTGGAGTCTAGGACACTCAGTGACCCCTGCCTCGACCTCGGCATGACAGTTCGCGCAGAGAAGAATGCACTTCATGGCCTCCTCTCGCGCTTCGCAATCGCTCGCGTAATACCCCCGCCGGAGATGGAGAACTCTTTCGGTCGCGGGTCACATGATGGAACTGGAGAGCACCGATGTAACGGTTGTACCCGCAGATTACGCATCGACCACCAGCCTCTCCGCGCCAGCGTGTCCTTGTTCTTATCGCGGCGCCGCTACACGGGCCTCCGAGCTGCACTTTCCACATCGTGAACGGCCGTCTGCGAAGACAAGGAAATCAGTCACTCCGTGCCGGCGGCACTCGAAACTCGAAGCGTTGGTTCCTCGCTCGAGGGCTGCAAGCGCCGCAGCGCGTCTGCCGTGCCCACGAGTGGTCTTTAGGCCGTGCTTGCGCGAGCCAGTAGTTAACCGTTGACTGGCTTCGACCAAGCTCAGACGCGACTTCCCGAAGCGTTAGATCACGACTGAGCAGGGCCTCGAGCTGCGACTTTCGGGATGCCAGTCGACCTCGCGGCGCGTGCTTCGCTCTCCCGTTCGCGACGAGGCCGTACTTCTCGACCCAGTAACCAACGGTCGAAGGGTCGCGATTCTCCAGAACGCCAATCTCTCTCAGCGAGAGCCCGTCGAGCCAGATAGCGCTCTAGACGATCTCGATCCATGATCCGGATCGTCTCGAGTGGGAGCGGACAGAAAAAGCGAACGTGCGTTCGTATCACTTTCGTGACACTTAGCGGCGGGCGGGCTGCTTTCCGATCGTGGTCGACTGGTGGTGGGCGATGCGCTCGGAGAGGGCGGCTCGGCGCTTTTGGAGCTCAACGCTCGCTTCCGAGACTCCGACCGCCTCAGCCTCCGCGATGCGCCGCTCGGTCGCGCCTTGCTCCAGCTGGAGGAAGGTCAGCTCCATCGCCTCGGGGCTCGCCGGCTCGGCCGCCGCCCTCTCCGCGAGCCGCCGCACGATCTTTGCGACCTCCTCGTCGTCCTCGGGCAGTCCGTCCGTCGGCCGATCCAGATGAGTTGCGAGCCAGTCGCGCACCCTGCCCATTGCCGGCGTCGATAGGTGCTCGCGCGACACCTTGTCCACGTAGTCGCGCCCGTATGACGGCGCGGCGATGCACATGGCGAGGAGCGCCTGCTCGCGCACCTCCTGCGTCGACAGCGCGCGCGGCGCCACGGCCGACCCCGACCCGCCGCGCGCGAACGGAGACTCCTCCCCATTCGCCCCCTCCGCGGGGACTGAGGGCGCGGGCGCCGGCCGCGCTGCGCGCGGCGCCTCCGCAAGCCGTCGCGCCACCAGCCCCGGGTCGGCGCCCAACCTCTCCCCCACGTCTCGCACCAGCTCGTCCCGCGTGATCGAGTCGGGCATCGCCTTGAGCACCGGAACGACCTCGTCGAGCGCCCGATCGCGCCCGTCCGGCGTCGCCAGATCCGCCTCGTCCAAGAGCGTCCCCGCATGAAACACCGTCAACTCCACCGCGTCGTTAACCAGCTTCTCAAACCGCTCCGCGGCGCTCGACCCCGGCCCCTCGCCACCCAGCATGTCCGCCGGATCCTCCCCTTCCGGCATCGCCGCCACCCGCAACCTCACCCGCTTGCCGCTCGCAACCACCTGCGCCCGCAGCATCGCCTCCCTCCCCGCCCGATCCGCATCGAGCGCGAGCACGACCTCTTCGGTATGCGCCGCCAGAAGCTTCACCTGATCGGGCGTGATCGCCGTGCCCATCACAGCCACCGTCTCTTTGATCCCGGCCTGATGAGCCGCGATCACGTCCGTATACCCCTCCACCACCACGGCCCGCCCCTTCTTCGCGATGGCCGCCCGCGCCAGGTCGATCCCGTAGAGCAGGCGGCTCTTGTGAAAGAGCTCACCGTCGGGCGAGTTCACGTACTTCGCCCGCTGTTCTTTGCGCGTAGCCCTGCCGCCGAATCCCTGCATCCGCCCCCTGCCGTCCCGAATAGGGAACATGATCCGCGCGCGGAAGTGGTCCATCCACCCGCCCTTCTGGCCCTTCTTCACCAACCCGGCAGCCGCCAGCTCTGCTTGCGAGAACCCTCCCTGCTGCCCGCGCATCACTACCGTGTCCCACCGATTCGGGGCAAAACCCACCTCGAACCCGCGCAAGCTCTCCTCGCTCAAGCCCCTCTGCAACAGATATTCGCGCGCCTTCTTCGCCTCGTCCGACTCCCACAGATACTTGACGTAGTAAGCCGCCGTCCGGTCGAGCACCTCTCCCAGGCGCGCCCGGCGCTTGCGAGTCTCCTCGAGGCGCGGATCCTCCTGCTCGCGCTCGACCTCCACGCCGAACCGGTCCGCCAGCGTCTCGACCGCCTCGGCGAACGGCAACCCCTCCTTCTCCTGGAGAAACGTGAAGACATCGCCCTTCTCGCCGCACCCGAAGCAGTAATAAAGCTTGTCCTGCGGATTAACCGAGAACGACGGCGTTCGCTCGTCGTGGAACGGGCACAACCCCTGGAGCCTCTGCCCCGCCCTTCGCAGGTCCGTGTAGGGCGCCAGCACCTCAGCGATGTCGACCGCGTCCCTAACCCGCTCGATCGACTCCGAGGAAAAGCGTGCCATGCCTTCCGAACCTACCGACGACCCACCTAGAGCCGCGACTCCTCGGGCAGCGCCAAGCGCTTGAACGCCGCGATGCAAAACCGGTCCGTCATTCCGGCGATGTAGTCCGTCACCCGCTGCGCCTCGTCCCCGTCCGCCGTCGCCCCCGGCGCCGACTCCGGATTCTCCAAATAGTGCGCGAACAGGCCCTGGAGCGTCCGCTCCACCCGCTCGTGCTCGGAGCGCGCCTCGGGGCCGAGGTAGACGCGCTGGAACATCCACTTGCGCAGGCGGAGCATCGCCCCGCCGATTTCGTCCGTCTGAGCGATGTCACCTGCCGCGCGCGACGCCTCGACGATGTCGCTAACCAGCGTGTCAATCCGCTCCGCCCCCGTTGGGCCGAGCAATTCGATCTCTTCCGCGGGAAGATCCTCCATCGTGATGATCTGAGCCCGGATCGCGTCGTCGATGTCGTGGTTTATGTACGCAACCCGATCCACCAGCCGCACGACCCTGCCCTCGAGCGTCGCCGGCCTTCCCGACCCTGTGTGGTTGAGAATGCCGTCCCGCACCTGCTCCGTCAGGTTGAGCCCCTCTCCGTCGCGCTCGAGCACCTCGACGATCCGAAGCGATTGCTCGTTGTGACGAAATTTCCGCCCGACCCTTTCTTGCAGCGCCCGGTCAAGCGCCTCTTCGCCGATGTGCCCAAACGGCGGATGCCCCAGGTCATGCCCCAAGCCAATCGCCTCCGTCAAGTCCTCATTCAGCCCCAGCGCCCTCGAGACCGTCCGCGCGATACACCCCGTCTCGAGCGTGTGCGTAAGCCGCGTCCGGTAGTGATCCCCCTCCGGTGCAATGAACACCTGGGTCTTGTGCTTGAGCCGGCGAAACGCCTTCGAGTGGACGATCCGGTCCCGGTCGCGCTGGAACGGCGTTCGCACCTCGCTGACCGGTTCTGCAACCCGCCGCTCCGCCGGGTACGACGGCGTCCCCCTCTCCCACAGGAACTCAGCCTCGAAGCGGCGCGTCCGCTCCTCGAACGATTCGATCGTCATCCCCGCTGAGGATATGGGTGCAAATCGATCTCTTTGCGCATGACCAGATAAGAAAGCCATACGGCAACCGCAAAGATCGGCAAACCCATCGCCGTCTTCGCCACCCCGAGCGCCACCAGCTCGCCCGCGAGGTAGAGCGGCAACTGCACCGCAAGACGGACGACGAACAGCCCAACCCAGATCCAGCTCGCCCGCGTGTATACGCGAACGAGACGCGGATCCTTACGCCACTGCATCCCTTCTCCCACGAGCGGGCCGATGAAGACACCGATCAACGGCCACCGGACGGCGATTGAGATCAGGTAGGCGAGCGCATAGCCGAGGTTCAAGAACAAGCCCGGCAAGAAGAAATCCTCGGCCCTGCCCGTCCTCTGCGCGATGAACGCCGCGATCGCAACCCCGACGAAGCCCGCGATCGCAAACTGCACCGTCTCGCGCCGCGCGAGCCGCACCACCAAGAGCAGCGCCCCGATCGCCACGGCGGACCAAACCGCCGCCTCGAGATTCTGGCCGCTCACCGTGTACGCGACGACGAACGCCAGCCCCGGCAAGCTCGAGTCGGCGATCCCATGACCACCGCCCATCGCCTCCCAGAGATTGAACGGCTCCTTCTGAGGAGCCGGCTCTCGTCTTTCTTCGACTTCGCTCACCTAAACGATGATGACCGCTCGGCCATCCGCAGCCTTGTCCTACTCGCTCAGGCCGCGGCGCGAAGCTGAACGTGCGCGTGATGCTCGAGCGTCGTCGAGATCGCCCGCTCGGCCATCTGTAGCGCCCCGTTCGTCGCCATGGGCGCTTGTGCCAGAGGGTGCCCCAGCGCGTCGCGCATGAACCGGTGCGCCTCGGCCGAAAGGCCGAATCCGTCCCGCTCGCAAGCTGAGCACACCACGCCACCGGCCGCGCCCGAGAACGCCGTCAAGCCATCCGGCTCGCCGCACCGCGAGCACGACGTGAGCTCCGGCGCGAAACCAGCCGACAGCGCCAGCTTGAGCCGGAACGCAAGGGCCGTCGCCAACCCGGCGGCCCCATCCGCCTCGAACACGGCCTCGCCGTCCGATGAATCGGCCTCTTGGCCGTCCAAGAGCGACAGGTATCGGCACAAGAGGTTGTAGGCGGCCGGGTTTGCCTCGGACGAATCCAGGAGCCGAAGCACCGCATCGCACCCGCGCGCCGCTGCCGCCAGCGCCGGGCCCGACGAGCGCAGGTTCGGATACCCATCGACCGTGTGAACACCTGTCACAGTCGCGAGCTCCCCCCGCCCCTCGTGCAGCACCATGTCGAGCCGGAAGAATGGCTCCAGGCGCCCGCCGAACCGCGAGCGCGGCTTTCGCGACCCCTTGGCGATCGCGCCGATCCGCCCACGCGCGGACGTGTAGAGGTGAAGCACCCGGTCCGCCTCTCCGTAGCGAATGGAGCGAAGGACCACAGCTTGCGTCTTGAACGACCCCGGCACCAAGCCCATACTGGCGAAGCCACCGGACGTCGAAGTGGGGTCAGACCCCACGCTCGGGGTCAGACGCCACGCGTGCGCTCTGTCCCCGCGCTCGTCACTCCGTCCCGTATCGCCGCGGCCGTCACGCTCGCCGCGAGCGCCTCGACCTGGATCAACTCGAACCTCCCTGCCGCCTCGTCTCCACCGCTCGCCAGGCAGAACACCACGTCGCCATCAACATCCGAGAACACCGGCTCGACCGCGCGCGCGATCCCCGCGCTCGCGGCGCGCGCCACCCGCGAGCATCCCGCCTTGTCGAGCGAGGCGCTCGTCATCACGCACACGAGCGTCGTATTACGAGCTTCGAGCTCGGCGGGCGATGGCGCCTCGTCGAGCGCCGCGATGAACTCGGCCGTGCGCTTCGCCCCTTCGCCACGCGCCCCCGCGAGCACCGACCCATCCTCTGAGATCACGTCTCCGAACGGATTCACCACCGCCAGCGCCGCCACCGTCGCTCCGAAGCCGCCGCGCGCAGCCGCATATCCGACTCCCGAGGGCGTCGCCGCACCACGCCCCAGGACCTTCCCCGCCGCCGTTCCGGTGCCCGCGCCCAACCTGCCGCGCTCGGGCACTCCCTCCTCCGCCGCCTCGCACGCGACATACCCCGACTCGGCGGTCGGCCGAGCGGAGGCATCTCCTTCACCGAGGTCATACGCGATGGCCGCGGGGACGATCGGCACCAGCGCCGCCGGAGTCGGATAGCCCATTCCGTGCTCTTCGAGCCAGCGCATCGCTCCATCGGCAGCGGCCAAGCCGTACGCGCTTCCGCCGGCAAAGACGACGCCGCTCACCTGATCCGTTCCCGCGAGCGGGCTCACCACGTCCGTCTCGCGCGTTCCCGGACCACCGCCGCGAACATCCACTCCGCCGCGCGTTCCATCGGGCGCGATCACGACCGTGCAGCCGGTCCTTCCGACGTCGTCCGTCCAGTGGCCGATCAGGAATCCAGCCGGAGGCGGCAGCAGCTCGCTCACCGCTTCGTCGCCTTCCCGCGGCGCTTGCGCCGAAGCCGCGTCTGGCAACCCGCGCAGAAGTAGGTGGACCGGCCGCCGACCACGATCCGTCTGATCGTCCCGTCGCATCGCGGGCATTCCTCGCCTTCGCGCGTATGGACCAGGAACTCGTCCTGCATCGACCCCATCTCTCCCCGCGAATCGCGGTAATCGTCGATGGACGAGCCGCCGTGAGCCAGGCCCGACTCAAGCGCACCGACGATCCCTTCGACGAGCGCCTCCAGATGCTCCGGGCGCATCGACCCGGCCGGTGAGAGCGGATGCAGCGAGGCACGGTGGAGCGCCTCGTCCGCGTAGATGTTCCCGATCCCCGCCACGCCCGACTGGTCGAGCAAGAACGATTTGAGCGGCGCCGTCCTTCCGGCCGCCATGACTCCCAGCGTCTCCGCCGTGAGCTCCCCACCGAGCGGTTCAATCCCGAGGCGCGCCGACAAATAGTTCTCGACCTCCTCACCACGGAGCACCACGCCGTGGCCGAACCGGCGCGCATCCGTGAACCACAACTCCGACCCGTCGTCGAGCTCGAATGCCGCTCGCAGGTGCCGCGTCTCGGGATTCGATTCGTAAAGGCGCGGAGCGCCGAACCTGGCGTCCATCAGATCGAGCGCCGCATCCTCAGAGCCGGCCGGCCGAAGCAAGAGATTGCCGGTCATCCGCAGGTGCATGACCAGGCTCCGCCGTCCCGCAAGTCCCACGATCAGGTATTTCCCCCTTCGCCTAACCGACTCGATCTCCCGGCCGGTCACCGCCCTCTCGACGACCTCCGGCGGCTCGGGCCTGCTCCAGCGCTCGTCCAGTACTCGCGCCGCATCGATCCTGCGCCCCACCACCTGAGGCTCGAGCTGGCGGCGGATCGTCTCGACTTCAGGCAGCTCGGGCACGACCCAAGCTTAGGTGCGCGCTCAGGTCGCGCGGGGGTGAGCCTTGAAGTAGACCTCGCGGATTCGCTCGGTCGAGAGGTGGGTGTAGAGCTGAGTCGTCGCAACGTCGGCATGCCCGAGCATCTCCTGCACCGAGCGCAAATCGCAACCCCCTGAGAGCAGATGCGTCGCGAACGTGTGGCGCAGCGTATGCGGGCTCATCTTGCCATCGAGCCCCGCCGCCTTCGCATGGCGCTGGATGATCTTGTAAAGGCCCTGGCGAGTCAGCATGCCGCCCCTGAAGTTGACGAAGAGCCGCCGCTCGGGGCTCTCGCCCACCAGCGTCGGGCGCGAGTCGCGCAGGTATCGCGTCACGGCTGCCGTTGCGGCGCTCCCCAGCGGCACCACCCGCTCCTTGGACCCTTTGCCGTGTGGGCGAACGAATCCCCGCTTCAAGTCGATGTCCGTGAGCTCCAGCCCCACCGCCTCTGAAGCCCGCAAGCCGCATCCATACATCAGCTCGAGTAGTGCGCGGTCGCGCAGGTCCATCGGATCCGCTCCCTTGGCGCTATCCAGGAGCTTCGTCACCTCGCCGTGGCTCAGCACGTTCGGAAGCTTGCGGCTCTTTTGCGGCGGATCGAGCGTCGCGGTCGGGTCGGAGTCGATCAGCTCCTCTCGGCGCAGGTGGCGGTAGAAAGAGCGGACGCACGCCGTCTTTCGGCTGATCGTCGCGGGCGAGCACGGCGGCCGTCCCGGATCGTCCCCGTTCTGCGGGCGCCCTAGCGCCAGATCGGCGAGGAACTCGGAGATATCCGCCCGTTCGGCCTCGGTCGCGCTTCGCTCCCGCTCAGCGAGATAGAGGCCAAGCTGCAGGAGGTCGGTCCGATACGCATCGAGAGTGTTTCTCGCAAGCCCGCGCTCGAACTCGAGATAGGCCAGGAAGTCGAGGACCAGCGCTTCGAAGCGAGCCTCGACCTTCCGGGTCTGCGGTGGCTTCACGGCTACGGCCATGGCGCCACGTTTCTGCCCGCCAGACGCCACCCCTCTCGGTGCAGCTATTCGTGCGCGGGGCGAGCGTCGGCATTCCGCTAGGTGCCAGGCACCGTGCCTGGCACCTCAGTGACGTCTTGCGCGGAGCATGTGGAGGCCGATGAGCGTTTTCGAGTCGAGACACTCACCGATCGCTTCGTCGAGCTTTGAGAGAGGCCAGCGGATGATCTCGATCCGCTCCTCCGGGTCCGGCTCGAAGTCGTCGACCTCGCTCAGGCCGGTTGCCTCGAAGATGGTCACCTCCTCCTCGGCGAAACCTGGGCTCGTGAAGAACCGTTTCCACTCGGCCCATTCCTCGGCTTTGATGCCCACCTCCTCTTCCAGCTCGCGCTTCGCGCAGTCGAGCCGCGACTCACCCTCGACGTCGAGCTTTCCCGCCGGAAGCTCGAGCAGGGCCGGATCGCCAACCGCCTCGCGGGGCTGGCGCACGAGCCAGACGACCCCCTCTCCGTGAGCGACGACGGCAACGGCGCCGGGATGAGCGACGATCTCGCGCTCGGCCTCCTCGCCGTCCGAGTAGCGATAGGTATCCGTGCGGACGTCGACAATCGCGCCTTCGTAAACGGTCTTCGAGCTGACGCGCTCCACGCGAACCTAAGCCGCCGCGTCCCCGGCGACACCTGCAACCAGAGCGTCGCAAAGGTCGCATACCTCGACCAGCCGCGCCGCCGCAACGCTCTCGGAGTGGGTGTGATTCGCCTCGGTGCCGTTCGCGAGGAGGAGCGCCTCGTAGCCCTGAAGGATCAGCGCGTTCGCATCGCTTCCTCCTCCCGTCGGCACCTCGCGCGGCGTATGGCCGCACGCTTCAAGCGCCTGCCGCGCGATCCTGAGCGCCGGCGAGCCGGGGTCGATCCTGTATCGGCGAAACACCTCCCACACGTCGAGGTCGACGTCGCATTCGCCCTCTGTAGCCGCCCAAGTACACGCGTCGACGATCGCGCTCGTCGCGCTCGCCACGCCGTCTTCGTCCAAGCTTCGCGCCTCGCATACGAGCCGGCAGTGTCCTGCGACCACGTTCGACGCCGTACCGCCGTTAATCACCCCCACGTTCGCCGTGGTCTCCGCGTCGAGTCGCCCCAGCTCCATCCGCCCTACGGCCGCGGCCGCGGCCTCGATCGCGCTCCGCCCCGCTTCGGGGCGAATTCCCGAGTGGGCCTCGATCCCTTCGAAGTCCGCCACGATCTTGTTGTAGGTCGGCGCGGCGGTGATGATCTCGCCGATCGGGGTCGCGTGGTCGAAGACATATCCGAACGGCGCCCTGAGCTGCGAGACGTCGAGCTCGCGAGCACCGCGGAGCCCTTCCTCTTCTGCCACGGTGAAGACGAGCTCCAGCCCGGCCGCCGGCTTCTGCTCCGCGCCTTGCGCCGCAAGCTCCATGAGGACGGCGACCGCGGCCTTGTTGTCCGCTCCTAGGATTGTCTGGCCCGCGCTCCTGAAGACGCCGTCGCTCAATACCACCTCGATCGGCTCCGAGTGAGGGACCGTGTCCATGTGGGCAAAGAAAGAGACCCAAGCCTCGCTGTGTCCCGGGATCCTCACGATCAGGTTCCCCGACGCCGAGTCGGCTCGGGCGGCCGAGTCGTCCTCAGTGACGTCGAGACCGAGTTCCTCCAGTCTGGCCCCGATCCAGTCCGCGACCTCGCGTTCATGGCCCGTCTCCGACGGGATCTCGCAGAGCTGCCTAAACGTCTCGAAGAGCCGCTCGCTCACACGCGGCAGGCTACGTCAGGCGGGTGGCGATCGCAGTTCAGGCTTCGCGGCGGACGCGAACGTCCTCCGCGTCAGGTGCTTCTTCGGCGTCCGCCTCTTCGGCAGCCGGCTCATCTGCCTGCTGCGCGGCGGCACGCTTTGCGGCGGCGCCGATGAAGTCGCGAAAGAGCGGCTCGGGGCGCGTTGGGCGCGAGTTGAACTCCGGGTGGAACTGGGAGGCGACGAAGAACGGGTGATCGGGAAGCTCGACGATCTCGACCAGTCGCTCGTCGGGCGACGTTCCTGACGCGACCAGGCCACCGTCCTCCAAGCGGCGGCGAAGCTGGTTGTTCACCTCATAACGGTGGCGGTGGCGCTTGTAGATGACGGCCTCGCCGTCGAAGATCTCGCGCGCCCTGGTGCCTTCGTGAAGCTTCACCGGGTCCGCCCCCAGGCGCATGGTCCCACCCATATCGGAGACCTCCTTCTGCTCGGGCAGGAGGTCGACGACCGGGAATGGCGATTCGGGATCGAACTCAGTCGAGTTGGCGCCGGCCATATCGCAGACATGGCGGGCGAACTCGGCCACGGCCACCTGCATGCCCAGGCAGATCCCCAAGTAGGGAATCTCGTTCTCGCGCGCGACCCGCGCTGCGCGGATCTTCCCTTCGACGCCTCGCTCCCCGAAGCCGCCGGGAATCAGGATGCCGTCCGCCCACTCCACCAGTTCGTCCGCGTCGAACTCCTCGGAGTTCACGAACTCGATGTCGACGTTCACGCAGTGCTCGATGCCCCCGTGGTCGAGCGCCTCGACCACCGACTTGTAAGCGTCTTCGAGGGACGTGTACTTGCCGACCAGAGCGATCCTGACCGTCTCTTCCCGAGTGTCGGCCCGGCGCACCAGCTGCTCCCATTCAGACAGCTCAGGCGAAGGCGCCTCCATGTCGAAGTGATCGAGGACCAAATCGTCGGCCCCTTCGGCCCGATAGACGAGCGGCACCTTGTAGATGTTGTCCACATCGCGCGCCGAGATCACCGCGTCCTCGTGGACCGAGCCGAAGAGGGCGATCTTCTTGCGGATATCGCGGTCGAGCCCCTTCTCGGAGCGGCAGAAGATCGCGTGGGGCTGGATGCCGATCCGGCGCAGCTCGTTCACCGAATGTTGCGTTGGCTTGGTCTTGAGCTCGCCGGCGTGCCCGATGTAGGGGACCAGCGTGAGGTGTATGAACATGCAGCGCTTGGGCCCGAGCTCCGAGTAGAGCTGGCGGATGGCCTCGAGGAAGGGAAGCGACTCGATATCGCCGACGGTGCCGCCGATCTCGGTCAGGACGAAGTCCACGGACTGGGACTCGGCGACGATCAGGATGCGCTGCTTGATCTCGTCGGTGATATGGGGAATCACCTGGACCGTGGCGCCGAGGTAGTCGCCGCGGCGCTCGCGGCGGATCACCGAGTTGTAGACCGCGCCGGCCGTCACGTTCGACGCGCGCGAGGTGTTCTCGTCCGTAAAGCGCTCGTAGTGGCCCAGGTCGAGGTCGGTCTCAGCCCCGTCCTCGGTCACGAATACCTCACCGTGCTGGAACGGGCTCATCGTCCCCGGGTCGACGTTGATGTAGGGATCGAACTTCTGGAGGGCGACGCGGAAGCCGCGCGAGACCAACAAGCGGCCGATGGACGCGGCTGCGATGCCCTTACCGAGAGAGGAGACGACCCCGCCGGTTACGAAGATGAAACGGGTGCCGCCGGGTCCACTCACTCTGGAAGGCGAGTCTAGACGCAGCTCTGGCGGAAACAGCGCCCAGGCAGAAAAGACCCCCGCAACTTACGGGTTTCCCTCACCTCTTCTTCGTCACCTTGAACTTGAACGTCTTCGGCGCGCCCTCGTTGCCGAGGTCGTCGAGCGCGACGACGACCAGCTTGTGCTTCCCGGCCTTGAGCGCTCGCGATGGTTTGTAAGTGGCGCCGCACGGCGCCTTTGCCCCGCCGTCGAGCTTGCAGCGGAACGTCGCACCCTGCTCGGGCGAGGAGATCTTGAATTTCGGCTTCGCCTTGGTCGTCCTCTTCTTGCCCGTGATGGACACGGTCGGGCCCTGCGTGTCGACCGTGAACTGCTGGGTGTCCTCTGCGGTGTTCCCCGCGGCGTCCGTGACTCTGACGCGGAACGTCCACGCGCCATCCCCCAGGACGGTCTCCTGGTCATATGTCGTCGGTGACGAGCATGCTTCGTAGTTGGCGGTGCCCTGGTCGATCGAGCACTCGCGCAACACGGCGTCCGTGCTCGAGAAGTTGAAGTTCGGCAGGGAGTCGTTCGTCCGGCCCGTCGGACCGACCGTGCAACAGGAGACGGTCGGCGGCGTCGTATCCACGGTGAACGACTGCGTGTCCGTCGCTGAATTCCCCGCGGCGTCCGTCACCCTCACCCGGAAGGTGTAGTCGCCCTCGGCGAGCGGGCCCGGCACGTCGTGCTGAGTGGGCGTCGAGCAGGCCCCGTAGGCCTCCGTGCCCTGGTCGAAGGAGCACTCGACGTCCGTCGCTCCGGTGCTCGAGAACACGAACGAGAACCCGGTCGTCTGCTTGGTGGATCCCTGCGGTCCGACCGAGCAGCAGTCGACGGTCGGCGGCGTGGTGTCGACCGTGAAGCTCTGCGTCGCGGCGGAGGAGGACTCGTTGTTCGCCTCGTCCACGCCCTTGACGCGGAACGTCCAGTCGCCTTCGGCAAGCGGGCCGGCATCGTGAGTGGTCGAAGAAGTGCACGGGCCGAAGCTCGGGGTGCCCTGGTCTACGGAGCAGATCGCGCGGCCACGGTCTTCGATCCCGGTGAACGCGAAGTTCGGAGTGGTGTCGTTGGTCGGCCCGGACGGCCCGCCCGTGATGCTTGGCACGGCTGGAGGGATCGTGTCGTTGACGAAGGTCTGAGACAGCTCCGACGTGTTGTTGTGGAACACCCCCGCAGAGTTGTTGAACACGGTTTGCGTCGCTGCGAAGCGCTCGCCCTCGCTCAGGCTCACGCTGACCGAGAAGCTGCCGTCGTTAGCCGCGTTCGCCTCACCGATCGGAGCGAGGACGTTCAACTGGTTGAACGGGGGCGGGCCCATCCGGAACACCCGGATCGTCGCGTTCGGCTGCGCCTGGCCAATCACCTGCGTGGACGAGTAGCCGGTGATAACCGGGGTCTGAAGCCCGTCGGCCGAACCGGTGCCTGCGGCGCCCGTCGGCCCCGCGGCGTTCCCAGGCCCCGCTGGATCCTCCAGGTCGTAGAAGATCGCGCCGTTCGAGATGCCGACGTTTTCGCGGAACTCGATCCCCTCGCCTTGCACGACTCGCACCGCGGAGCCCTCCTGGTTCGAGATGGTGTTCGAGGTGGCCGGGCCGCCGATCACCGCGTTCCTGCCGCCATTTCGCACCAAGATCCCGCTCGGGCTGCCCGCAAGGCCTCCGTTCGACGTGACTCCAATGCTGTTGCTCTCGAATGCCGCGCGGAGACCCTCCCAGAGGATTCCCGCCAGCGATCCCCGCCCGATGATGTTGCTCCGGACTGTGAGATC
Source organism: uncultured bacterium (assembly GCA_963806865.1). GTDB lineage: Bacteria > Actinomycetota > Thermoleophilia > Solirubrobacterales > 70-9 > JALZKA01. The sequence continues at coordinate 196,315 of CAWDYV010000003.1, forward strand.
CGTCGTGCTCGGCTGCGTGACGATGGGCGCACCCAGGGTTCCGGCGTCGGTGAACGGCGAGGACGTCCCCTCGTCGTCCATGCCGATTTTGTTCGACTGAATCAAGGTGTTTCGGCCGTAGGCGTAGACGCCGGAACGGCTGTCGTTGCCGCCTGCAATCAAGTTCTCGCGGATCTCGACAGCGTTTGCGACGTTCGCGCCGCTCACGGCGATGGAGTCGAGGTGGTTCGGCACGGCTCCACTGCCATCGGGCTGCGCGCCGATCCAGTTGTTGCGGATCACGAGCGCGGCGACGCCGACTCCAGAGCTGACCCCGTCCGGGTTACCGCCGATGTAGTTGCGGTCCTTGGCGTCGGCGCCGCCGATTGTCACCGGGGTCGCCGCTCCGATCCAGACTCCCTCGCGACCAGAAGAGTTGTTCGTGACGCGCCCGTCGGCGCCGTCGTCGTCCAGCCCGATGTAGTTACCGCGGACGTCGACAGAGCCCGATGCCGTAGTCCCCGCGATTCCGGTTTCTGAGCCCGAGAGGTCGACGCCGTTGTCGCTGACTGCCGCGATCACGTTGCACGGCCCGTCGCACGCCGCCGTCTGCGTCCCGTTCTGGTCGGTGTCGCCGATCAGCGTTCCGGTCGCCGGATCGCCGGCCGCGCCAGAGACCTGAACGCCGTCTCGGTTGACCGTGGTCGAAAACGGATCGACGATCGGAAGTGAGCCGTCCGGCAGCATCCCGATCCAGTTGCCGCGAATCCTCGCGTCGTTGCCGCCGAGGACCCTCACGCCCGCGGCCCCGAACCGCGCGAACACGTTCCGCCCGGCTGCCCCGGTGGCGCCATCGGCCGGCGCCCAGCCGATCTGCGCGCCGTTGGCCGTCACGTTGATCCCCGTCTCAACCGGTCCGCCCGTCGCCGTGCCGGCCATGTTGGAGCCAAACCAGTTCCGCCTGAGAACCACGTTGTTCGCGCTCACCGAAACGCCCGTCGTAAAGCTCGTGAACGAGATGCCCGAGAGGTCGCTTCCAACAGCTCCTGCCCCCAGATCGAGGCCGACCGTGGCCGTGCCACTGCCCGCAAGCCCCACGCACGGACGCCCTCCGGCGCAAGCGTCACCGTCGATCGTCACCGGACCGGTCACCGCAGGAAGGTTGCTGGCGACCGTTACTACGTCCTCAGCACCTCCGTCGAACGAGGCCGCGAACGAGATCGTGTCCGGGCCCGCCGAGGCGTTCGCCTCGCCGATCGCGGCGCGCAGCGTGCAGCCCGCAACGGCCGAGTCGTCGCAGACGCCGTTTCCGGGCGTGGCGTCCCCCGAGCCGTCCGCCGTCGACGTGACCTGGAAGTCAAGCGCGTGGGCGGGCGCCGCCAGCCCGAGCCCGACCACTACAGTCACGAATCCCAGCCGCACCGATCGCATCAAGTCGTCTCCCCGTTCGATTTCACGACATCCTAAACGCTGATTGCGTTGAATGTCCGAGCCGGTGTGTCTTACGCCGCGAGGAGCTCGCGAGCGTGCCTGGTGGCCGCCTCGTCGCCGTGCTTCGAGCCCAGCATGCGGACGATCTCTCCCACCAGGTCGTCGCCGGCGACGGGCTCGACCGAGGCCGACGTAACGCCACCGACCACGCTTTTTTTGATCCGGAAATGCGCCGAGGCGAGCGACGCAACCTGAGGCAAGTGCGTAATGCATAGGACCTGCGAGCCGGCGGCAAGATCGCGTAGCCGCTCGCCCACCACGCGGGCCGTGGCGCCACCAACCCCGGCGTCGATCTCGTCGAAGACTCGCGTGGCGTTTCCGCCCGCGCCGGAGAGCGTCGACAGGGCGAGCATGACTCGCGAGAGCTCGCCGCCAGAGGCCGCGTCGCGAAGCGGCGAGAGGGGCATGCCCGGATTGGTCGCGATCCTAAGCTCGACCGATTCCGCGCCGTTGAGGCCGAAGCCGTCCGCGTCGGCAACCGGGGCGAGGGCCACCTCTAGACGGGCACCGTCCATCGACAGGCCCGCCAGCGCCTCGCCAACGGCCTTCTCGAGCTTGGGCGACGCCTTCTCACGCGAGCCGGTCAGCTTTACGGCCAACGCTGCCCTGTCGGAGCGTGCTTCGTCGGCGCGCCTTGCAAGCTCGCCCGCGAGCTCCTCGGCACCCTCGAGGCGGGCGATCTCGGCTCGGCAGCGCTGGGCGTGCTCGAGGACCCCTTCGATCGAGCCGCCGTGCTTCCGCTCGAGGCGCTCGATCAGCGCCAGGCGCTCCTCTACGGCCTCGAGCCGCCCTGGCTCGGCCTCGATCCCCTCGGCGTACGAGCGAAGGTCCGATGCGAGGTCGGAGAGCTCGAGCGCCGCAGCGGCGACCCGCTCGCCCAGCGCGTCGAGCGCGGGGTCGACTCCTGCCGCTCCTCTCATGCCTCCTTCCGCCGCGGCCAACGCTCCTGCAGCGCCGATCCCGTCGTCCTCGGCCCCGGTGATCGCCGCGAGCCCCGCGGCGGCGGCGTCGCGAAGACCTTCGGCGTGGCGCAGGCGCTCGCGCTCCGCGCCCAGCTCCAAGCGCTCCTCGGCATCGGGCGCCGCAACCTCGATCTCGTCGAGCTCGAAGCGCATCAGATCGAGGTCACGCTCCCGTGCACCGTCGCGGTTGGCGAGCTCTGAAAGCTCGCGCTCGGCGTCGCGCACCGCGCGGTGCGCATCCCTGTAGCGCTCCCGAAGCTCGAGGTGCCCCGGGCCCGCGAAACCGTCCAAGACGTCGAGCTGAGCCGAAGTCAGCGTGAGCCGCCGGTGCTCGTGCTGGCCGAAGAAGCTGAGGAGTCGCGTGCCTACGAGCTTTAGGTCCGCGGCGCTCGCCGACCGCCCCTGGACGTAAGCGCTGGTGCGGCCTGACGCCCCGACCCGGCGAGCCAGCACGAGCTCGTCCGCCTCAGCGGGAAGCCGCTCTGAAAGCTCGGCAAGCGCGGGATCGGACCAAAGACCGGTCGGGAGCTCGAACACCCCCTCCACGTAGGCCTCGGAGGCGCCGGGACGGACGACTTGGGTACGCGCCTTGCCGCCCATGAGGAGGTCGAGCGAGTGCGCGAGCACGGTCTTCCCCGCTCCCGTTTCTCCCGTGATTGCGTTGAGGCCTGGCCCAAGGCGAAGCTCGGCGCGCTCGATCACGAGCAGGTTCTCGATTCTCAACTCGAGCAGCATCCCTACAGAGATAGCGCCCGGGGCCGACGGACTCGCCCCGCGGGGCGCTAGGACTCGGCGCGGGCTAGCCGTCCGAACTTGTCGCCGATCCGGCGATAGAAGTTGCCGCCCGGTAGTTGCGCTAGTCGCGCGGCGTCGTCGCGGAAGCGGATCTCGATCGCGCCGCCGGACTCGAGGTCGGCGACGTGCTCGCCGTCGATCACGAGATCCACGGCTTCGCGGCCCGCCGCGTTGCGAAGGATCAAGACGTCGTCCGGGGCAGCGACCAGCGGGCGGGCGGTGAGGGTGTGAGGAGCGATGAACGAGACGACGTAGCCCTCCACTCCCCAGGCCAGGATCGGCCCGTTGTTGGCGAGGTTGTACCCGGTCGAGCCCGCGGGCGTTGCCGCCACGAGACCGTCGCACCGCACATGACCCACGTCTTGGCCTCCGAGGCTGAATGTGAGCTCGGCGACCCGCCCGTGAGGCCGGCGGTGAAACGAGACGTCGTTGAAAGCCGTGCGCCCTTCGCCCGCGTCGAGCGCGGGCAGCGAGAGCACCTCGAACTCGCCCTTGAACGCGTGCTCCAGCCCGGCGCGCACGTCGTCCCCCTCGACCGCCGCGAGAAAGCCCACGGTGCCGAAGTTGATGCCGAAGACGGGAACGTCCGTGTCGGCGAAGTGGCGAAGCGCTTTGAGGATCGTGCCGTCGCCTCCGAGGACAAGACAGGCGTCGGGCCGCGCGCCGAGGTCTTCGAGCGCGCCGATTCCGGCTGCCGCCCCGGCGTGCTTCGAGCGCTCGGTCTCGCTCGCGACAAGCTCGCACCCCGCCGCGCTCGCCAGCTCTATGGCGAGCCGGACGGCCTCGGCGGTTTGCTCGGGCTGGGTGTGCGAGAGCACGGCAACGGTTCTGATCTCCGCGGGGCCGGGAGCGAGGCCGTTCACGGCTCCACCGCGCGCGCGGCCTGCTCGATCTCAGCGTGATCGAACCCGCCGCCTTCGAGCGTCGCGTGCATGAAGGTCTCGCGGTTTCCCTTGGGCCCCGGCAGGTTCGACGAAGCGAACCCGTGAATGGAGAGCCCGAGCTCTTGCGCGGCATCGGCCACGGCGATCAAGGCCTCGCGCCGATCGTCGGCGCCACGGACGACCCCGGCCTTGACGCGCGCCCGCCCCAGCTCGAACTGAGGCTTCACCATCGCCAAGAGCTGACCGCCCGGCCCAAGGCACTCAGCCACCGCGGGCATCACCTTCGCGAGCGAGATGAACGAGACGTCGATCGTCGCGAGGGAGGGCTCGAACGGCAGATCTCGCGAAGTGATCGAGCGGGCATTCGTGCGCTCGATCACCTCCACGCGCTCGTCGTTTCGAAGCGACCACTCGAGCTGGCCGTGGGCGACGTCGAGCGCGATCACGCGGCTGGCGCCACGCTGGAGCAGGCAGTCGGTGAAGCCGCCGGTCGAGGCCCCGACGTCCAGGCAGTCGAGCCCCGAGACATCGAGGCTGAGTGCATCGAGCGCGTTCGCGAGCTTGACGCCGCCGCGCGAGACGTAGGGGCGATCCTCGGTAACGCTCAACTCAGCGTCGGACTCGATCAGCTCGCTCGGCTTGGCGACGCGCGATCCACCCGTCCCAATCAGCACGCGCCCAGCGCGGATCGCCTCGGCGGCACGGGCACGCGAGCCAGTCAGGCCGCGCTCGGCGACCACGGTGTCGGCCCGCTTGCGAGTCACCGCTGGAAAGTACCTGCCGGAAGCGCAGAGGAGGAGAAATCGAGTGTGATCGGCCTCACACTTGCATCGCACGTACGTTCGTAGGGTGTTGTTACAAGCTTCCAGGTCGGCACAGCGCCGGCCCCCCTCCAAAACACATATCTCTCCTCCCTGTACCCAGGAACGGCCCCGCTTCGGCGGGGTCGTTTCTTTTGGGCCCGGCCCGGGCTAGAGCCGTCCTGGTGGATTGGCCGGGGCGCGTTCGGCGCTTAGCCGCGCCTCGTCCTGCTCTCGTCCTCGCTTGTCGATGCGGATCCCTTCGACGACTAGGACACAGGCGGCCGTAACGAGGAGAGTGACGACGACTCCAAACACGAAAATTGCCGCGGTCATGGCGTTACTTTCGAGAGGGCAGAATCACGGCACCAAGAGTCAGGATCGACGGAACCCAGAGTCCGACGAATATGCCTTCGATCTTGTCGTCGGTCCCGAAGAACAGGGTTACCGAGAGTAGAAACGAGAGGAACGCCGCAACCAGAATCAGAGCGCGAGCCTTCTCGGTGTTGGTTTTTGGCATCCCGGCGACAGTAGCGGGCGGGTGCCGGCTCGCGTCGCTCGGCCGTCGAGTCTGGGAGGCGCCACCGAGCGCGAACTGAGTTGCACCTGGGCGGCCGCAGTTCGCGCTCGGCGTCCCGCTAGCGCGGCGCGGATTCCCGGGCGCCGAGCGCGCTGAGAACTCGCTCGCTAACCGCCTCGCCCGTCAGGCCGACCTCTTCGTGGAGGAGCGCCGGCTTGCCGTGCGTGACGTAGCGGTCAGGCAGACCGATGCGGATCACGCGAGCACGCTCGGCGCCCGGGCCGTGCGTGTCCTCGAGGTGCTCGAGGACGGCTGAGCCGAAGCCGCCCTGGACGACGTTGTCCTCGACCGTGACGAGCAGCTCGTGATCGGCGGCAAGCGCGGCAATCAGCTCTGTGTCGAGCGGCTTCGCGAAACGGGCGTCGGCGACCGTCGCGGAGATGCCGTGCTCGGCCAGCTCGTTCGCGGCGTCGAGCGCGACCTTGACGCCAAAGCCGTAGCCGAGGAGCGCGACGCGCTCGCCGCGGCGAAGCGTCTCCCCCGTGCCGATCGGGATCGCCTCGCCGCGATCGGGCAGCGGCACGCCGATCGCGGCGCCGCGCGGGTAGCGGACGGCGGCGGGGCCGTGGTGGTCGAGGCAGGTCCGGACCATGTGGACGAGCTCGGCCTCGTCGCGCGGGGCCATGACGACGATGTTCGGCAGGCAGCGCAGGTAAGAGATGTCGAAGGCGCCGTGGTGGGTCGGCCCGTCGTCGCCGACGAGGCCCGCGCGGTCCATCGCGAAGGTGACGTCGAGCTCCTGTAGGCAGACGTCGTGGACGATCTGGTCGTAGGCGCGCTGAAGGAAGGTCGAGTAGATCGCGCACACGGGCTTTGCGCCCTGAAGCGCAAGGCCAGCGGCCAGAAGCACGGCGTCCTGCTCTGCGATGCCGACGTCGTAGTACTGACCCGGGATCTCGTCGGCGAGCTTCTGGAGGCCGGTCCCCCCCGCCATCGCTGCGGTGATGCCGATCACCTTCGGGTCGAGCTTGGCCTCGGCGACCATCGCGTCGGCGAAGACCTGCGTGTACTGCGGGGGCGTGACCGGCACGGGTGGCGCGTCCTCGGTCTCCTGCGGCGCCTCCTTGCCGTCCTCCATCGCGGGGCGGCCGAGCGGCGTCTTGCGCTTCTTCGGCGCGGGCTTGCCGTCGACGATCGAGCCCGGCTTGGCGGCGTGCCACTGCTCCATGCCCTCGAGGCCGCCCTCCTCGGCCGGCGCGAAGCCCTTGCCCTTGACGGTCTGGACGTGGACGACGACGGGGCGCTCGGCCTCGAGCGCCTCGGACAGCGCGCGGCGAAGCGCCGGCACGTCGTGGCCGTCGACGACGCCGACGTAGGCGAGGTCGAGCTCCTCGAAGAGGAGGCCGGGCGCCCAGTAGGCCTTGAGCGCCGCCTTGATCTCGGGGCCGAGCCGCTCGATCGCGCTGGCCGAGGCCCCACGGAAGGCGGGTGAGGCGCGACTCCGCGTCGGCAGCGCGCGTGATAGAGGCGACGGTTGAGCCGGATCGAGTTGAAGTAGCGAGACAGCGCGCCGACGTTCGGCGAGATCGACATGCCGTTGTCGTTCAAGACGATCACGATCGGCGTCTGCAGGCCGCCGGCGTTGTGGAGCGCCTCGAAGGCGACGCCGCCGGTGAGCGCGCCGTCGCCGATCACCGCGACGACCTTGCCGTCCTCGCCGATGCCCTTTCGCATCGCCTCCTTCAGGCCGACCGCGTAGCCGATCGAGGTCGAGGCGTGCCCCGCGCCCATGATGTCGTGCTCGGACTCGGCGATCGAGCAGAACGGCGCGAGCCCGTCGTACTGGCGGATCGTCGAGAGCTGGTCGCGCCGGCCGGTGAGGATCTTGTGCGGGTAGGCCTGGTGGCCGACGTCCCAGAGGATCTTGTCGCGCGGCGAGTCGCAGAGCGCGTGGAGGACCGTCGCGAGCTCGCAGGTGCCGAGGTTGGCGCCGAAGTGGCCGCCGATCTCGCCGATCACGTCGATGATGTCCTCGCGGACCTCTTGCGCGACCTGCGTCAGCTGGGCGTCGTCGAGCCCCGTGAGGTCGGCGGGGCCGTCGATCGAGTCGAGGATCTTGAGCTGCGGAAGAGCCTGCGCTCGTGGTCGGTGTGTCGCTCATGCCTGGCGGGTGTGGATGAAGTCCGTGATCAGCTCGAGGTCGTGGGTGTCGCCGTCGATCGACTCGAGCCCGGCGTGGCCTTGTGGTGCGACTCGGCGGCCAGCTCGCGCGCCCGGTCGAGCCCGAAGAGGGATACATACGTGAGCTTTCCGTGTCGCTCGTCAGATCCATGTGGCTTTCCAAGCTCGGCGTCCGAGCCGGTTACGTCGAGGATGTCGTCGACGATCTGGAAGAGCACACCGAGTTCTTCCGCATAGCTTCTGTAAGGAAGTGTGGCAGCCTCGGACGTGCCGGCGAGGTGGAGCGGCACGAGCACGCTCGCGGCGATCAGTCGCCCCGTCTTCAGTTCGTGGAGGCGCCTAGCGCAGCGGCGTCGGCCTCTTCGTGCTGGGTGACGTCGATGTACTGACCGCCGACCATCCCGCCGTACGCCCGTCGCGCTCGCCAGGCAGCGAAGCGCGGCAAGGACGTTCGCGGGCTCGCCCTCCTGCTCGGTCGCGATGAGGTTGATCGCCTCGGCGAAGAGGCCGTCGCCCGCGAGGATCGCGACGTCCTCGCCGTGCTTTATGTGCGAGGTCGGCCGCCCGCGCCGCAGATCGTCATCGTCCATCGCGGGCAGGTCGTCGTGGATGAGCGAGTAGGTGTGTACGAGTTCGATCGCCGCCGCGGCCGGAAGGACGGAGGTCGGGTCCGCGCCTGTCGATCGAGCTGTAGCCAGACACAGAACCGGCCGCACTCGCTTGCCCCCCGCCAGCAGCGAGTAACGCATCGCATCCGCGAGCCCGGCGGTCGCATCGTCGTGCCCGAACGCCAATCGATCGAGATACTCGTCGACGAGCGCGCGGAGCTCGTCCGGGTAGTCCGCCACAAAGGCAGCGTATCCACGTCCAAACGGGGTCAGACCCCGTTTAAGTTCGCCGCCGAGACGCTCGCGACTGGGTCCGATCCGAGCAGAGCACCAAGACGCCCAACCTCAAGCCAATCTGGCCGGCGTCGGTGTGTCGTTGCGTACTCGCTATTCCAAGGCCACTCCTGGGGATGCTCGCAGAGTCCGGCCTCTACAGGATTCTGTGAGATGTAGCGCGTGACCGCTGCAAGGTGTTCGTCGCTCACAATCCTGACGGCCCCGAACCGCCCCTGGAAGAGGTGACCGCTGCGCTTATGCCGACCGTTAAACGCCTGCGTGTATCCGCCGTGCAGACGCTGCATTCCCCGACTGAGATTGGCTTGCGGAGTTTCTAGGAGGAGGTGGACGTGGTTCTCCATCAGACAGTAGGACAGACAGTTCCACTCCATCGCACGAACGATCTTTCCCAGCTTTCTCAGGTAGAGCAGGCAGTCAGCGTCGTCCATGAAGATCTTCATGCGATCGTTCCCTCTCGCATAGACGTGGTAGATGCCGCCCTCGGTCAGTTCGCGCAGTTTTCGAGCCACCCTGACATCAACCCCGGAGCAGACTTGCGTGCCCCGTGTTGAGCACCCCGACTCGTCGTCCTAAAGAGGGTCTGACCCCCTAGTGGTCGTTTCTAAAGAGGGTCTGACCCCTAGTGGTCGTTGTCGGACGTGGATTCGCGGAGGGCTCGGTCGAGGTCGTTGGCGGCCTCGCCGACCAGGTCCGCGGCTTCGCGGGCCAGCTCTTCGGCTCGCTCGTCGGTGAGATCGTCGTCGCGTGAGCTCGGACGCGATCTCGTTGAGCCGCTCAGTTGTGGACTGCAAGATCGCTCATGTTGCCACGCCCGCCTGGCGCGCAGCCGCGCCGAGGATGCCGTTGACGAAGCCGGGCGCATCCGCGCCACAGAACTCGGCCGCGATGCCGACCGCCTCGTCGATCGCGACCTCGGCGGGAACGGCGTCCGAATGGTGGAGCTCATACAGCGCCACCCGCAGGACCGCGCGATCGAGCGGTGCGATGCGCTCGATCGACCAGCCACGCGAGAGGCTCGTGATCTCGCGCGTCGATCGAATCGAGCCGCGCATCGGCGCCCTCGGCCAGCTCGCGCGTGAACGGCTTGGCGTCCTCGAGAAGGTCGGCCAGCGCACGATCGGTCACGTCGCGCTGATAGAGCGCGAACACGGCTTCTTTGCGTTGGTCGGATCCGGCGCACGGCTCAAGCGTACGCGGTGATCGGGCGGGCGAAAGCCGTCCGGCTAAGCGCGTGAGACGTACTCGCCGGAGCGGGTGTCGACGCGGACGACCTCGCCCTCGTCGATGAAGAGCGGCACCTGGATCTCGACGCCGGTCTCGAGCGTCGCGGGCTTCGAGCCTCCGCCCGACGCGGTGTCGCCCTTGAGGCCCGGGTCGGTCCTCGAGACCGCCAGGTCGACGGCGCTCGGCACCTGGACCCCGGTCGGCTTCTCGTCCACGTAGAGGACCTCGACCGTGTCGTTCGGACGAACCCACTTCATGTCGTCGCCGGCCGCGTCGCCGAGCGATCTCGGTCTGCTCGTAGGACTCCGTGTCCATGAACACGACCATCTCGCCCGAGTCGTAGAGGAACTGCATGCGCCGCGTCTCGGTGCGAACCGGGCGGAACTTCTCCCCCGCGCGGAAGGTCTTGTCGACGACTCCGCCGTCGGAGGCGCGCCGGAGCTTCGTCCGCACGAATGCGCCGCCCTTGCCGGGCTTCACGTGCTGGAAATCCATGATCCGGTAGATCTGGCCATCCACCTCGATATGGGCGCCGGTCTTGAACTGGTTCGTGGAAATGGACATATCGGTTAGCCCACGGGTTGCTGTTTCGGTCGGACAAACAGGCCACTGAACTCGGCAGTCACATTCCCGTCCGATTCGAGGCGTGCGTTTACCTTCACCCGATCGGCCCCAATCTCATCTGGCTCCGCGAACAAGGAAACCTTCCGTTCGAGCGGCGTCGGCCTGAGCAGCTTCACGTCAAACCCGGCGGTGACCGTAATGGGTTTTTCGATCCCGTCACGTTGGTATAGCGCCCACCAAGCGGTCCAGTTCGAATGGCAATCGAGCAGCGTTCCGATGATGCCGCCGCAGAGCACGCCTGGGAACGCCTCGTGTTCCGGGCGCGGCTCCCATTCTGCGACGAGGCCATCACGGGCAGGAAAACTCCGCAACTGAAGGCCAAGATCGTTGGCGGGACCACAGCCGAAGCACCTTCCATCCGCGAAGTGGCGATCCTGGATGCTCTCATCGCTCTTGAACTGATTGGTCGAAATCACGGGCGCCGGAGGGTAACGGCGGGGTGCAGCTCCCCGCGCGGCGCGAGCCGCTGGGGTCCCACCCACACGAGCGTCGGAATTGCCCGAATCCTCCGCAGTCAGTCGACTTGCGCGCGTCTTGGTGCGCTCGCGATACGGTTCTCGCGGATGGAGTCGCTGGCGACAAGGGTGCCGCTCGGATTGCGACGCTGGTAGCCGTCGTCTTGGGGCTGGTAGCCGCCACCGCGCTCGTCGCTCGCGGCGAGGGCGGCAACGCCAGCGCCGGCGTGCTGCCGCCCTGCCTGCCCGACGACACCGCGCCCCCGACGCGCTCGCGAACACCCCCAACCCGAGCGAGACCGGGCCCGGCGACCCCAAGCGCAAGGTCATCTTCGTCGGCAACAACTGGGAGGGCACGGCGGACGTCATCTCGACCGAGGGCGACGAGTTCGAGACGCTCACGCGCATCAACATCGTCCCCGACTACGACGAGCGGGTCGACCGAGATCTGCACGAACCCCAGTCGACCTCGGCTACTTCCTCGGCGATCCGCGAGCTCGTCGGCGAGGGCAACGACCAGCTCGTCGACGACATGTACTCGACCCCCAACGGCAAGCTCCTCGTCGTCTCGCGACCGAGCTTCAGGGACGTCGTCGCGCTTCACCTCGCCGGGCCCAGACACGGGCGAGATCAAGTGGCGCTTCCAGGTGACCGGCCAGCGCTCGGACCACATGGCGGTCTCGCCCGACGGCAAGGAGGTCGCCGTCTCGGCCTCGACCGGCGAACGTCGTCCACCTGCTCGACACGAAGACGGGCGACGAAGATCGGCGAGTTCGCCTCCGGCGACTCGCCGCACGAGAACACCTACTCGACCGACGGCTCGAAGATCTACCACGCGTCGATCGGCCTCGTCTACACGCCCGGCGACGAGCGCCGTCTTCGACACGGACACGAACAAGGGCGAGCGCTACTTCCAGGTCGTCGACGCCGAGACTCGGCGAGATCATCTCGCGGGTCGACATGGGCCGAAAGCTCGAGGAGGCCGGATACCCCAACATGAGCTCGAAGGCCGTGCGGCCGATGGCGATCACGTCGAACGAGCGCAAGGCGTTCCTCCAAGTCTCGTTCTTCCACGGCGTCGTCTCGTACAACCTGCAAGCAAGGAGAAGGTGAAGCGCGTCACGCGCCTGCCCAACCTCGTGCCCGACGTCCCGCGCGAGCAGTACCTCCTCGACTCCGCTCACCACGGCATCGCGCTGTCGGGCAACGACAAGCGCCTCTGCGTCGCCGGCACGATGTCGTCGTACGCGACGGTGATCAAGCGCCGCGCGCTTCGCGAGAAGCCAGCGCTCGAGCCGAAGCTGATCCAGAAGGGCGAGAAGCCCTACTGGTCGACCACCTCCGAGAACGGCAGGTACTGCTACGTCTCGTGGTCGGGCACCGACGACATCTCGGTCATCTCCTACGGCAAGCGCAAGGAGATCGAGCACATCGACGTCGGCGAGCCGGGAGGCAACCGCGCGCACCCGCAGCGGATCCGAAACGGCGTGGTCCGCCAGAGCTTCCTCGACGCGAACGACTAAAGCGGCTCTACGCGCCTGGTACGCGTATGGCGTACCTGCCGGGAAGCGAAGCTTCGCGCCTGACATCCTTGGCCGGGATGAGCATGGGAAGCAAAGCGAGTTCGCCACGCATGAGCGCGACGCTTCGCGAGGGCGAGATCGGTGACCCCGCTCGAGCTCTTCTTCGACCTCGTCTTCGTGCTCGCGATCACGCAGTGCACGCAGCTCATGGCCGACGAGCCCACGTGGGAAGGCATCGCGAAGGGCCTCTTCGTGCTGGCCGTCCTGTGGTGGTCGTGGATCGGCTACGCGTGGCTCACCAGCGTCGTCGATCCCGAGGAGGGCGCCGTCCGCCTCGTCATCTTCGCGGCGATGGCGGGTCTCCTCGTCGCGTCGATCGCGTGCCCGGCGCCTTCGGTGACTCTGCGCTCATCTTCGCGATCGCCTACGCGCGTCGTGCGCGCCGCCCATATCGGCCTCTTCTGGATCGCGAGCGACGACGACGAGACGCTCCGCAAGCTCGACCAGCGGGCTCGGAATCTCGACCGCGATCGCGTGTCGGTGTCCTGATTGGCGCCTCATTCCTGGACGGCGCGCTTCAAGGGGTCGCCTGGCTCATCGCGATCGTGATCGACTTCGGCGGCCCGTACTTCTTCGGCGCGCAGGGCTGGAAGCTCGTGCCCGAGCACTTCGCCGAGCGCCACGGCCTGATCATCATCATCGCGCTCGGGCGAGTCGATCGTCGCGATCGGCGCCGGCGTCACCGGCGAGCTCACAGCGGGGATCGTCGCGACGGCGGTCGTCGGCATCGTGCTCGCCGCGACGATGTGGTGGGCCTACTTCGACGTCGTCGCGCTCGTCGCCCGGCGCCGCCTGGCGGGCATCGAGGATCGCCAGGAGCGAAACGAGACGGCGCGCGACTCGTACTCGTACCTACACCTGCCCGATGGTCGCCGGCATCGTCCTGGTCGCGCTCGGCATGAAGAAGACGATCGGGCGACTTCGACGACCCGCTCAAGATCGAGACGGCGACGTCGCGCTGATCGGCGGCTTCTGCCTGTACCTCCTCGCGCACGTGGCGTTCCGCTGGCGAAATGTGCACTCGATCAACCGGCGCCGGCTGTTCCTCGGCGATCGCCCTCTTGGCCCTGATCCCGCTCGGCGTCGAGCTACCGGCGCTCGCGACGCTCTCGATCCTCACGGCGATCGCCTGCGCCCTGATCGCGTACGAGGCGATCCGCTTCGCCGACGCTCGCGACCGCGTCCGCCACGATCCGGTCGCGGACGGTGGCTCTTGAGGCCACTCGAGGGGTAGACGCTTCGGCGTGGAGCTGAAGCCAAAGCTGATCGACGTACGGGTCCCCGGAGAGCCAGCCGGAGCCGTCCTGGTTCTCCACGGCGGAGCGAGCCGGCGCGAGCACATGATGGTGAGCCCAACCCAGCTCTCGGTCCTTCGCATGATTCCGATCGCAAAGCGGATCGCGCGAGCGAGCGACGGCAAGCTGGCGGTCTTCCGCCTCCTCAACTCGCGGCGTGGATGGGACACCCATCACACGCCGGTCCAGGACGCGTCCTGGGCGCTTGACCAGATCGCGGCGCGGCAAGGTGCAGAGCTTCCCGTCTGCGTGGTCGGGCATTCGCTGGGTGGAAGGGCCGCGATCCTCGCCTCTGCCCGGCGCCAGGTTCGCGGCGCGATCGCCCTTGCGCCCTATGTCTACGAAACGGACGTGCCCGGCGAGTTCCACGGCCAGCGCATTGTCATCGCGCACGGCTCCAAGGACCGGATCGCGAGCCCTAGCCGCGCCCTCGCGCTCGCCAGGCGGCTAAGCGAGCGAACCCCGACGACCTTCGTCCTCGTCGACGGCGCGAAGCACGCGATGCTGAGACGCCACGAAGCCTTCTCCTCGCTCGCCGCCGACTTCGCAACCGCAACGCTGCTCAAACGCGACCCAGGCGGCGGCATCATCGCACGCATCGAGCGCGGCGAGACCCTGATCGAGGTCTAGAGATCTTCGTGTCTCCTCGTCGTCGGCCTCGCCGTAGGACTGGCGCCGTCGGGTCCGACGCCTCCTCCCGTCCGGCCATGTGAGTCGGGTCCGGGTTCGAGTCCGAGGTCGTGCGACGCGTTCTCGACCAGCTCCTGCTCGGCTAGCTCGAAACCCTCGGATTCGCCCTGGCCCGCCTCTGCGAGCGCGCGCTCCGATTCGTCGACGCCGTATTCGTCGCCCCCGTCGCCGCCGATCTCAGCCGCCTCGCGTGCCGCCTCGGCCTCCTGCTCCGCCACGTAGTCCTCGTCGCCGTGAATGTTCTCTCGCTCGATCTCGCTGATTCCATCAGCTCCCTTTCCTCGACGTTCGAAACTCTCGAACGAAGTCTTACCGCGTCTGGCTCATGCGAAACCCGGCGCTCGATAGGTTCCCACGCCATGACCGACACACCAAAGCTCCTCGACGACCTGCTCCGCGTCGCCGCGCCTTCCGGCTACGAGGCGCCGGCAAGCGCGGTCTGGCGAAAGGCCGCCTCGGAGTTCGCCGAGGTCTCGCTCCGACGGCCTCGGCTCCTCGATCGCCGTCGTCGGCGACGACGAAGCCCAGCCGCTTCTGGCGATCGCGGGGCACATGGACGAGATCGGGTTGGTCGTCACGCACATCGACGACAAGGGCTTCATCTGGTTCGGCGTCGATCGGCGGCTGGGACCCGCAGATCCTCGTCGGGCAGCGGGTCGAGATCGTGACCAAGGACGGCCCCGTGGCAGGCGTCGCAGGTCGCAAGCCGATTCACCTCCTCGAGGAGGAGCAGCGAAAGAAGGTCGTCGAGCTGAAGCAGCTCCATATCGACATCGGCGCCAAGGATGGCGACGCGGCACGCGAGCTCGTCCGCGTCGGCGATCCCGCCGTGATCGCCGGTGAGCCGATGCGCGGTCCAGGGCTCACGCCTCGTCCGCCGGTCGATGGACAACCGGCTCGGCTCTTACGTCGCGCTCGAGGTCGCCCGGCGCTGCGCCGAGTCGGACAAGATCACGTGCCGGGTCGCCGGCGTGGCCAACGCCCAGGAGGAGATCGGCCTCTACGGGGCCCGCACCGCGGCGTTCGAGCTTCGCCCGACTCTTGCCGTCGCGGTTGACGTCACCCACGCCACCGACGCGCCCAGCATCGACGAGAACCAGGAGGGCAGCCATCACCTCGGCACCGGCCCCGTGATCGGACGGGGCTCGACGCTCTCCCCGGTCGTCTTCGAGCTCTTGGCCGAGGTCGCGTCCAACTCAGACATACCCCACACCTTCTCGGGCTCGGGCAACCGCACCGGCACGGATGCCGACGCGATTCAGATCTCTCGCTCGGGCGTGCCGACGGGCCTGGTCTCGATCCCGATTCGCTACATGCACTCGCCGGTCGAGATGGTCGACCTCGACGACGTCGAGAGCCGCCGTCGCTCTGCTCGTCGCCTTCGCCGAGTCGCTAGACGCTGAACTCGACCTCAGCCGCTAGTGGGCGCCGCCGGGCGAGACCGCCGGGTGGCCTTCGCGACCTCACACGCCTGAGCCGTATCGATCCCCGCGTCGAGTTTGGCGCGGTCCTTGCGACCCGCGCCGCACAAGATCTCGTCGGGCTCTCCGTCGGCGGCGCGGATCCGATCCGAGCCTCCGCCTCCGCGCAAGAAGTCCTCCCCCGGCCCGCCGGCGATCCTGTCCTGACCGCGCCCGCCCGATAGGCAGTCGTCGCCCTCTCCGCCTCGCAGGCGGTCCGAGCCCCCCTTGCCGGCGACGCGATCCGGGCCCGGCGTGCCGTCGAAGCGCTCGTCGCCGCTCGTCAGGCGAACCAGCGGGGCGTCCTCGCAATCCGTGGGGGGCGGCGGCGGGCTCCCGGTATCCGGCTCGACGTAGATCGGGCTCGACAGCGCCTCGATCGCGCCTTCGCGCTGAACCTGGAGGCGGTATCGGGCGTAGCCGAGCGACGGAAAGCTGAGCTCGAACTCGTCCGCCGAGGGCGGGATCGCGACCGTCAGGACTGCCTCGGTGCCCCGGTAGACGGCGAGGTAATAGGAGCCCGGGCGTGCGGCTTGAGCCTGCTGGAGGCTCAGAACCCTCGCGGTGAAGGTGACGCCGAAGCCCGTCGCCGAGGGAAGGGTGTCGCCGATGATCGCCGGCGGCGTGGGCATGCCGTCCTCGGTGCCCTCGAGGCGCACGTCGGGCCCGGTCTGGCCGAACGGCTTCACGTACGTGTGTCCTGCCTCGACGCCCTCCTGGATCCCGCTTTCCGAGAGCTCGTCCGCGAACACGACCGTCGTCGCCTCCCCGACCGGCGAGGCCAGGAGCGAGTCCGTGCCTGAGCCCTGATCGCCCGCCTTGTGCGAGTCGCTCGACCCCGTCGCGGCGATGTGGTTCGAGTTCGGCCCACCGTCGTCGATCGCCTCATCCCAAAAACGGACGGCGAGCGGCGTAAACGGGTTTGGGCCGGGGCGAGGCGGCTGATCGAGGCCGGGCGGCCCCGTCTGCACCTCGATCGCATCCACCTTTCTGTAATCGGTCTCGGTCGAGCGTGTAGTCCCACGGACATCCCCGGCAAAAAGTGGACAGGAGCGGAACCTGCGAGGGGAAGATCGTCGGATGGTTGATCTGGGTGAACCCGCCGTTCGAGTGAACCTGGTCGAAGATTTCAGACGGGGGCCGTGCTGCGCGAACCGGCGTGAAAGCTCCGCTCGCCTCGCGGCGGAGGATCGGCGCCGTGCGGTAGTCCACCGGCCCAGAGCCAGCCAGGGAGTTGGTGTGGCCGCGGTAGGTCGTTACCTCCGTCCCGCGCGAGATGAGGAAGCCGGGATACTCGCCTTGCAGCTTGCCGATCTCGCCGTAGGCGACGGTGTTGTTGTGATCAACGAGCTGCACGAAGTCGAGGCCCGCGCCGCCGTCTGCCGTCGGCAGGAACGCGTAGTCGAGCGTTTCCCGCATGAGCGCGTTCCCCGGCTCGTGCTCGCCGTGAACGTGGAAGTCGCCCGCGTACCAGCCGGGAGAGCTGCGGACGGCGGAGGAGTCGTAGGCGGCGGGCGCGTGCGGGTCGTCGGCGAACGTGGGGCTCGTGGTCGTCTGGACATCGACGCGCCAATCGACCTCTGAGTCCGAGTTCCCCTCGGACGAGTTGGAGATCGCAGCGAGGCCCAGCTCCGCGATCCACTCCCCGCCTGGGACCGAGCCAGGTTCATAGGCGCGCGTGGTCTTGCCCGATACGTAGCCCTTAGGCGCCGCCTCGTACGTCGCCTCGCTGGTGAAACCGTTTACCGCGACGGTCACGTCTCGGATGGCGCTGCCCGAAGAGCCGCGCAGCTCGGCTGGACCGTGAGTCGTGTTGCCGGTCGAGAGAGGCTCGTAGATGCTGAGGTCGAGAGTGTTGTTGTTGAGGCCGTTCGGCGCCGGGAAGTCCGGCTGATCGAAGCAATAGCGAACGCGCAGGCCGGTGGATCCCGCGGGCACGTCGAACGGAATCTGGACGTAGCTTCCCTCCATCGACGCGTTGAACGAGCCCGTAGTCGTCGTCACCGGCCCGAGCGCCGGATCGTCCGGGCCGGGACAGGTCGCGGGCACGTCGGCGTGAGCGGCGGGCGCACCCGATAAGCCGACGACGAAAATCGCCACCGCCAGCGTGCTCCCCCTGAGCGCCCTCATGCCCATCTCGCGAGTGTAGGTGCGGAGCGGGAGTGACGCGCTGGGTCGAGGCGGTCCTCAACCGATGACTCGAAGCTCCTTGCTCGTCGAGCTCAGGTTTCGCACTCCGGAGGCCTCGATCACAACCAGGTCCTCGATTCGCACGCCAAAGCGCTCGGGCACGTAGACCCCGGGCTCGACGGTGACGATGTCGCCCTCTTCGAGAACATCGTCGGAGGTCTTGCCAAGGCGCGGCGCCTCGTGGACCTCCAGCCCCACCCCATGACCCAGTCCGTGCCCGTAAAGATCACCGCGCCCGGCCTCGGCGATGGGGTCGCGCGAGACGCGATCCGCTTCGGCCGCGCTCATTCCGGCGCGGAGCGCGTCGAGGCTTGCGGCCTGCGATTGGCGCACCAGCTCGTAAACCTCGCGGGCCTCGTCGTCGATCTCCCCCGTCGCCCACGTGCGGGTGCCGTCCGAGCAGTAGCCGTCGACTCTCGCGCCCATGTCGACGACCACGAGCTCGCCGTCTGAAATCACTCGTGACCCCGGCTCCGCGTGGGGAAGGGCGCCGTTTGGCCCGCTGCCGATGATCGCCGGAAAGGACGGCTCGGAGCCCATCTCGCGCATCCGCGCCTCGGCCGCCTGTGCCACCTCGCGCTCGGTCTTGCCCGCCATGCCCTCCGACGCAAGCCACTCGAAGACCTCGTCCGCCAGGCGCGAGGACTCGGCGATCGCCTCGACCTCGCCCGAGTCCTTGTGCCGGCGTAGCCGCTCGACCAGCCCCGTCGCGGGAACGAGCGCGGCGCCGTCGGGCATCGCGTTATCGAGCTTCTTGAGCGACGACACGCTCGTCGAGTCCTCGTCGAAGCCCACCCTTCCCTTGAGCCGCTTCGCGAGCTCGGCCAGGATGCGCCCCTCGAGCGTGATCCGGTCGAACTCCGCATCGACCTCCGCGCGTGCTCGCTCGGTGTAGCGAAAGTCCGTTACGAACTCGCGGCGCTCCTCGCCCACGACCGCGAATCCGCTGGTTCCGGTGAAGCCGGTGAGCCAGCGCACGTTCGCCATCGCGTCCGGTCCCGAGTCCCCGGGGCGAACGAGGTCGCCGACTAAAACGATGTCGAGGCCGGCCTCGGCCGCCACGGCCGCGAGCCTTGCGCCTCTCGACCCCCCGCTCAAGCGCCGAGCTCCGTCGCGAGCAGCTCGAGCGCCTCCCGGTAGCCCTCCTGGCCCTTGCCCGAGATCGAGCTCAGGACGAGACCGTCGAAGACCGAGTGGTGGCGCCACTCCTCCCGGGCCATGACGTCAGAGATATGGACCTCGACCGCAGGGACCGCGGCAAGCTCGAGGGCGTCGCGGATCGCCCAGCTGTAGTGCGTCCAGGAGCCGGCGTTCACGATCAGGGCATCGGCCGTTTCTGGAACGCGGTGAAGTTGCTCGATGAACTCGCCCTCGTGATTCGACTGAAAGAAGAGAGCGTTGAGTCCTGCGTCGCGCGCCCAGTCGCTGATGTTGCTCTCGAGCTCTGACAGGCTGAAACCTCCGTAGAGCTCGGGGTCGCGGCTCGCCAGCATGTCCAGGTTGGCGCCGTGCATCACCTGAACCCGGTTGCGAGTCGTGGGCATCAGGCTTCTCTCAACTCGTCCACGGCTTGGCGCACCATATCCCCGTCCAGGCGAGCGCCGATCTGAGGCTCCCCCGGCCTTTCCAAGAGTACGAACGGGACACCTTCCGCATCGGCCTTCTTGTCCCGGGCGATCGCGCCCATGACATCGTCGGCGGTCAGCGACCCGTCGAGTGCCGTGGGCAGCCCGTGCCGACCGAGAATCGCCTCCACCTCGGCGCGCAGGTCTCCAGCACCCGAGAGCCTGAGCGCGGCGAGGAGGCCAAGCGCCACCGCCTCCCCGTGGCGGTAGCGCTGGTAGGCGGACGCCGCCTCGATCGCGTGCCCCACGGTGTGTCCCAGGTTCAAGACCTGGCGATGAGCGGCGTCGCGCTCGTCCTGGGCGACGACGTCGATCTTCGTCAGCGCGCAGTCGAAGACGATGTCGCGAAGGGACTCCGGCTCGAGCCGCTCGAGCACGCGAACTCGCTCCCACAGCCCGCCACCGGCGATCAGCGCGGTCTTCAACACCTCGGCGAAGCCCGCCGCCAGCTCTTCCGCCGGCAGGGTCTCGAGAGCTGCGGGCTCGACCAGGACCGCGCTCGGCATGTGGTAGGCGCCCACGTAGTTCTTCGCCTCGGGCAAATCAATGCCGGTCTTGCCGCCGTAGGCCGAGTCGACCTGCGCGACGAGCGTGGTGGGAGCCTGGATGACCGCCACGCCGCGCTGATAGGTGGCGGCGCAGAAACCCGCCAGGTCTCCGGCTACGCCGCCACCGAACGCCAAGACGCCGTCGTCGCGGCGAGCGCCCGCCTGAGCGAGCGCCCGCAGAACCCGCTCCGCCTCGCTCATCGTCTTCAGGACTTCGTCGCCACCCGCTTCGATGGTCGCCTCCACAGGCGGTAGGAGCTCGCGCTGATGGGCAAGCGCGCCTGGATCGGCGACGCAGAACCAGCGCCGCCCCTCAGCGCCGAGGAGGCCGAGGGCCCCGTCTGCAACCACGACCGGGTAATCGCCTGAGACCGACCCGGCCCAGGCGAGCCGCGCGTCGCCGAGCGTGGCAGCACCCCGCAACCACGGTGCGGCGAGGCGCCCCACGCGCTCGCCGCCGTCGGTAAGGACGGCATCCGCCAGCGCTTCGTAGATGGGCTGGCGCTCCGCAAAGAGGCGAGCGAACGCGTCGCGATCGCCGGCGAGTGGACGCTCGGTCCCCTCGCAGCGCTCCCAGGCGGCTTCTTCCGAGATCCGGCACCAGACACAGAAGGCATCGCCGAGCGCTTGGCGCACCGCCTCGGAGAGGACAGCGCCCCCGCCCAATGCGACCAGGCCGCCCGCCGACAGCGCCTCGCGGGTCAGGCGTTCCTCGGCCTCCCGAAAACGAGCCTCGCCGTCCTCGGCGAAGATCTGGGAGACCGGCTTTCCGAACTCGCGCTCGACCTCCGCGTCGACGTCCGTCGCTTCTTCGCCGAGGGCCGCGGCCGCACCTCTGGCGGCGCGGGTCTTCCCGGCCCCCATGAAGCCGATGAATGCGATCGCGGGCTCGCCGGAGACCCGGCTCAGCGGCGCCATCCGATGCGCTCCTCGTACGCCTCGAGCGCCGCGAGTGCATCTGAGATGTGGTCGCCGCCGAACTTCTCGCGATAGACGCGGGCGAGGACCAGCGCGACCATCGCCTCGGCGACGACCCCCGCGGCGGGCACCACCGTCGAATCGGTGCGCTCGCGCATCGCCTGCGCGGATTCCTTGGTTTCCGTATCCACCGAGCGCAGCGGCTTGGTGAGGGTCGAGATCGGCTTGATCGCGCCCTTGACGACGAGCGTTTCCCCGTTCGTCATCCCGCCCTCGACGCCACCCGCCCGGTTTGTCTCGCGGTGCCAGCCGCGCTCTTCGGAGTAGAAGATCTCATCATGGGACTCCGAGCCGGGCAGGCCGGCGACGTCCCACGCTTCCCCCACGGCCACACCCTTCACCGCCTGGATCGAGACAATGGCCTGCGCCAGACGGGAATCCAGCCGCTCGTCCCAGCTGACATGCGAACCGAGCCCTGGAGTAAGGCCGAAGGCCCGGACCTCGAACACGCCGCCGAGGCTCTCGTTCCGCTTACGCAGGGTGTCGATCTCCTCGATCATCGCCGCCTCGATCGCCGGGTCGAGCACTCGTACCGGCGACTCGTCCACTGCGTCGAAGTCACCGAGCTCGAACTCTCGGTCGGACTCGGCGACGACCGACGCGATCTGGAGCACGTGGCTCCTGATCTCAACGCCGAGCGCCCGAAGAAACTCCTTCGCCACGGCGCCGGCCGCCACTCGTGCCGCCGTCTCTCTCGCGCTGGCGCGCTCCAGCACGTTTCGCACGTCGGTGAAGCCGTACTTATGAAGGCCGGCGAGGTCCGCGTGACCCGGGCGCGGAAGGTGCGACTCCTCAACCTCGGCGTCGACCGGCCACGGGTTCATGCGCTCCTCCCAGTTCGCATAGTCACGGTTGGCGACCAGCAGCGCGATCGGCCCGCCCAGCGTCTTTCCGTGCCTGATGCCTGAGCGGACCTCGACCGAGTCCCGCTCGATCTTCATGCGCCCGCCGCGGCCATGGCCGAGCTGGCGGCGCGCCATGTCAGCGTCGATCCGCTCCCGGTCGAGCTCGAGGCCCGCCGGCAGACCTTCGACGATCGCGACTAGACCGGGCCCGTGCGACTCCCCGGCGGTCGTAAATCTGAATCCGCTCACGGCCGAGAGCGTATTCGCCCTCCCGGCCGAGGTCCTCGGGGCTCAGCCCTCGCGCCGCTCGATGATCTTGTCGAAGATGTCGGTGACCCGGAGGGCGTACCGCTCGTTGTTCGGCCCGTAGCGGAAGTATTGAGTCTGCCCGTCCTCGAGCCTCAAGAACTCGCACTCATCGCCACGTCCTGTGCACTTGCCGTCGCCGTTGGTCCCTGTGATGTCACGGGAGACGTAAAAGTCGGCGTGGCCGTTTTGTGCCGATGCGCTCAGGAACATCACGAGCGGCCGCGAGCCGCTGGGGAGCTTGTCGCCAGGCTTGATGTTCTGGACCAGCTTCGTGTCGCCGGTGCGCCCGACCTGAACGTCGATCCACGTCTCGTAGAAAAATAGATCGGGCTCTGGGTCACCGCCGGAAGAGGTGGAGCCAGATGTGGTGGGCGCGCTAGTGAAACCGCCGCCAGTCGTATCGCTGCCGGCATCGACGGGAACACCGGTGTCGCCGGCGCCACTGCCGACCGGAACGCTTGGTTCTGCAAGCTCACCCACCGAAGATTCCTCCGATGCGGGGTCGCCGGCCAGCTTTTCCGAGAACGGATCCTTGACCTTGAGAGCGGCAAGGCGCTCGCGGTAGTCGCGAATGCCAGGATCGGCCTCGGCAAGAACAGCGGCGCTTGCTGCGAGAGCGTCGTCGTTGGTCTCGACCGCAGGCGGCGTCGGAGCCGGAGGCTCGGGCGAGCTGAGGACGAACGGCACGGCCAGGATCGCAAGCAAAAGAACGACGGCGGGAATGAGCATCCGGCGGTCACGCATATCGCGGTAGGTGTCTGTGACAAACGCGGGGGGCTGAAAGCCCCTGCCGGCCGACGGAGTCGCCTCCGCTGCCTTTGGCTTGCGTGTTGGCAGCGAAAGCTTCATGGCGCCACCGGTGCCGAAGCGGGCGTGGGCGCGGCCGGCGTCGCGCCTGCGGTCAGACCTTGTGACTTCGGCAAGACGTAAGAAGCGACGTTCAGGGTCACCTTGGGCAGACTGCCGACCTCCTCCAACTTAATTGCGAAGTCGTTGACAGTGACGAGGCGCCCGTTGACATCAACCTCTTCGCCCTTTCTGCCGACGAGCGAGTCGATGCCCTTCATGAGGTCAGCGACCTCAAAGAAGTCACCAGAGAACTCGAGGGAGTAAGGCAACACTCCAAGGCCGGCTGGCCCAACGGTAGCCCCGAGCGGAAGCGATGCCACGCTCGCTTCGGTGGGCGCCACGGTCGTGACAGGAGTCGTTCCTTCGGCCGCGCCAGGATCTGCCGGGGCCTCGTTCTGATCGGTGGTGGTCGCCTCGGCCCCGGTCGCTTCAGGAGCTTCCCCATCGGCGCTCAGCCTGAGGACGTTGAACGACGTATTCGCACGATCCGACAGGCTGATGATCTGCTCTAGCAACCCGGGCGTGTCTCCTCCGGCCGGCGCAGCCTTTCCGAGAACCAGCACGTCGGCGTAGTTCCGCTGATAGTCAGCTTGGGCGGCTTTGCTAGCCAGGATGAGAGCTTCCTGAGCGGCGATCTCGCCACGGAGGTCATCGGCCTTCGTTTCGAGAGCGCCCGCGTCGCTCCGCTTGGGCGAGAGGATCAAGAACCAGAACGCGGCGACCAGGCTGACGACGACGACCCCGATCAGGACTCCTCGGTCAGTCGCCTTCATTACGAGCCTCCCTGGCTGACATTGGCCTGCGCAGAAGGCGCCGCGCTCTGCTCAGTCTCGTTAGCAGCGGGAGCTGGAGTCGAAGCGGGGTCGGCCGGCGGCGCGGCTGGGGCCGCCGGTGCTGCGGGCACCACCGCTGCGCCCACGATCGGCGCGTTGTCGAAGGCGACGGTCAGCTCGTAGGCGTAGAAGGCACACAGCTCCTCTTCCGAGTCGGTCGATGGCGCTTCGGAGAGAGACAAGCCAACCCGCGTGACGCCATCGATGTCCTCGAGCGCAGCGACAAACCGTGCCACGGCGTCGTGGCCGGAGGCGCAACCCTTGACGGACATGCGCGGTCCCGATGACTCACCTGCGGTAATCGTGGTTGCTCCCTCGACCTGGCCGTTCGCAGCCCCGCTGAGCTCGCTCACCGTCACGTCCGATGGAATGATCAGTGCCAGCTCGCGAAGGACCCGCTCCCAATCGAAGCGACTCTGGGCCAGGCTCGAGATCGTCAGGCGGCGGGTCTCCCGCATCAAATCGAACTCTGCGAACGAGGCAAGCGAGGCCGCTTCCGTGGTCGCCGCCTCTAGGTCGAGTTCGAGCTGCTCGACTTCGGCCTGGGCGTCGGTGATGTCGTTTTGAGCCATCACCATCGCGGTCACCCCAAGGAGGATCGCGGCCAGCACGCCGACCAGGATGTAGGAAAGCGGGCCGCTTCTGAGCGGGGCGCGATCACCTCGGCGATCCTCGGGCGGAATCAGGTTGACGGGGCGCATCTTTTACTCCTCGAGCGCCAATCCAAAGGAAATCGTCTGCCGGGCGGCCGTCGCGTCGTCCAGGTGCCCAAGAGCATCCGGCTTGGCGACGGTGAACCCGTATCCGAGCGTTCGCTGAAGCCGATCGACAAGTCCTGGAACGACCGAGCCGGGCCCGCAGATCACGACCTCCGAGACCGCGAGGGCTCCATCCTGGGCCGCGTAGTAGTCAAGCGATAGACGCAGCTCGTCGCTGAGCCTGGCTGCACCTTCCTCAAGGCACTCGCGTGCCGCGGCTATGTGCTCCGGATCTCCCTCGATCGTCTCGACGGGCTCCTCGAGGCCGGTGTGCAGCACCCACTGGCGAGCGTGCTGCAGCGAAAGTTGGCGTCGCTCGGCAAGCTTTTGCGCGATCCCGTCCATGCCGAAGGCCGCGATCCGGGTGAAGAGGCAGGAGGTACCTCGCGCTACGGCGAGGTTCGTGATGTCGCCCAGGTTGCAAATCAGCTTCGCGGGATGTCCTTGTGCAACGGGCGCGTCGGCCAAGCCCGCGCCGGGGCCGTTGTCCTCGTTTTGCTGAGGCGCATCGACGTAGAGGCCCGCTCCAATCGGCGCACCCTTGGCGCCCGAGAGTGCCCTGATCATCGCGAACGCCGAATGGTCGATGCCAATCGGGCGAACGCCGGCGACCAAGAGCGCCTTGGTCATCTGAGCGAGCATGTCCCGGCGGGCGGCTACGGCAACGATCTCCATCATCTCGCTGTCGGCTCCGCCGTCCTGAACGTTGCCAACCACCTGCCAATCCAGAACCGCCTGATCGAGGGGCATGGGAATCGAGTCCTGGGCCTGAAAGCGAATCGCGGTTTCGCGCTCGCTTCGGTTCTCGATCACGGGCAGGCGCAGGGATCGAACGGCAATGCGCTGGTTCGCGACGCCCAGGCGGACGTTCTTGGAAAGCTTGTGCTCGGAAAACAGGCCCTTGATCGCGGCGCCGAGCTCCTCGGGTTCGGCGACCTCGCCCTCGTGGAAGATTCCGGGCGCGAGCTCGGCAATCCCGCCGCCCACGACCTTCACGCCGCCGTTTGAGATGACTTCGGTCGCAGCGATGCTGCCAGCCTCGATATCCAGGCCGACGACCGACGTGCTCTTGCTCTTCGACTTAAAGGGTCCCATCTGAAAGCGCCTCCGCGCTAGTCAGACAATCGGCCTCCAGCCGTGATTACTTGAGGGAGAACTCGCTTCGTTCACTCATCTGGAAAGAACTCATCCAGATACCAATCGACGATGTCTTCCCCGACCCAGAGGCCGATGATGCCGCCTACGGCCAAGAACGGCCCGAACGGAATCGCCTGCTTACGAGCTCCAGATCCCTGCCGCGCGATCATCGCCACCCCCACCAGAGCCCCCAGGGCAAACCCGATCAGCACCGCCGGCGCAACGGCGCGGCCCAGGAAAAGGCCCATCATCCCGACAAGCTTTGCGTCGCCCATACCCATCCCGCGCGGATAAGCCAGCGCCAGGACGAACATGAGCCCACCGGCGATTGCGGCGGCGATCACGCGCGTGTCGAGGGTCTCCGGAGCTGCCGCGAGCACTATCCCCACAGCGACAACGGACCCCGCAAGAACGATCTTGTTCGGAATGATCCGCCGCTCGAGATCTGTCAGGGTGATCGTGACCAAGACGACGCAAAGGACCAGCCCGAGAATGAGCTCCGCGACGTCATCGTCTCCGAGGATCAGGTACGTCGCTAAAAACAGCGCTCCTAGGGTGGCTTCGGTAATGGGGTAGCGCGGCGAGATCGGCTCGTTGCAGTTTCTGCAGCGGCCGCGAAGGATCAGCCAGGAAGCGATTGGGACGTTGTCCCTAGCCTTGATCGTCTCTCCACACGAGGGGCAGCGAGAGCGGTCAGAGACCCAGTTCTCACCGCGAGGGAGCCGGTGGGCTACGACGGTCGCAAAGCTGCCGAGGATCGCGCCGAGCACGAAGAGAGGAACTGCGAGCACGGCCTGATCCTTTCGCAGCCCGCGGCGGTAACTACACCGAGTGGATCAGGGAAAGACCGGGAGCGTCGACGAGGTCTCCACCGCAAGGCGACTGTCGAAGCTCGGATGGTCATAGATCATCTGGAGACCGTCACCGGGGCGGGTGCCACCACGCTCAACTCCCACCGCTACACCGAGGCGGTCGCCCGCGTTGAGGACGCTGGTCGAGTCGACCGTGGTGGGCGGAAAGCGCATATCGATGTCGACCTCGGTCCACGGGTTAGCCGGCCAGTTCTCGTCGTCCTCGGTGAAGTACAGGTTGCCCGCGCCGGAGTCCAGGTCTTCCAGAAGCTGATCGACCTCCTCGCCGCCCACGTTCGTGCGGCGGATGAAGAGCCAGACGCAAAGCCGGCCTGAATGATCGGCTCCGTTGATTGTCCGCGACCAGAGGCTGAGCGTGGCATCCCCGTCCAACGTCAGCTGCTTGCCCTCAGGGACCCGTGGGGAGACCCAGCGGTGAACCTTCTCGGATGCCGGCACATCGCCCGATCCGGGCGAGTAGTTACACCCCGCGACCGATCCGAACCGCTCCTGCAAGCCCGCGTCTGCCTCTTCGCCTTCGAGCGGCTCCACGTCGGTTGAGTAGTCGTAGATGGGCTGCTCGTCCGCCGGGTAGTTCGGATCGAGCGGGGGCTGGTCAGTGTCCATCAGGTCAGGGGCGCCCGGATCGTTGTCCAGGCTGAGGCCATCGGCACATAGGCCCAGCGTGTTGTGGGTGATGTGATTACCGGTCAGGCTCTGGCGCGAGTTGTGATTGCACGGCGTGTCGGTGAGCCAAAGGGTCATGAACGTGCCCGTGTCCCCGCTTCCCGGCGGCACCGGATTGGTCACCGGTGTGGCGTTGGGGTCGACCAGATCCGATTGCAGCTCTTGGTAGGTCCGCTGGCCGCCGGCGGCGGTGTTGTCCAGCGTGGCCGAGACGATCACCCGCTTTAGGTCCTGCGAACCCGGACATAGCGACTCGGGGCACTTGGTGTCGTTCATCCAGACCACGTAGCGATGGATCGTGCCCTTGACATCGCCCGCGGTAAACGCGGTAGGCGCCGGGCTGAGCGTCCCGCCCGACACTGTCCCCCCACCCTGAAGGCTGGAGCCGTTGGTCACCATGGGGCGAAGCTGCGTGCCATCCCGGCGGATGGCGTACTGCGAGCCCGAGACGCGCCACCGTGGGTCGGTCTCGGTGCTGGACGTGGTGGGTGCGCTGGTCAGCGCAACCTGGGTGAAAGTGAGCTGACGGATCCGCTCCATCTCGGCTTGGGCCCGGTTGATCACAACCTGGCTCTGCTCGGCGCGATAAGTGTTGCGGCCGGAGGCGTCGATGAGCGTGAACACGGCCAGCATGCTGATCATGAGGATCAGTGCAGCGACGACGACCTCGATCAGCGTGAAACCGCCTTCTCTTCGGGCGTTCTCGCTCATGCCGGGGGTGCTGGGTTGCGAAGAGCGACGCCGTCAGTGAGGGTGATCGAGTCGCCTCCCTCGGCGGTTGGGAACTTCAGGGTGATTGTGACGTAGCGAGCGGCCGCGGCACTCGGCGTGTAAGTGAACACGGTTCCGTTCTCAAGGCCGGCCGCCACCCTGACCGCGGTGCTGGTCCCCGTGTTGTCGGGGTTTCGCTCGAGCCTGGTGCAATTCGTGGTCGTGCACGTGTACGTGACGCGACAGCTCTTCGCGGTCGTGGCCGGGGCCCCACCGCACGTGGCGCTGTCGACCAAGGTGATCAGCGAGAGCTGCGTTCCGGTCGCGGTTGAGACGGTCGCTCCCTGCCGGAGCTCGCGGGTGATCCTCTCCATCAATACGCGCGCCTGCTGGATCTCAGCGGCACGCTCACTCGTCCGAGGCTCCGCGCGAAGCACGGCAGTAAAGACAAATACCGACGTGCCGATCACTACCAGCCCGAGGATCATCGCGACCAGGAGCTCTATAAGCGTGAACCCACCCTGCTCGGAGCGGATCCGCTTCCAGGTCTCCCTCAACACGTGCATCAGAGCTCAGCAGTTCGCATCGGGAGGGCTGGCCGAGGGAGACGAGCACTCGATGAACTGGCTCACGGTGTAGTGGGCGGCGGTGTTCGGGAGCTGAAAGTTGAGCGCAGCGCCATCCGTGTAGATGCGCGCGTTCGAGTTCATGGTGAGCGATTTCCCGGCCAGCGCTCCGCAGTAGACCGAGTTACTGTCCATGATCACATCCGTGCGTGGTGCGTAGATGACGAAGTTCTGGTTGCAGGCCGACGCGACCTGCGTGTTCGCGTCGAAGTCGATGATCGTCTGGCGCGTCGCCGAGCCCATCATCAGGATCGCGAGATTGGCAGGCGCCCCCGAGGACCCGGTGATCCGGGTGTTCGAGTCCATCCTGAATTGCGTCGTGCCCGACGAGAGGCCACAGGCCTCCGGCGTGTCGAAGAAGATGCGAACCGTCGCGCCGGGGGCGACGTAGATAGCGGCATTGCTGAGGAGCGTGAGCCTGCAGAAGCTGTAGGTCGAGCCGCCCAGGGTCAGCGAGGAGTTGGCGTCAAGCGTCAATCGCCGCGTGCCGCTGTTCCACGTGACGTCAGAGGGACTCGTCCGGATATCTTGCGTGAAGAACCGGCCGTTGTCGTTGACCGTGGCGGCGTTGCCCTGATTGACCAAGGGCAGGGTGAGGGCCTTGTTTTGAACCACACCGGTGCCGGTGCAGTTGGTGTTGGAGTTGTGTGTGGAGTTTCCGTCCGTAGTCAGCGTCCGGCCGATTCCAACCGAACCCGACCCGCATAGCTTCGCGTTGCCGTTCATCAACATGTTGCCGTTGGTGGCGGTGTTCGACCGGATCTCTGCGTTCGAGTCCATCGTGATTCCATCCCCGGTCTGGACGCCCGCGGTTTGGAAGATGGGTTGCCCCGACGCTGAATTGGCCGTAACGTCGACCTTCCGCGTTGCCGTTCCCGCCGAACCCGTCGAGACGATCTCGACTTGGCCAGCCGTTGGCGCGACGCGATAGCTGAAGGTCCCTCCGGCCGTGCTTCCGGGCACCGCGGGGCACCAGCCCGCGGACGCCGCCGTGGTGTAGAGGGTCCCGCCGTCGCTGGCAATGCAAGGCGCAGCCGAGGTGACCGGCACACGGTTGTAATGAAGGAGCGCCAGGCTGACTCCAGCCTCGGCGGCGGCGAACGCCTCCTTCGAGTCTTGGTCTCGCGTCGTGCCCTCCTGCGCTCGAATCGACGATACGGCGCCCACCGACGCGAGGGCAAGCCCGGCGAGCATCATGAAGATGACCGTCGGCACGGCGACGCCGGCCTCTTGGCGAAGCCGACGTGACAACCACGACCAGGTACGGCGCGCTAGAACCATCTCTAAAGACGCATCGGCCCGAATGCGCAGATTCTTTACCCGTGATTGGGTGCTGCTACGTCGTTTTGGGGACAAGCCCTCGTTCCATACTCCATTGGGGTCCCCGGACATGAACGGACGAAGGGCGGCCCCGAGAGGCCGCCCTTCGCTTTCCAGATCCGTTACTTCGGCTACAGCGCGACGGGGTTAGCTTCCGTCTGCCGCCCAGTTGCCGTCAGTGGGGCAACCGGCGGTGCCGTTGACGTTGCAGTCCGAGTCGAGCACGCCGGTAGCGGCCCGGGAGATCGAGAAGGACTGCCCGGTGACCTCCGAGTTGACCGTGACCGTATAGGCCTTCTGGGCCAGGCCGGTCGGCTCCTGGAGATCGGCATTGCCGAGCGAGGGCTCGATGTCTTCGAGCAGCGCTGCCGTTGCGCCCACATACGAGCCGTCGTTGTCGGTCGAGTAGGTCTCAATCGCGGTCTGAGCCGTACGTACCGCCGACTTGGCGTCGGCGTCCTTGGCCTTGTCCCTCTGGTTGAAGAAGGACGGAATCGCGATCGCGGCCAGGAGGCCGAGGATCAACATGACTACGAGGAGCTCGACGAGCGTGAAGCCGCCCTCTCCGTTACTCCGTTCACGGAGCTTCTGGACCATTAGTTACCCTCCTTGGGAACCATCGTTTGAGCCAGAGCCCCGTCAGCCGTACGGCCATCGGAAATCTCACAGGACCCGGTGGCAGCCCGGCCATCTCCCGAAAGGAGACCCGTGACTTTGCGTCCCCGCCTCGCGGCGAGTTTGCCTTTGGCACCGAGGCACTGGCAATCATCAACCCACCTATCGGGCGTAGCTCAGTGAGGCCTTTAGCTTTACTGGGGTGTACATCTGTCCAGCCTGGGGGATGACCCCTAGACGCGCTCGAGGAAGGTTTGTGAGGTTTTGGCAGCTCGCCGCCTGATCGCGATCCTCCTGGTCCTCCTCTTCCTCTCTTCGCTCGCGGCGGCGCTGGCGCCCGTGCAGGAGGCGCGAGGACCGCTCGACCTCGACCACGACCACCTCAGACGCACCGGCCAGCCCTGCCTCGGCTCCGCCGCCGGCGCGCGAAGCCCGGCTCATCGACCAGTCGGTCGACGCCTCACGTTCAAAGCCGCCAGTCGTCCGTGCCCGCGTCGGTGACCAGCTCCAGCTGCGAGTCACGTCACGAGAAGCCCGGGACGATCGAGCTCGTCAGGCCTCGGGCCCGACCGAGGACGTCGGGCCAGACAGCCCGCGTTCTTCGACGTCCTGCTGCGAGACGATGGCGACCTACCCGGTCGACGTTCCTGGGACGACGCGAGATCGCGAGATCGCGGTCTGCTCTCGGCGGTCAGCCCGCGATCCGCTAGGCTGATCAGCCTGATCACGGCCTTCTCGATCGCCTCGCGGTCGGCGAAATCCTTGCGGGTGCCCTTGGCGGCAAGGCGGTCCGTCGCCGGCTTGATCGTCGTGCCGTTCTCGAACTTGGAGATCACCCGCGGGTCGATGTAGGAGGCGCGGCAGACGGCGGGGGTGTTGCCGAGCGTCTCAGCGACCTCCTTGACCACGTCGACCACCGCCTGCGTCGCGATCTTCGGCGTCGGCCCGCGCCGCGAGTCCCATCGCTGCAAGCACCGTGCCGTTCCAGGTCCGGAAGTCCTTCGCAGAGTAGCTCTTCGCCGATCAGGTCCTTGAGCCACTGGTTGATCTCGGCTGGAGGTGACGTCTCGCCACGCCCCACGGCCCTCGTGGTAGGCCAAGAGCTCGTCCGTCGGCTTGCCGCGCCGGCGCTTGAGCGCGACCACGGTCGGAACCACCAGCGGGTCCTCGACCGTGTAGCTCCGCTCGAGCCCGCCCTTGGCGACGTAGTCGAACTCGATCGAGTCCTTTCTGCACCCGGACGTGCTGCTTTTGAATCGTCGCCAGGCCGTAGCTCTCGTTCTCCTCGGCGTAGTCCTCCCCTCCGACTCGGAAGAGGCCGATGTCCAAGCAGGCGGATGGCGCAGGCCATCACCCGCTCGCGGGTCAGTCCCTCGAGCGCGAGGTCCGCCTCGAGGGCTTTGCGCGCCGCGCCCAGCGTTCGCGCGAACTCGGGAAGGCGCTTGAACTTCTCGCGGTCGCGCTGGGCGCGCCAGTCGTCGTGGTAGAGGTACTGCCGCCGCCCGGCGGCGTCGGTCCCGACCGCCTGGATGTGGCCGCGATCGTCAGCGCAGATCCAGACGTCCTTCCAAGCCGGCGGGATGACGAGCGCCTTGATGCGCTCCACGGTCGCCTCGTCAGAGATCGTGTCGCCGCCTTCGTCGCAGTACGAGAAGCCGCGGCCGCTGCCGACTCGGCCATAGCCCGGCCCCGAGGGATCCGATCGGCGGGTGCGTGGCACGGCTGACGCCTACCGACGCCCGCCAGGGCGGTTCAGTCGTCGCCTTCGGGCGAGTCTTCTTGAGCGTGGCGAAGCGCTTCCTCGTCCTCAGCCGGGTTGCCCATCGGACCTCCGTCTTCTCCCGGGGTGGGCTCCTCATCCCCGCCGAACCCAGGATCTTCGGACGCCCGCTCGTCACGCTCCTCGCCGCTCACCGCGGATTCGCGCCCGTCGACGCTCAACGTCCCGTCCCCGGCGCGCTCTGCTTCGTCCATGCCAGGCAGCTTAACCCGCCGGTTCGGCCCAAGCGCCAGACGGTGGCCCTGAGGCCTGGCTAGCGCACCTTGTCGTAGAGCGAGAAGATCGGCAGGTACATCGAGATGACGATGAAGCCAACCCCCGCGCCGACGATGATGATCATCAACGGCTCGATCAGGGAGGTGAGTGCCTTGACCTTCGCGTCGACCTCGGTCTCGTAAAAGTCGGCGATCTTCTCCAGCATCGTCTCGAGCTGGCCCGAGTCCTCGCCGACGGACACCATGTGGCCGACCATTGGCGGGAACGCGGAGTTGCCCTGAAGCGGCCTTGCGATGGACCCGCCGCCCCTGACAGACGCGTAGACGTCGTCCATAGCCTCCTCGATCACCGCGTTGCCGGCCGTCTGTCCGGAAATTTTGATCGCCTGGAGCATCGGCACGCCCGAGGAAATGGTGCCCGCGAACGTGCGTGACCAGCGGGCGAGGGCGACCTTGTGGACGACGTCACCGATGTGGAACGGGATTGCGAGCGTTATCTTGTCCCACTGCTTTCGCCCGCGGTCGGTGGACTTCCAGCGGCTGAACCCGTATCCCAGGGCCCCGATGCCGGCGAACAGGAGGTACCACCTCTGCGTCACGAAGTCGGAGATGGTGACCGTGATCTGCGTCGGCAGCGGCAGCGCCGAGCTCTCGCCCGGGTTTTCGGCTGCGATCTCTTCGAAGATGTTTACGAAGACCGGGACGATGAATGCGACGACAGCCATCATTATGAGCGTCGCGAGCACGAGCACGCCGATGGGATACATCATCGCCGAGCGCACCTGGCGCCGAAGCGCATCGAGTCGCTCGAGTTGAGTCGCCGTGCGGTCCAGGGCCTCTTCGAGGCGACCGGAACCCTCGCCGGAGCGGACCATCGCGCGGTAGAGCTGATCGAACACTCCGGGTTGCCGCTCCATCGCCTCTGCCACGGAGCTACCCGCCTCCACGTCCTGGCGGAGCGCCGCGATCGCCCGCTTCAGCATCTCGTCCTCGGTCTGGTCCTCGAGCGTGTAGAGAGCGCGCAGCATGGGCATGCCGGACGCGTTGAGCGTCGCGAACTGGCGTGAGAAGATCGCGAGGGGGCGCGCCTTGACCTTCTTGAAACGCTGGAAGACTGACTCGAGCTTGATCGCCTCGCGCTTCTCGGAGATGTCGAGGACGATCAGGCCGCGCTGACGAAGCTGTTCTGAGACGTGTGCTTTCGAGGTCGCGTCGAGCTCTCCGCGAGAAGGAACACCCGCGAGGTCGACGGCTCTGAATGCGAAGCTTGCCATTGCCGTCCCCTAGGCGTGGACCATCGATGGCTGGCCGTTTCCGGTGGCCATTCCGCCGAGAAGGCGCTTCAGCTCCTCGGGCACGGACGCGCGCTCCAGAGCGACGTTCTGAGTGATCTTGTGCTCGCGCACAAGCTGGGCGAGGTGGGCATCCATGGTCTGCATGCCGACGTTGCCCGAAGTCTGGATCGCGGAATAGATCTGGTGCGTCTTGCCTTCGCGGATCAGGTTCCGGACAGCCGGCGTCGGCACCAGCACCTCGACTCCGACGACGCGCCCCGAACCGTCGGCGGTCGGCAAGAGCTGCTGCGTCACGATCCCCTGGAGCGCGATCGAGAGCTGCATCCGCACCTGCTGCTGCTGGTGCGGCGGGAAGACGTCGATGATCCGGTCGACCGTCTGCGCGGTCGACTGGGTGTGCAGGGTGGCGAAGACCAGGTGTCCCGTCTCGGCCGCGGTCAGAGCGGTCGAGATCGTCTCGAGGTCGCGCATCTCGCCGACGAGGATCACGTCGGGGTCCTCGCGCAGTGCCGACTTGAGCGCGTTCGAGAAGTCGGTCGCGTCGGCTCCGACCTCGCGCTGGTTCACGATGCAGCGCTTGTGGCGGTGAAGGAACTCGATCGGGTCCTCGATCGTCAGGATGTGCTCGTCGCGGGACTCGTTGATCAGGTCGACCATCGACGCAAGCGTTGTCGACTTGCCCGAGCCGGTGGGTCCAGTCACCAGGACGAAGCCGCGGGGCTTGCGGCAGAAGTCCCCGAGCACAGCAGGGAGCCCAAGGCTCTCGAGACTCACCAGCTCGGTCGGGATGTGGCGAAACGCCGCAGAGACCGAGCCGCGCTGAAAGAAGCAGTTGACGCGAAAGCGGGCGACGCCGGGGATCGCGTACGCCATGTCGATTTGCAGGTTGTTCTCGAAGACCTTGCGCTGAGCGTCGTTCAAGATCGAGTAGACGATCTCGCGCGTGTCCTGAGCCGTCAGCTTTGGGTAATCGAGTGGCTTGATCTGGCCACGGACGCGAACCGCCGGAGGGAATCCGGGCGAAAGGTGGACGTCCGAGGCGCGAGCCTCGACCATCTGGGTGAGCACCGATGCGAAGTCCAAGGCCATCGCAATACCTTTCGACTTAGGCACGAAAAAGCTTGAGCGCCGAATCCGTGCGTGTCAGCGAGAGACCCGGGTGACCTCTTCGATCGAGGTGACCCCGGCTCGCACCTTGCGCAAGCCGTCCTCGCGAAGGGTGAGCATTCCCTCCTCGCGCGCGACCTGGGTCAGCTCTGCCTCCGAGGCACCGGTGATCGTCATCTCCTTGAGCTTCTCGCTCATCACCATCACGGAGAAGATTCCGATCCGGCCTCGGTAGCCGCTTTGGGAACAGCGACCGCATCCCACGGCCTCGTAGACCTCGAGGTCGGCGCTGACCCTGAAGCCGGCTTCGATCAGCGCCGCCTCGGGCATGACGGCGCGCTTCTTGCACTGCGCGCACAGCTGGCGCGCCAGGCGCTGAGCGATCACGCAGTCGACGGCGGACGCGGTCAGAAAGGATTCGATTCCCATCTTCTGGAGTCGCACGATCGCTCCGGGCGCATCGTTCGTGTGGAGCGTCGTGAGGACGAGGTGGCCGGTGAGCGCCGCCTCGATGGCAATCCGCGCCGTCTCCGCGTCGCGGATCTCGCCGACCATGATCACGTCGGGGTCGGCTCGAAGCATCGAGCGCAGCCCGGCCGCGAAGGTGAGCCCCGCACGCCGGTTCACGCCCATTTGGTTGATGCCGTCGAGGCGGTACTCGACCGGGTCTTCGATCGTGATGATCTTGCGCTGGATGTCGTTGATCTCGTTGAGCGTCGCGTAGAGGGACGTCGACTTTCCGGATCCCGTCGGCCCGGTCACCAGGATCGCCCCGTAGGGCTTGCGGTACGAAGTCTCGTAGCGATCCCTGGGCTCGCCGTTCATTCCCAGCTCGTCGAGCGTCCGAAGTGCCTGGTCCTTGTCGAGGATGCGGATCGTGCATCCCTCGCCGCGAGACGTCGGAAGCGTGGTGATTCGCAGATCCACTGTGCGCTCCTCCACGCTCACTGAAACGCGCCCGTCCTGCGGGATGCGCTTCTCTGCGATGTCCATGTCGCTCATGATCTTGACGCGCGAGATGACTCCCGAGACCATCCGCTTCGGCACCTTGGCCGCCTCGCTCAGAACGCCATCGACGCGAAAACGCACCCTCATCTCGCCCTCCGCCGGCTCGAAGTGGATGTCCGATGCCCCCTCGGTCACGGCCTGGCCGAGGATCGAATAGACGAGCTTGATGACGGGCGCGTCCTCGGCGGACTCGCGAAGCTCTGAGACCGCTGCGAGACCGTCCTCGTCTTCCTCTTCCTCGTCGAGCTCTGAGACCGCCGTGTCGAGCGTGTTGAGACGACCGATCAGCGCATCGATGTCCTCCTCAGCGGCGACTACGACCTGGCAAGTCATGCCGGTGATCATCTGGACGTCGTCGATCGCGATTACGTCGGACGGGTCGCACATCGCGACCAACAGCGAGTCGTCACGCACGAAGCCGACCGGAACTGCCTTGTATCGCCGGGCCGCGCGGGGTGTCAAGAGGTGCGCGGCGCCCATGTCGACGTGGAATTCGCTCAGGTCGACGTGGTGGAGGCCGTAGCGCTCGGCCATCGCCCGAGAGAGCTGCTCGCTCGTGATCATCTGACGGCCGACGAGAATCGCTTCGGGAGGCATTCCCGCGCTGCGAGCCTCGTTCACTGCCTCGTCTACTCGCTCGCGAGGCGCGTAGCCGAGATCGACGATCACGTCCGTGATGAACGCCGAAGATCCGCCGCGCCCTGACGGGGGTGTCAAGCCCGGCTTGCCGGGCTCGATTTCGGGGGTCTCGAGCTCCGCGGCGACGGCCGCGCCGCCGGATGGGACGGGTCGCAGGTGGGGAGCTCCCTTGTCGGGAGGCCCGCTCACGGCTTCCTCGCTGCGTGGCGCATGACGTCGAGAGGTGGCCGGGTTCCTACCCAGCCCTCGAGTGAGGCAGCGCCCTGCCTTACGAGGACTTCGAAGCCGTCGATGTACGTCGCGCCGGCAAGCTTTGC
This sequence comes from uncultured bacterium, assembly GCA_963806865.1. Taxonomy (GTDB): domain Bacteria; phylum Actinomycetota; class Thermoleophilia; order Solirubrobacterales; family 70-9; genus JALZKA01. The sequence continues at coordinate 233,406 of CAWDYV010000003.1, forward strand.
CGCACGAGCCAGACTGGTTTCGTTCGTGCCGTACACCAGATCAATCACCACCGTTGCTGCTCTTAAGGCATCGGCAAAGGGAAGTTCCGTCTTGAGGTCGGGCGGGCCCTGCCCGTAGGCGGTGGAGCCCTCAGCCGAGGTGGGGTTCGCATCGGACATGCCGACCGTCGTGGCGTTCACGATCAGGTCGAACGGGGAAGGCTCGCTCGGCCACGCGTGGACGGCCACGCCCAGGTCGCTCGCGATCGACTCGGCCTTCTCGGCGGTCCGGTTCCAGACGAACACCTCTGCCTCCTCGCCTCGAAGAGCCCAGACCGCCGCCCTCGCTGAGCCACCCGCGCCGACCACGAGCGCGCGCATCCCCCGCGCTCGGCGCGGGAGCGCCTCGATGACGCCCGTCGCGTCCGTGTTGGTCGCGGACACAAGACCTTCGCGAAAGCTCAGCGTGTTCGCAGCTCCGATCTCTCGGGCCCCGTCGCTCGCATCGTCCGCCAAGTCCAGCGCGGCGACCTTGTGCGGGACCGTCACGTTCACGCCGGCAAAATCCTGATCCGCAAGAGAGAGCACCAAGCGCTCGAAGTCGGCCGAAGGAACGTCTATCGCCTCGTAAGTCCATTCGGGCGCGAGGCCCATCGCCTCGAGCGCAGCCGTGTGCATCGCCGGCGAGCGCGAGTGCGCGATGGGGTGTCCGAGGACAGCGAGCCGCGGCATCGGTTCGAGGCTAGGGGTTGGCTCGGAGCTTCAGCACTCGGTTGGCGAGCCGCCCTCGGCTTGCAGGGCCGCTTGGTACTCCGCTTCGGCCGCGGCGAACTCGGCCTCGGTCTCGACGAAGGTGTGCTCGTTGCACGAGCCGGGCTTGACGACGAAGTAGAAGAAGTCGGTGTCGGCCGGGCTGGCCGCCGCCTCCAGCGATGCCAGGCCCGGGTTGCCGATCGGGCCGGGCGGAAGGCCGGCGTTCATGCGGGTGTTGTACGGGGTGTCCTCGTCCAGGCGCGACTGGACGAGCTGGCCCGAGTAGTTCTGGTCCTCGAAGCGGATCGTCGCGTCGATGCCGAGCGGAGAGCCCTCGTCGAGCCGGTTGTAGATCACCGAGGCAGCGAGCTTGCGCTCCTCGGGAACCGCGATCTCGCGCTCGACCATCGAGGCGACGTTGACGACCTCGTATGCCGAGTACCCGCGCTCTTCGGCGCCCTCGAGGTCGATCTCGGCGGCGTTCGCCTCGAATGCCTCGAGCTGCTTTGCCACCAGCTCGTCGACGCTGGCGCCCTCGAAGAGCTCGTACGTCGCAGGAAAGAGGAAGCCCTCGAGGCTCTCAGCGTCCTCCGCCCCGTATTTCGCGAGGTCGAATCCCTTGACCGACTCGGTCGCCTTCATGTAGTCGCCCTTGAGGCCGGCCTTCTTGGCCACCTCGGCGATCTGGGTGCGGTCGTATCCCTCAGGCACGACCACCTCGATCGTCTTCTTGGCCTTGGCCGCGCCGACGGCTGGAGCGTTCTCGTCTCCGCCCCTGCTGATCACGGTGCCCACGGCCGCGACGAAGACGATCAGGACTCCGAGCGCCACCAGCGCCGCAAGCCTGCGTCGTGGACCGCGTCGCCCGCCGGGCGTCGAGGAGGCGCCGGCGGGACTGGCGGCGTAGAGGCGCGGCCGGGCTGCGGCGAAGGTTCGACAGCGGGCGGCGTCCGAGCGCCCTGGTCTTCGCCGGCGTCGCCCTCTCGCTCGAGCTCGGCGCGAACGCGCTCCCCCAGGCTCTCGCGCGTCTTCTCCTCGCACGCCTTCGCTCGCGCTCGGCGCGGCGCTGCGCGCGCTCGCCGCGCGGCCTCGTCTTCGGCAAATGGGTCCTGCCAGTCGCTCATATCTCTGCCTCGGTGCGCTCAGACGCCGGTCCCGCCCGGCGCTGGAGGTATGACTCAAGCAGATGGGCCGCCGCAAGCGCGTCCGGCGCCGCCTCCGGCGCCGGCCCGCGCGCTCGAGTCCGCCATCCGAGTCGTCAGTCGCTCGTCGTAGGTCCGCACGGGCACGTCGAGCAGTCGCTTCGAGCTCCGCGGCGTACGCGCGGGCGCTTCGCGCCTGCTCTCCCTCCTCGCCGCGCCAGGGTCAGGGGCAGGCCCACGACGACCATCTCCGCGTCGAGTCGACGATACGAGCGGCGGCACCTCCGCGGGATCGGGACCGAGCACGCCCGCGGGCGTCGCGATCGTCTCGGTCGGGTCGCAGGTGGCCGCGCCCACGCGGGCTTCACCGTGATCTAGGGCCAGGATTCGCATGCTGGGTTAGGCGCCGAGCGCCGAGGCCAGGATCGCGGCGCGCGCCGCCTCGAGCGCCTCCGGGAGCTTGGCGGGCTCGCGCCCGCCGGCCTGCGCGGCATCGTCGCGACCGCCTCCGCCGCCACCGACCGAAGCCGCCGCTTCGCGCACGATCGCCGCGGCCGAGACGCCACGCGAGACGGCCCCGGGGCTCGCGGTCGCGACCAGCGCGACCTTGCCGTCACTCGGCGCGCCGAGCACGACGACCGCCTCGCCGAGCTTGTCGCGAACCCGGGCGGCCGAGCTCCATCAGCGCCTTCGAGTCGGCGACGGCCGCTCTCGGCCACGACGACCTTGACGCCGCCGATGTCCTCGGCGGCGGACGCGAGCGCCTCGGCCTCCTGGCCCGCGGCCTCTCGATCCGGCCTGCGCCGCCGTCTGCTCGAGCTCGGCGAGGCGCTCGGCCGCCCGCTCGGCCGCGGCGACCGGATCCTGCGCCGAGCCCAGGATCGACCCCGCGCGCTCGAGCGCCAGGCTTCGGTCGCGGAACCAGTCGATCGCCGCAGGGCCGGTCAGCGGCTTCGATCCGCCGCACGTTCGCCGCGCTCGACGTCTCCTGGACGATCGCGAAGATGCCGCACTCGGCGCTCGATGTCGACGTGGGTGCCGCCGCAGAGCTCGCGCGAGACGCCGTCGATCTCGACCATCCGCACCCAGTCGCCGTACTTCTCGCCGAAGAGCGCCATCGCGCCGAGCGCCTCCGCCTCGGTCCGCTCCATCTCCATCGCGCGGACCGGGCGCTGGCCTTGACCCAGTCGTTCACGACGTCCTCGACTTCGCGCACCTCCTCGTCGAGAGCGGATGTGCCGTGCGTGAAGTCGAAGCGGAGCTTGTCCGGGCGCACCGCCGAGCCGGCCTGGCGCACGTGGGTGCCGAGCCGCTCGCGGAGCGCGGCGTGAAGAAGGTGCGTCGCGGTGTGGTTTCGCATCGTGCGGTGGCGCGTGTCGTGGTCGACCCGCGCCTCGACCCGCACGCCCGCCTCCAGGCCTGCCCCGGCCGGGTCGTCAGCGCTTCCGACGACCAGCGCCTGATCGTCGCCGGCCCGGATCACGTCGGCGACCGCCACCTCGCCGCCCTCCCAGCGCGAGCACGCCCGAGTCGGAGACCTGGCCGCCGCCCTCGGGGTAGAACGGGCTCTCCTCGAGCTTTACCAGCGCGCCGTCGGCGGCCGCGACGCTGGTCTCGGCGCTCAGGCGCTCAAAGCCGACGAACTCGGTCGGCGGGCGCGCCGCGAGCGAACTCCAGCGCGCTCCTCGCGACCGCATCCGTCCGCACTCTCACGCTGGCCTCTGGCGCGCGCGGTCGCGCTGCTCGGCCATGTGCTCTCGAACCCCGCCTCGGAGACCTCCAGGCCCTCCTCGGCCAGGAGCTCGCGCGTCACCTCGAACGGAAAGCCGTAGGTGTCGTGGAGGCGGAACGCGTCCTCGGCGTCGACCTCGGTCGCGCCGGCGGCCTTCGCGTCGTCGATCACGCGCCGCAGGAGCTCCGAGCCGCGATGAAGCGTGCGGCCGAAGCTCTCCTCCTCGGCCGCGACCCAGCCGAGCACCGTCTCGCGCTCGGCCTCGAGCTGCGGCACGACCGCGCCGAGCATGTCGATCGCGCTCTCGGCGAAGCGGCCGAGGTACGGCGCCTCGAGGCCGATCGCGCCGCCCTGCTGGATCGCGCGGCGCATGACGCGGCGAAGGACGTAGCCGCGGTCCTCGTTCGAGGGCACGACGCCGTCGGCGAGGAGGTTCACCATGCCGCGCGAGTGGTCGGCGAGGATCCGCATCGCCCGCGTCGTCTTCGCGTCCGCGTCGTAGGCGCGGCCGGAGAGCTCCTCGGCCAGCTCGATCAGCGGCCGGAAGAGGTCCGTCTCGAAGACCGAGTCGGCCTCCTGCTGGATCAGCGCCATCCGCTCGAGGCCGAGGCCGGTGTCGATGTTCTGGTTCGGCAGGTCGGTGATCGAGCCGTCCTCGTGAAGCTCGTTCTGCCATGAAGACGAGGTTCCAGTACTCGAGGTAGCGCTCGGTGTCGTCGCCCGGGCGGTCGAGTCTCGACGCCGTACTCGGGCCCGCGGTCGATGTACATCTCCGAGCACGGCCCGCACGGCCCGGTCGCGCCGGCCTGCCAGAAGTTCTCCGAGCGCGGCAGGTGGACGATGCGCTCCTCGGGCACGCCGATCTCGCGCCAGAGCGCGACGGCCTCGTCGTCGGGCCCGAGGCCCAGCTCCTCGTCGCCGCCGAAGACCGTGACCCAGATCAGGTCGGGATCGAAGCCGAAGCCCTCCGTGGAGAGCTCCCAGCCGAATCGCGTCGCCTCGCGCTTGAAGTAGTCGCCGAACGAGAAGTTGCCGAGCATCTCGAAGTAGGTGAGGTGGCGCTTGGTGTTGCCGACCTCTTCGATGTCGGGCGTGCGAAAGCAGCGCTGGCACGAGGTGAGCCGGTTGCGACGGCGGCTTCTCGCGCTCGAGGAAGTACGGCTTGAACGGCTGCATGCCCGGCGACGTTCAGGAGCGTCGAGGTGTCGTCGGGCGCCGGGACGAGCGACGCCGAGGGCATGCGCTGGTGGCCCTGCCCCTCGAAGAAGGAGAGGTACGCCTCGCGGATCTCGGCCGACGTCATCACGACCCGCGAGCCTAAAGGTGTCTGACACCGTGCTCAGCTCGCGCCGGCGATCGTGGCGCGGCCGACGACCAGGTCGCCGTCGAGAAGGCAGGCGGTCTGCCCCGGCGCGACGCCGAAGGCGGGCTCGGCCAGCTCGAGCTCGAGCTCGGCGTGCTCGCCCGGCCCGGCGGCCGAGACGCGGCAGGCGATCGCCTTCGAGTGGTAGCGAAGCTTCACCCGGTCGGCTCGCGCCGAGTCGCGGTGAAGGCGCGCCCCGCGCAGGCGGACCCTCGTCCGCGCGAGCTCGTCGCGGCCGCCCGACCGTCGACCCGGTTCGTCGCTCGCGTCGGTCGCGACGACGTAGACGGGCTCGCCGGTCGCGACGCCGAGCCCGCGGCGCTGGCCGACCGTGAAGTGGTGGTGACCCGGGTGCTCGCCGAGCGACGTCGCCCTCCGCGTCGACGATCTCGCCCGCGCGGTCTTCGAGCCCGCCGTGGCGCTCGAGGAAGGAGCGCTTGCCCTCGCCGGCGAGAAAGCACAGGTCCTGGCTCTCGCGCTTGGAGGCGACGGCGAGCCCCGCCTCCGCGGCCAGCGCGCGGACCTCGGGCTTGGTGAGCTCGCCCAGCGGGAAGCGAAGCCGCGCGAGCGTCTGCGGGCCGAAGGCCCGAGAGCATGTAGGTCTGGTCCTTCGCCGGGTCGGCGGCCTCGGCGAGAAGCGGCCCGAGCCGTCGTCGACGAGACGGGCGTAGTGCCCGGTGGCAAGATGGCGAGGCGCCGACCCGGTCGGCCAGCTCGACCATCGCGTCGATCCGCAGGTCGCCGTTGCAGATGACGCACGGGTTGGGGGTCTCCCCCGCCCTGTAGCCGTCGACGAACGCGCCGACGACCTCACGGCGAAAGGCGTCCTCGAGGTCGAGGGTGAGGTGCGGGATGCCCAGCGAGTGGCACAGCGAGCGGGCGCCGCGAACGGCCTCGGGCGAGCAGCACGCCTGCGTGCCGTCGGTCCGCTCGTCCGCCCAGAGCTTGAGGGTCACGGCCACGACGTCGGCGCCGCGCTCGCGCTCGACGAGCGCGGCGACCGCCGAGTCGACGCCGCCGCTGACGGCGACCAGGACGCGCTCGCCGGCCGGGAGCTCGCGCGATCGGCTCGCCGGAGGAGGCGAGCGCGCTGAGCGCGCGCGCGAGCGCGTCGGCAACGAGATCGGCCGCGTGGCGGCCCTGCGGGCCGAGGCCGCCGACCAGCGCCGGCGACGTCGTCCGCCGAGACCAGGGCGGCGTCCAGCACCGGCTCGCCTTCGACCTCCTCGCACGCCGCCGCGGCGCACGCGCGAAGAGCCGCGCAGCCCTCGGCGTCGAACGTCGCCTCGGCGATCGCGCCGTCGTCGAGCGCGAAGCGAGATCCGAACCAGGTCGCCGCAGACCGAGCCGCCCGCGCTGCCCGGTGTGCGCGCCGTCGGGCGCGGGCCCGCGGCGCGTCTCGTCGCGCGCGTATTCGCTCAGGAGCTCAGGGTTGCCGGCCATGGGCGCAACGGTAGCCCGCTGCGACGCCGCGAGCGCCGCGGCGACGGCGCGATCTCGGGCTGACGCTCAGCCCGGGTCGTAGGCGAGCTGCTTGCCCTCGTAGAGGGCGTCGTCGCACGGTCTGGACGACGCTCTCGTGGCCGCGGAACCCGTACGAGACGCTGGCCTCGGGCAGCGGCAGCAGCCTCGCCCTTCGCGAGCTTGCCCTCGAGCGGGCTGAAGGACGATGATCGCGGGCACGCGGTCGAGGGACACGCCCTCGGCGATCCGCGAGTACTTGCGCGACGTCCTTCACGTCGGTGACGAAGACCGAGGTGTCACCGCGCGAGCCGCGAAGCTTTCGACGTCGCTTGACGCGAGCTTCCGTCCTCGATGCCCTTCTCCTGCATCACGAGGAGGACGACGACGTCGCCGGACTCATAGGCGTTCACGACGCGCGGCCGGAAGTCCCTTGCCGGCCTCGAACGGAGCGTCGCCGCGGCGCGCCGGCAGCACGCCTCGGGCGCAGGCGTCGGGCGGTCGACGGGCGGCATCCGCGGAGCGGCCGGATCGGTCGCCGCGGCGAGCCGCAGCGGCAGTCGGCGGTCTCGCGTCGCCTCCTCGGGCGCGGCGATCGCCGCCGCCCATCCTCGACATGAAGACGACCGCGACGAGAACACCCAGGACGCCGAGCAGGCCGATCTGGACGATGGGGTTCTCGTTGAGCGCCTTGCGCATCAGCGCGGCCCGCGTTCGCGAGAAGAAGAAGAGACCCCGGCTTGCCGTTACCGCTCGGCCTGCGAACCTGGGTGAACAGGTGGGTGCCTACCAGCTGAGGCACACGGTCCACAGCCGAGATCAGCTCCCGAGGCGTATGTATTGGCTCACAATGAGAGCGGCTAGCGAACAAGCCAGGGCCATGAAGAACGTTACCCATCGCTCACTTGATTCGGCCGCGGGGCCGAAGCCTTGAGCGCTGTTCTAGGGTGCCTGGTCTCGGATCGTCACCGCACTGGCTCCCGGGCCTCGCGCAAGACGCTCGCGACGATCGCGAGCGGCGGCCAGCGACGAGCAGGATCAGCGGCCAGCCGACGACGGTTCCCGCCGGCGAGTCGTCGTCCAGATCGCCGCCGACCAGGAGGACGAATGTCAGCGATGCCGGCCGCGCCGACGTAGACCGGGCCGCGCAGCCGCGACGAGGCTGCCGGCCGCGATCAGACGCGATCGATCCGCCGAGCAGCACGAGGTCCCAGAAGAGCGACGGCTCGACCCTCGCCGCGGTCCGGTGGCTCCGACGTCGGGACGCGGCACGAAGAGCGCCGCCGAGAGCGCCGACGAGGCTCGACGAGCCCGGCGCCCACGACGAAGATCGAGACCCGCCGCAGTGACGAACTCGGCCGCCTCGGAGCCGCTCACGCCCGCGGCGCTCGATCATCCAGGCGCCGGCGACGAGGCCGAGCGCCGCGATCATGCAGAGGCCGCGGAACGTGCCGATGTCGTCGCCGACGCCGTTCTCGAGGATCTCGTCCCAAAGGGCGAGCCAGGCGATCGCAAGCGCGAGCCCGGCGACGAGCCAGCCGAACCGGACGCGCGCGAAGATCGCCGCGCCGCGCCGCGCCAGCCGCGACCACGCAGAGCGTCCAGACGGTGTTGAGCGGCGCGTCCGTGTTCGCCGTCGATCACGGTCGAGGAACTGGCTGCAAGCGTGCCGTAGACGAAGACGAGCCCGAAGACGACCCAGACCGAATGCCAGAGCCTTGGGCTCGCCGGCGCGCGCCGCCAGGATGCCGCCGCCGTAGAGGATCAGCGGCGGGAATCAGCCACGCGACGAGCAGGGGGAAGTCGCCCCACGGGTCCTCGAACGAGTCGACTTCCGGAGCAGGAGGACGAGGGCGCCGATGCCGAGCAGCAGGCCCCCGAGCGCGCGGAGCGCCTCCGTCCTCGCCAGTCGTCCTGCGCCTGCAGCTGTCGTTCAGGTAGCTCCATCGTCTGACCTACCTCTTGCCGGGTTTGACCTGGAGGCCCAATTCTCCTAGTTGCGTCGGATCGACCGGCGCGGGGGCGCCCGTCAGGGGGTCGGCGCCGGATGCGGCCTTGGGAAACGCGATCACGTCGCGGATCGAGGCGGCGTCGAGGACGCGCTGGACGAAGCGGTCGAGCCCGTAGGCGATGCCGCCGTGCGGCGGCGCGCCGTAGCGAAGCGCCTCCAGCAGGAAGCCGAAGCGCGCCTCGGCCTCCGCGTCGTCGATCCCGATCGCCTCGAAGGCGCGCTTCTGCACCGCGCGGGTCGGAGATACGGATCGAGCCGCCGCCGAGCTCCTGGCCGTTCCAGACGATGTCGTAGGCCTGGGCGCGGGCCGCGCCCGGATCGGCGGGGTCGAGCTCGCCGTCGGGCGCCGTGAAGGGATGGTGGAGCGGATCCCAGCGCTCGCCGTCCTCGTTCCAGCCGAAGAGCGGCCAGTCGACGATCCAGCAGAAGGAGTGGCCTTCGGGATCGATCAGATCGAAGCGCTCGGCCATGTCGAGCCGAAGCTGGCCGAGCACGGCGTTGGCCGTCGGCTCGGCGTCGGCGACGATCAGAAGCAGGTCGCCCTCCTCGGCCTCGAGCGCGGCGTTGAGCGCTGCGAGCTCTCGGCTCGGAGAGGAACTTCGCCGTCGGCGAGCGCCAGCCGTCGCCCTCGCGGAACGCCCAGACGAGGCCCTTCGCGCCGAGCTCCTGCGCGCGCTCGATCAGCCCGTCGAGGCCCGAGCGCGGGATCTCGCGCTTGCCGGCGTTCAGGCCCTTGACGACGCCGCCCGAGCCGAGATCGCGCCCGCGAACACCTTGAACTCGGTCTCGGCGAGAGCGCTCGGAGAGGTCGCGAAGCTCGAGGCCGAAGCGGAGGTCCGGGTTGTCGCGTGCCGAAGCGGGCCATCGCCTCGTCGTAGCCGAGGCGCGGCAGCGGCAGCTCGAGCTTCGGGCCGCCCACGCGCTCGAGCACGTGAGCGAGCAGGCGCTCGTTCACGGCCAGGACGTCCTCGACCTCGACGAACGACATCTCGATGTCGAGCTGGGTGAAGTCGGGCTGGCGATCGGCGCGCTGGTCCTCGTCGCGGAAGCAGCGGGCGATCTGGTAGTAGCGCTCGAAGCCGCCGACCATGAGGAGCTGCTTGAAGAGCTGCGGCGACTGCGGCAGCGCGTAGAACGAGCCGGCCTCGCGGCGCGCGGGCACCAGGAAGTCGCGCGCGCCCTCGGGCGTCGAGCGGGTGAGGACGGGCGTCTCGATCTCGAGGAAGCCCTCGGAGTCGAGGAACTCGCGCATCGCGCGGGCGACGGCGGCCCGGGTCGCGACCGCGCGCTGGAGCGGCTCGCGGCGGAGGTCGAGGTAGCGGTGGCGAAGCCGCATCTCCTCCCCCACCTCGCCGGAGAAGCTCTCGATCTCGAACGGCGGCGTGTCCGCGTCGGCGAGCTGGTCGGCCGCGCGGACCCGGACCTCGAACTCGCCGGTCGCCATCTCAGGGTTGACCGTCTCGGGCGAGCGGCGCACGACCGGGCCCGAGACGGAGATCACGTCCTCGGCGCGGAGCGTGTGGCCGAGCGCGAACGCCTCGCGCCGCCTCGTCGGGGTGAAAGACGAGCTGGACGAGCCCGGTGCGGTCGCGCAGGTCGACGAAGACGACGCCGCCGTGGTCGCGGCGGCGATGGACCCAGCCGGCGACGCGCACCTCGGAGTCGACCGTGTCTGCGAGGACGCCGCCGCACCAGGTGTCGCGGTAGCGGTTGGAGGTGATCGCCGGGAGAGCTCACTCGCCGGCCTCCTCGCTCGCGCTCGATCTCGCCGGGACGTCGGAGAGGTCGAGGGACCGCTCGTCGCCGGTCGTCATGTCCCGGATCCGCGCCGTCCCATCCTCGCTCAGGATCACGGCGCGCCCGGCGCCGGAGCGGTCGGCCTGCTTCATCTGCCCCTTCTCCGAGCGCTCGGCCAGGTCGAGGTCGACGCACGCGCCGGCGCGCCGCGCCTCGGTTGCGAGCGCGAGCGCGCGCTCGCGCTGGCTCTCGGGCGCGACGATGAAGGCGTCGAGCGCGGCTCTTCGACAGGCGCGTCGAGCGCGAGCAGGATGCGCTCGATCCCGGCCGCCCAGCCGACGGCCGGGCGTCTCGGGGCCGCCCAGCTCGGCGACCAGGCCGTCGTAGCGGCCGCCGCCGCCAAGCGCCGACTGCGCGCCGAGGGCGTCGGAGGTGAACTCGAACACCGTGCGCGTGTAGTAGTCGAGCCCGCGGACGAGCGTCGGGTCGAGCACGTAGGCGACGCCCGCCTCGTCGAGGAGGCGCTTGACGGCCTCGAAGTGCTCGGCGTCGTCGTCGGAGAGCCGGTCGAGGATCGTCGGCGCGTCGCGCATCACCTCGCGCGTGCCCTCGTGGTCGGAGTCGAAGGCGCGGAGCGGGTTCTGGTCGATTCGCGAGCGCGACCTCGTCGGAGAGCGTCGCTCTCGTGCGAGCGCAGGTAGCCGACCAGCTCCTCGCGGTACGCGGCGCGCGTCTCGAGCGAGCCGAGGCTCCCCAGGCGGAGCTCGACGCCGGGCACGCTCGAGCTCTGCGCAGGAGGTCGTGGAGCAGGATGATCGACTCGGCGTCGGCGAGCGGCGAGTCGGTGCCGATCACCTCGAGGTCGATCTGGTGGAACTGGCGGAAGCGGCCGGCCTGCGGGCGCTCGTGGCGAAAGAAGGGGCCCCAGCACCAGAGCTTCACGGGCTGCGGGAGCTTGTGCATCCCGTGCTCGACGTAGGCGCGGCAGATCGAAGCGGTCGCCTCGGGACGAAGCGTCAGGCTGCGCCCGCCCTGGTCCTCGAAGGTGAACATCTCCTTCTGGACGATGTCGGTGGACTCGCCGACCCCGCGCTCGAAGAGCTCGGTCTCCTCGAAGACGGGCGTCTCGATCCGCCCGTATCCCGCGCGCTCGAAGGCGAGCGCTGCGGCGACGTAGATCCGCGCCCGCGCGGCCGAGTCGGACGGCAGGACGTCGAACGTCCCCCGGGGGGCTGTGAAGCGGGCAGCCATGCGAGGCGAACCTAACGCGCCGCGGCCGGCCGACAATTCTGCACGCGCGATGGATTGACGTCGCTATAGCGACGTCAAGGCTTCGATCGATTGCGAGTTCGCGCAGGAACGGGTTCGTCGCGCGCTCGGCGCCGAGCGTCGTGATGCCCATGTGGCCCGGGTAGACGCCGGTCTCGTCCGGGAAGCGCGTCGAGCAGGTCGCCGATCGAGGCGAGGAGCGTCGGCCAGTCGCCGAACGGCAGGTCCGTGCGCCCGACCGAGCCCTGGAAGAGGACGTCGCCCGAGAAGAGAACGCGCTCGTCCGGGATCGAGTAGGTGACGTGCCCGGGGCTGTGGCCCGGGCGTGAAGATGACGTCGATCTCGAAGCCGGCGAGCTCCAGGTGCTCGCCGCCCGAGACGGTCTCCTCGGCGTCCCAGCTCTCGTACGGGCCGAAGCCCTCCCACGGGATGTAGGACATGATGTCCGCGAGGACGCCGCATCTCGAGCTCGGGGCAGTAGACGGGCGCGCCCGTCGCCTTCGCGACCGGCGCGACGGCGCCGATGTGGTCGAAGTGCGTGTGGGTGAGGAGGATCGCCTCGAGCTTCGAGATCGCCGAGCTGCTCGAGCGTTGCCGAGGATGCGCTCGGCCTCGTCGCCGGGGTCGATGATGAGCGCGGTGTCCGAGTCGTCCCGGCGGAAGATGTACGTGTTCTCGGCCACCTGGCCGACCGTGAGCATGCGGATGTCCATCGGGCCGTCTAGCGCCGCGGCGCGCGGCCGGTCGCCTGCGGCTCGCGCGCTGCCTGGCGCGGCCTCGCTTCCTTCGCCATGCGCCGGCGGTAGAGGAAGCGCTCGAGGTAGTAGCCCGCCGGCGTGTAGAGGCCGACCATGAAGATCGAGAGGAAGGCGGACGCCGCGATCGGCTGGCCGACGACGAACGCCATCAGGACGAACAGGATCACCGACATGATGAGCGCGCGGTTGAAGGCGCTCTGCCAGGTCGGAGCCGCGGTTCGCTTGAGCTCGGCGTTTCGCCGGGCCTGCGCGCGCGCTTCGTCGCGGTTGCGCGGCCGGCGGTTCGAGGTGCCGGTTGACCGAGCCGCCCTGGGTCCCGCGGTGCTTGCTTCTTGCGCTTCTTCTTGGTCTGAGCCACGCGCTCAAATTTAGTCGGCTTGGCAAGCCGTTCGAGGCGCTCCTCGATCACGCCGCTGCGCGCGGTCGAAGCCGGGCAGCGGCACGTCGTGCGGGAAACCCGTCGAGCGCCGCCTCGGGCACCAGGCCGACGATCTCGGCCGCGCGGATCTCGCCGGCGAAGGGCTCGGCCAGCTCGCGCGCGCGGGCGACCACCTCGCCGAGCGGGATCGCGACCGGATCGTGGATGTTGGTCGAGATCTGGGTGACGTCGTCCGGCAGCGGCAGCGCGATCGCCCGCACCCCCGGGCGGCCCGCCGCCGGACTCGCGAAGCGCGGCGGCGACCGCGCGCGCCTGGGTGAGCGTCATGCCCTCGAACTCCATGTTGAACGCGGCGAGCGGCGGACGGGCGGTGACGAGCGTCGCGCCGGCGGTCGGGTGAGGCAGCGCCGGTCCCAGGTCGGGCAGGAGCTCCCCGCTCTCCATGCCGCGCGCGGAGCGCGCTCGGGCCGCCGGTGCGGAAGTAGGCGCGCTCGCGGCGCTCGGGAATCGAGGCCAGCTCGCCGTAGAGGAAGACCGGCACGCCGAGCTCGGCGATCCGCTCGGCGGCGGCGAGCGCCTGGCTCGCGCGCCTCGTCGCGCGCGTCGGCGCCGAGGTAGACGACGGGCGCGACGTCGAGCGCGCCGATCCGCGGGTGCTCGCCCTCGTGGGCCGAGAGGTCGATCGCCTCGATCGTCGCCTCGGGCTCCGCGCAGCGAGCGCGTCGGCCGACGCGGCCGTCGCCGGGGCGAGGCGTGAAGACCGTGCGGTTGTGGATCGGATCGGAGTGGCGTGTCGAGGACGCCGGCGCCGTTGGCGAAGGCAGCTGCGCCAGGCGCTCGATGATCGCCGCATGTCGCGGCCCTCCGAGACGTTCGGGACCGCGAGGAGCCCCGGGGCTTCGGCGGCCTCGCTCAAACCTGAAGCTCGCCGTCGCGGATGAGCGCCTGGCCGTCGGCCTCGACGGTCGGCTTCATCACGACGACGTCCTCGTGGATCGGGACCTGGATCTCGCCGCCGATGCCGGCCGACGCGCCGAAGGCGACGTGGCAGGTGCCGAGGATCTTCTCGTCCTCGATCAGGTTGCCGGTGAGCGTCGCGCACTCGTTCGTGCCGATCCCGAGCTCGGCGAGGAAGGTGCCGCCCTCCCCCGCTCCGCGCAGGAGCTCGAGGAAGCGCGCGCCGTGGTCGCCCGAGGCCTCGACGAGCGCGCCGCTCTCGACCGTCAGCGTCGACGGCTCGGGCGCGAAGCCGAGCGAGCCCATGCGTGCCGTCGACGACGAGCGTTCCCTCGCCCTCGTCGTGGCGCGGCGAGATGAAGCCCTCGCCGCACGGCAGGTTGCCGAAGGCGCCCGGGCGCCGAGAGGTCGCCGTCGTCGGAGATCGCGGTGCGGCCGGCGAGGCTCAGCCGCAGGTCGCTGCCGTTCGGGCAGGTGATCCGGACCTCGTCGGCGTCGGTGAGGATCTTCGCGACCGCCTGGCCGCGGCGCTTGAGCTCGGCCATGTCGGCGAGCATCACGCGGCCGAGGATGTCCTCGGTCACGTGCGGCAGCGTGCCGATCCGAGCGCCGGCCTCGCACGCCTCGCGCCGCGCGGCGGTGTGCGAGAGCGACTGCATCGTCGGGCACAGGACGACGTCGGACGCCTTCATCGCGGCGGCGATCGCGGCGGGCGGCTCGGTGCCGTGCGTGGCGCGCTCGGCCATCATCGCGAGCATCGCGTCGGCGCCCGCGCGGCCCGCGGCGCCCCGCAGGCGCTCGCCGAGCCCGAGCGTCGACGGGTTGCAGACGACCAGCACCTGCTCGCCCTCGCGGACCGCCAGGCAGTCCTCGATCACGGTGTCGACGGCGCGGTCGAGATCGCTCATGCGCTGAGCGTATGGTGTACTGCGAAATCGACCATCGGGGGAGTCTTATGCGCAAAGCAGTCTTGGCGACAACCGCGATCGCCGTCCTCGTCGCGCTTCCGGCAGCCGGAGGCGCTGCAGGCGGCAACGTCGACACCGAAGTCCAGGTCCTCGACGGCATAGAGGCAGACGGTCAGTTCATCATCGCTGGCAACATTCTGGCGCCCAACAAGTGTCAGAAGTTCCGCCCTATGCAGCTCATCTCGGACGGCGAAGTGATCGACGAGGGTCCGTCGAGCCGGCGAGGCTCCTGGGCGCTTGCGTTCGAGGACAAGAGCGAAGTGGGCGGGAACAGCAAGGTGAAGGCGCTCAAGTCCAATGCGGGCAACTCCACCTGCAGAGCGGACTCGACCGGCTTCGACTTGCGCTGACCCGATCGGCGGTGCCGATCATCGGCAGACGCTCGCCAAACGAGCCAGAGTCGCCGATCGTCCTCATCTACGATTCAGTACCCGCCGGAGTAGCTCAGCTGGTTAGAGCAGCGGAATCATAATCCGCGTGTCGGGGGTTCAAGTCCCTCCTCCGGCACTCGTGCTCGAAGCGACTTCTCGCGATCGACTGTCGAGTTATGCCGCTATAGGCGGCAAAAGGCTTCGGTCGATTTCGGTGCGCGACCGAGGTGCAGTTAGGGCGCGACATCGCCCGAAACACGGCCGAGACCTACTCTAGGGTTCTCGAACGCCAGTCTCCAACGAGAGGAACAGATGGGTCTGATCGACAAGCTCACCGGACGCACGAAGCAAGCGGTCGGCGACGTCACTGATGATGCTGAGCTGAAGCGCCAGGGCGAGCGCGAGGAACGCAAGGGCGAAAAGAAGGACGAACTCCACGAAGCCGACGCGAAGGCCGACGAGAAGGCTGCGGAGGTCGCAGACCTCGAGCGGAAGACCTGAGCTCGCCTTAGCGCTGGGCCGGGCCGATTAGTGACGTTCGACGGAGCGGCACGACTTTTGTCATGATTTCTTCCGGAGGCTGATCTGGCAGGGGACACGCAGATTTCCGACCGCGTCTTCCGGCTGCGGCTCTGGTTCGCGGCGATCGCAGCGGCGATGGCCGGGTTCAGCGTGTTCGCCGCGCCGTCAGCCGCCGCGCCGGCCAAGCCAGACCTGGTCGCGGGCGGCGTGAAGGCGCCGCCGACGATCGCGATCGGGACCCAGGTGAAGACGACGGCGACGATCCGCAACACCGGCCGGGGCAGAGCCTCCGAGGCGATCACTGGCCTTCTGTTCAGTGCGGACGCTCAGCGCTCCCCCGACGATGTGCAGATCGGGACTTGGAGGTCGGCCAACTTGAAGCCGGGCCGAGCGGCGACGAAGACCGTGACCGTGCGAGTGCCGGCGGCGGCCGCTGAGGGGCCCGGCAGATTGATCGCGTGCGCCGACGAGCGCCGGCAGGTGCGCGAATCTCGCGAGACCAACAACTGCGCCGCCTCGGCGATGCTCACCGTCGAGCCCGAGCCGACCAGCCAGGCTCTGATCGAGGAGGCCGTCGACAGCGGCGGGCTCGCTCCGGAGGCCGGACTGCTCTACGAGGTTTACGCCGCCTTTGGCGATCCGAGGCTACCCGCCCAGTTCAAGGGCGCCCCGGGGGAGCAGCTCGACGCCGGAGGGGCACTGACCGATGTCGCGGCACGGTGGTCGGCGCTGTCGGCAGCTACGCAGGCGAAGCTGCTGCCGTTCGTCTCGCCGCCAGCCTATGAGGGATCTTGGGCCGAGTCAGCGGAAAGCCGAGTGCGTGTAAGGCCCGCTAGAGCGACCGCGGCCGAGACCCCTGACTGCGGTCCGCAGGACACCCTCCCGCCCACGATCGACGCGAGCTGGACCCACACCGACACGGCCCACGCGCGGATTTGGTACCGGACCGTTGACGCCCCGGGCGCGAGCGCCGCGCAATCAGAGACGGTCGCGGGATGGGTCTTGGCCGAGATCGAGACCATCTGGACCGATGAGGTCGCCCTGTTCGGCCGCACCCCGCCCGCCGATGACGCGATGACCTGCAACGGCGGCGACGGCAAGCTCGACATCTACGTGATGCCCGTCGACGGCTTCCGCGCGCTGACCGTCCCATTCCCGCCCGGAGAGACCCAGCGGCCGAGCTTCATGCTCGTCGACGCCGGCGACGCCGCCTCCGCAACGCATACCCGCGACTTCGTCGCGCACGAGCTCGCCCACGTGATTCAAGTCGGCGCCTACGCCTACGCCGAGGACTACCTCAAGTACCGCTGGCTCGAGGAGGCGACCGCCAACTACATGATCGACTACGTCTACCCCGAAGATCAGGTGGTCGAGCACCCCTACGCGGAGGAGTACCTGACTTCTGCGAGGAGATTCGAGCGCCCGATCGAAGCGGTCCTCGGCTACGGCGATCCCAACGGCTACGAGGACTACGTCTACCTGCTCTACGCCGCCCGAGAGTACGGCCCCTTCGTGATCAAGGACATCTGGGACGGTGTCGAAAGCGCTGGCAGCGTCGAGGCAGTCGACGCTGGGGTCCCAGGCGGGTGGCGGCAGATCTGGCCGGAGTTCGCGCTCCAGGCCTGGAATCGCGCAGGGGCGACCTTTTTCAGCGACCAGGACGCAATTCCGTTCGGCTTGCCTGAGGCGAGCACGAAGCGAGATCTGAGGCCCGGCGTGGCCGATCTAAGCCCGGTCAAGTACGACGTGGCCCTCGACGGCACGAGCAGAAAGGTCTTCGAGCTCGCGCCCGAGATTCCCAATACGGGAGGGGCGCGCGCCTACAGGAACGTTTCTGAGCGCTCAATCAACTACACCCAGTTCAAGTTCCCCGACGACGCCGTGCGGAGCTTCCGGCTCGAGAGCTTCAGCTTCCAGGACCTGCTCGATCCGGGCGACGGGTTCAACCCCGCCGACGCCAAGCTGCAGGCGCTGCTGACCCTGGCCGACGGCAGTACCAGGGTGGAGGACTGGACGAACGAGACCGAAGTCGAGCTCTGCCGCGATACGGCAAGCGAAAACGTGACCGAGCTCCTGCTCGTCTACACCAACTCGCGGATGTCGGCCGACACGAGCACGGACCTGACCTTCCCGCAAGCCGTCGATGGCAAGACCGGCCGGGCGGTGGCCGGGCGCGACTGCTTCCCAGAGCGCTGGGACGGGACCGCGACCGGCAGCATCGATTACGGCACGGGCACCGAGACGTGGGAGGCCGAACTTCACCTGGAGCGCGAGTCCGTCGAGGACGGGGTCGCGTACTACAAGATGGCGTCGCTGACTTGGCACTGGTCAGTCAGCGCCACAGGCTCTAGCAACGGCTGCACGGTGAGCGGCGCCGACACCTGGACTGAAACCAACGACTTCAACGACGGCCTCGGAATCTACGAGTACCCGGACCCGGAGTTTCCGGACGAGTACTCGATGGCGCTTCACGCCGGCCACATCGCCGAGGTGACTCAAACCTGTCCAGAGACCGGGACCGAGACGATCTCCTGGTTCCCGTTGAACATCCCTGACGAGGCGGAGATGCGCGAGATTCAGGCCTGGTCGTCGGGTAGCCGCTCGCTGTCGGGCAGCCAGACCTATGTATCGCGGCAGAACCCCGGAGTGGCGGTCGAGTGGTCCTGGGAGCTCACGGGATCGGGCTGAAGGCCGCGGAGGTCGCAGACCTCGAGCGAAAGACCTGAGCGTGTCTTAGCGCTGCGCCAGGCCTAGCCGCGTTGCGGGCCCGTTGGACCCGTGAAGCCCGTGAAGCCCGTGAAGCCCGTCGGACCCGTCGGACCCGTAGCGCCGGTCGAACCCGTGCTGCCGGTCTGGCCCTGGTCGCACCCGAGCTGGTCGCGAATGTCGCGGGCTTCGTTCTTCCAGCGACGCTCCTCGTGAACGGTCAGGCCGTTGTCGTCGGTCGGCGTGTTCGAGTTCGTCACCTGGATGAACTTCTTAAGGAGGGCGCACGCACGAGGCTCGTCGCCATCTTGGACGGCTTGCTTCGCGCGATCGAGCTTCGACAGCATCGACTTGCGGAGGCGATCATCTCGGATGTTGTTGTTGGCAACTTCGTCGCGAAGCTCCTGAATGCGATTTGCTACCGACGAACCACGGGCTTGGGCGAACTTGGGGCCCCACACGACTGCGCCGCCCAAGGCGGCTCCGGTAGCGATGAACTTGCGACGGTTGAAACCTTGCTCCGATGCCATGGGCCGGAGCGTAACAATTTACGCCTGAGCCTGCTTGCCGAACGCGTCCAGCGTTCCAAGGACCTCCCCTTCGTGCATGACTACCAGCGCCGCCGAGTGGTCACCGACCCCGAAAGAGGCGACCAGTTCGTCCCCACGCCGCGCGAGGCCGGCGCAGATTTCGACATCGTGATCGGTGAAATGAAAGAGCTGCGAGGCAGCGGTCAGGCGCCACGTGCGGTCGAACAGGACCCAGCGATGGAGGTAGCGGCGCGGGCCGCCGAAGTCGAATGGCTCGTGAACGCAGAAGAGAACGCCATCGGCGACGGCAACGCCTCCTGAGCCGCCACGAAGCCCGTTCGCCTCATCCGGCGCCGGGTGGGTCGCAACCGGTTCGGGGTCACCGTGTTCGGGGTCCACCCGCGTGATCACCGTCGGCGCCGGGGTGTAGACGAAAAGCAGCTCGCCGTCCTCCACGTAGGGCATCCAGTTCTTCTCGTGGCGGTGCGGGTCGGGACCATTAAGCACCCGCGCGGCGGTGATCCGCGCGCCGTCCAGCTCGAGTAGCACGGTGCGGCAGACGCCGTCCGGGTCTAGCTCTCGCGATGTAGCCGTCGCGTACCAACGCCCGTCTACCTCGAAGAGACGGCAGTCCTCCCACCCGCGCACCGGAAAGTCATGCCACCCGAGCTCCGCGTCGAGATCGGTGATCGGCTCGACATCCGTGAGGCGAAGCTCCGAGTCGAGCTTTGCCAGGTAGTTGATCGTTCGCACTTCACCGGAGTCGTCGATGATGGAGTAGATGCCACGATCGACTCGGTAGTTGGCGGTCCTCACTACCGCTCGGAATCCGTCGCCGTCCGGCGCGATCGACGGGTTGAACTGCGGCCAGTCGGGCTCGACTTCCAGCCTGATCTCCGCGAAGCGCGCGGAGGGAACGAGCTTCTCGAGGCTCGGCTCGGTGTGACGATCGACGCTTCGACCGCCGCCGGAGATGTTGTCCAGCCGGCGCAGGTTCTCGCGCACGGCACCAACGATGCCTCGCGGCAGCTCACGGCCGTCCAAGAGCAGGTGGTAGGCGTCGCGCGCTTCGTCGTGGCGTTCGGTCTCGTGCGCGGCCAGCGCCAGCTCGAAAAGCGAGCCCCAGCGATAGGTCCGCGCGCCGACGAACAAGATGTCGGCGGGCATCGGTATCTCCAAGGCACGCTTGGCGAACGTGTACGCGGACTCGTACCAGCCGAGCCGCCTGCAGACGTAGGCGGCCTCGTGGAGGGGCTCGGCGCGGGTCGGGCGGCGCTCGAAGGCCTTGAGGAAGAGGGGGATCGACGCGCGGGGCGCTTTTTCGGCCGTGAGAACCGCCACCTGATGCGCCGAGTAGAAGACCTCCTCGTCCCAGCCCCCGAGCTCAACGCGACGGCGGTAGAGGCGGATTGCGTCCTCGGTCTCGCCCGAGTCGCGGAGCGTCTGCGCGAGATAAAACGTCGCCCGGTCTGAGTCGGGGTCGCGCTCGAGCTCCGCCTCGAGCAGCCGCCGGTCGCGTTCGTACTTTTCGTCCCGGGTGCCGCCGTCCTCGTGATGCTCGATCACGAGCGCTCGCAGCGGCTCCCGCGAGTGCTCTTCGGCAGAGGCGAGGTACTCGTGCGTGGCTCCGACGTAGTGCCATTCGTGGTCGCCGCGGACGAGGCGCGGGATCCAGTAGCCGAGCTCGCCTTCGTGGCGAAGCTCGTACGCGTCGGCGCTGAGCTCTGAAAGAGGGCCGCGCCAGTCGATGGTCATGTCGGCGTCGAGCAGGAGCAGATAGTCCGCGCTGCCACGGGCGAGCTCCATCAGCTCGGTGCGGTTGTGACCGAAGTCGCGCCACTCGCGGCGATGGAGGCGCCCTGGGAGATCTGCCAGGCGGGACTCGATCAGCTCGGGCGTGCCGTCCTCCGAGCCCGTGTCGCAGATTGTCCATGTGTCGATGAGGCCCTTGACGGAATCGAGGCACCGCTCGATGACCCCAGCCTCGTCGCGGACGATCATGCACAGCCCAATCGTCGGCTCGGCGGCGCCGCTGAAAGTCAGTGATCGCTCGTCGTCTTCCGAACCCAGATAGTCGCCGAGGGGCCAGCGCTCCTGGCCGCGCCGGTGACACTCGTCGAGCTCTGAGTCCGGCCGGATCTCGGAGTCGTTGGCTTCCTGAAGTGCGAGTGCGGGCCAGCTCGCGTAGCCGTCGCGAGGCACCGTGAAGCGCTCGGTCCCCAGGGGAAGCTCGTCAAAGGGGACGTCGCCGTACTCCTCGAGGGCTTGGGCGGCTCGCTCGGCAGCCATCCAGTAACAGTGGCTTCCCCACATGTAGTCGGCTTCGATCCCGCAGACGTTGTGCGCGCTGGGATCTCGGCCCGCCCAGACGAGATCCGGATTCGGTGGCGCCAGCATGAAGCCCAGGAGGCATTGGGTTGCGCCGACCGGCAGGTTCTTGAGGCTCTGCTCCGAGCGCTCGGCGAACTCGCTATGGATGAGGACGTCGTCCTCGAAGACGATCGCGCCGGTTTCTGCGTAAGCCGGGTCTGAGGCCAAGAGCCGCATCACCTCGAGGTGGCTGGCGAAGCAGCCTCGGGCGGACTTTGCCCAATCGTCGCCCTCTGTCCCCACCTGCCTGCCGTCGACCGCTTCAAAGAAGCGCACGCGATCCGCGAGGCCGCGCTCGGCGAAGCGGCGCTTCATGCGGAGCCGGCGCTCAGTCGAGCGGGCGAGGTTGATGCAGACGATCGGTACCGCGATGCGGCAGATCGTATGGGCGCGCTTACTTCGAGATCGTCCGTGAGAACAGCGAAGTGCCCTCGGTGTCGACGAAATCGACGGTCATTTCACGACCCTCGATCACGACGTAGGCAAAGCCGAGCGTCGCGCTCTCGAAGTGGGTTGGGTTGCTGCGAGTAAGCGCCGTCGTAGATGCACCAGCTCCTGAGACGATCAGCTCGGTACCGGGACAATTCGTCGCATCCTGCTGCAGCCACTGAAGGTTGTGATCGTGCGCTGAGAAGTAGACATCGACTTCGCCGCACACGTGGTCTTCCATGAAGTCCCGGACGCCTGCCCCGTTAACGATGGGCGTGAATGGAACGTCGTCATAGCTTCCGGCGTTGCCGTGGGCGCCGTTGGACCTGTAGGAGTGAAGCCCCAGGGCGATCTTCCATTCCGCGTTGGACTCGTCGAGCCAGGCAGCGACATCCGTCTCTTGCTGCGTGTCCGTGCCGAACATCTGCGGGGTGGTGTCGAGGGTGAAGAATTCGACGTTCTGATCGCTGCGGCGGTAGTAGTGGGCCGGCATCTTCCAGTTCCCGGAGGGGGAAACGGCCGTGTAGTCCACCTGGGTCTGCGCCTTCGCAGTCTCGTTGCCCGCCCCGTCGCCGCCGTAGTCGTGGTTGCCAAGCCCAAGCCAAAACGGCAGGTCGATGCCCGCGTAGGGAGTCTCGAACAACTCGTTGAACTTGGGGTCGGCGGTCGAGCTCGCACCGCTTTCATAGATGTTGTTGCCGAGGCCGATGAGGTAATCGCATCCGCTCAGCTCGCACTTCTCGTCAATCGCAGCGGCGACTTCGGTCTGCCCCGTGTTTCCCTTGCCTTGCGCCCCGACGACGGCGAACCTCGGGGCACACGCTGCCGCCTTGTCCTCCTCGGCTTCCGCGAGCGCTCGCTTGGCGCTCTTCAGCTTCCTTTTGGCCCGCTTCGACTCTCGAGGCGTATCAGCGCCTCGGAGCGCCTGCCTTGCATTGGAAACCGCTCGCTTAGCGTCTTTGACTCTCCGTGTCGCGCCTTGGCATGTGAGCCCGCGGGCCGCTTCGAGTTCCGCTCGGGCGGACACTGCCGCCGTCCATCCGGCAGGAGCGGAGGACAGCTGCATAACTGCCAGGATGAAGGCGAGGAACAGACCGGAGATCCAGCGGGATCCGGCTCGCGGTGGCACGCCAGTCATTCAGGCTTTCTCCCCTTCGCCCGTATAAGCGGGCGACGAAAGCCGATCATCCCACCGACACGGCGGGGTGTCAAGTAGCGCGAAACTCAAGTAGCTACGTTGCGCTTTCTCATGACCGGCGACGCCGCAGTCGAGGCCGAGGGCCTCACGAAGACGTACAAGGACGTGGAAGCACTCCGCGAAATCGACCTGCGAGTCGAGCGCGGGACCGTGCTTGGGTTGCTGGGCCCGAACGGCGCCGGCAAGACGACGGCGGTGCGCATCCTGACAACGCTCCTGCCTCCGACGGCCGGCAAGGCGCGGGTGATGGGCCTCGACGTCGTGGAGGACGCGGCGAAGCTCCGCGCGCAAATCGGCCTCGCGGGTCAGAACGCTGCAGTTGACGAGAACTTGACCGGTTTCGAGAACCTGGAAATGGTCGGCCGCCTCTATCACCTTGGCAAAGACCACTCGCGCGAGCGGTCAACCGGTCTGCTTCGAAGATTCGAGCTCGATGAGGCAGGCGACCGGCTCGTCAAGACGTACTCGGGCGGCATGCGCAGGCGGCTCGACCTGGCAGCCGCGCTGGTCGCCGATCCGCCGGTGATCTTCCTCGACGAACCGACCACCGGCTTGGATCCGCGCAGCCGGCTCGGCCTGTGGGAGACGATCGAGGCGATGGTTGGCGAGGGGACCACCGTGCTCTTGACCACTCAGTACCTCGACGAGGCGGACCGCCTCGCCGACCGGATCGCCGTCCTCGACCGGGGCGAGGTGATCGCCGAGGGGACCTCTGACGAGCTCAAGGACAGAGTCGGCGGCGAGCGGATCGAGGTGACGCTTGGCAACTCTTCTCAGGCCGAGCTGGCCGCTTCGACCTTGGCTCAAATCTCCGACGAGGAGCCAAATCGAGTCGACGGAATCGTGGGCGTCGCTCTCGATCGCGATCGAACGTCGATCGCTGACGCGGTGCGCCGACTCGACTCCGCGGGCGTGGAGATCGAGGATCTGGCCGTCCGCCGCCCGACGCTCGACGACGTGTTCATCTCGCTCACCGGGCATGCCGCCGAGGAAACGCCCGAAGAGGACGAGGAAGTGGAGCGATGAGCCAGGCGGTATCGGACACGATGGTCCTCGCCAAGCGCAACCTGATCCGGATCGTGCGAGCACCGGACCTGCTCACAGCTTTCACGATCCAGCCGGTGATGTTCGTGCTGCTCTTCGTCTACGTCTTCGGCGGGGCGATTCAGGTGCCGCCGTTCTATGACGGATACGCGGACTTTCTGATTCCCGGAATCTTGGTGCAGAACATCGCATTCGGCGGGTTTGCCACGGCGCTCGGGCTTTCGGCGGATCTTCAGCTCGGGCTGATCGACCGTTTCCGCTCGTTGCCGATGGCTCGCTCGGCGGTGCTCGCCGGTCGGACCCTCGCGGACGTGGCGACGAATCTGCTCTCGATGTCGATCGTGACGGGGGTCGGGCTCCTGGTCGGGTTCGCGTTCAACGCGCCGCTCGGGAACATCCTCCTCGGGGTCCTTCTGATGTTGATGCTCGGCTACGCGTTCTCATGGGTCTTCGCGTACATCGGGATGATCTCCTCGACTCCCGAGTCGGCCAACGCGGTCGGCTTCCTGACGATCTTCCCGCTTACCTTCATCTCTTCCGCGTTCGTTCCGGTCGAGTCGATGCCCGCTGTGCTCGAGGCGTTCGCGAACGCCAATCCGTTCACCACGGCCGTCGACGCCATGCGCCACCTCTGGCAGAGCGCGCCGGCGAACACGGATGTCTGGGTCGCGTTCCTCTGGACGATCGGCATCACGATCGTCTTCTTCTTCATCTCGACGGCCACGTACCGGCGCGCGACGGCGAAGTAGCTCGGTCGTGACCGGCTCGCGCGGGACGGCCATGGCGCTCGTTCTCGGCGGGATCGTCTCGGTCCAGGTCGGAGCGGCAATCGCGACGACGCTCTTCGACGAGGTGGGTCCTGGTGGCGCGGTGTTCCTTCGCATCTTCTTCGCCGCCGTAGTGCTGATGGTGCTCTGGCGGCCGGCGCTGCGGCTGGAGGCGGGCGCTCGAGACGTGCTGGCGCTGGGCGTGCTTCTCGGCGTGATGAACTTGACGTTCTACCAAGCGCTCGACCGGATCCCGCTGGGGATCGCGGTGACGCTGGAGTTCGTGGGCCCGTTAACGGTGGCGATCTTGGGGTCGAGACGGCGGCTCGACCTCCTGTGGGTGGCGCTGGCGGCCACGGGGCTGGTCTTGCTGGCGCCGGTGCCGGGTTCTGACCTCGACGCTCTCGGGTGCGCTTTCGCCCTCATCGCGGGCGGATGCTGGGGTCTCTACATCCTGGCTACCGCCCGGGTGGGCCGGGCTCTCCCCGGTGGAGGTGGCTTGGCGATCGCGATGGTGATCGCTGCGGTGGTGGCGCTGCCGTTCGGCCTGGTTGAGGGTGGCACCGACCTGATCGATGGCGAGCTGCTTGCAATCGGTTTCGGGGTCGCGATCCTCAGCTCCGCGATTCCGTACTCGTTTGAGCTGGAGGCACTTCGGCGTTTGCCCGAGTCGGTGTTCGGCGTCCTGATGAGCTTGGAGCCGGCAGTGGCCGCAGCCGCGGGGTTCGTGCTGTTGAGCCAGGGCCTGGCGGCGCGCGAGATCGTGGCGATTGGCCTGGTCCTCGCCGCGAGCGCCGGGGCTCTCAGCGCCGCAAGCCGAGTCGCGCCGGAGGCTTAACGCGGGCCCTCGGGCGGCTCGGCGCCCGCCTCGCGCGGCTCGTATCCCGCGCACGCGCGTACTGGCATACGTGGATAGCGGGGATAAGCAGGGTCAGAGCGGGAACGGTCGCACATCGAGAACTCCGAGCCTCGCGTGTTGCGGATGAGGCGTTGGTGAGAGCAGCCGTCGCAGAGGCCGGAGGATGGCCCGTGCGCAAGCGGTGGGCGGTCGCCGGGCGGTGGATCGGCGGCGCTCATTGGTTCATTATCGCGCCGTTTGTGGCCGCTGGGGCCAATACTTCACTTCGTATAGTGAAGGGTGGATGTCTTCGCTCTTGAGACTCTTCGGCTTCCTTCGCCCGTACAGGCGGGCGGCGCTGGCCTCGCTGGGGTTCGCCTGGCTCGCGATGGGCGTGACAGTCTTGATTCCGCTCCTGATCGGGAACGCGGTGGACGCGATCGAGGGCTCAGACATCGACGAGAGCGCGCTGTGGCCGCTCGCGCTCGCGATTCTCGGCGCGGGCGTGCTTCGCCTGGGGTTGACGGTGGTGCGGCGGATCATCGCGGGAAGGGTCTCGGTCGCGGTCGAGTTCGACCTTCGCGAGCGGATGTACGCGCAGCTCCAGCGACTGGAGCTGGGATTCTTCGACACGCAGCAGACGGGTCAGCTGATGTCGCGTGCGACGGTCGATTTGCAGTCGATCCGGTTCTTTCTGGGATACGGGCTGATCTTCCTTACGCAGAACCTGTTGACGATCGTGCTTGCGAGCATCGTGATGTTCGTGATCGACCCCATGCTGGCGGCGCTCGCGCTGGCGCCGGTGCCGGTAGTGGTCGCAACGGCGGCACGCTACAGCCGCCTGTCTCGGCCCGCGCTTCAGGAGGTGCAGCAGCGCCTTGCCGAGCTGACGGCGGAGGCGGAGGAGAGCATCTCGGGCATCCGGGTGGTCAAGGCGTTCGCGCGCGAGGAGTTCATGCTTCACCGCTTTCAGCGCTCGGTTACGAGGGTGTTCGACCAAAACGTCTTCTCGACGAGGCTGCGCGCCTTCTACAACCCGCTGATGGGCTTCCTCCCCTCGATCGGGCTCGGCGTGGTGCTGTTCGTGGGTGGCAACGCGGTGATCGACGGTTCGATCACGCTCGGTGAGTTCACCGCGTTTTACGCCTACGTGATCATGCTGACCGGCCCGATGCGCATGCTCGGCACGTCGCTCGGAATGGCTCAGCGGGCGGCGGCGTCCGGCAATCGGATGTTCGAGATCCTCGATCGCGAGCCGCGGATCGAGAGCGATCCCGAGGCGCCTGCTCTGCCCGATGGGCGGGGCCAGGTGGAGCTCCACGACGTGACGCTTCGCTACGGCGATGATGCGGAGCCGGCGCTCGAGAGCGTCTCGATGGCGGTCGAGGCGGGGACGACGGTGGCGCTCGTGGGGCCGACGGGCTCCGGCAAGACGAGCTTGGTAGCGCTTCTCGCGCGTCTTTACGACCCGACCTCGGGGTCGATCTCGATCGATGGGGCGGAACTGCGCGAGGTCGACGTGGGGTCCGTGCGCCGATCGGTTGCGTTCGTGGCGGACGAGAGCTTCTTGTTCTCGGCTTCGGTGGCCGAGAACATCGCGTACGCGAAGCCGGACGCCTCGCCGGAGGAGGTCGAGAAGGCGGCGCGCCTGGCGCAGGCGCACGGGTTCATCGACCGGCTGCCCGAGGGGTACGAGACGATGGTCGGCGACAGGGGGCTGACGCTCTCGGGTGGGCAGCGCCAGCGGGTTGCTATCGCGCGGGCGATCTTGGCGGATCCGCGCATCCTCATCCTGGATGACGCCACGTCGTCGGTGGATGCGAGTACCGAGGCGGAGATCAAGCGCGGCCTCAGCGAGGTGATGAGCGGGCGGACGACGTTCGTGGTGGCGCATCGGATGTCGACGATCTCACTCGCGGATGAGATCGTGGTGATGGACGCCGGGAGGGTCGTCGACCGGGGGACACACGACGAGCTGATCGAGCGGTGCGACCTCTACCGCGAGATCGCCGAGCATGGGTGCGAGGACTCGGTCTTCCTCCAGCGCGATCTCGAGGAGCGCGAGGAGGTGGCGCGGCTGTGAGGCGGAGCGAAGCCAAGCCGAGCCCCGGCGAGGAGCCGGCTCCGATGAGCGAGGACGGGAGGCTTTCCGGCACGATCGCCATGTTCCGCGACCTCTGGCGGGTGATTCGCGGCGAGGATGAGCGCGGGCGGAAGGTGCGCTGGATGCTGGGCTTGCTTCGCCCGTATCGCAAGCAGGTGTGGATGATGGGCGGTGCGCTCCTGGTCGCGACGGCGGCGGGGCTTGCTCCTCCCTACCTCGCCGCGCGGGCTATCGACGACGGCATTACGGCGGGCGACGCCAGCGTCTTGACGGTGATCGTGTTGATCTTCTTGGCGTCAGCGGCGGTGTTCTGGGCGGCGAGCTACGCGCAGACGTACCTGGTTGGATGGGTCGGGCAGCGGGCTCTCCAGGACTTGAGGACGCGCATCTACCAGCACCTCCAGGCGATGTCGATTGGCTTCTTCACGCGCCGGAAGGCAGGCGTTCTGATCTCGCGCCTGACGAACGACGTGCAGGCGCTCGACTCACTCGTTACGGACGGGATCGTGACGCTCTTTCAGGCGACGTTGACGCTGGCGGGAGTGATCGTGATCCTGCTCTTGCTCGATGTGCCGCTGGCGCTGGTGGTGTTCTTGACGTTCCCGCTTCTCTTCGTCGCGAGCGTGGTGTTCCGGATCATCTCGGCTGACGCGTACCGGCTGACGCGCGAGAAGATCGCGAACATCACCGCCTATCTCCAGGAGTCGCTCTCGGGCGTGCGCGTCGTGCGCAGCTTTCGCCAGGAGCCGCGGCACATCGGGCGCATGTCGGAGCTCAATGCCGAGAACCGCGAGGCGAACATGCGGACGGTTTACCTCAACGCTTCGTACTTCCCGGCGGTCGAGTTGCTTTCGGCGATCGGCACGGCTGCGATCGTCCTCTACGGCGGATTCCGGGTGATCGACGGGGATGTGGAAACGGGCGTCGTGGTTGCGTTCATCGGCTACCTGAACCAGTTCTTCGACCCGATTCAGCAGATCTCGCAGCTTTATACGACCTACCAGCAGGGGATGGCAGCGCTCGACAAGATCTTCGATCTCTTGGACACGCGCCCAGACATGGTGGATAAGCCGGACGCGATCGATCCGGGCGAGATCAGGGGCGAGATCGTGCTCGACGATGTGTGGTTCTCGTACGCGGGCGGGGGTGATGCGCGTGAGGTCAGCGACGGCGACGAGTGGGCGATGCGGGGGATCGACCTGGAGATTGCCGCGGGCCAGACGGTCGCGCTGGTGGGCGAGACGGGGGCGGGCAAGTCGACGATGGCGAAGCTGGTGGCGCGCTTTTACGACCCGCAGCGGGGCACAGTGTCGGTGGACGGCAATGACTTGCGTGACTTGGATTCGTCGGCGCTTCGCTCGCGGTTGGGGATCGTGCCGCAGGAGGGGTACTTGTTCTCTGGCTCGCGTCCGAGACAACGTGGCGTTCGGGCGGCCGGCTGCCTCGGACGATGAGATCGAGGCGGCGGTGAAGGCGGTTGGGGCGGAGCCGTTCACGGCGAGGCTGCCGGCTGGGCTGGATACGGAGATCGGGGAGCGGGGAGTGCAGCTGAGCGCGGGGCAGCGCCAGCTCGTGTCGTTTGCGCGCGCGCTACTCGCCGAGCCGAGGATCCTGATCCTGGACGAAGCGACGTCGAACGTGGACGTGCGCACGGAGCGGGTGATCGAGCGGGCGCTCGAGCGACTTCTTTACGGCCGCACGGCGATCGTGATCGCTCACCGGCTGTCGACGATCAGGCGGGCTGGGAAGATCGTGGTGCTGGAGCAGGGAGAGATCGTCGAGGCGGGGACGCACGACGAGCTGATTCGAGCGGACGGCGCGTACGCGCGGCTCTACGGAGCGTGGGCTGACGTGGCGGCGTAGGCCGCCGTTGCGGGCGCTGGGCCTAAGGGGTGACGCCGCCGCCGCCCGTGCCGCCGCCGCCGTCATCCGGCGGGGGTGTAGCCGGGGGTGTGGTTGGCGTCGTTGGTTCGGCGGGCGCAGGGGTGATTGGGGTTGCTGGGGCTACCGTGCCGGAGTCGGTTGGCGAGACTGCGGTGTCCGCGTTGCCGTCTCCCCCGGGTTCCTCTCCCGCGTCGAGGAACTGACCGCAGGCCTCGAATCCCGCTCGCTCGCCCTGCTCGCGGGCGTCGACCTCGGCGGTGTCGATGTCGAGCTGCGCGGCGTCCTGGCCTGCCAGGTCATCGGCTCTGACGGCGCGGGCTTTCTGGCGCAGGGCGTCGACGACCGCACTCAGGTCCGAGAGGAAGCGGTCGATGTCGGCAGAGTCTTCGGCAAGCTGCAGGGATTGGAGCTGGGCGAGCTCCTCGCTCGTGATGTTGAACTCGTCCTGTGTCGCATCGGGGTCTTCGGGGTCGAGAGCGCCGACCGCACTGTTGGCCGTATCGCAGATGGCATCCGCTTGGAGGATGTACTCCTCGAGCGGCAGCGCGCCGCCGGCCTCACCGGTCGCACCTGTCGGCACCTCGGCGACGGGCTCGGGCTCATCGTCGCCTCCGCAGCTTTTTACCAGGAGCACGAACAGGATGAAAAAGAGGAAAAGCCCGCCGAGCGCCACGAGGCGCCGGCGCATATAGATGTCCATCTCAGCCATCTAGCGCTCCACCGTAACGCGTCAGTTCAGCATCAGGCGTCATTCTCCTGCGCCAGTCGGACGTCTTGTACGGATCGCAGCTAAGTCACGACGTTGTTCGCAGCCCCGTCTGACGCAGAGCTGGCAGCTTTCGAACTCCGGGGCAAGGACTCGAACCTTGAATTCCAGTACCAGAAACTGGCGAGTTGCCCATTACTCCACCCCGGATCGGGCGCCCGCAACGATAGCGACAGCTCTACTTACCACCCACGATTTCAAGCTCCAAATCCGCGTCCTCCAGCTCGGCTTTCTGAGAGCCAACATCCGCCCCGGATTCGATCAGGGTTCGAGCGTGGATCAGGTCTTCGGAGCGACCTACAGCGAGAGCGCCCGCGACCTTTCCGTCCTTCAAATACCAAGTCGAGAAGTCGCCGTCATCCATCGACCCGCGCACCACTTCCTCGTCCCAATCCTTCGCCGGTCCCACGTACTCGAGCCCCGCCCAGTCCGAGAGATCGCTGAAGAAATACGGGATCACGGTGTACGGATCGGTGCCGCCAAGCATCCCGAGGGCGGCATGCCGACCCTGCTGGAGCGCCACGTCCCAATGCTCCACCCGCAACCGCCGCCCGTGCACCTGACTGTCGTACGAGCAGCAGTCGCCCGCCGCGAAGATCCCCTCCGCCGACGTCTCCAGCTTCGCGTCGCAAACGATCCCGTCGTCAACCTCCAGCCCTGCCTTCTGCGCCAGCATCACATCGGGGCGCACGCCCGTCCCCATCACGCAGAAATCGCACTCGATCTCGCGCCCGTCCTCCGTCACGACCTGCTCCACGCGCCCATCGCCGCCGAACGAGCCAAGCCCCGTGCCGCCGACAACCTCCACACCCTTCGACTCCAAGACGTCCTGAAAGAACCGTCCCGCCTCCTCGCCGAACCCGTTCGAGAGCGCCACCTCCTCCTGCATCACGATCGTGCACTTCACTCCCAGCTCAACGAGAGAAGCGGCCACCTCACAGCCGATGTAGCTCCCTCCGATCAGGACGGCCCGCTCCGCCTTGCCCGCCTCCTCGCGGATCGAGTCCGAGTTGCCGAATGCACGCAGGTAGTGAATCCCCTCGAGCCCCGCCCCGTCCACCCGCAGGATGTTCACCATCGCCCCCGTGGCGAGGAGCGCCTTGCCAAAGCGCACCTCTTCCCCGCCCTGGATCCTCGCCACACGCTCGCCCACGTCGAGACCCATCACACTCTTGCCGCTCAGAAGCTCGACGTCGTTCTCCTCGTACCAATCGGCGCCGTGCACCGCGGCGTCGGCTCTCTCGGCCTCGCCGCGCAGATACTCCTTGGAAAGCGGCGGCCGCTCGTACGGTGGATCCTGCTCGCGCCCAACCAACAGCACGCTCCCGTCGGCGCCCTGCCGCCGCAACTCCGACGCGCAATACGCCGACGCCATGCCACCCCCCACCAGGAGGAAGTCGGCGTCTCTCATCACTAGGGCTTGGGCACCGAAGCGCCGAAGTACGCCGTCACCTCATCCTCGATCTGCGGATCCAGAACGGCCAAGATCTCGTCCCCCGCCTCGAGCACGGTCTCGGCATTCGGGATCAGCCCCTCCGAGCCTCGAAGGACCGAAATGAGGAGCGTCCCTTCCGGAAGCTGCAAGTCGCCGACGCGCTGTCCCGTCACCGGCGAGTCGTCGGGCAAGAGCAACTCGATGATCTCCAAATGCTGCTCGGGCAGATCGAGCAGATGAACTAGCCCGTATTCCGGCACCTCGTGCTCGATCAGCCTCAGGATGAGATCAGTCGCCGAGACAACTGGACGAATCCCGAGCAGCTCGAAATGCGCCAGATTCCGCGGGTTGTTGACGCGCGCGATGATCCGGTCCACCAGATACTTCTCCTTCGCTACCTGGCAAATCAGCATGTTGTCCTCGTCGTCGCCGGTGACGGCGATCACCATGTCCGCGCGCTGCACCCCCGCCCGCTCCAGCACCCACAACTCAGACGCGTCTCCGTACTGGATGTTGTGCTCCAGCTCCTGCTCCACCGTCTGGTAGCGCTCGCGATCGTTCTCGATCAGCGTCACTTCGTGATCCTTGTCGAGCAGCTCCCGCGCGATGTTCCAGCCCACCTTGCCGGCGCCCACCACGATCACATACATCGATTTTGCGTTCGACATCAAATCTCGTCGTCCTCGTGGTCCGCCGGGCCCAGCTTGGGAGCCGTCCCTGCCGCCCGCCTCGCCTGCTCCCTCACCTCCGACTCCAGCATCTCGATCGCGATGCGAGTCGGGCAGATCGTGTGCACCCCCTGGCGGTCGTACCACTCCGCGCGCAGCGGATCGAGGATCCGCGCGATCACCGTAGGCACGTTGAACCGCCTCTTTGCGAGCTGCGAGATGATGATGTTCGTGTTGTCGCCGTCGGTCGAAGCCACGAACACATCCGCCCGCTCGATCCCAGCGGCGGTCAGCGCCTCGACCTCGAGCGCCGTGCCCACCGTGAACTGCCCTCCCATGTCCTCCCACGGCTTGTCGAGGCCAATCTCGAGGCGCGCGTGCGCCTCAGGATCCTCGTCGAGGCAGGAGACATCATGGCCCTCCTTGAGCATCGTGCGCGCAAGCGAAGAGCCGACCCGGCCGCAGCCAACGATGAGGATCAACATCGGGTTCTGACTCTATTCAGTGACGCAGGTTCAGTGACCCTCGCCGACCGGCGCCGTCACCAGCACCCGGCAAGGCGCTCGAGAGAGCACGTATTCGGTCACCGGCCCGATCTCTTCAGGGCGATGCCCGCCGATCCCACCCAGGATCGCCCCGCCCCTGATCCTCGTCGGCGGCTCCGCGCCCATCACAATCATCTCAGCATCCATCTCGCGCGCCGCCTGAACGATCCCAGCGCCTACGCTCCGCGCCCTCACCACCGTCTCCTGGACGTCAACCGTGTCGTACTCCTCCGCCACCAGCCGCGCCCGCTCGAGCGCCGCGTTAGCGACCTCCATCCTCTCCGGGGGCGGCGGGGCCGACAGTGGCACCGTCAGCGGCAGCTTGACCACGAACACGATGCGAAGCCGCGATTCTGAGTCGGTCGCTTTCTCCGCGGCAACCGCCAGCCTTCCCGCCGTACCAACGATGTCGTCGTCCAAGCTCGTCCCGAAGATAGGCACCAGGATGTCCTCGTACTGGACGGCCACCGCCTGCTTTTCGAGGGCCGCCGCCGGCACCTCGACCCGCTTGGTCAGCGTCGTCCCCTCGAACCCCTTGCGATAGACGACGTAGCCGATTAACCCGAACGCCATCCACCCACCGCCGACCCACCGCGCCTCGTCGTGGTAGACGACCACGCTCAGCCACGCAAGGCCCGTCAACACGAACCCGGCCACGGCAGGCACCGGCACCGCCGTCCCCCTGACCCGCACGTCGTATGGAACTCGGAACGGCCGGTCCGAATCCGGCTTTCTCGCCCGCAGCCTCAGGACCGACGCGTGCGCGATCACGATCGCGAGCGTCGCGCCGAACGCGTAGATCCCCGCGAGCACCTCGATGTCGCCAGGAATCACGAGCCCGATCGCGATCACGGTGGCCGAGCCAATCGCTACGTACGGCGTCCGGCGCCTCGACAGCTTTCCGAGCCAACTCGGGATCTGTCTGTTCGTTGCGAGCACGTAGACGTGCCGCGACAACCCCAGCATCGCCGTCGATGCGGCCCAGACCAGCACCACCGGTGCAACCGCCGTAACCGCCACCTGCATCAAGTCGGAGACCCAGCCAGGATCGAAGCTCTGCGCGACCCCCAAGATCGGCGCCTCGATGAACTCACCGCCGAGCTTCGACTCGGGGCCGTCCGGAGTCGCCATCACGGGCACCGCCATCAGCGCCACCGCCGCCACACCCGCGTAGACGACCGGCAACAAAGCGGCTCCCGCCGTAATCGCCCGGCGCAGATCGGGCGCCCTCCAGTCGAGGTCGGGCGCCAAGTCCGCAGCCGCCTCGATCCCCGCGAACGCCACCGTCGCGATCACCAGGGCATAAATCGCGTCTTCGCCGGAGGGTTCCGAGAACAGTTCCAGATTTTCGGTGAGAGCCGAAGGATCCAGCGCCACCGCCAATCCCACGACGATCAACAACACCTGAACCACTATGTCGCCGGCCGCCAGCGCGACCAGGAGCCGCCTGCGCCGAAGCCCCCACCACCCCATTACGTTGAGCACCGCCGCTCCCGCCACGATCCCGATCGCCGTCAGCACCTCACCGGCACCGTCGCCGAACCCATCCCAGATTGGCGTCAGGTAGTGAGGCGCCGAGACGGCCGCGAGGGCGACGATCACGATGAAGTCGATCAAGAGCGCCCAGCCGGCGATAAAACTCACCAGTTCGTTGAACGCGTAACGCGCCATGTTCGAGGAGCCCCCCCGCTCGACGAACATCGACCCGCCCTCGGCGAACGAGAGCGTCGCGAGCACGAACATCAGGCCGGCTCCCAAGAAGAGGAGCGGCGTCAGCCCCAATCCGTAGTCGGCCACTACTCCCAGCGAGAAATACAGCGAAAAGCCCACCGCCGAGTAGGCGACGGCAAACAGCATCGCCCCGCCCGACGAGCCTCGGCCTCCCCTCTCGCCTCGATCACTCATGCGCGCAGCGAGAGATACAGCCGCCCCGCCCCGAGACCGCAGAAGATCAACCCGATCCACAGCCCAGTCGCCGCGATCCCACCACCGCGCGCCAGCGTCAAGCTGACGATCAAGACGCCGAAAAGGAGGACAACCACAGCCATCACGCGAGTTGCACCGCGGTAGACCTCATCGGGGCGTGGGGCCGGCATCAGCGCGACTCTACGCGGGCAGCGGCGGGATTACCCCGGCCCGCGCCGCCTCCGGGCTCGCCGTCACGAGGACGCGACACGGGCGCTTGGCCATAACGGCCTCGAGCGTCTTAGAGTACACCGGCACTCCGGCCCGGTAGCGGAGCTGCATGACAATCGCCGCCGCCCCCAGTTCCTTCGCGGACTTCACGATCGCCGCCGCGCCCTGGCCCGGGCGCACCCGCACAAGCGAGCCCGTGACGCGCTGCCCGCAAATCAGCTTCGCCCGCTCGATCTTCGCCTGCGCCTCGCGCTCCTGTCGCTCGAGCTCAGCGTCGAGCGGCAGGTTCGTGGGCACAGTCATCAGCGAGACGACGTGAATCGCCCGGCGCCGGTTCGCAGCCAGCGCCTTGGCCATCGCGACAGTCTCCTCGTTGAACGGATCGTCCTCGAATGCCACTACGACGCTTCGATACTCCGGCTCTTCCAATCCCAGCGGCGCCAGGTGGGCCACCTTTACCGTCTTGGTCAGCGGCAAGCCCTGATTGCGCCTATAGGCGACGTAGCCAGCCACTCCGGCGAGCATCCACCCCCCGCCCACGGCGAGAACCACGAGGTCGAGCACGCACGCTACGACGAACGCCGCGAACGTCCCCAGCCCGCCGATCACCGCCAGAATTGGCACCTTCACCCCGCCGATCGTCACGTTCCCGGGCGAGAGCCAAAGCCGCGAACCATCGCTGGCCTTCGGCCTGCCCTCGACCGGGCGCAGCTTGCGGAGCCGGATCAAGGAAACGTGCGCGACGGTGAACGAGAGCGTGGCGCCGAAGGCGTAGATCGTGCCCAGGAACGTCGTCTTCCCAGGCGCCATCACCAAGATCGCCACTCCCGAGAAAACGATCAGCGCCACGTACGGCGTCTTGAACTTCGGGTGAATCTGACGCAAGCCCTCGGGAAGTTGCCGGTACTGGCCCATCGAAAACGTCAACCGCGACAAGCCGATCAGGGCCGCGTTCGTCGCGATGAGCAGGATCACCGCCGCGAGGATCCCCACATAGATCTCCAGCGCGTTCGTCAACCCCGCGGCCAGCCCCAGGTTCTCGACGATCCCCAGCACCGGGTCGTCCGCGTACTCCGTCCCAAGCGCCGTCGTGAACTCGCCCCCCTGTTGCGTCACCGGCATCGCCGACAGCGCGATCGCCGGCAGGAGCGCGTACAAACCGACCACCGCCAGAACCACGTAGCCAGTGCCGAGCGGGATCGTGCGATGGGCGTTCTTCGCCTCCTCCGCCATGTTCGAGATCGTCTCGATACCGGTGTAGGCGACCATCCCGACCGCGATCCCGAGCGCGAAGTCGCCAAACGTGGGCGCCACGCCAAGGTCGATCTGCGAGACCAAGAGATCGCCGTCGAAGACGAGCGCCAGCCCGATCCCCACCAGGACGATCTGCGTCAAGAGGTCCGCGACCGCCAGCACCAAGTTGAGCCGCGCCGACTCCTCGGTCCCCTTGATGTTGAGGAGCGCGAGCGCCACGATCAGGCCTACGCCGAAGATCACGTCGCCCGGGCCGTGCCCAAGCGGCTCCCAGAACACGGCGAGGTAGTGCGGAACGAAGAATGCCGAGATCGCCACCGTGACGATGTAGGTCAGCATCTGTGCCCACCCCGCGAGAAAGCTCGCGAACTCGTTGAACGCGTGACGGGCGAAGCTCGACGACCCGCCCGCCTCCGGATAGAGAACGGTCGCCTCCACGTAGCTCGCCGCCGTGAACGCGAAGAGCAGCCCCGCAATCATGAACGTGACCGGCGTCAGCCCGAGCGCATAGAGCGCGACCAGCCCGAGCGCGTAGTAGATCGAGGAGCCGACGTTGCCATACGCCGCCGAGAACAGCGCCCCCGTGCCGTGAACCCTCCGAAGCGCCGCCTCCCGCGGCATGCGCTCAGCCATAGCGAGACCTTCTCAATTCACTTCCGAGTCTACGCCGGGGTAAGGTCGAAGCATGTCCTCTGAACTGATCCACACGTGCTACCGAATCACCGACATCGACAAGTCCGTCGACTTCTACTCAAAGCTGGGCTTCGAGGAGCTCCGGCGCATGCCCATCGGCGACAACGAAGCGACCAACGTCTTTATGGGCCTCCCCGGCGACGGCGCACGCCTGGAACTCACTTTCAACCACGACCAGGACGGCCCGTACGAGATCGGCACCGGCTACGGCCACATCGCGATCACGGCCGATGACCTGGACGGCACCTTGGAAAAGCTGGCATCGATCGGCATCGAGCCCGAGAAGCCGCCCTACCAGGTGCGCGAAGGCGGCTCCCGCCTGTGCTTCGTCCGCGACCCGGACGGCTACCGAATCGAGATGATCGAGGCGGACCCTTCGGGCGACTAGGGGTCGGGGCCCTCGAGCGGTGCTCCGCCAAAGCCGATCTCGTTGCCGTCGGAGTCGCGGTAGGTCACCTTGCGGACTCCGTTCTTGTACGTCTCGCGCTTCGCCGGCTCGATCCCTCGCGATGCGATGTCGTCCACCACTCCTTCGAGATCATCTACGAAGATCGTGTGGATGGCGTTTCCAGCTCGCTCTGCGTCTTCCACGATGTAGACGGAGCTGCGCTCGGCGAGATCCCAGACGCACTCCGTCTCGTGGGCGACGAAAGTCGGCTCGGCGCCC
Source organism: uncultured bacterium (assembly GCA_963806865.1). Taxonomy (GTDB): domain Bacteria; phylum Actinomycetota; class Thermoleophilia; order Solirubrobacterales; family 70-9; genus JALZKA01. The sequence continues at coordinate 270,843 of CAWDYV010000003.1, forward strand.
AGGAGGCGCTCGTACCAAGGCTTCGCTGCCTCGTAGTCGCGAACGGGGATTCCGGCGAACAGATCCATGGTGTCAGCGTAGATCGGCGCTCTTCGCCGTTTCGGTCAGCTTTGGCGGCGAGCCGTAGGCAAGCCTCAAGACGACCGCGAGCGACGCCTCCGGGCCTGGCCAGTGCTCTCGCAGGAGCTCGGGGCCGCTGCCGCGCAGGACGACGCGGAGAACCAATGCGACCGCGAGGGCGTCGTCGAGCTGGCCGGCGATGGGGATGAAGTCGGGCACGAGATCGATCGGCGTCGCCAAGTAGGCGACCAGCCCGACGACCGAAGCCCTGTGCCATCCGGCGACTCGCTCGTCCATAAGAAGGCGACGAAACAGGATCAAGAGGTCGGGGACGAACGCTGCCAGCGCGACCGCGTCAGAGCGCCTACCGGCGCGGACGAGGGCGAGCACGAGCACCGCATAGACGACAAGACTGGCTGCCAATCCCAAGAGAGCCCATTCGAGGGTCGTCATCCCCGAGATTGTGACGCTCGGGGCCGCTACGGGAAGAACGACACCATGCCGCCGAGGACGCCCAGGTAGATCCGGCCGCCTGGCCCGATCGTGATCGGCGCGTAGTTGTTGTTGTATCCGAGGCCCTCGCCCGAGAACCGCTTCCAGCGCGTCTTGCCGGTGTCGAAGTCGAGCGCTGTCAGATACCACGGGTCGTCTGAGCCCGTGTCCTCCGGCTTCGTGTACGTGTAGACGAGCCCGGTTCTGGCCGACGCCTTCGGCACAACTGACGGAGCGATCTCCTTCGAGCGCCAAACTGTGTCGCAATCCGTAAAGCGGCGGTTCACCTCAACGCGCTGAATCCCCGGCTCTGACGTCTCGCCTCCTTCCGTTCCCGAGATCGTGTAGCCGTAGTTGTTCTCGGCGATGATCGATCGGCCGGCGCCGATCAGGCTCTGGTCAGTCGCCGATGCGCCCTCCTTGAACACCGGCTCCTTGCAGACGAGCCGCTTGCGTTGCGGATTGTTCGCGCGCCTGAAGGCGAGCACGTTCATCGGGTCCGCGTTGTCGGCGATCGCCACAAGCCGTCCTCCGGCCATTAGCGTGGGCGTCGTCCCGGACCCCGCCTGAGTTTGGCCCGGCTTCACCTCACCTGTGTTCGGATAGCCGCGACGCCACTGAACGCGCACCTTTTTCTTGGCAGCGCGGAGCCGATAGAGCGCGGCGTCGGTGACCACGTAGACGGACCCGCGCTCGTCCACCGCGAACGAGTTGCCGTTCGGCTCCGCCAGGTCCTTGGAGCGGACCCTGCCCGATCGCGGGTTGACCCACCCCACCACGCCGTCTACGGACGCGAACCAAAGGCGCCCGCGCCAGTCCGGGAGCGCCGAGACGATCTTGTCGTCAGGACCCACGACCGCGGTCAGGTCGTAGTCCTCCACCAGCTCGAACCCCGGCTCATCGGTCTGCGCGATCACGTAGATGTGCCGGGTCGTTGTCGGCATGATCGCCCGGTCGCGATCGTCGAGGTAGAAGTAGCCGCCGCCCGTGAAGTCCGTAAATGGATTGCCGCCACCACCCGGCTGGCGCGGCGGCAACTCATAGGTCGCCAGCGGCACGAGGGTGTCGGGGTCGAGCAACGCGAGGACGGGCCGGTCGAGGCCAACGCAGATCGTGACGATGCGCCCCTGCGAGTCGAATGTGATCGACGCACACTCTCTCGCAAAGAAGATCGAGTCCGTCGTCGTTTGCCCCAACGGACCCCGCATCGTGTTGGTATCGGTCTGGTAGGCGTCGACGTGGATGTTCGAGAGCCCGTTCGGCGCCATGTGGGGATGCTCTGGAGTCAATGGGAAGGCGAACGGGTCCGCCTGCGCCGCCTCACCTTCGAACTGGGTGAACCCGCCGCCGTTTGGATTAGGGATGGGCCCCGGGTCAGAGCCCGGGCTTTGCGCGCTGGCCGTCCCTGCGCCGAGGGCAACCAGGCCCGCAAGAGTGGCAATGAGCGCCCACCGGGGGGCCTTCGCGGTGCACCTGCCGACCATGCCTCCGGCAGGCTACAGCCACCCAAGAAACCCGGCGCCGGTTGGCAAGCCAACCGCTTCGCCTCAGGGCACCCTGTAAGGCTTAGCGATCAACCGTCAACCGAAAGGAGTCCCATATGGCTGAGAGCCCGACCGCAGACCAAGTAGTGGATGCCGCCAGAGAGCTCGGACAAGAAGAGTTCACCCGTGGCGACATCGCAGGACAGATCGGCGTCGAGAAGCCCGACGTCAAGAGCGCCTTCAACCAGGCCAAGAAAGACGGACTGATTGAGAAGACCCGCGACGACGAGAACAACACGGGTCACTTCAAGCTGACGGACTGAACGCAAATAGAGACGCCCGCCGCCGGGCGGGCGCCGTCGCCCCTGCTCAGGAGCGCGAGGCGCGAGCAACGTGCTCGCGGGTAACGTCCGCCGGAGTCCGGCAGCCGAGTAGCGCGAGCGCGAGCCGGATCTCCGCTCTGAAGATTTCGAGCACCTCGCGAGCGCCTTTCTCGCCCCTGACCGCAAGACCCCACAGTGCGGGGCGCCCGGCTAGAACCGCATCGGCCCCAAGTGCAAGCGCGATCAAAACATCCGTCCCGCGTCTGACCCCGCCGTCGACCAAGAGCGGCACCCGCGCTTCCGTGACCTCTGCCACGGCGGGAAGCGCGTCGACGGCTGCCGGCACTCCGTCGAGCTGGCGGCCTCCGTGGTTGGAAACGACGACACCCGCCGCCCCAGCTTCGATCGCAAGCTCCGCGTCGGTCGGATGCATCACGCCCTTGAGCACCACGGGGAGCTCGCAGCTAGCCACCAGGGACGCGAGCGAATCCCAGTCGAGCGACGCGTCAATCAAGCCGAAGACCTCCTTGACGGAAACCGGCCGGTCCGAGCCGATCGCCGCCGTGACGCTCGGCGCATCGACGTCCACCTCGAAGCCCGCGCGGAGATCCCGCTCGCGCCTGCCGGCAAACGGAGCGTCCACGGTCAAGAAGATCGCCTCGTACCCGGACTCCACGGCCTCGGCCAGTAGTGCCTCCGTCACCGCCCGGTCACGGAAGACGTAGAGCTGGAACCACTTCGTGGTCTCGGGCGCAGCGGCCGCAACCGTTGCCGGCGTCGCGGTCGCGATCGTCGATAGGCACATCGCCGTCCCGGCGGCGCCCGCGGCCCTAGCCATCGCCTCCTCCCCCTCGTCGTGCGCCAACCGCTGAAATGCCACCGGCGCCACTGCGAGCGGCATCGAGAGCTCAGAGCCGAAGAGCTCGACCGACGCGTCCACTGCGGACACGTCGACCAGTACGCGAGGCAAGAGCTCCCACTCGCCATAAGCCTCGACGTTTCGCCGAAGCGTCCGCTCGTCGCCCGCGCCTCCGGCGAAGTAGCCGAGCGCTCCAGCTGCGATCCGCTCGGCAGCGAGGCGCTCGAAGTCAGCGACGTTGACGGGCTGCTCCGTCACGCCGCCGACCTTAGGCGAAACCGGCTAGAACGAGACGATTGGGATGATGAGGATGGCGACGATGTTGGCCACCTTGATCATCGGGTTGATCGCGGGACCCGCCGTGTCCTTGTAGGGATCGCCGACCGTGTCGCCGGTCACCGACGCGGCATGGGCCTCAGAGCCCTTACCGCCAAAGCCGCCGTCCTCGATCAGCTTCTTGGCGTTGTCCCACGCGCCGCCGCCGACCGTCATGGCAAGCGCCATGAAGAGCCCGACCACGATCACGCCGATCAAGAGTCCACCCAGCGCTCGCACGCTGATGACGCCGACCACGACCGGGACCACGATCGGAATCAGCGACGGAAGGATCATCTCGCGCTGCGCGGCAGCGGTCACGATCGAAACGGTATCCGCGTAGTCGGGCTTCTCGGTGCCCTCCATGATCCCGGGCTTCTCTCGGAACTGCTTGCGCACCTGCTCGACGACCTCGCCGCCGGCGCGGCCGACAGCCTCGATCGCGAACGCCGAGAAGAGGTAGACCATAAGACCGCCGATGAGGAGGCCGATGAGGACCGCGGGGTCAGAGATCGAGAAGAAAACGGGCTCACCGTTGTTCTCGTCCGCAAGCTCGATCTCGAACGCCTTGAACAGCACCAGCGCCGCGAGCACGGCCGAGCCGATCGCGTAGCCCTTCGTGACGGCCTTGGTCGTGTTGCCGACCGCGTCGAGCGGGTCGGTGACGTTGCGGACGTCCTCGGGCAGCTCGGCCATCTCGGCGATGCCGCCCGCGTTGTCGGTGATCGGCCCGAACGCGTCGAGCGCGACGATGAGGCCGGTCAAAGAGAGCTGGGCGACCACGGCGATCGCGATGCCGTAGATGCCGGCGAGCTCGTTCGCACCCAAGATCGCGAGCGCCAGGACGAGAGCCGGTGCTGCCGTCCCCTGAAAGCCCTGAGCGAGGCCCTGGATGATGTTGGTCGCGTGCCCGGTCTCCGATGCCTTAGCGATCGTTCGCACTGGACGGAAGCGGGTCGACGTGTAGTAGTCCGTGATCACGAACAGGAGCCCGGTGACGGCAATGCCGATCAGGGCGCAGAACCAGAGGTCCGATACGCCCACGCCGCTACCGGCGAGCGCGTCGTCCATCATCCACTGGGTGATCGGGTAGAACGCTGCGGCGGAGAGCACCCCGGCGAGGATGACCCCGCGGTAGAGCGCTCCCTCAACCCTGTCGGTGGTTGTGCGGACGATGAGCGCGCCCGCAATCGACGCCAGAATCGCGATGCCGCCCAGGACGAGCGGGTAGACCGCAACCTCGCGAGCGAACTCGGGGAAGGTCAGGACGCCGAGGAGCATGACCGCGACGGACGTCACCGCGTAAGTCTCGAAGAGGTCGGCCGCCATGCCGGCGCAGTCGCCGACGTTGTCGCCGACGTTGTCGGCGATCACGGCGGGGTTGCGCGGATCGTCCTCGGGGATACCGGCCTCGACCTTTCCGACGAGGTCGGCGCCGACGTCGGCCGCCTTGGTGAAGATGCCGCCGCCGAGGCGTGCGAAAACTGAGATGAGCGAGCCGCCGAAGCCGAGCCCGATCAGCGCGTCGACCGCCTCCTTGTCCTCCTCGCCCGTGAGGACGAGAACCCCGAAGTAGCCGGCCACGCCGAGGAGCGCGAGTCCGACGACGAGCATGCCCGTCACCGACCCGCCCTTGAACGCGACGTCGAGTGCGGGTGGAACGCCGCCGCGCGCCGCCTCGGCGACACGTGCGTTGGCGCGAACCGACAAGTTCATGCCGATGAACCCTGCCGCGCCCGAGAGCGCGCCGCCGATCGCAAACCCGATCGCGACCGTGACGCTCTGAATCGCGACCAGGACGACCAGGAGCGGCACCGCAACCACGGCGATGATCGTGTACTGACGGTTGAGGTATGCCTTGGCGCCTTCCTGGACGGCACCCGAGATTTCCTGCATCCGGTCATTGCCGGGTGACAGCGCGAGTAGGCGCTGCGTGATGAGAGCGCCATAGAGCACCGCGGCGCCCGCGCAGATGAGCGCAACGACAACGCCATAGTCGGTCAGGAATTCGGTCAAGGAAACGGCCTCCGGTCTGGTATTCGCGACGAAGCGGGGGGAGTTACACAACAAGGCCGCCCGCACGCGGACGGCCGGAAAAGCGCGGTCAGTCTAGCTACTCGGAGTCTTCAGCCCGATGAATCTAGTCCCGTCCGGGCGTCCAAAGCTTTGGCGGAGGCTCGGTCTTGGGCGCCTCCTGTGGCGCCGGTGGCGGTTCGCCGGCGCCCTGGCCCTCTGGCGCCTCGGACGCGTCATCCGGGCCTTCGAGCGGCTCCCCGCGGCTCGCGCGGGCGTAGAGGAGCTGGAGGTCCGAGAGCGCGGAGCGGATCTGGCCGGCCACCTCGCCCTCGACTAGGTCAACCAATGCCCGCACCGCTTCTATTCCGATTCGCGCCTGCTCGAGGTCCTGCTCGTCTGGCTTCGCAATCCGCCTGACCGTCAGGTTCACGATCGAGGCCGCGCTCTCGACCAGAAGATCCTCTACTCGCACCTGTCGCAGTTGCTCTTCGAGGTGGGCGCGAAGCTCCTCCTCGGTTGGCTGTTGGGGCGGGTTGCCTTCCATGCGGGTGAGCGTAACGCTAGATGGCGCCGGCAAGCTCGGGAGCGTAGGTGCGCCGAGTCTCCTCAAGGGCGTCGCGATAGATGTCGCCGAGGGCCGCGCCGTCTGAGAGCGAGTCAATCGAGCGCTGTGCGCCGTTTCGATCTGGGATGTCGATCACAGCACGCATCGCGGCGGCGGCCGGAGCGCACCATTCCGCAAGACGCTCCACCACGTCGCGCGTCGACACCAGATCACGCGAGCCGCGCCAATCGATCATCTCGCCCTCGATCCCCCAGCGAATTGCCCTCCAGAGGTTCTCCTCGACCTCGCGGCCGGCCATCGGCTCTGGGAGCTTGTCGTCGTCAAAATCCATCGCCGCCTGCGCCACGCACGCCGCGATCATGCCGGAGAGCGCGAACGACTCGGGGCCGCTCGTCTGGGCATCGCAGATGCGGAACTCGACCGTCCCGAACAGGTGATGAGGGCGCACGCTCCACCAGAGCTGCGTCGCTTCAACGGCCGAATTCGTCCGCGCGAGGCTCTCTATGAAGCTTGCGTAGGTGTCCCAGGTCCGAAAAGGCTCGTGTACGCCGCAACGGGGGAACATGCGGGTGAAGATCTGGGTGCGGACCGAGTGAAGCCCCGTCTCGTGGCCGTCGAGGAAGGGCGAGTTGGCCGAGAGCGCCAAGAGCGGCGGAATCAGCTCCCGCAGGTGATCGCAGACGGCGATCGCGCGATCCGGGCCGCGAACGCCGACGTGAACGTGATTCGACCAGGTGTTGTTGCGAAGCGCGACCCACTGGAGCTCCGCGCGCAGGCGGTTGTAGTGCTCCGTGTCGATGATCTGCTGGTCCAGATAGTTCGCCCACGGATGCGTGCCCCACGACGCGAGCCCGAGCTCCATTCGGTCGGCGAGCGCGAACAGCCGCTCGCGATGCTCGGTCTGCATCCGCGCCGCGTCCTCGAAATCCTCGCCCTTGCCTGAGCGGATCTCGATCTCGGTGTCGATCAATTCACCGGCGGCGGCCGTCGAGAGGAGCTCATCCTTTTGGCACGCCTCCATCATCGCCGGGAACTCGTGCGCCAACTCGAGCGAGTCGGGGTCCACGATCGCGAACTCCTCCTCGAGGCCGACGGTGAAGTCCTCAGCGTCTTCGAAGACGTCTCTCGCTCGGCCGAGGTCGAGCTTTGACTCCTCGCTCATCGGCCGCCACTACCCGATTACGCCAAGTAGAAGTAAAGCGCGTAAAGCAGGTCTACCGCTGGGTTCGACGTGTGAACAGTCACCTCGGGTGGCACCTGAAGTAGCTGCTCTGTGTAGTTGAAGATGATCCTCACGCCCGATTCGACCAGGCGGTCCGTGACTTCCTGGGCGGCGTCGTTTGGAACTGCGAGCACGCCGACCACGACCTCCTGCTCGGAGACGACGCGGCCGAGCTCTGAGAGAGCGACAACCGGCACCCCCTGGATCTCGGTTCCGATTCGAGCCGAGTCGACGTCGAAGACGGCAACGATCTGAAAGCCGTGGTCGGCGAAGACATCGGAGCCGGCAATCGCCTGGCCCAGGTGCCCCGCCCCGAACAGGGCGATGTGATGCTGGCCGGAGGTCTGCATGATCTTGCGGATCTCGGAGATCAGCGACTCGACGCGGTAGCCGACTCCTCGCTTGCCGAACTTGCCGAATCCCGAGAGATCGCGGCGGATCTGCGTTGAGTTGATGTGAGTCCACTCGGCGAGCTCTTGCGAGGAGATGGTCTCCTTGCTCATCTTCCGCGCCTGGATCAGGACCTGGAGGTAGCGAGAGAGCCGCGCCGCGACGCCCAGCGAAAGGCGTTCCGACTCACCGGCAGCTCCGTCGCTTGCAACCGCCGAGGGATCTGCGCGTTCGAGGCTCATCGCGTCGAAGGGTTTAGCAGGCTGAGGCGAAGCGCATCTGAGTCCGGCACCAGCTCTCCGATCACGCGGCCCTCGAGCTCGATCACCGGGATCCGCTCCAAGAGGGCGCGTTGAAGGCGATCGTCTTCGTCGATGTTTCGCTCGATCATCTCGATGTCGGGAGCGTCCACCAAGAGTGCTCGCAAGATGTCCCTCGCCTCGTCGCAAAGGTGGCAATCAGGCCGCCCGTAGAGGACGAGCCTTCTCACACCAAAGCGTCCCAAGCCAGATACGAGGGGTGGGGGGCGCGCTCCAGGCCCTCGGCCGCCGCACCGATCATGGCCGCGTTGTCGGTACATAGCTCGCGAGCGACCAGTTTCAGCCGCAGACCGCGGGTCTCGCAGATCTCTCTGGCGCGCTCGCGCAGGAGCGTATTTGCCGCGACGCCTCCCCCAAGCGCGACAGCCGGCCAATCACCACGCTCGAGCGCTCGCTCGAGCTTTGCGGTCAGCTGCTCCACGACGGCGGCCTGAAAGCTCGCGGCCAGGTCGGCGCGCCGCTCGGCCACACCGTCAGGCCCTTGCTCCTTGGCCGCATAGACCAGCGAGGTCTTTAGCCCCGAGAAGCTGAAGTCGAGGCCCGGGTCGCGCGTCATCGCGACGGGAAAGCTGAAAGCACCGGGATCGCCGTCTTTCGCGACGCGCTCGATCTCGGGCCCGCCGGGGTACCCGAGGCCGAGGACTCGCGCTGCCTTGTCCAGCGCCTCGCCCGCCGCGTCGTCCAGGGTCTGGCCGATCGCCTCGAAGCCTTGCTTGCCCCGAACGTTCGCCAAGAGCGTGTGGCCTCCACTTGCGATCAGGCAGAGGAAAGGCGGCTGGAGCGGATCGGGTTCCAGAAAGTTGGCCGCGACGTGACCGTGGAGGTGGTCCACCTCCACCATCGGCAGGCGCCGGGCCGCGGCGAGGGCTTTAGCCGTCGAGACGCCGACGAGTAGCGCGCCGATCAGGCCGGGTCCGCGCGTGACCGCAACGGCATCGAGCTCGTCCAATGAGATCCCGGCCTCGGCGAGCGCTCCATCGACGATGGGGTTCACAAGCTCGAGGTGGTGCCGGGAGGCGATCTCGGGAACCACGCCACCGAAAGCAGCATGACTCGCCGCCTGTGAGGAAATCACACTCGAAAGGACGTTGCCCTCGTGGACGATCGCCGCACACGTGTCGTCGCAACTCGTCTCGATCGCCAGGATCATCCAGGTCTGCGCTCGAGCTCCATAACGAGCGCGTCCTCTCCGTTGTCCTGGTAGTAGCGGCGGCGATGGCCAACCGGCTCAAAGCCGAACCGGCCATACATCTGGATCGCGCCCTCATTCGAGCCTCGGACCTCCAGCATCACTTTGTCCTCGACGTCGATTCCCGCAAGGAGGTGGTTGATCAAGGCGGTTGCAGTGCCTTGCCGCCTCTTTAGTGGGTCAACCGCGACGTTCATCAGGTGCCACATCTCCGCGTACCGCGAGCAGACGAGGTACCCGCGCAGGCCGTCTTCTGCCTGCGCAGCGAGACAGATGCCGGTCGACTTCGAAAGCTCGAGCACAAACATCGCCATCGACCACGGCGTAGTGAAGGCCCGGCGCTCGATAGCCAGCACGCTCGGCAGGTCGGCGTAGGCAAGGCCGCGAATCGCCAACGGCTCCGCCCGGTCAGGCGCTTGTAGGTCCGCGATCTCGCTCACGCCAAAGCTCCGCGTCAGGTCTTCTCAGGTAGGTCGGTTTGATCTCAACGAGCGGCCCCGCCGCTGCCCCGGTCGCGATCAGGCAAACGTGCCGCGCGCGCAAACGATGAAGCGGATCCTCGTCGGCCGGGATGTCGGCCCCGGAGGCCTCGAGCTCGTGACGAAAGCGTACTGCTCCGTCACCCACAACAAGGACCGATTCCTCATGCTCGGCGACCTTCTTCGCCAGGGATTCGGGCGAGCCGACCCAAGGAGGCCAAAGCTCGGTCCCGTCGCCGCCATAAAGCGCGGCAAAGGCCTCGTTCCGTTTCGCGTCGAGCACCGCGAGGGTCGAGCGGGTGCTCGTCACCGCTCCACCGGCTGCGAGGGCGCGCAGGGAGGAGACGCCTACGACCGGTAGCGCCCGTGATTGCGCAAGGGCTCGCGCCGTAGAGATCCCGATCCTGAGGCCGGTAAAGGTTCCGGGCCCGACGCCGACGGCGATCTTTCCCACCGAGTCCCAGCCACCCGCCTCGTCGAGGGTCGCCTCGACCGCCAAAAGAAGCTCCCTCGCGTGCCGGGGGCGACCGGTTGAGTCCGGCTCGGCTTCACGCTCGGTGAGCACCTGCTCCCCTGCCGTGACGGCGACCGACAAGATCTGAGTGGAAGTGTCGAAGCCGAGGACGTGGTCCACGCGCTCAGCGTACGGTCCACTCCACGCTCAGCTCGCGCGCGTCTTGGCCGGCGTGGCCGATCGAAATCTGCACCGCCGGCTCCGGCAGCTCAGCGATTGCGACGGCGGGCCACTCCACAAAAGTGATGGCATCGGGCGTCAGGTAGTCCTCCAAGAGTCCTTCTTCTTCCGAGGCCATGTCACTCAGCCGGTAGAGGTCGAGGTGGGAAATCAGGCGATCCCCCTCTGCCCGATAGCGCCTGCCGATGGTGAAGGTGGGCGAGATCACCGGCTCATCGACGCCCAGGGCGCGACACGCGCCTCGCACGAAAGTCGTCTTCCCGGCGCCCAGCTCGCCCGTGATCAGGGCCAGATCGCCAGGTTTCAGCCTGATAGCAACCTCGGCGCCCGCCCGTTCAGTCTCGGCAGCGCTTTTCGTCAGGATCAGGCTCACCCGAAGAGGTCGAGCTGATCCGCCGGATCCCTGGTCGCCGGGGTATCGGGTGGATCGGACGCGGGCAGAGGCTCCTCTAGCAGCGCCGGAAGCTTCGCGAAGTCCTCGCGCAGCGTGTCCTTCATCGCGGTCGCGCGGAGCGCAGCCGCGGGATGGAGCAGCGGATAGAGGAATACCGTTCGCCCTCCCAGCTCGTGCACCTGCGGCGTCCCGCGAACCTTCGTGATCCCCGCGGGGTTGTCGCTCAGGAGCTTCGTCGCGAAGTTGCCGAGGCTCGCGATGACCCTCGGCTGGATCAACGCGATCTGCTTCCACAAGTACGGCTGGCATGCCTCGATCTCGTTCGGCATTGGATCCCGGTTGTTCGGCGGCCTCGACTTGAGGACGTTGGCGATGAAGACGTCCTCGCGGGTCAGGCCGATCTCGCCGAGTAGCTCGGCGAGGAGCTGGCCGGCCCGCCCGACGAACGGGAGTCCTTGGCGATCCTCTTCCGCGCCCGGCGCTTCGCCAACGAACATCAGGTCGGCATTCGCGTTACCGGCGCCGAAGACCGTTTTGGTCCGCGTCTCGGCCAGCGGGCATCGGGCGCAATCCGACACCTCGCGATAGAGCTCGACCAGCGCCTCGCGCCGGGTTTCCACGCCGCTCACGCTGTGCCCCCGTCGCCGCCCTTCTTCGCCTCGCGGGCTTGACGCCGCGTCTCTTTGAAGCGTGCCTTCGTCTCCGCGTGGAGCTTCGCGTTCTTGGCCTCCTGGGCCCGCGCGGCGCCAACCGACTTTACGAGCTTCCATGGCGCTCCCGGCGCTGAGAGCACGCGCTCCGTATCGCCTGAGCCGCAGTGCCGGCACTCGGTTGTCTGCGTGCCCGCTGCAACCAGATCCTCGAAGCGCTCGCCACAAGCCGCGCAGTCGAACTCGTACATCGGCATGCCCTCAAACTACACTTGCGGCAGGCCGCGACCCCGATAGGCGCGGACCAGAACGCACCAGCACCAAAGAGTCCAAAGCACCACTTCCGTCTGGATTCTCTAATGAGAGAACTGGAACGCGACCACACCGCCGTCACCCACTCGCCCGCACCCGATCTTTCGGGGCGCGTCGCGATCGTGGGTGCGGGGCGCGCCGGGGGCTCCGTTGCCGCCGCCGCCCGAGCGGCCGGCCTGGACGTCGAGCTCGGCTCGCGGGTCGTGGCGGTCGCGAACGCCCGGATCGTCCTCTTGTGCGTGCCGGACGAGGTGATTTCTGAGGCCTGCGAGCGCGTCGTCCAGTCACTGGACAAGGGAACCTTCGTCGGTCACGTGAGTGGGGCTACGCGCCTCGACGCGCTGGAAGCCGCTCGTAGCGCCGGCTGCGAGACCTTCTCGCTCCATCCGCTCCAGACCATCCCCACCCCGGACACCGATCTCGCCGGGGCGCCCTGCGCCACAGCCGGCTCGAGCCCCCACGCCCTCGCGGTCGCGACGGCGCTCGCCGAGCGCTTGGGGATGCGGCCGTTTGCGGTGCCCGAAGAAGGGCGTGCCGCCTACCACGCCGCAGCCTCGATCGCTTCCAACTTCCTCGTTACGCTCGAGGAATCCGCAGCCGCGCTGCTCGAGGGCGCCGGCGTAGATGACGCGCGCGAGGTGCTCGCGCCCCTGGTCCTTCGCACCGCCGCCAACTGGGCCGACTCAGGCCCGGCAGCGTTGACGGGACCGATCACCCGTGGCGACGAGGAGACGGTCGCGCTTCACCTGGAGGCCCTGTCTGACGCCGCACCGGAGTTGCGCCCGCTCTATGAGGCGCTCGCCGAGCGCACACGAGCGATCGGCTCCAGCGCTGAAACCCACCGACCTGGGGCGTCGCTCGCCGACGACGCCTCTTCGCCACGATGAACATGCAAGTGGTCCGAACCGTCTCCGAGCTTCGCGAGCTCCTCGATCCGGCGATCCGCAAGGCGAAGCTGATCGGCCTCGTGCCGACCATGGGCGCCCTTCACGCGGGCCACTTGAGCCTGATCGAAGCCGCGCGGGAGCGCTCGGACCTCGTCGTCATGAGCCTCTTCGTGAATCCGGCACAGTTCGGCGAGGGCGAGGACCTCGAGGCCTATCCTCGCGACGAAGAACGCGACCTCGAGCTTGCAGCCGATGCGGGCGCAGACATCGTCTTCGCCCCCTCGACGCAGGAGGTCTACCCGCCCGGCTTCGCCACGCAGGTCGAGGTGCGCGGCCTCACGGACGTCCTCTGTGGGGCGCCCGACCGCCGGGGCGCCGCTCACTTTCGCGGCGTAACGACGGTCGTCGCGAAGCTACTCAACGCCGCCACTCCCGACTTCGTCTTCTTCGGCCAGAAGGATGCGCAGCAGGCGATCGTGATCCGACACATGGCACGCGACCTCGACTACCGGACCGAGGTCGTCGTGGTGCCGACCGTGCGCGAGCCTGACGGCCTCGCGCTGAGCTCCCGGAATGTCTACCTGGACCCGGGCGAGCGCAAGCGGGCGACGGCGCTCAAGCGCGCGCTCGATGCCGCACGCTCGGCGCGGCGAGAAGGCGTCGAGCAGGCGCTCGGCACTGCCGGCTCGATCCTCGCCGAAGCTGAGATCGAGCCCGAGTACCTGGAAGCCCGCTACGCGGACGACCTTACGGAGGCCCAAAGCTTCAACGGACGGCCCGTCCTCGTGGCCGTCGCCGCGCGGGTCGGCAAGGCCCGCCTGATCGACAACGTGATCGTCGAGCCGTCCGGCGATCCCTCTCAGAACAAGGAGACGACATGAGCACGAGACCACACAAGGACGCAGAGACCCAGAGCGCTCGCGCGCCTGTGAGCCTGCCTCAGCTCCGCGAGATGAAGGCCGCGGGTGAGCCGATCGTGATGGTCACCGCCTACGACCATCCCTCGGCGCAGGTCGCCGAGGAAGCCGGCGTCGACATCGTCCTCGTCGGCGACTCGGCTGCGATGACCGTGCTCGGCCACGACTCGACCGTTCCGGTCGGCATGGACGAGATGCTCATGCTCGCTGCGGCCGTTCGCCGCGGGCTTCGCACCCCGTTCCTGGTGGGCGACCTCCCGTTTGGCTCCTACGAGCGATCGAACGACCAGGCGATCGAGAACGCGCTCAGGTTCGTAAAGGAAGCTGGATGCGACGCGGTCAAGCTCGAGCGCGGCGGCGCATCGGTGGAGCGCGCCCGCGCGATCATCCGCGCGGGGGTCCCGGTCATGGGCCACGTCGGGCTGACGCCGCAGACCGCGACCCAGCTCGGCGGCTACAAGGCGCAGGGCAAGACAGCCGAGCGCGCGGCGCAGATCGCCGACGAGGCGCTCGCGCTCCAGGAGGCCGGCTGCTTTTCGATCGTGTTCGAAGCGGTGCCCGCCGCGTTCACCGAGGCCCTGATGGGCCGCATGGAGATCCCGGTGATCGGTATCGGAGCCGGGCACGACACGGACGGCCAGGTCCTCGTCTTCCACGACCTCCTTGGCATCTTCGGCGGCCACGCGGCGAAGTTCGTCAAGCGCTACGCGAACGTCCGCGAGGAGATGATCTCCGGGGTCTCCGAGTATGCGGCCGAGGTGCGCTCGGGCGCCTTCCCCGGTCCCGAGCACATCTACGCGATCGAGCCGTCGGAGCTGGCAGAGTTTCGCGCATACCTGGGCGAGCAGCGCGACGCGGAGGAGACGGGCACGTTCAGCCACTCGGACTGGGATTGGGGCCCTTAGCAGGGAAATCGAGCGGTAACCGCAGGTTCAGAGCGGGGTAAATGTGGTGCAGTCTCGCATTCCGCGAGACCAAACCAAGCGAGGTAATCGCTAATGGAAACCCTCAAGAGATTCGAGCCGATTGCTCTTCTCGTCATGTTCCTTGGAGCCCTCAACTGGGGCATCCTCGGCGTCACCGACGGGGAGACCAATGTCCTCGCCGAGATTTTCGGCACCGGGACGCTGATCGACATCGTTTACGTCGTGATCGGTGTCGCCGCGATCGTCATGGTTCCCCGCGTCATGGAGGCGTTTCACCTCTCCGGTGGCGCTCACCCCCGCGGCGCGTAACTCCGTCACAACCGTCCCGCACAAACGAGCCGGGCCTTCGGGCCCGGCTCGTCATGTATCTGGCGCGTCGCCGAACGGCGACGCGAGAAGCAGGTGCCGTTCAGGTATCAGGGGCCGACGGGGACGTTGGAGCGCAGGGAGTCGAGCTTCCACGCCTCGTCTTCGAGGACGAGCTCGGCGCGGAGCTTCTGGTGGTCGTAGATGCCACCTTCCGGGCGCGCTAGAGCCTGCGCGACGGACTCGTCGCTCACGGTCACGTAGGTCACCCCTGCATCCTTCGCCGGCGCGGCTTCATCGAGCGCCGCTTCGCACCCATTCTGATCGCCGTAGGAGCGGCGAACGAAGCGGTCGGTGAAGAGCTCGCCGCAGGCGACTGAGTCTGACTTGGCGAGCAGTACCTCCAGTGTCTGGGTGATCGCTGCTTCCGGGTCGGCGGTTGTAGCGGCAGGCTCGTCAGCGCCACCCGCATCCGCGGCGTCGGGTCCGTCGCTCGTGCTCTCGGACTCGCTGCCGGTCTGTGCCGTCCCGGTTTCAGCAGGCGCGGTCGATTGCGCGGCTTGGTCCTCCTCGCCACAGGCGGCAAGCCCGGGGGCCACGACCAAGACAGCCGCGAGCGCCGCTAGGCGCTTGCTCAGGCGGCCCCGGTTCACGGTCAGGTCCTCAAGACACATCGCGACATCACCCTAACGAACCGTTAGGACAATGTGAGCAAACCATTAGGTACCTGGTACCTCGCGCGGTGGGTGCCGCCACCTGGTGCCTGGCACCGTGCCTGGCACCGCGCTTGGTGCTTGCACGGCGCTTCGTGCCTGGCAGCGCGCTTGGTGCCTGGCACCGCGCTCAGTGTGTCGGCGGCGCTGGCTCAGTCGTCCGCCTGGGCCTTGTTGAACTCGATCTCGCGGATGACTTTGGCGGGGGCCCCGGCCGCGATCGTGCCGGATGGGATGTCCTGGGTCACGACCGAGTTGGCGCCGATCACGGCGCGGTCGCCGATGGTGACGCCGCCGGTGACTACACAGTTGACGCCGAACCAGCAGTTCGAGCCGATCCGTACCGGGCCGCGAGCCTTGAACCCCTGCCAGGTGATCGGCACGTCGGGGTCGTCGTAGCGGTGTTCGCCGTCGCCGACGAAGCACCCGTTGGCGAACATCACGTGGTCGCCGATCTCGATCAGCTCGACCGAGGCGAGCATTACGTTGCGGTTGAGAAAGCAGCCCTCGCCGATCCGGATCTCGGCCTCAGGCCCAAGCGTGACCCAGCAGCCCGGCTCGAACAGCGTTCCCTCCCCCACGCTCACGCGCCCTTCGTCGAGGCCGTCGAGCATCTCGCCCTCATGCGGGCGACGCACGAAGAACCCGCCTTCGGCGGCGTGGCGATCGAGCCGGCGTTGCCGATCGCGCGACGAGTTTCGCTCGTACCAGGCGCGTTTTTGGCGCCAGAGCTTCCACTGTTCGGGCGTTGGCACGCCCGAAGCCTCTCAGATCAGGCGGCCACTGCCTCGCGCTTGCGGGAGCGCGAGGCCTTGCGCACGGTCGGTGACTCCGGCTCCACCAGCTCGCTCAAGAAGCGGCCTGTGTGCGAGCCGGGGACGCCGGCCACCTGCTCGGGCGTGCCCGTGGCGATGATCTCGCCGCCGGCGTCGCCACCTTCGGGCCCCAGGTCGACGATCCGGTCGGCCGACTTGATCACGTCCAGGTTGTGCTCGATCACGAGCACCGTGTTGCCCTGGTCGACGAGGCGGCTCAGCACCTCGAGCAGACGCTCGACGTCGGCGAAGTGGAGTCCCGTCGTCGGCTCGTCGAGGATGTAGAGAGTGCGTCCGGTCGCGATCTTCGAGAGCTCGGTGGCGAGCTTAACTCGCTGCGCCTCGCCGCCTGAGAGGGTCGTGGCGGGCTGACCGAGGCGGATGTAGTCGAGGCCGACGTCGTGAAGCGTCTGCAGGCGGCGCTTGAGCTTCGGGATCGGCTCGAAGAACTCGAGTGCCTCGGCGACGGGCATGTCGAGGACGTCGGCAATCGACTTGCCCTTGAAGCGCACCTCCAGCGTCTCGCGGTTGTAGCGCCGCCCGTGGCACTGCTCGCAAGGCACGTAGACGTCGGGCAGGAAGTGCATCTCGATCTTGATCTGGCCATCGCCGCGGCAGACCTCGCAGCGCCCGCCCTTGACGTTGAACGAGAAGCGGCCCGGCTTGTAGCCGCGAGCACGCGCCTCCTTGGTCTTCGAGTAGATATCGCGGATGACGTCGAAGAGGCCCGTGTAGGTAGCGGGGTTCGAACGGGGCGTTCGGCCGATCGGCGACTGGTCGATGTTGATGATCTTGTCGATCTGGTCGATCCCCTCGACGCCGTCGTGCGCGCCGGGGCGGCTGCGGGCGCGGTGGAGTCGGTTGGCCGCCGAGCGGTAGAGGATCTCGTTCACGAGCGTCGACTTGCCTGAGCCCGAGACGCCGGTGACGCACGTGAAGGTCCCGAGCGGGAACGACGCGTCCACGCCCTTCAGGTTGTGCTCGCGCGCGTTCAAGACCTTGAGCTCGCCGGTCGGGCGGCGGCGCTCCTCGGGGACGGGGATCGAGCGGCTTGCCCCGCGAGGTACTGGCCCGTGAGCGAGTGAGAGACCTTCTTGACCTGCGCAGGCGTGCCCTCGGCGATGACCTCTCCCCCGTGCTCGCCGGCGCCGGGCCCGAGGTCGACGAGGTGGTCCGCGGCGTTCATCGTGCCCTCGTCGTGCTCGACGACCATGACGGTGTTCCCGAGGTCGCGCAGGCGCTCGAGGGTGCCGATCAGCTTCTCGTTGTCGCGCTGGTGAAGGCCGATCGACGGCTCGTCGAGGATGTACATGACGCCCACGAGGCTCGAGCCGATCTGAGTCGCAAGACGGATCCGCTGCGCCTCGCCGCCTGAGAGCGTGGAGGCCGCCCGCTCGAGCGACAGGTAGCCGATCCCGACCGACTCGAGGAAGTTGAGGCGCTCGGCCGACCTCGCGCAGGATGAGGTGCGCGATCGCCTGCTCGGTCTCGTTCAGTTCCAGCCCGCGCACCCACTCGAGCGCAGCCTTCGCCGACATGCGCGTGAAGGCCGAGATGTCGAGTCCGCCGACCGTGACCGCCAGCGACTCGGGACGAAGGCGAGCGCCGTCACATGCCGGGACACGGCTGCATCGCCATCAGCTCTTCGACGCGGTCGCGCGTGTTATCCGAGTCCGTGTTCTCGTAGCGCTTCTCGAGCGAGTCGAGCATTCCCGGGAACCGCACGTTGTAGGTGCGCCTGCGCCCGAAGCGGTTCTTGTAGGAGATCGTGTGCTTCTCCGAGCCGGTGCCTTCGAGCAGGAGGTCGCGCTCGAACTGTTCGAGCTCACGCCACGGCGTCGAGGTGTCTATTCCCGACGACTCGGCCACGGCCTCGAGCAGCCGCCGGTGGTACATCGAGGCTGCCTTCGTCCAGGGATCGAGCGCTCCCTCGTGAATCGAGAGCGTCGGATCGGGCACGATCAGCTCGGGATCGATGACGCGCTGGAAGCCGAGGCCGTGACAGCGCTCGCAAGCGCCGTGCGGCGAGTTGAACGAGAAGATCCGCGGCTCGATCTCGGGCATCGAGGCGCCGCAGTTGAGGCAGGCGAACCGCTCGGAATACACCTGCTCTTCTCCCGTGTCCGGGTCCTGGATCGCGATCAGGCCGTCGGCGAGCTGCGCGGCTGCCTCGATCGACTCGGAGAGGCGCTTGCGGATCCCCTCCTTCATCACCAGGCGGTCGACCACGATCGAGATGTCGTGCTTGAACTTCTTGTCGAGCTCGATCTCCTCGTCGAGCCGGCGAAGCTCGCCGTCGACCATCGCCCGCGCATAGCCCTGCGAGCGCATCTCGGCCAGCATGCGCCCGTACTCGCCCTTGCGGCCCGCGGACCACCGGTGCCATCACCATGAACCGCTTGCCCGTCTTCCATCGAGAGCACCCGGTCCGTGATCTGCTCGAGCGATTGCCCCTGGATCGGCTGGCCGCAGTTGTAACAGTGGGGCTTGCCGATCCGCGCCCAGAGCAGACGCAGGTAGTCGTAGATCTCGGTCACGGTGCCGACCGTCGAGCGCGGGTTGCGCGAAGTGGTCTTCTGGTCGATCGAGATCGCCGGCGAGAGGCCCTCGATCGAGTCGACGTCCGGCTTCTCCATCAAGCCCAGGAACTGGCGTGCGTACGAGGAGAGGGACTCGACGTAGCGGCGCTGGCCCTCGGCGTAGAGAGTGTCGAACGCGAGGCTGGACTTGCCCGACCCCGAGAGGCCCGTGATCACGATCAGGGCATCGCGCGGAAGCTCCAGATCGACGCCCTTGAGGTTGTGCGCCCGAGCCCCTGAGATGACGATTTTTTCCGAGCGCGCCATGTCCCATTCAGTCTAGGGACGCGAACGGCTGTTCCCGCCGGGAGTCTGGCTACTCGTTTGGCGGCGCCAGCGTCAGCGCTTGGCGCGCGCCATTACGTCGTCGAGGAGCTTGTCCGAGTTCGTCGACGTCGTAGTTCGCGTCCAGGTGCGACGAGATCGCCTGGCGCGACGAGCCGTCGAGCGCCATCTTCATCGCGACGATCCGTGCTGCCGTGGCGTCGTGCGAGCGCTCCAGAGCGCTCGCTGAGCCGTTCGTCATCTGCGGGGACTCGCGGTCCGGCTGTGCTGGGGCGGGCGGCTCGATCTCGGGGTCGGGCGGCATCGGCTCGGGCTCTGCCGGGGGCATGGGCTCGGGCTCGGCGGGCGGCGATGGCTCAGGCTCGACAGGCGGCATCGGCTCCGGCACCTCGGCGGGCCCGGGGTCGATCTCAGACGACGGCGAGCCACCGAACGATCCCTCGAGGGTCGCCAGCGCCTCCCGCACCTTGCCCAGGCGCTCGTTCGCTTCCGACTCGGCCTTGGTCGCGGATCTTCTGCGCGTCGGACTCCGCGTTCGCGATCAGCTCAGACGCACGCTGCTCGGCGCTCGCGACTATCTCGCGCGCCTTGTCCTCGGCCTCGTCGAGCGCCGCCCGGACTCGCGCCGACACATCTTCCACCAACTTGGCTGCATCCATGCTCAGGAGGCTACAGCGACAGACCGGCCGACGGCCCCGCTCAGGGCCATGATTGAAACTTGGGGATTCACGCCGGGGCAGCCCGGCAGGATCGAGCCGTCGGCTACCCAGACGCCTTCGATGCCCCGGAGCGCGCCCGAGGGGCCGACGGGGTGGCGCGCGGGATCGCCACCCGCCGCCGCGGTGCCCGTCGGATGAAAGGCCGCGAGATGCATGCTCTTGGGTTTCAGGCCGGCAAGCGCGGGTGCGATCTCCGCCGTCGAGCGCACCGGCTTGGTGCCCGAGCCCAGCTCGACCTCCTCCGCCCCGGCCGCGAGCATGATCCGCGCCATCGCGTCAAGCGCCTCGATCAGGCGGCGGCCGTCGTGGCGGGCTAGACGGTAACCCACGATCGGCGAGTCGCTTTCCGAAGACCCTGCCGGACGGTGCGTCGGCGATCATCGCGCCGATCGCCGCGACGTGGTCCGCGTCCTTCACCCGCTCGACGAGGTCGGCGCCGAAGCCAGGCGTCAGCATCGAGCCCATGCCGGGCGGCGTCGATGTCGCCTCGATCAGGATCCCGCGCGTCTTGTGGAGCTCCTCGACTCCCGCACTCTGGAGCACTCCGTGCCAGGCCACAACGGGCTCTGAAAAGCGCGCCGAGGCGCCGATCGCCGGGTGGATCGAGAGGCCACGGCCCAGCACGCGGGTGGCGCACCCAGGTTGCTGCGGCGCAAGAGCGTCGGCGTCTCGAGCGCGCCGCCCGCGACGATCACGCGCGGCGCCCGAAGCTCCAGCGGCCCGGCCGTCGGGACGGTTGGCGCGGACGCCCGAAGCACGCCCGTCCTCCGTGAGCACGCGCTCGACCCTGAGACGGGTAGCGATCGGCTGCGCCAAGCTCGCACGCGGCGGGCAGCGCGTTCAGGTGAACTCCCGCCTTTGCGTTGTTCGGGCAGCCGATCGCGCACTGGCAGGCGCCGCGGCAACCCGGAGCGTTGCGGCGGAGTGGCCCGTTCGCCCAGCCGAGCGCCGACGCGCCGGCCAGCGCCAGCTCGCCGTTTCGGCCCATCACTTCCATCGGAACCGGCGCGACTCCGATCATCTCTTCGACGTCTGACGAGGCGCTCGTCGAAGCCATCCCCGGCGAGCTCAAGCCCGGCGCCGCGCCAGACGTCGACCACCGGCTTGCGGCGGCCGGTAGCAAGTGCCCGAGTTGACGACGGTGGTGCCACCAACCGCGCGGCCGATCGGCAGCGCGATCGGCGGAAACCCGAGCGTGACCGTCGTTCCTGCCTCGCGATAGAGCTTCGCGAAGCGCTCGAGCGGATGTGTGGCGCGGATGCGCCCCGAGGTCCAGCGCTCGCCCTCCTCGACGATCAGCACCTCCATGCCCGCCCGCGCCAGCTCGAGCGCGGCGAAGGCGCCGCCCGCGCCGGAGCCGACGACGATCGCGTCGAAGCTCTCGCGGTCTCGACGTCGCCCGGATCGCGGAGGCGAAGCGGCGGATCGGGACGCGAGGGCGGGTGCAGCGATCCCGTCGTCCGGATCTCCGGCGCGAACTCGTCGCCCCCAGCGGCCATCAGGATTAGCGTCTTCAGGGCGTCGATCGCGGCGGAGCCAAGCGGTCCGGATCGGGCGATGCGCTCGATGAAACGGGCGCGCCGCTCGCTCTCGAGACCGCCGAGCGTCTTGCCTGAAGAGGCGAAGGCGCCCGCCTCGAGCGCCGCAAGGCCGGTGGCCACACCAAATCGCTGGCGAACCGGCATGCCGTCGAGAAGGATTCGCGCCGAGGCCGCGACCCGATGCGGGTTGGGGCCTCCCGCCTCGGGAGGAAGGAGAGCGGCCGATAGATCGGAGAGCGCCGACATGCGGCGGCACCCTATTCACCACGCTCGTCGATCGCCTACTTACTTAAAGCCGTTTCCGGGTATGAAATAGGGGGATGCCCACGCCGAGGGAGATCAACCCGCTCTACCGGGCCGTGTTGCTGGCAGCCGGGCTGCTGGTCCTGGGGCTGCTCTTCCGCGAGCTCCTGACCCTCCTCGTCGCCATCCTGATCACGGTCATCATCGCGCTTCCGCTCGCTCTCGCAGCGGACAAGCTCGAAGCCCGCGGCGTCCCGCGGTTTCTCGGAGCCCTCGCCGCCCTCCTCGGCGGACTCCTGGTCATCGCCGCGAGCATCGCCTTGGTGATCCCACCGTTCGTCGACCAGACGACGGAGTTCGTCGACTCGGTCCCGGGAACGCTCCAGGACCTGGAGGGTCAGGTCGCCGACGCGTTCGGCATATCTCCCGCTGAAGTCGGCGACAACGTCCAGGAGTTTCTCCAGCGCTACACCGAGGATCCGGGCAGCCTGATCGGCCCGCTCGCGCAGATCGGCCTCAGCGTCGTCGGCATCCTCGGCGCGCTCATCTTCATGCTCCTCACCGCGTACTACATCGCGGTGAACCCGAAGCCGTTGGTGAGCGGGATGCTGTCCCTGGTCCCGCCCGCGCGGCGCGACGCGGCGAACGAGCTCACGCTTCGACTGAGGACGGCTTGGGTCGGGTGGCTGCAAGGGGTGCTGGTCGACATGCTCGTCACGGGCATCCTGCTCTACCTGGGCTTGATGCTGATCGGGCTCGACTTCGCGATCTTCTTCGCGGTCTTTTCGGCCCTATTGGTCGTGATCCCCTACTTCGGCGCCGTGATCGGCGCCGTGCCGGTCGTCCTCTTCGCCCTCGCTGACTCGCCGACGACGGCTTTGTTGGCCTTGGTCGTCTACATCATCGTCCAGCAGATCGAGGGCAACGTGATCATCCCGCTCGTGATGGCGCAGCGGGTAAAGCTCCACCCCGCCCTGATCGCAATCGGCGTCATCCTGGTCGGCCAGCTCTTCGGCTTCATCGGCCTGTTCGTTTCGGTGCCGATCCTCTCGGCTGTCGTGATCCTGATCGACGAGCTCTGGGTGAAGCCGATCCAGTCGGAGCAAGGCGTCGAGCCGGCGACCGGGCGGGAGGTCCCGGCCTTGCTCAGCGCCGAAGGGATACCGCCGCCGCCACAGCCCGAGCCCGAGCCGCGGATGACGTAGCTAGCTTGCCGCCCGCGCCTGTCGGCGCCGTTGGCGGCGCCTCTGGATCTTCACGGTTTTCACGCGCTTCGGTGGCTCGAGCGTTTCTCGCTCGAAGGCGACGATGCTGTCGTAGAAGGTGATCGATGCGGTCGAGGCTGTGAGGTCGGTCGGCGGGAGCGCCTCGTCAAGGACGTGATGGGCGTTGAGCTCGTCGATCATCGCCTTCGCGCGCTCGATAAACGTGCCCTCGCGGCGGAGCCCGCCGCCGAAGTCGGGCCAGTAACTCGTGTGCATGTCCTCGACGACGTAGACCCCGTCCGGCGCGGTCCGGGGGAAGAGGTACTCGAAGGTCTGCCAGACGTGGTCCATCTCGTGAGAGCCGTCGTCCAAGACGACGTCAGGCGTGCCGAATTCCTCGATCACGCGGGCGAGGAAGGCAGGGTCGGATTGATCGCCGATCCTGATCTTCGCGTGGTCGCCTTCGAACTCTTTCGTCTCTTCGCGGATGTCGAGGCCGACGATCGTCGCATTGGGCCCGAAGTACTTCTTCCACAGCTCGACGGACCCGCCCTTGCCGACGCCAATCTCGATGAAGGTGATCGGCCTACCCACAAAGCGCGCGAAATGCCGCTCGTATGCCGGAAAGTAGTGGCGCCACTTGGTGATCGGGCGGCCCTCGTGATCTCTGAACAAGCGCCACAGGTCCTCGGGCTTGCCCGAGCCTCGGGCGGCCAACCGCTCTTTGACTGCCTCGATGGGGTTCACCGCTACGCCTGAAGCGCCTCGAGGTCCCGCCTGCAGCTCCTTGAGCTCGTCACGGATTCTGGCGGCCTCCTCGAAGCGGAGCTCCTCGGCGGCGACGACCATCTCCTCCTCGAGCTCGACGATCAGCTTGGCCAGGTCGTCCGGGCTGGTGATCTCCTCGTCGCCGACCCGGACCCGGCGCCGGCGCTTGGGGGAGGTCTTCGACTCCATCGACAGGAACTCCGAGATGTCGGAGATCCCCTTCTGGACCGTCTCGGGCGTGATCCCGTGCTCCTTGTTGTAGGCGACCTGGATCGCGCGCCGGCGATCGGTCTCGGCGAGGGCGAGGCGCATGGCCTGCGTTTCGCGGTCGGCATACATGACCACGCGGCCCTCCTGGTTTCGGGCGGCCCGGCCGATCGTCTGGATCAGGCTGGTCTCCCCGCGCAAGAACCCTTCCTTGTCAGCATCGAGGATCGCGACAAGCGACACCTCGGGCAGGTCGAGACCCTCGCGCAGGAGGTTGACCCCGACCAGCACGTCGTATTCGCCCAGGCGCAGATCGCGGATGATCTGGATGCGCTCGAGAGTGTCCACCTCGGAGTGGAGGTAGCGGACGCGAAAGCCATGCTCCAGGAGGTAGCCGGTCAGGTCCTCCGACATCTTCTTGGTCAGCGTCGTGACCAGCGCCCGCTCGCCCTTGTCCACGGTGCGCCGGACCTCGTTCATCAGGTCGTCGATCTGATTCTTCGTCGCGCGCACCTCGACGTCCGGGTCCACGATGCCGGTCGGCCGGACGATCTGCTCGACCACGCGCGAAGCCTCAGACTGCTCGAACTCGCCCGGCGTGGCCGAGACCATGACCAGCTGGTTGATGCGCTTCATGTACTCGTCGAAGCGGAGCGGCCGGTTGTCGATCGCCGATGGCAGCCGAAAGCCGTGGTCAACGAGCGTGCGCTTGCGCGAGGCGTCACCCTCAGCCATGCCGGAGATCTGCGGGATCGTCTGGTGCGACTCGTCGACGAAGCAAACGAAGTCGTCGGGAAAGTAGTCCATGAGCGTGTGAGGCGGCGAGCCGGGTGGGCGGTTGTCGAAGATCCGTGAGTAGTTCTCGATGCCAGACGTGAAGCCGAGCTCCTTCATCATCTCGATGTCGTATTCGGTGCGCTGCTGGAGGCGGTGCGCCTCGAGCAGCTTGCCGCGCTCGTTGAACCATTCGAGGCGCTCGGCCAGCTCGCGCTTGATCTCGATCAGGCTGCGCTCCATAGCCTCGTCCTCGGTCACGTAGTGGCTCGCCGGCCAGACCGCGACGTGATCGATGTCGTCGAGGATCTCACCCGTCAGCGGGTCGAAGTGGTGGATCGACTCGATCTCGTCGCCGAACAGGTTGAGGCGGTAGGCCGACTCGGCGTAGGCGGGGAAGATCTCCATCAGCTCGCCCTTGGCCCGGAAGGTGCCGCGGGTAAGCGCCGTCTCGTTGCGGTTGTACTGCATCCGCACGAGCTTTGAGAACAGCTCGTCGCGGTTGATCCACTCCCCTACCTTGAAGAGCTCCATCTGCTTCGAGTAGAGCTCGGGCGAGCCAATCCCGTAGATGCACGAGACCGAGGCGACGATCACCACGTCCCGGCGGGCAAGTAGCGCTGCGGTCGCTGCGTGGCGCAGGCGGTCGATCTCGTCGTTGATCGACGAGTCCTTCTCGATGTAGAGGTCCTGCGCGGGCACGTACGCCTCCGGCTGGTAGTAGTCGTAGTAGGAGACGAAGTACTCGACCGCGTTCTCGGGGAAGAACTCGCGGAACTCGTTGCAAAGCTGCGCGGCGAGGGTCTTGTTGTGCGCGATCACGAGCGCCGGGCGCTGAACCCGCTCGATCGTGGCCGCCATCGTGAAGGTCTTGCCTGTGCCGGTCGCCCCCAGCAGGGTGAGGAACTTCTCTCCGTTATCCAGCCCCTCCGCCAGGCCTTCGATCGCCTTCGGCTGATCCGCCGTTGGCTTATAGGCGGCATTCAGCTCGAAAGCAGGCACACGCTCAAGCTTAGACGCGCCCTCAGGCGGCCCGGCCGCGCGCCGCCCTTGCTTTCATCCTCTGCGATGACGGACGAGCGCATGGGCCTAGCGGGAACTATCGCGCTGCTTGCGGCGACGATCGCCGTCCTCTTCGGGGTCGCTTTGAGCACCGAGGGCTCAGAAGGCGTGCCGATCGCAGAGTCGAGCGGCGCTGACGATGCGCAGCCCGCCGCGGAGCTCGACTCCGAGGAACTCTTGGACCTGAGCCTCGAGCGCACCCCCGCCGTCGCCCGGCGGGTCGCGGCCATTCGGGGCGTGGACTTCGACGATGTTCCGAAGCCCCAGGTGACGGACGCGAAAGCCCTCAGAAAGCTCGCCGAGGACGAGCTGTCAAAGCCAAACGCCGCCGAGCGGATTGCCGCTTCCGACGCGGAGCTGAAGTTGCTGGGCCTGCTCGAGCCCGACGAGAGCCTCTCGGATGTGACGACGGACCTGACCGCCGGTGCCGCTGCCTACTACGACCCGAAGGAGAAGGAGCTGTTCCTGCTCGGCGACGCTGTGCCGGCGGGCCCGGCGCTCGCCGAGTTCATCCTCGCCCACGAGCTGAATCACGCGCTCGAGGACCAGGCGTTCGACCTCCCGCGGTCTAGAGCCTCGAGCGACGACAGCGTCTTGGCGGAGAGCGCGCTCGTCGAGGGGTCGGCGACCGCGCTCATGAACGAGTACGCCGCCGAGCACCTGGCAGTCTCCGACCTCTTCTCAGAGTCCAGCGCGATCCAAAGCGATGAGACCGACCTGCCTGAAATCGCGCTCGCGCAGGTCACCTTCTCCTACCTCGGCGGCCAGCAGTTCGTAGGGGCGCTCCGCGACGCCGCCGGTGGCGGCTGGGACCTCGTGGACTTCGCCTACGAAGAGCGCCTGCCCGCCACCACCGAGCAGATCCTCCATCCCGAGAAGTACCTCGACGACGAGGGCGCTTTGGGGGTGTCCCGTCCGCCCGACCCGGGCGCGGGCTGGGATGAGGCCGATTCGGGAACGGTCGGCGAGTTCTTCACACGAGAGATCCTGCGGCAAGACGCCGACGAGATCGGCGCCGACGAGGCCGCCGCCGGCTGGGGCGGAGACAGCTACCGGTTCTTCAGGCGCTCCGGCGCTCCGGCGGATTGCACCGACGATTGCCGGCAGGACACCGCGCTCTCGATCGCCTGGCGAGGCGACGACGACGCTGAGGCGGCGGAGCTGCGCGATGCGCTCGAAGGCTTCGTGGAGCGGTCGCTCGGAGGGGCGGCAGAAGAAGAAGGCTCCTGGGAGCTCGACGGCGGCTGGGCCGCGGTCAGCGGAACCGGCGACGAGGCGACCCTCGCGCTCGCGCCGGACTCAAAGCTCGCTCGGCGCTTGGCGCGCCGGGGTGCCCAACCTGTCGAGTAGCTTCGAGCGCCGTGAACACGTCGCAAGATCCCTCGCCGCTTTCTTCTCGTTCACCCGCAGCCTGATCAGCCGGCCACTTCAATCCAATCCCATTCACGGCCGCACAAGCTCTCGGCCTCGGCGGCCTTGACCTCGACGAGCCGGGAGTCAGCCGCTTCCGTACCGCTGAGAACGAGCGGGCCGACAGGGTCGCTTACGCCGCCACTGCCAGGACCCAAGTCCGGTCCAGACAGGCGTAGCTCCACCTGGTGGATGCCGGGGTCGAGCGCGGTCGTGCCGAGCGCGGTGTATTGCCCGAAGTTGTTCAGCTCGTGCCTGACGGTTCCAATGGCCTCGCCGTCCACGAACAGCTCCGCCCGCGGCCGGATCGACTCTCCGAGCCAAAACTCGTACTCGTCCGGTCGGTTCAGCCGGATGTCTACCGTGAAGGAGCCCGATCCTGTCGGCCTGGGCGCGAACTCGCTACCCGGCACCGACCAGGACTCGGGGTAGTCGGTGTCGGCTAGCGAGACGACGACAGAGCTGACTCCGGTCGCCGCTACGAGGTCGCTCCCGCTAGCAGCGAGCGCGCGGACGTCTGCGCATCGTGGCACCGAAACCGGGTTGTAGCGTGATCCAAGCGGCAGGCGCTCAGGGAGCGCCGCGCTGCCCTCGGGCCGCTGCCACGCCTGGTAGAAACGCCCGCTCCAAACCAATTCGTATGGGGACGGCGGCCTCGACTGGGCCGGGGAGCGCCTGAGTACAAGCGTCCTGTACACCCCCAGGGCAGCGGGGTCGAGGTCGTCCGTGTCGGCGGAGAGGCCCTTGTCGACAGGACGGCCGCTCCTGAGCGGGATCGTCCGCAGCCGAAGCTCGGACACCGACTCTGGCTCGGCTTCGCGCAGGAAATGGCGAGCGCCGAAGGGCGAGTACTCGGTCATCAGAGCGGGGCCTTCGCCTGCGATCTCGTCGCCGATCTCTTCCAACTCTGTGAACTGCTCGTAAGGCGCCAGGCTGACATCGCGGTAGCCGAGAGCGTTCGACCAAATCACGCCGCCCGCGATCACGACGCCGACGGCGATTCCGGCCGCGGGCCGGATCCAGTGGCCCACGGCGACGGCCCCGATCATCGCTACCAGGAGGAGCATTGGCGATGCGGTGGCCATCGACTTGCCCTCCACCCAGGGCGAGCCGATAAGGATCAGCGTCGCGCAGCCGAGAGTGCCTGCGCCGATCAGGGCAAGCACTCCCCAACCGCGGCGCTGGTAAGCCCAGACTGCACCCGCCACTGCCACCGCCAGCACCAGCGCCACGAGGAGATCGGTGACGAGGCGGTCGTCGGGCGACAGGCGAAAGTCGCCGGCCGGCCAGATGCCGGCGACCTGGAAGGTCTCGAGTGGCTCGATCAAGTTGCCCTTTGCCTCGTCGTCGGAGAGCGGCGACGAGGTCGGGGGCTTGATCCCGCCTGGGATCAGGACCGGGATGGCGCAAAGAGCCAGTCCCACGGCGAAACCGGCGGCCCGGCCGGCCACGGTCAAGACCCGTAGCCTCGTTGCGAGCAACGCGGCCAGGCCGAGCAGAATCGGCATGATCCAGATCAGCCCTCCGGGGCTCAAGATGCCGACCACTCCGCCGCTTGCGAGCACCAGCGCCGCCAGGGCGCGCGGATCTTCCGAGTGTCGGAATACGAAGGGCGTCAACGCGGCGGTCGTCGCGATGAGCGCGGCTGCGGCGATCTCCTTCACCCCACCCCACAGGTAATAGCCAAACAGGAGCGCGGGCTGTGATGCGATCGCCACGACGGCGGCGCGCGCCCAGGGGGATGCGACCACGAGCCCGGTCAGGCTCCACGCCGAAAGGGCGAAGACCAGCGCGAGGACCGCCATGTAGGGCTGAATTAGCCAAGCGGCGTCGACTCCGAAGAGTTGGACGCCGACCCCGAACGGGACGAACGCCCCGATCGGGTACCCCTCCCCCACGTTGACCTCCAAGGTGCGCTGATAGGTAGACCCGCCGAGACCGGAGAGGTCGCGCCCGAGCTCCATGATGTGGTCGGTGAACGTGAGCCAAGTCGCCGTGTCGTCGAGCTTGATGAAGCCGGCCAGCGTCGGATCGCCCGATGCGACGATCGGTGCCGCGTAGACGGCGAAGACCGCTGCGAGCGCGACGGAAAGCGCCACGGGTGGCCGGATGGCCCTGCCGGAAGTGAGCGCAAGGCCCAAGCCGGCAACGGCGCAAGCGACGATCACGGGCGTCGCGAGCTCCGCTGTTGCATCGGCGAGCGTGAGGAACTGACCCAGGACGATGGCTCCGGCGAGCCCCACGCCGACGAGCAGCGAGCCGGGAAGGCGAATTCCGGACAACGCCTCGACGAGAAGACCAACTCCCAGCCAAAGAGCGACGAGGACGAACGGGAAAAGGAGCCAGCTGACCAGAAGGTCCATGCGCGTACCTATCCCTTCACGGGCATGGCCGCGCTCGGATCACTCAGTCGACCGGCTCGACCTGCCCCGATACGGCGAGATCCAGCGCACGGTCCGGGTCGGGGTCGTACACCTCGATCTGGAAGTCCTCGTCCGGGAACGCGATGTAAACGCTGGTCGGTGACTCCTCGTTGGTTACCACGAGTCCGTCGTTGGGAGCTTCTTCGACTATCGCACCGCGATCTTCGGCCGCTTCCTCAAGCAGCCCGAACGCATCCTTCAGCGGGTACGTGCCGATGGTCAAGAAGTCCGGCTCTTCGCTGCCGAGGTCGGAGCTTTCGTCCAAGTAGCGAACGAAGACGCTGTCGTCCGTCGTCCGGGTCAGCTCCAGGCCGGCTTCGCCTTGGTCCCCAGCCCAGTAGACGGGAAAGTCGAGCCTTTGGCCCAGCTCGGTCAGGTCCGCCTCGGTTGCCTCGACAGGGCCCGCGCCGGCGCTAAGGTCGGCGGTGGACGCCCCCGCGTCGTCGGAGTCGTCGTCACGGATGACGAGGAGCCATACGAGCACGCCTGCAATCAAGGCGAGAGCGGCGGCGATAGCGGCACGCATGGGCGGAGAGAGTTGTGTGTTCACGCGGGCCCTTTCGACGTCTCGGTAGCGATTCCTACGCCTTCTTGAGAAGGGTTGCGGACGGCGGCTCTATCTGGATTTGCGTTCTAGGGTCCAACGCCAAGCGCGAAGGTTCCGTAAGCGGAGGAGTCGGTAGCGGCTGGAATGAGGATGTCGATGCGCTGGCCGGCGGTGAACGCAACGCTCGCGCCCGTCGTTGATCCCGATGTCTGACCGTTGGGAACGGTGCAGGTCAGCGTGGAGTTGGCCCCGTTGATCCTGAGGCGGTAGATGCGGTTGGCGGTGGCCGTCACGGACTGGAAGCAGTAGAAGCTCGTAAACGTCCCACCGGTGGCCATGACCTGAGCGACTCGCGCTTCGGTGTCGCTCACACCGGAGACGCCGACGTACCTGTTCGCGTTCAAGACGTCCTCGGGGCCGGTGCTCAGTAGGACCTGGCCACCAGCGGCAGCACCAGCGGGTCCCTGGGCGCCGGTCGCTCCGCGAGTTCCGGTCGCCCCTCGCACCCCCTGAGGACCGGCGGGACCCGTTGCTCCACGCACACCCTGAGCGCCCTGCGAACCTTGATTGCCCTGCGAACCTTGGTTGCCTTGAGCGCCTTGGCTACCTTGCGCTCCCTGGGCGCCCGTGGCGCCGCGGGCGCCTTGAATTCCAGTCGCACCCATCGGGCCGGCAGGGCCCTGGGCGCCAGTCGCTCCCGTGGCTCCGTCAGCTCCATCGGCTCCGACCGCACCCGTTGCACCGCGATTGCCTTGAGCGCCTTGCACGCCCTGCGAGCCTTGAACGCCTTGGGCGCCGGTGGCGCCGCGAGCGCCATCGGCTCCCGTCGCACCGGCGGGACCGGCCGGGCCTTGGGCGCCAGTTGCGCCAGTTTCTCCGTCAGCTCCGGTCGCGCCCCGGTCGCCGGCAGCACCCGTTGCTCCATCCGCGCCGTCGGCTCCTGCGGCGCCCTGAGCTCCCGTGGCGCCGTCCGCGCCGTCGGCTCCTGCGGCGCCCTGAGCTCCCGTGGCGCCGTCGGTGCCCGTTGCGCCGGTTGCGCCCTCGTCACCGGTCGCGCCCGCCGGCCCAGCGGGCCCTTGGGCTCCGGTCGCGCCGCGCACGCCCTGAGAGCCTTGAATTCCTTGCACGCCTTGCTGGCCTTGCACGCCTTGCTGGCCCTGCGCGCCGGTGGCGCCGCGAGCGCCATCGGCTCCCGTCGCACCGGCGGGGCCGGCCGGGCCTTGGGCGCCAGTTGCGCCAGTTTCTCCGTCAGCTCCGGTCGCGCCCCGGTCGCCGGCAGCACCCGTTGCTCCATCCGCGCCGTCGGCTCCTGCGGCGCCCTGAGCTCCCGTGGCGCCGTCGGTGCCCGTTGCGCCGGTTGCGCCCTCGTCACCGGTCGCGCCCGCCGGCCCAGCGGGCCCTTGGGCTCCGGTCGCGCCGCGCACGCCCTGAGAGCCTTGAATTCCTTGCACGCCTTGCTGGCCTTGCACGCCTTGCTGGCCCTGCGCGCCGGTGGCGCCGCGAGCGCCATCGGCTCCCGTCGCACCGGCGGGGCCGGCCGGGCCTTGGGCGCCAGTTGCGCCAGTTTCTCCGTCAGCTCCGGTCGCGCCCCGGTCGCCGGCAGCACCCGTTGCTCCATCCGCGCCGTCGGCTCCTGCGGCGCCCTGAGCTCCCGTGGCGCCGTCCGCGCCGGTGGCGCCCTGTACCCCGTGGGCGCCAGTAGCGCCCGCAACTCCGTCGTCGCCTGGGGTGCCAGTTGCGCCGCGCGCGCCCCGGATGCCTTGCACGCCTTGGACGCCTTGCACACCCTGGGGGCCGGTGGCACCCTGAGCGCCGTCGGCGCCCGTTGCACCCGTCGCACCGGTGGCACCGCTGCCACCACCGCCGCCGCCTGGGGGGCCGGCCGGGCCGGCCGGACCTTGTGCTCCCGTGGCGCCGCGACTGCCCTGGATCCCTTGAACGCCCTGAATGCCCTGGACGCCTTGGTCGCCCTGCGAGCCCTGGGCACCGGTAGCGCCGCGATCGCCCTGGGCACCGGTCGCACCCTGGTCGCCCTGTATGCCCTGCTGCCCCTGAGCACCGGTGGCACCCTGAGCGCCTTCGACGCCGGTAGCGCCTACGGGCCCAGCGGGGCCTTGAAGTCCGGTTGCGCCCGAGGCGCCGTTAGCGCCGGTAGCGCCTCGCGCTCCGTCGGCGCCATCGGCGCCGGTGGCGCCCGAAGCACCGTCTGCACCTGCGACACCGGTCGCGCCGCGACTGCCCTGAATCCCTTGTACGCCTTGAATCCCTTGTACGCCTTGAGCGCCTTGCGAGCCCTGAGCGCCGGTTGCGCCGCGATCACCCTGGGTGCCGGTCGTGCCTTGAGCGCCCTGGATTCCTTGCTGACCCTGAGCGCCGGTTGCGCCGCGAGCGCCGTCAGCGCCGGTAGCGCCGATCGGTCCAGCGGGGCCCTGAAGTCCGGTTGCGCCGGTGGCACCATCGGCCCCAGTAGCGCCGTCAGCGCCGGTGGCGCCCTGCGCTCCGTCGGCCCCGGTCGCTCCTGAAGCTCCGTCTGCGCCTGCGGCGCCGGTCGCGCCGCGAGCGCCTTGCGAGCCTTGAACGCCTTGAACGCCTTGAACGCCCTGGACGCCCTGCGCTCCCTGACCGCCTTGTACACCGGTTGCGCCGCGAGCGCCCTGTGTGCCGGTTGCGCCGCGATCACCTTGGTCTCCCTGGACGCCCTGGATGCCTTGAACGCCTTGGTCGCCAGTGGCTCCTCGTGCGCCTTGCGCACCGGTAGCGCCCACTGGACCAGCGGGGCCCTGAAGTCCGGTTGCGCCGGTTGCGCCGTCAGCGCCAGTGACACCCTGAGCACCATCAGCACCTGTGGCTCCGGCCGCGCCTGCGGCTCCCGTTGCGCCGTCGGCGCCATTTGCACCAGCTGCACCCCTGGCGCCGTCAGCGCCGGTGGCGCCACGGACGCCCTGGGTTCCTTGCACGCCCTGGACGCCCTGCACCCCCTGAACGCCTTGTACACCCTGAGTACCCGTCGCGCCCTGGGGCCCTGAGGGGCCCTGGGCTCCTGTCGCGCCCGAAGCCCCGTCTGCTCCTGTTGAGCCAGGTGCCCCTTGAGCACCTGTTGCGCCGCGGGCGCCCTGAACGCCCTGAACTCCTAGTACTCCCTGCACGCCTTGCACTCCCTGTACGCCCTGAGCGCCTTGCTCACCTTGAGTGCCGGTAGCTCCCCGGACTCCTTGCGCGCCTGTGGCGCCAACCGGTCCCGCCGGACCGGCCGGACCTTGGGCTCCTGCCGCGCCTGCCGGTCCCGTCGCGCCGGTCGCGCCGCTCCCACCGCCGCCACCGGTGCTCGCCGGACGCCACCGAACGACACGCTCCGTCGTGGTCGAGCAATCGGTGGTGGCGAGAACGATTCGAAGGCTGTTGAGACGCGGCTTGACGGTCTTTACGCAACCGATGACCGCTCCGGCCGGGTCGCTCTGCCAGCGAACCTTTCGTTCCTTCTTCGTCTTGCACTTCGAGCGGCCGGCCGGAAGGACCCGTGTCGAGCCCCTGGGCTTCTTGCGCCTGACGCATGCATTGACGTCGCCACGCTTGGCGCGCTTCCACGTCACCGGCCGTTCGGCGGACGTTTGACACTTGCGGGTGGACTTGACGACGCGCGTCTTGTAGATCGACGGTTCGGCCGACTTAGAGCAGGCCACGATGTTGCTCTTCTTGCGTGCCGCTTCAGCGTCGGTCGCGGCATCCGAAAAAAGCAACAAAAGACACGAGGCGACCAGCATCGCGGCGATGCCGCTCAGAGCACGGGAAAACCGCCCGTCGTCATTCCAGACCGAGTTCATCCTTATAGGAGTCGGCGTACTGCGTGCGGTCCTTGAGCACGGAACTGACGTACTCACCCGTTTCGGGGAACTCGATGTCGTCGACCTCGAGCTCCGCTCCTCCCCACGCCTCGGCGTTTCCGGGTCCCGCGTTGTAGGCCGCGAGGGCGGCTACCTCATTGCCGCCGAAACGCTCGAGGAGATTGTCGAGGTAGAAGGTCCCGTAGCGGATGTTCAAGTCGGGGTTGGCGAGGTCCTCGAAGACAAAGGTCTCACCCCCCGACAGCGTTTCGATCGTCTCGGCCGTCTCGGGGGTGATTTGCATCAGGCCGCGCGCGCCCGCGCTCGACGTCTGATCTACGAATCCTGACTCCTGGTTGATGACCGCAGCAATCAGCGCCGCGTCGATGTCGAAGCGCTCGGCCTGCTGGCGGATGATGTCGTCGTGGCGGAGCGGCAGGGTGACTTCGCGGATCGTCTCATCGAAGTCGATCCGCGTGAGGGCAAAGGCAACGCCTCCGCCGAGCACGGCGAGGATTACCAAGAAGCGGAGAAACCGCCCGCGGCGAGTTGCGGTCAACTCGCCTCAGCTTCGCCGAGAAGTTGTGGCCACATCGACTCGAGCTTCGCCTCGAGGTCCTCGAGCGTTCCGTCGTTTAAGAGAACCCAGGTTGCGCGATCCGCCTTCTCCTGCTCGGTCAGCTGGCGCCCCGCCCGGCCCTCGACCCCGGCGTCTCCTCGCGCCGCGAGCCAAGCCTCTCGGCGCTTCCCGGCGACAACGGCCAGCACCCCGTCGAAGTAGTCTTCCATGCCCGCCTCAAACAGGAGGGGGACCTCGACAACCGCCAGCTCGACGCCCCCGTCGAGGCTTTTGCGCCACTCGGCGACCTTTTGAGCCACCTTCGGGTGGGTGAGCGACTCGAGCCAGCGCAATTCGTCCGGATCGGCGAAGACGATCTCGCCCACTCGGTCGCGGTCAACCGCTCCGTCGCGCTCGATTTTCGCCCCCCAGCGCGCGACGAGCTGTCTTAAGACATCCGGGTCACCGAGAGCCTCGTGGGCGGCCTCGTCCGTCGAGAGCGTCGCTGCGCCCAGTCGCTGGAGCGCGCTCAGCGCTTCTGACTTGCCCGAGCCGATCGCTCCGGTCAGGCCGATGAACGCCGGCCGGGGCGCCGCCAAGGCGCCTTGCTCAGCTTTCGTCTGAGTCGTCTGAGTCGGCTGGAGGCTCTTCGTCAGCGGCCGGCTCAACCGGCGCGTCCGCGAACACGTCCTCGGAGAGCCCCAGGTCTGGAACCTCATCCGCGGGAGCCTCCGTAGCGGCCTCGGTCACGGGCTCGGCCGCCCCGCCATCTGGCTCGGCTCCCTCGACCGATGAGGTCTCGGCCGGCGGTTCGCCGCTCGCGGCCTGGACCTGCTGCTTCAGGTCATCCGGGATCAGGTCTGAGAAGGCGTTATTTTGCGTCTCGGCCCGCTTGATCGAAAGCGAGATCCGTCGACGCTCCTCGTCGATCTCGAGGATGCGCACCCACTTCTCCTCGCCGGGACTGACGACTTCTGAGGGCGCCTCGACGTGATGCTCGGCCAGCTCGGAGATGTGGACCAGGCCCTCGACCCCGGGAACGATCTCGATGAAGGCGCCGAAGGCGACGACCTTCGTGACCTTGCCTTCGAGCACGTCACCCTGGCGGTACTCGTTGAGGACCTTCTGCCACGGATCCTCCTGCGTTTGCTTGAGGCCCAGCGATATGCGCTGACGGTCGCGGTCGATGTCGAGCACCTTGACGCGCACGTCTTGGCCGATCTCGAGCACCTCACCGGGGTGATTTACGTGACTCCACGAAAGCTCGGAGATGTGGATGAGGCCATCGATTCCCTCGAGGTCGACGAAGGCACCGAAGTCGACGATGTTCGAGATCTTTCCCTCGACGATCTGGCCCGGCTGGAGCCGCTCCAGGATCTGCTCGCGGACTTCCTTTCGCTCCTCTTCCAGGACGGCACGACGCGAGAGCACGACGTTGTTGCGCGACCGGTTGAGCTCGATCACCTTGCACTCGAGAGTCTGGTCGCGGAACTCCTCGAGGTTGTGGACGCGGCGGATGTCGACGAGCGACGCGGGCAGGAAGCCCCGAACGCCGAGATCGAGGATCAGGCCACCCTTGACGACCTCGATCACCGAGCCCTCGACCGGCTCGCCGGTCTCGGCCGCGGCCTCAATCCGTCGCCATGCCTTCTCGAAGCGAGCGCGCTTCTTGGAGAGGATCAGGCGGCCTTCTTGGTCCTCTTTGGTGAGGACGAGAGCGTCGACGATCTCGCCCAGGTCGACCTCGTCGGAGGGATCGACAGAGCGGCGAATCGACAGCTCGTGAGCCGGGATGACGCCCTCGGACTTGTAGCCAATATCGACCAGGACCTCGTCCTTGTCGATACGGACGACCTCGCCGTTGACCACGTCGCCTTCCTCGAAGGGCTTGATCGTCGCCGCGTAGTTGGGGACCAGCTTGCCGTCGACCTCGATCATGAGGTCGGGAGCGCCGTTCGAGGAGGGGACCTCTACGGCAGGGTCGATCACGGTCTCAGGCGTGGACACGGCTTTCGAGCTTACAACGGTGCCCTGGCCGTCCATGCGGAAAATGAGCGACTTACGGCGGTAATCTCACCCTGTGCCCACCCGCTCGACCAAGCGCGGCGCCGACCGCACCCCACTTTCCGGCGACTTCGACGTCATCGTCTGCGGCGCCAGCTTCGCCGGGTTGGCGGCGGCGCGCCAGCTCACGGGGTCGGGAGCGCGGGTTCTTATGCTCGACCGCTACGACATCGGCGAGCGCCAGACGTCCGCTTGCGGCATCCCCACCGCCTGGCTTCAGGCGATGGGCCTCATCGGCTCGGCTCGCCAGGAGTTCGGCACGCTCGTGGTGCACACCCCCAGGGGCACCTCCCGCTACGCCCTGCCGTGGACCTTCTCGACTTTCGACTACCCCGAGCTCTGCCAGATCCTGTTCGAGGGCTGCGAGGCCGATTTTGAAACCGCGAAGGTCGAAGGCCGCGCCCCAGCCTCAGAGGCCAAACGTCCGACGTCCCCCTCTATCGGGGGTGGTGTTGAGCGTTTGATCACGGTCAGGACTGATCGAGGCGAGGTTTCGGCGCCGTTGGTGGTCGACGCGCTGGGGTGGCGCCGGGTCTTGGGGTCGGCGAGCTACCAACCGCCCGATGCGCCGCTCTCGCGCGGGCTCGAAGTGCATCCGCCCGGGCCGGGAGAGGAGCTCGAGATCTGGGTGGATCGCCGTTACGTGCCCGCGGGCTACGGCTGGTCGTTCCCGGCGGGCCCTGAGACGAGAATCGGGGTCGGCTCCTTCGACCCGCGCTTTCACGTCAAGGACACGACCGTGCTGCTCGCGGATGACCTCGAGCGCGATGCTGTGCGCTACCAGGGCAACTGGATCCCGCACAAGCTCCGTCGCGGAACTGACGACGGCGTCTTCTTCTGCGGCGACTCGGCCGGCCACTGCCTGCCGCTAACCGCCGAGGGGATTCGCACGGCCTTCTACTTCGGGATCGCAGCCGGCGAGGAGCTGCGAGCCGTAGTCGAGGGGCGAAAGACGCGCGAGGCCGCCCTCTCTGACTACGCCGCCTTCAACGACTCGCACGAGTGGAAGTTCAACTGGATGCTTCGTGCCCAGCGCACCGTCCCGCGGCTACCTCCACGCGCGCAGCGCGCGGTGATCGCCGCGGCCGGCTGCAAGCGATTCGTGGACTGGTCCTTCGGCCATTACCTCGAGATCGCTCATCCACGGTTTGCCGCCGAGCACGCACGACTCGGCGCCGTGACACGCGAACCGGTCGCCGCCTGACGACGCGTTACCGCACGATCAGGAAGGTTCCGGCGAGGAGTAGCGCCACGCCCAAGATGCGCTCCGGCGTAACCGGCGTCTGCTCGAGGCCCAAGAAGCCGATCCTGTCGAGCACGATCGAGAAAGTCAGCTGCCCTGTGATCGTCGCGGCGGCGACTCCACCGGCCCCGATCGAGCTCACCGTGACGAGCGCCGAAAACACGTAAGCCGCGCCGAGCACCCCGCCGAGCAGGAGGTACCAGGGAACGCCTGATACCTCTCCGACACCACCCGTCTGTCCGGCCAGCGTGACGATCACGGCCAGGAGCAGCGTTCCGACGATGAACGAGACGAGCGCTGCCGCGATGTTGCCCGTCGCCTTGCCGAGGCCCGAGTTCACCGCCGGCTGCATGGCGATGAGGCCGCCGGTGAGCGCCATCAGGGCTACAGCTAAACCGCGATCCACCCGATTTATCCTATGAAGCGCGTGAGGATGAGTCGGGCTCGGTGTCGAAGGCTGCGAACGCCTGCTACTTGACGGTCAGCCAGTCAGGTCCGGCGCCCGCGTTCACCTCGAGGGGCGGGTCGAGCTCGAAGGCGTCGCGCATCTCGCGCACGACGATCGCCTCCGCGGCCTCCATCTCGGCCTCCGGGCCCTCGAAGAGCAGCTCGTCGTGAATCTGGAGGATCAGCCGGGTCTCGAAGCCTTCGTCGGCCAGGGCGCGGTGGCAGCGCACCATCGCGAGCTTGATGATGTCCGCGGCTGTGCCTTGGATCACCGTGTTCACCGCTAGCCGCTCGCCGAGCCCTCGGCGCTGGCGCTGATTGGAGCGAAGCTCAGGGATCCGGCGGCGCCTTCCCAAGAGGGTGGTCACAAATCCCTCGTCCGTCGCCGTCTGGATGGTTTCATCGATGAACTGCCTGACCGCGGGGAAGCGCTCGAAGTAGCGCTGGATGTATTCGCCGGCCTCCATCCGCGAAATGCCAAGCCGGTCGGCGAGCCCGAAGTCGGTTAGGCCATAGGCGATACCGTAGTTCACCATCTTCGCCTTGGAGCGCTCGGCCGGGGTGATCGCGTCGGGATCCGCTCCGATGATCCCGGCCGCCGTGGCCGAATGGATGTCCTCACCCGAAGCGAAGATCTCGCGCAGAACGTCCTCACCTGCGACGTGGGCGAGGACTCTGAGCTCGACCTGGTTGTAGTCGCACGAGAGCAGCAGGTTGCCTTGGTCGGCGACGAAGCAAGCGCGGACGGGCCGCCCGACCTCTGAGCGGATCGGGATGTTCTGCAGGTTGGGGTTGGTCGACGAGAGGCGCCCCGTCGCAGCGGTCACCTGGTTGAAGGTGGTGTGGATCCGCCCGGTCTCGGGGTCGATCAGGTCCGGCAGCGAGTCCAAGTAGGTGTTTTTCAGCTTCGTCAGCTCGCGCCACTGCTCGACCGCCGGGACGATCGGGTTCTCATCGCGGATCTGGGAGAGCACGCGGGCGTCGGTGGAGTAACCCGTCTTGCCACGGCGCTTTCGAGTCAGCCCCAGCTCGACGAACAGAACCTCACCGAGCTGCGATGGCGAGCCGATCGTGAACTCGTGGCCAGCCGCTTCGTAGATCTCGGCCTCGAGCTCTGAAATCCGGGCCTCCATCCCTTCTCCGATCGCAGCGAGGCGCTTTGTGTCCAGGCCTAGTCCCTCGCGCTCCATCGCGACCAGGACCTCGACGAGCGGCAGCTCAACCTCTTGCATCACGCGCTCGAGCCCGAACTCCACGAGCTGTGCACGCTGGCGCTCGGCGAGCTCCCAGGCCAGGCGAGCGTCCACGGCTGGATCGCCGGTCGCCTCCGGGTCCTCGCCCAGCGCCAGCTGGGCGTCGTCGGCAGCGGGTTCCGGCTCGGCGCCGGACCGGACGGCGATGCCCGCGTCTGCGGCGAGTTCCTCCAGTACGTATGTGCGGCGAGCAGGATCGACCAGATACGCCCCGATCATCGTGTCGTGATCGATCTCCGTGCCCGGAGCTTGGGCGAGGAGCCCGTGGCGCCCTCCGCCAAGGCCTTTGACGTCGTGTGCGACGAGAGGCCTGCCGGCGAGGTCTTGGCCCAGCGCGGCGAGATCGGCCGCATCGCCCGTGACGACCTTCCCGCCGTCGGTCGCGGCGAAAAGCCCGCCTCTGATCGCGACGGCAGCGGGTCCCTCGGCCAGGTCGGCCGGCGACCCCTCTGCGGCTTCGAGCTCGATCGTCTCGTCCACAGCTCGGCTGGGAACCGGGCCCTTGTACTCCTCCTCGAGCCGCTGGATCACCGCGCGGAGCTCGAACTCCGCCGCAAAGTCGCGGAGCCTCGAGAGGTCGGGTGCCGAGTCCGGCCGGTCGAGCAGGCCGTCTGGCACGTCCACCTCAAGCTTCATGGTCGCGAGCTGCTTCGAGATGCGCGCGTCGTCCGCGTGGTTGGTCAGGTTCTCCTTTCGCTTCGCGCCCGAGATCTCGTCGACCGAGTCGAGCACCGCCTCGAGCGAGCCGAACCGCTGGAGCAACTGCGCGGCCGTCTTGTCGCCGATGCCGGGAACGCCCGGGATGTTGTCCGAGGTGTCGCCCTTGAGTCCGATCAGATCGGGAACCAACTCCGGGGACACCCCATAGCGCTCGACGACGCCGTCGGCGTCG
Organism: uncultured bacterium; assembly: GCA_963806865.1. Classification (GTDB taxonomy): domain Bacteria; phylum Actinomycetota; class Thermoleophilia; order Solirubrobacterales; family 70-9; genus JALZKA01. Next base: position 311,213 of record CAWDYV010000003.1, read on the forward strand.
TAGACCTTCGTATCGGTCACCCCTCGCGACGTGGTCATGACTCGCGTACCGTCACCGACGAGCTGGTAGACATCGCGGTCGCCGGAGACGATCATCACCGGTCGCTTGCGCTCCTTCGCCTGCGTCGCTAGCGTGGCGATCACGTCGTCTGCCTCATACCCCTCGACCTCTACGTTCGCAAAGCCGAAAGCCTCGGCCAGCGGCGCCAGGTGGGGCCACTGCTCACGCAAGAGATCCGGCCGTGACTTGCGTCCAGCCTTGTACTCGGAGTACTCCTGGTCGCGCCCGGACATGCCGCGGTCCCAGGCCACAATCACGGACCCCGGCGCGTAGTCGATCAAGAGCTTGGCCATCATCGACGCGAACCCGTAGATCGCGTTCGTCGGCCGGCCGTCGGCTGTCGCGATCGACTCGGGAAGAGCAAAGAAGGCGCGGTAAGCGAGCGAGTTGCCGTCGATCAGGAACAACTCTCCGTCGACAGGCTTGGGTGTGGCTGGCACGCTCCGATCCTACGAGCGGATCAATTGACCGAGGCGGCTGCGGTTATTCGCGACTGCACGGTATGCGCGCTCGGTGGCGCCCGGGAACGTGCGTGCCGCCGCGGCCAGCGGCTTTCCGGCAGGGAGCACATCGAACAACGGCGCCGCGGCGTCGCCAGCCGAGCGCACGGTTCCCGACGGCTCGACCAGGTGCCACGAGTCGAGCCTTCGGTCCTCGGGCACCGACTCCAGCAGGCGCTGGCCCTCCTCGCTTTGAATAGCTACCGACAGCAGCTCGTTTCTGCGGTCCCAGCGGAGGATCTTCGAGAGGCTCCATTTGCAGAAGCCGCAGTCTTCGTCGTAGAGCACGGTTGTCTTGGGCTCGGCCATTCCGACCCACCATATATTTCCGCCTCGTGGCCTCCGCTTCAGTTTCCGCTCAGTTCTCTGTGTCCGTGCGCGTCGAGCTCGACGCTCGCCAGGAGCCGCTCGGAAAGCTCACGGCTTCGATCGCCGAGACCGGTGGCGCGCTCCAGTCCGTCGACCTGGTGCCCGGCGCGGGCGCCGAAGGCAAGCGGGTCCGCGAGTTCACGATCGACGCGCGCAATCAGGAGCACTGGGAGGCGATCCTGCGCGCGATCGGCTCGACACGGGGTGCGCGTGTCCTGGAATACGTCGATCGCACGATGGCGATGCATCGCGGCGGCAAGATCGAGCAGCACAACAAGTACCCCCTGAAGACCCGGGATGACCTCTCCATGGCCTACACCCCGGGCGTGGCAAGGGTCTGTCAGGAGATCGCGGCCGACCGCCAGAAGGCGTTCGACTTCACGATCAAGAAGAACACCGTTGCGGTCGTCTCAGACGGCTCCGCGGTGCTCGGCCTCGGCGATATCGGTCCCGAGGCGGCGATGCCCGTCATGGAAGGCAAGGCGATGCTCTTCAAGGAGTTCGCGGACGTCGACGCGTTCCCGATCTGCCTCGATACGAACGACCCCGATCGGATCATCGAGTGCGTGAAGCTGATGGCTCCAACCTTCGGCGGAATCAACCTCGAGGACATTTCGGCTCCGCGGTGCTTCTACATCGAAGAGGCTCTGAAGGACGAGCTCGACATCCCCGTCTTTCACGACGATCAGCACGGTACCGCCGTAGTGACCATGGCGGCGCTCTTCAACGCGCTTAAGATCGTGGGCAAGCCGATCGAGAGCCTGAGAATCCTCGTCGTCGGCCTTGGCGCCGCGGGCATCGCGGTGACCAAGATGATGCTGGCCTCGGGAGTCGAGCACGTCATCGGCTGCGATCGGGCCGGCGCGCTTTCGACCGAACGCGCGGACTATCAGGACGGCAGCCTGTCGGAGATCAAGCGGTGGTACGCCGAGAACTCGAACCCCGACAAGCTCAGCGGGGGGCCGAACGAGGTGATCGACGGCTGCGACGTCTTCGTCGGGCTTTCGGGGCCCGGGATCCTCGAATCTTCATCGCTCGAGCGCATGGCCACCGACCCGATCGCCTTCGCGATGTCGAACCCGACGCCTGAGGTCATGCCCGAGGACGCCGAGCCGCACGTGCGCATCATGGCCACGGGGCGCTCGGACTACCCCAACCAGATCAACAACGTCCTCTGCTTCCCGGGCGTCTTCCGCGGTGCGCTGGACGCAGGAGCGGCCCGGATCACCGAGCCGATGAAGCTCGCCGCCGCGAAGGGGATCGCCGAGGTGGTCGCGGACGAGGACCTCTCGGAGGACTACATCATCCCCTCGGTATTCGATCGCGACGTCGCGCCAGCGGTGGCCAAGGCGGTCGTCGAGGAGGCCCGGCGCGAGGGCATCGCGCGAGTCTCCGCGGAAACGGGAACCTTCTCGACGCTCGAATAGGGTCATAGGAAGGCGGGAAGCATGAGAGTTCTAGTCACAGGCGCGACGGGCGCGATCGGGTCGGCGGTATGCGACGCGCTGCTCGCGCGCGGAGACGAGGTGGTCGGCCTCTCGCGCGACCCCGACAAGGCTCGCCGGTCGAACCCGACCGTCACCTGGCACGCGTGGGACGCGACCGCCGAGCGGCCGCCCGCGACTGCCTTCGAGGGCGTCGACGGGGTGATCAACCTCATCGGCGAGGAGATCAACCAGCGCTGGAACGACGAGGTCAAAAAGCGCATCCGCGAGAGCCGGATCCGCTCGACCAAGAACCTGGTGGACGGGATGCTCGCCGCCGACTCTCGACCGAAGACGCTCGTCTCGGGCGCTGCGGTCGGCGTCTACGGCCTGTCAAACGGCGACCGGATCCTCGACGAGGACTCGGCCACCGGCAGCGACTTCCTCGCACAGGTCGTGGTGGACTGGGAGGCCGCAGCAACCGAGGCGACCAAAGGCGGCGTCCGGGTGGTGACCGTTCGGACGGGACTGGTACTTGATCCCGAGTCCGGCCTCTTGAAGCAACTCCTTCCGATCTTCAAGCTCGGTGGCGGCGGCCCGCTCGCGGGCGGCGATCAGTACATGCCCTGGATCCATATCGACGACGAGGTGGGAGTCATCCTCTGGGCGCTCGACGACTCTCAGATCTCCGGTCCCATCAACCTCTCGGCGCCAGATCCGGCGACGAACCGGGAGTTCTCAAAGACGCTCGGCAAGGTGCTCAGGCGCCCGGCCGTCTTCCCGGCACCGAAGTTCGCGGTGGCGGCGCTACGCGGCGGGGAGGTCGCCGACTTCGTCACCGCCAGCTTGCGCGTCGTCCCGCGGCGCTCACTCGACAAGGGCTACGAGTTCCGCTACCCGATGCTCGAACAGGCGCTACGGGACTTGCTCAGGCACTAGCCGTCCGTCAGGCGTCACCTCATAGCCCGCGAGCGGCTCCGAGAGCGTGGTTTCGCCCTCCTCGGTGATCGAATAGGTGCCGAGGACGGAGTCGCGCTCGGTCCCGTCGAAGTAGGCGGCTATGACGGAGGCGCGAGACAGAGGGTCCTCCGCGCGATCGATCGCGGCGAGGACGGACGCCATCGCTTCGTAGCCGTAGGCGACCCAAGGCCCGGGCTCGCGGCCGAACTCGTCGCGGAACCGATCGAGCATCTCCTGACCGGCGGCGGGGAGCTCGCCCGGGTCCGCCGGACCAGAGATGAGGTCCTTGCCCAGCTCGGCCACCACGTCCTCATCTCCCGGCAGGACCCTGGCGAACGTTCGCTCGCCCGTCGCCTGGATATCCTCGGGCACCGAGTCGTCGAAGGTCTCTTGAACCACCAGATCACTTGCCCCCGAGCCTGGCGCGACCTGGAGGATCCCGCCCGAGTTGGTGATCGGAACCGAGGTGCGGCTGGTGGCTGAGTCGAGCTCGCCGATGTACGCGATCGAGGTCGAATCCTCCGTTGCGGAGCGCGCGTTCCGGCCGGCCGAGACCGGGTCGGAGCGGCTTTCGTTTCGGCCAGCTACATCCAGGTACTCGGCTGTCACGGCCGTACCACCCGCTTCGGCTTCGGCCTCGCCCAAAGCGAGCTTCGCCCCATCTGCGGCGTCTTGGCCATCGGCGCGCGCCGGGCCTGAGAGCGGAGCACTCACATAGACGGTCAGGACCGGGTCGCCTTCGGCTTCAGGGCCTCCGCAGCCTGCGAGGGCGATGGAGATGACCCATAAGGCTGCGATCGTCCGTGAACTACCCCTATAGGGGTAGCTGACGGACGTCTGGCGCGAGCCGAAGGTGCGCGCGCTCATGTCAGCCGAAGAAGACTTCGGCCTCGCGATAGAGCTCGGGCGGCACCAACTTGAGCTCCTTGGTCGCCTCGGCCAGGTCGACTAGCACGATGTCGGTTCCGCGAAGCGCGGTCATCTTGCCCCACGAGCCCGCATGCGCAGCGTCGATCGCATGAATGCCGAACCGGGTTGCCAGGAAGCGATCGAAGGCGGTCGGCGTGCCGCCGCGCTGGACGTGGCCGAGCACGGTCGCGCGCGCCTCGTGCCCGGTGCGCACGGCGATCTCGCCCTCGAGCCAGGTGCCGATGCCGCCGAGCCGAGCGTGCCCGAACGCGTCGACGGCGGACTCGTCGGACGAGGGTATGCCGCCTTCAGGAAGCGCCCCCTCGGAGACGACGATGATGGGCGCGTACTGGCTCATAAAGCGCGTCTCGATGTAGTCGCAGACCCGCTGGATCGAGAACGGCATCTCTGGGATCAGGATCACGTTCGCTCCGCCCGCTACCCCCGCGTGGAACGCGATCCAGCCCGCATGGCGGCCCATCACCTCGACGATCAGCGTGCGCTTGTGGCTCTCGGCGGTGGTGTGGAGGCGATCGATCGAACCCATCGCGATGTTGACCGCGGTGTCGAAGCCGAATGTGTAGTCGGTTGCGCCGAGGTCATTGTCGATCGTCTTCGGGACTCCCACGACCTTGAGCCCCTCTTCGTGAAGCCTTGTGGCGACGCCGAGCGTGTCCTCGCCGCCGATCGCGACCAGCCCGTCGACGCCGTCGCGCTCGAGCGTCTTGCGAACGCGCTCTATGCCGCCCTCCTCCTTGACCGGATTCGTGCGCGAAGAGCCGAGGATTGTCCCGCCGCGCGGCAGGATCCCGCGCACGTCAGCGATCTCGAGCGGGCGGGACTCGCCTTCGAGCGGGCCTCGCCAGCCGTCGCGGTAGCCGACGAACTCGTGGCCGTACTCCGCGACCCCCTTGCGGACGATCGCTCTGATCACGGCATTCAGGCCGGGGCAATCGCCTCCTCCAGTGAGGACACCGAGCTTCATCAAAAGCGACTCTAGACCGTGATGCGGCGGGCTAGGTCTAGCGCTTGAGCGCTTCGATCATGGGCTGAGCCCAGCGATCCAAGACGCCGGTGAACAAGACGAAGAGGTAAAGCATCGCCGCCAGCGTGCCTCCTGCGCCGAAGGCGTAGGCGATCAGGGCGAGCATGATCCCGACGACGTTGAAGACCATTAGGCGCATCGAGGCGGGAGATTATCCGACGCCGGGGCGGCTCATCGTCGTGCGCGCGGCGCAAATGAAGGAGCCGACCGCATCGGCGGCGGCGCTGGCGTCGGCTGCCTCACCGACCTCGCGCACGAGCCTCGAGCCGACGATCACGCCGTCGGCTACGGCACCGACCTCCGCTGCCTGCTCAGGCGTTCCGATGCCGAAGCCGACGGCGGCCGGGACGCTGGCGTCGGCCTGGACCGCGCGAACGAGCTCACCCAGCTCTGCGGGCATCTCGTCGCGCTCACCCGTGGTCCGCGTGTCCGAGACGACGTAGACGAAGCCGGAGGCCTCAACGCAGATCTCGCCGCGGCGATCGGCGGGGGTGGTTGGAGCGACCAGAGGGATCAGGGCCAAGCCATTCGCGGCCAGAGCGCCGCGAACCTCGTCTGCCTCCTCAGGCGGGAGGTCGGGGACGATCGTGCCGGCCATGCCGGCCTCTAAAAGTCGCTCCGCGTAACGCTCGGCGCCCTGCGCGAAGACCATATTCGCGTAGACCATCGGGATCACCGGGACACGGTTCGACACCGATTCACCGAGCTCGAGCACCGAAGCGAGCGTCGCGCCTAACCCGAGTGCCTTCGTCGCCGCATTGTGGATGACCGGACCGTCGGCCAAGGGATCGGAGAACGGAACGCCCAGCTCGATCAAGTCCGCGCCGGAGTCGGCGTAAGCCGCGATCACGGCACGGCTGGTCTCTTCGTCGGGGAAGCCGCCCATGAGGTAGGGCATGAGCGCCGCGCGCCCTTCCCCTCGCGCCGCCTCAAACGCAGCGGCGATCCTTTCGGCGCCCGTCACCGCTTATCGAGACGTTCAAGACGCTCGGTCGCCTCGGCCAGGTCCTTGTCGCCGCGGCCGCTGAGCGTCAAGAGGTCGTAGCCCGAATCGGGTGGATCCTCGTCAGCCAGCAGCCACGCGATCGCGTGGGCGGGCTCGAGCGCCGGGATGAGGCCTTCGAGCCGCGCCGTTTCACGAAATGCCAGGAGCGCCTGCTCATCCGTGACCGAGACGTAGCGGGCGCGGCCCGTGTCACGCAGGTGGGCGTGCTGCGGCCCGACGCCCGGGTAGTCGAGTCCGGCGGAGATTGAGTGAGCCTCGAGGATCTGGCCTTCTTCGTCTGCGAGGACGGCCGAGAGCGCTCCGTGAAGGACCCCGGTCGTGCCGGCCGAGAGCGAGGCCCCGTGCTTGCCCGAGGCGATGCCCTCCCCCCCGGCCTCGACGCCGATCAGCTCGACGCCCGAGTCGTCCAGAAATGCGGTGAAGGTGCCGATCGCGTTCGAGCCGCCGCCGACGCAGGCGATCACGCGCGCGGGCAGCTTGTCCTCGACTTCGAGGACCTGCTCGCGCGCCTCGTCGCCGATCACGCGCTGAAGGTCGCGAACGAGCGCCGGATACGGCGCCGGGCCAGCCGCGGTTCCCAGGATGTAATGCGTTGAGCGCACGTTCGTGACCCAGTCGCGGATCGCGGCACTCACCGCTTCCTTGAGCGTCTTGAGGCCGGCTTCGACTGGCTCCACGGTCGCACCCAGGAGCTTCATCCGCTCGACGTTCGGCGCTTGGCGGCGCATGTCTTCAGTGCCCATGTAGACGACGCACTCGAGGTCGAGAAGCGCGCATGCCACCGCTGTCGCGACACCGTGCTGCCCGGCGCCCGTCTCGGCGATCACGCGCGGCTTACCCATGCGCTTGGCAAGCAGCGCCTGGCCGATCGCGTTGTTGATCTTGTGGGCGCCGGTGTTGGAGAGGTCCTCGCGCTTCAAGTAGACGCGGCGGCCGACCCGCTCAGACAGGCGATCGGCGCGGTAGAGGGGAGTCGGGCGCCCGACGAAGTCGCGCAGGAGGCGGCCGAGCTCGGCCGTGAAATCCTCATCGTCCCGAGCCTCGATCCACGCCGCAGTCAGCTCGTCGAGGGCCTCCATCAGGACCTCCGGAACAAAGCGCCCGCCGTACTCGCCGAAGCGGGTTTCGAGTGTCTCGCTCACGGAGCTGCCTCCGCTCGTTCGCTCCGGCTGCCTCCGCTCGTTCGGCGGCTTCCGCCTCACGGCGGGCGACGTCCTTCTCTCTCGATTCGGTGAAGTGCTCGGGCTCAGAGACGGGGCGTGGCGTCGATGGGCCGCCTGCCTCCTCGGCGGCGGCGACGAACGCGCTCATCTGTTCGTGGTCTTTGATGCCGGGGGCAGACTCGACCCCGCTGGCGACGTCAACGGCGAAGGGGCGCGTGGCGTCGATTGCCTCGCCAACATTCTCGGCGGTCAGGCCACCGGCCAGGATCAACGGCACCTTCGTTCGGCGGCGGCGAAGGAGCTCCCAGTCGACCGTATGCCCGGTACCGCCCGGCATCCCCTCCCGATAAGCGTCGAGGAGATGGAAGTTGACGCGGAATCCGCGTGCGACGTCGATGTCGGCAGAGGTCTGGACCCTGATCGCTTTGATCACCGGGCAACCGGTGCGCCGGGTCACTTCGTGACAGAACGACAGGCCCTCATCGCCGTGGAGCTGAATCATCGAGAGGTGTTCGTTTTCGACGGCCCGCGCGATGACGCCGAGCGGCTGATCGACGAACACGCCGACGATCTCGAGCTTCCGGCGAAGGCCCGCGCCGATCTCGGCCGCTACGTCGTGGTCGCATCGCCTGACGCTTTCACCCCAGTGGTTGATGCCGATCGCCCATGCGCCAAGCCTCGCCGCGTGCTCAGCGTCGTCGTACCTGGTTATGCCGCAGAACTTGACCCGCATGGTGGTCAAGCATGGCAAGGAGCGCTCAGACCGGGCCCGCGTACTTACGGGAGAGTGCCGCGAACGGTTCGGGGCTAGGGCTCATTCCGTAGCACGGAGACATCGTTGCCGTTCTGGTTACCGGTGGCGAGGTCGAGTGCGCGGTCGGCGTTGAGGTGGCCTGCGACGACCGGAATCGGCCCATCACCGGTTTCGGCATCCCGACCGCGACGGAAACCTCCCCTACGCGTCCCGCGCAGCTGGGTCACCTCATCATTTGCTCGATCGGTCGCTGCGAGGTCGATCCGGCCATCTCGGTTGAAGTCGCCGTCGACCAAGCCGAATGGCTCGTCGCCCACATCGCGCACTGCCGGGGGAGCAAAATCGGCCCCGTCTCGTCCCTTGAGAATCGACACGGTCCCGAATGACAGGTTTGCGGTCGCAAGATCAGCCTGCGGACCACCGGCGAACTCGCCAACGATCACGTTGGAGGGGCAGTCGCCGGGGTCGTGGTCGACCGGAGCGCCGAAGGTACCGTCTCCGTTTCCCTCGAGCACGCCTACCATGCAGTCGAATGTGGGGGCGAGAGCAAGGTCCGGCTGACGATCACCTTCAAACCTCGCGACCGCGATCGATGCGACGTTCGTGTTGACCTCGTAGTCGGCTGGGGACTCGAACGTGCCGTCGCCGTTCCCCATGAGAATCCAGAGCTCCCCGCTCATCGAAGGGGTCGTACCAGCGGCGATGTCGGTGGCGCCATCGCGATTGAAATCGCCAATCGCGACCGAGCTGGCAAACGCCTCGCTCAGCGCGTAGTCGGATGGGGTCGCGGGCGAGAACGTACCGTCGCCATTCCCGAGCCCGATCGCGACCTCGCTGGGGGAGGTGCCACCGACCGTGACGACGTCCGGGTTGCGGTCGCCATCGAGCCTGGCAAGCGCGAGGAAGTTTGATGCCTCGACGGGGAACACGAGGGCCTGCTTGAAGGAACCATCGTTCCTTCCGCGCAGCACCGAGACGCCATCGTCGTCGGCCGTCGCGAGGTCGCGCGCCCCATCGCGGTTGATGTCGGCCACCGCGAGGTCAAGTGGATTGCCTCCCACGTCGTAATCCCGCGGGGCTTTGAACGTCCCAAAAGCAGCGGCGCCGGCAGCGACGATGGAAAGGACGAACGCGGTGGCAACAAAGAGCTGAACAACTCGTGAGCGTCCCTGCATCTCCGCGGGACCATATCCCAAGTGGCCGGTAGAAGCTGATGCCGCCGCCGATCCGAAGGCTCGCTCGGCGCTAACCGAATGCAATGCCCATAAGCTGCGCGGCGCCTATTGCGGGAGCTCGTGCTCCCTGGTGAGCATGTCGTCGCCCACGAGGTCGCGGACCGCCTGCTCGGGATCCACTGCGCTCATGATCGCTTCGCCGATCAGGACCGCGTCGACGCCGATTCGCTCGAGCTCCTCGATCTGCTGGCGGCTCGAGTACCCGGACTCCCCTACGACGGTCTTGCCGGCGGGGACGTCCGTGATGAGCTCGTCGGTGATCGCGATGTCGACTTCGAGGGTGCGGAGGTTGCGGTTGTTGATGCCGATCACGTCGGCGTCGAGTTCCAGGGCGACCCCCAGGTCCGTCTCGTCGTGAACCTCGACCAGCGTGTCCAGATCGAGCGACTGCGCTTCCTCGTAGAGCTCGGCGAGCTGGTTGGGGTCGAGCGCCGCCACGATCAGTAGCACCGCGTCAGCGCCGAAGACCGCGGCTTCGAGGAGCTGGTAGGAGTCGACGACGAAGTCCTTGCGAAGGATCGGCAGGTCCGAGCTGGCACGGGCCGCGTCGAGATCATCAAGGGAGCCGCCAAAGCGGGAAGACTCGGTAACGATCGAAAGCGCGGCAGCGCCGGCGCGCTCGTACGAGCCGACGATCTCCGCCACGTCGGCTCCGGTACGGATGTCGCCCGCGCTCGGAGAGCGGCGCTTGAACTCGCAGATGACGGACACTCCGGTCCGGACGAGCGCCTCCTTGAAGGGGCGATCCTCGGCGCGCGCCTCGAGGCGGGCCTTGAGTTCCTCCTGGGGTACCGCCCGGCTCCGCTCTTTAACGGAGGCCCTGGCGGAGTCGACCAGCTCGTCGAGCCTGCTCATCCGCTGGGGGAGGCTAGCGTCTCAGCCGCGGAGCTTGTCCAGTACGCCTTTGGCGGCGCCTCGATCGATCGCCTCGCGCGCGCGGTCCATGCCGTCGCCGAGGTCGGTCGCAGAGCCCCCCGCGAGGATCGCCGCGCCCGCGTTGAGGACGACGATGTCGCGAGCGGGCCCTTCGGCGCCGTCGAGGACGGCCTCCACAACCTGCGCGTTCTCCTCTGGAGAGCCTCCCGCCACCTCGTCGAGCGATGTCTCGGCCAGGCCGACGTCAGCCGGCGCGACAAACCATTCCTTCGTCGCGCCGTCGGCGACCTCGATGATCCGCGTGGACCCCGCGATCGAGATTTCGTCGAGACCATCCTCGGCGGACACGACCAGGGCACGCTCGCACCCGAGTCCGAGGAGCGCTTCGGCGATCGTCTCTTGAAAGCGGCGGTCTGAGACACCCAAGAGCTGGCGCGTCGCGCCCGCCGGGTTGGTGAGCGGTCCCAGGAAGTTGAAGACCGTCCGCACGGCCAGCTCCTTGCGGGCCGGAGCAACGTGCTTCATCGCGGCGTGGTGGCGCGGCGCGAACATGAAGCCGAAGCCGATCTTCTCGATCGAGCGCGCGACTTCATCGGGCTCATGGTCGATCGGGACGCCGAGGGCCTCCAGGACATCGGCGGAGCCCGAGCGGCTCGTGTTCGAGCGGTTGCCGTGCTTGGCGACAGGGCAGCCCGCTCCTGCGGCGACGATCGCGGCGGCAGTCGAGATGTTGAACGTCGAAGGCCCACCGCCGGTCCCGGCCGTGTCCACGAGTCCGTCGCGCGAAGTTTCGACCGAGGCCGCGAGGCGGCGCATCGTGCGTGCGAGTCCCGTCAGCTCAGCGACCGTTTCACCCTTGGCGCGCAGCGCAATCAGAAACGCGCCCGTCTGGACCTCGGACGCTCGCCCCTCCATGATCTCGTCGAGCACAGCTGACGCGTGGTCCGCGGTCAGGTGCGTGCCCGAGGCGACCGAGTCGATCGCCCGGGTGAGAATGTCGTTGGGCATCTAGCGGCCCCCGGATTGTGAGCGTTTCATGAGGTGCCTGACACCGAGAGGAAGTTGGCGAGGAGTGACTTGCCCTTGGGGGTGAGGATCGATTCCGGGTGGAACTGGACCCCCTCCGCAGGCAGGTCGCGATGTCGCACAGCCATCACCACATCCTCGAAAGTGGCGCTGACCTCGAACTCGCTCGGCAGCTCGGGGTGCGCCACAAGCGAGTGGTAGCGCCCGGCCGTCATCGGGCTGTCGAGCCCGGCGAAGATGCTGCGGCCGTCGTGCTCGACGCGCGCGTCCTTGCCATGGACGGGCTTGCCTTGGACGACGGTTCCTCCGAAGGCCTCAACCAAGGCCTGGTGGCCAAGGCAAACGCCGAGCGTCGGCACACCCGCTTCGGGGAACGCGCGAGCCGCCTCGACCGAGATACCCGCCTCGGCCGGGGTGCGGGGGCCCGGCGAGATCACCACCCGCTCGGGCTCTTGCCCGAGCAGCTCGGCTACTTCGGCCTTGTCGTTTCTCACGACGTCAAGCTCGGCGCCGAGCTCGCCCAGGTACTGGACGAGGTTGTAGGTGAACGAGTCGTAGTTGTCGATGACCAAGATTCTCACTCGTTAGCTCACGCGCCAGTCCGGCTGGCTCTCGCCGCCATCTCGACCGCGGCGAAGACTGCCCTTGCCTTGTTCACCGACTCGCGGTACTCGAAGTCCGGCTTCGCGTCGGCCACGGTGCCGCCACCTGCCTGCACGTGCGCGACCCCGTCCTTGACTACGACCGTGCGGATGTGGATCGCGGTGTCGAGGTCGCCGTCGAACCCGAGGTACCCGATCGCGCCTCCGTAGGAGCATCGCTTGTGGGGTTCGAGCTCGTCGATGATCTGCATGGCGCGCACCTTGGGAGCGCCCGAGAGCGTTCCCGCGGGAAGGCAAGCGCGAAGCGCGTCCATCGCGCCGACATCCGGCCGCAGCTTTCCGGCCACGCGGCTGACGATGTGGAGGACGTGCGAATAGGTCTCGACGACCATCAGCTCCTCGACTTCGACCGAGCCGTACTCGCAGACGCGACCGAGGTCGTTCCGGCCCAGGTCGACGAGCATCACGTGCTCGGCGCGCTCCTTCGGGTCGGCCAGGAGCTCCTCGGCGTTCCGGCGATCCTCTTCCTCGTCGGATCCTCGCGGGTACGTGCCGGCGATGGGCCGTGTCTCGACGCGCTCTGAGGTGACCTTGATGAGCGGCTCAGGGGACGCCCCGGCGATCTGGAAATCCTCAAAGTCCAGGAAATACATGTACGGAGAGGGGTTCACGACCCGCAGGCCCCGGTAGATCGAGAACGCCTCGACCGGGACCGGCGCCGAGAAGCGCTGGGATGGAACGACCTGGAACGCGTCGCCCGCGTGGACGTAATCCACGATCCGTGACGTGTTCGCCTCGAACTCTTCACGCGTCAGGTTCGACTCGAACTGGATTCCGTCACACGGCACCTTCCCGTCGCGAGCGCTCGAGCTCTTGCCGAGGCTCGGAATGGGCGATGCGAGCGCGCGGCGCACGCGCTCGGCGAGCTCGGCGGAGTCGAAGCCTTCGAACGGAAAGACAACGATGTTGAGCTCGTGCTTTTGGTGGTCGAAGGCCAGCATGAGCCCGGGGACCATGAGCGCCATGTCAGGTAGGCCGAGCGGGTCAGGATTGGGCTCGCCAAGCGACTCGACGGTTCGCACGAGGTCGTATCCGAAGAAGCCGACCGCGCCGCCGTTGAACGGATGCGAGGGGTCGAACGGCGCTACCCCCTCCGCCTCGACGAGCCGTTGCGCGAGTTGATACGGATCGCCGTCGTCGCCAAGCGACCAGCGAAGGGTTCGATAGGGGGAGAAGCCGAGATAGGAGTAGCGGCCAAGGCGGCCCTGCTCGGCCGACTCTAGAAGGAATGCGGGTCCATCGAAAGCGGCCCGGAGCTTCAGAAATGCCGAGACGGGCGTTTCGGTGTCATCGATGAGCCGCTCGACCACCGGAACGACGCCGGCATGCTCAGCGGCTGCGCTCACCGAGCACCTCGAGCACGTCGGCGAGCGGAACGTCCCGCGAGCGAAGGAGAACCGAGAGGTGATACAGAACATCGGCGGCTTCCGCGGCAACTCGCTCGTCCGTCTCTGAGTCTGCAGCCCGCACGACCTCCTCCGCTTCCTCGCGGACCTTCTCGCCGATCCGCTCGGGCGCGTTCAGGAGCTCGACGGTGTACGAGCCCTCCGGACGTTCCGTCTGCCTGGATCGGAGCGTTCGTTCGAGCCCGGCCAGGGTCTCGTGAAGAGCCGGCGTTGGCGCATCGCCTGTCTCCAGGTCGCGATAGAAGCACGATCGCTCGCCGGTGTGACAGGCGGGTCCGGCAGGGACCGCGAGCGCGACCAGCGCGTCCTCGTCGCAGTCGAGTCGGAGCTCTCTCAAGGCAAGCGTGTTGCCGGAGGTCTCTCCCTTCCGCCAGAGCTCTTGCCGAGAGCGGCTCCAGAAATGGACCTCGCGCGTCTCGATCGTGAGCCGTAAGGCCTCGGCGTCCATGAAGGCGAGGGTGAGAATCTCGCCTGTCCGCCAGTCCTGGACGACGCACGGAACGAGTCCCCGCTCGTCGAAGCCAATCGTCGGCTCCAGAGGTGGATTCATCACTTGCGAAGCTCCTGCTCGGGCTCGTCCGAGCCCAGGTCGGCGGCGCCTGCGATCACCCCGGCGATCACGGCAAGCGCGAGAACGGCGAACATCGTCGCGGCCACCGTGGTCGCCAGGCTCAGTCGCTCGCCTTCGGGCTTTACGTAGGCGTCGACGATCGCGGCGATCGCCGCCGCGCAGCCGAGCACGCACCAGATCGCGAGGATCGCGACGGCGAGCGTCTCCGAGTCGAGCAGGTTCTCCAGCTGCGAGCTGGCGAATGACGCGATCACCAGCGAGATCAGGGCGCCAATCGAGAGCGCAATCGCGGTCGGTGTCTTGGTGCGGACCTCGGGAATCATTCGATGCCTAGTCTGTCAAGCAGGCCGTCATCTCTCCGCCAGCGATCCCGTACGCGGACCTGGAGGTCCAGGAAGACCTTGCCGCCGAGCTCCCGCTCCAGCTCGCGCCGGGCCGCGCTCCCTACCTCGCGCACCATTCGCCCGCCTTTGCCGATGAGGATCGCCTTCTGTGACTCAGTCTCCGTCCAGACCTGAGCGCTGACCTCAAAGAGCCCGTCGTCGCGCAGTTCCAGCGCGTCGACGAACACCTCCACCGCGTGAGGCACCTCCTCGCGCGTCCTTTTGAGGATCTGCTCTCGAATCAGCTCCGCCAGGTGGACCTCGGAAGGCGAATCTGAGCGATCCTCGGCAGGGTAGAGAAGCGGCCCCTCGGGCATGCCTGCCGCGAGCGTGTCGACCAGGGGCGCGATGCCCGCTCCGGTGCGCGCGCTTACCGGAAAGATCTCGTCCGCGATCTCGAGCGCGGCGACGCTGGAGAGGACCTCCGCCGTCTTGGCCTTGTCGAGCCGATCGCATTTGTTGACCACAGCGACGATCTGCGTCCCCGCCCCGCGTTCGAGCAAGGTCTCGGCGATGAAGCGATCTCCTGGGCCAATGCCCTGCTCGCCGTTGACGACGAACAGGACGCAATCGGCATCGGCGAGCTCGCGCTCGACGCGGTGCTGCATGCGTTCGGTCAGGGAGTCCCGCGGGCGCTGGACACCCGGGAGGTCGACCAGGATCAGCTGCCAGCCGGCGTCGAGGTCGGTGGCGATCCCGCGCACGGCGCGACGCGTCGTTTGCGGACGATCGGAGATGATCGCGACCTTGGCGCCGACGATCGCGTTGACCAGGGTGGACTTGCCGACGTTCGGGCGCCCCGCCAGGCCGACGAAACCCGAGCGAGTCATCCGAGGCCGGCCGTGACGCGACCCTGGAGGGCCATCATCTGCCCAGAGTCAGTCTCGTGGTCGAAGCCGCAAAGGTGGAGCACGCCGTGGACGGTCGCCTCAACCAGATCGGCCGTCTGCTCGGGGCAGATCACTACGTCGCCGAGCTCTCGGGGACCGGCGATCGGCCCCGGGCCGTCGATCGGAAACGAGAGCACGTCCGTCGGCTCTTCGAGCCCGCGGTGAGCACGGTTTAGCTCTGTGATGCGGGCTTCGTCGACCAGCTCCACCGAGAGGTGGCCGTCGGCGACACCCGCGGCTATAAGCGCGGCCGAAGCGGCATCGCGAAGCTGCGGCGGCACGTCTGAGAGGTCGGTCAATCCCGCTCTGGCGCCGGCTTTGAGCGGTTGCCCTTAGCGTCGTACGCCGCGACGATCCGTTGCACGAGCTGGTGGCGGACGACGTCTTCACCGCCGAAGCGAATGAACGAGATGTCCGTGACCTCGTCGAGGATGTCTGAGACGACGATCAGCCCGGAGCGCTGGTCGCGCGGCAGGTCCACCTGCGTGATGTCGCCGGTGACGACCATCTTCGAGCCAAAGCCGAGGCGCGTCAGAAACATCTTCATCTGCTCGGGGCTCGTGTTCTGGGCCTCATCGAGGATCACGAAAGAGTCTCCGAGGCTGCGGCCGCGCATGAATGCCAGCGGCGCCACCTCGATCACGTCGCGCTCCAGGTAGGTCTGGACCCGCTCGGGGTCCAGCATCCCGTAGAGGGCGTCGAAGAGCGGGCGCAGGTACGGATCGACCTTGGCTTGGAGGTCGCCGGGGAGGAAGCCAAGCCTCTCCCCCGCCTCAACCGCCGGACGAGTGAGGATGATGCGGCTGACGTCTCCGCCCTCGAGCGCGGCGACTGCCGAGGCGACGGCGAGGAACGTCTTGCCGGTTCCCGCCGGCCCAATTCCGAAGGTGATCGTGTGCCGGCGGATGGAATCGACGTAGCGCTTCTGGTTGACGGTCTTTGGCGCGATCCGCGTGTTGCGGTGCGTCCAGACAACGTCCTCGAGAACCCGGGCCGACGACTCGCCGGCACCGAGCGCACCCGTCACTGAGTCGATCGTCTGAGGGGCGAGCTCGTGGCCGCGTTCGATCAAGCCAACGAGTTCGTCGACAACGACCGCAGCCTCGCCCACATCTTCGTCGGGGCCGTCGAGCGTGAGCACGTTTCCGCGCAAGAAGACGTTGCAGCCGAGACGGCCCTCGAGCTCGCGCAGGACGGTGTCTTCCGAGCCGGCGAGCTCGGCCGCGACGTCGTTTTCGAGAGTGAGCTGTCGGCGCGCCAAGCGGCGACTAGCTCCCGCTGAGGCGATCGCGGACGAGCGCGCTCACACGCTTGCCGTCGGCGCGGCCGCCGACCTTGCCCATCGCGGCGCCCATGACCTTGCCGGTGTCCTGTGTCCCCGCGGCGCCCGTCGATGCGATCGCTTCGTCGACGATCGCAGCGAGGTCTTCGTCTGAAAGCTCGGCCGGCAGGTACTCAGAGATCAGCTCAGCCTCGGATTCCTCAGCATCGGCACGGTCGGAATCGCCTCCCGAGCGGTACGCGTCGGCAGCCTCCAGGCGGCGCTTTCGCTCACGCCGGAGCACCGCGACCTCATCGTCGCCGCCGGACTTCTGATCCTTTTGGAGGGCGTCGGCGATCAGCCGAAGCGCGCCCACGCGCGCCTTTTCGCCTGCCTTCATGGCCGTTTTGGTGTCGTCCTGGATCTGCTCGAGCGTCGATTGCGCCATGCCGTCAGGGTATCCCGCGCGGCCTAAAGGTCGATCAACTCGACCTCGCCCAGAGGGAGCTGGAGGAACCGGGTCCCTAGCTCGCGGAATCGCTCTGGCTCGGCGGTGCAGACGAAGCTGTAGGAACCTTCGGACCGGTTCTGCGTCGTCAGGTCCCGGCCCTCGAGGATGCGCTCCGCTGTGGCCGCGACCGCGTGTCCGGCGGTGATCAGCCTCACGTCGCGGCCCATGATGCGCTGAAGGAGTGGGCGGACGAGCGGGTAATGCGTGCATCCAAGGATCACCGTGTCGACTTCAGCGCGGCGAAGTGGCGCGCAGTAGGAGCGCACGGTTTCGACCACAGCCTCCGAGAAAGGAAAGCCCCGCTGGATGATCGCGGCGAGGTCGGGCGCCGCTACCTGGGTGACCGTCAGCTCGCGGTGCTGGGACGCAAGCGAGCGCAAGTACGCGCCGCCTTCCACGGTCGCGAGTGTGGCGAGGACGCCGACGCGCCCCGAATCCGTGATTGCCGCCGCGATCTCCGACTCGGGCTTGATCACAGCCACGAGGTCTACGCCGTGCTCGGTGGCGATCTGCCGCGCCGAATCGAGGCCCGCGCTAGCGGCTGAGTTGCACGCGATCACGATCAGCTTGGCCCCGCGGTCCAAGAGAAAGCGCGTGTTGCGCTCGACACAGTCCGCCAGGTCCTCGAGGCTCCGGGCGCCGTACGGGAAGCGGGCGTCGTCTCCCAAGTAGATGTAGTCCTCCTCGGGGAGCGACACTAGGAGCTCATGAAGGACAGTGAGCCCGCCGACGCCCGAGTCGAATACGCCGATGGGCGCGCCGGGTGCTGGTCCGCTGCTCACCGCGCGCGAGATGCGCCTACAGGAACGGCTTCGCGGTCATCACGTAGACCGTCAGGATCATCGCGACACCGAGAAAGCCGCCCATCTTGCCGATCTGCGCCCCGATCGCCTGCGCCTCTTCTTCCTGCCCCTTGTCGAGTAGCTCGATGACTCGCCGCTCTCGGGGCAGGAAGTAGCCGTGGGTCAGGCCGAGGACCAAAAGGAAGGCCGCGAATCCCCATGAGACGAAGAAGTCCGCGAAGTCCCAGCGGTCGCTCGTCATGTAGATGCCGGTGGCCAGAAGGACCAGGGAGCCCGTGGTTACGGCGATCCGGTCCCAGGTGGCCATGGCTCTGACGGTGTACGCCATCGCTGTCGGCCCCGCCTTCTGTGAAAAGGCGAAGAACACGCCGTATGCGTAGGTCGGTCCGAAGGCGATGAAGAACGCCAGGATGTGGAGCCAGAGAACAACGTCGAAGAACTGCACTGCGAGAGGCATGTCGGCACCCTACTTCTCCTGAGGGACGTGAGAAGCGGCGACTCACTGGGTGAGGAGGAGCGCGGACCAGTCGCCTGAGTCAAGGCGCTCGGCGGTTGTCAAGCCGAGGGGCTCAAAGTCGGCTGCGACGTCCTCCGCCTCATCGACCAAAAGGCCCGAGAGGACCAGGTTCTGCGGAGGTTCAGTCATGAGGCTCGCGACATCGCGCAGGACCGGCGCCGTGAGGTTGGCGATGACGCTGGCTGTGGCGGGCGTAGGTGACTGACGCAGATTCACTCGTTCGAACGAGACGTCCACCTCGTTCAGCGTCGCGTTCTTGGCAGCGGCCTCGAGCGCGGCGGCCTCGTGATCGACCCCGACGACGGGCGACCAGCCCAGCTTTGCGGCAACGATCGCCAGGACGGCCGAGCCCGTCCCGAGGTCGGTCAGGGCGCCGTGCGCCCGCCCTTCGTCGGCAATCCACACGAGCATGTCCACGCACATCCGGGTCGTGGGATGAGCGCCCGTGCCGAAGGCCTGGCCGGGGTCGATGACTACGTCGAGCGCCGATGACTCGGGCGAGTCGTGCCAGGCGGGCCGGATCACGACGCGGCCGTCGGCGAGGACCGTCGGCTCGTGAAAGTCTCGCCAGCGGTCGGCCCAATCGTCGGGAATGCGCTCAGAGGTGATCTCGACCAGGTCTTCGCCCGCCGCGGCCTCGATCTCGCCAAGGTCGGGAAGCTCGCCTTCCGCGCCGTAGATCGCGTACTCGACCCAGCCGGCGCCGGCTTCTTCTTCCACTCCGCCAGGGGCTAGCTGGACTAGCTCGGCGAGGACGACCTCCGCCTGCGCCGGACGGCAACGGACGGCGAGCCGGATCACCCGGCGGGATGCGGGTCGTCGAGGAGCTCGTCGAGCTCTTCCGCGGCGTGGCGCTGCTTGCGGTTGAGCTTTCTGGGCACGACGACGTCCAAAACGACGACCTGGTCGCCCCGGCGGCGGCCACGAAGCGCCGGGAGTCCCTGGCCGGAGAGGACGACCTGCTGGCCGGGCTGGGCGCCCTTCGGCACCTCGACCTTGCGCATGCCGTCGATCGTCGGCACCTCGATCGCGCCTCCGAGCATGGCGCGCGTGACGCTGATCTGTGCGGGGAAGACGATGTGCTCGCCGTGACGCTCGAAGCGATCGTCGGCTCGGACCTCCACCTCGACGTAGAGGTCACCGGCTGGAGCGCCCGCTTCGCCTTCGTTGCCCTTTCCCGCGATGCGGATGCGCTGGCCGTGCTCGATCCCCGGTGGCACATCGACCTCGTAGGTGCGCTCCTTTCGCAAGCGGCCGAGGCCGTCGCAGGCCTGGCACGGCTCGTCCGGGATCTTGCCCGCCCCATTGCAGGTGGGGCACGCGGACTGGCGCATCATCTGGCCGAAAGCAGTGCGCGTGACCTGCTGCACGGCGCCTTGTCCACCGCACGTCTCGCAGGTGCGGATGGGCGTGCCGGGCTCCGCGCCGTTGCCGCGGCAGTGCTCGCAGCGCGTGACCGCGCTGAAGGAGACCTCCTTCTTCGCCCCGCTCACCACCTCGGCGAGGTCGATGGAGACGGTCGCGCCAATGTCGCCACCCGGAGCTGGCCCTCCGCGACCGCCGCCGAAGCCAAAGATGTCGCCGAACGGGGAGTTGCCCTGTCCGAAGATGGCCGAGAGGATGTCCTCGAAACCGGCGGCGCCCGCGGCTTGCGAGGCGAAACCGTTGGTGCGAAGTCCGTCGTGGCCGTAAGCGTCATAGGTGCGCCGCCGCTCCGGGTTGGAAAGGATCTCGTACGCCTCGGCGGCCTCCTTGAACTTCTCCTCGGCCTCGGGATCGTGCTGGTTCACGTCCGGATGGAGCTCGCGCGCGAGCTTTCGAAACGCCTTCTTGAGCTCGGCTTCTTCGGCGGTTCGCTCGACTCCGAGCACCTGATAGGGATCGCGGGGCACGAGGGTGAGTCTAGGAACGGGAGATGCGGCCACACCGCCGCGCCCCGCGGAGATCTAGCGCGGCTCGTAGACCGACTCGAAGTAGCGGGAGAGGTCTGACGCTGCTTCTCGCACTGATGCGATCGCGGTCGCGTAGTCCATTCGGGTTGGGCCCAGGACGCCGACGGTGCCGAGGTTGCGGTAGCCGAGGCCGTAATTGGCGCCGACGACGCTCACCGAGCGAAGCTCCGGCGCCGGGTTCTCCTCGCCGATCCAGACGAAGACCGAGCGTTCGTCGAGGGCCGACTGGAGGACGCGAAGGAGGTTCGCTCGGCCCTCTAGGACTCCCATGAGCGACTCGATCTCGGGCAGGTCGGGGGCGTGCTCTTCGGAGAGCAGGCGCGAAGCTCCGTCGACGTAGAGATCCTCACCCGCCCGGCGCTCGAGGTCGGTGAAGGCGGCGGCGATCTCGGCCAGAAAGCCCGCCTCGGCAGGCGAAAGCGTCGGATCGACCAGCCGGTCCCCGGTCATCCGGGCGCCCAGAGCGAGGCCGGAGAGGCGCTCGTTCAGGTAGCTCGACGCCCACTCGAGCAGTCCGGAGTCGAGACGCTGCTCGAAGTTGAAGACTCGCTTGGCGACGGCGCCGTTCGTTGCGATCACGACCACCATCGCGACAGAGGGCTGAAGCGGGAGCACCTCGACGCGATGGATGCGAGCGGCGCTGGGCGGCGGGGCGGTCGCGACGGCAAGAAGGTCCGTCATCTGCGAGAGGGCGTGCGTGGTCTCGCGCATCGCGTCCTCGACCTCGCGGCGCATCCGGGTGAGCTCGATCTCCTCGGGCGCCGCGTCGAAGCTTGCGGGCGTCGCCTCCAGGAGCGCGTCCGCGTAGAAGCGATAGCCGCGGTCGGTCGGGATCCGCCCGGCCGAGGTGTGCGGATGCGTCAGATAGCCATCGGCCTCGAGTGCCGCCAGCTCGTTACGCACCGTGGATGCGCCCCAAGCGACGTCGTCTCGCTCAGAGATCGCCTTCGACCCGATGGGCTTGCCGCAGCGCAGGTACTCCTCGGCCACCAGCTCAAGAATCCGCTGTCGCCGCTCAGAAAGCACGCTCCAAGTCTATGAGCGAGCGCCTGGCCGAGCCCCGCGGCGACGAGACAGCCCTGGCAGCATTCGCGTTGCCATAGCACGTCAATGCTCACGATGCGTCGTGATCGAGAGCTGGAGTCGGCGCGAACCTCTGCGACGAGAGTGCGCTCGACGTGTGCGGGCTCGTAGCGAATCTGGCTGTGGCTGAAGCGGACGGGCGTGTCGCCAGCCGCAAGGTGAGCTTGATCGCGTTGGCGGTCCCGGGCCTGCTGCGCAGGTGTTCGGTGGTAGCGCAGGCTGTCCGTCTCTACGACCAGACCGCAGGTCGCGCCACAGGAAGTCGACCTCCCAGCCGTTGCGCATCACGCAGGTCTCGGGCTTGGCAAGTCCGACGCGCCGCGCGATCGGCCGGAAGCGGCGTTCCAGCTCCGAGCGGCTCATCGCGAAGGTGCGACGATCGAGCGCTTCGCGAAGCCGCCTGACGCCGGCAACACCCGCGAATCGGTCGAGATCGGCGCGAGCGACTCGGGGTCGATCAGATCGTGGCCGTCGGCTTGATTGATGGCTCGTTCTAGCTCTCCACGCGAGAGGCGCGGAGCGAAATCTGGATCAGGGCAACCACGGGGCTGACAACTGGAATCCCCCGTTTCTCGGTCAGTTCAGACGGCTCGATATGCCACCGATGAATCCGAAGCCCTTCCTTCGTCGCCATTTGCCTACTGGGATCATTACGTCGATCGGCAGGCCCGCCCGATCTCGGATGCCCCATAGCTCGGCAGCACTCTGGTGGCTTAGCACCGCATCGCGTTCCTGCCGCCAGGACGCCGCCATCCACCGCCCTTCTTGAGTCAGCTCGCGTCCGACCGACTGCGTAAACGCCCCAGTGAATGCGGTGCAGCCGTCCGGTTTCAAGACGGTGGCTGAATTGCCGCGCTCGCTGTAGCCGAGCGCGATTAGCTGCCAGCGTGCGATCACGCCGTGCTGGCACGCACAATCTCCCAAGCCGAAGCCGCGACATGTTCGCAGCTTTGACGTCGCCATAACCACCACAAGGCTTCGGCGTTCGGAGTTCGCCCCCCTGCGCGCCCTTAAGCTGCGCGCCGTGGTCGATCCCATGGTCCTGCCCGATGATCTGCCCGTTCCTCAAGACGACGGCGCGGCGCGGCACCTGCCGGGCGCTCAGGTGCCCTCCGTCTCGCTTCCCGCGACTGACGGCGAGGACTACGACCTTGCCTCGCTCGCCGGGCGCACCATCGTCTATGCGTATCCGTGGACAGGTCGGCCTGGCGAGCCCCTCTTGAGCGAAAATTGGGACCTCATCCCCGGCGCCCGCGGCTGCACCCCGGAGACCTGCGGCTTTCGCGACCACCACGCCGAGCTCCAGGAACTTGGGGCCAAGTTGTTCGGCCTCTCGACCCAGTCGCCCGAGTACCAGCGCGAGCTAGCCGAGCGCCTCGCCCTTCCGTTCTCGATCCTCTCCGACCAGGGCCTCGAGCTGACCCGCGCCCTCGATCTGCCCACCTTCGATATCGCTGGCCAGACCCTGATCAAGCGCCTCACATTGGTGATCGCGGACGGGACGATCGACCACATCTTCTACCCGGTGTTCCCGCCCGACCGTCATGCGGGCGAGGTCGTCCGCTGGCTCGCAGAGCGCGCCTAGGCCGCGCTAGTTCGAGACTTCGCGCTCCTGGGCGATCCTCATCGCGGAGTCCTCGTTCATGGTGATCTCGAGGTAGGTGGCCAGGCCGTCTTGGACGTCGATCACATACCCCACTTCGTGATCGATCTCGATCTCGCTGCCTCGCCCGCGCCCCTTTACCCGGACGCGCGCTACGACGTGCCGCTCGCCTACCGCGTGGACGTCCAAGATCTCGAACTCGAAAGTCTCCCACGCCTCGAGCCACTGCTGCGCCCATTCGAGGAACCCGTCGTGGCCGTGGAAGGGGCCTGCGTTCATCCACTCAGGCGCGGTCACCTCGATCTCGGGGTCGTACAAGGTCAGCGTCTCTTCAACGTCGCCGGAGACATACGCCTTCATGCCCTTCCTGAACAACTCGACCCGCTCCTCAGGCCTCACCGACGGCTCCTTCGCTGATCGCTGCGAGAGCGGTACTGCGGCTCGTGTGAATCTCGAACCTGATGGCGCGGTCCCCCTCGAACACGACGAGGAACGTGGTGTCGATCGTGACCGGGATGCCGGAGCCGGCACCGACGAGCGACTGCTTCGAATGGACCAGGCTCACGGCCGAGTCGACGTGCTCGATCTCGCGCAGCTCGATGTGTTGCTCCGACCAGGCCTCGCTCCAGTCGGCCATCATCACGCCGAAGCCCTCGGTGCCGTGGTAGCTGCCCGGGTTACCAAGCCCTTCCGCGACACGTGAATCGACGTCGGGATGGACGAACCCCAACAGTCCAGGCGCGTCGCCGTCGTTGAACGAAGCGATCGCCTTCCGGATCAGGGGATCTCTCGAATCCTCGCTCACCGGTCGAGCTCCAAGACCGCAAGGAAGGCCTCCTGCGGGACTTCGACCTGGCCGACCTGCTTCATCCGCTTCTTGCCCTTCTTCTGCTTTTCGAGGAGCTTTCGCTTTCGCGTGACGTCGCCGCCGTAGAGCTTCGCCGTGACGTCCTTGCGAACCGCCTTGACCGTCTCGCGCGCGAGCACTCGCGATCCGACCGCGGCCTGCACCGGAACGTCGAACTGCTGGCGCGGGATGGTCTTGCGAAGGCGCTCGACGAGGACCTTGCCCGCGTCGTAGGCCTTATCGCGGTGGACGATGATTGACAGCGCGTCGACGGGATCGCCGGCAAGAAGCACATCGAGCTTCACAAGATCAGATTCCGCCATGCCCGTCGGCTCGTAGTCGAGGGACGCGTATCCAGCCGTCCGCGACTTGAGCTGGTCGAAGAAGTCGAGGACGATCTCGCCGAGCGGAAGGTCGTAGCGAAGCTGGACGCGCTCGGCCGAGAGATAGTGCATGTCCACGTGGGAGCCCCGGCGCTCCTGGCAGAGCTCCATCACGGCGCCGATCCGATCTGAAGGGCAAAGGACGCTGGCGCGGATGTACGGCTCGGAGATCTTGGCGATCGAGCCTGGATCGGGCAGGTCGACGGGCGAGTGGACTTCGATCGTCTCGCCTCCGATCAGCTCCACCTCATAGCTCACGTTCGGAGTGGTCGCGAGCATCTCGAGGTCGTATTCGCGCTCGAGCCGCTCGCGCACGATGTCCATGTGCAGCAGGCCGAGGAAGCCACAACGGAAGCCGAAGCCGAGCGCCTGCGAAGTCTCGGGCTCATACGAGAGCGCCGCGTCGTTCAGCGCGAGCCGGTCGAGCGCCTCGCGGAGGTCCTCGTAGCGCTCGGTCTCGATCGGGAACAGCCCGCAGAAGACCATGGGCTTCACCTCGCGGTAGCCGGGAAGCGGTTCTGAGGCAGAGCTTCCGTTCGTCGTCAGCGTGTCCCCCACCCGGAGCTTCGAGACGTCCTTGAGACCCGTGATGACGTAGCCCACCTCGCCGGCCTCCATCCCGGGAGCGGCCGTCATCTGCGGCTTGAAGAAACCGATCTCGTCGATCTCCGCCTGGGTGCCGGTCTGCATCGCGCGAATCGCTTCGCCCTTGCGAAAGGCGCCGTCGACCGCCCGCACGTATGCGACGACGCCGCGGTACTGATCGAACTCCGAGTCGAAGATGAGCGCGCGTGGCTCGGCGGCGGGCTCCCCCTGGGGCGGCGGGATGCGGTTCACGATCGCCTCTAGGACCTCGGGCACGCCCTCGCCGGTCTTGGCCGAGATGTGAAGCACGTCGCCCGGATCGCCTCCGATCAAATCGAGGATCTCGCCCGTCACCCGCTCTGGCTCGGCGCCTGGCAGATCGACCTTGTTGAGCACCGGGATCAGCTCGAGCCCAGCCTCGATCGCCGCGTATGTGTTGGCGACGGTCTGAGCCTCGACGCCTTGGGCGGCATCGACGACAAGAAGCGCACCCTCGCAGGCCGCGAGGGAGCGCGAGACTTCGTATGAGAAATCGACGTGCCCAGGCGTGTCGATCAGGTGCAGGTGGTACGTCTGTCCGTCCGAGGCCGCGTAGTCCACGCGGACCGCCTGGGCCTTGATCGTTATCCCGCGCTCCCGCTCGAGGTCCATCGAATCGAGCATCTGGGGCAGGTGCGTGCGGGCATCGACCGACCCCGTCAGCTCGAGGATGCGATCCGCCAGCGTCGACTTACCGTGGTCGATGTGGGCGATGATCGAGAAGTTACGTATCCGCTTCAAAGCGGTATGAGTATGCCGATGCGTGGGAAGGCCACACCCGCCTTTCTGATCGCGCTGGCGCTCCTCGCCGGGTGCGGTTCCGACGAGGATGAGGGAACGCCGAACTCCGTCGCAGCGAACGCTGCTCCCTACGTCTCTGCGGAGTCGGCGGCCGTGACGTTCATCGACTGGGCCGCGCTGAAGGAGACGCTCGAGTTCGAGGACACGTCGTCCTCCGACCCAGATGACTTCTATACGGCTCTGCTGGAGGCCGCTGGCGACCTCGGCCCGCTCTACAGCAACACTGCGATCACTGACGAGGAGCCGATGGCCTTGGGCTTTGGACCGCCCGATCTCGAATCTGAGGTCCTGATTGAGGTCGAAGACGGAGTGCCCTTGAGCGTCCTCGGCTTTCCCGAGGAGTTCGGCTTCGAAGCAGTCGAAGACGCCCTTTCAGAGTGCAGTTACTCGTCTGAGGAGATCGAGAACGGAACGCTCTACACCCGCGAGCTCCAAGCGCCATGCGGCGACATCGACTCGTCCCTCGGCATCCCCTCGCCGTCGGTAGCGAGCATCGCGGTCATGCCGGACGACGCGATGATGCTGACCGCTTCGTCGCCGGAACCGATCGAAACCGCCCTCGAGGAGTCGGCCGAGAGCAGCTTGGACCCGGTCCTCTCGGACCTCGGCGGAGCCCTCGACGGCGTCGTAGCGGGAACGATCGCGTACGGGGAGCTCGGCTGTCCGTCGTTCGGAATCAGCGCAGCTCTGGGGCCGAGCGCAACTCCGGAGCAGCTCGAGGCGATCGAAGAGGAGCAGGGCACGGCAGGCGATCCATACGAATCGCTACTGGTCGGCTACGAGACCGGCGGGGACGCTTTCTCCGGGATCATCGCGCTGGATCACGCCGACGCCGACGCCGCGGACGCCGCGCTCGAGAGCCGCGAGAACGCGATCTCAGAAGGCGTCACATTGACGGCACAGCAGCCGTACTCGGAGCTATTTCAGCTCGACCAGGCCGAGGTCGAAGACGATGCGGTGATCTTTAACGTGAGCGCGCCCAGCGAAGGGCGGCCCCTGAAGCTGCTGTCGGCGGCGGCGTTGCGCGACCTTACGTTCGCGGGCTGCTGAGCGGGCGAGGTCGCGGGCTCACGCCGAGCGGCGCCTGAAGATGTCCAGCACCTGGCGCATCTCGGGCACGCGCAGCAAGGTGAGCGCGGCTCCGTACACGATCGCGCCGGCCGCCAGGGCGATCCCAAGCGAGGCGATCTGTCCGCCCAACCCTCGCCCGAGCGCTTCGTCGAGCACGTCCCACGTGAAGTACGAGACCGCGGCAAGGGCTGCCGCCGCCGCCAGGATGCGAGATCCTGACCAGATGAGGCGTCCCAGCTCCAGTCGCCCAAGGACGTTGTGGAGGATGGCGCCGCCCACGATGGCGCTCAGGATCGTCGCGAGGGCAGTCGCCGCGACGATGCCGCCCACGCCGTACGGCTCGTAGAGGAGGAGCGCTGCTACCGCGGTGATCACGAGGTTGGCCGCGCCGACGAGGGTCGGCACCCACGGGCGCTGGAGGCTGAAGAACGTGCGCGTCTGGAGCAAGAAGACGCCGCTTGCGGGCAGCGCGAAGGCGAACCAGAAGAGCGCTTCTGCGACCAAGTCCGTCGCGGCGGCATCGAAGACGCCACGCTCGTAGACGAGGCGAGTCATGGGCTCGGCGAGGACGAGGATGGAGGCCGCCGCTGGGACGAGCAGCAGCAGGATCTGGCGGACACCGTTCGCCATAGTCGCGCGGAGGCGATCGATGTCGGCACGCGCCGCTAGGCGGGCGAGCGTCGGGAAGAGCACCGTCGCAATCGCGACCGAGAAGACGCCCTGAGGGAGCATGTAGATCCGGAACGCCTTGTCGATCGCGGCCGGCGCCTGCTCGGAGACCAGGAAGCCGACCGTCGAGTTGATCAGGAGGTTGATGTTGATGAGGCCGAGCGAGATCGTCACCGGCAGCATCAGGACGAGGATCCGCCGGACGTTCGAGTCGCGCCAGTCCGCGCGCCGGAAGTTGCCGATCGCCGCCACCGCGCGGCGCAATCCGTAGGGCGTCCGCCGGAGGTCCCAGACCGGAATCGCGAGCTGGATCACCGTTCCCGCCAGGACGCCGATCGCGTACGCGTAGATCTCATCCTCCTCCGGAAACGCGGGCGCCAACCCGACCAGCACCGCGATGATCACGACGTTCCAGAAGAGCGGCGCGATCGCGAACGCCCCGAAGCGGTCGTAGGAGTTGAGGATGCCGACGACCATGCCCGTCGCGCCCAGGAGCACGATGATCGGGAACATGATGCGGGAGAGCGAGACAGTCAGATCCGTCACTTGCACGAACTCGTCCGGAACGAAGAGCGGCATGATGACCGGGGCGAGCAGGATGAAGAGTGCGGTGAGCGCTCCCAGGATCAGCGTGACGAGGAAGATCAGCGATGACGCGAGCCGAAACGCCTCACGGCGGTTGCCCTGCTCGAGCTGCTCGGTGAAGACAGGCACGAACGCTGCCTGAATCGCCGCATCGGCAAACAGGCTGCGCACAAGGTTGGGGACCTGGAAGGCGATCGTGAACGCCGACATCTGAGCGGTGATCCCGAAGTAAGAGGCCGCGACGACCTCGCGCACCAGCCCGGCGACGCGCGAGAGGGCGGTCGCGGCGGAGAACAAGGCGGTCGAGCGCGCCAGACGCCCGGAGCGGGCGGGCTTACCCACTTGCTTCGAGCCTGTGTCAGGCTCGCTAGGCGCCTCCTCGCCGGCATTCTGGTGCTCGTTCACGCCGCTATCATCCGCCGTCGCCCGATGGCCAACATCGCTTCACAACGCAAGCGCAATGCCCGCACCATCCGTGAGCGGAACGAGAACCGCCACTTCACGGGCGCGGTCAAGACGCAGTTCAGGCGCCTCGAGGCAGCCGTCGCCGAAGGCGACTCCGACACGGCGGACTCCGAGCACCAAGCTCTGATCTCGAAGATCGACAAGGCCGTCCAGAAGGGCTCGCTTCATCGCAACACGGGCGCGCGCAAGAAGGCCCGTGCCGCCCGGCTTCGCGCCGGCTCGTCCTCGTAGCGGCTCCCTCGCTCTCGTCAAGCGTTTCCGCGCGTGGCTCTCGCCACGGCGAGCGCCAGCGCGACCTCTTCGGGATAATCAGAGCCGCCCCGGGTCCACCATTCGAGGTCAGCGACGGCGCAGGTCGAGGCCCGCAGCGAGGTGGTCGTCGAGCCTTTGACCCGACGCAAGAGAATCTTGGCCGCGTAAGGGTGCATGGGCAGGGAAGCCTCGAGCTCGCGCGGACTGCGCCCTGCCTCCAGGCCAGCGAGCGCGAGCCGCGCCTCGCGAAGGCGTTTTGCCATCTGATAGACGAGCGGCGTGACGGATTCGCCCTGCCCACTTAGCCGCGCTGCGGCTGCCGCAGCCGCCGCCCGGTCGCGGTCCACTATGGCGTCGGACAGAGTCCACATGACTTCCTCAGAGGTGTCGGCGATCATCGCCTCCAGGTCCTCGACCGTCACCTCTCCTCCCTCGCCCGCCCACAGCGCGAGCCGGTCGAGCTCGGTCTGGAGCCGAAGGGTCGAGGTGCCGAGCCGCTCGACAAGGATCGAGGCGGCGTCGAGCGCAAGCGCGAATCCGCGGCGCTCGGCATCGGCGCGAAGCCGGGACGGCAGATCGCGCGCTCTCGGGGCGTCGCAACGGCGCACCTCGCCGCCGGGAACCTTCGCGACCGCATCGACGAGCGCCTTGGGCGTCTTCACCTTTGGCGGCACTTCGCGGGCGACGAGGACGATCGTGAGGTCGGGTTGCGTGACTTCAAGCGCCGCGGCGACGGACTTGGCTTGCGCGGCGCTCCAGCGCTCGACGCCGTCGGCGAGCAGAAACCGGCGCGACGCGGTCAGCGACATCGCGGGGATGGCGGCGAGCAGAGCCTCCGGGTCGGGCACTCCGTCCGACCCGAACGACTCGAGCGCTCCGGCACCGCCCTCGCTCTCAGCCCGAGCGCGGAGACGCGCGAGCATCGAGTCGATCTTGCCAGCGTCGTCGCCGGCGAAGAGATAGACGGGGGCAAGTTCAGCCATTTATCTAATGAGCAGCTTTAGCTGCGAATGGGGCAGGTGTCGGTGGATGCGTTTGACCCTACCTGCGCGTCCGGCGCATCACGGCTCCGCGATCTCCCACGAATCGCGCCACACTTCGATCACGATCTCGCCCGTCTGATCGGTGCGAAGGATCGGCACGCCGTGCTCGGCAAGAGTGGCGATGGTGGCGGGCGTGGGATGCCCGTAGGCGTTGTCCTCGCCGACCGAGATCGCCGCGAGCTGCGGCGACGTGCGAGTGACGAGAGCGTCGAGCCCCGCGTCGGCGCTGCCGTGGTGTGCGACCTTCAACAACTCGACCGGCCCGGCGCCGTAGCGTGCGACCTCGGCCTCCGCATCGGCCGCGAGCAGGGCGTCGAAAGCGGCCGCTGGAGACGGTGAGGACGAGCGAGGTCTCGTTGGGGTTCGCGGCCGCCGGTTCACCGGGCGGGGGCCAGAGAACTTCGATGCGAGTGTGTCCCATGCGGATCGTCGTACCTGCCGACACCCTGGTCGGCCGAGGACAATCGAGGTAGCGACAGCGGGCAGGGGCGCGATCGGCTACGAGGAGGCGCCCCGCTTCCACTCCTTCGAGAACTTCGGGTAAGCCGCCCGCGTGATCGAGGTCGTCGTGCGTGATCGCGATCGCGAACAGGTCGTCGACACCCAGGTCGTCCAGAAGTGCCCCGGCGCCGGCGCTTGGCAGGCCTGTATCGACGAGTAGCGGAGCGTGTCCGCGAGGCTCGACGAGGATTGCATCGCCTTGCCCGACGTCGAGGACGCGCAAGGTCAAGAGCGGCGGGCGGCGACGGGCCTCCGCGCCGTCGCTCTCGAGAAGCGCGACGGCGCTCAGCGCCACAAGGGCTCCGGCGCATAGCGCGATCGTCAGGCGCCTGGGCGGCTGCGGCGCGGCGCGGAGCGACCGTCGGCGTTCCGCCGCCCGGCAGGTAAGTCGAGCGCCGCCGACGAGGACGACGGTCCAGATCAAGGCGACGGCCGGTCCCGGCTCCGCTATGTCGAGTTGCGCCCACTCGGGTCCGAGCGCGCGGGCGACCCAGCCGATGAATCCGGCGCAGAGGCCCCCGAGCCAGACGAGGGGCTCGACGGGCGCCCCCGGGACCTGTCCAAGCGCCCCCGCCAGCATTCCAAGCCACATCGCAGGCGCGATCGCGGGAAGGGCAAGCAGGTTGGACAAGATCGCAGTCAGCGAGACGGTGCCGAAGTGGTGCGAGGCGAGCGGCGCGGTCGCAAGGCTCGCAGCGATCGTCATCGCCGCTCCCTCGGCCAGGGCACGGCGAGCGCCCGTGGCGGCGGGCGCCAGGATGCGGGTCAAGGGCAAAGCGAGAACGAGGAGGCCGGCGACTGCGGCGAAGCTGAGCTGCCAACCGATGTCGCTGGTCGCTCGCGGGTCGATCGAGAGGGTCACCGCCGCCGCGAGCCCCAAGGCGTACCACCGGGCGGCCGGGCGACTCGAGAGCGCCGCGACGACGCCCGCGATGCCCATCACGCCGGCTCGCTGGATCGATGCCCCGGCGCCGGCGACCGGCACGTAGAGCGCGATGATCACGCCGATCGCGATCAGACGCACACGAAGAGGAACGCCGGCGAGCGCGAGCAGAGGCGTCACGAGGATCGCGAGCAGTATCACGTTCTGCCCCGACACGGCGAGCACGTGAGCAAGCCCGGAGCGACGGAAGTCCTCGCGCACTTTTTCGGCGATGCGGTCGTCCTGGCCGAGGACGAACCCGCGGAGTAGGGCCGCCGAGGGCGCCGGCGTGCCGCGCTCGAGCGCGGCCTCCGAGCGGCGGCGCACGTCGTCCAGGGCGCCATGCAGGCCACCGCGGCTCGCGCCAGTCGCCTCGACTGAGTCGGCGGCCAAGACAAGCGAGGCGCCCGAGCGCTCGATCTGCGCTCGCTCCCAAGGTGCCGGCTCGCGCAGCGTCCCGGCGACCGCGACTTCAGAGCCTTCGTCCACCGCACCGAAAGAGGTGAAACTCGCGGTATGCGCGACGTTTCCCGCGCTCGGCGAAGAGCCGCCTGCGGCGCGCGTTTCCACGGCAATGCGCCCTTCAGGCGTTTCGAGCGCGA
This sequence comes from uncultured bacterium, assembly GCA_963806865.1. GTDB lineage: Bacteria > Actinomycetota > Thermoleophilia > Solirubrobacterales > 70-9 > JALZKA01. The sequence continues at coordinate 342,947 of CAWDYV010000003.1, forward strand.
AGCGTGTGAGCTCGCCTGATGTCCGCGGAGCCGATCCGACGATCCCGCGCAGCTCCACCTGCGTGCCTTTCGCCGCCGCGAAGCTTCCCTGATCGATGGCAGCCAGCCGGGCGCTCCCAACTGCAAGTCCCGTCAGCGCGCCAACTGCCAGCACGAGCACGAGCCACGGCAACGCGCCTCGACCTCCACTTCGAGGCCGAGCGAGCGCCAGCAGGCCCGCGAGGACCGCGATCGCCACCAACTCCCGCCTACCAAGGGCCACAGGTGCCAAGTCGCCAGCCGACTCTCTGAGTTCGAGCGGCGCCGCGAGCGTCAAACCCGCTACGAATCCCGCAAGGCCCGCCGCCCGCCACGCGTACGCGGTCGACGCCCCGGCAACCATCCCTACGGCTGGAGCCGCGCCTTGAGCGCCTCCATCGTCGCAGGGCCGATGCCGCTCACCTCGTCGAGATCGTCGACCGAGGAGACGCCGCCTTTTGAGTCGCGGAACTCGAGGATCGCGGCCGCGGTGACGGGGCCGATGCCCTCGATGGTGTCGAGCTCCTCGGCGGTCGCGGTGCCGAGGCTGATCGGTCCGTCAGCGCTCGTTTGCGCCCCGGCGCCGCTGGCCGTACCGCCGTGGGTCTTTGCCGGGACCTGGATCTGCTGCCCGTCGGCGAGCGGCGCGGCGAGATTGATGGAGTCGGGTAGAGCGTCGTCCGTTGTGCCGCCGGCCCGTTCGATCGCGTCGGTAACACGCGAGCCCTGGGGCATCTCGAAGACGCCAGGGTCAGACACCTCGCCCGCGACGTGGACAACCAGATCGCCGCCAGTGGACTTGAAGCTTGAATCCGCGCTCGGCTCCGAGCCCGGTTCGAACGCCGTTAAGTCACCTCCCGAGGCCGATGCCTCCTCCCCACCGCTTCGGATCCAGCGCGAGCCGAGCATGAGCGCGACGACGGCGAGGGCGGCGTAGACGGCGAGTTGCGCTCGGCTGAGCTCCGGCATGCCTACAGGGTGTCCCGCGGCAGCGCACGCGTGTGAGTCGGACTGCGCCGACTGCGCGACGGAGGCGTGCCTACTTGGCCGCTACTCGATCTTGAAGCTCGTGAGCCCCTCGGGCTCTTCGTCTCGGACGTCCACTCGCTCGACCTGTGCACCCGACGGGCCTTGCTTACAGAATCCGAGCAGGGCTTCGATGTCGGCCCTTCGCCCCTCGAGCGCCGCCTCGACCGTGCCGTCGCCGCGGTTCGAGACCCAACCCGCGACTCCACGAGCCTCAGCGCGCCGCCGCATCGAGTCGCGAAAGAACACGCCCTGAACGTGACCGTGGATGACGACGCGCTTTCGCCGAGTCGGCCCGGTCCCGCCTGAGTTGGTCATCAAGCCTCTATTAGTCGTCCTCGTACTCGCCGTCGTATCCGGCCGCTTGGCTGGCGAGCCGGATCGAAAAGAGCTCATCGGCGGAGACGCCGGGCGACTGGACCGAGACGAGCGCCAGCGTTTCCGAGCTGTCGTTTGAGACCGAGTGCTCTGTCGCAGGGGGGATCAAGACGAAGTCTCCCGGCTCCAGCGCCTGTTCGTCGCCCGTGGCCGACATCGAGCCCGAGCCGGCCACGACGACGTATGCCTGTTCGGCTTCCTCGTGCGAGACGAGCTGTTCAGAGGTACCCGGAGGGACTTCGATCCAGTTCACCGAGAGGTTGCGCGATCCGAGCTCGCCCGCGTCCATGAGGACGTGGGCGCGCAGCCTGTGCACTTCGATGGTCGGCGCGTCGGGGAAGCGGCGGACGAGCAAGGGGCCGTTCTAGCAGAAACGGAGGGGCGAGCTTGTAAAGCCTTAGCGAACGACGATGTTCACGAGGCGTCCGGGGACGACGATCTCCTTGACGATCTCCTTGCCGTCTAGGTGTCGCGCGATGGCTTCCGAGGAGCGCGCCAGCTGCTTTAGCTCCTCGTCTGACGTGTCTTTTGCTACCTCGATCTGGTCGCGGCGCTTGCCGTTCACCTGAACGACCAGATGGATCGTTTCTGAGGTGAGCATCGCCGGATCGGCCTCGGGCCAGGGCTCTTCCCAGACCCGGGTGCCCACTATTGACTCATAGAGCTCCGCGCCCAGGTGCGGTGCGAAGGGAAAGATGAGGGAGGCGGCGGTAGCCGCGGCGAAGCGGACGGCTTCGACGCCCTCAGGCGAACCGTAAAGATCGTCCTTGAGGCGATAAGCGTCGTTCACGAGCTCCATCACGGCTGCAATCGCGGTGTGAAGGGCGAAGTCGGTGGTGATGTCGTGCGTGACTTTGTCGATCGCCCAGTGCGCCTTGCGCGAAAGCGGCTGAGGATCGCCAGTCCCCGGCCCGTCGGGCGATGAAGCGACTTCCTCCCCGAGTCGCCAGAGGCGGGAGAGGAAGCGAAAAACGCCTTCGACGCCTTCGTCGGTCCAGTCGCCGCCGCGGGCGGGCGGCCCCGTGAAGCAGATGAAGGTCCGCAGCGTGTCGGCGCCGTAGCGCTCGACGAAGGCGCTGGGGCTGACCACGTTGCCCTTGGTCTTCGACATCTTCGCACCGTTGCGGGTGATCATCCCCTGAGTGAAGAGATTGGTGAAGGGCTCCTGGACGCCTACGAGGCCCATGTCGGCGAGCGCCTTGACGAAGAATCGCGCGTACATGAGGTGGAGGATCGCGTGCTCGACCCCGCCGATGTACTGGTCGACGGCCATCCAGTGGTCGGCGACCTCGCGGTCCCAGGGCGCCTCGGCGTTATGTGCGTCGAGGTAGCGGATGAAGTACCAGGAAGAGTCCACGAAGGTGTCCATCGTGTCGGTCTCGCGGCGGGCAGGACCAGAGCAGGAAGGGCACGTCGTGTTGACCCACTCAGCCACGGCGGCTAGCGGCGAGCGGCCCTTGGGGGCGTAATCGGTGACGTCGGGGAGCTCGACGGGTAACTCATCGTCGGGCACGGCGACGATGCCGCACGAATCGCAGTGGACGACCGGGATTGGACAGCCCCAGTAGCGCTGGCGGGACAGCAGCCAATCGCGAAGGCGGTAGTTGATGGACGGTTGGCCGCGGCCTTCGGAGGCGAGCATGTCGACGATCGCACGCTTCGCCTCGGGCGCTGAGAGGCCGTCGAACTTGCCAGAGTTGACGAGGATCTCGTCATCGGAATGCGAGATGAACGGCTCGTCAGGGTCGGACTCTGCGTTCTCGCCGTCGCGCGGGCGGACGACCGGGCGGATGGGCAGGTCGAATGCTTTGGCGAAGTCGAAGTCGCGCTCATCGTGTGCGGGCACGGCCATGATCGCGCCGGTGCCGTAGTCCATGAGGACGTAGTCGGCGACGAGCATTGGGATCTCTTCTGAGTTCACCGGGTTCGTGATGGTGCGCCCGAGCGGCACGCCGGTCTTCTCACGGTCCTCGACGGCGCGATCCTCGGTGGACTTACGCGCGGACTCGGCGACGTACGCGCGAATCGCTTCTTCGTTTATGGCGCCGGCGGCGAGACGGTCGAGGTCGGGGTGCTCGGGCGCCAGGACGAAGAAGGTGGCGCCGAACAAAGTGTCTGGGCGCGTGGTGAAGACGGGGAAGTCGATCCCGAGCTCCTGGCAGGTGAAGGTCACCTCGGCGCCCTCGGAGCGGCCGATCCAGTTTCGCTGCATGGTCACGACGTGCTCGGGCCAAGACTTCGAGGATCTCGAAGTCGGCGAGAAGGCGGTCGGCGTAGTCGGTGATCTTGAAGAACCACTGCTCGAGCTGTCGTTGTTCGACGAGTGAGCCACAGCGCTCGCAGCGTCCGTCGATCACCTGCTCGTTGGCGAGCACGGTGGCGTCGACCGGACACCATTGGACGGGGGCTTCGGCGCGGTAGGCGAGGCCGCGCTCGAAGAAGCGAAGGAAGAGCCACTGGGTCCAGCGGTAATAGGAAGGATCGGCCGAGGAGACCTCACGCGACCAGTCGATCGAGATGCCCCAGCGCTTGAATTGCTCGCGAAACGCCTCGATGGACTTGTTCGTGGCCTCGCGAGGGTGCTCGCCCGTGCGGATGGCGTTGTTCTCAGCGGGGAGGCCGAAGGCGTCGTAGCCCATCGGGTGGATTACGTCGAAGCCCTTGCGCCGGCGAAAGTGGGCGATGGCGTCGCCGATGGCGTAGTTCTTGAGGTGACCGACGTGCGGCTCGCCCGACGGGTAGGGGAGCATCTCGAGCACGTAGGACTTGGGCTTGGACGCGTCGAAGCCGGGCTCGCCCGGGTTCGGTACCTCCCAAGTGCGCTCCGAGTCCCAGATTGTTTGCCAGCGCGCCTCGATCGCGTGGGGGTCGTACTTCGCCGGCTCGTCGGTCATGGTCGCGCAGTCTAGGCGGCGTATGCTGCTTCCAAGAGGCGCAAATCTCAGAAGTGGAGGCGGTATGGGACGGCTGATCAGGCTTGACAGGACTGGGCATTCGACGCTTGCTGAGTGGACCGTTGAGGACGCGGAAGCGACGAGGGAGGCGCAAGACGCGCTGGCGCTCGAGCTGGAGCGCGGATTCATCGCGTCGGCGACGCTTGCCGATGGCACTGCCGAGATCGTTCGCGAATTACCGGTCGACGCGGAGCTGGTGACGCTTCGCAGGCCAATCGTGGGCGGCTGACCCACCGCGCGAACACCTCGCTCGAGGCGCCGGCAAGCGCCGGCCTGCCCGAGGCCGAAAGGCTCGGCTGGAACCGAGAGCGCACAACGGAGCGCACCCTTCGCCGCGACGGAAAACGCTGGACTGCCTGGACTACATGGCTGGTGGCGATCTTCGGCGCGCCCGGGGTCGCCTTGATTCTGATCGAGCCGCTCACCCTCCCTGTGGCGTTTCTATGTTTCGCGCACGCCGTCGCGGTTCCAGCTTTGCAGGCTCGGCGTGGCGCTCGTGCTGTCGTCGCCTTGGGCAGCCAAAAAAGCGCCGCGTCGCGGGAGGGTGCGGCGAGTGGGCCTGAGCGGGTTGCGCTCGGCCTCCTGGGCGATCTGGTCGGGCGCGAGGGGATCGATGTGGTGAGGCGGAGCGGTCTCGCGCCGTTTCACGGCAGGCTTGGGTACTGGCTTGTCGGCGAGCAGGGCGCATTCCTGGTGCGCGAGGGTCTTCTTGGCAGGCGGGTCTTTTCGTGGTGTGTGCGCGTCGGTGACGAGGACGGGTTGCCCGCCGGGGACAGGGTTGCGCACCTCTACCTCGCCCTTCGCGAGGACGAAGAAGGGTTCGCGACGGTCGCGAACATGAACTTCTCGGGCGCGGAGTGGCGGCTGCGGCGCCACCTCACGCGCGCAGAGCGTGCGGCGCTTCGCGGCTAAGCGGCGAGGGCAAGCTCGCGGTCGCGGTCGACCTCGGCCACGACCGCGCTGACCAGAGCCCGGACTGACTCAAGGGCTGCGTCATCCAGGAGGCAGCCGTCGTCGCCGTAGGCGAAGTCCGCCGTGGCGATAGAGACCTCCTTGTCAACGACCCTCGACCCGGTGGAGCCGAGGACCTTGCGGAGTTCCGCCTGGGCCCAGACGGCGCCGAACTGCCCTGTCGTGGCGCCCATGACACCGGCCGGCTTGCCCGAGAGCGGGGTTTCCGCGCGCGGACGGGAGGCCCAGTCGATCGCGTTTTTGAGCACGCCCGGGATGGACGAGTTGTATTCGGGAGTCGAAAAGAGGAGTCCGTCGCTTTCGGCGATCAGCTCGCGCAGCTCACGCACGCTAGCGGGGCCATCGCCGGTGTCGAGGTCGGCGTCGTACGGGGGAATGGTGGCGAGGCCGTTGTAAATCTGGACCTCTACGCCCGGGGGCGCCTCCTCCGCAGCGATGCGGAGAAGGCGGGTGTTGTGCGAGTCGGCGCGCAGGCTGCCGGTGATGGCGAGGAGGCGCATTCGCTTACTCCTTTACCAGCTCGAGCTCGACGAGCAGGGTGACGTCGTTGCCGAGGACCTTTTTGCCGTTCGGCAGGTCCATGTTCCAGCCGATGCCGTAGAGGTGGCGGTCGACGGTTGCCCGAAGGGAGAGCGAGACTCGCTCGCCGCCCATCGGGTCGGTGAGGGGCCCGCGAACGGATCCGGTGGCCTCGACCGGGTGAGACTTGCCGGCGACGGTGAGCTCGCCGCTGAGGGAGAGAGCCTCATCTTCGGCCGTGAGGTCGCTCGACGAGAACTCGATCTTCGGGTGCCGGGCCGAGTCGAAGAACTCGGGCGAGAGCAGGTGCGCCCGGAAGTCGGGTTGGGTGACGTCGATGCTCTCGACGGTGACGCTGCCCTCGATCCGCACCTCGTCGCCGGAGGTGAGCTTCGCGTCGAGCTCGCGGAAGGACGTCCGAAAGAGCGAGAAGCCGTTGTGCTCGACCTCGAATGAGGCGCTCGAGTGAACGGGGTCGGCGCTCCAGGTGCCGGCCGGAATGTCGATCCTGGTGAGTGTGGTGGTCATGTGGTGGTCTCCTTTGCGCTAGCAATTGTTGCCGTTGCAATGACTATACCACAGTCGTTGCGCTGTCAACAAATGTCTATACAATGTGCGTCTAATGGCAAGCACGGTGAAAATGAATGAGGAGCAGCTGGCGGCTTGGCGCGCGTTCCTGCGCGCGCACTCGACGATGTTGCGCCGGATCAGCGCCGATTTGGATGAGGCGGGCCTGCCTCCCCTCCCCTGGTATGACGTCTTGGCTGCGCTGCGGGATGCGCCCGAGAACAGGCTGCGTCAGGTGGAGCTGGCGGAGAGGGTTCTGCTTAGTCACAGCGGGATGAGCAGGCTGCTCGACCGCGTGGAGAAAGCCGGGCTGGTCGAGCGCGTGACGTGCCCCGGCGACCGGCGCTCGTTTCACATCCAACTGACGAGCGAGGGCGAGGCGATGCTCGAGGAGATGTGGCCCGTCTATGCGCGGGGGATTGCCGAAGATTTCCTGCCGGCGCTGGGGTCGAATTCCTGCGAGGTGCGCGCGACGCTCGAAGGGATCGGACGCCAGTGCGACGAGGTGCGGGCCGAGTCGTCCGTGGACGGCTAGTCCGGCAGAGCCATCACGAAGTCGACGAACTTCTTCGTGTCGCGCACTGGCGGGCCATGGCCGAAGAGGGCGAGCTTTGGCTCGAGGGCGGCGAGCTTGCGGGCGGAGCGGCGGTTCTCGGCGGGGTCCGGGGTGAAGTAGTCCTTGGGGGTACGGAGGCCGGGGATGAGCGTGTAGACGTCAGCGGAGTTGAGGACGTCGCCGAGGACGAGGACGCTGTCCGATGCCCGCCAGAAGGCAACGTGCCCAGCCGAGTGACCCGGCGTGTCGATGACTTTGAAGGACGCGACTTCGTCTCCTCCCTTGAGGGGGCGGTCGACGTGGTGGCCGGGGCCGGTCATGGTCTTGGCGAAGAGCTGGGCCATGAAGTGGTCTGGCTGGCGCTCGCCAATGAGGCTTGGGTTCTCGGCGGCGGGGACGTCCTTCTCGCCGACCCAGAAGGGCACGCCGAAGCGCTCGCAAACGGCGTGGCTGGCTCCCTGGTGGTCGGGATGGGCGTGCGTGAGCGCGTGCGCGGAAAGGGGACGCCCCTCCAGCTCTTTGAGGATCTTGCGGGTGGCAAAGCGGGTTGACGCGTCGATTAGGACGTCGTCGATGAGGAAGGTGTTGACGGCGTTGGGTGGAAAGCCGGCGAGCTGCCAGACGCCGTCTGCGAGTTGCTTCATGCCGGGAACGCTAGTGCAGACGCCCTTCGTCGGGCGGGGAGAAGGGGTCGCGCGGAAGATGGTCGGGTGGTGTGTCTTCGAAATCGCTTGGCTCGAGATCGTCGAAGGCACCGGGTTCGAGTTCGTCGTCGAAGGCGGCGGGGTCGACGAGGAACAGCTCGCGCTCGATGGTCCGGCTGGTTTGGAGGAGGAGTGCGGTCGCCGTGTAGAGGTCGCGCTTGCGCCTGCCGACGTCCTTTTCGATCGTCTGGGCGACTAGGTCGCGCAGAACTTCGGGCGGTGGCGGAATGTCAGGGTCGTCGGTCTCGTTGAGGTACATGTGGTCGAGCATGCGGGCGAGCTGAACTCCGCATTCGACGAGTTCCTCGACGAAACGGGTGACGTGCCTTGGGGCCGGTTTTTCATTCATACTCGGGAGAGCGATCAGGCTGGTCGATCTCGCCCCCCTCGTTGTCGCGGAGTGCTTCGGGCGGAGTCAGGCGGCAGAAGGGCTTGCCACGACGCGCCACGTTGAACGTCTCGCCCGCTGCGGCGCGGTGCGTGAGGTGGCCAAGGCGGCGCCGGAGTCCTTGCGATCCCACGCAACTTTCTGTGTTCGGCGGAGAGTGGAGCTGGGGGGACTCGAACCCCCGGCCTAGCGGCTGCCAGCCGCTCGCTCTACCAGCTGAGCTACAGCCCCTCGCGAGTTCGTAATCGGCCGCCCAGTTTATCGCGACTGTTGCCGGAAGCGTGCCTTTCAGGCGGCTTCGGAATCCACGTCGAGGACGACGCGGTCCTCGCGCGTGTCCCTCACCGTGAACTCGAACGGCGCGCACTCTTCGAGCGCTGTCAAGAGCGCCACCGGCTCGGACAGATCCATCTCGAGCGTCGCCCTGCCGTCCGTAAACCGTTTGACCGAGATCTGCGTTCGCCCCGCCGATCTCGCCGGCCGCGTCCTCAAAGCTCGCCAGCTGGCTGAAGTCGGACAGCGGCCCCACCTCGACCTCGATCAAGCCCTTGAAGATGTCGGCGGCCTCGTCGCCAGAACCGTCAGCGCCCTGCCCCCTCTCCTCGTCGCCTATCCCCTCGATCTCGCGCGCCACCTCGAGCGCCGCATCCAGCCTTTCTGAGAGCGAAGCGATATCCCGCTCCCGCTCGACCACCCGCTGTGCGAGCCGATTCGCCACCTGCTCCAGCCCGTTCAGCCTGCCTGCCAGATCGAGCGAAGCGCGCTCCAACTCTCCCGCGCGCATCACCGCATGATCCGCGCGCCGCTCCTCCTCTGAGATCCGCGCCACCAGCCGCTCGGCCCGCGCCATCTCGGCGCCAGCTCGCATCGTCTGCTCCGCGAGCGCGATCTCACGCGCCGCGAGCGCATCGTCGACGTCGGCGCGCCGGTAGCCGAAGAGCGACCTCTTGAACAACGGCGGGGCCATCGCGCGCAGACTAGGCAGCCGAGCGGACGGACGAACGCGGCCTAGAGCTCCAGCCGTGGAGCTTCGCCCCAAAGCTGCTCGAGGCGGTAGTGCTCCCGCGCCTCCGGCACGAATACGTGAAGAACGCAATCCAGATAATCGAGCAGCACCCACCTCGCCTCCTGCACGCCCTCCATCCGCGACGGCAGCAAGCCCTTCTCCTTTCAGCCTGCAAGTGCACGTCGTCGGCAATCGCCTTCGCCAGGCGCTCGTTCCTCGCCGTCACCAGCACCAGGAAGTCCGTGTAGCTCACCAGCTCGCGCATGTCGAGAATCACGATGTCCTCGCCGAGCTTCTCGTCGGCCATCGCCGCCACGCGGCGCGCCAGCGTCTCCGACGCATCCGGCGCGTCCGCTCGCGCCTTCGCCACCGCCGCCTCGCGATCACTCATCGATACAGCCCCCGCTCCTCGATCACCCGGCGGACAGCGTCCGGGACCAGATAGCGAATCGATCTGCCTGCCGCCACTCGGCGCCGCACCCGCGTCGACGACACCCCCAGCTCGACCATGCGGACCTTCTCGAACTCGCCCTACGCCCAAGCGCGCTCCAAGCTCGCCTCCGCCTCGTCCAGATCCGTCCCCGGCCGCCCCGCAACCCCCACCTGCGCCAGCTCCAGCACGCGCTCCGGCCGCTCCCACGAGCCGAGCGACTCGGCGACATCAGCTCCCATCAGAAGCGTGATGCTCATCGCCGGGCCGTTCGTCATGCAACAGCTCGAGCGTACGAAACGTGTAGGACGCGCCCTTCCTCTCAACCTCGATTCCCGACGCCTCCAAGCAGCTCATCCTCTCGGCCGCCAGCCGCACCATCTCCAGCCGCACCTCCGGGCCCGGCTCCGGATCGATCTCGCGATGCGGCGCCTTCGCCAACCGGAATCAAGAGCACGCGCTCCAGGCCGAGCTGCGCCGCCGCCTCGTGCGCCAGCACCAGGTGGCCGATGTGGGGCGGGTTGAACGCGCCGCCCAGAACGCCGATGCGCGAAGCGACAGCCCTACCCTCGGATCTGGCCGTCGCCGCGCAGCACGTACTTGTAAGTCGTCAGCTCGCGCATCCCGATCGGGCCGCGCGCATGAAGCTTCTGCGTCGAGTTACCGATCTCCGCCCCCATCCCGAACTCGAAGCCGTCGGTGAAGCGCGTCGAGGCATTCACGTAGACGCAAGCGGAATCGACGCCGGACGTGAACGCGTCCGCCGCCTCGTCCGAGCGGCGTGACGATCGCATCCGAATGCCCCGTCCCGTGCCGGTTGATGTGCTCGACCGCCTCGTCCACGCCGTCGACGACGCCGATCGACAGCTTCAGGTCGTGATACTCCGTCGTCCCAGTCCTCGTCCGTCGCCTCGTCCATCTCGACGCCCTCCGCCGCCGCGCGCCCGCTCGTCGCCCACCAACTCGACCCCGGCGCCCGCCAGCTCGCGAGCCACGACCGGCACGAACTCAGTCGCCACCGCCTCGTGGACGAGCAGCGTCTCGGCCGCATTGCACACGCCGGGGCGCTGCACCTTCGCGTTGACGGCGATCCGCGCCGCCATCTCGAGATCCGCGTCGGCGTCCACATAGACGTGGCAAACGCCCGCCGCCGCATACATCACGGGAACCGTCGCAACCTCTTTCAGCGCCGCCTTCAAGCCGCCGCCGCCGCGCGGAATCACCAGGTCCACCAACCCGTCCGCGCGTCGCCAGCGCCGCCAGCTCCTCCCGGTCGCCTGAGAGCAACTCGACCGCAGCCCTCGGGCAGGCCCGACATCCGCCAGCGCCTCGCGCACGAGCGCCGCCAGCGCACCGTTCGACCGCTCGGCATAGCTCGAGCCGCGCAGGACGATCGCGTTCCCCGACTTGAGGCAGAGCGCCGCGCAATCGATCGTCACGTTCGGACGCGCCTCGTAGATCACCGCCACGACGCCGAGCGGCACCCGCACCTTTCGCATCTCGAGTCCGCTCGGGAGCACGCCCGTCTCGATCTCCTCGCCGACCGGATCCGGCAGCGCCGCCGACAACCTCGCACGCCCTCGGCCATCGCCTCCACCCGCTCGGCGCGTGAGCGCCAGGCGGTCGCGAAGCGCCTTGGTCAAGTCCGCGGCTCGCTCGTCGGCCAGGTCCGCCGCATTCGCCTCGAGGACCTCGGCCGAGCGCTCGCGAAGGAGCGTCGCCAAGTCGCATCGAGCGCGGCGTTCTTCTGCTCCGTCGAGGCACGAGCCAGCTCGATCGAAGCCGCCTTCGCGCTTCGCAGAGCGTCCGTCAACGGTGCGCTCAGTCGTCGCCATAGCACCCGAAAGGGTACCGCCGGCGGGTGCCTAGTGCAGGACGAACGAAGTGGTCCCGGTGCACCGCCTCGTCCGCCGCGTGCGGCATCAGCTCGCGCACCGCAGCGCGACTTCATCCCCTTGATGCGCGCCAGCTCGCCGGCCGAGTAGTTGACGATGCCCTTGCCCACGAGCCCGCCCTCGGCCAGCGACCTCGATCGCATCGCCCGCCTCGAAATCGCCCTCGACCTCCACGACTCCGACGGGAAGCAGGCTCGAGCCCTGCTCGCGCAAGGACGCGAGCCGCCCCGGCGTCGATCCGCGACGGTCCCCCGGCTCGGCTTCGCGTAGCGCAGCCACAGCTTGAAGCTCGGCACGCGCCCCTCGCGAGCCGGGAACACGCGTGCCGATCTGCTCGCCGCCGCCGCACGCGCCAAGCCCGTCTGACAGCGTGCCGTCGCAAACCACGGTCTCGATCCCGGCCGCCGTCGCCATCTCTGCTGCAGCCACCTTGCTGCGCATCCCGCCGGAGCCGAACGGCGAGGTCCGGTCGCCGATCTCGTAGCGCGTCGAGCTCGGCGAAGTCATCGACCCGCTCGACCAGCTCGGCCTCCGGCGTCGCTGGCGCGGATCCGCCGTATGCAGGCCCGCCGTGTCCGTGAGCAGAACGAGCTGCCGCGCGCCCGAGAAGCAGCGCCACCTGCGCCGCCAGGAAATCGTTGTCGCCGAAGGTGATCTCGTCCGTCGCCGTCGTGTCGTTCTCGTTGATCACCGGCACCGCCCGCCACGTGGAGGAGGCGCCGGAGCGTCGCGCGAGCGTTCAGGTAGTTGACGCGCGTCGAGACGTCGGAGGAGTTCGAGGAGCACCTGCGCCGCGTGCACGTCATGGCTCGCCAGGCGCGACTCATAGGCGCGAAAGAGCGAGCCCTGCCCCACCGCCGACGCCGCCTGGAGCTCGTCCACCGCGCGCGGGCGGGCGTCGAAGCCCATCAGCTTCATCCCCAGCGCGATCGCCCCCGACGTCACCATCACCACGTCCTCGCCGCCGGCGTGAAGCGCGCCCACCTGCGCGCAGATGCCGTCGAGCACGTCGCCGCGCACGTCTCCCGACGGCTCGGCGACGATCGACGAGCCCAGTTTCGCCACCACGGTCATGAGCGGGCGATTCTAGGTCCGCGCCGACCCAGCTCACGTCGTCGAGCGAGGCGCACGCGCTCGCAGCCGCGCACGGCGTCGCGCGGGCCGACGGTGGCCCGATCCTTACCGGGGCCGCAGCGCACGACGTCGGCGCCGCCCGCGAACGAGCGCATCCGGTCGTCGCCCTCGCCACCAAGGATGCGATCGTCGTCGCGCCTGGCCGTTCACCCGGTCGTCGCCGCCACCGCCCCGCAGCACGTCGACGCCGTCGCCGCCGTAGAGGCAGTCGTCCCCGTCCCCGCCGCGCGCACGCGGTCGTCACCCGCGAAGGCGATGAGAGCTCGCTCTCGCCGCGTGCCCCTGAGGACGTCGGCAACCGGGCGTGCCCGGGATCGTCACCTCGACAGCGCCCGGCGGGAGGCGGCGGATCGGGCGGGTCGCCGCCATACACGGTGTTCGACGCGGCGCCGTTGAAGTTCTCCCACTCATCAAGCGCGCCGCCGCGCTCGACCACCGCCAGCTCGCCGGGCTCGAGCGTCTCGCGCCGTCGTCCAGCGCTCGCCGTCGCGACGTCGCCGGCACCCGCTCGGCATTCCCCGTCCGCGTCGAAGATCGTCACCTCGGCCTCTTCGACGTCCCCGGCGTCGAGCCACGGCCGGAACGAGCAGCGTGAAGCAGAACCACTCGAGCTGCGACGCGATCCCCGGGCGCCGCCGGATCGCGGATACGCGGTGCGCCGGTTCTCGATGAACCTGCACGTTGCGACTCGTAGGTATCGGGATAGTCGACCGGGCCGATCTCAGCCTCGATCGGCGGCCCCGACCCGTCCACGTCGACCTCCGGGCTTCCGTTCGCCGACCGAGTACGTCGTTCGCGGCCCGACGCGGAACGAGAGCGTCCGATCGTCCTCGAGCCGCAGGTCCTCGGCCGTGATCCCGCTCCACGGGCTCGACCTCGAACGTCGCCCGAGTCGATCTCGTACGGCACCGCGTCGCCCGCCCTCGCGCCGCTCGCCCTCGACGTGGAACCGGTAGGTGCCCGGCCGGCGTCGCCCGCGGCCGGTCCCCGAGGTCGAAGCGCGAGACGAACGCCTCGAAGTGCGCCGTCCAGTGCCACTCCTGGTCCTCCTGCGAGGTAGCTCGCCACGTCTCGGTCCCCTGCGGGAACTCGAGCGTCACCGGCACCTCGCCCGAGCCGTCCGCGTACACCTCCCACTCCGAGCCCGTCCTGCCGCTCGACCGTCGACGATCGGGTTGTCGGTGAAGTTCGAGCCGCCGTTCCAGGTGAACGCCGCCTCGCCGAAGCGCTCGACGTCCTCCGGCTCGGCCACCGCCTCGACCTCGCCGCCGTCGTCGGGCAGCGCCGCCTCGTAGGCCTCGATCGCCGCGCCGCCGATCTCGCCCGAGCGCCGTCGCGCGCTGCGTCGTTCACCGCGAGTGTCGAGCTCCGCCTTCGGCCGCCAGAACTGCTCCTGCTCCTGGTCGGTCGGCAGGACGACGCTCGGGCTTGCGGAGCTGCCGGCCGATCGTGACGAGGCGCGACGCCATGTAGTCGCTCGAGTGCGGGCCCCACGCCGTCAGCGCCTTGCGGTAGTGGTCGCCGCGCTGGTACTCGCGGTAGGTCGCGATGTAGCCGTTGTAGTCGTTCGCCATCCCGATCGGGACCGTGAGCCGTAGCCGATCGCCGCGGACGGCGAGGCCTGGCATCGGCCAGGCAGGTCCGTTCCCGGCGCGAGCGGTCCGGCGCCGCAGCGGTCGTCGTGCGTGTAGTTGCCCTTGATCTCGGCGCGGGTCGGTCGGCTCCGACTCCGCTTGCGGCAGCGTTCTCGACGTTGTTCCAGCCCGTCGCGTCGTTCAGGACCTGCGCTCGCATCCGCTTGTACTCGAGGTCGGAGACCGGCGGCAGGTCCTGCGACGGGTTGCACGGGTTCGGGCAAAGCCAGTTCCGGTGCCGGTGCCGTCCGCCTCGTAGGTGCCGTCTCCGCGGGCTCGCACTGCGCGCCCCAGTCGTAGCCGAGATACTCGTTGCCCTCGATCCGGTCCGTGCGCGTCTCGATGTTCTCCGACTGGTCGAACCACTGCTCGCACGAGCAGATCGGCAGGAAGATGTCGCCGAGCCGGACCCCCTGAAGGTGGACGTCGATGTCCTCCTGGAGCCCGGTGTAGCCAGGCGCCGAGTAGTTCTCGGGCACCGGGATGCCGAGCGCCTGGAAGTCGTCGGTCGATGAGGCCCGGGTCGATCGCCGGGCACGTCGTCGGTCGGCGGCTCGGGCAAGCCCGATCAGGTCCGCGAGCGCGCTCGAGGCCCGCTGAGCACGCCCTGGCAGTCGGGCAGGCCGACGACCGGGAGCTGTGGATCGCCGCTCAAGCCCCTTGTCGGTGCGGCAGTTCGAGACGCCCGGGTAGGGATGCGAGAACGGGCCCGGGATACCAGCGGTCGTCGCTTTGGACCGGGAAGTCGTCGTCGAACGGCGACGAAGCGCGCCGGGATCGGGCGGCGTGCCGGCCGCGATGTCGTCGCCAAGCTCGAGCACGGCGTCGGCCAAGAGGCGCGCGCCGAACTCGGCCTGCGCGTAGTCCGGTGCGTGAACTCGAGCCGCTCGTGGATCGAGTGAAACTCGAGCGCTCGGGCTCGGCCGTCCCCACCGACGCCTGCGTCAAGATCGTGACCGCGCCGGTCCCGCGATCGACCATCCGCTCGAGCGGCCCGATGTAGTCGGCCGAGATCAGGTCGTTGCCCTCGAGGAACTCCGGGTGGCCGCTGACAGTTGACGAGGTTCGCGAGCGGCTTCGGATTCGCCGGGTCGCTGACGTCGTCGAAGCGGATCACCGTCAGGTCGTGGTCGGTGTCCGACTTCGGATAGCCCGCCGGCGTGCCGTCGTCGGCGATCGCCGGGCCGAACGAGTGGCGATGCGTCTTGTCGAACTGTGCCGACCGCGGCGCCGACCCGCACCGGCACGAGGTCGTCGCACGCCTCCTCGACCGCCGTCGACCATGCGCTGCGCCATGTAGTCGAAGAAGCGCACGTCGAAGACGTCCTGGAACGCCCAGACGCCCGAAGCTCGACGACGAGTACATCGGCGAGGAGTGGTTGTGCGTCGAGACCATCGTCAGCGTCTCGCGCGTGATCCCGCAGTCGCCCTGCTCCTCCAGGAGCTGCGCGGCGCGCCGGTAGACCAGGTCCTGCGGGATGTAGAGGTCGTTCTTGACGATCGCGATCGGTGCGCCGTCGGCGCCCTCGACGACGATCGCGCGCACCTCGAGCCGCGACTGGATCCCGTACGAGGCGCGCGCCGGTAGGAGTGGACGGTCGGGTCGTAGGTGCCGTCCGCCGGATCGACGAATGATGCCGTCCGACGCGTACTGGCCGGCCGACGCTCCGACGTGCCAGGACGCGTCGACCGCCGCCGCGCCGGCCCGCACCTCGGCCTCGGCAGCCGCAGGCGCAAGCGCCGCGGCCGCGAGCACCAATGCGCACCAGTAGAACCTCCGACCCATCCTCCGAGAACATATGCCGCCGACGACCGCGCGCGCCGGTTCAACCTGCCACGAAACGTCCAACGTTCCTCGCTATACGGGGTAGCGCTGGACGTTTGCCTCTTTAGCCCGGGTGGAGCTCGAACTCCTCGCTCGCCGATCCGCACGTCGTCGCCCGGCTCGAAGCCCGCGCGCTCGAGCGCAGCGATCACGCCGATCTCGCGCAGCCGATCCTCGAGGTAGGCGAGCGCCTCGAGGTTCGACAGGTCGTGGCGGGCGACGAGCATCTCGATCCCCTTGCCCGACGACCCGGAACGCCTCGTTCTCGCGCACGACGTCGAAGCCCTGGTCCGCCGCCGGGCGGTAGGTCATGTGCTCGGCCTCGAACTCGCCATCGCGCGGGCCAGGCGCCGGCGCGTCGCGCGCCTCTGCGCGGCACCGCCGCGAAGAGCGCCCGCGACAGCTCGTCGATCCCCTCGCCCGTCGCCGACGAGCCCGCCAGGACCCTGTCCGAGCTCGACGCCGATCGACTCAGCGAGCTCCGCTCACCCACTCCTCCGCGCCGTCCGCGGGCAGCAGGTCGATCTTCGAGAAGAACACGATTTCGGGCAAGCTCCGCCAAGCCCCGCTCCGTAGGCGCCGAGCTCGGCGCGCACCGTCGCGTACGCCTCGGCGGGCTCCGGCGCCCCCTCGGGCGGATCGACCTCGACCACGTGCACGAGCACCCGGCAGCGCTCGACGTGCGCGAGGAACTCATGGCCCATGCCCGCGCCCGCACGCCGCGCCCTCGATCAACCCGGGGATGTCGGCGAGGACGAGCTGGCGCTCGTCGGTCGTCGATCGTGCCGAGGATCGGATCGACGGTCGTGAACGGGTAGTCGGCGACCTTCGGCCGGGCGTTCGTCAGGCGCGCCAGGAGCGACGACTTGCCGGCGTTGGGCAAGCCCGACCAACCCCGCGTCGGCGAGCAGGCGAAGCCGCAGCTCGATCCACCCCTCCTCGCCCGGCAGCCCCTTCTCGGCAGAAGCGCGGCGCCTGGCGCGTCGAGGTGGCGAAGCGCTTGTTGCCGTGCCCACCGCCAGCCGCCGGCAGCGACGATCGCGCGCTGACCCGGCTCGACCAGGTCGAATGAGGTGCCGTCGACCCCCTCGGCCGACGTCCCGGGCGGCACCGGCACCTCGAGCGTCTCACCGCGCGCCCCATGGCGGCGAGCGCCCTCCCCATGCCGCCCCCGGCCCGCCTTGAAATGCCGCGCAATCCGAAGCGCCGCAAGATCGCGCCGCGACGGGTCGCAAACCAGCACAACGTCGCCACCACGCCCGCCGTCGCCGCCATCGGGACCACCGCGAGGCACATGAGCCTCACGGCGAAACGAGACGACGCCGTTCCCGCCGGCACCCACCCTCAACCCATATGCGAGCACGATCGTGAAACACGCGCTGAGTCTGGCAGCGCTACGGCAGTTGGCCAGGATGCGCTCGAAGCCGGATCGACCCGGTCTCGCGCAACCCCGCAAGCCGCGATCGTCGCCGCATCTGCGAGGTAGCGCGGCAGTGCGCACTGGGCGAGATGCTCGTCCGTCCAGCGCGCCTCGGCCTCGGACAGCTTGCCCTCGAGGTAGTTCGTGACCTCCTCGACGAACTCCTGGCACGATGTTCGATGACGCTCATGGCAAGCTCCGTTCGAGTTGCTCCTCGAGGCCGCCGACCTTCGAGCGCGCGCGGTGAAGGAGCACTCGCTGGTTGGTCTCCGAGATGTCGAGCGCGTTACGCGCGTCGGCCGAGTACCCCTGAAGTCCGCAAGACGATCACGTCGCGCTGGCGGGGCGGCAGCCAGCGATCGCCCGAGATCACGTGCGCGCTCGTCGGTCGCAGCTTTCGCTCCGAGCGGCGGCGGGCTCGCCCCTGCCACCGCAGCTCGCCCGCGCCACCGTGGAAGCGGTCGCGGATCGACGGCGGTCCGCCCCTCCTCGGCCCGCCGCTGGAACGAACGAGAAAGGCAGCGTCCGCTTCTCGCGCTTGCCGCGGGTACGCGCGATGTTGAGCAGGATCCCGAAGATCCAGGTCCGCAGCGCCGAGCGCCCCTCGAAGCGCTCGATGCCCGTTGAGGACGCCCACCCACGTGTCCTGGACGACCTCCTCGGCCACCGCGCGACTGGGCACGTGCGCCATCGCGAGCCGAAGGAGCGCGGGCGACAGACTCGTCGACGATGCGGGCGTAGCCTCCCGGTCGCCTCGGCGAAGCGCCTCGACC
Source organism: uncultured bacterium (assembly GCA_963806865.1). Taxonomy (GTDB): domain Bacteria; phylum Actinomycetota; class Thermoleophilia; order Solirubrobacterales; family 70-9; genus JALZKA01. Next base: position 361,146 of record CAWDYV010000003.1, read on the forward strand.
AGGTCACGGTCGGCCGGCCTCGGACGATGGCGCGCTACTCCGCTTCGGCGACCGAGACGATGCGGCCCTTGCGGCCGGGCTTGAACTCGACCGTGCCGGCGCGCGTGGCGAAGATCGTGTGATCGCGGCCGATGCCGGTGCCGTCGCCGGGACGAAAGCGCGTGCCACGCTGGCGCACGATGATCTCGCCGCCGCCGACCGCCTGGCCGGCGAAGATCTTGACCCCGAGCATCTTCGGGTTCGAGTCGCGACCGTTCCTGGAGGAGCCGAGCCCCTTCTTGTGGGCCATTAGGAGTCGTCCTCCTTCGTCTTCGGCGCCGCCTTGGCTTTCGCGAGCTGGTCTTCTTGGGCGCGGCCTTGGCCTTCGTCGAGGTGGTCGCCTTGGTCTCGGCTTCGTTGCAGGCGGCCTTCTTTGCTGCGGGCTTTCGCGTCAGCATCTTCACGTCTTTTACCTCGAGCTTCGTCAGCGACGAGCGATGCCCGCGGCGCTTGCGGTAGCCCTTCTTCGCCTTGTACTTGAAGACCTTGATCTTCTCGCCGCGCAGGTGCTCGACCACCTCGGCCTCGACCTTCACCTTCTCGAGGTCGGAGCCGCCGCCGACGAACTTGTCGTCGCCGGAGAACATCACGGGGCGAAGGGTCACCTTCGCGCCCTCGTCCTCGCGCATGCGATCGACGACGAGCACCGTGCCCTTTTCGGCGCGGTACTGCTTGCCGCCAGCCTCGATTATCGCGTAGGTCTCAGCCATCGGTCGTCGTTCCGTCCGGAGGCGCGCGAGCGTCCGCGACCGCCTCTGCGGCCTCGTCTGCGGCGTTCCGGAGGCGGTCGATTCTAGCTCACCGTCCTCGCCGTTCTCTGCGCTCTCCGGGTCCCCGTTGGACTCCGAATCGACCAGCGAAGCGCTCGCTTGCGAGCGGGCGACCGCGTCGATCCGCACCAGACGGCGCTCGCCGACGAACTTGCCGCCGCCCGCGACCGAGACGATGTAGGAGTCGACGCGTGCGATCGCGTCGTCCGCCTCGTACATGTGCGGCTCCTCGATCGCGACCAGCACCTCGTCGCCGACTGCGAACGGCAGCGCGCGCTGCTCGATGTCTTCGCGGCTGCCCCGCTCAGACACCTCGTACGTCGCGACCGCGAAGCGCTTCGCCCCCTTCGAAATGGAAGTGCTTGCCCACCTCCTTCTCGAGCTCGTGAAGGTCCGATCCTTCCTCGGTGAGCTTTGCAGCGACGCGCGGGTTGACGCGGATCAGGAACGCCTCGGGGTCAGGCTCGTGCGACGACCAGCTCGCGGAGCTTGCGGATGACGTTGATGGCGACGGTCTCCTCGGAGAGGATCACGCCCTCGCCCTCGCACGTAGGACACGTCTTCGTGAGGATCTCGCGCACGCCGTCGGTGACGTTCTGGCGCGTCATCTCAACCAGGCCGAGGGGCGAGATCTCGACGACGTACGTCTTCGTCTTGTCCTCGTCAAGCGCCTCTCGCATCGTCTTCAACACCTGGTCGCGGTTGCGAGCCCGCGCCATGTCGATGAAGTCGACGACGATGATGCCGCCGATGTCGCGCAGCCGAAGCTGGCGGACGACCTCCTCCGCCGCCTCGATGTTGACGCGGGTGATCGTGTCCTCCAGGCGCCCCTTGCCGCGCCCCGTGAAGCTGCCCGTGTTGATGTCGATCACCGTCAGCGCCTCGGCATAATCGATCATGAGGTAGCCGCCCGATGGCAGGTCCACCCGGCGAGAAAGCGTCGAGCGCACGGCGTCTTCTGCCCCTTCACGCTCGAACAGCGGCTCCGCGCCCTCATAGGTCTCGACCTTCTCAACCAGCTCCGGCGCGGTGCGCTCGAAGAAGCTCGTAACGCGCTGGTGCTGCTTGGGGTCGTCGATGATCGCCTTGTCGAACTCGGATGGCAGGACGTCGCGGAGGACCCGAATCGAGAGGTCGGCCTCCTGGAAGACCAGGTCGGGCGCCTTCACCTCCTTGCCACGGCGCTCGACGACCTCGGCTCAGCTTGTGGAGGTAGCCGAGGTCGCGCTGGAAATCTTCCTTCTGCGCGCCCTGCGCAGCGGTGCGAACGATCACGCCTCCAACTGACCCGTGGATCTTGTGAAGGAGCTTTCGCTGGCGGTCGCGCTCGGCGTCGGGCAGCCTGCGGCTGGCGCCGACGCCCGCTCCCTGCGGCATGTAGACGAGGTAGCGGCCAGCTATCGAGAGCTGCATCGAAAGACGCGCGCCCTTGGTCTTCAACGGATCCTTCACTACCTGCACCAGGACCTCTTGCTTCGGCTTGATCAATTCGTCGATGCGCCGGCCCTTGCCGTGGCCTCGCCGCGGCACCTTCTCGCCGCCGGGAAGCACGATCTCGTCGACGTGCAGAAAGCCGTTTCGCTCGAGGCCGATGTCGACGAACGCGGCCTCCATTCCAGGGAGGACGTTGTCCACGACCCCCTTGTAGATGTTGCCGACGATGGAGCGAGAGCCGCGGCGCTCAACGTAGAGCTCGGCCACTCGAGGCTTCTGGTTTCCCTTGGCCTCGAAGACCGCGACGCGGGTCTCGCCGGCGTCGACTGATACGAGAATCTTCTTTTTCAAAGTGTGCCCACCTCTCGGCCATTGCGGCGAGGATGGAACGGGTTCGTGTTTGTCAATTAGCTCACCTCAGGAGCGGGGAACCCCGGCCACCTGAGGAGAGCTGCGATTGCACATGGATCGACTGGAGCAGTCCGAGCGCCAAAAAGGTGACGATCACGGACGAACCTCCAGCACTCATGAGCGGCAAGGGGATCCCCGTAATGGGTGCGATCCCGATGTTCATGCCCACGTTGACGAAGATCTGGAACAAAAAGGCGACGGCTATTGAGCCGGCGATGATGGTCCCGTAACGGTTCTTCGAGAGCGTCATGATGCGCAGCGCCCGCCAGATGAGCAGGGCGTAAAGGGACAGAATGAACGCGGCGCCCATGAATCCGTAGCGCTCCCCCACGACCGCAAAGATGAAGTCGGTGTGGCGCTCGGGCAGAAAGCCGTCCCGCGTTTGCGTCGCATCGTCCCCGCGGCCGGTTTTGCCACCGGCGCCGACGGAGATCAGCGACTGATTGATCTGATAGCTGGTGTCTGCCGCGTCCTCGCTTGGCGAGAGGAAGGCCGGTCAGGCGATCCTCCTGATACGGCTGGAGGATCGGCTTGTCGGCCGCTGGGGCCACCACCAGGACGACCGTCACGGCGAGCGCCGCCAGAGCGCCGACGGCAGCGATGTGCTGCCACGGCGTACCGGCGATGAAGAGCACCGCGAAGGTCACGACCCCGTACACCAATGCTGAGCCGAGGTCGGGCTGTAAGAAAACGAGCGCTCCAGGGATCGCTCCCAGGAGCAGGATCCGGCCGGTCTTGCGCCACGAGGACTCGCCCCGTGCGCGGTCGACCACCACGGCGGCGAGGACCAGGATCAGGAGCACCTTGCCCAGCTCGGAAGGCTGGAAGGTGAAGAACGGAAGCTCGATCCAGCGGCGCGAGCCACGGGTCGCCTCGGCGAAGACGAAGACGAGGCAGATCGAGAAGACCATCGCCGTGTAGATGCCGACGCGAAGCTCGCGAAATCGCGAGTAGTCCACGCGCGCGACCGCCAGCATGAGCGCGATGCCCACGGTGGCGTAGATCGACTGGCGGATGACGTAGAAGTAGGGATCGCCGGGGACGTCACCGGCGGTGGCCTCTCCGAGCGTGTAGATCGAAAAAGCGATCAGGCCGATTGCCCCTGCAAGCAGGGCGAAATCGAGCCTCAGCACCCCGGCGCGCTCGAGCAGGCTCTCGCGCGGCTCGGCGTAGGGCCGAGGCCGAGGCTGAACACGCGGCCTTGGTCCGCTTACTACTGCCATTACTCGGCCACCACGGTACCTGGCTGTGTCCGTCGGAGTCGCCGCCGCCTCATCGATCTGACGCTGAGATACCGAAAGGAACTTCCGTGCGTACTCCTCGAGGATCTCCCTCGCGGCCGGCGCGGCCGTGTCGACGCCGAAGCCGCCCTTCTCGATCGTGTAGACGACGGCGACCTTCGGGTCGTCCGCCGGCGCGAGCGCCGCATACCAGCCCTGGTCGTACTCGAGCGCCGTCGACGATGGTCTCGGCGGTTCCCGTCTTACCCGCGATATCGACTGGGAAGTTGCCGAAGATCGAGTACGAGGTGCCGCCCGGCTCCATGGCGCGCCGAGATCGAGCCCGTCCATGATCGGGTCGCGCCAGCCTCAGGGATCTCGACCTCGCGCGCGGGCGGCGGCGCGATCTCCTGGACGACCTTGCCCTCGGGATCCTCGGTGCGAAGGCCGACATGCGGGGTGACGACCGTGCCGCCGTTCCCGAGCGTCGCGTACGCGACCGCGAGCTGGAGCGGCGCGGCCAGGAGGTCGCCCTGGCCGACCGAGAGGTTGATGTTGTCGCCGACCGACCACGGCCGGTCGGTGTCGCCGTTCTCGAAGAGCTCGTTCCGCCACTCGGGAGTCGGCACCCGGCCCGGCGCCTCGCCCGGCACGTCGATGCCCGGTCGACGTCGCCCAGGCCGAGGTCCGTCGCCCAGTCCTGGATGAACTCGTCGCCGTCATCCGCGATCGCTCTCCTCGAGGCGCGCGCCGAGCGTGTAGAAGAAGACGTCCGAGGAGACCTGGAGCGCCTCGCGTAGGGCGATCGGGCCGTAGCTCTCGAGTCCCCGGCGTTCCTGAACTCCTGCGTGCCCACCTGGTAGAGGCCGTCGTCGTTGATGATCTCCGACGGCGGTCAGCTTGTCCGCATCGAGCGCCGCGAGCGCCGTGATCGGCTTGAAGGTCGAACCGGTGGGATAGCCGGCGGCGATCGCACGGTTGAACGCGGGCGCGCCGGTGCCGATGCTCCGCCGGGATCGCCGAAGATCGCCTGCGCGGTCGCGTTCGAGATCTCGGGCTTGGCGAGGGCCGTGGGATCGAAGGTCGGCGCTGAGCCCATCGCGAGGATCTCGCCGTTCTCCACGTCGAGCGCGACGAAGGCGCCCGCTGCGCCCGGTCAGGCCCTGCCTCGCCCGCCGCTGGAGGTCCGAGTCGAGCGAGAGCACGAGGTCGTTGCCCTGCGACGGCTCGCGCACGCTCGGTCGGGCGTCCGGTGGGGCGTGCCGGAGGCGTCGACCGGCACCCTGGTCGCGCCGTTCACGCCGCGAAGGACGCTGTCGTAGGAGAGCTCGACACCGTCCTGGCCGATCTCGTCCCCGGCCTCGAGCTCTGCGTACTCGGGCTCTTCGAGCTGCTCGGCGCTCACTTCCTTCACGTAGCCGAGGAGATGCGCGGCCGTGCGAGCCCTGGGGGTACTGGCGGACGTAGACGCGATCTACCGAGACGCCCTGGAAGCGGGCCTGGTTCTCGCGGACGAAGAAGACGACGCTGGTCGGCACGTCGCGCTGGAGCGTCACTGGGTTCGAGGGCAAGAGCTTGGTCTGCTCGTCGATCTCGCTCGCGGATCCTCTCGAGGCTCCATGCCCGGTCACCTCGGCGACTCGCTCCAGCACCTCGCCCGCGCCGGCGGGATTCTCCGGCAGCTCGTCACGGCGGACCTGAAGGGCCAGCGCGGTGCGGTTTCCGACGATCGACCTCGCCGTCGCGGTCGAGGATCTCGCCGCGCGGCGCCTGCACGGTGACGTCGCGCACGCGGTTGCCCTGGGCTTCGGCCAGGTAGCGATCGCCCGAGAGCACCTGGAGGTACCAGAGGCGGAAGAGGATCACGCCGAACGCGATCAGCGCGATGCCACCGAGGATCGCGATCCGTCGCTGCACCTGCGCGGGACTCGCGGCGGTCCTTGTTCCAGCTTCCGTCGCCGAAGCTCATCGCGCACCCCCCGCCGTGGCTCGCCGAACTCGTGATCGAGACCCACGACGCCGGGTCTGCGCGCGGCGACCGCGAAGGATTCCAGTCCGCCGGCGAGCGGACGCGCGCGATGCGGGCGCGGTCCTTGTGCGCCGGCGGGCCGGTGCTTGCTCGAGCACCAGCGCCGAGCGCAGCGCACGACGAATCAGGGGGTAGACCGGATAGGCCAGGAGAAAGGCGAGGAAGCCGCTCGATGATCGCCTCGCCGACGATCGCATCGCTGACGGGCGTGTCCACGCCGAGCGTGAGCTCGCATCGCCGTGACGCCGGCCGCCGCGAGGAAGGCGAGCGCGCCGGTCACCGCGGCGGGCGCGAAAGTGCTGTCGATCTCAAAGCTCTCGCGGTAGCGCCCGGCGAGGTAGCCGACCGAGAGCAGGACAGGCGACGAGACGCCGAGCGTCTCCAGCAGCAGCCACGTCCAAAAGCAGGCCGGCCGCGAAGCCCGACGACGGCGCCGACGACGGCGCCGCCCAGGAGCCCGATCGCCGCGATCACGACTGGGACGAGGTCCGGGGTGGCGCCGAAGACGGTGAGGTAGGAGAAGAACGAGACCTGGATCAGCACCGCCACGAGCACGATCACGCCGAGCCGGACGTTGATCCAGCGCGTGAGGATCATGTGGTCGATCCCGGGCCGCTCGGGCCCGCCGGTCAGCACCTGGACGTAGGGTGAGGTCCTGAAAGTCGACGAACGGCTCGACCGTCACCTGCTGGAAGTCGACGTCAGCCGTCGAAGCCTCGGTGATCGCGCCGACCGCGATCCCGCGCGGGTACGCGGAGGAGAGCCCGGTGGTTGGGTCGGACCAGCCTGCGGTGACGACGTACTGGTCGTCTGAGACCTCGTCGTCGTTCGAGAAGAACTCGAGGATGAGCTCCTCCGGCTCGCCGGCGGTCGCCGAGACGATTCCCTGAGGCCCGTCCTGCCTCTGCGACTGCGACTGAGACGCCGTTCCGGGGATCGGTGATGAGCTGAACCTGGGCCGATGTGGACGTCACCTGGGTCACCCGCCCAACCAGGCCGTCGGCCGCGATCACGGCGTCGTCGACCTCGACGCCGTCGCCGGAGCCGGCGTTCACGCCGACAGTCGCGTTGACGAGGCTCGGCGGTGCGGGTGACGACGCGTGCCGGTTACCGGGTTCGAAGCCGAAGCCCGCCAGCTCGTCCTTTTCGATGCCGAGGAGGCCGCGGAGCTCGTCGTTCTCGGCACTCGCCAGCTCGGCCTCGGCAAGCTGGGCGCGGACCTCGGCGAGCTCTTCGCGAAGGTCCTCGTTCTCACCGCGGGCCTCCCACGTCTCGTCGAACCAGTCGACCGCGTCGCGAGCCGGCTTGAGAGCGGCGTTGGCGACCGCCTCGAGCGGCGAGAGAACGGTCGCGGTCGCACGCTGAATCACGTGGAGGGGGCCCGACTCGGCCTCGGAGAAGTGGGCGCTGAGGAGGACCAGCGAGCCCACGATCAGGCCAACCAGTACGGCGCGGCGACGGCGTACCTGCTTGCGATACACGGGCGTCAACCCGCCTTCTGGGATGTGATTACGTGCGTCGGCATGCGGTTGCGTGGGTGCTTACGGGGAGCGCGGCGTCGGGTGCGGCGGCGCTCACGATTCCGTGTGCCGCTACGGCTCGATGCCCGAGGGTCACGAAGGGCCGTCTAAGGACCGGCTTCGCGGACCGACCGCGTCGCGAGTGTAGCGAAGGTTCCGGAAGCCGCAAGCCGAGCTTGAGGCTCGTGAAAATGCCTAAGGCTAATTCTTCGCCTTAGGGTTTTCGCCAGGATGCGCGATGCCAGCGCCGGATCGAGCTCCAAGAGCATCCGGATCGGCAGTCCGACGACGTTCGAGAAATCTCCTGCGACCTTCTCGACCAGCACGGAGCCAAGACCCTGGATCGCGTATCCGCCGGCCCTCCCCCGCCATTCCTCGGACTCGAGATAGGTCGCGAGCGTCGCCTCGTCGAGCTCGCGGAAGCGTGACGAGCGAGCGCGAGACGCCCGACCGCTCCCGCAGCGGCGCGCCGGGGATGCCGGTGGCCGCGGGTCCGATCAGGCACACCCCGCTCAGGACCTCGTGCTCGCGGCCCGAGAGCAACCGCAGCCGCTCCTCGGCCTCGGCGCGATCGGTGGGCTGGCCGAGCATGCTGCCCGTCGACGAACACGTCGGTGTCGACGCCGAGTACGACCGCGTCCTCGGGATCTCCCGGCGGCCTCGAGTCCCGCGACCGCCTTGAGTCGCGCGTTCTCGAGCACCAGCGCCTCGGGATCGGTCGCCGTCGCGTCAGCTCCTCGACGTCCGGGCTCGACAACCTCGAACTCAAGCCCGAGCCAACCGAGGATCTCCCGCCGCCGGGGCGAGCGCGAGGCGAGGATGAGTCGGGGCATTGGCTGAGAAGCGTCCGACTACAGGTCCGGGAACCAAATGGCGATCTCGCGCTCGGCTGACTCGTCGGAGTCGGAGCCGTGGACCATGTTGAAGGTCACCTCGAGGCCGAAGTCGCCGCGGATCGAGCCTGGCGCGGCTTCGATCGGGTTCGTGGCGCCGATCAGCTGCCGGGCGGCTGGGACGGCCTCGTGCCCCTCGAAGCACCGCGGCGACCAGCGGGCCGCCCGTGATGAACTCGACCAGCTCGCCGAAGAACGGCTTTTCGGTGTGCTCGGCGTAGTGCTCGTTGGCTGTCGCCTCGTCTGCCTGGACGAGCTTGAGCGCCTTGATGCGGAGGCCCTTGCGCTCGAAGCGGGCGAGGACCTCGCCGGTCAGGGCGCGCTCGAAAGCATCGGGCTTGACGAGGATCAGGGTTCGGGACACGCGGGCTAGCTGTCGCTCGGCTTGGTGCGACGCGGAAGGCGGCGGCTCGCTGGCGCTGCGAGAGGCCGACGTGCGCGGCGAACCGGTGCGGCTGGAGCTCCGCTTCGCGGACTTGGCCGGGCGTTTCGGCGACTCGGCGCTCTCAGCGCCGGCGTCTCGATGCGGGCGACGACGGAGCGAGAGACCGGGCGCGTCGCACGTGACGGCCGGGACGAGCGCCGCGACGAGCGCCGCGACGTGGGCCTCAGGCTCCTTCCGGCGCGTGGGTGTCTCGCAGTAGGGGCAAAGGCTCCACCGCGGGTCGACGGGCTTGCCGCATGACTCGCACGGGTCCTTGATCCGCGCGCGGCAGCTCGGGCAGCGCAGATAGGTGCGCTCAACGGGGTGCTCGCAGTTGGGGCACGAGTTCTCTTCGAGCTGGCGCACCCGGAGCTCCGAAGCCCGAATCTCGAGCTCGCGCTCGCGGCGATCCTCGCGGAACTCCGGCGGGCGCAGGATCGAATAGACGATCACGCCGACGAATGGAAAGAGCGAGGCGACGGTCGCGCAGCCGACCAGAACCGGGTCCTCCAGGCGGCGCCTGGCGTCGAGGTATGTGTAGGCGATCAGCGCCAGATAGACGACCACCAAGAAGAGGATCAACAGGTTGATCGCCAGGTTGACGCCGTCGTTCTCGATGCCGAAGATCGCGAGGGGAAGGGCCATGAAGATCGAGGAGTCTACTTCGAGTTGAGCAGGCAAAAGCCTCTACGGACTCGCGTTGCGGCGAGGTCCCTCAGAGGAATAGTCGTCCGAACAGGTAGCCCAAGCCGAAGAAGACGAGGATGACCACGGCGACGACCGCAGCCACCAGGCCCATCATCTGGAGCAGCTCTGAGCGCGCCTCGGGGTCCATCAATAGGTAAGAAGGTAATGCGATCCGGCGATCAGCGCTACCCCGCCCCGCTCTTTCGCGCTCGAGGTCGCACTCGCGATCGCCTCGGCGGGGTCGCTGAGCGCACTCGCGGAAGCCCCGGCCGCTTCGCAGAGCCGCGCCAGCTCCGCGGCTGCGATCGAAGTCGTGCCTGGCCTTCCGGCTCCTTCCAATCGCTGTGCCGGGATCTCGGTGCAGACAGCAGCGGCCAGCGCAGGAGCGAGCGCTTGGACGATTCCGGTCGCGTCCTTGTCGCCCAGGACCGCGAGACACGCGACCACGGGCCTCTCCCCCACTTCGACGCGGAGCGCCTCCGCCAAGGCCGCGGCGCCATCCGGGTTGTGCGCGGCGTCGCGGATCACGGGCGGATCTGAGCCCCGGAGCTCGAAGCGCCCGGGCAGCTCGAGGGCTTTCAGAGCTTGCGCCTCAACGGCATCACCCAAGGGGCTGCCCAAGAACGTCTCCGCCGCCGCGATGGCGACCCCCAGATTCCGTCGCAGGTAAGGCGCTAGCACCTCAAACGTCCCAATTCGTACCCCATAGGGGACATTGCTGGACGTTTGGATCTGAATGACCCGGCAGTCGCGCTCATTCGCGAGCGCGCGTGCACGGGCTTCGACCTCGGGCGAGAGCTCGCCGAGCACAAGGGCCGAGCCTGGCTTGAGCACCGCGAGCTTCTCGCCGGCGATCTCGAGCTCCGTCTCGCCGAGCCACTGGGTGTGATCGAGCCCGATCGAGGTCAGAACCGTCGCGCTCGAATCGAGGACGTTCGTGGCGTCGAGGCGGCCGCCAAGCCCGGCCTCGATCACGCCGACCTCGATATCGGCGTTCCGTAGCGCGACGAAGGCCGCGGCGGTCGACGCCTCGAACTGGGTGATTCGCTCGTCTTCTTCAAACGTGTCCTCCACCCCAGGCACGGCAGCGGCCACCTCCTCGACCGCCGCTGCGAACGCGGCTCGGTCGATCTCGTCGCCGCCGATGCGCACACGCTCCGACCAATCGCTCCGCGTGCGGCGAGAGGTAGGCGCCGGTCGACCGGCCAGCCGCCTCGAGGAGCGCCGCGGTCATCAGCGTTACCGACGACTTGCCGTTCGTGCCGACTACGTGGATCGACTCGAACGATCGCTGCGGGTTGCCGAGGGCGCCGAGCAGGGCGACGATCCGCTCCAAGCCAAACCGCCAGCCGATCGGGTCGAGCGACCCGAGCCACCGCTCGGCTTCGAAGCCCGTCCGAGCCGACGCCTCATCCCCCGCGGTTCCCGCACCGCCGGTCACTCGAGCTCTGCGAGCTCGGCCCGGTAGCCCGCGAGCTTTTCGCGCTCTGCCTCGACCACCTCAGGCGGCGCCTTGGCGACGAAGCCCTCATTGGCGAGCTTTCGCTCGCCACGCTCGACCTCGGAGCGAAGCTCGGCTGCGCGCGCCTCGATGCGCTCGGTCACCTGCGCCGGGTCTATCTCATCCGAGCCGAGGAGCTCGAGCACCCCGACGGACGCCAGCGCATCGCCGCCTGCTCCGTCGAGCTCGAGCCTGGCCAGGCGACCAACGAGCTCATGCGGTGCGTCACCGTTTGCAGCAACGCGCGCGGGCAGGATGCTCCCCACCGGCACTCCCGCCAAGTCGCGCCAGCGCCTGACCTGGCGCGTCAGTTCGATCGCGGCCTCGATCTCGGCCTCCGCTTCAGAGTCGATTCGCGATTCAGCGGGCTCGGGATGAGCCGAGACGATCAGCGGACCGGCGTCGCTCGCGGGTAGATAAGCCCAGACCTCCTCGGTCACGAATGGGATGAACGGGTGGGCGAGCGCGAGAAAGCGCTCGAGGAGCCACACGAGGTTGCCCGCCACCTCGGTTTCGCCGTCGTAGAGGCGAGGCTTCACGATCTCGAGGTACCAGTCGCAGAACTCGGACCAAAAGAAGCGGTACAGCTCCGCGACCGCGCCCGAGAAGTCGTAGCCGCCGGCGCGCTCGGTCACCTCGGCGATCGTCCGCTCGAGCCTGGAGACGATCCAGCGGTCCTCGACCTCCTTGGCCGCGGGGGCGGGCTCGGAATCGGCCGCGTTCAGGAGGATCAGGCGCGAGGCGTTCCAAAGCTTGTTCGCGAGGTCGCGGCCCTGCGCCACCTTCGCGTCGGAGTAGCGGACGTCCTGCGAAGACGACATCGAGAGAAGGCCGAAGCGGAGCGCGTCGGCGCCGTATTCGTCGATCGCTTCCAGCGGGTCGATGCCCGTGCCGAGGCTCTTTGACATCCGGCGCCCATCAGGCGCCTGGATCACGGAGTGGATGTTGACGTCACTGAAAGGGATCTCGCCCGTGAACTCGAGCCCCATCATCACCATCCGAGCTACCCAGAGGAAGATGATGTCCCGCGCCGTCGAGAGGACATCGGTCGGATACCAGGCACGAAGCGCAGCGGTCTCTTCCGGCCAGCCGAGCGTCGCAAACGGCCACAGAGCCGACGAGAACCAGGTGTCGAGGACATCCTCGTCGCGGCGAAGCTCGCCGTCGCAGGCGCCGCAGCGCTCCGGCGCGGATTCGGCGACGTAGATCTCCTCGCAGGCGTCGCAGTACCAGACGGGTAGCTGGTGGCCCCACCAGAGCTGGCGCGAGACGCACCATGGCCGGATGTTCTCAAGCCAGTCGAGGTAGACCTTCGCCCACGGCTTCTGGGGGTGGAACTTGACGCGGCCGTCGCGAACGACCTCGATCGCGGGCTTCGCGAGCTCTGTCATGTCGCAAAACCACTGGAGCGAGATGAGCGGCTCAACGCGCCGACCTGATCGCGCAGAGTGCGGGACGTCGTGCTCGAAGGGCTCCTCGGCCGAGATCAGGCCCTCTGAGCGGAGCGCTGAAACGACGGCCTCGCGAGCCTCTTCTGAGTCCATCCCGGCAAAGCGCTCGCCGGCGGCTTCGGTCATGCGCCCGTCCTCGCCGATCGCCGAGATCTCCTCGAGCCCGTGGCGACGACCGATCTCGAAATCGTTGGGGTCGTGGCCGGGGGTGATCTTGAGCGCGCCTGTGCCGAACTCGGGGTCGACGTGCTCGTCGGCGATTATCGGCATACGCCGCCCCACGATCGGCAGCACCACCTCCGAGCCGATCAGCGCGGTATACCGCTCGTCTCCGGGCGAGACCGCGACCGCGGTGTCCGCCAGCATCGTCTCGGGTCTAACGGTCGCGACGGTGATCGACCCCGAGGCGCCGGCCAGCGGGTACTCGATGGAATAGAGCGTGTCCGTGAGCGTCCTTTGCTCGACCTCGAGGTCAGAGATGGCCGACTCCAGGCCAGGGTCCCAGTTCACCATGTAGTTGTCGCGGTAGATATGGCCGCGCGCGTGAAGCTCGACGAATACTCGCGTGACGGCGCGGGCATAGGCATCGTCCATCGTGAAGCGCTCGTCCGAATAGTCCGCCGAGGCGCCGAGGCGCTTGAACTGCTCGATGATCTGCGAACCGTGGCGCTCGCGCCAGTCCCATACGCGCTCTACGAATCCCTCGCGCCCCAACTCCCGGCGCGACGTGCCCTGCGAGACGAGTTCCTTCTCGACCTGTGCCTGCGTTCCGATGCCGGCGTGGTCCGTACCCATGATCCAGCGCGTCGGCTTGCCTCGCATCCGGTTGAGCCGGATCAACGAGTCCTGGATCGAGCCGTTCAATGCGTGACCCATGTGTAGGACGCCGGTCACATTCGGCGGCGGCACCGCAATCGAGTAGTTCGATGCCGCTTCGCCCTGGGGCTCAGGGTGAAAGTAACCCCCCTCGAGCCAGCCGTCGAGGATCCTGCGCTCGACCTCTGAAGGGTCGTAGCGAGTCGTGTTCTCAAGCGCTTTTCGGGCCTTGTCGTCCACCGCGGCCGATGTTAGTCTGGGCACAGAGGGGCCGGGACCGGCGCCCGCGTTCAAAGGAGATCAGGATGAGACGATCCCTCACCGCGATGCTGATATTCGCTTGCGCATTCAGCGTCAGCATCGCGTTCGCGGGCATGCCGAACGACGACGAGAACGAGTACGAGGGCCGGATCGAGAACACCAGCGGCACCTATTTCGGCTTCGATCTGAACGCGTCGAAGACGAAGGTGAAAGGGATCACGGCGCGCGTCGGCCATGCGTGCGAGAACGATGATCTCGTCATCGTGCTTGCTGAAGCTGACGGTGATCTGAGCTTGAACGGGGCGCGCCGATTCAGCGGCAACGTGTCCAACAGCGATCCGGACTACAAGGTCAAGTATCACGTGGAGGGCAAGCTGAGGAACCACGGCAGGGCACGAGGCATTCTCAGGGGTTCGTACAAGGACGATTCCTATGAGACTCCGTGCAGGACCGGCAAGGTTCACTGGCGCGCCAAGCGCGGCGCCGACATCGACGCCCGGTAGGTCGCGCCTCTAAGCCGCGACGGTCGCCTTCGACCCGGCTACCGTTCCGCGCGTGACCGAGCTCGGCCGAACCGCGATCGGAACCTGGAGCGGCGGGCGCTTCATGCGCTTCGGTGAGGCGATACCGGACGATCGGCTAGAAGCGCTCTTTCGCCCAGGGGACGGCATCGACACCGTGATCAGCGCCGACGTCTACGGCGAGGGCGAGGCGGATCGCATGCTCGGCCGCTCGCTCGGAGGTCTCGACCGGGAGTCGTACCGCCTCGCGGGCGCAATCGGCCACGATTTCATCCGCGGTGAGCGCCAGGGCGCGAAGGGCTTCCCCCGCTTCACGGACCCGGCGCTTCGCGGGCCCGATGATTACGCGGACTACCTGCGAGAGGCCGCCGAGCGGAGTCTCGAGTCAATCGGCGTCGACTTCTTCGACGTCCTCCTTCTTCACAACCCCGACCGGACGGGGTACGAGTCGCCACAGGTGTGGGAGGGCATGGCGGCCCTTCGCGACGCCGGCTTGACGCGCGCGGTCGGCGTCGCCCCGGGTCCCGCGAACGGATTTACGCTTGACCTCATCGCGTGCCTCGAGCGCTACGGCGACTCAATCGACTGGGCCATGGTGATCCTCAACCCCCTGGAGCCATGGCCGGGCGAGCTGGTGCTCGACGCCGCGGCGGCCGCGAAGGTGTCGGTGATCACGCGAGTAGTCGACTACGGCGGCCTATTTTGGGGCGACCTTGTGCCGGACACGCTCCTCCACGAGCACGACCACCGTCGCTTCCGCCCCGAGGGCTGGATCGAACGCGGCCTGGAGCGAATCACGCGGATGCGCCCGATCGCGTCAGACGCGGGCCTGACCGACATCCAGCTCGCCTGCGCGTGGAATCTCGCGCACCCGGCCGTGGCCTGCGTCGCCCCGACCCTGATCCAGGAAGCGGGCTCCGAAGCGCGGCCGATCGAGGACAAGCGCTTGGAGCTCGCGTCGCTTCCCCTTGAAGGCCGCCTCGAGCCAGAGCAGGTCGACGAGATCCGCGAGATCGGCGACAACAGAGGCTCGATGAAGCTCAAGGGCGCGAGCGCAGAGCACGAGGGCGACGACGCTCCCGACCGCTGGGCGCTTACGGACAACCTGATCGCGACGGGCGAGCGCCACGGGATCACGCCCGAGCGGGACCTCGCGTACGCCGGCTAGGCCGACTCTTCGCCCAACTCTTCGAGGCCGGCTTCGCCCTCTTCGGCGACAGCCTCGGTGACCAGTGTCGGCTGGCGGCCCTCAGCGATCGTCTCGCGGGTGACGACGCACTTGCGCACGTCCCGGCGGGACGGCAGCTCGAACTGGACGTCCATAAGGGTCTCTTCCAAGATCGAGCGCAGTCCCCGGGCACCGGTCTCTCGCTCGAGGGCGCGATCGGCGATCGCCGACAAAGACTCTTCGGCGAAGACGAGCTCGATGTCGTCGAACTCGAAGAAGCGCTGGAACTGGCGAGTGAGCGCGTTCTTCGGCTCGGTCAGGATCGTGATCAGGTCAGAGCGGCTGAGCTGGTGGATCGCCGCGATCACCGGCAGTCGCCCGATGAACTCGGGGATCAGGCCGTACTCGACGAGGTCCTCGGGCAGGACCTTCTCGAACATCTCGCCCAAGTCGTTGCTCTCTCGGGCGAGTTTGAGCTCGGCTCCAAAGCCGACGCCCCCCTTGCCGATCCTCTTCGCGATCACGTTGTCGAGATTCGCGAACGAGCCGCCGCAGATGAAAAGGATGTTCGTGGTGTCGATCGTCAGGAACTCCTGGTGGGGGTGCTTTCGCCCACCTTGCGGCGGTACCGAAGCGCTGGTCCCCTCGAGGATCTTGAGCAGCGCCTGCTGAACGCCCTCGCCCGAAACGTCGCGCGTGATCGACGGGTTGTCGGCCTTGCGGGCGATCTTGTCGATCTCGTCGATGTAGATGATTCCCGTCTCGGCCTTCTTCAGATCGAAGTCGGCCGCCTGGATCAGCTTCAAGAGGATGTTCTCGACGTCTTCTCCGACGTAGCCTGCTTCGGTCAGGGCGGTGGCGTCAGCGATCGCGAACGGGACGTTCAGGATTCGCGCAAGCGTCTGAGCGAGAAGCGTCTTGCCACAGCCCGTCGGGCCGAGCAGCATGATGTTCGACTTCTGAAGCTCGATGTCGGCGTCGCCGGCCTGCTTGATCTGGACGCGCTTGTAATGGTTGTAGACGGCCACCGCCAGCGCACGCTTTGCGGCCTCTTGGCCCACCACGTACTCGTCGAGCACCTCGTTGATCTCGGCGGGCTTCGGCAGGTTCTCGAGCTCGAACGTCGGCGGAGCGGTCAGCTCCTCGTCGATGATCTCGTTGCAGAGGTCGATGCACTCGTCGCAGATGTAGACGCCGGGGCCGGCGATGAGCTTCTTGACCTGGCGTTGCGACTTGCCGCAAAAGGAGCAGAGGAGCTGTTCGTTGGAATCGGTTGGGCGTGCCATCGTCGTCTTCTACGCGCCGGCGAGCGCCGTCCCTTCCTGCGGTTGCCTACGTGCAGCGCGCTCGAAAAATGGTACCGCTGCTTCGGCGAGGCCGCAACGGCGAAAACCGGCTAGAGGTTCGGACGCTGGGAGCCGGTTAGCGCTGCTCGAGCACACGGTCGACGATGGAGTACTCCACCGCTTCTTCAGCGCTCATGAAGTAGTCGCGATCGGTGTCGTTCGAGACGCGCTCGAGGTCCTGGCCCGTGTGGTGGGCGATGATCTTGTCCAGGCGCTCCCGGACGTCGATGATCTCCCTGGCGTGAATCTCGATATCGGTCGCCTGGCCCTGGAAGCCGCCCGAAACCTGGTGGATGAGGATCTTCGAGTTCGGCAGCGCCATGCGCTTGTCGGCGGTGCCGCCCGCGAGGAGCAGCGCGCCCATCGACATCGCGACGCCGACGCAGATCGTCTGCACATCGGGCTTGATGAACTGCATCGTGTCGTAGATCGCGAGACCCGCGTAGACCGACCCGCCCGGCGAGTTGATGTACATCGAGATGTCCTTATCGGGATCTTCCGACTCCAGATGGATCATCTGCGCGACGACGAGATTCGCGATGTCGTCGTTGATCGGCGTCCCCAGAAAGATGATCCGCTCGTTGAGAAGGCGCGAGTAGATGTCGAAGGCGCGCTCGCCGCGCGACGTCTGCTCGACAACCATTGGCACGAGAGGGCTCATCGCACGCGAGTCTAGTAACCACTTCCCACCTGCTTCTCGCGCCGCCGTTCGGCGACGCGTCAGTTACCCGGAGTCCAGAGCTTTTCCGGCGCCGCCTCACCTTGGGCTTCGCTCTCCTTCTCAGGAGTCCAGATCGAGTCACGTGCCTCGGCCTGTGAGGTCGGGATGGGCTTCGCCCTCTCGGCGATCAGATCGGCGGCCTTGCGGAGCCGAACCTCTTCGCGAAGCAGGCCGTCGCGCCCGTTCTCGCGGAGCCGTGCCAAAACCTTCTCGGGCTTTTGCTTGCCGCCCTCCGCGGGGCCGAGCGCCTCGATCAGCTCCTCGTCGGTGGGCTCGATTCCCTCGGCTTCGGCTACCGCTGCGAGCGTCGCCTCGCGCCGCAGCGTCTTCTCAGCAGATTCCTCGCCCTCGTCGATCATCGCGTGGCGGTCCTTGCCCTGCATCTGCGCGTACATCTGGGGGTCGATGCCACGAGCGGCGAGCGTGCGCTCGAAGCGCTCCCAAAGCTCGTGCGCTCGCGCGTGCACCAGATCGTGAGGAAGGTCGATCGTCGAGTTGGCGGATGCAGTATCGACCGCTGCGTCGCGGAACTCCATCTCCCCCCGCCGCTCCAAGGCCTCAGCCATCCGGCTGCGGATCTCGTCGCGGAGCTCATCGAGCGTGTCGAACTCCGAGGCCGACTGCGCGAAGTCGTCGTCGAGCGGCGGCAGCTCCTTCTCGCGGACCTCTGAGACCTTCACCTTGAAGACCGCGGCCTTGCCCGCGAGATCCTCGGCGCCGTAGTCGTCGGGGAAAGTGACGTCGAGGTCAGCCTCCTCGCCAACGCTCTTGCCAACGAGGCCCGCCTCGAACTCGGGGAGCAAGCGCTCGGAGCCCAGCTCGACCGTCATGTCGGCGCCGGAGCCGCCCTCGAACGGCTCGCCGTCCACCGTCCCCTCGTAGTCGATTACGACCACGTCGCCGTCCGCGGCGGGTCGCTCGACTGGGTTGAGGCTTCCGAATCCCTCGCGCAGGCGTCCGAGCTCCTCTTCGATCGCGTCTGCGGGGACCTCGACCTCGGGCCGCCCGACCTCGAGATCCAAATACTCGCCAAGCTCGGCCTTCGGCCGGACGCCGATCTCGATCGAGAACTCGAGAGCCTCGCCTTCGGAGGGAAGGTTGTCGACGTCGAGCTTCGGATCGCCGACGGTTGCGACGCCGGAATCGACGATGGCCTGCTCGTACCACTCGGGCAAAGAGCCGCGAATCGCCTGCTCGACCACCGCCTCCCGCCCGACCCGCTGAATCACGAGCGCTGGAGGCACCTTGCCTTTGCGAAAACCGGGCATCTTCATCTCGCCCGCGAGCTCTTTCGCGGCCCGGTCCATGCGCTTTTCGACGACGCCGGCCTCCACCGAAACGTCAAGCCGCACGCGCGATTCTCCTAGCTCGGTCAGCTCGGTCTTCATCGGGCTCAAACCTACTCAGGGTTTCGCCGCAAGCCGAGTCGCCTCAGCGCCGCGCCCAGGAGCGCCGCGCCCAGGTCGCCGAAGAAGGCAACGACTCGGCCAACCGGACCGGTGAGAAGCCATGCCATAAAGCGCTCGGGCGCGCTCACTCATCAGCCTCGGATGCGTACCCCAGGATCGAGCGGTCGATCAGCCATTCGACCGGCGCGCGATCGTCCGAGTAAATCTCACCGCCACCGAGAAGCTCGCCGAAGCGACTCGCTTCGGTGGCGCCCAGGTTCGCGACCTCGACCGGCAGCTCCACCGTGCCCTCCCGGATCGCATCGGCCGAGAGGGGAGCCTCGCTTCCGACGAGGAGCGTGTTCGTCGGCTCGATCGGGTCGCGCATGACGTTCGGGAACGCCTCGGACATGGTGCGGCCGAGGACCTTCTCCAAGTCGTCGTTTCCCTCCGGGTGACCGGCGTTCACCACCACGACGCCGCCCGGGTTGAGTCGCTCTCGCACCAGGTCGAAGAACTCCTGCGTGGCGAGGTAGAACGGGATGTAGGGCTGGCGATAGGCGTCGACGAAGATCGCGTCGTAGCCGCCCGCCGAGCGCCTGAGCCACGGGCGCGCGTCCTCCGAGTGGACGGTCAGGTTCGCGTTCGAGTCCATGTCGAAGTACTCGTTGCCTACCTTCTCCAGCTCGGGGTCGATCTCGACGCCGTCGATCTGGGTATCGGGCAGGTACTCGCCGTAGCTCCTCGCCGTCGTTCCCGCGGCGTTACCGAGGATTGCGATTCGCTCTGGCGGCTCCCCGAGCCCTGCGAAGGGAAGCACGAGATAGCCGTCCCAGACGTCGCCGGTCAGGGTCGAGTTGGCACGGAGCAAGGAGTGAACCGCCTGTCCCTCGTTCAACTCGAGCAACCGGTCGCCGTCTGGCTCCTCGATCACCCGGATGTACTGGTGCTCGGAGTCCTTCTCATAAAGGACTTCGCCGTCCTCGCTGGACTTGATCGTCCCGACCGGGATCGCGAGTGCCGCTGCGATCACGAGCGGGGCCAAAAGGAAGCGCTTGCCCAAGCCCATCGCGCCCACGAGAGCCAGCATCACGCCGAACGCGATGAAGGTGCGCTGAGTACCGACGAAAGGAATCAGGACGAGCGCCGAGACCATCGTCCCCAGGAGCGAGCCCACGGTGGAGATCGCATACAAGCGGCCGGCGACCGCGCCGGCATTTTCGACCTCATCGACGCTCAGGCGGATGGCCCAGGGCGAGACCGTGCCGAGCACGGCGATCGGAATCGCGACCAAGATGAGAACGGCAAAAAGCGAGCCTACGAACGCCCCGGCCTCGATCTCGTCGAGCGCCGAGATCGAGACCTCGAAGAAGGGCTGCGCGATGAACGGGATCACGGTCAGGAGCACCGCGCCCCCGATCACGACCGCCGAAAGGCGCCGAACATCGGGGTAGCGGTCGCCCAGCTTGCCCCCGTACCAGTAGCCCGCCGAGAGCGCGACCAGGACGACCCCGATCGTGTTGGCCCAGACGATCGTGGACGCGCCAAAGAACGGCGCGAGCAGCCGAGCCGCTGCGATCTCGGCGCCCAGCGTCGAAATCCCGACGGTGAACACCGTCAGGTACAGGTAGCGGTTCGCCTTCATTCGGCTCCCGAGATTCGCTTCTCGAGCCGGGCGCCGTGGCCCGCGGTTACGGCGCGCTCAGCACGCTCGGGCGTCAGCGGCACTCCGCGCTCGGCGGCAAGCTCGAGCAGCCTCTGCGTCTCGGTGTCTCGTGCTGCCCACCTCAAGAGCGCCCAGGCTAAGACGGCCAACGTGACGATGCCCCCCTCGGCCATCATGATCACGCCCGCGATCCCCTGGTCGGCGACGGGCGAGATGTTCCAGTAGGCCTGGCCCGCTGCGTAGCCGGTGAAGAGCACGGAGCTCGACCACATGAGGATGTTGCCGAGGCCCGCGCCGGCGAGCCTGGCGACGATCGTGTAGCCCACCTGCGCGCCCCCTCCGAACCAGGTCGGCACCGGCAGGGGGCCCGCGATCGGCATCCACATGAGGATGCCGAAGGTGATGAAGGAGGCGTGCTGGAGGGCGTGGAGCCACTCGCTTGTGACGGTGCCGTCATAAAGGGCCGGGATGTGCCAGATGTAGAGGTTTGCGATCCAGAGTGGTAGCGCGACCATCGGCAACGTGAGAAAGCGCAGGCGGTCGAACGCTTTGAGCGCCATCACGGGCTGGAGCACCGACCGCGTGAGCCCGAGCACGATCAGGAGCGCCGCGATGTCGCCGATCACGAGGTGCTGGATCATGTGGGCGAGGACGAGCTCGCCGCCCAACGTGCGCGAGTGGCGAGGCGAAGGCGACTGCGATCAGGACAACGCCGGAGAAGTAAGAGACAACTCGCCACGTCGGCACGGGCCGCCCGTCGCGGGAAAGGTTGGCCGCGCGGATCGCATAGACCGCGCCGAACGCTGTCAGCCCTGCGATCTGAAGCGGCTCGAATACGCCCGATGAGACGTGCGCGAGCAAGAACATGCTGCGAGTGAGCGTACCGCCGGACACGCGGTTCATCGGCCGACCCCCGTGCGTGATACTGCCGGGTGCATGAGCGCTGGGAGGATGCGATGAGCACGGCCGCGGCCGTCCCCGAGACCCGCGGGCTCGAAGGCGACGACGCTGTTCACACCCTTCGCAACACAGGGGTCGCGAACCTCATCCGCGACTCGTTCGTGCGCTTCCGGCGCGCCGACGCTTTCAGCCACTCGCGGGCGCTTGCCTTCCAGCTCGTCCTGACCCTCCTCCCGGCCCTGATCGCGGTGGTCGGCTTCGCTGGAGTGCTCGACCAGGAAAGATTCAGCCGCGTCCTGGAATCGACGTTCACGAACCTTGCTCCTGGGCCCGCGGGCGAGGTTCTCACGCAGACGATCGAGTCCGGCTCGGGCGGAGGAGGCCTCGCCCTCATCCTGGGGTTGCTGATCGCGATCGTCTCGGGCGCCACTGCGATGGGGCAGATCGAGCGCGGCGCGAATCGAATCTACGGCGTCGAGCAGGACCGCCCCAGCGTCGCCAAGTACACCCGAGCCACCCTCCTCGCGCTCTCGGCCGGCGTCGCGAGCGTTGCCGCGCTGATCCTCGTGGTCGCCGGTTCCGAGCTCGGCAGCGCACTAGCCGACAACGGCTGGAGCGACGTCCTCGAGACGATCTGGTCGATCGGGCGCTGGCCGCTGGGCGCCGCGCTGGTCGTCGGCGCGGCCGCGCTCCTCTTCGAAAGATCACCGAACCGCTCGCAGCCCGAGACCAGCTGGCTTGCGTTCGGGTCAGGGCTCTCGGTCTTGATGTGGTTCGCGTTCACCGGGATCCTCGCCGGCTATCTCGAGATCTCGAAGGATTTCGGCGAGACCTACGGCCCCCTCGCCGGATTCATCGGCCTCATGCTCTGGGCGCTCCTTACCGCCTTCGCGCTCTTCGCGGGTCTCGCGGTCGCCGCCCAGCTCGAGGCGATCCGCGCAGGCGAGCCGGACCCCGACGGCGGCTGACCGCGCCGATCGAGTGCCGGGTTCTGTTGGCGTATCCAACACAAACCCGTAGTCGATCGGTTCGCATGTTTACAAGCGCTGACCTAGAGCCAGTCGATCCGCTTGAAGAAGCGGTAGAGGCTGATGACGGCGACCAGCATCAAGACCAGGGCGAGCGGATATCCCCACCTCTCGTCCAGCTCGGGCATGTACGCGAAATTCATGCCCCAGATCGAAGCCAAGAAGGTCGGCACGGTGATGATCGCCGCCCACGCCGAGATCGAGCGGATGACCTCGTTTTGCTGGACGCCCAGCAGGGCGAGGTTCGCTTCCAGAATCGAGGTCAGGAGCTCTCGCTGGCCCGTGACCTGCTCGTCGACGCGGCGCGCGTGATCCTCGACGTCGCGGAAGAACCGTCGCAGCTCATCGCTAACGCCGGGCTGCGCTCCGTAGTGGAGGGCTTCGAGCGGGCTCGAGAGTGGGCGGACGGCGCGCTGGAACTCGATCACCTCGCGCTTCAAGAAATAGATCCGCTTCGTTGAATCGGCGCGCTGGCCGAAGATCTCGTCCTCGACTTCCTCGATGTCGTTGTCGATGCCCGCGACGACGGGCGCGTAGTCGTCGACGACCTTGTCCACGATCGCCCAGACGACGGCGCCCGGGCCACTTCCCAAGAGATCGGCCTGCTCTTCGAGGCGCTGGCGTGCCGGGCCGAGCTCGGACGCCTCGCCGTGGCGGACCG
Organism: uncultured bacterium; assembly: GCA_963806865.1. Classification (GTDB taxonomy): domain Bacteria; phylum Actinomycetota; class Thermoleophilia; order Solirubrobacterales; family 70-9; genus JALZKA01. Next base: position 384,001 of record CAWDYV010000003.1, read on the forward strand.
CGATCACGTAGCTCGAGCCGACGAACAGGTGAATCTCGCCGAAATCGACCTCCTCCTTGGCGTCGTCGTAGCGCGCGGTCTTCAAGACGATGAATAGCGAGCCGTCGTAGTCCTCGAGCTTCGGGCGCTGGTGGGCCTTGCGCGCGTCCTCGAGCGCGAGCTCATGAAGGCCGAAAGCCTGGCCGACTCGCTCGAGCTCCTCCGCGCTCGGCTCTTTCAAGCCGACCCAGGCGAAGCCGTCCTTCCCCTCGCCGCAAAGCTCGGCCGCCTCGTCAGATCTCGATTGGCCCCTCGTGCTGGCGCTGCCCGTCTGCGTAGTGGGCGCAGTCGACGATCACGCCGTCGTCGCCCGCTCGGCCTCGAAGGCGTCGAGCTCAGCGCGAAGCTGGTCGGCGATGTCGAGGCCGGGATGGACGCGCTCGATCATTTCGGCGTCGCCTCGCCAGACCCGCAGGCGCGAGTCGAGCGGGGCGTTGAATCGCGACGGCGGCGCCCTCGCCGATGTTCGCGTAGAGCGTTCGCATGTCTCGGAGGTTGGCGACCTTGTCGGCGGCATAGATGAGGACCGCGCGCCGCCGGCCGCCTCGACCTCGTCCCGATGCTTTGTCTTGCTCGCCTCCCATGGCTCGACGTCCTTGTCCTCGGACATCGCGTCGACGAGGTCGCGCACCCCGGTGCCGAAGGCATCCTCGATGTCCTCGAGGGTGATGTCCGTGTCCTCCACTACGTCGTGAAGGAAGGTCGCGGCCAAGAGCTCGGGATCATCGTGGCCGGACGGTGAAGGAGCCGGGCGAGCTTACCGGATGATTGATGTAGGGCGAGCCGATCGCCCTTTCGCTTCTGCCCCTCGTGGGCCTCGCGAGCGAACTCGTACGCCTCGCGCGCTAGGCCCGGCCCGGCGAGGAACTCTGGTGCGCTTTCGTCCACCGGCCCGTTCGGGCTGCCTTCGCTTCGGCCTCTAGAACGAGACCCGGACGGGCTCGCGCTCCGACGCGTCTGTGATCTCGAAGAACTCTCGCTGCGGTGAAGCCACCCGAAGACGCGACGATCGAGTTCGGGAAGATCTGGATCTTCGTGTTGTAGGACTGAACGTTCGAGTTGTAGATCCGGCGCGAAGCCTGGATCTCGTCCTCGAGCTCGGAGAGGTTGCGCGAGAGCTGCTGGAAGTTCTCGGTCGCTCGCAGGTCGGGGTATTGCTCGGCGACGGCGCGCAGGTCGGTGAGCGCGGCGTTCAGCAGGCCCTCGGCTGGCTCGCCTCGGCGGGCCCCGAGGCCTGCATGGCCTGCGGCGCGCGCTTGGGTCACCTTCTCGAAGGTCTCACGCTCGTGAGTCGCGTATCCCTTCACGGTCTCGACCAGGTTCGGCACCAGGTCGTGGCGGCGCTTGAGCTGGACGTCGATGCCCGACCACGACTCGTCGACGCGGTTTCGCGAGCCGATCATCGAGTTTCGGATCAGGATGTAGATCAGCGCCAGGACCAGGAGGACGCCGACCACGATCAGGACTACGGTCATCTTGAGATCTCTCCTTCGCGGGTAACCACGGTGCGATTATCCATTACTTCGACGAACGGAGGTGTCCGAGTCGCTCGAGCGCCGACTCGACCAACCCTGTCGCGAGCTCGTCGGCCTCGGTTGCGTCGAGCCGGCCGAGCTCGTAAGCGAGCGCGACGGCGTCGTTTCGAGCCGCGGCGGCTTCGATCATCGCGCGCGTAGTCACCCGCCGGCATCGAGTCCTTGGCGGCCGCCGAAGCTCGGCCAGCTCCGAGCGCATCGCGGTGAACGAGCCCGGTCCGAAAGCCGGGTGCGGGAACGGCGGCGCCGAGCTCGAGCCCGGACATGGCCGCGGGTGGCTGGGTCCGAGGCGGCTGGCCGGACGGCGTGTAGTCGCGCGGCAGGACGCCACGCTCGCGCAGGCGCTCGATCTGTAGGTAGACCGCGTTTCGCGAGACGCCGAGGTCGGTCGCGATCTTCTTGACCGGAGTGTCCTGCTCGAGGCGCTCGAGGATCTCGTGCTGGCGCTTGGTGAGGGTTTCGTCGATCATGCTTGACAGCCTACTTGACTGTCAAGCATCTGTCAAGCCACCACACGCACGAACTGCCAAGTGGTGCCTGGCACCGTGCCTGGCACCTCTGGGAGGGTTGGTTGAGGGTTGTCAAGCTCAGAGGGAGCCTTCGAGCTCGAGGAGCCAGCGCTTGAGCTCGGGGCCGCCGCCGTAGTTGCCGGGTATCCCCCGCGGCCCTGACGATGCGGTGGCACGGAACGACGATCGGCAGCGGATTGGTGCCGAGCGCGGTTCCCGCCGCCCGGTGGGCACGCGGGTTGCCCGGCGCTCGCGGGCGATCTCGCCGTACGTCCTCACCTCGCCGTAGGGGAGCTGGGCGGTGGCGTCAGCACCTTGCGGTAGAAGCCCCCGGGCACGAGCGCCCAGTCGAGCGTGAGGTCGAACTTCGCGGCGCCTTCCCTCGAAGAATTCGTGAAAGCTCTCGACGGGCAAGGTCGAGCCTTCCGGGAGCCTCCACGACACGAGGCGAGATCTCGGCGGCGAGGCGCTCGACGAAGTCGTCGAGTGAGTGGTTCGGGAGCCCGACCGAGACGATTCCTCGCCGGGTCGTTGCGACGGACGTCGTACCGATCGGCGTGTCCAGGGTCGCGAAAGCGACCTCGGCGTCGCCGCTCGCGGCGGCCGACTCGGCGAAGCGGCGCGCGAGCTCGGCGGAGTTGTCGCAGCCCCGGCGGCGGCCGCTCGGAGCTGCGCTTCGATCGTCCCACTTGTCTTCATCAGCTCCTCCTTTGAAATTCTTCGCCGCAGCTTCTTCAGCCCTTCGTGGACGCTTCGCCGAGCAGCCTCCTCGGACGTGTCCATCGCCGTCGCGATCTCGCGATAGCGAAGGTCGGCCGCAAATCGAAGGCCGACCGCCTCGCGCTGGCGATCCGGCAGGCCTGCGACCGCCGACCACAACTCGGGAGTCGAATCGGCGCGGCGGAGGGGCAGCGACGTCCGGCAGGTCGTCGCCCTTCGGCGTGGGCCTCCGGCGCGTAGCCCGGTGGTGGTCGATGGCCTTGTTCCTCGCAATCGTCATCACCCACGCCCGCGGATTGGCTCCGTCGAGGCTGTCGTAGCTCTTGAGTGCGGCCATGAACGTCTCCTGAAAGCAGTCGTCTGCGTCCGTTCCCCCTACCATCGCGCGCAGGTATGCGAGCACCGGTCGCCGGTGCTCGTCGAGGAAGGCGCTAAAGGGGCGGGTCGCCACTTTTCCCATCTTCGTATGTTGGAACGATCGGGTTTCGAAAACGTGAGAAGCGAGGGGTTCGAATGCGTAAGAAGTTCTTGATCGGTGCCGGAGCAGCGGCGCTGCTAGCTGGCGGGGCAGGCGGGCTCGCCATCGCAGGCGGAGGCTTTCCGGGCGAGAAGCGTCTTGTGGCGGAGCGGGTCGAGGTGGAATCCATCGTCGCTCGCGACAAGGGCCCTGTCCTACGCGGGTCGAAGGGAGGCCCAAAAATTTCGTTCTTCTTCGCCCGGACCGCCACCGTCCCGGAAGAGGGCAGCGGCAGGCTGGTCGAGATCAAGTGCCCGCGGAATGAGGGCGCCGCGATCAACGGTGGAGCGAGGACCAGCGAGGGCATTGTCTTGGGCTACCTCTCGAAGGGCTCACCCGAGGGAGATTTGAGCGCGCGAACCTTCTACGTCGGAGTGGATGACGCCTCATCAACCAACGAGGTGGGCGCGGGCGCCTTCGTCGAGGTTCAGTGCGCGAAGGGGATCAAGCTCGGCTGACCGGTCGGCCGAGCTTGACAGGCGCGGACGGCCTACGGCTACTTGCGCTCGAGCGCGTCCGGCTTGTGGGCCGCGTGCTCACCCGTCTTGCCCGATTCGACGAGATAGCTGGGCTCGCTCTCCGATGCGGTGATCTTCGTCCCTTTTACGTGAGTATCCGAGGTGAGCTTTCGCACGACTTTTCCGTGAGTCTTTCCCTGCGACGTGTTCCAGGAGACCTCGTCTCCCTGCTTGAAGGTCTTCTCGTTCGCCATGTTTTCGGGACTGCCCAGTTCGAAGTGCGTCAAACGAGCCGCCCGGCCGTTTCCCTCGCAGGCATTCGGGCAGGCGCAGCGCGTAAGGGAAAGCGTCAGAAAGGAGTTCCGGTGGCTAGCGAACTCGAAGGAAAGAAGATCGCGATCATCGCCGCGGACGGGGTCGAGCAGGTCGAGCTCGAAGAGCCCCGCCAGGCGATCGAGGAGGCGGGAGGGAAGACCGAGCTGATCTCGCTTGAAGAAGGCGAGATCCAGGCCATGAACGGCGACATCAACAAGGGTGACACCTTCGATGTCGACAAGGCAATTGGCGACGCGAGCGTTGACGACTACGACGGGCTGGTCTTGCCGGGCGGAGTCGCGAACCCGGACAACCTGCGCCAGTCCGAAGACGTGATCGAGTTCCTCCAGGATTTCTTTAAGACTGGCAAGCCGGTCGGGGCCATATGCCACGCGCCGTGGACCCTCGTCGAGGCTGACCTGGTGAGGGGCCGGACACTGACGTCGTTCCCATCGATCCGCACCGACATCCGCAACGCGGGCGGCGAGGTGGTCGACGAAGAGGTCGTAACCGATCAGGGTCTGGTCACCAGCCGGGACCCGGACGACCTCCCCGCCTTCTGCGCGAAGATCGTGGAAGAGTTCGCCGAGGGCGAGCACGACGTCGCCGACGCCGGAGCGACTGCCGCGGCGTAGCGACCTAGCCCGGGCGTACCGCAGAGCCGCGGATCGTCGGCCTCACGCTCGGCGGCGACTTGGGCTGCTTGCCATGTTCTAGCCGCTCGATCGTGAGCGGCGACCGCTCGATGAGCTCCCAGGTCCGGCGGTTCGGATGGCAGCCCGCGGCTACGTAGCGGTGCGGCAACTCGATCGCGTCCTGGAAGCGCCCGAGCATCGTCCCGTCGCCGGCGCGAACGTGCTCCAAGAAGATGTAGCGCCCTCCTGCCCGAAGCACCCGGGCGATCTCACTGATGGCGGCCGCGGGATCGGGGATCGAGCACATGATGAACCCGCCCACGACGGTGTCGAAGCTCTCCGCCTCGAACGGAAGAGCTTCGGCGCTTGCGTCCGCCACTCGCCAGGAGCGCGACCGGAGGCGGGTCGGCCTCGAGGCGCTCTGCAAGATGAAGGCGCATATGCGGGCTCGGCTCCGACACTACGAGTTCGGTCACACGATCGGTGTAATGAGGCAGGTTGAACCCGCTCCCGGCTCCGATCTCGAGCGTGCGCCCCTTCGCCTGCGACAAAAGCTCACGCCTGGTCTCCGCTTGCCCCGCTCGCTCGGAGACCCCGACGACCTTGGGGTAATACCAGGCGAAGAAGCGCTCGTTCAGCCCAAGAGGGTCCCTCACCCGGCGAGCGTACTGCTGCGCGAGTCCTTGATCTCGTAAAGCGCCTTATCGGCGGTCAGAAGGAACTCGTCGGCCGAATCCTTCCCGTTCCAAGTCGTGACGCCGGTCGAGCACGACTGGCCTTCGGGCATCACCGATCGGAGCCTCGCCGCGATCGTGACCGAAACTCCCAGCGGGCAATTGGGCAAGAGGACGAGGAACTCGTCGCCGCCCATCCGGGTGATCAGATCAGACGAGCGAAGCGCGCCGGACCACAGGCTGGCCACGGTCTTTAGAAGCCGATCGCCCGCCGCATGGCCGTTCAAGTCGTTGTACTGCTTGAAACCGTCCAGGTCGATCGCGATCAGGCACAGGGGCTGATGGCTTCGGCCGGCGTTCTCCAGAGCGTGGGGAAGATGCTCCTCGAGCCGCCGGCGGTTGGCAACCCCCGTGAGCGGGTCGTGATAGGCGAGGTGCTCGAGCTCATGCTGAAGCTCCTCGCGGACCTCGATCTCGCGATGCAGGCGTGCCTCGGCGCCTCGCCGCTCTTCCACGAGCCGCACGACGGCTGCACCCGCGGCAGACAACGCGAACCCGGTCAGGAGGAAACGCGTGACGGGCGAAAACTCCGCGCTTTTTCCCTCGAGGGCAATCAACGCGAGCCCATAGGTCGTCATCAGCCAAGCGATGTGGCAGGCGAGGCCCGTTCGGGAAGCGACGCAAGCAGCCACGACGACGACCCACACGAACATGATGTTGTAAAGGCCGGCAGCGATTCCCGAGAAGTAGATGCACATCGATACGAGCGTGGAGGCGAGCACGAGGTTGATGTGGATGTGCTCTGGGCGGACTCGCTCGGAGAAGGAGAGCAGGAGGGATCCGTTGAGGAACGCGAGACAGGAGATGCCGACCAGGGGCAAGACCTCCGTTGAGCTCGGGTGAGGAAGGGCCAGAGAGACGAGGACGAGGATCGCGCCGCAGACGTAGAGCCCTCCGGACACGCGGGCGAGTCGCGCCACGTCGGCAGGCGCGAGATCCGGGGTCGAAAGGGTTGCGGGAAGCTTGACTTTCACGTCGTACTCATAATCGGCCGAACCGGCGCCTCCGTTTAGCCGTGAGAGCCCTCAAGCCCGCTAAACTTGAATCCTGATCGAGTTTTGAGTATTTAAGAAGGAGATCCCCACATGGCGCTCACGATTGGCGATACCGCACCGGACTTCGAGGCCGACACGACGGAGGGCCGGATCAGCTTCCACGACTGGATCGGGGACGGCTGGGCAGTCATGTTCTCCCACCCTCGCAACTTCACCCCGGTCTGCACGACCGAGCTTGGCTACATGGCCTCGATCGAGCCTGAGTTCAAGAAGCGGAACACAAAGATCATCGGCCTCTCGGTCGACCCGGTCGACAACCACGAAAAGTGGGCCGCGGACATCGCTGACACGCAGGGAACCGAGGTGAACTACCCGATCATCGCGGACACCGACTACAACGTCGCGAAGCTCTACGGGATGCTGCCTGCCGACACCGAGGGCGACCCGACCGAGCGCACGCCGGCCCAGAACGCAACGCTTCGAAACGTCTTCATGGTCGGGCCCGATAAGAAGATCAAGCTGATCCTGATCTACCCGATGACGACCGGCCGGAACTTCGACGAGGTGCTGCGCGTCCTCGACTCGCTCCAGCTCACCGCCGAGAAGCAGGTCGCCACGCCGGCGCAGTGGCAGCCGGGGGACGACGTGATCATCGCGGGCTCGGTCTCAGACGACGAGGCCAAGGAGCGCTATCCGGACGGCTGGGAGTCCCCTCGCCCCTACATCCGGATCGTCCCGCAGCCCTAGCCGGCGACCGCTCAGGGTTCGACTCCGAGCGAGACGGTCGCCTGCCCGAGGTCGAGCACGCCGGAGATCCCGCTCGCGCTGGAGAAGGCAACCTGCCCTTCTGAGTGCGCCGACCTGGTGACCGATTGGCCTCGCGGCGCGTCCACGATGCGTAGCGGCCCCGAGCCAACCACGTCGACCTGCTCCGCTGAGGTCGCGAGCGGCCGGTTTCGGCTGTAGCGCTCCCGCGTGATAATCAGACGACCGTCCGCCGAGGGCTCCCCCGTCGCGTCGTCGATTCCCGCGCCGCCCGCGTACACCCACGTGTACTCGGTGTGCGAGCCGACCCGCCAGGCGTTTACGAGCGGCATCATCGCGTACTCGTTTGCGATCGGGTCCGGGTCCTCGACGATCTCGCCGGGCACGACGGACGGCATCAGAGGAAGGATCCCATCCTCGTCGCGGCCACGGCCCGCCTTTCCCGGCTGTGAAGCAGCGACGCGTCGCGCACCGTCGCGTGGCGCTCGAGAAGGCGCGGCCACAGCGGCCTCTTGCTCGCTGAGCGCCGGGGCTTCAGGCGGCGCCTCGGAGTCACCCAAGCCCAGCAGGGCGAACCCGATCGCCACTGCCGCGGCAGCGCCGGCGAGGCGGATCGCGTTTGCTCGAGCTGCCCTCATCAACAGCCGATCCTTCGCGGGTTGAAGTAGATGATCCGGCGTCCAACTGAATGCGACGTGGCCTTGCGCATGCGAAGCCAGCTCTTCCTGGAGGAGTACTGCACCCCCGCGCAGCCGACGGGGTACGAGGTGACACCACCGAAGTCGTAGCACTCCCGCCTCCTGGGGTTACGGCATCGGCCGGGAAGAAGGTCCCAGCGACTGGCTACGCGATCCCAGGTCTTCCCTTGCCTCGGATAGTAGATCTCAGGGAGCGGGATGATCCCCTTGTCCTGAGAGACCTTGCCGATGTCGGCGTACGTCCAGTTGCCCTGACACCCCGAGCCGTACGGCCTGCATTGTCCGGCGGTGCCGAAGTTGTAGTAGGCACCCTTGGGACGTGCGGCTCCCTTGGTGAGGCTCAGCGCCATACCCGACCCGCCGGGGTCCCAGCCCGGCTCGATATCGCCGGCCACGACGCCGCCAACCCCACGCGGAAACCTGCGCGAGAGCTTCAGGGCGACTCGCGCCTGTGCCGCCCCCGCCCTCCGAGCGTTCCGCTGAGTCGCGATCTCCTGCGAGAGCTCGTAGTTGGTCACGCCGTATGCGATGTCCACTCTCTTTCTCCGGCTGGAGCGACAGTCCCGATAGGCCTTGCCCGCCGAGAGCAGCGCGTTGTATACGCGCTCGTTCGAGCGGAAGTTGCCGTCGTCCCCGACTCCGAACTTCCCGTCCTTTTGGTTGGCGCGACCGACGAGGAAGATCAGGAGGGCTCGCCGCCCACCCTTCTGGCGCGACTCGAAGTCACACGCGTCCTGTCGAGCCTGGGCAGTCAGGTTGCCCTCCACTTGGTTCAGCGGATACGAGCGCCAGCGATCAGGGACCTTCACCTTGTTTGGCTTGCGAGCGCTCAGGACCGAAACGACCAGCGCGCGCGAGCCGTCGGGCCGCTCGACGGAGATCTCATCGCTGCGTTGAAGGTCGAGCCGGGCCGGCTGAGTATTTCCCTGAACGTCGATCGACACGGGTGCCGGTATGACACCGAATACGTGCCTCCCGGTCTCTGCCTCGGCGGCGGCGATCTCGTAGCGCTGGGCGGCGAGCTGGTCGCGAACCCCGGCCAGGTAGGCGTTCGGATCCGGAAAGCTCTGAGGCCGATCCGACGCCTCAGCGCCCTCATCGCCATCGACGACCGCGATGCCACCTGACCCAAGCTCCTGAAGCTCCGCTCCCTCCGGCACTCCGACCGCCCAGCTGAAGGCCGGCGGCGCCTCGGCGCCGCGGATGCTCTGGATGATCGTCGCGCCGGACGCGGCGGGCCGCACGACGGTGTCGGTATCGGGCGCCGAGTTGGCGAAGACCGCGGCGTCGGAGCCCGCGAGGTGTGCGGGCGCTGCTGCCACGGTCGTCTCGAGCGGGGTCAGGCAAAGCGTGAAGTCCAGATCGATGGCGCCGGCCGGCGTCGTCGTAAGGGTGCCGGTCGCGGGGGTCCCGGCGATCTCGACGCGGTCCGGATCATCCGCCGGCCTTCTCAGAGCCGGATCGATCAGCCGGGCGGACGCGCCGGCGTAGGTGGGCCGCAACCGCTCGGTCGCCACCTGCGGCGCAATGTCCTTCGCCTCGCGCGGCGCGAGCGCTTGCCCGCCGGGCACGACCTCGGCGGGCGCGTCGGAGCAGGCGGTCGGTCGCTCCGCGGAGTCGGCGACCACGATCGAGCGCTCGACCTCGTTCCCAGCCGCATCGCGCGCCCGGAAGACAATCTCGTGCCGGGCTCCCGGCCACTCGGTGCCGTCGAACGCGAACGAGGTCGCTACCTCCGCGGCGCAGCGCTCAGAACACGTCGTTTGATCGCGCTTGGCTGAGATCCCGTCGACCTCGATCTCGAGGGACTCGACGCCCGTATCGCTGCCGAGCGCGTCCGTCGCAAGGATCTCTGCCCGCGCAACCTGCGCCTCGAGAACCTCGCCGTCCGCGTCGACGAGCGCGCCGCTTACGGCCACGGCGGGCGGCGTCGAGTCTGATGCGACATCCGGCGACGCGCTCGAGGGCGCGGCAACCAGCGTCACCAGTACGAATACACCCGCTGCCACGCGTCTTACACGGTGAGTTGTCGCCGCCGGTTCTCCGAACACTTCTTCCTGCCTTCGTCGCTCGCGATTCAGCTCCCCCCATCGAGTGAACACGGGCGCTCCCCAGGAGCGTCGTCTGTGTAATTTATCCATCTGAGGAGGTACGCGGGTGGCAGAAGACATCGAGATCAAGTCGCAAAGCGCCGACGGGGCGGGCACATTCGCCGCCCTGCCGCCCGAAGTCACGACCTTTCGAGTCCTCTACCCCGATCTGCATGGCGTCGCCCGCGGCAAGGACGTGCCCGTCGCGGAATTCGAGCGCGCGCTTCGCGGCCTCAACTTCTGCTGGGCCGTGATGGGCACGGACCTCCAGCACACGCCGGTGGTCGGCGGCGAGTCCGGCTATCCCGACATGCTCGCGACGCCGGACTTGACCACGCTCAAGCGGCTTCCGTACGAGCCTGACGTCGCGTGCGCTCTGGCGGACCTCACTCGTTATGGAGAATCCGAGCCAACCGACATGCGGGGCCTCGTACGCCGCTCGGTCGAGGCGCTCTCGGACGCCGGCTTCACCGCCAAGATCGGCCCGGAGCTCGAGTTCTTCTTGTGCGAGCGGGACGAAAACGGAGGCTGGAAGCGCCACGTGGACAACCTCTCGATGGTCTACACCGTCGGCCCGCAAGCCGACCCGGCGGGGATCCTGAAGCGCATGCTCGACGCCTGCGCGGAGCTCGATATCGGGGCGATAGCCGCGAATCACGAGTTCATGAACAGCCAGTACGAGATCAACCTCTCAGAATGCGGCCCGCTCGAAGCCGCCGACAACGCCTTTCTCTTCAAGTCGGCGATCAAAGACGTCGCGGCGCTGAGCGGCGTCCACGCCACCTTCATGGGCAAGCCCTTCAACGACCAGGGGGGATCAGGCCTACACCTTCACCTCTCGCTCGACCGCGATGGCGAGAATTGCTTCGACGACCCGGACGACGACGACGGCCTGGCGCCTGAGTTGCGCTGGTTCGCCGCGGGGGTGCTCGCTCACGCGCCCGCCCTGATGGCCTTCCTCAACCCCACGGTGAACGCCTACCGACGCATTTTGCCCGACTCGCTGGCTCCGACTCATTGCAACTGGGGACTCGACAACAGAACGACGTTCATCCGCATCCCGCCCGAGCGCGCAGGCGGCTCCCGCGTCGAAATCCGGGTCGGCGACGGCGCCGCGAACTGCCACTTGGTGATCGCCGCAGCGATTTTCGCCGGGCTCGACGGCATCGCGCGCAAGCTCGATCCGCCCAACCCTCTCGATGGCGACGCCTACGCGATGGACGCGTCGGTTCAGGGCGACCCGCTGCCCCAGACCCTGGCCACCTCCCTCGCCGCGCTGGAAGCGGACGAAACGCTGCGCGAGGCGATCGGCTCCGAGACCGTCGAGACGTTCCTGGCGATAAAGGGCTTCGAGCTCGAGCGCTTCAACGGTCACACGACGGATTGGGAGCTCAACGAATACATGCACCACCTCTGAGCATCCCCCGTGAGCTCGACCGCCCAGAACGCCCCGCCACAAACGATCCCCCTCTCAGAAGTGGATCTCACCGATCACGCCCGCTTCAAGGATCGGGTACCGCACGAGATGTTCCTGACGCTTCGCCGCGAGGACCCGGTGCACTGGCAGGAGGAGGAAAACGGCACCGGTTTTTGGGCCGTGACCAAGCATGCGGACATCACCCGCGTCCACAAGGAATGGGAGGTGTTCTCGTCCGAGCGAGGCGGTACCTCGCTTCAGGACCTGGAGCCGGACGAGGTCGAGGCCAGAAAGTCCATGATCGACATGGACCCACCACCACACAACAAGCTGCGGGCGATCGTCAACCGGGACTTCACCTCGAAGGCGGTGCGAGTCTTCGAGGAGCGGATCCGCGCGCTGATCCGCAGCATCCTCGACGACGCGATCGAAAAGGGCGAGATCGACTTCGTCGCCGACGTCTCCGCCGACCTGCCGATGCGGGTCTTCGCCGAGATGCTCGGGGCCCCCCGGGAGGACCACCACTACCTCGTCGAGCTCGGCGACAAGATGCTCGGCCAGGACGATCCCGAGTACGCGATCGACCCCGAGGTCGAGAAGGCCAATCGTCACCTCCCGTTCTCGAACCCGGCGGCGCTCGAGATGTTCGAGTACGGGCAAAAGCTCGCGGAGGCTCGGCGCAAAGCGCCGCGCGAGGACATCGTGACGAAGCTGATCGAGGCCGAGGTCGACGGGCAACGCCTCTCAGATCAGGAATACGACGTCTACTTCCTGCTCCTGGCGGTCGCCGGCAACGAGACGACGCGGCACGCGATCACGCACGGCGTGCTCGCGATGCTCGAGCATCCCGACCAGCTGGCGCGGCTTCGTGAAGACGCCGCGTCGGACGATCGTCTGTTTCATCACGCCGCCGGTGAGATCTTGCGCTGGGCTACGCCGGTCCATCACTTCCGCCGGACCGCGACGACCGACACCGAGCTGGGCGGAAAGCGGATCGCCGAGAACGACAAGGTCGTCACCTGGTTCATCTCGGGCAACTTCGACGAGGACGTCTTCGACGACCCCTACCGCTTCGACGTCGGCCGCAACCCGAACCGGCAGATGACTTTTGGCCCCGGCGGCCCCCACTTCTGCACGGGCGCTCACCTCGCGCGGCTCGAGATCCAGATCGTCTTCGAGGAGTTGGTCGATCGCGTCTCAGACATCGAGCTGACCGGCCCGGTCGAGCGCCTTCAATCCAACTTCTTCAACGGCATCAAGCGGATGCCCGCTCGCATCAGCGCCCAGTAAGGCGTCAGACGCCACGCTTGGGGTCAGACGCCTCGCTTGGGGTCAGACGCCACGCTTGGGGTCTGACCCCAACTGCACGAGCTCCCTGCCTCGCTCGCGGGCGACCTCGAGTACGAGCTCCACGTCCTCGGGGCGGGTGCGGAAGTTGACGAAGCAGACGCGCAGGCAGGCGACATCGTCGATCACCGCGGAGGCCAGATAGACCCGGCCGTCGGCCTGGATTGAGCGCGCCAGCTCGAGGTTGTGCGCATCGACGTCTGAGACGTCCCCGGGCACATGCCGAAAGCAGATCGTCGAGAGCGTGGGCTCGCACAAAAGCTCGAAGTCAGGTGCCGCACGAATCAGCTCGGTCAACTCGCGAGCACGCGCCAGCGTGTCCTCGATCCAACCGCGAAACGCCTCGGCGCCGTGCGTTCGAAACGCGATCCATAGCTTCAGCGAGCGGAGCGGCCTCGAGTACTCGAGCGTCCGCTCGACAGCGTTCTTCACCTCTTCGCGGCGCATGTACGTCTCCTCGTGGCCGAACGTCTCTTCCAGCGCGCCGCCGCCCCGAAGCAGCACGAGGCTGCACGATTTTTGAAGGCCGAGCCACTTGTGGGCGTCGAGCGTTGCCGAGTCGGCGCGCTCGATGCCACGGAACAGGTGGCCGGCTGAGTCCGTTGCGGCCGCGGGCAGGCCATAAGCGCCGTCCACGTGCATCCAGACACCATGCCTTTCTGAGACCTCGGCGATCGCAGCGAGGTCGTCGACGGCCCCGGTCAGCGTGGTGCCCCCGTTGGCGACCACGCAGGCGGGGACGATTCCCTGATCGAGGTCGGCGGCGATGGCCCTGTCGAGATCTGCGGCGATCAGCCTGCGGCGGTCGTCGATCGCAAGACGGCGGACGAAGGCCGAGCCGAACCCAGCGGCCTCGGCGGCCCGGACGACCGAGTGGTGGGCCTCCGAAGAGCAATAGACGGCGGCCTTTCGCCCCGCGAACCCCTCCTCGCGGCACCCCGGCAGCGCGCGTTCCCTGGCGGCCAAGACGGCCGTCAGGTTGGAGATCATGCCGCCGCTCGTGAACGCTCCTTCAGCCGACGGAAAGCCGATGAAGTCCGAAACCCATCCCACCGCCTGGGCCTCCAGCAAGTCCGCGGCGCGAGCCGTGACGGCCAGGTTGACGTCGTAGGTCGCGGCGAGCGCCTCAGCGAGAACCCCGACCTCGAGCCCGGTCGAGCCGATGTAGCCGAGATAGAGCGGGCGAGATGGAGAGTTGGACTCGTCGAGGATCCGCGCGGCATCCGTGAGCACTTGAGACGGATCGGCGGGAAGCTCGGGCAGAGGCATGGCGAGCCGCTCGCGAACCTCGTCGTCGATGGCCGGCTCCTCGGACCTCGGATGCTCGAACGACACCCACGCCTCGGCGATGAGCTTTGAGAGCGCGGCGAGCACCGCGTCGCGATCCGCGAGCGACGAGTAGCCGGGCTCCGGTGCGTTTTCGAAGCCTCCCTGCATCAGGCTGAATCTAATCGGACTCGCAGCTCCGCCGGAGCGCGGAACTCCCATCCTCTGAACCGCACCTCATAGGCCGCGTCGAGCTCAATCGAGGGCGCTGAGTCCAAAAGCTCACGCAAGGCGACGAGCTCGAGCTGCCTGGCGAATGCGTGGCCGGAGCAGAAGTGGCGCCCGAAGCCGAAGGTCGCGACTCGCGTCCGCCCGCGCCCGATGTCGAACTCGTCGGCGCGCTCGAACCTGGTCTCGTCGCGATTGGCCGAGGCGATCACGGCCGCGACCGGTTCGCCCGCCTCGAGCTCTACTCCGCCGAGCTCGATCGGCGCCGTGGCCCGGCGGCCCTGGGTTCCGATCGGTGAGATCCAGCGCATGCCCTCCTCGATCGCCGCCGCCAGCTCGGAATCGCCCCCCGCCCGCACGGCGCTGAGCTGTTCGGGATGGGTGAGGAGGCCGTACATGACGGTCCCGGCCCCGTGTCCCGGCTCTTGCATGCCGCCGAGGAGGATCACCTTGAGCGAAGGCATGACCAACTCGACCGGGCGGCTCTCGCCCTCGCGGAGTCCGCCGTGGAGCATGTGGGAGATGAGGCTTTCGTCGGGCTCCACCGCGAGGCGGTCGAGCCGCGGGCCGAGAGCGGCGTCGATCTCGGCGCAGATCGCGTCGCTCACGGCCTGGCGCTCGGGGTCGCCCGCGAAGTTCGCCGCGCCTTCGGCCAAGCCGGCGAACCAGCGCCTGAACGTGTCCGCGTCGAAGTCGGAGAGGCCCAGAAGCGCGCCGAGGCCGAGCACGGAAACCGGCTCGAAGTAGTCGGCCATGAGCTCTGCGGTCTTCTGACCGCCGATCAACTCCAGATGCGACCGGGCGATTGGCGCGATCAGGTCTTCGATGTACCCCTCGACCTCACGCGGGCGGAGCTTGGGGTCGACGCCGTCTCGCAGACCGCGGTGGACCGGCCCGTCGCAGGTGAGAATCGTCGGCGATCCGAAGCTACGGTCGATCGGCGACCCGGGCATGTCGGCGGCGAAGTTCTCGGGCTCGGAGGCGACCCGGATCGCCTCTTCCCAGCGAGTCGCGAGCCACATCTCCACCGCGGGCACCCAGGCGACCGGCGCCTCGCGGCGGAGGCGCGCGTAGACGGGATACGGGTCGCGCTCCAGCTCCTCGACGGTGATCGCCGCCGCGAAGGAGCCGGAGTCGCGCGCGTTCACGTCCTAGATGAGGGCGGCTCCTCGCCCATCTCGCCGATCCGCGCGTAGACGTCCGGCTTTTGCGAGCGCAGAACGGCGCCGACGATCAGGCCGAGCACGCCCGCCCCGAGCAAGATCGCGGGAAGGATGACGGCACGGTCATCGCCGGGAGCAGTCGGGTCGCCGGTGATCAGCAGGTTGAAGTTCGAAATCACGAGGATGAACACGGCCGTCAGCGCAATTCCGGCGAGCGCGGGGGCGATCCGCGATGTCCAAGCGGACTCCGAATGCGGATTGCGGCTGAAGTAGCCGACGATCGCGAACGACGCCAGCGCCAGCAGTGCGATCACGCCGAGCGCGCCGAGATTGGTGAGCCAGGTGAACACTTCGAGCACCGGGTCGCCGTCGGACTGCCAGAAGATGAAGATGACGGTGGCGGCGATCAGTGACTGCACCGTCGAGCCGACGAACGGGGCGCCACTTCGGCGCGTGCGGCCGAACGCGGCCGGGATCACGCGAGCTCGCCCTAGGGCGAAGAAGTAGCGCGAGACGGCGTTATGAAACGAGAGTGAGGCGGCGAAGAGGCTGGTGCAGAAGAGCAGCGTGGCGACGTCGGCGACGAACGTACTCAGTTGCGCATCGAGGGTGATGAACAGGACCGTGGTCGGGTCCGGCCCGCCGGTAGCGCCGACGAAGCCACCCTCGACCAGCAGGTCAGGATTGGTGATCACGTCGGCGCCGACTGCGCCTTGCAGCATCCAAGCCGAGAGGGCGTAGAAGAGGGAAGTGATCCCGAGCGCGATGTACGTCGCCCGCGCGACCGTGCGACGAGGCTCCTTGCACTCCTCGCCGTAGATCGCCGCCGACTCGAAGCCGACGAAGGCAGCGAAGGTGAAGCTGAGCGCGGCGCCGAGGCCGGCGCCGAAGGCGATGTCGGGGTTGAAGGCGTCGACGCTGATGCCGCCGGGCGCCGGATCGCCGATGACGACGAAGTCGAAGACCGCGACGACGATGATCTCCAGCGTGAGGAAGATCGCCAGCACTTTCGCGTTGAGATCGACGCGCAGCCAGCCGAGCACGCCGATGATGCCGATGGCGATGAAGACCCACGTGTACCAGGCGAAGTTGATGTCGGCCTTGTCGAGCATGAAGCCGCTGAAGACTGCGCCGAAGAGGCCGAGGATGCCGATCTGCATCGAGTTGTAGGCAACGAGCGCGACGAACGCGGTGCCGACGCCCGCAACCTTGCCGATGCCCTGAGAAACGTAGGCATAAAAGGCGCCCGCATTGGTGATGTGGTGGCTCATCGCCGCGTAGCCGGTGACGAATAGCGCAAGGATCGCCCCCAGCATCAAGAACAGCAGTGGCACTCCGGCGTTGCCCGTGACGAGGTACGTCGAAGCAACGCCGCCGGCGACCACGGTGAGCGGCGCCGAGGCAGCGACGATGAAGAAGACGATGTCGGGGGTGCCGAGGGCGGTCTTGTGCAGCTTGTCCGCGGCAGCGGGGCGCTCTGTCGGGGCTGGCTCGGTCGACGCTTCCATTCAGGCTCCTCCTCCCGGGCCCGCGCGAACGCAGACCCGATACCTATCTGAGATCGGCGTATGTATACATTATGTACGCGGTCGGCGTCATGCCCTGCTAGTCCTCTCGCAAGCCTTGCGTCGCCTCTTTTTGCTCCAGCTCCGCCTGGACCGCGGCCTCGTCGAAACGGAAGTAGGAGCGCGGCGGCAGGATCCCCCACGCGTTTGATGAGTGCGGGTCGTCCTCGAAGTAGCGGGGTTCGTGATCGAGCTCGAGCTGCTCCATGTCGCAAAAGAGCTCCACGAAGAGCTCCTCTTCGACCATCCGGCAGTAGGCGAACAAGTTCTGAGCCATCGTGTGGCGCCCCGGGCCCCAGGCGATCGGGCGGCGATGCTGGCCGAGGTGGTCGAGGGCTACTCGCATCTCTCCCCAGTCCGTGAGCTCGAACGCGATGTGGTGGATGTGGGAGTACCCCTTGTCGAGAAAGGCGACGATGTGGTGATCGCGATCGGCGTGGAGCCAGACCGCCCCGTCTCCGATCCAGTCGCTGACCCCGAGCCCGAGCGCCTGCTCATACCACTCGGCCATTCGCGGAGCGTCGGCAGTCAGGTAGTTGATGTGCTGAAGACGACGCGGGTGGTATCCCGGCAAATCATCCGTGTAGCGAGCGACCGCGGGGCGCCGGTCTTCCGGCAGCGCTCGCTCGACCAGGACGATCACGTTGCCCTCGGGGTCTTGAAGGCGAAGGCCGGTACCGCGGACGGGCACTTCCACCTCTTCCGGGTCCGCTCCATGCTCTCGCAGACGCTCGGCCGCATCGTCGAGAGACACTCCTGAGCGGAGCTCGTAGGCGACGTGCTCGATGCCCGGCTCGCCCGCGCCGTCGCGAAGCTCCAGGCAAAAATCCTCGTACGCGCAACGGAATAGCGCGTCGTCCGCGCTGCCGGCCGGGCTGAGCCCATAGAGGATCGCCCAGCGCGCTGACGCTTCGGCGACGTCGGCGACTCGAAGCGCCGCGTGGTGGACCCGGGCGATCACCCCTTGCTCTCCTCGGCAAGGACGGCCGCCTCGGCCTCGTCTTCGGGCATCGCCAAGGCGACGTGAAGGGTCTGGGCGGAGACCTCGGGCGGAGAGCCGACGGGCTCGAGCTCGCGGTCGAGCTCAACGATCCGGTTGGCGAGCCGGCCGATCTCGGCGACCTCCACCTCGACCAGGTCCCCTGGCTCGACGGGTCGGGAGTTCGCGGGGGTGCCGGTAAGGACGACATCGCCGGGCTCGAGCGTGATCAGGCGGGAGATGTCGGCGACCTGATAGGCGAACGAGAAGATCAGGTCCGTGCCGGTGTGCCCCTCCTGTACTTGCTCGCCGTTTACGAAAGTGCGCAGCGTCAGATCCTCGGGGTTGACGTCTGCGATGTCCACCGTCGCCGGGCCGAGCGGGCAGAAGCCGTCCTGGCCCTTTACCCGCAGCATCGAGCCGCGGTCGATGTGGCGAAAGTCGTGGACGCCGAAGTCGTTTGCGAGCGTCAGCGCCGCAACGTGCTCGAGCGCCTCGTCTGTGGAGACTCCGAGCGCGCGCCGCCCGATTACGAGGCCGATTTCGCCCTCGTAGTTGAGAAAGCGGCATCCGGGGGGTCGCGCTACCGAAGCCTTGTGGTGAGAGAGCGAAGAGTTCGGCTTTAAGAAGTAGGACGGCGCCGGCGGAGGTTCATCCATCTCATACTCCTCGACGCGCGAGCGGTAGCTGAGGTGGGTCGCGATGATCTTGCCCGGGGTCACGGGCGCCAGCCACTCGGCATCGGCAGCTTTGATCCGTGTGTCGTCGTCGAGCACGACCTGATCGCCTTCGAGGACGGCCTCGCGAGGCTGGCCGTCTCGGATCACGCGCGCTCGCTTCATGCCGGGACAATCGCCGCTCGGGCGGCCTCGACCAGCGCGCCGTAGAGCTCAGCGCCGCCGGCGGCCAGGTTCTCTTCGGGATGCCACAACACGGCGATGCAGAATGCCCGATCCGGCGCCTCGACGGCCTCGACCATCCCGTCGGGTGAGCGCGCAGAGACGACCAGGTCCCCTGCGACGGGGTCGAGGCCCTGGTGATGGTGAGAGCGAACCGGAGCGGGATCCTCCCCCAAGATCTCGGCGACGCGTGTCCCGGCCACGGTCTCGACCGGGTGGTCGACGAAGCTTCCGGGATCCGCCCGGTGGATTCGCTCGGGATCGTCGAGGTGCTGGTCGACGCCCCCGCCAAGCGCCACGTTCAGTAGCTGCATGCCGCGGCAGACGCCGAGGAGCGGCATCTCGCGCGCCAGGGCCGCCGCACAGATCGCCAGCTCGACCCGGTCGCGGAGCGGGTCTCCGTCCTCGGTGGCGGGATGCGACTCCTCGCCGTAGCTGGACGGGTCGATGTCGCGGCCGCCGGTCAAGAGCAGTCCATCGAACCCTTCCAGCGCCAGCTCGGGCTCGGTAACGACGGCCTCGAGTACGGGGATCACGACCGGCAGACCGCCCGCCCCGTCCACGGCCTCTGGGTAGTGCGCCCAGACCGAAGCCAAGTCGACGTCCTTCCACGGCCCGAAGCTTGCCCGCCTGCGGTCGGCGATCATCGCGATTCGCGGCCGAACGGGGGTCCCCATGTGAATAATGTATCCGACCGATCCGCGAGCCAACGACTGCGAGTTGGCGAATGGATACATGATCCAAGCTGCGCTACGCTCGCTTAAGATGGCAGCCGACGATGCGGCCGTCGCTTCGCCGGAAGCGCCGGTCTTTCAGGTCCAAAGCGTGGCCGACCAGGTCTACGGCGTGCTTCGCGAGCGGATTGCTACTGGTGATATCGAGCGTGGATCACGCCTTCACCAGGAGGACCTGGCCCGGGAGTTCGGAGTCTCTCGCACGCCGGTCCGTGAGGCGCTTCGAAAGCTCGCAGCCGAGGGGATCGTGGACCTGTTCGCAAACCGGGGAGCGCGCGTGGCCACCGCCACCCCCGAGCAGCTGCGACGAAGCTACGAGACCCGCCTGGTCGTCGAGCCGGGTGCCGCGCGGATCGCGGCCGATCTCAAGCTCCAGCCAGCCATCGACAAGATGCGCGCCGCGATCCGCGAGGAGGAGGCCGCAGGCCGCTCAGCGCCGAAGCTTTTCAAGGCCAACCGCGATTTCCATCTCGCGCTGGTCGAGGGGACGGGTAATCCTGAGTTGGTCAAGTTCATCGAGCACGTATGGATCGGGCGCATCGGGGCCACGCTCTATGCGTCCAGGATGGATCCGAGCGGCCTACGCGCCGACAGCGCCGCGCACATCTCGATCGCCGACGCGGTCGAGGCGGGCGACCCGGACCTGGCGGATCGGCTCGCGCGCGGGCATCTCGAGCGGGCGATGGAGCTCTTGTTCGACGAGGAGTGACGGTCTACGCGGTTGTGCCGTCGCGAATCTGGAGGGTTTTCAGGTCGGAGTAGAAGTCGAGCGCATGGTCGCCCCCTTCGCGGCCGAGGCCGCTGATGCCCATGCCGCCGAACGGCGCGGTCAAATCGCGGACAAGGAAGGCGTTGACCCAGGTCGTGCCCGCGCGCACCGCGCGGCCTACCCGCTCGGCGCGCTTTGCCGATCCCGTGCAGATGATCGCCGAGAGGCCGTACTCGGTCGAGTTCGCGAGGGCGATGGCGTCGTCGTCCGACTCAAACTCCTGAATGGTCAAGACGGGACCAAAGACCTCGCGCTGGACGACCTCCGAGTCGTTGGAGGCCGGCTCGATCAGGGTCGGCTCGTACCAAAGCCCCCCTTCTCTGGTGCCGTTCACCTCTGCGCGGCGCCCGCCGCGGACGATCGTGTCCCCGCCCTCGCGGGCACGCTCGACGAAACCCTCGACTCGAGCTAGGTGCTGGGGATGGATCAAAGGGGACAACGTGGTCTCGGGCTCGCGCGGATCGCCCGGGACGTAGGTATCGACGAGCGCATCGAAGCGCTCAGTGAACTCACTTCGAATCGAGCGCTGAACGATCAGGCGGGTGCCTGCCAGGCAAACCTGCCCTGAGTCGTCGTACATTCGGGCCGCAAGCGCGGCCGCGTCGTCGAGGTCGGCGTCGTCGAAAACGACGAGCGGGCCCTTGCCGCCGAGCTCGGCCGTGAACGGGACCAGGTTCTCGGCGGCGGCCAGCCCGATCGCCCGGCCGGTCTCGGGTGAGCCGGTGAACGAGATCCGGCGGGCCAGGGGATTTGAGACCAGCGACGCGCCGACGCGCTCTCCGATCCCCTGCACGACGTTGAATACCCCCGGCGGGATACCCGCCTCATCGGCGAGATCGGCGAGGAGCGAGCAGGAGAGAGGCGACCATTCGGCGGGCTTGAGCACGACCGTGCAGCCGGCGGCGAGCGCGGGAGCGGTCTTCCACGTCGAGAGCATGAAGGGCGCGTTCCAGGGGGTGATCACCACCGCTGGGCCTGAGGGCATGCGAACGACCGTGTTGGCGGTGCCGTTCGAGGACCAGGCGCGCTCGGTGTGCGTCGCCGCGAGCTCGGCGTAAGCGCGATAGTTGCGAGCGCCGCGGGAGATCACCCGCGCGCGCAGCGACTCGTAGAGCATTGCCATGTCCTCGCACTCGACCCCGGCCAAGCGGTCGTTGTCGCGCTCGATCAGCTCGGCCAGGCGGGTGAGGTACGGCAGGCGCCCTTCCGCACCAAGCGCCGCCCACTCCTCGAATGCCCCTGCCGCAGCCTCGAGCGCGGCTTCGGCCTCCTGATCGGAGCCCGAGGCGACCTCAGCCAGAACCCTGCCGTCAATCGGGCTTAGGTCTGAGAATCGCTCGGCCGAGGCAATCCGCTCGCCGCCGATGTAGTGGTCAGTGGAGACGCTGACTCCCGCGACTTCGGCTGCGGTTGAGTGTCGCGAAGTGAGGCTCAAAGCTCTCTCAGCGTCTCCAGGTCGTCCACCGAATAGGAGATGGTGAAGCGCCAGCCGCTGCCGATGCGAACCGGCTTGAGCGCCGAGAGCTCCTCGTGTGGCGCGTCGAAGAGCTCGAGCGTCGCGCTCCCTTTCCAGATCTCGGAGGCGCCCCGATCGAAAGCCTTCGAGCGCACCAACTCGTTCACGGCCGGCTCGGAGTGGCGTCCCTTTTCGAGCCGCGGGAAGTGACGCGCGTTCACGATCGTCGGGTCGTTGTGCTCGGAGCCGGACTCGCTCGGCCCTTCGAGGGTTACGGTCGCCTCGGCCAGGCGACGCTCGTAGGCGGCACAGGTAGCACCGAACTTCGCCTGCTCCTTTACGCCCGGATCGGCCTTGGAGTCGAGTCCGAACGTCCTGGTGATCCAGATCGACCCGAGCTTCTTCGGGAACCCCTGGATCCATCCGCGCGCCAGAGCAAAGTCGCGGTCGACCCAGATATACGGACAGAACGCCACCTCCTCACCCTCATAAAGCGCGTTGACAGTGACGAAGAACTCCTTGTACTGAGACCGAGACGGGTCGAGGAGCTCTGCGCCGTCGTCGCCGCACCCCTGCCAGTCGATGAACATCGCTGCCGCGCGACCTCCGTCGGGGTGGGGTTCGAGCGGTGCCGGGAGTACGGCCGCTGCCGCTTCGGGATCGGCCCAGAAATCGACGACCAAGAGCGTGCCGACGTAATGCCAAGGCGGCGCGGGGACCAGGCTCGAGCGGCCCAACGGCGAGCGGGGCGATGAGTAGCCTGCGGGCACTTCTGAGGAATGTATCCAACGCCCCGAGGAGCGTTGACGGCGGCCGGAGTGGCGGGCGCTAGTGGCCTAGTGGGAGCCGTTCGTCGCGGCCGGGTGCGGAGTCCCGAGGCTCTGGTCGAGCGCGCGGAAATCGAGCCATGTGACCATCGACCCGGCTTCCATCGGCTCGGCTAGCAGGTAGCCCTGGCCGAGATTGATGCCGAGATCGCGAACGCATTCGAGCTGCGACGGCCGCTCGATGCCCTCAGCGATGACAGACAGGCCGAGGGACTGCGCCAGGGCAGCCACCCCTCCGACGAAGCGTGCCTGCCCGGGATCGCCGTCGATCTCGCCCATGAACGCGCGGTCGAGCTTGACGATGTCGATCGGGAGCTGGGCGAGGTGGCTGAGCGAGGAATAGCCCGTCCCGAAGTCGTCGAGGGCAAGGATGACCCCGAGGCTCTGGAGCTCCTGCATGTTCACGCGTGTCGCCGGATCGTCGCCCACCGCCATCGACTCCGTAATCTCGATGATCAGCTTGTCCGGGGCGATTCCGTGCCGGCGGATGCTCGCCGCGACCTCTGCGACCAGATCGGGGTCGCGGAGTTGCATCGGAGAGACGTTCACGCTGACCCGTTTCGGTCCATGCTCTTGCTCCGAGACGAACTGGCAGGCACGGTCGAGGACGAACCTGCCGAGTCCTGAGATCGTCCCCGTGTGCTCAGCCGCGCCGACGAAGTCTCGCGGCTTCAAAAGGCCGAGGCTCTTGTTCCGCCAGCGAACCAGCGCCTCGGCGGCGTAGAGCTCATCGCTGCCGAGATCGACGATGGGCTGGAAGTGGACTTCGAACTCGCCGTTCTCGATGGCGCGAGGCAGGTCGGTGGCGAGCTGGGCCTGCGTCGTGGCGGTGTCGAGCATCTGGCCGTTGAAGGTGAGCGCGACGTTGCCGCCGGCGCGCTTGGCGGCGTACATCGCCATATCGGCGTTCGAGAGCAGCTCGGCAGGTGCAATGCCGAGGTCTGAGAACGCGATGCCGATGCTGGCGTGGACGACCACCTTGCGAGCCTTGACGACGATCGGCTCGCTGATGCTGCGAAGCAGGCGCTCAGCGACCACACCCGCCTCCTCACTTGCCCCTAGGCCTTCCAGCATCATCGTGAACTCGTCTCCGCCGATCCGCGCTGCAATGTCGCCCGGCCGGATGCAGCGTGAGATCCTGGCACCGATCTCGGCGAGCAGCTCGTCGCCCGCCTCGTGGCCCAGCATGTCGTTGGCCAGCTTGAACCCGTCGAGGTCCATGAACAGGACCGCGACCTTGCGGGGCCGTTGCTCGTGCTCGGCCATCGCGAGCATCAAGCGATCGATGAACATCGCGCGGTTGCCCAGGCCCGTGAGCTGGTCGTGGTGTGCCTGGTGGCGCAATCTGGCTTCCGCGGCGCGAAGGCGCTCATGCTGCAGCGCCTCATCAAAGGAGACGGCAGCCTGCTGGCAAAGCCGGGTGAGGAGCGAGCGCTCCTCGTTCGAATAAGGCGTGGCGCGCGCGAGCGAGATCAACCCGATGGGGTCGCGCGGACCGCCGATGAGGCTGGCCATGGCGTGCGTCTCATCCTCATCGACGACGGCGAGCTGGGCGGCCCGCAGCGCCTCGTCCTCGGCTTGACGCAGGCTTCCACCAAGGTTTGCGATGTCACCGGAGGACACGACCGGCGTGATGCCCAAGCCTTCGCGCTCGAGGACCATGCCGCGGCTGGCGGAGCCTGAAAGCGCCTCGGTAGCGCCCTCCGTGACCACTTCCAGCAAAGCATCGAGATCCAGTCTGACCGCCAGCGACTCGCCCAGGCGGTCGATCGCACCCTGATGCTTGCGGCGCTCGAGCGCGAGCTGCTCGAGGCGTTCGTGGGCGACCGCGATCCGCTTCTGGCGATCGGCGGCGAGTCGCTCCAGCAGCACCACGAGCGGCAACGGAGCCAGGGTGGCCCATGCGGTCTCCTGCTCGGCCGCAGCGACCAAAAGCGCGAAAGGAAGGAGAGCCGCGTCGACGCTCCAGACCTGTGCCAGGACACGGAGGTGAAGCTCCGGGCGCACCCGGAAGACCACGACGTCGTGGATCCAGGACGACAGGTAGTCGAAGCCGAGCTGTGCGCAGAAAGCCAAGCCGATGACCCACGGTGTAGCCGTCGCGCCTTCGCCCGAGGCGAACGCGATGATCACCAGGGCCGGTCCCACCGCGTGGATGGCATCGCCGCCCGCCGTTACGACCCGGTCGATACCGCCGCGGCCCGCGATGGCGGCGATGAGATTCGACAGGATCAGCGCGACGAAGATCAGGACGGGAACGAGCTCGGCGGAGGCAAGCACGAAGAGCGGTACTAGGAAAAGCTGAGTCGGGACCGCGTGTCCGGCGCCCACCGGGAACGTGACGTTGGCCGCGATCGCGTATGCGACCACGGCCGCGAAGGCAACGGGATTGAGCTCTAGGCCCGGAGCGGCGGCGATCAGGATCGCGCAAACGGCGAGGAAGCCGGCGGTGACGGTGAGCTCCAGATGGAGCTCACGCCCTTCCATCCGTCGCGCTCGCCCGAGCCACGAGGACTCGAGAAGTTCCTCTACCTGGCGCTCGCTGCGGGCCCGAGGCGATGGCTGGACCATGGTGGGTCGAACCGCTAGCCGGGCCTCAGCCGCGTCGGTACGGGTCGATCAGCACATCGTCGATCGCCCATTCGCCGTAGCTGTAGTACCGGATATCGACGTAGCCCCTCTTCCCGATCTCCATATCTTGCGTGAGCATGGAGACCGCTCGAGAAGGCGCCCACTCCTCGTGGTCGCTCGCGTTGATACTGCCGCGGGCGCTGTCGGTCAAGTCGTAGTCCCTGTCGTAGGCGCGAACCTCAACGTCAAGGCGCCCCGTTCCCGCCTGTGCCTGGGCCATGAACTTGCCGTGGGGCATCTCACGGTGTACGCAGAATTTCGGCGAGGTCGCACGCGAGCCGCTTCGCATCCACATCGACATATTGCCGGCGCCCGGATAAAGGTCGTACCCGTGGTCGTAGCGCACTACGTAGGCCGAGCCGGATCTCGACCAAGACCGGGTTCCGCTCTCGAAGCTTCCGCCCGGCGCCAGGACGTACCAGTCGTAATCGCCGAACAGGCTGAAGGTCTGGAGGCTGTCGGGCTCCCTGCAGTCAGTTCCAGCCGAGAACGATGAGATGAGCGAGAAAACCGAGCCACCGCCATCGTCGTCGTCGTCATTGTGGTCGGCGGCAGCCGGCGTAGCGCTGGCCGCGAGGGCCAGGAGCCCCGCGGCAGCGGCGGACAGAATCCACCGCGAATAGCTCTTTGCTCCCAAAGGAGTCCCCCTGTCTTGCTCGCAGTTCACAGGCCCCCCATCGGCGTGGCGATTACCGACTTGAGTGCGTGAGGCCGAAGTACCTGGATTTGAGGTAGAGCCGAGAACGTCTCAGGCGTCAGCTGATAGTAAGTTACCCGCTTTGCAGTAGCCATAATTACCCGCCGCCAGTAGGCATCCGACTTAGCCGCGTCGGTAGGGATCGATGAGGACATCATCGATCATCCAGTCGCCTTGGCTCTGAAACCGAACGTCAACGTACGCCGTCTCGCCAGGATCCAGATGGTCCGTCTTCATACCCACGTCTCTGCTCGGCTTCCAAGACGAATGGTCGCTTGGCGAGATGCTGCCGCTGCTCGAGTCGGTCACATTCCCCGCCGAGTTGTACAGGCGGACCTTGACGTCGAGCTGACCGCTGCCCCTCGCCGCCTTGGCCATGAACCGCATGTGCGGCTGCTCCGCCGTGACGCAAAGCTTCGGACTGGTGATCCGGGAGTCCTTGAGCATCCGCACCGAGCTGTTGTCGGCATCGAGCAGCAGATCGAAAAGGTGGCTCGTCGACACGATGCCGAGCAGCCCGTAAGTCGACCACGCGCGGGAATCCGCTTCGAAGTCACCGCCGGGCGCCAGGTAGTACCAGCGTGAGTCGCCGAACGACTTGAACGCTTGAGTGGTCTCCGGAGGGTCGCAATCGCTGCCGCTGGCCGACGCGGGCGCTCCCGCAAACAGGCTGGCCGCGATGGCCAAGAGCCCCGCAATGACGGCGGACAGAATCCACCTCGAATAAACCGTTGCTCTCAAAGCGCTCTCCTTGTTTTGCTCGCAGCTCACACGCCCCCCATCGGCCGCGTGACCCCGGACCTGAGGGCCGTTGAGCCAAGCGGGTGGGGTATGCGGTAGGCCTAGGCACGTTTCAGGCGTGAGCGAGACGCAAGTTCACCGCTTTGCGGTAGCCATAAAAACGCTTGAACTCGATAGCACAGGCCAGGCGCGACGCTGCTTTGAGGATCGCGCGACTCCCCACTTCTGCAGGCTGGACTCCAAGGCTGAGAGGAGTTACGCTCGCAACCTAAGCCAGAAACGACAGGGGGAGAGAATGAGCAGAGCGACGCACTGGGCCATCGGAGCGCTGGTGACCGCGATCGGACTCACGTTGCCCTCGGCCGCGACCGCCACCTTTCCGGGCGAGAACGGCGACCTGGCGTTCGTCAGCGGGCGGAGCTGCACCGAGCCCTGCGACGACTCGAGCGCGGACATCTACCGTCTCGATGGGCCCCTCGGCTCAGTCAACATCCTCACTTCGCTGGCGGGCCAGCACCGCCATCCTTCGTGGTCGCCTGATCTGACGACGCTCGCCTACGCGCGGTGGCTACCCAACAACGAGAAGATCTACATCGACGATCTCTCGGTCGCAGGCGACGAGCAGACTCGGCTCGGACCCCATGACAGCTCGGTGCAGGACGATCGCCCGGCGTGGTCGCCCAATGGCAAGCGGATCGCCTACGAGAGCGAGGTGACCAACGGCAGCGGGCAGTTGGACATCCTCGTCGTGAACGTCAACAACGGCTCCTTCATCAACCTCACCTCAACACCGACAGTCACCGAGGGCAAGCCGGTCTGGTCGCCGGACGGAAAGTTCATCTACTACCACTCGAACGCGACCGGCGATCAGGACATCCGCAGAGAGGCATCCGATAACAGCCAGGCCACCCCGTCGATCGTCGTTCCCGACGGGGGGAATCAGTTCCAGGTCGCGCTCTCGCCGGACGGCACTCAGATGTGTTACACGCAGGGCTCGTTCTCCGACAGCGCGGACGTCATCGTCCGCGACGTCAGCGGAGGCTCGCCCGTGGAGATCTCCGACGAGAACGTGACTGTGGCGGACTACAACTGCGCGTGGTCCCCCGACGGACAGAAGGTCACGTGGGTAAACGGCTTGACTTCAGCCGGCGCGATGGTCTACAAGAACTCGGACGACACGGGCTCGATTGAGTCGATTACGCCGAACGCGGCTGACGCGTTCGACGGGAACGCGGATTGGGCGCCGAAGCGTCCGGCGCTTTGCCAGGGCAAGCCCGCGACGATTGCGGGCACGGACGGCGCCGACGATCTCGTCGGCACCAGTGGCAAGGACGTGATCGCGGCGCACAACGGCAAGGACGAGGTCAACGGGGGCGGGGGCAACGACACTGTCTGCGGCGGCAAGGGAGACGACACGCTTCGCGGAGGTGCCGCCAACGACACCCTCTTTGGAGAAGGTGGGGACGACAACCTCATCGGAGGCATTGGCAAGGACAAATGCATTGGAGGTAACGGCAGGGACGAGCAGCAAGGCTGCGAAAAGTAGGACTCGCCGCGTGTCAGCTACCTCGTAGGGGTAATCGCACAGCCTCACGTTGAGGTCCGAGCTCGGACCTACGATCCACGCCGTGCTGTCGTTCATCAAGCGGGAACCGTCGGCGGTGCTGCTGGCGGGTCAGCTCGCCGGCGTCCTCCTCTATCCGTTCATGGAGGGAAGCGACGCCGGGCAGGCGCTGTTCAGCCTGTTCGGGATCGCGATTCTCGGGCTGGTCGTCCTCGCGGTCCGGGCCACCCCGAGCCTGACCTGGATCGCGGTCCTGGTCGGGATCCCGGCGATGATCCTGCTTCTGATCCAGGCCGTGACCGGGGACGACAGCCTCCTCCCCTACTCGTCAGCCTTCGAGGCGGTCCTCTACTTCTATGCCGCGGGGGCGTTGATCAGGCAGATCGTCGCCGACCACGAGGTGACGCGGGACGAGCTGTTTGCGGTCGGCGCGATCTTCACCCTCGTCGCCTGGGCATTCGCCTACGTCTTCACCGTCTGCCAGGCCATCGAGCCGGATAGCTTCGCGGCCGCAATCAATTCTTCAGCCGACCGGACGTGGATGGAGCTGCTGTTTTTGAGCTTCACGACGCTGTCGAGCACGGGCTTGAGCGACGTCATTCCGGTCGAGCCGTTCGCACGCGGGCTCGTGATGATCGAGCAGTTCGGCGGGCTCGCGTTCATTGCAGGCGTGGTTTCGTATCTGGTCGCGCTAACGGTTCTGAGCCAGCGGCGCATCTGACTCCTCGGGTACCTGAGCCCGCTCGCGTGGCCGAGTAGAGAAGCTTGCTCACGCGGCCCCCTTTGTACACCGTGGCGGAAGGTGAGCGACGGGACTTGAACCCGCGACCACCTGGATCACAACCAGGGGCTCTACCAGCTGAGCTACGCCCACCGAGGTCTCTCAATTTAGCGCGGCTTGCGGCTACGCAGGCGTTGCGTGACAGACGGCCTCGATGTTGTTGCCGTCGGGATCGAGCACGAAGGCGCCGTAGTAGTTCGCGTGGTACTGAGGGCGCGGCCCGGGCGCGCCGTTGTCGGTACCGCCGGCCGCGATGGCCGCCTCGTAGAACGAGTCCACCGTCGCGCGGTCAGGCGCGGAGATCGCGATGTGGGACGGGCCGCTCGGCTCACCGCGCTGGGAGATCCAGAGGTCGGGCTTGCCGGCATTCCCCATGCCCGCCATCCGGCCAAACTCCATCATCACCTCGACGCCGAGTGGCTTCAACGCCTCGACGTAGAAGGCGCGCGAGGCGTCGAAGTCGCGAACGTTGATGTTGATGTGGTCGATCACCGGCTCACGCCCCCGGCAGGACTCGAACCTGCGACCCTCGGATTAGAAGTCC
The DNA here is from genome assembly GCA_963806865.1 of uncultured bacterium. Classification (GTDB taxonomy): domain Bacteria; phylum Actinomycetota; class Thermoleophilia; order Solirubrobacterales; family 70-9; genus JALZKA01. The sequence continues at coordinate 413,619 of CAWDYV010000003.1, forward strand.
GACGCTCTGATCCACTGAGCTACGGGGGCAGGACGCGAGCGTAGCCCTACTGGGCGGGATCGTCTTGGTGAGCGCGACGCTCGGTGCGCTCCTTGCGGCGCTCGGCCTTGCGCTCGGCGCGCTCGGGGTTTGAATCCTCGCCGACGGATGGCGCTGCGGGGTCTTGCTTCGGCGCCGGGTCGGCGGGAGGCGCTGCGGCTGCTGCAGGCTCGGCGGGGTCCTTTGCTCCCGTTTCCTTGAGCGCGGCAGCGGCGGCCTTGGCCTTGTCGGAAAGTGTCCCCTGGCCTTTTGCGATCTCGCGGAGCTCGGCCGCGTCCTGCTTGAGGCTCTCGGTGCCACCTCGCTTTTCGACGAGGTCCTTGGCCCTGTCGCTGAGCTTTTTGAAGTCCACCATTTTCGTCCTCCTGCGAATCGCGGTTCCTTTCGAACTTACCCAAGAACCGGCGCCATCAAGCCGAGCCGCTCTGCGACTGACGTGAATCGCGACCACCCCTCGGGCTTAGATGACCTCAGTTCAAGAACGTCTGCCTAGACTGACTTAGCCACGGGGTGTGGCGCAGCCTGGTAGCGCGCGTCGTTTGGGTCGACGAGGTCCCCGGTTCAAATCCGGGCACCCCGATATCTCGCAGGCTTCAGTCGTTTCCCGCGCGAACGTCTGGGTCTCTGCGCAGGAACGGGAGGACGAACCACAGAGTCGCGAACAGGGTCAAGCCGATCACCGCGGACACGACCGTCGCCGCCGGGCTGTAGATGTAGTCGGCGATCAGTGCGACGGAGCCGGTGATCGAAAGCATGAGGAAGCTGAGGCCGCCGATCATGAGCGTGTTGGAGGTGCGGAGCATCTGCTCCTTGTCCTTGGCGCGGAAGTTGATGCGGTGATAAGCGGACGGGGCGACAAGGAGGGCGGACGCGATCGCGGTCGCACAAAGGACTCCGAAGAACAGGGTCTTCTGAAAGCTCGTGACGGTCGCGAACCCTTGCGCGAACGGAACAGCGAGCAGGAACGCAAAGAGCACCTGCACCCCCACCAGCGCGACGCGCAGCTCGTTGATGAGCTCGATCACCTCGCGGTTGATCCGCTCGGCACGAGACTCTTCGTCGCCTCCGGTCGCCTTTCCCGGCGCAGTTGCTTCGTAGTCGGCCATCGCGCCGGACACTACCCGAGGGAACAAGCGTCCAACCGCCCGCTTCGTCCGCGCGTGATTCGGGTAGAAATTCAGCATGCCCGAGGTCACCGTCGGTCCAATGCTTCGCTTCGTGAACGACACCGAGGCGACCGTCTGGGTTGAGACGGACGAGGCTTGCGAGGTCGACGTCCTCGGCTTCACCGAGCCGACCTTCTGCGTCGAGGGTCATCACTACGCCCTCGTCTGCATCAACGACCTAAAGCCGGGGTCAGAAACCGCGTACGAGGTAAAGCTCGACGGCGAGGTCGCCTGGCCGCCCGCGGACTCAGAGCTGCCGCCGCCTTGCATCCGGACGATTACTGATGACACCGACATTCGCGTCTCCTTCGGCTCCTGCCGGATGGCTGTGCCACACGAGCCTCCGCACACCCACTCCCAGGACGAGCACGACGACGGCCGCGAGGTAGACGCGCTCAACGTCCTCGCAAAGGAGCTCATCCGCGACCCGAAGAGCCGCTGGCCGAACCTCCTGCTCCTGCTCGGCGACCAGGTCTACGTGGACGAAGGCTCGCCGAAGACGCGCGAGTTCATCCGCTCGCGACGCGACACTTCAAAGGAGCCGGGCGAGGAAGTCCTCGACTTCGAGGAGTACACGAGCCTGTATCGCGAGTCTTGGACTGACCCGCTGGTCCGCTGGCTCTTCTCGACGATCCCGACCGCGATGGTCATCGACGACCACGACATGTCGGACGACTGGAACATCTCGCGCACCTGGGTCGAGGAGATGGAGCAGAAGGAGTGGTGGCAGGTTCGTTTGCTCGCCGGCTTCTCCACCTACTGGCTCTATCAGCACATGGGCAACCTCTCGCCGTCCGAGCTGGCCGAGGACAAGACCTGGAACGAGGTCCGAGAGAATCGTGAGGACGCAACCGAGGTTGTTATGGACTATGCGAACCGCGCTCACCACGACCGCGACGGGATCAAGTGGAGCTTTTACCGCGACCTCTGCCGAACCCGCGTGATCGTCATGGACAACCGCGGCGGTCGGGTCCTCGAGAAGGACCATCGCTCGATCTTCAGCGACGACGAGCGCGACTGGGTCTGGGACAAGGCCAAGGGAGACTTCGACCACCTCATCGTCGGTGCCTCCGACCCATTCCTCCTCACCCCCTCCTTCCACTGGCTCGAGGCGTGGAACGAGAGGGTCGTCGAGGGCAAAGCCTGGGGAAGCACAGCCGCGAAGCTCGGCGAGAAGATGCGGCGTGAGGTCGACTTCGACCACTGGTCAGCGTTCGGCTTCTCGTTCGAGAAGATGACCGAGTTCTTGAAAAATGTGGGCTCGGGCGAATGGGGCGAGCCCCCAGCAACGGTGGTCGTCTGCTCAGGCGACGTCCACCACGCCTACCTCGCTGAGGTCGCGTTTCGAAAGTCAGACGGAGTCAAGAGCGCTGTGTACCAGGCGGTGTGCTCGCCGTTTCGCAACCCGCTTGACCAAAACGAGCGCCGCGTCATCCGCTTCGCCACCACCAAGTTCGCCGAGGCACTGATGCGAGGCATTGGCAAGGCGGCGGGCGTGCCTGACCCCAACCTCCGCTGGCGCTTCAGCGAGGGCCCCTACTTCGACAACCAGGTCGCGACTCTCCACCTCGACGGTCGCAAAGCAGAGCTCACCCTCGAGAAGACCAAGCCGGGAGAGACCGAGGAAGAATCGCTCGAGACGACCTTTACACGCCGTCTCGCCTAGGCGCGCCGATGGCTGACGTTCGCCCTCTGAGAGCGCTTCACTACGCGCCCGGTTCGGTCTCGTCCCTCGACGATGTGGTGGCACCGCCCTACGACGTCATCGACGCCGAGATGCGCGGCTTGCTCTTGGATCGCTCCCCGTTCAACGTCGTCGAGATCGACTTGCCGCAATCGCCGGGAGGCCGCGACCCCTATGAGCACGCCGCTGAGACGCTTGAGGCCTGGACTCTTCAGGGAATCTTGGCTTCCGACCGCGAGGAAGCCCTCTGGGCGCTCGCGCAGGACTACGAGGGGCCGGACGGCACGCGTCATACCCGTTGCGGATTTCTCTGCCGCGTTCGGGTGACCGAGTACGGCCCCGGCCTGGTCCGCCCGCACGAGCGCACGCAGCCCGGCCCCAAGGAGGATCGCCTTCGCCTGACCCAAGCGACCCGCCACAACCTCTCCCCCATCTTCTCCCTCCACGAGGGAAACGCCTGGCCCCACCTCGAGGAGGCCGCTCAGGCCGAGCCATGGGGCGAGGCGACCGACGCCGACGGCACCGTCAACCGCGTTTGGCGGATCGCCGACCCTGTGTTGATCGAGGCCGTAAAGAGCGAGCTCGCCGACTCCGAGCTTCTGATCGCCGACGGGCACCACCGATACGAGACGGCTCGCACTTACGCTGACATCGTCGGCGGCGAGGGCGAACATCGCTACACGCTGATGGCTCTCGTCTCGCTCGAGGATCCGGGCCTGACGGTCTTCGGCTACCACCGCCTTCTGACCGATCTCGGCGATCCCACCAAGCAGGAAGCGCTCGCCGCGACGCTACGCGAGCACTTCGAGATCGAGGAGGTTGGACTGGAAAAGCTCGACCCCGCCGGCGAGGAAGGGGTCGGCGTCTTCGGCTACGCCGACGCACACTTCAAGCGCGGCTTCCGCCTTCGCCTCAAGAATCACGCTTCCATCGATGCCGAGCTCGAAGGCTTCTCGGAGTCATACCGGCGGCTCGACGCCGCGATTCTCGAAGCGCTCGTCTTGCGCGACGCGCTCGGGATGTCCGAGGAGGACGTCGAAGCAAAGCGAGGCATCGCCTACACCGCGTCGGCCGACGAGGCCCTCGGCCGCCTTGGCGAAGGTGCCGACGCCGTTTTCTTGATGCGCCCCACGCCGGTCGACCAGGTCCGGGCAGTCGCTGCTGCGGGCGAGACGATGCCCCCCAAGTCGACTTACTTCTACCCCAAGCTCCTCACGGGTCTGGTCTTCAACCCGCTGGAATAACCTCGAAGCGTGGTCAAGATCTACACCGGAAAGGGCGACGACGGGACCACCTCGCTCTGGTACGGAGGGCGTGTCCCAAAGGACGATGGTCGCACCGACGCTTACGGAACTCTCGACGAGGCGAACGCGGCCCTTGGCGTCGCCAGGTCGCTAACTGGCGACGAGCCCGATCTGGCCGCCGACATCCTGCGCGTTCAGGACGAGCTCTTCGTCGCGGGCGCCGAGCTCGCAACGGCCTCTGAGGCGGCCGGGCGTCTGGAGGACGGCGTCAGCCGCGTCACGCCCGAGATGGCTGAGGAGCTCGAGCCCCTGATCGACAAATACATGGACCGAGTCGATCTGCCGCCGAAGTTCGTCCTGCCGGGCGGCACCACCCTGTCGGCGCAACTCGACCTCGCTCGCACCATCCTGCGGCGTGCGGAGCGGCGCGTAGTGACACTCAGCCAAGCGGGCGAGCTCGCCTCGGAGGACCTCTTGCGCTTCTTGAACCGCGCCTCGGACCTGTTGTTCGCGATGGCTCGCTACGCGGACGTGGACGATCCCGAGCTCTTCGCCGGGCGCGGCAAGGACGGCTGAGCGATGCGCGTGGTCGCCCGCCGGCGAGAGGGCTACGCGCACGACGTCGAGATCGAAGGCGGCCACTCCCTGGTCTCCGACGAGCCGGCCGACTCGGGCGGCACCGACGAAGGTCCCTCCCCCACTCGCCTCCTCGCCGCATCGCTGGCCGCTTGCACCGCGATCACGGTGGAGATGTACGCGGATCGAAAGGGCTGGGACGTGGGCGCGCTCGAGGTCGACGTCGAGACGACGTACGAGGGCCCGGTGCCGGTTCGCTTCGACGTCAGCCTGCGTACCACCGGCGAGCTCGACTCCGAACAGCTCGCCCGGCTCCGCGTGATCGCGGCCAAGTGCCCGGTCCACAAGGCCCTCGCCGGCGAGACGCCGGTCACCGTTCTCGACGAGCCCGTCCGCCCCGAGGTATGAACCTCGGCCTCGAGGGGCGCTCCTGCGTCGTCACCGGCGCCAGCCGTGGCATCGGGCGCGATGTGGCAAAGAGACTGTGCGCCGAAAGCGCGCAGGTCCTCCTCGTCGCTCGCGGCCCGGAAGATCTCGATGCGGCGGTTTTGGACGCACAGGCAGCGGCGAGCGGCAAGGGGGCTGCAAGCGGACTGGCGCTGGACGTGACCGCCGAGGATGCCGCGGACCGGATGGTCGCCGAGGCGACCGAGCGGTTCGGTCCCCTCGACATCGTCGTCAACAACGCCGGCCAAGCGAAATGGCGAACCCTCGCCGAGGTACCCGACCAGGACTGGCAGGCCGCATGGGAGCTCAACGTGATGGCGCCGATGCGCCTGATGCGGGCGGCGATCCCCGGGATGGCCGAGCGCGGGTGGGGCCGGATCGTCAACGTTTCGTCGACCGCGGGCAAGCGGCCTTCAGGGCACATGCCCGAGTACTCGGTCGCCAAGGCAGCGCAGCTCTCGCTCTCGAAGGTCTTCTCTGAGGTCCACGCGTCGGACGGGGTCTTGGTGAACGCTGTCTGCCCCGGGCCCACCGCCTCCGAGATGTGGATGGAGCCCGGCGGTCTTCTCGATCAGTCCAAGGAGCTATCGGGAGCGGCGTCGCGCGACGAAGCGCTCGAGGCGGCGGGCTCGTCCCGGCCGATCGGCCGCCTCGCTGAGCCCGCTGAGGTCGGCGCCGTGATCGTCTTCTTGTGCTCGGATGCGGCCTCGTACGTCACCGGCGCGGCCTGGGGCGTCGACGGCGGCACCGTTCAGGTGATCATCTGAGCGGTCGGCGCGAAGCGTCGAGGCGGACCGCGAAGCGCTGGCACGCGCCCTCCTGCCGCTCGACGAGGCGGCGGACATGTCCGCATCCGGATCGGTCGACGCGGCAGTGCTCGTTCCGGTCTACGCGTGGCCCGAGCGCCCGGGCCTCGTCTTCACCGAGCGGCGGCACGACCTGCGCCGGCACGCCGGCGAGATCTCGTTCCCCGGCGGACGGCGAGACGAGGGCGAGACGTACCTGCAAACGGCGCTCCGCGAAGCGCAAGAGGAGATCGGCCTCGACCCGGAGGTCGTAGACGTGATCGGAGCGCTGCCGCCCATCGGCACGTTCGTCACCAACTTCAAGGTCCATCCCATCGTGGGCCTAGTCGAAGCAGAGCTCGAGTACGTCGTCAGCCCGGCAGAGGTCGAAGCCATCCTCTCTTTCGAGCTCGAAGCGCTCCGTCAAGGGTTCGCGATGCGGCGCCTCGTGCGCCGGGGCCTTCCTATCCGCACTCCCACCTACGTCGTCGACGATCACATGATCTGGGGCGCTACCGCCCGGATCCTCGGTGACCTGCTCGAGCGCCTGCCGCAAGCCGACTAGCGAGTTCTGTGCCGATTCACGGTTATGGGTGGCGCCAAGGCGCTCTGAGAGTTACAGTTCGCGGTAGTGGCCGAAGAGACTGAGAAGGACCGCGAGGAGAACGCCAGCGAGGATCCTCCCTGGCGGCAGTCCTCGACGGAGTCGGAATCCGAAACGGAAGCGGAATCGTCCTCACCGTCGGAGGGGGAAAGTTCGTCCTCGTCGGACGCGGACTCGAGCTCGGACTCGAGCTCCAGCGAAGGCGAGGGCGAGATCGACGCCTCGAACATCACGGCGCCTTCGATCGGGCCCAATACGACGATCGAGCACATCCCGCCCGAGGAACGCCTCGATATGGACAAGATCTCCGATATCGACGCGATGGGCCTCGACAAGCGCCGGCAGGTAGGTGGCAGGCGATATGGAGCCTCACCCGCAAAGCAAGCCGCCGTCTATGGCGGCGCCTTGGCGGTCATCGCGGGCCTGGTGATCGGCGGCATCATCCTCACCAACGAGCTCGACACGGCCCCGCCCGAGGGCGAGGGGCCCGTGGCACCGTGGGCGGACAACAAGCTCGACGCGCCCGAGCCGATTGACTTCCCCCAGACCACGGATCCCTAGTCCCGCGCAAGAGACGCCCCTGACTCGGGCTCTCTAGTCCCGCGGCGCCAGCAGGTCATTGACTGCGTCTCGCATCGCCTCGACCCATTCGTCGACGCTTTCCCGCGGCGCACCGACGATGCGCACCGGGATGCGCCAGGTTCTGTTCGCGCCCGTCACCAGCTCCCTGGCACCGGCCGGCGCCGAATGAGCGTCGAGGACGAAGCCACGCACGGGCGTGTCCACCAGCCGCTCCAGCATCCTCTCGAGTCGGGGGCCGTTGACGTCGGCACCGCTCGCGCCGGATGCGTCCCCCAGCGCCCATGCCACGGCCGCCACGTCCGCTACCTGCTCGAGCACCGACCCGACGCGGTCGGGATCGGCGACCGCTCCCTCGAGACCGGCCGCTTCGATTCGCGCAGAGCCGGCGCTCGTTCGTGACGTGCCGCGCACAGCCCAGCCATCGGTCGTGAGGCGCCGGCCGAGCTCAGAGCCGAGGCAGCCGCAACCGACGATCAGCGCACGCGCCACTCAGCCCCGCCCGATCTCCTAAACGCCGAACTCGTCCTCGAGCTCGTCGAGGCGCTTGTCGTAGCCGGCCCGGGCCTTCTCGCGGATCGCGTTGTCCTCGTCGGCCATCCGGTTGGCGTCCTCCTCGGTCAACTCGGGCGCGCCTCGCCTGCGACGGTACGCGTTCTGCGCGTCGATCATCTGCTGGACGTCCTCGAGCTCGAGCATCGCCTCCGTCTCGTAGGAGCGGGTGGGCTTCCAGTCGAGGAGGTCGGCACCGCTCCCCGGATAGGCGCGAGCCAGGAGCACCAGGACCACCACGAGCGCGGCCACCAGACCGAAGGAGATGAGGATGAACTCCACGGAAGGCCTACGTTAGAGGTCCACGCGCTCATGAAGAGTCATGCACCGCGACTCCACGCGCCGTGCCAGAATCGCCGCCCGTGCCCGAAGCCTTCATCGTCGACGCCGTCCGCACGCCCGTCGGCCGCTACGGCGGCGCCCTCGCCGGCGTTCGCCCCGACGACCTGGGGGCCGCAACGATCAAGGCGGCGATCGAAAGAACGGGCCTCGATCCGGAGCGGGTGGCCGACGTCTACTGGGGCGCGGCCAACCAGGCGGGCGAGGACAACCGCGACGCCGCGCGCATGTGCGGCCTGCTCGCCGGCCTTCCGGTCGAGGTACCGGGGGTGACCGTGAACCGCCTCTGCGCATCAGGGCTGGAAGCGGTAAACCAGGCGTCACGAGCGCTCCGCCTGGGCGAGGGCGATTTCTATCTCGCGGGAGGCGCCGAGTCTATGAGCCGCGCGCCGTGGGTCGTGCCCAAGCCACTCAGGGGGCTCCCCCGCGGGCCTGAGACGATGCACGACACAGCGCTCGGCTGGCGCCTCGTCAACCCGCGCATGGCCGAAACGCACTCGACCGAGTCGATGGGCGAGACGGCCGAGAACGTCGCCGAACGCCACGCGATTTCTCGAGAGGACCAGGACGCCTATGCGCTTGCAAGCCATCAGCGCGCCGTCGCGGCGACGAATCGCGGCATCTTCGGCGACGAGATCGTCGCAATCGAAGCGCCCGCCGCGCAAAAGGTGCCAGGCACCGTGCCTGGCACCGTCGAGGCTGATGAGGGTCCGCGGGCCGACGCTTCGCTCGAGGCGCTCGCAAAGCTTCGTCCGGTCTTTCGCGAAGGCGGAACGGTCACCGCCGGAAACGCGTCGACGCTGAACGACGGCGCCGCCTGCCTGGTCATGGCGAAGCGAGCGAGGAGTCGAAGCGCTCGGCGCGGAGCCGCTCGGGCGGATCGTCGCCATTGGCGTCGCCGGTGTCGATCCGGCCGTGATGGGCATCGGCCCGGTCCCGGCCATTCGCAACGCGCTCGAGGCGGCGGGCCTCGCGCTCGGCGACATCGACCGGATCGAGATCAACGAGGCCTTCGCTGCGCAGGTCCTCGCGTGCCAGCGCGAGCTCGGCATCGAGCCGGAGCGGCTGAACGTGAACGGCGGCGCGATCGCCCTCGGGCACCCCCTCGGCTGCTCGGGGGCGCGCCTGGCCGGCACCCTCGTGCGCGAGCTCCGGCGAGAGGGCCTTCGCTACGGCATCGCGGCGCTTTGCGTGGGCGTCGGCCAGGGCTTGGCGACGATCATCGAGAACCCCGCCGCGAGCTAGCCGCCCAGGACGTCGATGCTAGTAGCGTCCGGCCAATGAGCGATCTCAGCGAACTGGCAAGCGTCGACGGGCGGATCACGCCCACCCGCGAAGCCACCCTTCCCTTGCCCGACGACGGCCTCTACCGCGGCGACGGGGTGTTCGAGGTCGCCCGGCTCTATCGCGGCCGTCCCTTCGCGATGGAGGAGCACTGGGATCGCCTGGAGCGCTCTGCCGCCGCGATCGGCCTGCCCGTCGATCGGGTGGCCTTCGAGAGAGAGCTCGAGCCGCTTCTTGCCGAAGCGGGCGAGGTCGAGGCGAACCTCCGCGTCGTGGCGACCCGCGGCGGGCGGCGCCTCCTGTTGATCGAGGAGCCCTTCCCCTACGCCGACTCCGCGACGGTCGCAACCGTGACCTACCAGCCGACCGTGATCCTGAACAGGGTGAAGTCACTCTCATACGCGGCGAACATGCACGCCACCCGCATCGCGCAGGGGCAGGGGGCCGACGAAGCGATCTTCGTCACGCCGGACGGGATCGTCTTAGAGGCTCCGACCTCGACTTTGTTCTGGGCGGGCCCGGACGGCGTGCTCAAGACCCCGTCGCTCGACAACCCGATCCTCGACTCGATCACGCGCGACCGGGTCATACGCGAGCTGGAGGTCGAGGAGGGCGTCTACGACCTATCCGATCTCCAGCAGGCGACAGAGGCGTTCATGGCCTCGACCGGGCGCGAGGTGCAACCGGTTTCTGCCATCGACGGCGCCGAGCTCGCATGGCCGGGGGAACACACCTCGGCGGCCATGGAAGCCTTCAGGAACGCCATCGAGCGGGAGCTCGGCGCCGCTGCGCCCGGGGGCGCGATTTGAACCTCGATCTGAGCGACGAGCAAAAGCTCATCTCCGAGACGGCCCGTGACTTCGTCGACAACGAAGTCATAGAGCGGGCCCGGCAGAACGACCGCGACGAGAAGTTCGACCGCGAGCTGGCGTCGAAGCTCGGCGAGATGGGCTATCTGGGCGCGTCGGTCGCGGAGGAGTACGGGGGCCGTGGGCTCGACTTCGTGAGCTACGGGCTGATCGTCGAGCAGATCGGCCGCGGGGACTCAGCCGCCCGCACGGTCGTCTCGGTCCAGACGTCGCTCGTATGCGGCTCGATCGAGCGCTGGGGGACCGAGGAGCAAAAGCAGCGCTGGCTTCCGAAACTGTGCGACGGCGAGTACCTGGGCTGCTTCGGCTTGACCGAGCCCGACACCGGCTCGGACGCCGCCAACCTTCGGACCCAGGCTGAGAAAATCGACGGCGGCTGGAAGCTCTCTGGGCAGAAGATGTGGATCTCGCTCGGAAACCATGCCGACGTCGCGATGATCTTCGCCCAGACCGAAGCGAGGTCGGGCCCGAAGGGTCTCGCCTGCTTCTTGGTTCCCACTGACAGCGAGGGCTTTGACACCCAGGAGATCCACGGCAAGCTCGGCCTGCGCGCTTCAGACACCGCCTCGATCGCGCTCGACGGCGTCGAGGTTGAAGACGACTGCCTGATGGGCGAGGTCGGCGACGGCTTCAAGGTCGCGATGACCGCGCTCGACTCCGGTCGCTACTCGGTCGCCGCCGGCTGCGTGGGAATCTGCGACGGCTGCGTCGAGGCATCCGTCTCATACTCGAAGGAGCGCAAGCAGTTCGGAGTGCCGCTCGCCCGCTTCCAGCTCGTGCAAGCGATGATCGCGGACATGATCGTCAAGCGGGATGCCGCCCGGCTCTTGGTCTTGCGAGCCGGGATCTTGAAGGACCAGGGCAAGCCGTCGACACTCGAGACCTCGATCGCGAAGCTCTTTGCCACCGAGTCGGCGATCGAGTGCGCGAACGACGCGATCCAGGTGCACGGCGGCTCGGGCTACGTCGACGATCACCCGGTCGAGCGCTACCTGCGCGACGCGCGGGTCACCACGCTTTACGAGGGAACCTCCCAGATCCAAAAGCTGATCATCGGCCGCGACGCGACCGGCATCTCAGCGTTCCTTCCGACTGACTAGGACGCCATGTCGCTGATCGCGGAAGAGATGCACGACCGGGTCGCCCTCGTGCGTCTCGACCGCCCAGACGCCAGGAACGCGCTCTCGCCGGAGATGATGGACGAGCTCGGAGCGGCGCTCGAGCGACTAGACCACGCGGACGAGGTGCGAGCGATCGTGATCGCGGGCTCAGACGACGTCTTCGCTGCCGGGGCCGACATCCGCGCGCTCAGAGACCGCACCTTCGGCGAGGCGCTCTTCCACCCCACCTCCATCTTTTGGAAGCGCGTCGCCGGTTGCCGCACGCCGCTCATCGCGGGCGTTTCGGGCTTCGCGCTCGGCGGCGGCTGCGAGCTGGCCCTCGCCTGCGACATGATCGTCGCCTCGGAGACCGCCGAGTTCGGCCAGCCCGAGATCACCCTGGGAATCATCCCCGGCGGGGGCGCCACTCAGCGCCTGACGCGGGTGATCGGCAAGCAGCGCGCGATGGAGCTGGTCCTGACGGGCCGACGCTTCACCGCGAAACAGGCGCTCGACTGGGGAATCGTCAATCGCATCGAGAATGCCTGGCTCAACGCCGCCATCGATCTGGGACGGACGGTCGCCTCGGGCCCACCCGTCGCCGCCAAGCTCGGCAAGCAAGCGGTGCTCGCCGCGGACGAGTCCGGGCTGGCCGCGGGCCTCGATCAGGAGCGCCGCCTGTACGAGCTGGCGATGGCGACCGAGGACAGGGTCGAGGGCATGTCGGCATTTCTCGACAAGCGCCGGCCGGAGTTTCGCGGCAAGTGACGGCGCAGCGCCTCGGGGTGGTAGGCGCGGGGACCATGGGCTCCGGGATCGCCCAGCTTGGCTGTCTCGGTGGATTCGAGGTGGTTCTCCACGACCCCGATCCGGGAGCGCTCGCGTCGGGTGCCGACCGCCTCCAGGCGGCGCTTGCCAAGGGGGCGGGAAAGGGCCTTTGGAGCCCCGCCGATGCAGCGAGCGCGGCCGGCGCGCTGACGACGGCCGGCTTCGAAGGCCTCGCTGGTTGCGACTTCGTCATCGAGGCGGCGCCCGAGGACCTCGATCTCAAACGAGCGCTCTTCGCCGACCTGGCCAAGACATGCGGCGCTGAAGCCGTCCTCGCGACCAATACGTCCTCGATCCCGGTCTCGGAGATCGCCGCCGACATTCCCGAGCCCGAGCGTGTTTGCGGGATGCATTTCTTCAACCCACCCCCGCTCATGCGCCTGGTAGAGGTCGTCGCCGGCGAGCGCACAGGCGACGCCGCGCTCGACGCCGCCACGAAAGTCGCCCGCGCGATGGGTCGCGAACCGGTGCGGGCGGCGGATGCCCCCGGCTTCATCGTGAACCGCTGCAACCGCCCTTACACGCTCGAGGCGCTGCGCATGCTCGGCGAACGAGTGGCCGGCCACGCCGAGATCGACCGAGCGATGCGCGAAGTCGGCGGCTACCGCATGGGCCCGTTCGAGCTGATGGACCTGATCGGCGTCGACGTCAACCTGAAGGTCGCCGAGTCGTTCTATTCACAGCAAGCGGAACCGAGGTGGAAGCCGCATCCGATCCAGATGGAGATGGTCGAGGCGGGCAGGCTGGGGCAAAAGACGGGCCGAGGGTTCTACGAGTACAGAGCGGGCCGCAAGGTCTCAGAGCGCGAGCGCCACACAAGCACAAAGACCGAGCGTGTGATTCTCGAGCGCGTGGTGAGCTGTCAGGTGAACGAGGCGAGCTTTGCCGTGGAGGAGGGCGTCGCCGAGCCGAACGATGTCGACACGGCAATGAAGCTTGGGCTAAACCACCCGCGCGGCCCGTTCGAGTGGCAAGAGGAGCTGGGCGCAAGCCGCATCGTCGCGACGCTCGACACCCTCGCCGAGAACGCGAAGAGCGAAGACGAAGCCGAGCGCTACACCGTGGCCGACTCGCTACGCGCGCTCGTATAGCCGCCGGCCAGATAGGAGCCGGCGAGGATCAGCGCCAGCCCGGCGAGCGTGGCCAGGCTGATCGGCTCATCGAGGAGAAAGGCGCCGTAGACAACCGCGAACGCAGGCGACAGGTAGGTGACGATGAAAGTGCGCGCGGGCCCGATCGTCGTCATCAGGCCGAAGAAGATCGCGAACGCGAGGCCCGTGCCGATGATGCCGAGCGCCGCGACGGCGGCGATCGGTCCCAGCCCCGGCATTTCTGCGGGGGCGTTGGCGATCGCCAGCGGGGTGAGCAGGATCGTCGCGGCCAGGGTGATCCACGCGGCGACGCCCGTGCCTGGAGCGCCGGGCAGCTTGAGCTTCGTGATCAGGCCGCCGATCGCGTATCCGAGGCTTGCCAGGAGGACCAGGCCGCCGCCAAGCGCCTCGGCCGATGTGCCGCTGAGGTCGACCCCGAGCAGCAGGGCGACGCCGGCAAGCCCGGCGATCACGCCCCAGAGGCGAACGCCCTCCGAGCGCTCAGCAGGATCGACGCGCACCGCCAGGAGGGCGGTGAAGAGCGGGGTCGAGGCGACCAGGATGCCCGCAAGAGACGATGTGATCTCCTCTTGCCCGCGGGCGAGGACGGCGAACGGCACGCCCACCTGCACCGTCCCGAGCAAGGCGATCAATCCGACGCTCGCCCCCCGAATGCGAAGCTCGCCGCGAAACCATGCGACGGGCACGAGCACCGCGGCGGCGAGTGCGACCCGAGCCCAGGCGACGACGATCGGGCCCATGTCGCGAAGGCCGATCTCGATGAAGAGGAAGCTGGCCCCCCAGATCGCCCCCAGCGACATGACGAGAATCCACGAGCGGCGATCCATCCGGCGAGGCTAGTGGTGGCCTGAAACGCCCTCAGGCACTGGTACTCTCGATTTAGCATGGACGCCGGGGAGACAGGGACTACGCGGGCGATGAGGATCGCTGTCGCTGCCTCAGTCGGAGCCATCTGCGCGCTGGGCGCCTGGCTACTTCTCTCCTCCTCGCCCGCCGCGGCAGGCGGCGAGCCCGGCCCGGCTCTGTTGCCCGACTTGATCGTCGAGCCGCCGAACGACATCATCCTTCAGAGGCCCGCGGGCTCGAAGACGACTTACCTTCGCTTCGATCACACAACCTCGAACGTAGGCCTGGGGCCGCTCGAGGTCTACCCCGACCTGTCCACGGACACCTGCGGCGAAAAAGGGGACCGGGGCCGAGTCGCCTACCAGGCGATCTTCCTGGACTCGACCAGCAACGGAGGCCCCGACGGAGTTTTCAAGCGAGGGCAGGACACCGAGTGGATCGAGGATCCAGTCGGCTGCATGATCTTCCACGAGATCCACAACCACTACCACTTCCAGGAGTTCGCCGAATACGAGCTCTACCGGGTCGAGTCCGGACTCCTCAAGGAAACCTCGGACAAGGTCTCATTCTGCGTGTTCGACCTGACCCGCACGCACCCGGAGCTTCCGGGCTCTCCGAACGAGGCCTTCTACGGCTTTCAGAACTGCGACCGGGACGACGGCACTCACGGGATCTCCGTCGGCTACGCGGACATCTACGGCTCCAACACCCCGGGCCAAGAGTTCGACGTCACCGGGCGGCGCAAGGGCCGCTACTGCCTGGTCGCGAAGACAGACCCGGCCGACCGCCTCGAAGAAGTTGCTCTTGGGGGCGACGACAACAACGTTCAGACGGTCCAGATCAAGCTGGACAGGCGCAAGGCTTCCGAGTTCGGCGAGCCCGTGAAGATCCTCAGCGAGCCATGCTCGCCGCCCACTACGCCGTAGCTTCGGCGACTTCGCCCGGGCTCGAGCCCCAGTGGGCCTCTGGACTGGGCGGGGTGTCGCGCAGGTACCACTCAGCGTCGAGAGCGCCCATGCAGCCCGTGCCGGCGGCGGTGACCGCCTGGCGATAGGTGTGGTCGACGAGGTCGCCGATCGCGAAGACTCCGGCAAGGTCGGTGCGAGTCGATTTGGCGTCGGTCCGGACGTAGCCGTCCTCGTCGGTCGCGACCTGGTCGGCGACCAATTCGGAGCGCGGGATGTGGCCGATCGCCACGAAGGCGCCGCCGACCTCCATCTCCTCGGTTTCCCCCGTATCGGCGTGCTTGAGGCGAACCGCGCGGAGCTTGCCGTCGTCGCCCGCGATGAACTCCTCGGGCACATAGGGGGTCTTGAGCTCGATGTTCTCGGTTTGTGAGGCGCGATCGAGCATGATCTTCGACGCTCGGAAGTCATCGCGGCGGTGGACGATCGTGAGCTTGGACGCGTACTTCGCGATGAACATCGCGTCCTCCATGGCGGAGTCGCCGCCACCGATCACGACGACCTCCTCGTCCTTGAAGAAAGCGCCGTCGCAGACGCCGCACGTGGAGACGCCGCGGCCCGAGAGCTCCATCTCGCCCGGCAGGCCGAGGCGCCGCGGCTCGGCGCCCATGGCGAGGATGATCGTCTTCGAGACGTGCTCCTCGTCGCCAAGGAAGACTCGCTGAACACCGCCGTCGGAAAGCTCGACGCGGTCGGCGTCGTCGGTCACGAACCGCGTGCCGAAGCGCTCGGCCTGAGCGCGGAACTCGTTCATCATCTCGGGGCCCATGATCCCGTCGGGATAGCCGGGGTAGTTCTCTACGTCGGTCGTGTTCTGAAGCTGGCCACCCCACTGGAAGCCCTCGATCAGGAGCGGCTCGAGGTTCGCCCGGGAGGCGTAAAGCGCAGCGGTGTAGCCGGCGGGGCCGCCGCCCAGGATGATCACGTTCTCCGTTGTCTTTGAGTCCTTCGAATCGCTCATCGAGCTTCGTCTCCAGTCTTGATCACGCCACCTATCATGATACTTTACTTTTTGAAGTATTGGCCCGGCCCAGAAGCTCTCGCTCCTGCGGCAAGTTGGTCGTCTCAGGCGCGCGGTCCGACGGGCGGCCCTCCTCCTTCCAGCGCGTAACGGTGCGCCGAAGCTGGACGAACGCGACGATGCCGGGAGGCAGCGGCAGCCAGAAGGCGATGAATCTGTACATGAGGACCGCGGCGAAGACCGAGCTGCCGTCGAGGCCAAATAGGACATAGGTGCCGATCATCCCCGCGTCGACCGCCCCCACGCCGCCGGGCGCGCCCGGGATCAGGTTCGCAGCCATGCCGACAAAGAAGCCCTGCACGACGACGGCGCCCGAGACGTCCAAACCGAAGGCCTCGAAGCTGGCCCACATGATCCCGATGTTCGCGGCCCAGAAGCCGACCGCGCCCGCGACGGTGAGCCATCCGCGGCGAGGAATCTTGATGATCTCGATGGCCATCCGGGTCGAGGTGGAGACCGTCGCCGGAACGGTCGCGAGCCGGACGGACAGGCGGCCGTACCAGGTGTCCGAGGTCGATCGCGCGAGCCGGCGTTGCAGGTCGCCGGGAACGAGCGCCGCCAGGAGGACGAAGAGGAGGATCGCACCGGCTATCGCGGCCGGGACGATCGTGAGGCCCGGAGGGTTGGCGCCCGCAAGGACCCCTGTGCGAAGCAGGATCCCACCGAGGATCAGCGCGAGCAGGTAGACGGTGTACATGACGATCAGGAACGCGACCATGCGCGCCGCGGACTGCTGGCGCGGCATCCCCGCCTTGCGAAGCGCCCAGTAGGTGAGGACGAGGCCGCCGGCGCCACCCGCCGAGAACAGGCGGGAGGCAGCGAGGCTCGCCATGTTTATCTGATAGCTCTCACGCCAGCTGAGCTTCAGGACGTCGCCGCCGACGATGCCTTTGAACTGGGCGATCTGGGCAAGGAACATGACGAAGCAGAACGCCACGGCGGTCGCGATCCAGACCGGATCGCCGTCGTCCAGCTTCGCGAGGCCGTCCTCGACGCCGACGATGGCCGGAAACAGGAAGTAGATCGCGGCGATGAGGACGATGACCGAGCCCATGGTGAGAGCCAGGCGCTTCGGGTCGTGAAAGAACGTCGGCTCCTCGTCCGTGTCCTCCTCGGCCGCGACTGCGGCAGGCTCTTCGCGCGAGGTAGCGCCCAGCCCCCCGGTGGCTTCGGTCCTCCGAGACATCCAGGAACTCATACTCGCATGACCGAGGGCGGGGCGGGCAACGTATGCCCGGGGCCTATCCCGTCGCGATCGCTTCGAGCCACTGGATCCCGGCGCTGATCTCGCGCATAAGCGGCTCGGCGACCGGCTCCCCGAGCCGGACCGTCGCAACCAGGGCGACACCTGCCAAGAGGTCGGTCACGTAGTGCTCGCCGAGATAGACGAGCGCAAAGCCCAGGATCGCCGCGTACGCGGCCCCGACGGCGCCCGCCTTCGGCCCCGTCTCGCGGAGGAGCAGAGCGCCCATCATGGACGAGGCGAAGTGAAGCGATGGGAATGCGGCCCACGGGTTGCCGTTGAAGGAGTCATAGAGCTTGGGCCATGCCCGGCCCCAGACACGCTCGCCCACGTCGATCATCAAGCGTCGGACCGGCTCGGACAGATGGCCGTTCTCAGCAGCCCACCATGGCGGCGCGGTGGGAACGGCGTGATACGCCGCGCAGCCCAGGTCGTATGTCGCGGCCATCTGCCTCGCCGCGCGCGGGAAACGCAGCTCGGATTCAGGCAACTCGTCGTCGCGGAGCAAGATGTAGGCGACGGTGGCGTGCGGGACCAAGAACCACGCCCAGTGCGCGACGGTCAAGACGCGATCGAGTGCGTTCGGCTCGGCCGGGTTCGCGAGCGCGCGCTGAAGGCGGGTGTTCGGGAGCTCTCCTCCGCCCAAAAGGCGATCTGCGTTGATCGGATAGTCGATCTTGAGCCGCCTTCGGAGCGCCTCGGGATCGTCGTATGGAAGCTCGTGCGCCATCACGAAGCCCCACATCTGAAGCGCATACAAGAAGACGTCACGGGTCCGGGTCCGCGGCCAGAGCACGGCGACCGCCACTGGGCCGGCGACGGAGGTCGCGACGGTCGCCGCGGGCGGCGCCTTGAGCTTCTTTCGGAGCGGCGGAACCAAGATCGCCGCGGCGATCGCGGCAACGGCTCCGCCCCGCACAGCGGCGCGAAGAGCAGGCGAACGGCGGCGAGATGGAAGCACGACGCGGGACACGGCGGCGCGAGTATAAGAAGAGCCAGCGGCTCGCTCGCGCTTAGATCGCAGCGGCGCCGCCCCTTCGGATTAGAATGCGCCGCTCGTGCAAGCCCGGTCCCTGAGTCTCGTCGTTTTCGGCTTCGCCGCGCTCTTAGCGCTGGTGTTCGCCCAGCCTGCGGGGGCGGCGCTTGCGCCAGATGTCGCCCACTCGCCGAACGCCGAGGACATGCGGGTCGCGTTCTGGGTCTCGCTTGCGATCGCGTCGGTGATCGTCGTCGCTCTGATCGCCGGGCTCCTCCTCGCCGTGCGCCGCTTTCGCAGCACCGGGCCGCGGGATGAGCCCCGCCGACTGACCGCGGGACGGGGCTTTGTCACCAAGGTCGCGGGCGGGTTGTCTCTTTTGGTCCTCGCCGTCTTCATCTTTGGCGTGGTCGTCTCCAAGGGCGTCAACGAGGCCACGGCCGACGAGGGCGCGGAGGAGATCGAGATCAACGCGATCGCCCAGCAGTGGCTCTGGCGTTTCGAATATCCG
The DNA here is from genome assembly GCA_963806865.1 of uncultured bacterium. Lineage (GTDB taxonomy): Bacteria > Actinomycetota > Thermoleophilia > Solirubrobacterales > 70-9 > JALZKA01. The sequence continues at coordinate 432,389 of CAWDYV010000003.1, forward strand.
GTCGAGGCGGAGGGCAGCATCTCCGAGGGCATCGCGGCTGTCTTCTCATACCAGGAGCTGGTCGTGCCCGTGGACACAGTCGTAAACCTGAACATCGACTCGACCGATGTCATCCATTCGTGGTTCGTGCCGGCGCTGGGACCGCAGGTGTGGGCCGTGCCGGGCGAGATCGCCGAGACCTCGTTCGCGGCTGACGAGGAAGGCCTCTATCGTGGCCCCTCGACGGTGTTCTCGGGCACGTCGTACCCGGCGATGCGAGTGGCCGTCAGGGTCGTGAGCCAGGACGAGTACGAGGACTACCTGACCGGTCTCAATGCCGAACTCGAAGAGGGCCGGGCGGCTGTCATGGAAGCCGGCGACACGGCGGCGGAGAGCGAGTGACGGCGCCTCCTCCGACAATCGCAGAGCGCCGGCCGGAAGTAGTGACGCGCGACGTGCCGGCCGGCCGGCTCGGCTGGACCGACGTGGCGACCAGCGCCGACCACAAGGTCGTGGCGAAGCTCTTCATGGGCACGTCGCTCACGTTCCTGGCTGTAGGCGTTCTCGCGTTCGCGCTGACCCGCGTTCACCTGATCGTCCCTGATTCTTCGATCTTCAGGCCGGACATCTTCGGCCAGATCTCGACGACGGCGATGACCGCGACGATCGTGCTGTTCGCGGTGCCGTTCGTGCTCGGCCTGTTGGGCTACGTCGTGCCGCTTCAGATCGGGGCGCGCGGCGTCGCGCTCCCGCGCCTCAACCAGCTCGCCTACTGGCTGTATGCGAGCGGGACGCTCGTTTTCTTCGTCAGCTTCCTCTATCTCGTGCCCGACAACGGCCTTTCGCCGTTGCCGCCGCTCTCAGACAACGAATTCTCTCCCTCAGGCGGAGTCGACGCTTGGATCGCTGGCGTCGGCCTGGCCACCACCGGCTTCGTCTGCTGGGCCATCAACATGGCGGCGACGCTCAAAAACATGCGCGCGCCGGGCATGGCTTGGCGGCGCGCGCCGGTCCTAGCGACGGCCGCCCGGGTCATCTCCTACATCGTCTTGGTGACCGGCCCGGCCATGGTCGCGGGCTTGGTGATGCTCACGATCGATCGCAACTTCGACGGCGTCTTCTTCGACCCGGGCGAGGACGGCGAGCCGATGCTGTTCGTGCATCTCAGCTGGCTCTATTTCACTGGGATCCACACGATCATGGTCGTTACCGCGCTCGCCGTGATCTCGGAGATCGTGCCGACGTTCTCCCGAAAGCCGCTCTTCAGTCATTCGGCGGTAACGGCTTCTATCGTCGCGGTCGGCGTGCTCGGGACGCTCGCCTGGATGCAGAACATGTACGCGGGCCCAATCGCCGAGGGATTCAGCTTCTTCGCGATGCTGATGGCGCTCAGCCTGCTGGTGCCGATCGGAGTCCTCTTCGTCGTCTGGACGCTGACCATGTGGGAAGGCGCGATTTCGACCCGCGCACCGCTGGCGCTCGCGATCGCGTCCGCAATCGCGCTCGTCTTCGGGCTGGGCGGCGAATGGGTGACCGCCGTGGTCGGCGCGGGCCTCTTGCTCGAGAACACCGTCGCCGCGCAGCAGGACACGATCATGGTGATCGTCGGCTTCGTCCTCGCCGCTTTCGCCGCCCTTCACTACTGGCTGCCGAAGATGACCGGACGGACCGTCGCGGACGGACCGGCGAAGGCTGCCGCCGGCCTGATCCTGGTCAGCGCGACCGTGTTTTGCGCTGCGATGTTCTTCGCGGGGCTAGCCGGCCAGCCCGTCGACGTCTATCGCTACTTCGAGGACGACGGCGTCTCGACGCTCAACCTGATCGCTTCGATCGCTTCGTTCTTCCTCTTGATTGGGATCTTCATCGAGCTAGTGAGCCTGGTCCGCTCCTATGGCGCCGGTCGCCCCGCCGGTCATGATCCGTGGCACGGCTCGACGCTCGAATGGTTTGCGCTCTCCCCCCTCCCGCGCACAACTTCGACGCGGTGCCCGACGTTCGCAGCCCTGAGCCGCTTCGCGACATACGCGAGGCGATCCGCGAGCGCGAGGCAACCTTTGTAGGGCCCGAGCCGTTGCCGGCTTCGGCGCCCCCGGAGGTCGGGGTTCCCGACCCGGGCGACGACGCCGGAATGTCGGAAAAGGCGGTGTCCGTGGACGCACCCACCGCGGACCCGGACGACATCGTCTCGGGCGAGGCCGCGGACGCGTCCGACTCGGATGCCGATTCCGATGCTGAGGTCGAGCCCGCCGACGAGCGGCAGCCCGAAGGGGCGCGTGGAGCCGCCGACGAACCCCACGAGGGCGCGGATCTAGACGCGGATTCAGACGAGAGCGGCGACGACACGTCCGTATCCTGAACGCGATGGATTCGGCGAGCGATCTGGCGCGTTTCCGGCGCCTAGTCACCGCCACGATCGTCGCCACTTTCGTCCTCATCCTGATCGGCGGCATCGTGCGCGTCTCAGACTCCGGCCTGGGCTGCGGGCCCGCGGGCTCGGGCACTGAGGGCTGGCCGCTTTGCGAGGGCGGGGTGCTTCCCGCCGCGTCCGCCGAGTCCGTGATCGAGTACTCACACCGCATCGCGGCGGGGATCGTCTCGGTCCTGATGCTGGTGGTCGCCTGGCGGGCATGGCGAACGCTTCGCCAACACCGGTGGATCGTCGGCCTCTCCGCCGCCGCGGGGGTGCTCGTCTTGGCGCAGGCGGGCCTCGGCGGGGTGACCGTCGAAGAAGGTCTCGACGAATACCTCGTGGCGGCTCACCTCGGACTGGCGATGATCTTCTTGGGGACGCTTCTTGCGCTCAGACGACTCGCGTCCGTCCCCGAACCGAGGGGCGCGAGCGGCAGCGGCCTCTTGCGCTCGCTGGCGGCCGTGACCGCGGCCTTGGTCCTCGCGACGATCGTCGCGGGTGGCCTCGTCGCGGGCACGGAGGGCGAGGGCACGCCGACCGAGCCCGTCCTGGGGGCTCACACGGCCTGTGGTGAGCAGTTCCCCGCCTGCGTCAACGAGTTCATGCCGTTCGGTGTCGACCGCCTGATCGACATCCAGCTCGTTCATCGCCTCTTCATGTATCTGACTGCGCTCGCCGTGGTCGCGCTGGTGGCTGTGGCGATCCGCCAGCGGGCTCCCAGCCGGTCCTTCGCCGCTGTGGGAGGACTCGTGGCGGCCCAGATCCTGCTCGGCGCCGCGAATGTTTGGCTCGGCAAGCACGCCGGATTGATCGTCGCCCACCTGAGCCTCGGGACGATCGTCTGGGCGACCGTCGTCTACGCGAATACCACGCTGATGCCGATCCCGGCCCCCCGGCCGGCACGCGCCCGCCCGCGTGAAGCGTCGACGGAAGCGGCGGCGATCTAGAGCCATGGAGAGCGCGACCGCAACCAGGGAAGCCGGACTCGCAGAGGGCTACGGGCTAGACGCACGCCCGACGTTCCTGGCTCACGTGCGCGACTACGTAGCGCTCACGAAGCCGCGGATCATCTCCTTGCTCCTGGTAACGACGGTCGCGACGATGGTGGTCGCGGCGCCGGAGGGTGTGGCGCTCGCGACAGTGCTCTGGACGATGCTCGGCGGCTACCTGGCCGCGGGCGGCGCGGGGGCGATCAATCACTACATCGATCGCGAGCGGGACGCGCGCATGGCGAGGACTCGCTCCAGGCCGCTCGTCTCTGGCCGGATCGAGCCGGTGCACGGCCTGGTGTTCGGCATCGTCCTGGGCGCCCTGGCCTTCGTCCAGCTTGCGCTCACGGTGAATCTCCTCTCGGCGGTGCTGGCGATGACGGGGCTTTTGGGCTACGTCTTCGTCTACACCATGTGGCTGAAGCCGCTGACACCGCAGAACATCGTGATCGGCGGCGCCGCGGGGGCCGTGCCGCCACTGGTCGGCTGGGCCGCGGCGACTGGCGGGCTCACCGCTGACGCGCTCTATCCCTTTGCGATCGTGTTCATGTGGACGCCGCCCCACTTCTGGGCGCTGTCGCTCTTGATCAAGGACGACTACGCGCGCACGGGCGTGCCGATGATGCCTGTGGTGCGGGGCGAGAGGGCGACGCGGCGCCAGATCGTCCTCTACGCGGCGGCGTTGGTCGCGCTCACGATCGCGCCCGTCGCGACGGGCCTCTTCGGCGGCGTCTACCTCGGCGCAGCCGTCGTACTCGGGGCCGTGTTCTTGCTCCTGGCGGCGCGCCTGGCGCTTTCGCCCTCGCGCCGCGCGGCTCTTCGCCTCTACCTCGCGTCGCTCGCCTACCTCGCGCTCCTGTTCGTTGCGATGGCCATCGACCGCGCTCTATAGAGTTCACGCTCGATGGACCGCCGCCTCGCCGACAAGAACCTCAAGACGGGCCTCTTCGCGGCCTCGATCGCGGTCGGCGTGTTCGCCCTGGCGTTCGTGTTCGCGACCTACTACCTCTCCTAGATGGCCGCCGAGACTCCTGAGGCAACTGAGCTCGTCTACGTGCCCGAGCCGTCCTGGGATCCGCCTCTTCTGGCGCTCGGCCTCGCCCTTGTCGTCGCCGGCATCTTCGTCTGGTTCCCGTACGGCGTGATCGGGGCGATCGTCTCGATCGCCGCGCTTACGAGGATGTTCCGCGGGACCCAGAGCGAGGTCACCCGCCTGCCGCGCCGCCAGCGGCTGACGACGGCGGTCCTCCCCGCCGTCCCGCCTCGCAAGCGTTAGCGCGGGCTCCGTCAGGCGCTTTACGCGCCGGGCTGGCTTAGGGGAGTGACACCGGCGCTGTGCGTGAGCTTCGCGGAGCAGTCGTAGCCCGAAGGGCTTGCGCGGGCAACCAAGGGGACCGGATCGAGCGCTTGGCGGGTAATTGGCGACAAGTCGTCCCGCATCGCCTAAAACCATGCGAAATGGATCGACTGCGGGGTTGTGTTGGATATGCCAACACAAACCGGCACTCGATCGGTAGACACCACCAAACCATCCGCAAAGCACGACCAGGCCCCGCGAGATCCAAGACTCTCCCCTTTAGTGCCCACAACCAGGCTCCGCACCACGGCGGTGGCTCGCGAAAGCCCGCCAGGACTGCGAGCTGCCAGTCCATCTGACACCCCGCCACAGCGGCGGATGCGCCACTCAGGCCCGGGAAGCCTCCGACTCGGGTGAGGTCATGCTCGAGGTCGCGCCGTCGGACGTCCAGACTCGCATGATGTCGCGCATCGAGAGGATCCCGACCAACTCGCCGCCTTCGACCACGACGAGGTGGCGGATGTGGCGGCGAGACATCTCCATAGCGGCGCGCTCGAGGCTCCAGTCCGGAGCGGCGCTGATCACGGTGTCGGAGAAGTGGTCGCCGACTCGCTCGGCGTCGGGATCCTCGCCCTTGCCGAGCGAGTACAGGATGTCGCGCTCAGAAAGAACCCCCGGTGCCGGCAACTCCTCGTCGATCACGACCGCGGCGCCGACCTCGCGCTCGGTCATCTTTTTAGAGGCGTCGCGCAGCGTGTGGCCCGGCCCAACGGTCAGGACAACCCTCGACATCCCATCCTTGACCTCCATCAGTGCGCCCGACTCCCATCTTCAACGTTGATCGTGCGGATTGGCTCGAAACATACTCAAGCGGCTTGATTCGTGCGTGCTGCGACCATCGGCTGCCGCCACGCAAGATAGGATTGCGCGCGTGCCAGGCCTCGTTTCAGTCGTCCGCGGGAAGGCGATCCTCGCCACTTCGCTCGCTCTCCTCGCAGGGGGGATTACCACGGGCTGCGACACGCAAGAGGAGGCCGATCTCGAGCGCGGCAAGGACCTCTTCACCAACGGCTGCGCCACCTGCCACGCGCTGACCGAGGCGCGCGCGGGCGCCGTGATCGGGCCCGACCTGGACGCATCGTTTGCCGAAGCGCGCTCGAACGGCATGGACCAGGACACCATCGAGGGCATCGTCGAGGCCCAGATCGACAACCCGCGCGACGTCGACGAGACGGACCCCGATTACGAGCAGCTTTATATGCCCGCCGACATCTTCGAAGGATCCGACGCCCAAGACGTCGCCGCATACGTGGCGAGCGTTGCGGGCGTTGAAGGCATCGAACCTCCGCCGCTTGGCGACGGCGGAGAGATCTTTGCAGCGCAGTGCGGGGGTTGCCACCAGCTCGAGGCCGCCGGATCGGCGGGCGGCGTCGGCCCGAGCCTCGACGAGGTTCTGCCCGGGCAGGAGGCGGAGATGATCGAGCAATCGATCCGCGATCCGCAGGCGGAGATCTCTCCCGGCTTCGAGGATCGCGAAGGCGTCATGCCCCAGTACACGCCCGACCAGATTCCTGAAGAGAACTTGGCCGACCTGATCGAGTACCTGATCGATTCGACCGGCGGCGGCAACGCCGGCGGCTCGGGCAGCGGCGGCTGAGCCGGACCTACTTCGTCGGCGGGACGCGACGGACGCCGTCGTCAGGCACCGTCGTTACCTCCGCCGGCCTCGACCTTGCCAAGCGAACGCGCTGGACGAGATAGCCGACCGCGGCCCCGGCCTCGACCCCGAAGAGAATCGCGCCGGCGATCGGATCGACGATCGCGGCGAGCAGAATCACCGGCACCATCGCGATCCCAACGACCACGACGACGCGGAACATCAGCGGCTCTGTGATCTTCACGCCCATGATTATTCCCGAATCCAAGATCACGCCCTGAGAGGCGCGAGAAGCAAGCAGATCAAGGACGCAGCTGGTCCGGCGAAGCGAGCGTACGTATCAGTACGTGAGTGAGCCGGACCAGCGAGGACGCCGAAATGCGCCGCTTATCGCGTTCCTCAGAGGATGTAGATCGTTGTGTAGACGATGATCCACATGACGTCCACGAAGTGCCAGTAGATGCCGGAAACCTCGACGCCCAAGTGGTCCTTGGCGGCAGACCCGAAGTGGCCTCGATAGGCGCGGATGTTCGCGAACGTCAGGAGCAACAGCCCGACGAAGACGTGCGCGCCGTGGAGACCGGTGAGGCCGTAGAAGATGGAGCCGAAGGCGCCGTCGCGGGCCGAGAAGCCGATGTGGACGTACTCGTTCATCTGGATGAAGAGGAAGGTCGCGCCCAGGAGCCAGGTTGCCGCGAGGCCCATCTGCATCGCCCGCCTGTTGCCCTTCCGGGCGCCTTCGAGAGCCCAATGGACGGTGAAGCTCGACGAGACCAGGATCGCAGTGTTGATGCCGGCGACGGCGACGGGGAGCTCATACGGCTCGGGCGGCCAGGGCCCCTGATTGGCGACGACCCGGATAAAGAAGTACGAGGCGAAGAACGCCCCGAAGAGCATGATCTCCGAAACGATGAACAGCAGGATGCCAAGCGTCTGGCGGTCGATCCGCGAACTCGCGTGCGCCTCGGGAGGACCGTGATGATCGTGGGCGTGCGCGTCCGCTGCGACCGATGCCGATTCCACTAGGCCACCACCCTAGTCATCTAATGAGCCTCTCCCGCCGTATCGCCGACCGCGACACCCTCGTGCCGCTCGTGGCCTGCGGCCTCCGGCGCATCGGCATCCGGGACGGGGGGCGCCGCCACGTCGCCGCCCGCCTCGACATGTTCGACGGGCTTGTCCGTGATCTCGTGGACCTTTTCGATTAGCCCCTCCGAGAGCCAAACGGACTGCTCCCCCGCGAGCGTCGAGATCAGGATCTCGTCTACGCGGTAGTGCTCGATCGCGTTCTGGACCGCTGCGAACGGCGCAGGGCTCATCGGCTGCCCGGTCGCGTCGATCTCGGAGCGATACATCTCGGCGAGCGTGCGCGCAAGGCGTTCGCAAACCTCCTCGCGCGAGAGTTCCCCCGAGCGCGGGCAGATGAAGGTGTAGCGGTGGGGGCTTTCGGCGGCTCGCGACTTGAGGCGCCCCAAGAGGTCGCCGCTCGCCACGGTCTGGGTGGCGACGACGAGGGTATGGGTGACGTCCCAGCGAACCGCGTCGTCGTCGATCCGCACGGGCACGTGAGTGATCGGCGTCTCGAAGTTGCCGGTTGCCCACTCGACGAGGTCGCGACGCATCACGCCGTAGCGGGACTCAGAAAGGCTCGAGAGCAGTACCTCGGCGGGCTCGTAGGCGCGGATGGCGTCATCCAGCGCCAGCAAGGGGTCCGGGTCCATTACCGAGCCCTCTGCTTCGATCCCGAACTCGGCGAAGACTGACTGGGTCACCTCGACGCGGCTTCGGGCCGCGTCGGCGAGCTCGTCGCGGTCGACGATCTGGCCGGCGACGGGCTGGTTCTGCGGCGCCGCGATGGCGACCCGCTCAGCACCGGCTTCGATCCGCTCGCGAACCTGCGCCAGAAGCCTGCGCCCGCCCGCCACCTCGTTCAAGAAGACGAGAATCGTGCCCCCGGAAACGTCGATTTCGGGCGCACCGCCTCCGTTGTGCGCCGCTTCGTTCACGTAGTGGCGCCTGACGTGGTCCCGACCTTCGCGGGCTCGGGCTCGGTGACCTCGTGGCCCTCCTCGCCCGCCATGATCGCGTGGCGCGCGCCCGGCACGCCGAACTCGTAGGGGCCGCCGACGACTCGCGGGATCTCGTCGAAGTTGAAGACCGGCGGCGGCGAGGTGACGAGCCACTCGATCGTCTTCGCCCGCCACGGGTTGTCCCCCGCCTTTGGGCCCCAGCGCCAGCTGACGACGACGTTGTAGATGAAGATCAGCTGCGCGGCGCCGAGGATGAACGAGAAGACCGTGATCACCAGGTTCCAATCGCCGAACTGAGCCGCGTAGTCGGCGACGCGGCGGGGCATGCCCTCCAGGCCGATCCAGTGCATCGGCACGAAGGTGCCGAGCATGCCGACCAGCGTCAGCCAGAAGTGCGCACGGCCTAGCCGCTCGTCGTACATCCGTCCGGTCATCTTCGGGAACCAGTGATAAAGGCCGGCGAAGATCGTGAAGACAGAGCCGCCGAAGAGCACGAAGTGGATGTGAGCGACGATGAAGTAGGTGTCCGACATGTGGATGTCGAGCGGCACCATGCCCAGCATCACGCCCGAGATTCCTCCCACCACGAAGGTGACGATGAACCCCAGCGAGAACAGCATGGCCGTCGATTTAAGGTGGAGCACCGAATCGAACAGCGTCGCTAACCACGAGAAGATCTTGATCCCGGTTGGCACCGCGATCAGGAGCGTCGTAATCATCATCGGCACGCGCAGCCAGCTGAACATGCCCGAGACGAACATGTGGTGCGCCCAAACCGTGTAGGAAAGCACCACGATCCCGATCAGCGCGAGCGCCATCAGGCGATAGCCGAAGATGGGTTTACGGGCGTGCGTGGAGAGGACCTCGGAGATGATCCCGAAGCCCGGCAGCATCATGATGTAGACCGCCGGGTGAGAGTAGAACCAGAAGATGTGCTGGTAAGACAGGACGTCGCCGCCCGTCGCCTCGTTGAAGAAATTGGTGTGGAGCGCGCGGTCGAAGAGGACCATGAACTGGACGCCCGCGATGAACGGCGTCGCGGCGACCACGAGGAGGGACGTCGAGAGGTTCGCCCAGACCAAGAGCGGCATACGCCAGAACGTCATTCCAGGCGCACGCATAGTGATGATCGTGACCAGGAAGTTGAGCGCGGTCGCGATCGACGACGCCCCCGCGAACTGCACGCCTAAGTTGAAGAACGACTGGCCTAATGGCGCGCCGGTCGAAAGCGGCGCGTAGCCGGTCCACCCCGCGTCGAACGCCCCGCCCGGAACGAAGTACGAGGCCAGGAAGAGGATGCCCGCCATCGGCAGCATCCAGAACGAGAGCGCGTTCAGGCGTGGAAACGCCATGTCCGGCGCGCCGATCATCAGCGGCAGGACGTAGTTCGCGATGCCCGCGAAGATCGGGATGATGAAGAGGAAGATCATGAATGCGGCGTGCGTACTGAACAGGCCGTTGTAGAAGCCCGGATCTACCACTTGCGTCCCTGGCTGCGCGAGCTCGGCGCGGACCGCCATCGCGGCCAGCCCGCCGACGATGAAGAAGAAGAACGTCGTGCAGATGTACTGGATGCCGATCACCTTGTGATCGGTGTTGAATCGGAAGTAGTCCTTCCAAGTCTTGGCGCCGTGCTGGGAGTGGTCGTCGGGGATCGTCGGGGCGCCGCCGGCCCAGCGGAACCAGTAGCTGAAGCAGCCCATGCCGACCAGGAAACCGAGGGGCGCGGTGATGGCCGGCACGATTATGTGCGGGTAGCCCGTCTGCTCGGTTTGGAAGATCTCGAGGCCGGAGATCGCGCGGAGCGCCACCACGAGCCCGAAGCCGATAGCGGCGCCCACGACCATGCCGAAGAGAGCACGGATCATCCCGGGGTTACGCCAGAGGACGCTCATCCGTCGACCTCGCTCTCGTCCTCGGTGCCCGACGCGCTCTCCTCGGCGACCTCTCCAGCCGACGACTCCTCCATCGCCGCCTCCTGCTCGCGCATCCAGGCGTCGAACTCCTCCTGCGACTCGACCACGACGCTCGCCTGCATGGTCGAGTGGCCCCAGCCGCAGAGCTCGGTGCAGATCAAGGTGTAGGAGCCCTCGACGTCCGGCGTGACCCGGACGATGTTGTCCACGTCCGTCGGGTTGCCGTCGGCGATGGGCACGAGGTCGCGCTTGATGCGCCATTCGGGCACCCAGAACGAGTGAAGTACCTCGAGGGCCGAGAGCGACAGCTCGAGCTGCGTGCCCACCGGAACGTGGAACTCGTCTGAGACCACGCCCGTCTCGGGGTACTCGAAGGTCCACTTGTATTGCTGCGCCGTCACGTTCACAGGCATCTGCTCGGAGGCCTCGGCCTCGATGTCATCGAGGATGATCCACGAGTAGGCGGCCGCGAAAAGGACGATCACGGTCGGGATCACGGTCCAGGCGATCTCGAGGGTGGTGTTGCCATGGATCGGCTTGCCGTCCGACTCGTCTCCGGGCTTCGCGCGGTACTTGTAGAGGCAGTAGCCGAGCATCACCACCACGATCGCGAAGACGAACGAGGAGAGCACGATCATGACGTCGAGCAGCAGGTCGATCTCGTCGGCTTCAGCCGAGCCCTGCATGCCGTTCCAGTCGGGGATGAGCATGACCACCGACTGGACGACGGTCAGGAGGAGCATGAGGCCGATCAGCTTCAGGTAGGTCGCCCGATTCACCGCCGGGCATTCTATTCAGAGCGCGCGGCGTCCAGGCGACGATCAGCACTAGTCCGAATTCCCCCTCCCTCCCTTCTCGGCACCTGAAGCCTCCAGCACTGTTCGGGCGACGCCGTCCCATCCCCAAAGGCGATTCGCGGTCTCTGAAAGCGCGGCGCGTGAGAGTCGGCGAGCGGCGGGATCTAGTGCTAGCCAGACATTCAGGCGGATGGCGATCGACTCGACGGCGTTGGCGTCCAGGGGGAACGAGACGAGGCTTGCCGCTTCGTCTGGGAGGCCCTCCTTGAGCGCTTCGCTTACCTCGAGCGCGCCCGAGTGCGCGGCCGACACTGGCAAGACGCCCGCCGAGGCAGCCTCGGCGGCGACCATGCCGAAGGCCTCGGGGTGGGTTGAAGGAAAGACCAGCGCGTCGCAGGCCGGGACTAATCCGCCCACCTCTGCGTGCTCGAGGCGGCCCGCCAGCGCGATCGAGCCCGATGCGATGCGAGTCGCATCGGCGTAGTCGGCGGGCGGGTCGGCCAAGAACGCCGAGAGGTACTCGAGCGGGTGCTCGTCACCGCCCTCCAGGCCGCGCCCGCGCCGCGCGATCTCGCGCGCCGCATCGAGATCGCCGTCGCCGAGCGCCCTGATCAGGCTTTCGATTCCTTCGCGGTAGGCCCCGAACCCCACCAGCAGTAGCCGCGCAGTGGGGTTCTGAGCGTGAACCAGCGGCCACGCCGAGACGAGCAAGTCGATGCCCTTGGACACGATCAGCTTGCCGACGAAGACGACGCGGGGCCCTTCGGTGTCCGAGAGCCAGCGGACGGCTCGAGCTGCCTCTGCAGGATCGCGCGCCCAGGAGCTTTCCCCCGCATCGGCGGTCTCAGCGTCCCCAAGCTCATCCGCAAGCTCGCGCAGGCGTGATGGCCCGTCTTCGCGGGGGATCGGCGCGAACAGATCGGTGTCGACGCCCGGCGGGCCGAGCGTCACCTTGGCGTTCACCTCGGGCTCGTCCACCGCTTGGCGCAAGCGCTCGGCGATGTGAGCCGAGCCGACGAGGATGCCCGTGGCTGCACGCGCGCCTTCTTTAGCCATCGCGCCGAAGCGCCCGAGCTCGGGCAAAACCGTGTAGGAGAGGTCGGAGCCGTGAACCTTGACCGCGAACGAGACTCCCGCGCGGTCGAGGATGAGCGGGGCGGTCACCAGATGGTTGGCAAGGGCGGCGTCGGGCTCGCCAGCGCGTTCGACTACGTCCTTGATCGCAGCAGCGTTCTGATCGATGTAGCGCTCGATCTCTGAGTCAGTCATCTCGGCGAAAGTCTTGACCTCGAAGCCCGCGTAGCGGTCGCGGACGAAGACCGGCAAGAGCCCGCCGATGTCCGGTGTGTAAACGGTGACCGAGCCCTCGGCGGGCTCTTGGGGAGTGTCTGTGACCCGAAGCTCGCCGGCCTCCCATTCGCCCACCGCGTCGACCCAATCGAAATGGGCTACGTCACGGTCCTGGCAGGCGAGATGGACCTCGTGCCCGAGCGAGCGCATCGCGCGAGCGAGGCTCGCGTTGTAAACGTTCGAGCCGGTCCCGCTGAGTAGGTAGCCGTGAAAGATCAGGACCCGCACGCGGCAACCCTACGCCTACGGGGTCAGACCCCACGCTCGGCGTCAGACCCCACGCTCGGGGTCTGACCCCCTTAGGATCGCGCTCGTGCTGTACGGCGACCATTACCGCTCGATCTATCTGAAGGGCCTCGCCGGCGAGAAGCCCGAGCTTCCCGTCGACTGGGCGGAGCTCGAAGCGGCGGCCGAAGTGGCGATGGAGCCGGCCGCAGCCGATTACGTCTACGCGACCGCCGGGACCGGCGACACGTATCGCGAGAATCGCGCCGCCTTCGCCCGCTGGCGGATCGTGCCGCGAATGCTTCGCGACGTCGCCGAGCGCGACCTTTCGATCGAGCTCTTCGGCCAGCAGCTTCCGGCCCCCGTGGCTCTGGCGCCGATCGGCGTGCAGACCGCGGTGCATCCGGACGGGGAGCGAGCGACCGCACGTGCGGCAGCGACGCTGGGCCTGCCGATGGTGATCTCGACCGCTTCAGACACCGCGATGGAGGACATCGCCGAGGCCGGCGGGGATGCGCCGCGCTGGTTCCAGCTCTACTGGCCGTCGGACGAGGGAGTCGCGCGCAGCCTGGTCGACCGGGCAGAGGCGTGTGGATGTGGGGCGATCGTGGTCACCGCCGACAACTACATCCCGGGCTGGAAGCCTCGAGACCTCCAGCGGGCCGAGCTGCCGTTCATCAAGGGCATTGGGGTGGCCCAGTTCTTCACCGACCCCGTCTTCCGCGCCGCGCTCGAAAGGACGCCCGAGGAGGACCTCGGCGCTGCGGTCGGGCACTACCTCGGCGTCTTCGTCAACCCGTCGCTCACCTGGGACGACCTCGAGCGCCTGCGGTCGTGGACGACGCTGCCCATCCTCATCAAGGGCATCCTTCACCCGGACGACGCGACCGAGGCGCGCGAGCGTGGGGTCGACGGAATCGTCGTCTCCAACCACGGCGGGCGCCAGGTGGATGGCGCGATCGCGACAGTCGACGCGCTTCCCGGTATCGCCGACGCGGTCGGCGGCGACCTCGCGATCCTGCTCGACTCGGGCGTTCGCTCCGGAGCGGACGCGATCCGAGCACTGGCTCTGGGCGCCGACGCCGTCTTCCTCGGGCGCCCGTGGGTCTGGGGACTCGCGCTCGGGGGCGAAGCCGGCGTCGAGGAGGTGCTCCGTCGCTTCCTGGCCGAGCTCGACCTGACGCTCGCCCTATCGGGCTATACGCAGCCGTCCCAGCTCGATCCAAGCGCGCTCCACCGCCACTCCGGGTAGGGTTCTGCCGCGATGAGTGACCGGCAGACCTACCGCCTTCGCGCCCCGGCCTCGGGCCGCGAGGCGATCGCGCCCGTCAACGCGGATGGCGTTTACGTCGACGACGTCTCCGGCGAGGAGATGCAGCCCGTCTCGCGCACGTTGCCGCTGGCGGACTCGCCGTCGACACTCCTTCGCACCCCCGAGAACCTTCGGCTTTGCTCACGCTGCGATCAGATGATCGGCGTGGATGTCTCCGACTGCCCTTACTGCGGGAAGCGGCAAGCTCCGCTTGGCCGGCCTGTCTGAGCGTCAGTTCGCGACGAAATACGCCCTGTAGAAGAGACGGTCGGTGAACCTGCAGCTGTAGTCACGCACGGTTCCCACGTTGTTCTGCGGCTTCCCGTTGATAATGCCGTTCTCGTTGCACTTGCCCTGGCCCAAGCTCGCGCGCCATGCCGCGCTCCCGCCCCCACGCGACCTGCTCCTTAGCGTCGGGGTCCATGTGTGACTCGTGAGCCCGACGACCTCTCCCTCCTTGATCCGGAGGGGTTCGTTGAGCGTGATCAACGTGTCCTCGTTGTAGAAGGGTCCCGAGAGCTTCACCTCTGGGCTCTGAGCCTTCAACTTGTACTCCTCAGTCGTGCCCTGCCGCTTCAGGACGACGACGCGAGCCACGGGGCCGTTCCCGTACCGCTCGCTTCCAAAGGTTTCCTGGAAGAACTCGAGGGTGCTCCCCTTTGGTTTGCGTCCCAACTCGACCGCCCACGCCACGACCCTGCCGTTGCTGGGGGCTACTGAAGGGTTCTCTTTGTCGCCAACCCGTGTGATGAAAGTCGTCAGGCTGCCGACCGCCTCGCAATAATTCGGCCCGCAATCGGGCTTGAGCTCGGTATCGCCAGGTCCGAGGGTCTTCGCGTCTTTTTGGCCTCCCCCGGCCGCGCCTGCGGACGCGATGCCCAAGGCCACCACCAGAGCGGTGGCGGCGAACGCGGATGCGATTGAAAGAACTGTCCTCTTCAAGTGGATTCTCTTTCGGCCAACACGGAACCCCGCATGCAAGTTGCGGTTTCCAAAAACGATAGCCAGCCGCCTTTGAATGACAGACGGGTTCACTCACTCCGGGATGGAGCCTGCAGTGCGCCCCCCGCTGCGATCCGCCCCCTCCCTAGACTCGGGCGGAATGGCTGCGATCGAGGTTCGGGGGCTGGAAAGAGAGTTCGGTGGCGGCGTCAAGGCCGTGCGGGGCGTCGATCTCGACGTTGCCGAGGGCGAGATCTACGCCTTCCTCGGGCCGAACGGCGCAGGCAAGACCACCACCGTTCGCATGCTCACGACCCTCCTTCGCCCCACGGGCGGAACGGCGAAGGTGGCGGGTCACGATGTTGTCTCCGAGGCGGGTGAGGTGCGACACGCGATCGGCGTGGCCTTGCAAGAGGCGGCACTCGACCCACTGATGACCGGGCGCGAGCTGATCCGGCTTCAGGCAACGCTGCACGGGCTCTCGCGGAGCGAGGGGCACGAACGCGCCGAGGCGCTGCTCGACCGAGTTGGGCTCGACCACGCGGCCGATCGGCGAGTCGGGACCTACTCGGGCGGGATGAAGCGGCGGCTCGACCTGGCGTCGGCGCTCGTCCATCGGCCTCGCGTTCTCTTCCTGGACGAGCCGACGACAGGCCTCGACCCCGTCAGCCGCAAGGCGATCTGGGAGGAGGTACAGGCGCTGAACGACGACGGGGCGACGATCTTCCTCACCACGCAGTACCTCGAGGAGGCCGACCAGCTCGCCGATCGCGTGGGCATCATCGCGGGCGGCCTCTTGGTGGCCGAGGACACGCCTGGCGCGCTGAAGGCCGAGATCGGGAACGCCCACCTCGAGATCGCGATTTGCGAAGGCGAGCTGGAACAAGCGCAAGATGTCGTCGCGTCGCTCGGCAAGTCGCTTCCCAGCAAGAACGGTCTCCTGATGATTGAGCTCGAAGGCGGCGCAACTGGCGTGGCACCCGTGGTGAGGGCACTTGACGAGGCTGGTCTAGCCGTGGAATCGCTCGACCTGGTCGAACCGACGCTCGACGACGTCTTCGTCGCAAAAACGGGCTATCACCTCGAGGGCGACGACGAAGAGTCAGCGCCCGAAGCCGTACCCGCTGGCGCGGAGACCTAGATTTTGGGCTCGCTTAGGCAGAACGTACGAGTCGTCGTGGCGCTCGGGCGCCGGTCGACCCGCCAGACATTCCGGCGCCCGCAGCTGATGGCGCCCATCATCATCTTTCCCACGCTGCTCCTGGCGGTGCAGACGGGCGGCGCGGGACGGGCCGTCGATCTGCCCGGATTTCCCGAAGTTAATGGCTTCCTCGACTTCATGCTGGCCGGGGCGATGATCCAGTCATGCCTGCTCGCCGGGAACAGCGGCGGCATCGCGCTCGCCGTTGACATCGAGATGGGCTTCACCGACAGGCTCCTGGCGGCGCCGATCTCTCGCTTCGCGATGGTGCTGGGCCGACTCGCCGGGACCGCGGCGCTCGGCGCCTTCTCGGCGGTCTACTACGTGGTTTTGGGACTCGTCTTCGGCGCTCAGATCGAGGAGGGGGTGATCGGCGTGGTGCTGATGATCTTCTTCGTGATGCTCGCCGCCGTCGCGTTCGGAGGGATCGGTGCGGCCATCGCCCTTCGCTCGGGCTCGGCGTCAGTGGTCCAGGGCCTCTTCCCACTCGTCTTCGTGATCCTGTTCCTCTCGTCGGCGTTCTTTCCCTACCAGCTGATGCAGGAGCCAGCCGCGACGATCGCCGAGTACAACCCAGTGTCGTTCATAGTCGAGGGAGTACGCGACCCGGTGATCTCGACCCTCACGGGCGAGAATGCGTTGAAGGCGTTCGCCTCGATCCTTGGGATCATGACGCTGAGTCTCGGCCTCAGCGCGGGAGCGCTTCGACACCGCTTGAGGACCGGCGGGTGAGCACCGCCGCGGCGATCCAGGCCGGGTGGCCCACGGTCTCAGCGCTCGTCAAGCGCTCAACCAACGAGCTATTGCGCGTGCCAGGGGCGGCGATTCCCGGCGTCCTCGCGCCCACGATCTTTTTCATCGGGCTCACTTCGGTGTTCGGCGAGCTCACCGATCTCCGCGGTTTCGGCACCGACAACTACCAGAGCTTCCTGATCCCGGTCTCGATGCTCCAGGGCGCCGGCTTCACCGGCGCTGCGACAGGCGTCAACCTGGCACGTGACATCGAGCAGGGATGGTTCGACCGCCTCCTGGCCTCTCCGGCACCCCGCCCGGCGTTGCTCGCGGGCCTGGTCTTCTCCGCCTCGCTGCGGGCGCTGGTCCCGGCGGTAGTGCTGCTGGCAGTCGCGTTCGCGATCGGGGCGAGCTGGCCTGGGTTCCTCGGCCTTCTCGTCGCCTTCCTCGCAGTGATGGCGATGGGCACGGTGGCCGCGCTCTACGGGTGCGCGCTGGCGCTCAAGTTCCGCACGCAGTCCGCCGCGCCGCTGATGCAGGCGGGCATGTTCGTCCTCGTCCTGATGACGACCTCCTACGCCCCGAAGAATCTCCTCCAGCCCTGGCTCCAGACGGTTTCTGAGATCAACCCGCTCACGCAAGTCCTCGAGATGGCACGACAGGGATTCGTGACCGGGGAAGTCACCTGGGCCGACACGTGGCCCGGGCTGGTCGCGCTTGCGGCGATGATCGCGATCTTCGCGGCCTTCGCCCTGCGCGGGATGCGGCGGATGGCGTATTGACCGCTGAGGTCCGCATCACCGAGTTCACCGACCCCGGCTGCCCCTGGGCATGGAGCGCGGAGCCTGGGCGCCGGCGGCTCGACTGGATCTACGGCGAGGGCCTCGAATGGCGAATCAACCTCGTCGGGCTGGCTGAGTCTCGCGAGGAATACGAAGAGAAGGGCCTCACCCCCGAAAAGCTGGCGAAAAGCTTCAAGCGCATCGCGAGCGATCACGGCATGCCGATCGACACTAGCTTGAGGGAGGCCGTCTCTGCCACGGTGGATGCCTGCCGGGCGGTGGTGGCGACCCGGCTCCACTCGCCCGAATTCGAGCCACAGATCCTTCGCTGCCTCCGCGCCGACTACTTCGCGGGCGGCCTTCTCGACGATCCCGAGATGATTGCGGGAGCCGCTCGCACGGCTGGCCTCGACCCCTTAGAGCTCGAACGCTGGATGGCCGAGGATGAGACTGAGCGAGCCCTGCGGGAGGATCTCGCCCGTGCTCGCGAGCCGATGCCCGCAGCCAGGGTGCTCGACGACAAGCTCGCAAACTGGTCGGGCGGCCGCCGCTACACCTGTCCCAGCTACGAGATCCAGCGCTTGTCAGACGGAGTGCGCATCTCGGTCCCGGGCTTCCAGCCGTTCGCAGCCTACGACGTGGTTCTCGCGAACCTTCTACCCGAGCTCGAGCGCCGAGAGCTGCCAGACGACGCGGCCAAGGTCCTCGAATGGGCAGGCACCCCACTCGCCTCCCAAGAAGTCGCCACCGTCATGGACACCGATCTGCGCGATGCTCGCGAGCGCTTGGGCCGAGTGGCTGACGAGCGCCACGTGGGCGCCGACGGCTTTTGGACCTTGCGGTAGTTAGTGCGCGAGCGCCGAGTGTGATCTGAGTGCCCAATGTGTCCGCTTATCTCACTCTCAGCCATCACCCGCGCTCTCGCAAGAGAGCCGTGACGGTCTGAACAGCATCGAAGGGGCTTTCGGTCAAGAGGTCTTCGGGGATCCGGGCGTGGAGGTAGCCGTGTCGTGGCAGGAGCTCGTCCCGGCGGGCGTCGCGGGCCAGCTTCCAGCCTGTCCGGTGATAGCGCCTCGAGTCGACTTCGATCACGACCTTCTTCGAGCGCCAGAGGAAATCGACCTGGTGGTACTCGTCTCCAAGAAGGATCCAGCGGTTGATCGAGGGGCTCGGGAGGCTGTACTGGGCACAGATACGGGCAAAGAGCCTTTCCAGGTCCGACTTTGATTGGTTCTCACCGGATATGTCGCCGTGCTCGAGCACGTGACGCAGACGCCGAATGCCGCGGCGGCCGTTCGAGCGCCCGAGGAGATCCTCCATCTCTCGCAAGTCGAAGATCTTCAGGACCTCGGCCTCGTTCGCCGCGCTTTCGAGGCCCTCGTAGCTGATCTGGGTCGCGAGGTCCAAGAGCGTTCGAGAGACCGAGGTGGTCGGGATCCCTTCGACCTTCGAGATGTCCTGGGGCGCGAGCGCTGCGCGGTGGCAGCGGATCCCTTTGAGCCGGCGGATCGGTCGGCCGGCCGGGATCGTGACATCGATGTAGGAGGCGTTGCTTCGGCGCATCTGGCGGAGTGCAGCGCCTGAGGCGTGGGAGACGAGTGCGCCCGGGCCGCATGCTTTGACCGCGGCCATGCGCCGGCCGTTCGCGGTCAGGTCCGGCCGGCCGAAGGCGTAGACGCCTGGGTACTTGCGGTGGAGCTCTCCCGCTTCCACGCGCTTGTGGACCCCTGAATCGCTCAAGCCACATGAACGGCAGTCATGCAAGGAGACGATCGCGTGGTCTCTTTTCGCGATCTCCGCGAGCTTCCGAGTCACGCGCCCACGGTCGGATCCATGCTCCGTCCTTCGCCGAGAGTGATCTGAGCGCCCAATGTGTCCGCTTATCTCACTCTCGGCGGGCATGGGGGCACGGTCGCAGCGCCGGGGCGCGCGGGTGGGTGCCGCGGTGTGCCTATCGAATTCGAAGGCGTCGCGAAACACGCGGCGGCGCTACTTGTAGCGGTAGGTGATGCGGCCGCGGTCGAGGTCGTAGGGCGAGAGCTCGATCTTCACCCGGTCGCCGGGGAGGATGCGAATGTAGTGACGGCGCATCTTGCCTGAGATATGACCCAGGACCTCGTGTTCGTTGTCGAGCGTCACCTTGAACATGGTGTTGGGCAGGGCCTCGGTGACCTCGCCCTCCATCTCAATCTTCTCTTCCTTGCCCATCTGGGGCTGAGAGTAGCAACGGATCCGGAGGATCAGGCCATTTGTGGCTTGCCCGAGCGGTTTATTGCTATTCGCCCTTGAAGTCTTCGAACTTGCCCGGGCCCTCCGCGAGGAACGACTCGACGGCCCTCTTTAGGTCCTCGGTCTCGAACAGCTCGGCGAAGACTCCCGGCGTGACCTCGTCGGCGCGCTCGATCCCGCCGTCGAGGTAGGCGCGGACGATCTTCTTGGTCATCCCGTGGGCGACCGTTGGTCCCGCCGCGAGCGAATGCGCGAACGCCATGCCCTTCTCGGAGATCTCGTCATCTCCAAGGACGCGATTGATGACGTTCCAGCGCTCGAGCGTCGCCGCGTCATAGAGACGCCCGGTCATCACGAACTCGCGAGCGCGGGCGGGACCGGCCCGCTCGGCCATCCGCTGGGTGCCGCCCGCGCCGGGGGTGAGGCCGACCACACGCTCGACCAGCCCGAACTGTGCTGAGGAGGCGGCCCAGATCATGTCGCACGCAAGCGCCACCTCCAACCCCGCCGTCAAGCACAGGCCGTGGCAGATCGCGAGGGTTGGGATCGGCAGCGCCTCGAGTCGCTTGACGGGCCCGACCAGGGCCGGGAACCCCTCGCCCGCATCCGCCGCTTCCTTGAAGATCTGGACATCGACCCCAGCTGAGAACACGTCTCCCTCGGCGCGCCAGACCGCCGCGCGAACGTCCGAGGCCTCGACCTCGGCGACACAATCCTCGAGCTCGTGAAAGGCGTCGGCGCTGAAGAAGTTGAGGTCGCCATTCGAAAGCGTGATGACGCCGACGTCCCCGTCCTGTGAGTAGGTGATCGCGCTCATCAGCCCTCTCCGCGGATCGTTCGCGCCTTCGCGGCGATCTCATCGGAGTCGCCGGCCTGAGGAATCCACGGCAGCTTCAGCGGGTCGTCCGAATTTCGCGGCACTACGTGGAGGTGGAAGTGAAAGACCGTCTGCCAAGCCGCCTGACCGCAGCAGTTGAGAACGTTGAAGCCTTCGGGATCGATCGTCGCCTCCATCTTCCGCGCGAGCTGCCGTGCGGCTAGGTTGCACGCGCAGAGGTCCTCGTCGGAGATCTCGAGCAGATCCTTGGCGTGCGCTCGCGGGACCACCAGCGCGTGACCCGGGGTCGCCGGGTTGATGTCCATGAACGCGACGGTGCGCTCGTCCTCCAAGACGATCTCGCCCGGCATGTCACCGGCGACGATCTTGCAAAAGAGGCAGTCGGGATCGGTTTGCGGTTCAGCCATGTGGCGCCGCAGCCTACGCGCTGAGATCGCGGGCGTGCGCGACGACCTCGTCCCGGCCCTCGACCTCGCCCGCAAAAAGGGCCGCCTGAAGCTCCTCGATCAAGCGCCCCAGCTCGGGCCCCTCGCGGCACGCCGGCCTCGCGGGCGAGCTCATCCCCGGCGATCGGCAGGCGTGGTGGTCCCAAGCGCTGCCACTCGAGCGCGTCGGGCAGCACTTCTCGCACGAGCTCGAGGTGCGCCCCGATCATCTCGGGCGCTGCAACCGCGCCGGACCCTCGTGCAGACATCCGGTCGGCCGCGGTCAAAAGCGTCACATCGGGCGCGACGTCCCCGCACCGGTACAGGTAATCGAACAGGCGCCGGCGCGGCAGCGGTCGCTCGTGGACCATGAATCCCAGGTGGAGGTGATGGCGCGTAAGCCCCGCCACGTAGCGGCGAAGCGCCCGGCTGGCCTTGAGCCTGCCGAGCGTGGCGTCGACGATCTCGGCCCCAACCGTGTCGTGCCCGATGAAGGTGACGTAGCCCTCGTGGTCGCCCTTCGTCGCGGGCTTTCCGGTGTCGTGGAGAAGTGCCCCGAGCCGCAGACCGTCGCCGCGGGTGAAATCGTCGCCAAGCGGCTCGTCCAAGAGCGCGCGCACGGACTCGGCGCTCTCACCCGCGTACCGCTCGAGATCGCTTTCGACCTCGAGGACCTGCCGGAGAACCTCGATCGTGTGGTCGTGGACATCCAGATGGTGGTTCGGGTTTTGAGCCACGCCGCGCAGAGCTTCGAGCTCCGGCAAGACTCCGCTCGTGGCACTCAGCGAGTCCAGGAGCTCAATCCCGCGCACGGGGTCATCGGCGGCGACCAAGAGGCGCAACTCGGCGAGCCGCCTCTCCCCCGCCGGCTCGCCTGCCCGCGCTGACGCGGCGCGCGCAAGCTCGGCGGTAGCCGGATCGATCTCGAAAGCGAGGGCGGCGGCGATGCGCGCCGCGCGCATGATCCGGAGGGGATCGTCGGCGAACGCTCGCTCCGAAGCCGCCCGCACCACCTTTTGCTCGACGTCTGAGATGCCACCCGTTGGGTCGAGCGGCTCGGCGCCGAGGTTTTCGAGCGGCACAGCGATGGCATTCATCGTGAAGTCGCGGAGCGCGAGATCCGCCTCGATCGAGTCTGCGCGGAGGCGCGTTACGTCCGCATGCCACGAGCGGTCGGGCGCGACCACCCGCCACGTGCCGAACTCGGTCGAAAGCGAGAACGGCTCACCCCCAGATGCGGCTGCGATCGCACGGGCGACGCCTTCTTCTGTGCCAGGCTCCACGGCGAGGTCCACGTCGACGACCTCCCGGCCCATCAAGGCGTCCCGGACCGCGCCGCCGACGACCCAGCCGCGCTCGCCCACCTCGAGCGCTACACGGACGCCGGGGGACTTGCGGAGCGCTTCGCCGATCCCGCTCATGGACCCCCCACGTACTCGCGCTCGACCCGGGCCGAGAGACCCGTCGTTACCTCGTAGTTGATCGTCCCGAGCGCCCGCGCGAGGTCCTCGGCGAGGATGCGCTCGTCGCCTCGCTCGCCGATCAGGACGACCTCGTCGAAGGCCACTACGTCCGTGTCCGGTCCGAGATCGACGGTGATGTTGTCCATCGAGACGGTGCCGACGACCGAAAGGCGTTTGCCGCCGATCAACGCGTCGGCCTGGTTGGAAAGACCGCGGCGCCAGCCGTCGCCGTAGCCGATCGGGACCGGCGCGACCCACGTGTCACGCTCGGCCTTCCAGGTTCGCCCGTAGCCGGCGCTCGCGCCAGGCTCAAAGCGTTTTACGTCCGCAACGTAGGAGGAGAGCTCGAGGGCGGGCTCGAGGGCGTGGTCACGCGGGTCGTTGCCGAACGGGTCGAGCCCGTAGATCGCCACACCGCAGCGCACCATGTCGAAGTGAGCGGCGGGCTCCCGAAGCGTCGCCGCGCTGTTGGCCGCGTGGATCGTGAGCTCGGGGTGGCGCTCCTTCGCCCGCTCGGCGACGTCCCGGAAGCGGTCGAGCTGCTCGGAAAGAAAGCCCGCGTCCACGTCGGCGGTGGCGAAATGGGTCCACACCCCCGCCAGCTCCATCCGCTCGTCGCCGGCGGCCGCATCGGCGATCGCGACCACCTCCGCGCCGTCGCGCTGGCCAAGCCGGCCCATGCCCGAGTCGTGTTTGACGTGGACCCTGGGGACCATGCCCATCTCGGCCGCAACGGTGGCGATCAGCGCCCGCGACTCCTCGCGCCATACCGAGACCTCCGCGTTCGCGGCCAGCGCCTTGGTCAGCTCTTCCCCTGAGAGCGATCCCATCACGAAGATGGGCACATCCTGGAGCTCAGCTCTCAGAGCGGTGGCCTCCCCGGCCGTGGCTACCGCAAGCATCGAGGCGCCACCGCAAAGCGCGGCCTCGGCGCTCGGCACCATGCCGTGGCCGTACGCGTTGGCCTTGACAGCCGCGCAGAACCTCGCTTCGCCTTCGAGCGATCCTGCGAGCCGCGCGACGTTTCGCTCGATCGCGCCGACGTCGACGCGCGCCACGGCGCGTCTCAAGGCCGTCGTTCCAGTCCGGTCGCCAGCGCGGCGATCACGTCGCTTGCGATCACCGACTCGGCGGCGCCCACTCGCTCCGCCGCGAGCCGGCCCGCGATCGTGTTGGCCCAGACGCCGGCGCACGCCGCTTCGAACGGTTCGACCCCGCGGGCGACCAGCGCTCCAATCGTGCCGGCGAGGACGTCGCCGGTGCCCGCCGTCGCGAGGGCGGGCGCATCGACGACGCTCACCGCCACCGCTCCTGCGGGGTCAGCCACGATCGTGTCGTCCCCTTTGAGGACGACCACGCAACCCCCGCGTTCGGCCGCCTCACGCGCGCTGGCGAGGCGATGCACGCCGATCTCATCCGAGTCCTTTTCGAGCAAGCGCCCGAGCTCGCCAGCATGTGGAGTGATCACCGTCGGCGCCGACCGCCCCGCGAGGCTCTCGATCGCGCCGGCGTGCGCGTTCAGGCCGTCGGCGTCGAGGACCAGAGGAAGCCCGGCTTCAGACGCCACCTCGCGCGCAACGGAAAGCGCCGCGTCCGAGCGGCCGAAGCCGGGACCGAGCACCAAAGCCGCCGCGCCTTCAGCGGCTTCAGCGATGTCGGCCACCGCGTCCGCCGTGAACGCGCCGTCCGCCGATGCGCAGCCACGGCTCATCACCTCGGTCAGCTTTGCCTCAAAGATCGGCTCGAGCTCCCCGGGCACCGCAACGGTCACGTACCCGGCGCCAGCCCTGATCGCGGCGCCGGCCGCAAGGACCACCGAGCCCGTCAAACCCCTCGAGCCTCCCGCGACCACGACCTGGCCCGACGAGAACTTGGTCGAGTCGGCGCCTCTAGGTGGCAACTCGTCGAGGACGCGAGCCGTTATCGCGCCGCCCGGCGGCTGCGTTCCAGCGTCGTCGGGGATGCCGATGCGCGCAACGCGAAGCTCGCCGGTGAAGCGTTTGCCAGGCGCGATGCGGTGCCCCAGCTTTGCCGCGTGGAACGAGACCGTGACGCTCGCGTCCGTGGCGACACCCTCCACCTCCCCCGTAGATGCGTCGACGCCAGAGGCGATATCGGCCGCGACGATCGGAGCGCCGCATTCGTTCATCCCCTCGATCGCCTCCTTGGCGGGCGAGCGCGGAGCACCATCGAAGCCGGTGCCAAAGATCGCATCGACGACGCAGCCAGACCCCTCGAGAGCAGTGTTGAGCTCCTCGGGCGTCACCTCGCGGCCCGGCTCTCCCAATCGCCGGTGATTCTCGGCGGCGTCTTCGGAGAGCTCCGAGGCCGGCCACAGGAGCAGGGTGTCGACCTCGAACCCGGTCTCGGACAGAAGGCGCGCGGCGACCAAGCCGTCGCCGCCGTTGTTGCCCTTTCCGCAGACGATCCGGACGGGTCCAGTAGCGGCGATCTCCCGAACGGCCTGCGCGAGAGCCTCGCCCGCCGACTCCATCAGCTGGAGCGACGGGACGCCGCGCTCGTCGATCGCTTTTGCGTCCGCCGCGCGCATGCTCTCGGCGTCGTGAAGAGGGTCGAGCCAGTCTGAAATGGCCATGGGGCGCAGGGTAGTCCCGCGCAGTTCGGCGAGGCTAGTCGCCGAGCGGGCGGGCAACCACGATGGCGGCCGCCACTTCACGCCCGTGTGTAAGCGAGACTTCGAGCTCGACCCCGCGCTCATGCGCCGTTTGTTTGGCCTTGCCGCTCAGGCGGAGGGCCGGTGCCTCATCGCCGCCTCCTTCTACTTCCACCTCGTGCACGCGGAGGCCGCCGAGGCCGAGGGCCTTGAGGGCGGCCTCCTTGGCCGCGAAGCGCGCGGCGAGGTGGCGGGCAGGGCGGGCCCGCGACGCCGCGTGTTTCAGCTCGCCTGGAGTGAAGACTCGCTCGGCGAGGGCTGGCCGGCGCTCGAGCGCGCGCTCGACCCGGTCGATTTCGATCAGATCGATGCCCGCGCCGCGGGCCGTCACTCTGCGAGCTTCAGTGCGTAGCGCTGGATCGAGAGCTCGTCCTCGTAGCGCTGACCCACCGCCACCACGCCGAGCCTGCCGGCCAAGAAACCGCCGATGAGCCCCTCGGGCGAACCGCTTCCGAGCGCGTCGGTGATGGAGGGGTCGTCCACGAACGCCTCGAGGATCGGCTCCAGGTCAACCACACCGAGGTACTCGAAATCATCGCCGAGTGCCTCCTCGCCCGCGGTGAATGCCTCCGCCTCGGAAAAGTCGCCCTCGGCATCGGGGTCAGATGCTCTGGCCGCCTGCACGTCGCGGAAGAAGCCGTAGCGAATGATCTCGCCGTCGAGCTCGATGTTCACGAAGGGCAGGTCCTTCTCTTCCCCCTGCGTGTTGCACTCGATGTCTCCGCCCGGTGCCACGGCGCACTCGGAACGGTCCTGACCCGTATTCACGTCGATGCCGAACGAGTCGCCCTCGAGCGCGGAGAACCCCACGTCGGAGCCGCCCACCGGCGGCCCGATCTTGGCCTCGCCATCTTCCCGCGCCTGCGCCTCGGCCGCTTCGATCAAGTCGGCGGCAACGTCGGGGTCGGCCGCCTCGATCTCACCCGCGACCTCGACGCCGTCGGGCAGCTCGCCGCGCACCCAGAAGCTCAGGTCGCCGAACGCAGCGGCAGCCTCATCGAAATCGACTCCCGTCTCGTCCTCGAAGGCCTGCGCGATCCCCTCCTCCGGGTAGTCCTCGACGTCAGCACCCGCCTCCTGGGCTCGCTCGATGAAGTCAACGATGAGCGTGCCGTAGCCGCCGACGTCCTCCAAAGCGAACGCCGCAAGCGAGTCCCCGGGCGCCGTTCCGAGCAGCGGGCTCTCGCCGGACTCGGGCTGCCCTTCGATTAGTGGCTGGGCATAGTCGATGTAGACCTGATCGCTCGACGAGACGCCCGCGGAGACGACGAACGATCCTTCGAACAACTCCGGCGCGATGGCCTGGGCCTGCTCAAACTCCTCGGCATCCTCTGGGGTCGAGGCGAGGTCATCGAACTGTTCAAGATCCAGATAGAGGGACGCGAGGCTGTCGTCGCCCAGGCCCTCGAGTGACTGAGTGAGCTTGTCGTTCTCGGCGAGGCTGTCGCCTGCCGAAGCATCCACGGCTGCCTCGAACTGTCCGGTAGTGGCGAAGACGACATGCCCGTCGAAGACTCCGAAGCTGAACGAATCGTCGGGAGCGCTGAGATAGCTCACGCCCTCGTACTCTTCTTCGGCGAGCTCTGACGGCGACTGCTTGAGGAGCGCGTCGAGCGACTCGCGCGCCTGGTCTTCGTCCGTCGTCTCGATCGCGACGACGACAATGTCTTCGTCCGTCTCAGAAGGCCTGACGGCGACCCCGGCGCGCTCGCCGAGCCAGGGCTCGATGTCGTCCGCATACGAGAACTCGACCCCAGCCGCGGCGGCCCGCGACTCGATCTGGTCGATCAGAAGCTCTCCGGGGTCACCAACGGCACCCACGATTGGTAGTTCACCTAGCTCGGCCAGGAGCGCATCGAGGTTGTCGGCCTGCTCCCCCTCGGGCCTGATGGTGGCCTCGAAGTAGATGGGCGCGTCGGCGGGCATCACGCTGGCCGGTCCGGTGACCTCGTCCGAGTCCTCGCTGCCGCAGCCGGCGATGCCGAGGGTGAGCGCGAGGGCTGAGGTCGCGAGGAATGCTCTCTTCATCGTTTCCTGTGGCCTGCCTTTCAGTTGCGTCGAGCTATTCGACGGTAACGGTCTTTGCCAGGTTCCGTGGCTGGTCCACGTTCAGATTCTGCATGCGGGCGACGTGGTAGGCGAGCAGTTGGAGGGGGATGATCGCCACGATCGGCTGGAGAATCCAGTCCGTGCGGGGCACCTCGATCGTGAGGTCTGAAGCCTCGGCGACCTTGGGCGTCCCCTCCGTCGCGATCGAGATCACGTCGGCCCCTCGCGCCCGGACCTCCTCGATGTTCGAGAGCATCTTGTCCAGGATCGGGCTGTCGGTCGCGACGCAGACGACTGGCGTCGACTCGTCGAGCAGGGCGATCGGCCCGTGCTTCATCTCGCCGGCCGCGTAGGCGTCGGACGGGATGTAGGAGATCTCCTTCATCTTGAGCGCGCCCTCGAGGCATACGGGGAGGCCGATGTTCCGGCCGAGGTAGAGGAAGAAGCGTCCCTTGTGCTCGGCGCGGGCGACCGCCTTGACGCGGTCCTCGACACGGTCGAGCGTCGCCTGGATCGCGTTCGGGAGCTTCTTCAGCTCCGAGATCAGCTCGGCGACGCGCTCGTCGTCAAGCGCCTTGCGCTGCTGTGCGACCCAGAGCCCAAGCAGATACATCGCGGCGACCTGGCAGGTGAAGGTCTTGGTCGCCGCGACGCCGATCTCGAGCCCAGCACGCGTGAAGAGCACGGCGTCGGAGTCGCGGGTCGCCTGGCTTCCCATGATGTTCGTCAGGGCTACCACCTTCGCGCCTCGCTCGCGCGCGAGGCGCATCGCAGCCAGCGTGTCGGCCGTCTCGCCCGACTGGGTGATCCCGATCACGAGGTCGTCCTCGTTGACCACGGGATCGCGGTAGCGGTACTCGGACGCGATGTCCATCTCGACCGGCACCCGCGCCCACTGCTCGATCGCGTAGCGGCCGACGAGCCCGGCGTGGTACGAGGTCCCGCAGGCGACGATCACGATCCGCCGCATGTTCTTGACGAAGCTGGGGTCGATGTCGAGCTCGGATAGGTCGACGCGGTCGGCCGAGGCCAGCCTGTCGGCGATCGTCTCAGCGACGGCGTCTGGCTGCTCGTCGATCTCCTTGCGCATGAACGTCGCGTATCCACCCTTCTCGGCGGCGTCCTCGTCCCAGGTCACCTCGTCCACGTCGCGCTCGACCGGCGCGCCGGCGGCGTCGGTGACGCTCGCGCCTTCCGAGGTGATCGTGACGATTTCGCCGTTTTCGATCGTGAGCGCGGATCGGGTCTCAGCCAGAAAGGCTGGGATCGCCGACGCGACGAACGTCTCGCCGTCGCCCAGCCCGACGACGAGGGGGCATTCCTGCCGCGCGGCAACGAGCGTCTCGGGATGCTCGGAGTGCATGGCCGCGAATGCGTAGTGGCCCCGGAGGTCCGCAAAAGCGCCTTCGACCGCATCGGTGAGATCGCCTGAGTAGTGCTTTTCGATCAGGTGAGCGACGATCTCGGCGTCGGTCTCAGAGGAAAAGACATGACCCTCGTCGCGAAGCTCCGTCCGGAGCTCTGAGTGGTTCTCGACGATTCCGTTGAGGACGATGTGTACGTCGTCCGAGCAGTCGCCGTGCGGATGGGCGTTCTCTTCCGTGACTCGCCCGTGGGTGGCCCAGCGCGTGTGGGCGAGGCCGATCGTGGCCGGTGGCGCGGCGACGGCGACGCCGCCCCCGTCGCCATTCGCCCGGTCGTGCAAGGCCACGGCCTCGCGCAGATTCGCCAGATTCCCGACCGCGCGCACGCTGTCGATGTGCCCGTCTTGGAGCAGGGAGATCCCAGCCGAGTCGTAGCCCCGGTACTCGAGCTTTTGGAGGCCCTGGATCAGGAGGTCACGGCAAGGCCGCTTCCCCACATAGCCGACGATTCCGCACATGGTCGCCTAAGAGTAGAGGCGATCAGCCGAGCTCTTGCTTGACTGATGCGGAAAGACGACCGGCGACCAGATCGGCCTCATCCTGAGTGGGCGCCTCGACCATGACCCGAACCAAGGGCTCGGTGCCCGAGGGCCGCACGAGCACGCGACCTCGCCCCTCGAGTTGAGCGCTCTCACGCTCCACCTCGTCCCAGAACTCATCCGCATCCTCGATCGCATCACGGTCGGCAACCCGGACGTTGACCAGCGTCTGGGGGAGTTTCCTCATCGGGATCGCCTCGGCGAGCGCCCGCCCCGCCAGGGCATGGCAGGTAAGAAGCGCCGCGGCGATGCCATCACCAGTGGGCGCGAAGCCGGTCCAAATGATGTGACCCGACTGCTCGCCGCCGAGCGTCCAGCCGCGCTCCTTCAGTTCTTCTGAAACGTGGCGATCGCCGACGTGGGTGGTAGCCACCTCGATCCCGGCCTCCTCCATCGCCGTGTGGAAGCCGAAATTGGACATCACGGTGACCACGACGCCGCCGGCGAGCTCCCCGCTCTCGGCGAGGTGACGCGCGGCCAGCACGATCAACTCGTCTCCGTCTCGCAACCGTCCGGCGGCATCCACGGCGACGACGCGATCGCCGTCGCCGTCGAATGCGAAACCGATCGCGGCGCCCGACTCGGCGACGCGCTCGGCGAGGGCTCCGGGATGGGTGGAGCCACATCCCTCGTTGATGTTGCGGCCGTCCGGGTCGGCGAAGAGCACCTCCGTGTCCGCGCCAAGGCGCCGGAACACCTGGGGCGCGGCGAGGTGGGTGGAGCCGTTCGCACAGTCGAGCACCACCTTGAGGCCATCGAGCCGGGTGGCGAATGTGCTCTCGAGCTCGCGCAGGTAGTCGTCCGTCGCGCCGTGCAGTAGGCGGACCTGGCCCACCCCCCTGGGCGGACGCCCCTCGGCGCTGACAGCAGCCTCAATCGCCTCCTCGGAGGAGTCAGAAAGCTTGGCGCCGTCGCGGCCGAAGAACTTGATGCCGTTGTCCTGCCAGGGGTTGTGCGAGGCCGAGACGACCACAGCCAAATCGAGCCCCAGCCGCCTAACGAGAACCGACGCCGCAGGGGTGGGCGCCACGCCAGCGATCAGCGCGTCGCCGCCGCCTTGTGCCACCCCTGCCGCCAGCGCTCCTTCCAACATCGGACCGGACTCCCGGGTATCGCGGATGATCAGGACCTGCGGGCGCTCGGCACGAGCTTCGTCAGCAGCCGCTCGCCCGAGGGCCACGGCGAGCTCGGCGGTCAAGGCTTCGCCAGCGACCCCGCGAACGCCGTCGGTACCGAAGAGCCGCTTTGCCACGGAGGGTTTCTAACGCTTCGAGAACTGCGGCCGTTTTCTGGCCTTCTTGAGACCGGCCTTGCGGCGCTCCTTTTCGCGAGCGTCGCGAGTCAACATCCCGCGGCGCTTGAGCTCACCGCGAAGCTCGGAGTCGATCTCGATGAGCGCGCGAGCCGTCGCGTGGCGCACCGCATCGGCTTGACCGGAGACGCCTCCGCCGTGGACTCGGACCTTCACGTCGACCTGGCTGTCGTACCCGGAGGTGACGAGCGCCTGGCGGGCGATCGTCTGATGAAGGCTGCGCGGGAAGTACTCGTCGACCTGCTTGCGATTGACGACGAACTCGCCGCCACCCTTAACGATCACGACGCGCGCGATCGCGGTCTTGCGCTTGCCCGTCGCCTGGATGCGGGTGCCGTCGGGCAGATCCAGCTTGGCGCCCTCACGCAGGGCGGGTTCCTCTGAGACCACGTCCGTCTCGGCGGCGGCAAGCGCGGCGGCTTCCTCTTGCTCCGCCTCCAGCCGAGCGCGCTCCTCGGCCGAGAGCTCGCGCTCGTCCTCGATCAGAAGCGGCTCCAGGTTGGCGCCGGGCGCCTCATCCTTCTTGCGTGACTCCGTCGCGGGCGCCTCCTTGGCCTCTGGTGCTTCCTCGGCTTCTGCCGACTCCTCGGCCGGCGCCTCGTCGGGCGGGGCGGCCTGCTCCTCAGGCGGATCGTCCGCGGGCGCAGCGTCATCTTCAGATCCTGCGTCGCCATCCTCCTCGGCCGGAGGCGCCGGCTCGTCGGAGGGTGCGTCCTCGCTTGGAGCCGCCGGCTCCTCCACCGCGGCTTCCTCTTCGGGGCTCTCGGCGTCGTCGGGCGTGTTCTCGTCGCTCAAGTCTCGATCTCCAGTTCCTTCGGCTGCTGAGCCTTATGAGGGTGGTCGGGCCCGGCGTAGACCTTCAGCTTCGTCAGCTGGGCACGGCCGAGCCGGTTGCGCGGCATCATTCCCTTCACAGCCCGGCGAATGACCTCCTCGGGCCTGCGATCGAGCTGCTCGCGCAGGCTGCGCTGCCGAAGGCCCCCGGGATAGCCGGAATGGCGGTAGTAAGTCTTCTGCGCCAGCTTGTCGCCGGTTACCACGATCTTCTCGGCGTTCACCACGACGACGAAATCGCCCGTGTCGCAGTGAGGCGTGTACTCCGGCTTGCGCTTGCCACGGAGCTGGTCCGCGATCTGTGTAGCGAGGCGGCCGAGCGTCTTACCGTCGGCATCGACGACAACCCAGTCGCGCTGGCGGTTCTCGGGTGTCGCAACGTACGTCTTCATCAAAAACCGCGCCCGGCATGGCCGCGACGCGGGGTCGGTGATGATAGAGGGTGACCGGGAGGGGCGAACGCGCCGGAGCTAGGCGCGGCCCCGTTACTCCCACTCGATCGTCGCCGGCGGCTTCGACGAGATGTCGAGCGCGACGCGGTTCACGCCCGGGACCTCGTTGATGATCCGGTTCGAGACCCGCTCGAGGAGG
Organism: uncultured bacterium; assembly: GCA_963806865.1. GTDB lineage: Bacteria > Actinomycetota > Thermoleophilia > Solirubrobacterales > 70-9 > JALZKA01. The sequence continues at coordinate 464,386 of CAWDYV010000003.1, forward strand.
TCGTAGGGCAGCCGGGCCCAGTCGGCGGTCATCGCGTCCTCCGAGGTGACGGCGCGGATCACGATCGGGTAGGCGTAGGTCCGCCCGTCGCCCTGGACGCCCGACCGAGCGGACGACCGGCAGGACGCAGAACGACTGCCAGAGCTCGCGATAAAGGCCGGCTGCGCGGATCTCCTCCTGGAGGATCGCGTCGGCGTCGCGCAGGATGTCGAGGCGCTCCTTGTTCACCTCGCCGCCGACGATGCGGATGCCGAGGCCGGGCCCCGGGAAGGGCTGGCGCCAGACGAGCTTGTCGGCGAGGCCCAGCTCGGAGGCGACGGCGCGGACCTCGTCCTTGAAGAGCATCCGGAGCGGCTCGACGAGGTCGAAGTCGAGGTCGTCGGGCAGGCCGCCGACGTTGTGGTGGGACTTGATCGTCGCCGCGCCGTGGCCCTCTCCCCCGGACTCGATCACGTCGGAGTAGAGCGTGCCCTGGACCAGGAACTTCGCGTCGGCGAGCTTTACGCGCCTCGTCCTCGAAGACGCGGATGAACTCCGAGCCGATGATCTTTCGCTTTGTCTCGGGATCGGTCTCGCCGGCGAGCCGGTCGAGGAAGCGCTCCTCGGCGTCGACGTGGATCGAGCTTGATCCCGAGCCCTTCGCGGAAGGCCTTGACGACCTGCTCGGCCTCGCCCTTTCGCATCAGGCCGTGGTCGACGAGGACGCAGGTGAGCTGATCGCCGATCGCGCGGTGGACGAGCGCCGCGGCGGTCGCGGAGTCGACGCCGCCGGAGAGGCCGCAGATCGACCTCGGCCTCGCCGACCTGCGCGCGGATCTTCTCGACCTGCTCCTCGATCACCGACGCGGGCGACCAGCGCTCCTCGCAGCCGACGATCTCGCGCAGGAAGCGCTCGAGCACCTCGGTGCCGTACGGGGTGTGGACGACCTCGGGGTGAAACTGGATGCCGTAGAGGCCTCGCTCCGGCGACTCGAGCGCCGCTACCGGCGAGCCTGGGCTGGCGGCGAGCGCGTCGAAGCCCTCGGGCGCCTCCATCACGCAGTCGCGGTGGCTCATCCAGCACTGCTGCTCGTCGGGCAGGTCGCGCAAGAGCCTGCCGCCGTCGCCCGTGAGCGTGAGCGTCGTCCGGCCGAACTCGCCGGCCTCGGCGCCCTCGACCCGGCCGCCGAGCTCGAGCGCCATCGCCTGCATGCCGTAACAGATGCCGAGCACCGGAATGCCCAGCTCGAGCAGCTCCGGGCGAAGGCGCGGCGCGCCCTCGGCGTAGACGGACGCGGGCCCGCCGGAGAGGACGAGCGCGCGCGGCGCGCGATCGCGGATGCGCTCGAGCGAGACGTCGGCGGGCAGGAGCTCGGCGAAGACGCCGCACTCGCGGATCCGCCGCGCGATCAGCTGCGAGTACTGGCCGCCGAAGTCGAGGACGAGGACCTCCTCGCGCGCCGACTCGGGCGGCTGGACGTCGACCGTCTCGGGCGCGGCGGGCTCGCCCTCGACGATCTCGCGCGCGGCCGTCGCGGAGCCGGGACCCCTCGGGGCTCGATCCGGGCGCACCTCGCCGTCGGGCGGCGCGGCGACGCCCGAAGCGCGGATCAGCCATCGGCGACCTGACTCCGTTCTCGGCCCCGTTCGTGCCACGGCGGCCTTGCCGTTCGAGCCCATCCCGACCGACTGCGAGCGCTGGAGCTGCTTGCCCTCGGTCTGGAGCGCCGGCGCGACCATCACCTCGGCCCGCTGGAAGTCGCGGATGTCCTCGTAGCCGCAGGTGGCCATCGAGGTGCGAAGCGCTCCCATCAGGTTGAAGGTGCCGTCGTTCTCGTGCGCGGGGCCCATGAGGATCTCCTCGAGCGTCCCGTCCTGGCGCGTCGCGACGCGGGTGCCGCGCGGCAGCGAGGGATGGAACGTCGCCATGCCCCAGTGGTTGCCGCGGCCCGGCGCCTCCTTGGCGCGGGCGAGCGGCGAGCCGATCATCACGGCGTCGGCGCCGCAGGCGATCGCCTTCGAGATGTCGCCGCCGGTGCGCATGCCGCCGTCGGCGATGACGTTGCAGTACTCGCCGGTCTCCAGCATGTGCTGGGCGCGGGCGGCCGCGACGTCGGCGATCGCCGTCGCCTGCGGGACGCCGAGCCCGAGGACGCCGCGCGTGGTGCAGGCGGCGCCGGGGCCGACGCCGACCAGGACGCCGACGGCGCCGGTGCGCATCAGGTGGAGACCGGTCGAGTAGGAGGCGCAGCCGCCGGCGACGACCGGGACCGGCACCTCGGCGATGAACTCCTTGAGGTTGAGCGGCTCGGACTTGGTCGAGACGTGCTCGGCCGAGATCACGGTGCCCTGGATCACGAGGATGTCGAGCCCGGCCTCGAGCGCGACCTCGTAGTAGTCGGTCACCTTCTGCGGCGTCAGCGAGCCGGCGGCGACGACGCCAGCCTCCTTGATCTCCTCGATCCGCTTGGCGATCAGCTCGGCCTTGACCGGCTCCTCGTAGATCTCCTGCATGAGCTGCGTCGCGCGGTCGGGCGGCGAGGAGGCGATGCGCTCGAGCTGCTCGTCGGCGTCCTCGTAGCGCGACCAGATGCCCTCGAGGTTGAGGACGCCGAGCCCGCCGAGCTCGCCGAGGCCGATCGCCGTCTCGGGCGAGACGACGCCGTCCATCGCCGAGGCGAGCGAGCGGCAGCTCGAAGCGATACGGGCCGAGGTTCCACGAGACGTCGACGTCGTCGGGGTCGCGCGTCCTGCGCGACGGCACGATCGCGATGTCGTCGAACCCGTAGGCCCGCCTGCCCTTCTTGCCCCGACCGATCTCGACTTCCACCCGTTGCTCAGCTCCTTATTTCGTGAGCACTCAGGCTAGGTCCGAACGCGGACGAAAAAAGCCCCTCGGAAAGGGGCTCGAAACGCGCATTTTGCGGGGCCAGACCCGGGAACTCCAAGGTCTTGGCGATGATAACAGCGGTCAACCAGGGCGCTCAGGCGACTCCCGCGGAGACGCGGCCAGCTCGGAGACGCTCACCCTGCGAATCGATCCGCTCGACCTCGCGCGGATCAAGCGTTCCGGCTCCGAAGTGCTGCGTCGACTCAGCGCCGCAGGCGACTCCGTACGCCAGGCAGTCTCGCGGCGACGCGCCCTCGTAGCGCGCCGCGACGTAGCCGGCCAGGAACGCGTCACCGGAGCCCACCGCCGAGATCGGCTCCATCTGGTCGATCTCGACCTCGTAGCGGCGCCGGTCGGGCCCCTCGCCCACGATCGCGGCGCAACCGTCGGCGCTGGTGATGATCGCCTCGCCGGCGCCCATCTCGATCAGCCCGCTGAGCGCCATGACGCGGTCGTCGGAGTCGTTGAACTCGTAGCCAACGGCCTCCTCGGCCTCGAGCACGTTCGGCACGACCACGGCGGGCTCGGCCCGCAGGCCGGCGCGCATCTGCTCGCCGTCGGAATCGAGGACCGTGATCACCCCGAGCGTCTTCAGCTCCGCGACGAGGCGCGCGTAGACGTCGGGGTCGCAGCCCGGCGGGATCGAGCCGGCGAGGACGCAGATCGACGCGCCCTGCGCGAGGTAGAGAAGCTTCTCGACGAAGCGATCGACCTCCTCGGGCGCTCACCTGCGGGCCGCGCTCGTTGATCTCGGTCTGCTCGCCGGTGGTGGGATCGACGACGGCGAGGTTGGTGCGCGACTCGCCCTCGATCCGGGTGAAGTCGTTGAGGATCGACTCCTCGCCGAGGCGCTCGACGATGCGAGTGCCGGCCGAGCCGCCGACGAGGCCCGGTGGCGATCACCGGCCGGCCGAGGAGCTTGAGCGCGCGCGCGACGTTCACGCCCTTGCCGCCCGGCGACCGTGCGCGACTCGACCGCGCGGTGGCGCTGGCCGAGGCGGAAGTTCGGGACCGCGACCGTGCGGTCGATCGCTGCGTTGAGGGTGACGGTGAGGATCACGTCGGGGACTCGAAGTCTACCGCTACTCGCGCCGGTGGACGCCGATTGCCAGCGCGCCGAGCACGAGCGCGATCAGCACCGCGCCGCCGAACACGATCCACGCCCAGGCGGGCAGGCCCGAGCTCCGTCTCCGTCGGCTCGGCGAGGCCGCGACGGCGCGCGCCGCGAGCGCGTCCACCTCCGCCCACCTTCTGGCCGTCGAGGCGCACGACCGCCGACGCCGACCGCGTCGCCCTCCGCGACCGGGGCTGTCACCGGCGCGATCTCCGGCGAGCTCGACACTCGACCTTCTGATCCGCGCGGGCGACCTCCGTCAAGCTCGTCGCGGCCTCGAGCGGGAGGCGGCCGCCGCCTCGGCGAGCGGCACGAAGCCCAGTCGCTCGCCCCGCTCGACGAGCGTGCGCTCGTCGTAGAGCGAGAAGCCGTAGTCGAGGAGCTCGAGCGTCGCCGAGTCGCGCGACGCCTCGTCCGGCGAGCCGAGGACGACCGAGACGAGCCCGACGCCCTTCTCGCGTGCCCGACCCGACCAGGACGTAGCCGGCCTCCAGCGTCGTCCCGGTCTTGATCCCGTCGATGAACGGCTCCTCGAGGACCAGGGCGTTGCGGTTCTCGATGCGGATCGGCTCGGCCGCCGAGCGCAGCGTGATCCGCGGCGGTGTCGACGATCTCGCGGAAGAGGTCCTGCTCTCGAAGCTCGGTCGCGAGGTCGACCAGGTCGCGCGCGCTCGAGACGTTGCCGGCGCTGAGCCCGATCGGGTCGACGTAGTCGGTCTCGGCGAGGCCGAGCTCGTCGGCGGCGGCGTTCATGCGCGAGACGAAGTCGGACTCAGAGCCCGAGACCGCGAGCGCGAGCGTCAGGGCGGCGTCGTTGCCCGACGGGACCATGAGGCCGTAGAGGACGTCGCGCGCCGTCACGCTGTCGCCCGGCTCGAAGCCCGCCAGGGACTCGCCCGGGCTCCGCGTCGTACGGGGCGACGACGATCTCCCGCCCGGGCCGAAGCTGCTCGGCCGCGACGTAGTAGGTCATGAGCTTGGTCGCGCTCGCGATCGGATACGCGGTCTTGGGATCCTGCGCGGCGAGCACGTCGCCGGAGTCGGCATCGACGAGGATCCAGCTCGTCGCGGGAAGCGACGTCGGGCGGCTTCGGCGGCGCCGCCGCTGCGGCCGGCGCGCAACGCACCGGCGACGCGCGCGACCGCCAGCGGCGAGCGCGAGCCGCCCGCGTCAGCGAAGGCCAGGACCTGACCGGCGTTGAGCGTCTCGGCGTCGATGTCCGGATTGAGGCGCTCGATCTTCGGCTCGCGGAACGCCGGTCTCCACCGCGATCGCCGAGAGGGTGTCGCCGGCGACGACGGTGTAGCTCGTCGCGTCTCGCGGTCTGCTTCTGCGTTCTTGGACTGCTCCGAGCGGCCCTTCTTGTCGTTCTTCGAGTCGTCCGCCGCTCGTCGTCCGGTGAACGCCATCACGACGCAGGTAGATCGCGACGCCGCACGCCGACCAGCGCGAGCAGCGCCGCGATCCGCGCGACGATCGAGCGCCTGTCCGAGCGTGGATGAGAATCGGGTCGAGCTTTCCATCGGATGTCGAGTGCCCCAGGCTCGCGGCGATCGTACCCCTGCTTCATCGTCCGCCTAGCCGGTGTCGAGAGCCCGGCAAGCCACGTCCCAAACCTCTTGGCGAAGCGCTTCGGCCGCCTCGGCCGGGTCATCGGCCCCTGCGATCGAGCGCGACGCCGTGACGATCGCCGAGGCCGGGTGCGAGCCGAAGGCCGGGCCCAGGTCCGCCGGCGCTCCCGCCCTGCGCGCCGACGCCGGGAAGCAGGAAGGGCGAGTGCGGGCATCAGCTCGCGAAGCCGGGCGATATGTGCCGGCTCGGTCGCGCCGACGACGGCGCCGAGGCCCGAGAGCCCGCCGTCGCCCGTCGAGCGCTCGCGCCGAGCTCGGCGACCATCGCGGCCAGGCGCTCGTGGAACGGCGCTTCGGGCGCCGGCTGGTCGAGCAGGTCCGAGGCGCCGGGGTTCGAGGTCCGCACGAGGACGAAGAGGCCGGCGCCCGCTGTCGCCGCGCCGCTCGATCAGCGGGCTCGAGCGAATCGCGGCCGAGCGTGCCGTTGAGCGTCGCCGCGTCGGCGCCCAGGCCCGGCACCTCGCCGAACGGGCTCGGCGTCGAGCCGAAGAGCGCCTGCGCGTAGGCGGCGGCGCTGACCGGCACGTCGCCGCGCTTGCCGTCGGCGATGACCAGGAGGCCCGCGCTGCTGCGCGGCGTCGACGACGCGCTCGAGCGCCGCCCACCCGGGCGCGCCGAGGCGCTCGAAGCAGGCGAGCTGCGGCTTGACCGCCACGCACGACGGGCCCGGCCGCTTCGAGCACGCGCTCGCACCAGCGGGCGACGGCGTCGCCGGCCCGCTCGGCCGGCGGTCTCGCCCGCGGCGTCGGGAAACGCCTCCCCCGCGACGGCGGGGTCGGGATCAAGGCCGACGCAGATCTGGCTCGAGCGCTCCTCTACGAGCGCCGCGAGCCGATCCGCGAAGGCGGTACGCGAGGCCTGGGTCAGCTGCCCTTGACCTTGCCCTTGAGGCCGGCGCCGGCCGAGAACTTCGGCACCTTGCCGCCGGCGATCGTGATGCGCTCGCCCGTGCGCGGGTTGACGCCCTGGCGCGGGCCGCGCTCGGCGACGGAGAACTTGCCGAAGCCGGTGAAGTTGACGTCGTCGCCGCCGACGAGCGAACTCTGGATGCCGTTGAGGACCGTGTCGACCGCATCGGCAGCCGCCTTCTTCGAATCGAACTCTCCGGCGATCTTCTCGACGAATTCAGCCTTGGTCACGTGGGAACTCCTCCTTCGTAAGGTCAGGAACGGCGCGGACCCTAACAGCGCAACGGGACGTTGACCGCCTACATCTGCTCGGGCGCGCTGACGCCGAGGAGGCCGAGGCCGGAACCGATCACCGTCTTCGCCGCCACGCAAAGCTCGAGCCTGGCGGCCTCCGCGCCCGTGATGCCCGTCTCGTCATCCGCTCCCACCACCCTGCAGTCCCGGTAAAAGGCGTGAAAATCGGCTGCTGTCTGCGTCGCGTAGGCACAGATCCGATGAGGCGCCCGGCGCTCAGCCGCCAGCCGGACCTCGCCCGGAAACTCCAGGAGTCGCCGGATCAGCGCGCGCTCCGAAGGCTCGCACGGGACGCTTTGGCCGGCGCCTCTGTCGGCAAGCGGAGCAACGCCTTCATCGGCCGCCTTGCCGATGATGCCGGCGATTCGCGCGTGGGCATACTGCACGTAGTAGACGGGGTTCTCCTGAGACTGCGACCGAGCAAGCTCCAGGTCCAGGTCGATCACCGTGTCGTGCGAGCGCTGAAGCAAGAAGAACCGGGCGGCGTCCTTGCCGATGTCGTCGATCAACTCGTCGAGGGTCACGAACTCGCCCTTCCGCTTCGACATTCGCGCGCGCTCGCCCGCTTCGACGATGTTGACCAGCTGCATGATCGGCGCCTCGTAGCGGTCGGGGTCATCGGTGAGGATCCCCACCGCAGCCTTCATGCGCGGGACGTAGCCGTGGTGGTCGGCGCCGAGCGGCACGATCATCTGCTCCGCGCCCCGCTCCAGCTTGTCGCGGTGATAGGCGATGTCGGTCGCAAAGTACGTGGGCTCACCGCTCGAGCGCATCAGGACCCGATCCTTGTCATCGCCCCATTCCGAGGTCCTCAGCCAGAGGGCTCCTTCCGATTCGTACGTATGGCGGCCGGCTCGTAGCTGGTCCATGCGTCTCCTCCAGGGCGCCCTTGTCCTGAAGCGCGCGCTCGGACGACCAGTTGTCGAAACGAACACTGAACCGCTCGAGCGTCGCCTCGATCTTCGCGCGCATCGACTCAGCGCCGGCTCGTGCGAGCCCGTCCTGATCGTCGGGTGATACGCCGCTCGCTTCGAGCTCGGCGGCGAGCTCGGCGATGTATGCGCCCGAGTAGCCGTCCTCGGGCGGCTCGCGCCCTTCCATGCGAGCCGCGATCGACGCCGCGAACGCACGAATCTGAGTTCCCGCGTCGTTCAGGTAGTACTCGCGGGTGACGTCGTGGCCGCTCATCTCAAGGATGCGCGACAGCGAGTCTCCGTACGCGGCGCCCCGGCCGCCCGCCGCTGTGAGCGGCCCGGTTGGGTTGGCTGACACAAACTCGACGAGCGCCGCTGGAGGAGTGGACGGGCCGGCGCCGAACCGCTCCGCGGCAAGGATCTCGCGAACGCCGCCTCGATGCCACGAGTCCGAGAGGAAGACGTTCACGAACCCCGGCCCAGCGATCTCGACGCGCTCGGCATCGGCGGCCAGAGCTCGCTCGAGCTCTGCGGCCAGCCGCGCTGCGATCTCGACGGGAGCCTGTCCGAGGGCCGGGGCCAACAGGATCGCCGCGTTGGTCGCATAGTCGCCCTGGCCCGCTCGCTTGGGCCGTTCCAAAGTCGGCTCCTGCGAGGTCTCCCCGATCGCCGCGACGGCGGACTCCACCGCCTCGCGCAGGTTTGAGAGCGGGTCGGTGGCCATGCGGGCGCGAGTGTACGTAGGCTTTCCCGATGCGAGCTTTGGTCACGGGAGGCGCCGGATTCATCGGTTCGAACCTCGTCGACGCCCTAGTCGAACGAGGTCACGACGTCCTCGTGATCGATGACCTGTCGTCGGGCAAGCGGTCGAACCTGGAGGGCGCACTCGCTGGCGGCGCCTCGCTCGAAGAGGCGAGCGTGTCGGATCGCGCCGCGGTCGACGCGGTCTTCGCCGCCCATAGGCCGCAGCAGGTCTTTCATCTCGCGGCGCAGATCGACGTGCGGCGATCCGTCAGCGACCCGATCTTCGACATGGGAGTGAACGTCGGCGGCACGATCAACCTCGCAGAAGCCGCCGCCGACAACGGCTGCAAGCGCTTCCTTTTCGCCTCGACCGGCGGCGCCATTTACGGCGAAGGCGAAGGAAGAGAGCTGCCGCTGCCCGAGAGCGCGGACCTTCGGCCCGACGCGCAATACGGAATGTCCAAGCTCGCGGCCGAGGGCTACCTGGATCTCTACGGCCGCCTGCGTGGCCTCTCGAGTGCCGCACTTCGCCTCGGCAACGTCTACGGGCCCCGGCAGGATCCGCACGGCGAAGCGGGCGTCGTGGCCATCTTCTGTGGCGCCCTCTTGGAGGGCACGAAGCCCAAGGTGTTCGGTGACGGTCGGCAGACTCGGGACTACATCTTCGTCGGCGATGTCGTCAGGGCTTTCCTTAAGGCCTCGGAAAGCGACGTCACGGGCCCGGTCAACATCGGCACGGGCCGCGAGGCGAGCGTGTTCGACGTCGGCAACGCGATCGCCGCGGCCTACGGGCTCGCCTTCGAGCCGCAGATGGCCGGCGCCCGGGCCGGCGAGGTCCAGCGGATCGCAATCGCGCCCGGACAGGCGCTCGAGGGGCTGGGGTGGGAGGCTGAGACGAGCCTCGAGGACGGGCTTCGCGTCACCGCCGAGTGGGCGCGGGAGGACCTACAGACCAATTAGCGACGCGCCCCGCTTGCCAGGCGCGCGCCGAGCCGATCCGCTCGAGGGTGGTCGGGTGGGTTCCGAACAGTGCTCTGGCCCAACCGGGCGGATCGACGTCGGAGAGGTTCCTGACCGCAAGCCGCACCTGGAGGTCGGCGAGAGCGGCCGGGTCGTCCGTGACGCGCAGGGCAAAGGCATCGGCGCTCGCCTCGACCTCGCGCGAGAGCTGGTTGGCCGGGATGTTGACCGCGAATGAGACGAGCGCGATCGCGAAGAACAGGGCCGGCACGGCCGCTGCCGATCCGGGCTCCGCCCCGGCCCGCCGGGCCATCGCGTTCATCCCGTCTCGCACCAAGATGAGGCCCAGGGGCGTGACCAGCGCGGCGAAGAAGATTCCGCGCGGGATGTCGGAGTGGGCCACGTGGGCAAGCTCGTGAGCGACCACCGAGCGCAACTCGTCCTCGGAGGTCCCCTCGATCAGGGTGTCGTAGAGGACCACCCTCTTAGAGGGGCCGAGTCCGGCTACGTAGGCGTTGAGCGTCGTTCCCCGGCGGCTGGCGTCGACTTCGAATACGTCGCCGACTTCGACTCCGGCGCGCTCGCCCAGCTCGACGATTCCCCTGCTCAGCGCGCTCGAGTCAGGAAGCCTCGTGAAGTCGTTGAATCGGGGCGCGATCAGAATCGGCGCGAGCAGGCTCGTCGCGGCGCCGTATGAGACGACCATGGCGGCGCCAGGGATCCACCAGCGCCGCGGCATTCGCCTGATCAGGCCCGAAATCGCCGCGGCACCGGCTCCGGCCACGACGGCCCCGATCGCGAGCCCCTTCGCCTGATCGGAGAGCCACGCATCGAGCGATTGGGTCGAGAGCCCGACGTCGACGGCGCGCTCGTGGGCCACCAGGGAGGTCGGGAGCGAGGCTGCTTGCGCGACAACCACGACCAAGACACCCGCCGCAGCAGTGCCAAGCACGCGGACGCGCCGCGAGGCGCTCGAGCAGGTCACGCGCTCGTCGTGGCCTGCCCACCGCGAGCGCGCCGACCACCAGCGCCTGCGCGCCGAGCCCGCCAATGCAGAAGCAGCCTCTGTGCCAGTCACGGAACTCGGTGGCGCGCTCGAGCGCGCCCTCTGAGAACACGTCGCCCGGTGCGACGCTCTCGGGCGGGATGCCTTCCTCGCCGGGCGCAAGCAAGAGGACGGCGCCCTCGGCGACCACGATCAAAGCGGCGAAACAGAGTCCAGCCCTCGCCGCCGGGGAGCCCGAGATTCGGCGGCGGAGGCCAGTGGGCGGCATCCGCACCTACGATAGTCCTCGCGAGCCGTCGCGCGGATGTCGTCGTCCTGTGTGCGGCCTCGACGCATCCCGCTCCATGCGAATCGCCGTCATCACCGACATCCACTCGAATCTGCCCGCGCTCGAGGCCGTCCTCGAAGAGATCGATCGCGACCCGCCGGACGAGCTGTGGTGCCTCGGCGACATCGTCGGGTACGGCGCCCAGCCCGAATGAGTGCTCGCACCTGGTGGCCGAGCGTGCCGAGCTGTGCCTTGCCGGCAACCACGATCTGGCGGCGCTCGATGCCCTCGACATCTCGTCGTTCTCGCCCGCGGCGGCAGAGGCCGCACGCTGGACCCGCGGTGAGCTCGACGACCAGTCGCGCGAGTACCTCGAGAGCCTGAGCGCGACGGACGACTCGCGCGACGTCGCGGTTTACCACGCGTCCCCGCGCGACCCGGTCTGGGAGTACGTCCTCTGGCCCGAACAGGCCGGCGAGTGCATCGCGCGGCAGGCGACCCGCATCGCCATGGTCGGCCACTCGCACGTCGCCCTCTGCTTTCGCGCGGCGGACGATGGGGACGTCGACGCCACCCAAGGCGCTCAGGTCGCGGCCGGTACGACGCTGGACCTCGCGGAGGGACGCTGGCTCCTCAATCCGGGCAGCGTCGGCCAGCCGCGCGATGGCGACCCTCGCGCTGCCTGGCTCGTCCTCGACACCGAGGGCTGGACCGCCGCGTACAAGCGAGTCGAGTACCCGGTCGACGAGGCGGCCGAGGCGATCATCGCTGCCGGTCTTCCGGAGCACCTGGGTCGCCGGTTGCTGGTCGGGCAATGAATCCTGCGGGGTCAGGTCCAGTCCATACACTCGCCCGAGTGCTGGGGAAACGCGCAAGATTTGGCGCTTGTGCGCTTATCTCCGCCTTCGCGCTCGCCGCCTGCGGAGGCGAGAGCGAGGAGGGACACGATCCCGCGAGACGAAGGCGCACCGATCATCGAGCAGCTCGACGAGGTCGACCGGCTGGTCGCAGGAAGGTCAGTGCGACGAGGCCGAGGACGTCGCGACCGAACGTGCAGGGGGCGATCGACAGCTCTTCCTGCCGACGTGAACGGACGAGCTCCGGGAGGCGCTTGTCCAAGCCAGCGGCACACCTCGTCCAGCAGACCCGAGACGAGACGCAGTGCACGCCGCCCCCGCCGCCGGATACGGGCGCGTCGGCTTTGAGGGATCGACCGAGGAGAGCTCGGACGGCGACAGCTCGGGCGAGGAGGACGGCTGATGCCGCCGGGCGGCAACATCATCTCCGACCGCTACGAGCTGGGCGATCGCCTGGGCTCCGGCGGCATGTCGACCGTCTACGGCGCGACCGACCGCGTGCTCGAGCGCACCGTCGCGGTGAAGATCCTCGCCGAGCACCTCTCCGACGACGAGAAGTTCGTCGCGCGCTTCCGCCGCGAGGCGCTCGCCGTCGCGCGCCTCATCCACCCCAACATCGTCCAGGTCTACGACACCGGGCGTCGACCACGGACCGCCACTACATCGTCATGGAGTACGTCGAGGGCCGCTCGGTCGCGCAGCTCCTCCAGCGCCGCGGCCGGCTCGGCTCCGAGGTCGCCGTCTCGATCGGCGTGCAGTCCTGCGCCGGCCTCGAGTACGCGCACCGCCAGGGCATCATCCACCGCGACGTCAAGCCCGGGCAACCTGATGGTGATCGGCGGGCCCGGCGGGCCGGCCCGAATCGACGGCGGCTCCGCACGACCCGCCGACCGACGAGATGACCGTGAAGCTGACGGACTTCGGCATCGCCCGGGCGGCCGAGCAGACGCGCCTCACCCAGGTCGGCTCGGTCGTCGGCACCGCCGCCTACCTCGCGCCCGAGCAGGCCCGCGGCGGACGAAGCGACCCCGGCCGCCGACGTCTACGCGCTCGGCGTCGTCATCTACCAGATGCTCACGGCTCGCCTGCCCTGGGAGGGCTCGAGCCTTGCCGAGCTGGCGATCCGCCGCGAGTCCGAGAGCCCCCTCCCGCCCACCTCGTACGACTCCTCGGTGCCCGAGACGCTCTCGACCGCCGTGCTCCGCGCGCTCGAAGGCGAGGTCGCACGACCGCTACTCCACGGCCAAGGAGTTCTCGGCGGCGCTCCGCGCCGGGATCGCGGGCCGCGAGCCCCCGGTCGCCTCCGACGAGGCGCCGACGCGGGCGCTGATCGCCGGCGGCGCGGCGACCGCCGCCACGCGCGCGATGGACTCGCCCGGACATCGCGACGCCCATCTCGCCCGAACCCGCCTACCGGCCCGCCGCGCCGCGCCGCTGCCGCTCCCGCGCCCGCGCCCGGTCCAGGCCGCAGAAGCCATCCGGCGGCTCCCGCTTCCTGCGGGCGCTGGGCGTGCTGTTCCTGGTCGCGATCCTCGCCGCGGTGATCGCCATCGTCGTCCTCGTTCTCACCGACGCCGGCCAGAACACGGACCTCGGCGACGTCATCTCGGACGAGATCAATCAGCAGATCGACAAGCTCAAGGAGCTCGTCGAGCGACAACACTCGCAGTAGCGCTCAGGCGTCCCAGGGCGCGGCGCCGCCCAGGCCGGCCTGCGCGGTACTCGGCGAAGCGCCCTGCCGCGATCGCCTCGCGCGCTCCGCGCACCAGGCGCTCCAGGTAGGTGAGGTTGTGGAGGGTGAGGAGCCGGACCGCGGTGAGCTCCTCGGCGCGGGCCAGGTAGTGGAGGTAGGCGCGGGTATGCCGCGCGCACGCCGGGCACGGGCAGCCGTCGACGAGCGGCCCCTCGTCCTCCGCCAGTGTCGCGCGAGCGCACGTTCATCCGGAAGCGATCGTCCGGCAGCGGCGCGAGCGCCACGCCGTGCCGGCCCAGGCGGGTGGGCACGGCGCAGTCGAAGACGTCGATGCCCAGGCCGATGAAGTTGAGGAGGTCGTCCGGCTCGCCGATCCCGAGCAGGTGCTTGGGCGCGTCGGCCGGCAGGAGCGGAACGGTCAGCTCGAGCACGCCCGCCATCTCGTCCTTGTCGCGGCCGAGCGTGCCGCCGATCGAGATGCCGTCGATCGCCGGCCGCGCTGACCCGCTCGGCCGAGCTGCGGCGAAGCTCCTCGTGGACGCCGCCCTGGACGATCCCGAACACCGCCTGGCCCGGCGGGCCTTCGCGCTCGTGCCACGCGAGGCAGCGGTCGAGCCAGCGGTGGGTCCGCTCGGTCGAGCGGGCCGTGTAGTCGAGGTCGGCGTGGTACGGCGTGCACTCGTCGAAGACGAGCGCGATGTCGGAGCCGAGCGCGGCCTGGATGCCCATCGACTCCTCGGGGCCCATGAAGCGCTCGACGCCGTCGAGGTAGGAGCGAAAGCGCACGCCCTCCTCGGCGATGTCGAGGATCGCGCCGTGGTTGCCCGCGCTGCCGCGCCGGCCCTTGATCTCGTCGGCGACGTTCCCGTGCGCGAGCGAGAAGACCTGAAAGCCGCCCGAGTCGGTGATGATCGCGCCGTCCCAGTTCATGAACTCGTGGAGGCCGCCGAGCTCGCCGATGCGCTCGTGGCCGGGCCGCAGGTCGAGGTGGAAGGTGTTGCCGAGGACCATCTCGTAGCCGAGCGCCGCGACCTCGTCCGTGTCGAGCCCCCTGACCGCGCCGGTCGTCGCGAGCGGGATGAACGCGGGCGTCGCGACCTCGCCGTGAGAAGTGCGGAGCCGCCCGGTCCGGGCGGCTCCGTCACGCGCTTCGATCTCGAAGCTCGAGGCGGGCGGGGTCGGTCCTCATCCCCGCCAGCCTACGAGCGCGCTACTTCTCTTCTGCGCTGAGCCCTCGATCGAGCTCGCCGGTCGCCGATCTCGATCCGGTGCGGCTTGCGCTCCTCGGGCTTCGGGATCTGGACCTCGAGCACGCCGTCGGCGAAGTCGGCGGCGATGCCCTCCGCGTCGACGCCCTCCGGAAGCGTCAGCGTGCGCGAGAAGCTGCCGAAGGTCCGCTCGACGCGGTAGTAGCCGTCGGCCTTCTCCTCGTGCTCGTCCTTCCGCTCGCCGGAGATCGTGAGCGACGCGGTCCTTCACCTCGATGTACACGTCTTCGCGGTCGAAGCCCGGCAGGTCAGCCTTGAGGACGAGCGCGTCGTCGACCTCGACGAGGTCCATCGCCGGCACCCAGCGCTCGGCGAGTCCGCTGCTGGCCCTGCGTCGCCGAAGAACGAGTCGAAGAGGCGGTTCATGTCGCCGAACGAGTTCGAGCTCGCGCATCGGATCCCACTTCACAAGAGTCATCTCTCAATACCTCCTGAGTTGTCGATTCTGCCGCACCTCTGAGCGGCTAAATCTAAGCGTGACTGTAGCAGATTATCTGCTGCGTCAATCAGAGCAGCGCCCGGTCATCTCCCGGCGGCTGGTCGATCCCGAGCAGCGCGAGCGCCGTCGGGGCGACGTCGGCGAGGATGCCGCCGTCGTCGAGGCTCGACGCCCTCGCGCCGTGACGATGAACGGCACCGGGTTCGTCGAGTGCGCCGTGTTCGGCGAGCCGTCGGGCTCGAGCATGTTGTCGGCGTTGCCGTGGTCGGCGGTGACGATCAGCGCTCCGCCCGCTCTCGTGCACCGCCTCGACGACGCGGCCGAGGCACTCGTCGACGGCCTCGATCGCGCTCGACCGCGGCCGGGATCACGCCGGAGTGGCCGACCATGTCGGGGTTCGCGAAGTTGAGGATCCCGAAGCGCGGCGAGGCGTCCTTCCAGCCGTCGATGAACGCGTCGGCCGCGGCGCGGGCGCTCATCTCGGGCTTCTCGTCGTAGGTCGCGACGTCGCGCGGCGAGTCGACCAGGCGGCGCTCCTCCCCCTCCCACTCCTCCTCGCGCCCGCCGTTGAAGAAGTAGGTGACGTGGGCGTACTTCTCGGTCTCGGCGACGTGGAGCTGGCCGGCGCCGGCCTCGGCCAGGACCTCGGCGAGGGTCGTCTCGGGCGCCCTGGGCGGGAACGCGACCGGGTACGGCCAGCCCTCGCGGTACTGGGTGAGCGTCGTGAGCTCGAACTCGGGCGCGCCGGAGCGCGAGAACTCGTCGAAGCCCGGCTCGGCGAGCGCGCGGACGAGCTGGCGCGCGCGGTCCGGGCGGAAGTTGAAGTGGATGAGGACGTCGCCGGGCGCCATGCCGTCGTAGTCGCCGATCACGACGGGCTTGATGAACTCGTCCGTCTCGCCCGCGCTCGTGCGCGGCCTCGACCGCCTCGTGCGCCGAGTCGGCGCTGACGCCCTGACGCGTGGACCAGCGCGTCGTAGGCGAGCTTCGTGCGCTCCCAGCGGTTGTCGCGGTCCATCGCGTAGTAGCGGCCGCGACACGGTGCCGACCCGCCCCGCCTGGCGAAGCCAGCGCTCGAGCTCTTCGACGTAGCCTGCCGAGGACTCGGGCAGCGTGTCGCGCCCGTCGGTGAAGGCGTGGACGACGAGGTCGGGCACGCCCTCGCGGGCGGCGAGCTCGATCAGCGCCTCGATGTGCTCCCAGCCGGAGTGGACGCCGCCGTCGGAGACGAGGCCCATCAGGTGAAGGCGGCCGCGCGGCGACTCGCGCGCGGCCTCGCACGCCGCGAGAAGCGCCTCGTTCTCGAAGAAGGAGCCGTCGGCGATCGCATCGTCGATCCGGGCGAGGTCCTGCTTGACGACGGCGCCGGCGCCGAGGTTCAGGTGGCCGACCTCCGAGTTGCCCATCTGCCCGTCGGGAAGCCCGACGTCGCGCCCCGAGGCGGAGAGCTGCGTGTGGGCGTACGCTGCCCAGAGCTCGTCGAAGACCGGCGTGTCGGCCAGCGAGACCGCGTTGCCCGGCCCGTCGGGCGCGAGCCCCCAGCCGTCGAGGATCACCAGCGCCACCGACGGCACCGGCAGCTCGTCCGGTCCGGCGGGAAGGCTCAAGCCGCTTCGCAGATCGCCAGGAAGTCCGCGGGCTCGAGGCTCGCGCCGCCGACCAGGGCGCCGTCGATCTCCTCGCGGCCGAGCAGCTCCTCGGCGTTGTCGGGCTTGACCGAGCCGCCGTAGAGGATCCGGACCTGCGCGGCCGCCTCTTCGTCGCGCTCGGCGACGACGGAGCGGACGAAGCCGATCGCCTCCTCCGCCTGCTCGGGCGACGCGGTCTTGCCGGTGCCGATCGCCCAGATCGGCTCGTACGCGATCACGATCCGGGCGAGGTGCTGGTCCTCGACCGGCTCGAGGTCGGCCTCGAGCTGGCGGCGAAGGACGTCCTCGGTGACGCCCTCGCTCGCGCTCCTCCTCCGACTCCCCGACGCAGAGGATCGGCTGAAGCTCGGCGCTCAAGCGCGGTCACGAGCTTTCGCGCGAGCGCCTCGTCCGTCTCGGCGAAGAGCGCGCGGCGCTCGGAGTGGCCGAGGACCACGGCCTCGACCCCGATCGAGGTCAGCATCGGGGCCGAGATCTCGCCGGTGTAGGCGCCCGAGTCGGCCTCGTGCATGTTCTGCGCGGCGACCCTGACCGGGCTCCGCCGGCAGCGCTCGACGGCGGCGGCGAGCGAGGTGAACGGCGGGCAGATCACGATGTCGGTGTCGCGCGAGGTCGCCGATGTCGCCGAGGAAGCGGTCGAGGAAGTCCTCGGTCTCCTCGACGGTCTTCTGCATCTTCCAGTTCGCCGCCAGGTACGGCCTGCGCTCGCTCATGCGTCGCTCCTTCTCGTCGGTCTCGCTCGTCTGCGAGCGCGACCACGCCCGGCAGGTCCTTGCCTTCCAGGAGCTCGAGCGAGGCGCCGCCGCCGGTCGAGAGCCAGTCGACGTCCTGGTCGAGGCCGAACGCGACGAGCGCCGCCGCGGAGTCGCCGCCGCCGACGACCGTGTGCGCCGGGAGCGGCGGCGACGGCCTCGGCGACCCCGCGGGTTCCGGCGGCGAACGGCTCCATCTCGAACGCGCCCATCGGCCCGTTCCAAAGGACCGAGCCGGCGCCGGCGATGGCCTCCGCGTAGCGCTTGGTCGTCTCGGGCCCGATGTCGAGGCCCATCCAGCCGTCGGGCACCTCGATCCCGTCGATCTCCTTGCGCTCGGCGTCGGCCGAGAACGAATCGCCGATCACGAGGTCGGTAGGCAGGACGCAGCTCGCAGTCCGAGCGCTCGGCCGCCTCGAGCACCTGCTCGGCCAGGGCGACGCCCTCCTCCTCGACGAGCGAGTCGCCGGTGCCGACGCCTCGCGCCCGGAAGAAGCTGAAGCACATCGCGCCGCCGATCAGCACCTTGTCCGCGATCTCGAGGAAGCGGTCGAGGACGCCGATCTTGTCGGAGACCTTGGCGCCGCCGAGCACGACGACCAGCGGCCGCTCGGGATCGTCGCGAAGCGCGGTCAGCTCGGAGAGCTCGCGCTCGAGCAGAAGACCGGCGTAGGCGGGAAGGAGGTGGGCGACGCCCTCGGTGGTCGCGTGCGCGCGGTGAGCCGCGCCGAACGCGTCGTTCACGTAGAGGTCGGCCAGCTCGGCGAGCGCTGCGGCGAGCTCGGGGTCGTTCTCGGTCTCCCCCTCCTCCCAGCGGCTGTTCTCGAGCAGGAGCACCTGACCGGGCTCGAGTCGCTTGCAGCGGCGGCCGCGACCTCGTCGCCCACCACTCCAGACGCGAGCTCGACCGGCACGCTGAGGTGCCGCGCGAGCCGATCGCGCACCGGGCCGCATCGAGAGCTCGTCGCGGCTCTCGGGCCGGCCGAGGTGCGAGACGAGGACGACCGTCGCGTCCTCCTTGAGCAGCAGCTCGATCGTCGGCAGCGCCGCCCTGATCCGGGTGTCGTCGGCGATCTCGCCGTCGGCGAGCGGCACGTTCAGGTCGGCGCGCACGAGGACCCGCTTGCCCTCGGCCGGCGCCTCGCGGACGCTTCGAAAGCCCGTGCGCCAAGCCGGGCTCTACCCGAGGACCTTCGTCGCCAGCTCGACGACGCGGTTCGAGTAGCCCCACTCGTTGTCGTACCAGGAGACGGCCTTCACCATCGTGCCCTCCATGACCATCGTCTGGCCCGCGTCGAAGATCGACGAGTGCGGGTCCTTGACGATGTCAGTCGAGACGATCTCGTCCTCGGTGTAGGAGAGGATCCCCTTGAGCGGGCCCTCCGCCGCCTCCTTGACGGCGGCGTTGATCTCTTCCTTCGACGTCTCCTTGCCGACCTGCGACGACCAGGTCGACGACCGAGCCGGTCGCGACCGGCGCGCGCATCGCGAAGCCGTTCAGGCGGCCTTCGAGCTCGGGAAGGACGAGGCCGACGGCCTTGGCGGCGCCGGTCGTGGTCGGGATCAGGTTGAGCGCCGCGGCGCGCGCGCGCCGCAGGTCGGAGTGCGGCATGTCCTGGAGGCGCTGGTCGGCCGTGTAGGCGTGGATGGTCGTCATCAGGCCGTGCTCGATGCCGACGGCGTCGTGGATCACCTTCGCGATCGGCGCCAGGCAGTTGGTCGTGCACGAGGCGTTCGAGATGATGTGGTGCGAGTCGGCGTCGTAGGCGGAGTCGAAGTTGACCCCGAGCGCGACGGTCACGTCCGGCTCGGTCGCGGGCGCCGAGATGATCACCTTCTTCGCGCCGGCGTCGAGGTGCTTCTTCGCGTCGTCGCGCTTGGTGAAGAGGCCGGTGGACTCGATCACGACGTCGACGCCGAGGTCGCCCCAGCGGCAGGTCGGCCGGGTCGCGCTCCTCGAAGACCTTGATCTCCTTGCCGTCGACCGTGATCGAGCCGCCGCCCTCGGTCGACCTCGCCCGGGAAGCGGCCCAGGATCGAGTCGTACTTCAGGAGGTGGGCGAGCGTCGCGTTGTCGGTGATGTCGTTGACCGCGACGATGTCGAGGTCCGCGTCGGACTCGTGCGCGGCCCGGAAGAGGTTGCGCCCGATGCGCCCGAAGCCGTTGATGCCGACCTTGACTGCCATGTTGTCTCGATTCCTCCTGGTTGGTTTCTAAGTTGCTCAGTGGGCGCCGACCGCGATCTCGATCCGGTTTCCGTCCGGGTCGAGGAGGTAGGCGGAGTAGTAGGTGGCACCGTACTCGGGCCGCTGGCCCGGAGCGCCCGTCGTCCGTGCCGCCCGTCTGCGATGCCCGCTCTCCCAGGCGCCCTTGACGCCCGAGATGCCCGGGGAAGCAAGGCAGATGTGGCCGCTCGACGCGCCCGGCGAGTGCCGGGTCGACGCGAAGAAGACGGGCCGCACGATCCCCCAGCCGATCCGATCTCGGCTCCTCGACGTGGCGGCGCCAGCCGAGCGCGCCCACGACGGCGTCGTAGAACCGCCCGCTTCGCTCCAGATCGGAGACCTCGACGCTCACGTGGTGGATCATCAGCGCTGAATCTATTGGGCCTGAGCGTGCTAGCGACGGGCGCCCAGCGGAAGAAGCGCATCGCGAGGAGCGAGGCCGCCGACGCCCCAGAGCGCGACGACGCCGAGGTGGCCCCACTCGAATCCCGCGCCGCGTCGTCGCCGGATCGAACGCGGTGAAGAGCGCCTCGAAGAAGTTGCGGATCGGGAAGACCGAGGCGACGTCGAGGACGCCGTCCGGGATCTCGGTCTCGGGAATGAAGACGCCCGAGAGGAAGTAGAGGGGCAGGACGGCGACGTTGGTGATCGCCGGCGCCGCGTCCTCGTACGGGATCACCGCGGTCAGCGCGAAGCCGAGGCACGAGAACGAGAACGCGCCGACGAGCAGGGTCACGACCAGGGCCGGGATCGTCGTGGTCGGGATCTCGACGTCGTAGACGACGTAGCCGATCAGCGGTCACGATCACGGTCATCAGGAGCGAGATGACGATCGCGTTGCCCACGCGGCCGGCGACGATCGCCCAGGTCGGAAGCGGCGTCGAGCGCACGCGCTTGAGCCGTCCCGGACTCGCGCGCCTCGACCAGCGCGATCGCGAGGCTCACGAGCGTCGCCGAGACGATCGCGAGCGTCATGATCCCGGGCACGTAGTAGGTCGCGATCGAGATGTCGCCGCGCTCCTCGATCGTGTCGCCGCCGAAGATCGACGCAGAAGATGAAGAGGAAGATCAGCGGCAGCAGGACCGTGAAGAACACGGACGCCGGGTCGCGCCAGAAGACCGCTGGTCGTAGCGGAACTGATGCCCGAGCGAGGCGCCGAGGCGCGCTCACGACGCCGCGGTCCTCCTCGGTCAGCTCGAGGATAGACGTCCTCGAGCGAGGGCTGCGAGACCGAGAGGCCCGTGCAGCTCGCTCCCCGCGCTCGAGCGCCCAGCCCGTCAGCTCGTAAAGCGTCCGGGTCGGCTCGTGGTCGTGATCTCGACGAAGCCCTTGCCCCGCGTCGCATTGCCGTCGCACCGGCGGCAGCTGGTGCGTCCTGCGGCCAGAGCGAACGCGATCTTCGACGCGGCCTCCGCCCGGCCACCGAGCTCGTGCGGGCGCCCTCGGCGACGATCAGCCCGTCGCGGATGATCGCCACCGGTCGGCGAGGAACTGCGCCTCGTCCATGTAGTGGGTGGTGAGGAAGACCGTCTTGCCGAGGTCGCGAAGGCTCGCGATCACCTCCCAGGCCTGGCGGCGCGCGGACGGGTCGAAGCCGGTGGTCGGCTCGTCGAGGAAGAGGAGCTCGGCGTCGCCGATCAGCGCCATCGGCGACGTCGAGGCGGCGCTGCTGGCCGCCGGAGAGCTTGCCGGCGCGCTCGTCGGCCTTGCCTTCGAGCCCGACGAGGGCGATCGTCTCGTCGACGTCGCGAGGGCGCTGGTAGTAGCCGGCGTAGAGGTCGAGCGTCTCGCGCACCGATGAGAAGCGGCTCGACTCGGCATTCCTGCAGGACGATCCCGATCCGCTCCCGCCAGGCGCGATCCGCCGTGCTCGGATCGATTCCGAGCACCTCGACCTCGCCGCCGATCCGCTCGCGATAGCCCTCGAGGATCTCGACCGTGGTCGTCTTCCCGGCGCCGTTCGGGCCCAGGAACGCGAAGACCTCGCCGGCTTCACCGAGAGGTCGATGCCCCGCACGGCCTCTTGTCGCCGTACGACTTCGAAGCCCCCTGATCTCGATTGCGCCGCTCACGGCGCCCATTGTGGTGAATCGCCCTCGCACGCCGTCGCGGCTGCGAGCGCGTCGTCAGTCCACGCGCGTGTCGCGGTGGACCACTCGCACCGCGATCTCGTCGCGGTCCGGCGAGGTGCCGGGCGATCCGGTTCGCGACCGTGATCGAGCGGTGGCGCCCGCCCGTGCAGCCGATCGCGATCGTGAGGTGGCTCTTGCCTTCGGCGACGTAGGCGGGCAGCAGGAAGTCGAGCAGGCCGAGGACGCGGCGGTAGAACTCGGCGGCGAGGTCGCCCGACTCGACGTGCTCGACGACCGCCGCGTCCATCCCGGTGAGCGGCCGCAGGTCCTCGCGGTAGTGCGGGTTCGGCAGGAAGCGGACGTCGAACATCAGGTCCGCGTCGCGCGGCGGGCCGTTCTTGAAGCCGAAGGTGAGCAGCGTGAGCGCAAGGCGGCGGCGCTCGTCCTTGGGGCCGAGGAGCTCGTTCGCGATCCGGCGGCGGAGCATCGCTCCGGTGAGATCCGACGTGTCGACGACCACGTCGGCGGCCTCGCGCAGCGGCCCCAGGACCTCTCGCTCGGCCCGGATCCCGTCGATGATCCGGCCGTCCGGCGCCAGCGGATGCCGCCGGCGCGTCTCCTTGAAGCGGTCCATCAGCGTCTCCTCGCCCGCCTCGAGGAAGAGGACCTTGAGGTTCGAGGCCGTCGTGGTCGAGCTCTGAGAGCACCGCCTGCAGGTCGTCGAAGTACCCGCGCCCGCGCACGTCGGTGACGACCGCGGCGTGGCGGACCATCGAGCCCTCGTGGCGAAAGAGCTCGCCGAGCGAGCCGATCATCCGCGGCGGCAGGTTGTCGACGCAGAAGAACCCGGAGTCCTCGAAGGCGGCGATCGCCTCCGACTTGCCCGCGCCCGGAGTAGCCGGTGATGACCCAGAGCTCGACCGGCTCGGGAAAGAGCTCGGGCTGCGGGCTTCATCCGGACTTGTTCAGCTGGCGGTGGATGTCGCGGGCGATCTTGCCAGGGATGCCGGGCACGGCCTCGATCTCCTCGCGCGTGGCGGCGACGATCCGCTCCGGCGAGCCGAAGTGGCTCATCAGCGCTCGCTTTCGGGCCGGGCCGACGCCGCGCAGCTCGTCGAGGAGCGACCGCGTCATCGCCTTGTCGCGGCGGTTGCGGTGGAAGTCGATCGCGAAGCGGTGCGCCTCGTCGCGCACGCGCTGGAGCAGGTGCGACGCCGGCGAGTCGGGCTCGATCTCGAGCGGCGCCGAGCGGCCGGGCACGTAGATCTCCTCGAGGCGCTTGGCGAGGCTGATCACCGTCACGCCGCGGTCGGTGAGCGTGCCGATCGCCTTCATCCCCGACGAGAGCTGGCCCTTGCCGCCGTCGATCATGATCAGGTCGGGCATCGACGGCGAAGCTCGGGTCGCGCTCGGCGTCGTGCGGCGAGCGGTCGTCCTGCTCGACCAGCCGCGAGACGCGGCGCGAGAGCACCTCGTTCATCGAGGCGAAGTCGTCGGGCCGCCGGTGCGGTCGCCCGCGGATGCGGAAGCGCCGGTAGTCGGACTTCTTCGGGCGCGCCGCCTTCGAAGACGACCATCGAGGCGACCGTGTGCTCGCCACCGATGTTCGAGATGTCGAAGCCCTCGATGCGGATCGGCAGGTTGTCCATGCGCAGGGCCTCCTGGAGCGCGGAGACGGCGTCGACGCGCTGCGAGCGGCGGCGCTCGGAGCGGAGCTTGTCCTGCTTGAGCGCGAGGCGGGCGTTCCGCTCGGCGAGCTCGCGGACGCGGCGGAACTCGCCCCGCTCGGACGCGCGGACCTCGACCGGTGCCGCCGCGCCGGATCGCGAGCGCGTCGGCGAGCACGCCGGTCCGCTCGCGCACGGCCTCGCCGACCACCACCAGCCGCGGAATCGACGGCGCCGCCGAGTAGTACTGGGCGACGAACTCCTCGATCACCTCGCCCTCGTCGCGGTCGCCGGCGTTGGTCATGTAGAAGCTCTGGCGCTCGGCGAGGATGCCGTCGCGGACCTGGAAGACCTGCGCGTTCGCGGTGTCGTCCTCGGTCGCGACCGCGATCACGTCGGCGTTGTCCATGGCCTCCCCCGCCACGCTGCGGCGCTCCATGAGCGAGCGCACCGCCTCGAGCCGGTCGCGGTAGACGGCCGCGCGCTCGAACTCCTCGTCTGCCGAGGCCTCCTCCATCTTGCGCGCGAGGTCGCGCTCGACGTCGCGGTAGCGGCCGGAGAGGAAGCTCGAGATCGCGTCGATGTTCCGCCGGTACTCCTCGCGGTCGATGTAGCCGACGCAGGGCGCCTGGCAGCGCTTGATGTAGTAGTCGAGGCAGGGCACGCCCGAGCGCCGGCCGGGCTCCGGCCCGTCGCAGGTGCGGTACTGAAAGAGCTTGCCGAGGATCTCGAGCGTCTCCCGCGTCCGCTTCGCGTTCGAGTACGGGCCGAAGTAGAGGCGCGCCGAGCGGTGGCGCTCGCGGGTGAAGTAGACGCGCGGGAACTCCTCGTCGAGCGAGATCGCGATGTAGGGATACGACTTGTCGTCGCGCAGGCGGATGTTGTAGGTCGGCCGGTGGCGCTTGATGAACTGCTGCTCGGCGAGCAGCGCGTCGGCCTCCGTGTTGGTGACCAGGAACTCGATCGACGCCGCCTGCTCGGTCATCGCGCGCGTCCGCGTCTTGCCCGAGAAGTGCCCGCCGACCCGCTTTCGGATCGAGCGCGCCTTGCCGACGTAGAGGACCTTGCCCTCCGAGTCGCGGAAGATGTAGACGCCCGGCTCGTCCGGCAGCGCCCGGCGCTGCTCGGCGATCGAGGCGCCCTTCGCCGGCTCGAGCTCCTGCGTGATCTCGATCTCGGCCATGTGTTCAAGGTTAGGCAGGGCATGCAGCCGTCGCCGAACCGCTCGCAGCGCGCTCAGACTTAGACTGCTGTCCCCCGAGAAAGGATCTGCTCGTGAAGAAGAAGCTTTCGATCGCCCTGGCGATCACCGCGATCGCGCCGTTCGGCCTCATCGCCTGCGGCGACGACGATGAGGAGTCCTCGGACGACTCGGCGAGCACGACGGAGGAGACCACCACCGAGGACACCGCCAGCTCCGGCGGCGGCAGCACGTCTCATTCACCGCGGCCGAGGACGGCAGCCTCGCCTACGAGGAGGACGTCCGCCGAGACCGAGGCCGGGACGGTGACGATCGAGTTCGACAACCCGTCGTCGACTCCCTCACGACGTCCAGATCGAGGGCCCCGACGGCGACCTCGGCGGCACCGAAGTCGATCACCGAGGACACGACCATCGGCCGACGGTCGAGCTCGAGCCCGGCGACTACATCTTCTACTGCTCCGTCTCCGGCCACCGCGACGCCGGCATGGAGGGCGACCTCACGGTCGAGTAGGACGTCGTGCCGGTAGCGCGCTCGTCAGCCGGCGAGCGCGCGGCCGACCGACTCGGCGACGCAGACGGGCTTTTCCTGGCCCTCGCCCTCGAGGGTGAACTTCGTGACGGACTGATACCAGCCGCCGTCGAGCTCGTCGATCGAGATGAACTCGGCGGTGGCGCGCACGCGCGAGCCGGCCGGAACGGGCGCCGGGAAGCGGACCTTGTTCCAGCCCATGTTCACGCCGAGCTTCACGCCCTCGACCTTGATGAGCTGGATGCGGAAGCCGTCGATCATCGCGAGCGTCAGGTTGCCGTGGGCGATCGTGGTGCCGAACGGGCTCTCGGTCTTCGCGCGCTCGACGTCGACGTGGATCCACTGATCGTCGCCTGAGAGGTCGGCGAACGTGTCGATGTCGGCCTGGGTGACGTCGCGCCACTCGGTCGGGCCGATCGTCTGGCCGACGAGCTCCTGCATCCCGTCGATGCCGCTGATCGTGACTGGAAGGTCCATCGGCGGCCGCAGACCTATTAGCCCACCAGCCGCACCTCGAGCGCCGGCGGCGCGATCGCCCCCACCCCGCCCATCAGGCCGAGGATCCGCGCCACGTAGGCCTGGGTCTCCGGGTAGGGCGGAACGCACGAGCACGCCGCGACCGGCGCCGGGCCGGCGTTGTAGGCGGCGAGGGCGAGCGAGACGTCGCCGAACTGCTCGAGGAGGTCGGACATCAGGTGCGCCTGCGCGTCGATCGCCTCGTCGGGGTCGAACGGATCGTCGAAGCCCGTAGGCGGCGGCGGTCCCGGGCATGAACTGGGCGATCCCGCTGGCGCCCACCGGCGAGACGGCGAGCGGGTTGAAGTTCGACTCGGCGAGGAGCTGCGCCGCGAGGACGTTGCCGGGCACGTTCCAGCGCGAGGCCGCGCGCGCGATCGGCTCGCGGAACCGCGCCGGGACGAAGGAGGGCAGCGCCGTTCCGAGCTCGCGCCGTCTCCGCCGCCGCGGCGCCAGCGCGCGACGCGGTCGCCCGCGTCCGAGCACGGCGCCGGCCCGCGCGTGTAGCCGTAGTGCCACGCCTCCCAGGAGTAGCGCTGGACGAAGCCGAACCGCTGCGCGTTGGCGGCGAGCCAGCCGTAGGCGGACGGCGGGACCGAGGTCGAGCTCGGTCCCGCAGCGGTGAAGCGACGTGCCCGGCCGGGCGACCATGCGCGGGTCGGGGTTGGCCGCGAAGAGCGCCGCCTGCTCGGCGTCGGAGCGAAACGCCGAGTTGATCGAGCAGGGCGTGGCCGGCTCGCGCGCCGCGGCGGCGGCCATCGCGTCGAACGCCCTGCGCGACGTCCGGGCGCATCCCCTCGCCCTGTCGCGTCGCGAGCGGGCCCGAGTAGCCGCCGCCCGCCGCAACCGTCGGCGCCGACGGCGGCGACGCGGCGGCGGCGGGATACGCCTCGGCGACCGCGTTCACGCTCGACCTCGGCCTCGGTCTCGCTCGCCGGCGACGCCGGGGTCGCGCTGCCAGCTCGACGCGGACCCGCGTCGGCGCGAAGGTCGCGCCCGGGAACGTCACGCTGCGTCGCGACCTCGCCTGCGCCGTTTCGCTCGGCCGCCTCGACGCGCCGCGGCGGTCGCGCGCTGCCGGTACTCGGCGTCGCTCAGGTGCGCCGGGTTCGGCACCCCGCTCGGCAAGCGTCGCCGGGAGGAAGAGCCGGTGGTGGTCGTCGCGCATCGACCGAGCGGCCGAGACCGCGGCGAGGTCGGCCGCGCGCTGGTAGCGCGACGCGCCGGTTGCCGCCGCGCCCAGCGATCGCGAGGAGCACCCCGCGACCACGGTCGCCAGCGCGAGGAAGAGCGTGATCGGCATCGCCTGGCCGCCCTGCGCGCGCGAGAAGCCGCCGCGCGAGGCGCGCCGCGCGCGCGCCGAGGTCACCGCCGGGCTCGATGCCGGCAAGGGCCCGGCGCGTCGGCGACGAGCCCGGGCGGGCGCGGCACGACGCCCGTCGGCATGCCGGCGGCGATCAGCTCGCGCGCGGCGATCGCCGTCGAGCGAGCGCGTCCCTGTCGCGTCGGCGCGCAGCACCGCCGCGCCGACCTCGCCCGCGTCGACCAGCTCTCGCCACAGCTGCGGGCGCGGCATGGACGACGACCGCGGCGGCGCCGGCACGCGCGGCACAGCGTCGAGCGCGTCGGCGAGGTGCGACTTCCGCGGCGCGCTGACCGCGCAGAGCGTCGCCGCGCGCCGCGGCCGGGACGACACCGCGCGAGCCTCGGACTCGAGCGCCGGCGGCGCCGGACGAGACGAGCGTCGGGCCGCCGGCGTGCCTCGCCTCGGCGTCGACCACGACCACGCCGAGCGGCTCGTCGACGCCTGCGCCGCGCGATCGCGACGCCGAGCGCCGCGGCGGTCGCGGCGCCGCCCGTCGGCGCCGGGCAGCGCGGTGACGGCGACGAGGAGCGGCGTCGCTCAGCCGCCATCCGCGCTCCGCGCCCACGCGCTCGCGCTCACCTCGAGGGCGTCGGAGATCGCCGGCAGCGGGCGCCGGCGGGCGAACCGCGACCTCGACCTGGCCGCCCTCGACGCTCGACGTCCACCCGCTCCGCGCCCAGCCCGGCAGCGCCGCAAGCGGCCGCCGCCTCGGGTCCGTGCCGGCGGCGAGCGCGAGCGCGCCCGCCTCCGCCGCCCCGTCGGCGAGGTGAAGCGAGTAGCCCGTGATCGCGAGCTGGAGCGCGATCATCGCGCCGAGGACCATCGCCGGGACCGTCGCGAGGAGCTCGATCGACGCCTGGCCGCGCTGGCCTGCGCGAGCGCGGCGCACTGCCGTTAGCGCGCTCACGGTCGCCGCCCTCCGGGTCGAGCGCGGCCGACGCCGCGACCGGAATCTCGGGAACGCCAGGAAGGAGCGCCGGGGCGCTGGACCTCGACCCGGACCTCGCGCCCTCGACTCGATCTCGCCGGCTCGAGCAGCATCGGGCAGCGCCTCGCTCGGCCGCCGCCTCCGCGTCGCCGCCGACGTGCGCGATCCGCGCGGCCGAGCGAGCGGCCTCGCCGGCGCTGAGGAGCGCCCAGCCCGCGACCAGCGCCTGCGCGAGCGCCACCGCGCTCGACGAGCAGGAGCGGGACGATCGCGACCAGCTCGGCCGACGCCTGCGCCTCGCTCGGAGCCATCGCGTCTCATCGCCGGCGACGCTAGGCGCGACGAGCGCGCGCGTGGGTGACCGCAGCTGTGCCGATTCAGTCGCCGAGACAGGCAGACGCGCTCGGGTCGCGCCTAGACCGAGCGGGCCTCCATCACGACGGTGAAGATCGCGTAGAGCGCCGAGGCCGAGCACGGCCAGGAGGATGAAGACGCCGCCGGCCCAGTCCACGACCACGTCCGCGCCCGGCGATGACGAGGACGATCGCACCGGCGCGAGCCGAGGAGGACGCCGCGGCTTCGGTCGGGCAGCGTCATGTAGGCGAAGCGGTTCTGGCGGTAGCGCGAAGTAGCCGGTCGCGGCGATCGCGACCATGAAGACGATCGTGAGCGCGGCGAAGATCCCGTCGGCGACGTCGCCGCCGCCGGGCACCTCGGCGACGATCAGCGCCAGGAGCATGATGATCGCGATGTTGCGAGCGGCCCTCACGCCGCTCGAATCCTACGCGCGACCGAACGCCGGCGGTCTAGCTCGAGGTCATGACGATGACGCCGAACACGATCGCGCGCGACGCGTCGCGAGCCATGCCGAACACGCGCAAGCAGCGCCGAAGCGCGATCGTGCCGAGCAGCCCGAGCTCGCGCGAGCCGTCCGTGAACCGCGCCACGCCGAGGATCCCGAGGGAGAACGTGAACGCCACGCCGACGCCGGAGAGGAGCGCGGCGAGCACGGTCTGGCCCGAGGGCGCTCCAGTCGACGATCGTCGCGAGCACGCTCATGCCGGCACCGGCGTCCTGGAGCGGCGGACGAACGCCATGACGGACAGGACCAGCCCGCCGGCGAAGATCAGGACCGGCCCGACGACGCTCGTTGCCGAAGATCTGGGTCACGCCGTAGGTGAGCGCGCCGATCGCCGCGGCCATCGGGAACGTCAGGATCCACGCGGTCGACCATGTTGCCCGCGACGCCCCAGCGCACGGCGGAGACGCGCTTGGCCGCCCCCGCGCCCATCACGCCGCCGGCGATCACCTGCGTCGTCGAGAGCGGATAGCCGAAGTGGCTCGAGGCGAGGATCACGGCCGAGCCGGCGCCCTGCGCCGAGAATCCCTGAGCGGCGTCCATCTTGATGATGCGCGTGCCCATCGTCCTGATGATCCTCCAGCCGCCCATGTAGGTGCCCAGCGCGATCGCCGTGGCGGCCGAGACGATCACCCAGGTCGGCGGATCCGACGCCGGTGTCGAGGCTGCCGTTGGCGATCAGCGCGAGCGCGATCACGCCCATCGTCTTCTGAGCGTCGTTCGTGCCATGGGCGAGCGCGAGCATCCCGCCGAGACCACCTGGCCCGAGCCGGAAGCCGCGCGTCACCGGGCCCGGGCCGCTGCCGGCCGACGATCCGGTAACAGACGACGATCGCGAGGCCGCCGACGATGAAGGCGACGATCGGAGCGATGATCGCCGGAACGAGGACCTTGCCGATCACCCCGTCGGAGAGGACCGCCTCGCTGCCGACGGCCGCGAACGCCGAGCCGACGACGCCGCCGATCAGCGCGTGGGACGAGCTCGACGGTAGGCCGAAGTACCACGTGGTGAGGTTCCAGGCGATCGCGCCGACCAGCCCCGCGAAGACGATCGTCGGCGTGATGACGTCGCCGACCACGACGTCCTCCGCGACGGTCGCCGCGACCTCGAGCGAGATGAACGCGCCCGCGAAGTTGAGGATCGCCGCATAGGTGACGGCGATCCGCGGCGACATCGCGCGCGTCGAGATCGAGGTCGCGACCACGTTCGCCGTGTCGTGAAAGCCGTTCGTGAAGTCGAACGCGAGCGCCGTCCCGACCACGATGTAGAGAATTACATCGGCTTCTGTCATAGCCCGGCGCCTGTCCTAGGCGTTCTTGATCGCGATTCCTTCGATGATGTGGGCGGCGGTCTCCGTGGCGTCGACGGCGCGTCTCGAGGACCGTGAAGAGGTCCTTCCAGCGGATCACGACCATCGGGTCGATGCCGTTGGCGAACAGCGACGCGACCGCGTCGCGGTAGAGGCGGTCGCCCTCGTTCTCGAGCCGGTGGATCTCGATCAGGTAGGCGTCGAGATCCTTGAAGCCGCGCAGGTGCTCGAGCGCGATCGGCGAGCTGCTCGCACGCCTTGACCAGGACGTCCGCCATCCCGACCGCCTGCTCCATCGGCGCCTCGATCTTGTAGAGGACCATGAAGTCCGACGTTTCCTCGATGTAGTCGACGATGTCGTCGAGCGCCGAGGCGAGGCCGTAGATGTCCTCGGAGTCGATCGGCGTGACGAAGGTCGAGTTGAGGCGCTGGATCAGCTCGTGGGTGATCTTGTCGCCCTCCTGCTCGGCGAGCAGGATCTCGCGGGCGAGCCCCTCGGAGGCCGGCCAGCCCTCGAGCATCTCCAGCAGCATCCGCGCCGAGCGCAGCCCGTTCTGCCCCGACCGGTTGAAGAGGTCGAAGAAGACGTTGTCCTTGGGAATCAGCGAAGGAAGCGCCATCGCCGCGGAAGCTACCAATCGGCGATGACCGCAGCGATGCGCTCGGCCGCCTGGCCATCCCATAAATCCGGACGTTGCGGGGATGCCGTTCGCCGCTCCGAGGAGCGCCGGGATCTCCGCGATCCGCCCGGGATCGAGGCCGAGCAGCGTGTTCGTGCCCGCCCGGACGGTCACCGGGCGCTCGGTGTTGTCGCGCAGGGTGAAGCAGGGGACGCCGAGCCACGTCGTCTCCTCCTGGATCCCGCCCGAGTCGGTGAGGACCGCCCCGGCGTCGGCCTCGAGCGAGAGGAAGTCGAGGTAGCCGGCGGGCTCGGCGAGCGTGACGCCCTCTCTGCGCGTCGAGCCCGAGCTCCTCCAGGCGCGCGCGGGTGCGCGGATGGACCGGGAAGAGCGACCTGCAGCTCGCGGCGCGACCTCGGCCGAGCGCGCTCATCGCCTCGCGCCAGGAGCGGACCGTCGACGAGCGCCGGGCGGTGAAGGGTGACGAGGAGGTATGACCCGGGCTCGAGCCCGAGCGCCGCCGGCCGCGTCGCGCGCGCGGATCGCGTCCTCGAGCGCGGCGAGCGTGTCGATCATCGTGTTGCCGACGAAGTGCGCCCGCTCGGCGCGGCGAGCCCTCGGCCGCGAGATTCTCGGTCGCCTCGGCCGAGTGGAGGAACAGGAGCTCCGAGAGGTGGTCGACGACGATCCGGTTGATCTCCTCGGGCATCTCGCGGTCGAAGCTGCGAAGGCCGGACTCGACGTGGGCGACCGGGATCCCCAGCGTGCTCGGCGCAGAGCGCCGCCGCGAGCGTCGAGTTGACGTCGCCGGGCACGACGACCAGGTCGGGGCGCTCCTCGCGAAGGACCGGCTCGAGGCGCTCGATCACGCGCGCGGCCTGCTCGCGTGGGAGCCCGAGCCGACGCCCAGCATGTGGTCGGGCTCCGGCACGCCGAGCTCGGAGAAGAAGACGTCCGACATCGCCCGGTCGTAGTGCTGGCCGGTGTGGACGACCACGTTCGCGTCCTCGCCGAAGCGCTCGCGGCAGGCCGCGATCACCGGCGCCATCTTCACGAAGTTCGGCCGCGTGCCGACGACGTGGAGGAGCTGCGTCCACTGCGAGGTGCCGGTTCAGGAAGGCGATCTGGTCCGCGACCGCGCGCTCGACCTCAGGCGAGGCCATCGATGCGCTCGGCGAGCTCGAAGTCGTTCGCGGTGAGGCCGCCCTCGGAATGGGTCGTGATCGTCACTTCGACCGTGTCCCACGAGATCGAGAGGTCCGGGTGATGGCCCATCTCCTCAGCGGGCTCGACGATCGCCTTGACGAAGTCGACCGAGCCGACGAAGTCGTTGCGCTCGAAGTCCTTGCGGATGGCGTCGCCGGAGCGCTCCCAGCCTTCGAGATCCGCGAGGCGGCTTTCGATCTCCGAGTCATCGAGCTTCTGCGTCACTTCCAATACCTGCTTCTTTCGCGCCGGGGGCGCTCATTTGACATCTGGCCAACCTTATAGTCGAGGCAACCTTGAATCGGCGCTAAGAGATCGCGAGCCTCGTCCCGTCAGCGACGGAGGCGCTCTTCGCCCTCGGCCTCGGCGACCAGGTGGTCGCGGTGACGCACGAGTGCGATTGGCCTCTCGAGGCGCTCGAGCGTCCGCGCCTGACCCGCAGCGAGATCCCTGAGGGCCTCGCTCCCGCCGAGATCGACGCGGCCGTCCGCGAGCTCACCGCCAAGGGCGAGGCGATCTACGGCCTCGATTCCAGACGAGCTCGAGCGTCTCGAGCCCGACCTGATCGTGACCCAGGCCCTGTGCGCCGTCTGCGCCGTCTCATACGACGACGTCTGCTACGGTCGCCGGCACCCTGCCGGGCGAGCCCGGCGTGCTCTCGCTCGACCCCGAGACCCTCGACGAGGTGCTTGCGCGACCTGGTCCGGCTGGGCGATGCCTGCGGCGTGCCGAGCGCGGCGAGCGCCTCGGAGCGCGAGCTCCGACGAGCGCCTGGAAGCGGTGCGAGCGCACGGTCGACGGCGCGCCGAAGCCACGCGTCGTCGCGCTCGAGTGGCTCGACCCGCCGTTCATCGGCGGCCATTGGGTGCCGGAGATGATCGCATGCGCCGGTGGCACGGACGCCCTCGGCGAGGCGGGCGTCGAAGTCCCGCACCGCGACGTGGGACGAGCTCCGAGCGCGCCGAGCGCGGACGTCGCGGTCGTGATGCCCTGCGGCCTCTACGCCGACGAGGCGGCCGAGCAGGCGCTCGACCACGCGAGGAGCTGGCGACCTCGGCGCGACCGAGGCGTCTGGGCGGTCGACGCCGCCTCGTCGTTCTCGCGACCTGGCCCGCGCCTGGTCGACGGCGTCGAGCTTCTCGCGCACCTCCTCCACCCCGACCTCGCGGCGGCCCCGGAAGGCCTCGCGTTTCCGCCGGCTCTTAGAGCCTTGAGCTATGGCACCGCCGCGTTACCGGCGACGACGCAGCCGACCGCGAGCGCGACTCCCAGCACGACGATCGCGCCGATCTCGGCCGGCTGCGACCGCGCCGACTCGAGCGCCGGACCTGGGCCAGGAGCAGCGTCAGCACGCCGCCGGCGACCAGGCCGCCGAGGTGACCTCCGATCGAGATGTTCGGGACGCTGAAGGTGAAGACCAGGTTGATGACGACGTAGAAGCCGATCTGCGACGCGACGTCGTCAAGCCCGCGGTCCCGGGCCTCGATGAAGGCCGCCGCCATGAGCCCGAAGACGGCGCCCGAGGCGCCGACGGTCAGGTCCTCGGGCGAGAGGATGAGCGCGCCGAGCGAGCCGCCGATGAGCGAGACGAAGAAGATCCCGGCGAATCGCCACGCGCCGATCGCGCGCTCGAGCAGCGCGCCGAGGAAGATACAGGGCGAGCATGTTGAGGCCGAGGTGGATGAGCGCCCGAGTGGAGGAAGCCCGCCGGTGATGATCCGGTAGTACTCGCCCTCGCCGACGCCGATCAGCGGTCTGCGGCCGCGCTGCGCCGGTCGCCGAAGCCGATCAGGCCGTAGTCGACGGTCACGGTGCCCGGCGGGGCTGCCGTCGCCGATGCCCATGCCGCCCGCGACCTGCGCGACGAAGGCGGCGACGCAGAGGCCGATCAGGCCGATGGTCACCGGGTGCGCGCCGCCGCGAATCCCGCGGGAGCGCGGACGACCTTCGTCTTCTGGCGCGCGCATTCGGGACAGCGCATGCCGACCGGCGTCGAGGTCATGCAGTCGGGGCAGATCGGCCGCCCGCAGTTGGAGCAGGCGACGTTGGTCTCGCGACCCGGATGCCGGTAGCAGGTGGCCATCGGCGGGCGAATCTACTCGCGAGGTCCGACGAGCTCGCGTGCTCAGGACAGCTCGACGCCCATGATCGGATCGGCTCGCGTCGGCTCCTCGGAGCCGCCCTCGGGCTCGCGCGTGATGTAGACGCCGTCGGCGCCCTCGAGCGAGCCGTCGATCGCCACCTCGCCGTCCTCGCGGACGTCGAAGGTGCTCGACGGCTCCATGTCGCCGTCGCGCTGGATCCACGCCTGGTAGTCCTTGTCGGGTGGCAGGCCCGGCAGCTTGACGACGTGAAGCGTGCCCTCGTCGCCTTGGACCTCCAGGCGTCGCCTCCATCTCAGGGCCGATCTGGGCGAGGCTCTCGGCCTCGAAGGACTGCTCTCCGGGTCGTCGCCGCCGAGGAGCGTACCCGACGGCGACGCCGGCGACCAGGACGACGCGAGAGGACGCCGGCGGTGACGGGCCTCCAGATCGTCCCCCAGAGGCCGCGCTCGGAGCGCTTGCGGTCGCGCTCGGCGCGCACGCTCGGCCTTGAGGTCGGCCTCGACCGCGCCCATCAGCGAGCGCTTGAGCGCTGGCGGGCGGCGTTCAGCGGCTCGACCGAGGCGGGCAGAAGGTCGACCGCCGGGTCGAGCCACAGGAGGTACTCGCGGCACTCCTCGCAGCCGGCGAGGTGGCGCTCGACCTCGAGCTTCTCGCGGTGTCGAGCGCGCCGAGCGCGTAGGCGGCAAGCTCGTCGCGATATTCGCGGTGGTCGCTCATGGCAGCGCCTCCGACGCGTCGCGGATGCCCATGCCCTCCGCGAGGAGCAGCCGGACCTTCTCGAGGCCCAAGTCGCATCCGGCCCTTCACGGTACCGAGGGGCATGCTGAGCATCTCGGCGATCTCCGAGTGGGTGAAGCCGCCGAAGTAGGCGAGGCCGATCACCTCGGACTGCTCGTCGGGAAGCTCGCGGAGGGCACCACGGACGCGCTGCGCGGTGTCGCGGCGGATCGCCTCGGCGTCCGTGAGCTCGCCGGAGTCCTGCGCCTCGAGCGTCGCGTCGTCGTCGAAGTCGAGCTTGGGCGCCTTGCCGGACTGGCGGCGAAGCGCGTCGATCGAGCGGTTGCGGACGACGCCGAGCGTCCACGAGCGGACGCTGCCCCGAGCGGAGTCGAAGTGGGCGCCGCTTCGCCAGATCGAGAGAAAGGACTCCTGGACGACGTCCTCGGCGCGCCTCGGGGCTGCCGACGATGCGGTGGGCGAGCGAGTAGGCAGCGCCGCCGTGGCGGTCGTAGAGGATCTCGAAGGCCGACGGGATCCTTGCGCTCGACCAGGACCATCAGGTCCTCGTCGGCCAGTGCTGTTTAGCTCATCGCGCTTCATGCAGTGGTCTCAGTGTGCGGGTCTCGGGAAGATTCCACTGAGGCCCGCAACCCGGGTCCCGCCGCCGGGCTACAAGCCTCATGGAGGATGTGTGCGTATATAGATACGCGAGACAACTCTGCAGCCGGATCACGTCCGGCCGCGCCCGAGATATTGGGGCTAGCGACCGCAGCCCAAGAAGCCTTTTCGACGACCATGAGCGACGCCACCCCAGCACGCCTCTACGCCACCCTCGTCGGCGGAGCTCTCGTCGTCGCTCGGGATCCTCGGCTTCTTCTACAGCTCCGGCTTCGAGACGGGCAAGCCGGTGCGGAGGGAGTCCGAGGAGGTGCTCGGGATCCTCGCCGTCAACGGCTGGCACAACCTCATCCACATCGCGACCGGCCTCTTGGGCTTAGCCGCTGCGGCTTACGCCGCGCGGACCTACGCGCTGGCGCTCGGGCTCGCCTATCTCTTCATCGCGATCTGGGGCTTCCTCGTCGTCGACGACGGCTTCGGCGCTCTGCTCTCGACCGTCCCGGTGAACACCGAGGACAACTTCCTGCATCTGATCCTCGGCCTGACGGGCCTGGCGGCGGGCGCCGCTACACCGAAGCCCGCAGGCGCCGAAGACGCGCGACGCGTTCGCGAGGGCGCAACCAGCTAGCGCACCGGCGGTCAGCGGCGCAGCTCGCCGCCGAGATCGGAGATCAGGCGGCTCGCGTTCGCGCGCAGGCCGGTCGGCTTGCGGCGACGGCGGGCGCCGACGACGACCAGGGCGCCGGCGGCCAGCGCCACCAACCGCGACGGCGGCGACCGGGCGCACCCAGTTCCGCGGGTCGCGAAGGGACTCGAGCTCGGAGTCGGTGAGCTCCTCCGCCCAGCTTCCGAGCGCGGCCGCGGCCTGTTCGGTGATCGCCGACAGCGTGGTCTCGACGCGGCTCGCGAGGTCCTCCGGCGGTTCGATCGGGCGCAGCGCGTCGGCGAGGAGCGCTTCCAGGTCCATCCGTCCCGCGCTCACTCATCGCGCGCCTCCCCTCGCTCTTCGTCCATCAGCTCTTCGAGCTGCTTGAGAGCGCGGTGGATGAGCACCTTGGTCGCGCCGTCCGTCTTGCCCATCGCGCGCGCGATCTCGCGGTTGTCCATGCCCAGCGCGAAGCGCATGATCAGCGCCTCGCGGCGCTCGTCGGGCAGGCCGTCGAGCTTTGCGCATCAACAGCCGCAGCTCCTCGCGCCCCTCGACCACGCGCTCGGTCGAGTGCGGATGAGCCGGCGGCTCGACCGCCTCGATGTTCGCCTCTGGACGGCGCGAGCGGTCGCGATAGAGGTTGGACGCGAGGTTGTGGGCGATGCGGATGAGCCACGGGCGCATCGGCCGCCCGTCGGACTCGCGCCGCGCTCGCTCGAAGTGCCTGTAGGCCTGAAGGAACGCCTGCTCGGTCAGATCCTCGGCGTCGTGGTGGTTGCCCACCCGGTAGTACGCGTACGAGTAGACGTCGCGAAGGTGCGCGCGGTAGAGCTCTGAGAACTCGCGGTCGAGCTCCGCCTTGGAGATCGCGTCCGGTGTCCGGCGGAGTCACCGGGCAAGCCTAGCGGTTTCGCGCGCCGAGCGCTTCATGCTGCCTTCCGCGTTCGCTGGGCGCGGCGCAGTCCTGCGATCCACTCGGTGGCCGTGATCTCGCCGGCGATGAGCGCCGCGAGGCCCTCCAGGCGCGGCGCATCGATGCCCGCTCGAACGACCGTCTCGGCGATCAGCGGAACCGAGTCGAGGCCTTCTGACGCCTGGCCGATCTTGCCCGGGATCTGCTCGGCCGGAACGCCCTTGCCGAGCAGCTCCCCGGCCCTGGCGGTTGCGGCTGCCCGGGCGCGAGGATCGTCGCAGTCAGATCGCCGACGCCGGCGAGCCCGGCGAAGGTCTCGATCCGCGCGCCGCGCGAGACGCCGTAGTCGATGCACTCGTCCCAGATGCCGGCCGCGGCGATGCCCGCCGCGTTCAGGCCGTGCGGCTCGGCCGCGGCGGCGGCAAGCGCAGCGGCGTTCTTGGCCACGCCCGCCATCTCGACTCCCGACCACGTCGTCGGTGCGCTCGCAGACGAGGCCGGCGCGGTCGAACACCTCGCCGAGCTGGACGCGGAGGTCGGCGTCGGCGGAGCCGAGGACGAGGGCTGCCATCCCGGCCGCGGCCTCGCGCGCGTGCGCCGGGCCGCCGAGGCAGGCGATCGCGCGGGCGCGGACCCGCTCGGAGACGTAGTCGGTGGGCAGCAGGCCCATCGGCTGGATCAGGCCCTTCGAGAGCAGGAGCACGGCCGCGCGCGAGCCGATCCGGTCGGCGTAGGTGCCGACCGCCTGCGGAATCGCCTTCGAGGGGACGGCGAGGCAGACGAGGTCGCAGCCGGCGAGCTCGATGTCGGCCGCTCTCTTGACCTCGACGCCCTCGGGGATCTTCACGCCGGGCAGGTACTTCTCGTTCTCGCGCCGCTTGGAGATCTCGGCCGCCTTCGTCGTCGTCGCGCGTGCCGAGCTGAACCTCGAGCCCACCGCGGGCCAGAAGCGCCGCGACGGCCGTGCCCCAGCTGCCCGCGCCGATCACGGCGGCCTTGCGAAGCGGCGGCAGGCCGCCCAGGTACTCCCACTGAAGCTCGATGTTCGGCCAGATCCGCTCGGTGACCGTCTGAGCGAGGCTCGGCGACGGGCGCTCGGTCTGCGGGAAGGTCATCGCGCTGCCGGCCCGCAGGCTCACCTTGCGCGGGCGGATCCTCCAGCCATCGCCGGACGTGCTCGGTGCCGATCACGGCGACGGGCATCACCGGCGCGCCGGACTCGAGCGCGAGCCTGCCCGACCCCGCGCTTCGGCCGGGCGAGCGAGCCCTGGCGGATCCGGGTCCCCTCGGGGAAGATCACGACGGTGCCGCCGCGCTCGACCGCGAGCCTGGCGGTCTCGACCGCGGTCTCGTCCGACTGGCCGCGGCGGATCGGGAAGGCGCCGAGGCGGCTGAGGATCCAGCCCTGCCAGCGCTTCTCGAACAGCTCGACCTTGGCGACGAACTGAATCGAGCGGCGCCAGGGCAGGAGCGCGCCGATCACGAAGGGGTCGAGAAAGCTCCGGTGGTTGGAGGCGACGATGAGCCCGCCCTTGATGCGCGCGTGCTCGCGACCCTGGCGATCGAGGCGAAACCAGACGAGGAAGAACGGCAGGAAGAGCAGCGGACGACGGTGTAGACGAATCGGTTCGTGCCGTGCTCGCGCGCGAAGCGGTGGTACGCGTCGAAGCGCTCCTGCGAGATGACGTCGTCGGCGCGCGGCGGCGCCGAGGCTCGCGGACGATCCTCCATCGGAATGGCTACACGCTTGGGCGTGCGTGGTTACCAGGCGGCTTCGATGATTCGCCGCAGCTCGTCGCGATCGGGCGTGTCGGGCGTCATGCCGAGCTCGCCCCGGCCTCGATCACGTCGAGCGCCTCGTCGAGCTTTTCGCGGTCGGCGCCGATCTCGCCGAGCGTCCGGCGGCCGCCCGGCCAGCGCCTCGATTCGGGCTGGCAGCATCCTGCGACGAGGTGTCCAGCGCGGCGGCGAGCTCCGCCATCTCGGCGGGCGCTCTGGGGGTCAGCGCCTCGATCGCGCGCGGCAGGATCGCGGCGTTCGTCTCGGCGTGAGGGATCCGGAGCACGCGCACCAGGCTCTGGCAGATCACGTGATGAAGGGAGAACGACGCCGAGTCGATCGCGTAGCCGGCCAGGAGCGCGCCGAGCGCGAGGTCGCGGCGGCGCTGGTCGTCGTCGAGTCCCGAGGCGATGAGCCGTGCGCCCTCGAGCGCCGCCATGCGCGACACGGGATGGGCGAGCGGCGTGTAAAGGCAGTCGGCCGCGTGCGCGAGCGCGTTCATCGCCGACGCGCGGCGCTCGCGCTCGGGCTGGGCGGTCATGGCTTCGGGGTCGGCGATGACCAGCACCGGTCGGCTGAGCGCCTCGGCCTCGTGACCGTCTGGAAGCTTGTGGATGGCGGTCATCTCGGCGCCCGAGAGCGTCGTCGGGATCGCCGCCACCTCGAGCGCCGCTGACCGCCGCGATCGCCTTGGCCGTATCGATCACGCGACCGCCGCCGAAGGCGACGAGCTGCTCGATGCGACCTCGCTGACAGCTCCGCCGAGATCTCGTTGACCGGCTCCGGGCCGCACCTCGTGTGACCTGGGCGGCTCCGTCCCGCGAGGCGCCGGCGGCGCTTCGGCGAGCGCACGCTCGGTCGAGAACAGCTCGTACTTGTCCCAGCCGTGTCGAGCGAGCGTCTCGGCCGCGCCTGCGAGCGCGCCGGTCGCGAAGCGGATCGTCCGTTCGCCGTCGCGCCAGGTGATGTCGCTCTCGCTCAAGAGCCCGGGGCGGGACTCGAACCCGCAACCTGCTGATTACAAATCAGCTGCTCCTCCAGTTGAGCTACCCGGGCCA
This sequence comes from uncultured bacterium, assembly GCA_963806865.1. Taxonomy (GTDB): domain Bacteria; phylum Actinomycetota; class Thermoleophilia; order Solirubrobacterales; family 70-9; genus JALZKA01. Next base: position 504,098 of record CAWDYV010000003.1, read on the forward strand.
ATCTCCCACCAAGTATCGCGGGCCTCGCCGCAAACGTCCCGCAGTGCGCGCTATACGGGGTAACGCGGGACGTTTGCCTCTTTAGAGGAGGACCTCGCGGCCCGAGATGTGCGTGGCGACCTTGCGCTTGACGCGCTGAAGGGCGTTGTCGACCGTCTTCGTGTCGCACTCGAGCCGCTCGGCGACCACCTCGTAGCTGTAGCCGTCGAGGTAGAGCGACGAGCACCTCGCTCTCGAGCTCAGACAGCACGTCGCCGAGGCACGCCACCAGGCTCGACAGCTCCTCGGAGGCGATCACGCGGTCCGCGGGATCGTCTGAGATCGGACCGGGCAGGATCTCCTCGAGGGTCGTGTCCGAGTCGCCGGCCGCGGCCGGCGTCTGGGCGAACGAGACGTACTGGTTGAGCGGGGCGTGCTTGTTGCGGCTCGCGGTCTTGACCGCGGTGATGATCTGGCGCGTGATGCAGAGCTCGGCGAAGTTGCGAAAGCTCGACTCGCGGTCGGTGCGGTAGTCGCGGATCGCCTTGTAGAGCCCGACGGTGCCCTCCTGGATCAGGTCGTCGGAGTCGCCGCCGAGCAGGAAGTACGACGATGCCTTGAGCCGGACGAATCCGCGATAACGGCGGATCAGCCGGTCGTACGCGTCGGCCGAGCCACGCTTTGCGAGGGCGACGAGGTAGTGATCATCAAGCTCGGGTTGAGCCTCAGATCTGGTGCGCGCGAGCGGTGGCGGCGGCGACGGCCGGGCGCGGCTTCGGACGACGACACTGCATGGGAGGTGGGTGAAATGGCCACGCGAATTCCTCTCGGTTGAATTCGGTGGCGCCACTCCTCCCCGGGGGCGCCCTATCTCTGAGGATCACCATCGGCCGTTCAACCTCGACCTTTAGTTCACCCTTACTGCCGCGTAAGTTTATGCAGGTCCGCGTAGTTCTGTCAACCCCGAACTCGAAATGCAACTCTCGTTGCAGGCTCGGGAGTCCGTCCGAGCCGCCTCCTATGACTCGCGCTGGCGGACCGCTTCGAACAGCAGAACCGCCGCCGCGGCCGACACGTTGAGCGACGCGGCCCTCCCCCGCGAGCGGGATCGAGACGAGCGCGTCGCACGCGCCTGCGACGCGCGGCCGCAGTCCCTTCCCCTCGCTCCCCAGCACCAGGACGACGCGGCCCGTTGAGATCCACGGACGTGTAGGGCTCGCCTCCGTCGGCCGCCGCGCCGTACACCCAGAGGCCCTCTCGGTCCTTCGCCGTCGCGAGCCAGTCGGCGAGGTTCCCGACCCGAGCGATCGCCAGGTGCTCGACCGCTCCCGCGGATGCCTTGCAGACCGCCGGCGTGACCGCAGCCGAGCGGCGATCCGGGATGACGACACCCGTCGCGCCCGCCGCTTCGGCGGAGCGGCAGACCGCGCCGAGGTTGTGCGGGTCCTGAACCTGATCGAGCGCGACGATCAGGGCTTCGGGCGCCACGAGCAGCTCATCGGCTTCGGCGTAGGGATACGGCTCGACCTCGGCGACGATGCCCTGGTGGTCGGGCGAGCCCGCGAGGCGCGTGAGCTCTTCCGGGCTCACGTCGTCCGCGGTGAGGACGCGAAGAACGCTGCGCCGGCCGCGCTCAGCCTCGGCGACCGGGCGGCGCCCGTAGACGACGTCAGCCACGGCGAACGAGCTTCGAGCCCTCGGCCGAGTCGCGGACCTCCCAGCCCAGCTCGGCGAGGCGGTCGCGCGCCCGGTCGGCCCGCTCGAAGTCGCGGGCGGCGCGAGCCTCATCGCGCTCGCGGAGAAGCTCCTCGGCCTCCTCGCCCGGCCTCTTCCTCGTCCGGCGCAAGGAGCGCTTCGAGCCCCAGCAGCGGGCAGCATCCGCTCGAGCGACGCCGCGCGCACCCGGCACCGGCGCGACGATTCGCCTCGGCGACCAGCTCGAAGACCGCCGCGAGCGCGCGCGGGCGTGTTGAAGTCGTCGCAAAGCGCCGCGAGGCAGCGCTTCCTCGCGCTCGGTCGCGATAGTCGTCCTCGCCGTCCATCGCCGGCTCGCGCAGGAAGTTGCGGATCCGCTCGACCCTCGCGCTCGCCTCTTCCAGGGCGCCGTCGGAGAACTCGAGCGGCTGGCGGTAGTGCCCCGAGATCAGGAACGCGACGACAGCCTCGGCCCGTAGCGCGTCGATCGCCTCGCGCAGGCCGAAGATGTTGCCGACCGACTTCGACATCTTCTCGTCGGCGATCCGGATCATCCCGTTGTGCATCCAGATCCGGGCGAGCGGCAGATCGCGCGCGCCCTCGGACTGGGCCACCTCGTTCTCGTGGTGCGGGAAGACGAGGTCGATGCCGCCGCCGTGGATCTCGAAGTCGGCGCCGAGCTCCTTCTCGGCCATCGCCGAGCACTCGATGTGCCAGCCGGGCCGCCCCTCTCCCCACGGGCTCTCCCACGCCGTGTCCTCGCCCGGCTTTTGCGCCTTCCAGAGCGCGAAGTCGAGCGGATCCTCCTTGAGGCTCTGCGTCCCGGCCTCCTCGCCCTGGTCCATCTCGTCCGGGTCGCGATTCGAGAGCTTGCCGTAGCCGTCGAAGCTCCGCACGCGGAAGTAGACGTCGCCGCCCGACTCGTACGCGTGCTCGCGCTCGATCAGCGCCTCGATCATCTCGACGATCTCCGGCACCGTCTCGGTCGCGAGCGGCTCGGAGTCCGGCCGCCCGATGCCGAGGAGGTCCGTGTCCTCGAAGTAGAGGCGCGTCATCTCGGCCGCATGCTCGGCCGAGGGCACGCCGAGCTCCTTCGCCGCGTCGTAGATCTTGTCGTTCACGTCGGTGACGTTCATGACGACCGTGGTCTCGTAGCCGAGGTGCTCGAGGAGCCGGCCGAGCAGCATGAAGACGACGTACGGGCCGCGCGTTGCCGACGTGGATCCGCCCGTAGACGGTCGGCCCGCAGGCGTAGATGCCCGGCCTTGCCGGCCTCGCGAGGCTCGAGCGACGCGCACCTCGCCCGAGAGCGTGTCCTTGATCCTCACCTCGCGCATCGGCCCATCCTAGGTCGGCGCACGCCATAGACTCGCCGCATGGCCTTCACACCAAAGCCCGCAGCGGACGTCTCGACGAACGGGCACCACGCCTCGCACGAACGGCGGCGCCCCGAAGATCTCCGAGCGCGTGCCGCTCGACGGACTCGCCGAGAGCGTCGGCCGGGCGACCGGCGAGGCGGTGCGGATCGGCCAGGGCTTGCGCGGCAAGCGCCGCCGGCCGAGCCGCGCGCTCGCTCGCGAAGCGGCTCCAGGCCGACCTCGACGATCGCGATCCCGACTACATCCGCGAGAACCTGCCGCTCTCGTGGCTGATGGCGACCATCTGGTACCGCGCCGAGGTCCGCAACCTCAAGAACGTGCCCGAGAAGGGCCCGGTGCTTCTGGTCGGCAACCACACGGGCGGCAACATGTCGCCCGAGACGATCTTCTTCACCCTTGCCTTCTCGACCTACTTCGGCGTCGAGCGCCGCTTCCACCAGCTCGCCCACAACCTGGTCCTCGCCTCGCCGCTCGGCCCGTTCCTGCGCCGCTTCGGGACCGTCGCCGCGTCGCACGAGAACGCGCTCGCGGCGCTCGACGCCGGCGCCGCCGTCCTGGTCTTCCCCGGCGGCGACTGGGAGGTCCACCGGCCGAGCTGGCAGAGCTCGAAGATCGACTTCGGCGGGCGGCGCGGCTTCGTCCGCCTCGCGCTCGAAAAGGACGTGCCGATCGTCCCCGTGGTCACGATCGGCGGGCAGGAGACCGCGCTCTGGCTCGACCGCGGCGCCTGGCTCGCGAAGCTCCTTCGCCTCGATCGCACCGCGCGCCTGAAGGTCCTGCCGATCCTGATCGCGCCGCCGTGGGGGCTCACGATCGGCGACTTCCTGCCGCGCATCCCGCTCCCGGCGAAGATGACGAGCGAGGTGCTCCCCGCCATCCACCTGCGCGAGCAGTTCGGCGACGAGCCGGACATCGACGAGGTCTACGAGCACGTCACCGGCGCGATGCAGGAAGCGCTCGACGGCCTCGCCGCCGAGCGGCGCTACCCCGTGATCGGCTAGCGCGATGAGGCTGTCGGAAAGCGTCGTCGTCGGCTCGCCGCCGCGCGTCGTCTGGAGCTACCTCGCCGACCTCGACAGCTACGAGCGGTTCATGTCCGGCATCACCCGCTGGGACGCCGACGGCGAGGCGACCACCGGCCTCGGCGCGCGGCGGCGGATGCTGATCAAGGTCGGCTCGGCCGAGGTCGGCGGCCTGATCGAGATGGTCGAGTGGGACGAGCCGAACGACCTGGCCTGGAGCTCGGTCACCGGCATCGACCAGCGCGGACGCTTTCGCCTGCGCGCCGTCGGCAACTCTTCGACCCGGGTCGAGCTTCGCTACCAGTACGGCGTCGCGGGCGGCGGCCTGACCGGGTGGCTCTCCGAGCGCGTCTCGGCGCCGAGCACTCTCGAAGCACCTCCGCGTCTCGCTCCAGCAGCTGAAGCGCCTGGTCGAGTCCGAGCGCCAGCAGCGCGTGGCAGCCGCGGCCGAGCGAGCCGAGGCCTGAGCGCCTCAGCTCTTCTTGCCGGCGAGCGCCTTCTGGAGCTGGTCCTTCGACATCGAGGAGCGACCCTCGATGTTCCTGTCCTTCGCCTCGTTCATGAGCTGAGCCTTGGTGCGGCCCTTGGCTTGTTCGTGCCCGAGCGCTCGCCTCCGCGCTGCCCCGACGACTTGTCCTGCGTGGACGTCTTCGACGCCGTGCGCGACTCGCCCTTGCGGGCCTTCTCCTTGTTCACGGTCCGAGCGGCGACCTCTTCGGCCTTGGACTCGGACGCGCCCTGATCCTTCTGGGACTTCTTGATCTTCTCGTACTGGCGGGCACGCTTGGTGCCCTTCTTGACTCCGCGTGGTGGCATGCGGCGCCGCCTACCCGCTAATCGTCCGAGGAATCGTCTCTCGCGGCCTCGCCGGCGTCGAATCTGAGTCTCCGTCGCCGTCATCCTCGCCTTCTTCGAGCTCGCGCTTGAGCACCTTGCCGGTGGCGTTTCGCGGCAGCTCGTCCATGAACTCGACCTCGCGCGGGACCTTGTAGCCGGCGAGGTTCTCCTTCACGTGCTTCTTGGCGTCGTCCTCGTCGAGCGAGCCGGACGACGTCGTGACGACGAACGCCTTGAGGGCCTGGCCGAACTTCTCGTCGTCGACGCCGATCACGGCGACCTCGTCCACGGCCTCATGGCCGGCGAGGAGATCCTCGACCTCGCGCGGGAAGACGTTCTCGCCGCCGGAGACGATCATCTCGTCGTCGCGGCCGTCGATGAAGAGGCGCCCCTCCTCGTCGAGGTGGCCGACGTCGCCCGAGCTCAGGAGGCCGTCGATGATGTCCTTGTTGCCGCCGCCGGTGTAGCCCTCGAACTTCATCTCGTTGCCGACGAAGATGCGGCCGGTCTCGCCCTGAGGCAGCTCTTTCTCGTCCTCGTCGTAGATCTTGAGCACGGTGCCGTGCGGGATGCGCCCCGCGGTCCCCGGCGCGTCGCGAAGGTCCTCGGGCGTCGCGATCGTCGCCCACGCGACCTCGGTCGAGCCGTAGAGGTTGTAGAGGTTGTCGCCCGTCGCGTCCATCCACTCAGTCGCGAGCTCGCCGGGCAGAGCCGAGCCCGACGCGCAGGTCGCCTTGAGCGACGAGAGGTCGTACTTGTCGATCACCTCGTCGTCGAGCTGGAGGATGCGCTGCATCATCACCGGCACGACGATCAGCGCCGTCGCCTTGTTCTCCTCGATCGCCTTGAGCGTCTGCCTCCGGGTCGAACTTGCGGCGCAGCACGTAGGTCGAGGAGAGCGAGAGCCCGATCGAGAAGTGCGCGAAGCCCCAGGAGTGAAAGAGCGGCGCCGCGATCACCGTCGTCTCGCGCGCCTTGAGCGGGATCTTCGAGAGCAGCGCCGCGATCGGCCCGAGCGTGTCGGGCTGGCCGCGCTGAGCGCCCTTCGGGCGTGCCGGTGGTGCCGGAGGTGAGGACGATGAACTTGGACGACTTCTCGGGCGGCTTGAGGTCCGACGCGTCGTCGGTCTCCTCGATCAGCGACTCGATCGTGGGATCGTCAGTCTCGCCCTCCTCGGCCCAGGCCACGAAGCGCTTGAGCTCGACGTCGGCCTTCTCCATCACCTCGAGGAACTCCTCGTCGTAGACGACGGCCTTGGGATCCTCGCGCTCGAGGACGTCGACGAGCTGCGGGCCCGAGAACATCGTGTTCATGAAGAGCGCGTTGGCGCCGAGCTTCGAGACGGCGAGGACCGTGTCGACGAAGCCGCGGTGGTTGCGGGCGAGGATGGCGACCCCGTCGCCTTCGGCGATCCCCTGCTCGGCGAAGGCTTGCGCGAGCTTGTTCGAGCGCTCGTGCACCTCGGCGAAGGTGAGCTCGCCGAGCTCGTCGATGATCATCGTCTCGTCCGGGTAGCGGATCGCGGCGGCCGCGGCGCCCGCGGCGGGAGAGGCGCCCCAGCGGCGCAGCTCGCGCAGGACGCCGGCGAGGCGGTCGGGACGCGTCGGCCGGACGATGCCCGCGTCGATCAGGACCTTGACGTTGAACGGGACATCGGGCAGGAGGCCGAGCGAGCCGACCTGCACCTTTCCCAAGCGCTCTGAGATCACGCGCGCAAGCTTATTGGTGTCAGGCACTCGTTGTCGCTCACGTAGCGAGTGTCAGGTCGACCTCACACCGACGGCGACCGCGATGCAGGCGATGCCCTCGCCGCGGCCGATCCAGCCCATGCCCTCGTTCGTGGTGGCCTTGACGCTCACGGGCGCGCCGACGGCCTCGGCGAGGATCCGCTCCATCTCGAGGCGGTGCTCGCCGAGCCGCGGCTCCTCGCAGATCACGGTCGACGTCCACGTTCACGACGTAGCCGGAGCACCATCGCGACGGCGGTGCGGAGAAGCTCGACCGAGTCCGCGTCGCGCCACTCGTCCTCCGATGGCGGGAAGTGCGTGCCGATGTCGCCGAGTCCGGCGGCGCCCAGGACGGCGTCCGTGATCGCGTGGGCGACGACATCGGCGTCGGAGTGACCGTCGAGCCCGTGCGTGTGCGGGCACTTCGACGCCGCCAAGGATCAGCGTCCCGACCCTCGGCGAAGCGGTGGGAGTCGTAGCCGATGCCGACGCGCGCGCTCATCCGATCTCCTCCAGGCGCCGCTCCCGGCCCTCGAAGACCGCGATCTCCGTCACGCCCCAGCCGTCGCATCGCCTCGATCGCACGCTCGTACTCGTAAGCCGACGTGCTCGGGCACGTGCGCGTCGCTACGAGAGCGCGAATACGGCACCCGCGTCGACGCACATCTCGGCGAAGGCGTCGGCGGGATAGAGCTCGCCGACCGGCTTTCGGAGCCCGGCGGTCGAGACCTCGACCGCCGTCTCCGACTCCGCGATCGCCTCGACGAGCGGCTCGTAGTGAAAGCGCGGGTCGCGCCGGGGCGCGGGCCGCCCCTCGCCCCAGACCTTCACGAGGTCCGGGTGGGCGCAGATGTCGTACATCCCGGTCTGGATCGCCTCGGCGAAGGTCTCGAAGTAGAGCGCCCAGACCTTGTCGGGATCGTTGATCTCCTCCCACACGTCGTAGGCGTCGTGGTCGACCGCCTTGTCGCGGATGAAGTGGACGGAGCCGACGACGTAGTCGAGGTCGTGGCGGTCGAGCACGTTCGCGATGCGGTCCTCGCTGGCCTGAGACCCAGTCCATCTCGATCCCGGCACGCAGGCCGGCCGAGCGGGCGAACTCGAGGTACTCGCCCATGTCGTCGATCGCGTTCTCGCGCCAGAAGGGGTGATCCCAGATCTCGAGCGCCTCGGTGAAGCGATGGATGTGCTCGGAGACGCCCAGCTCTTCGATCCCGCGCCTCGGCCGCGGCCTCCAGGTAGCGGTCGGCGTTCTCCTGCGTGAAGTACTCGGACGCATCGCGTGCCGGTCTCGTCCGGGCGCAGGTGGAGGTGATAGTCGGTCAGCACCGCGGCGTACGCTAGCCAGCCAATGGTCCACCTGAGGATCGTCGCGCCGGACGCCGAGGCCAAGAAGGTCGCTCGCGCTCTTCGAGAAGACGGACTCGGTCTACAACGTGATCGTCCTCGAGGGCGCCGCGCGAAAGCCCGAGGGCCACGCGATCCTGTGCGACGTCGCCCGCGAGGACGCGAGCGTCGTGATCGCCGACCTCAAGGAGCTCGGCATCCACAAGTGCGGCTCGATCGCGATCGAGGACATCGACTCGCAGATCTCCGACGTCGCGATCGCGGCCGAGAAGGCGGCGGCGGGACTGCCGTCGGACGCGGTGGTCTGGGAGGAGGTCGAGTCGCGGACCTCGGAGAACGTCGAGCTCTCGGCCAGCTTCCTGGCGTTCATGGTCGTCGCGACGCTGATCGCGGCCGTCGGAATCCTGACCGATCAGATCATCCTGATCATCGGCGCGATGGTCGTCGGCCCGGAGTTCGGGCCGCTGGCGGGCCTCTGCGTCGCCCTGGTCCACAAGCGCCCAGACGTCGCGCAGGCGCTCGCTCACCGCGCTTGCGGTCGGCTTTCCGCTGGCGATCACCGCCTCGTTCCTGCTGACGCTCTTCATCGACGCTCGCCAACCTCGTGCCCGAGGATTTCTCGCAGACAGAACCATCCCTTCACCGAGTTCATCGCAAGCCCGACGAGTTCACGGCGATCGTCGCGGTCCTGGCGGGCATCGCCGGCATCCTCTCGCTCACGTCCGCCAAGTCCGGGGCCCTCGTCGGCGTCCTCATCTCGGTGACGACGATCCCGGCCGCCGCCAACATCGGCGTTGCGGCGGCTCTCGGCGACTCGGAGGAGTGGCTCGGCGCGATGGTTCAGCTCAGCCTGAACCTGGTCGCTGATCGTCGCTCGCGGGCGTGACAGTGCTCTTCATCCAGCGCACGCTCTACGTGCGGCGGAAGGAAAAGCACCGGGCGACGAAGGACGAAAGGCTGCGGGCCTACCGGGCAAGCGCTGAATCGACCGAAGACTTGTGCCACTTACAGCGGCTCAACCTTACGGTCACTTTCGAAGCCAGGCCTCGGCGATGGCGAGGTCGGCTCGCGTGGTGACCTTCAGGTTCGGCTCGTCCCAGCGGAAAGATGCGCACCACGCCCCCTGCGGCCTCGATCAGGCTCGCGTCGTCGGTCGCGCCGGCGAGCACCTCGGCGTCCGCATCGAGCGCCTCGCGCAGCGCCTCCGTCCTGAACGCCTGCGGCGTCTGAACGGCCCACAGCTCGCTGCGCGGAACGGTCTCGATCACCCGGCCCGCAAGGGCTCGCTTGAGCGTGTCGGCAACCGGCGCCGCGGCGACCAGCGCGTCGCATTCCGTAGTCGCCCTGCCAGCTCGGAGATCACGGCGTCGAAGAGCCCCGGCGGTCGCAAGCGGCCGCGCGGCGTCGTGCACCACGACCAGCTCCGATTCAACCTCCGTTAGAGCATTCGCGACGGATTCGGAGCGAGACTCGCCGCCGGGGACCACCGTTGCGCTCGCCGGCCATCGCGCGCACCTCCTCCTCATGGCCCGGCGGCGCGGCGACCACGACCGCGCCGACGTTCTCGGCCGCCTCCAGCGCAGCAAGCGACCAGGCCAAAAGCGGCTTGCCCGGCCACCTCGACCAGGGCCTTCGGGCCGCCGGCTCCGAGCCTCTCTCCGGAGCCGGCGGCCGCGATCACGGCTGTTGCGAGCGCGTCAGCGCTCATCGCGGTACTGCGCCTAGACGGTCGCTTCGGCGAAGCGCTCCTCGAGCAGGTCGTCGAGGTACTCCTCGGCGCCCTCCTCGTCCTTGTCGAGCGCGTACATGAACTCGGACGCGAGGATCTTCTTCGCGCGCGTGTACATCTGCTTCTCGCCGGTCGAGAGGCCCTTGTCCATCTCGCGGATCGCGAGGTTTCGGACGACCTCGGCGATCTCGAAGATGTTGCCGGTCTTGATCTTCTCGCGGTTGTACTTGAACCTGCGGTTCCAGTTCTTCGGCATGTCGGAGAGCTCGCCGGTCAGGACGGCGATGACCTCTTCGACCTGCTTGGGATCGATCACGCGGCGCAGGCCGGCGAGGTGTGCGTTCTCGCACGGCACCATCACGGTCATGTCGTTGTGGAGGATCTTGATCGTCAGGTAGTCACGGGTCTCCCCCAGGAGCTCCTTGGCTTCTTTCATGAGCACGACTCCGGCCCCGTGATGCGGGTAGACGACGTGGTCGCCTTCTTCGAACGTGCACTCGACCGGCGCGATCTCCTCTTCGAGCTCGACCGGCTCCTCAGTAGCTAGTTCAGGAATGGGATCCTCCTTTTGGGTGCGCCCGCTCATCGCGGGCGCTTCGTTGGCTCATGATTGGCGGTCGACGGCGTCGACCTCTTCGGCTCGGCGAAGGCCCTCGCGGATCTCGGTCGCGCGAGCCTCCCCCACTCCGTCCACGGCCGCCAGATCTGAGTCCGTGGCGGAGAGGATGGCCTCGAGGTCGCCGAACTCGGTCGACGATCTTCTGAGCCACCAGGCGGGGAAGCCTCGGCACGCTGGAAAGCGCGCGGAAGCCTCGCGGTACGACAGGGAAGTCAAGGGTGTTCGTCTTGCGGTCGTAGCCGAGGTGCTCGGCGAGGCGGCCGAAGTCCAGGAGGTCGTGGTGGCCGAGCTCGGCGAGGCCAGCGGTCGCCGCGCTCGAGCTCGGGCTCGGAGTCGTCGACGGCGTAGTCGCGGACGAGCGCGGCGCGCTCGGCGAAGACGCCGTGGACGAGCTCTTCGAGCTGCATCTCGATCAGGCGCCCCTCGGCGCCGAGCTCGATGATCCAGCGCTCGACCTCGGCGGCCATCCGGGTGACCAGCTCGAGCGCGCTGAAGGACGGAGAGGACGTCGTGGAGGACGGCGCCGCCCTGGAACTCGAGCTGGGTGAGGCGGGCGGAGACCTGGTCGAGGCGCGCGCGGTACTTCTCGAGCGTCGCGAGGCCCTGGTTTGCCTTGGAGAGGACGCTCGGGATGTCCTCGAGGATGTACTTGATGCCCTCGACGTAGAGCGAGACGACCTCGCGGCGCTGCGAGATCGCGATGACGAGCGCCTTCGACTGCTTCGAGACGCGCTCGGCGGTGCGGTGGCGCGTGCCCGTCTCCATCGAGAGGATCGTCGGGTCGGGCATGAGCTGCACGTTCGCCCACATGATCCGGTAGCGTCTCGGGCTCGAGGACGATCGCGCCGTCCATCTTTGCGAGCTGGTAGAGCAGCGCCGGCGAGTAGTCGACGTCGAGCTTGATCCCGCCCGAGAACATGAACGAGACCTCTTCGGCGTCCCCGACGAGGATCAGGCCGCCGGTGCGGGCATGGACGATGTTGTCGATGCCCTCGCGAAGCGGCGTGCCAGGCGCGACGGTGTCGAGCGCGCGCAGAAGACGCGGGTCCTGTCGCGCTTCCAGCTCATTCTTCTCATCCACGGGAGGAAGCGCCATCGCTCCATCAAGGATGACAGAAACGCCTGGAAAGTTAAGTACCAGTTAAATCCGTGTGGATAGATCGGAAAGGGCTTTGTCAAGCTCAAGCGGCACGCGCTGCGCTGCTGCGCCCGAATGCAGCGCCTAGCGCAGCCCGGATCGTCGCCTGCGGCGCGAGCCCCTTCATGGGCTCTCGCTCCGCCGGCCCGAGCACGGGCGCGAGGCCGAACTTGCGCGCCTCGGCCAGGCGCCGGTCGGCGTGGCCGACCGAGCGCAGCTCACCGGTGAGCCCGACTTCGCCGAAGCATGCGAGCGGCGTGCCCGAGGCATCGGCGAGCGGCTCACCCTTGTGGGCCGAGACGACGGCGAGCGCGACTGCGAGGTCGGCCCCAGGCTCGTCGACCCGTACGCCACCGGCGATGTTCACGAAGACGTCAGCGCTCGCCAGCCCGGGCCCGCCGTGGCGTGCGAGCACGGCGAGGATCATCGCGAGGCGGTTGCGGTCGACCCCGTTCGCGACGCGGCGGGGCGGGACGATCTCGGTCGGCGCGACCAGCGCCTGCACTTCGACCAGAAGCGGCCGCGTGCCCTCCATCGAGCACAAGGACGCACGAGCCCGGCGCCGCAGACGCCTCGCCGACGAAGCGAGCAGACGGATCCTCGACCTCGACCAGGCCGCCGCCCCGCATCTCGAAGACGCCGACCTCGCTGGTCGCGCCGAAGCGGTTCTTGAGCGCGCGAAGCGTGCGGAAGCTGCGCTCGCGCTCGCCTTCGAAGAAGAGGACGCAGTCGACGAGGTGCTCGAGCACGCGCGGGCCCGCGACCGCGCCCTCCTTGGTCACGTGCCCGACCAGGATCACGGCGCTGCCGATGCGCTTCGCCACCTCGAGGATCGCGTTGGCCGCCTCGCGCACCTGGCCGACCGAGCCGGGCGCACCGGTCATCCCCTGCGAGTGAAGGGTCTGGATCGAGTCGATCACGCAAGCGTCGGGCCGCTCGGCCTCGAGCGTCGCGAGGACGTTCTCGAGCGACGTCTCGGTGATCACGGGCACGCTCGAGCGCGCCTTCGCCGAGCCGCTGCGCGCGCATGCGCACCTGCGCCGCCGACTCCTCGCCCGAGACGTAGAGGGTGCGGCGGCCCGCCGCGGCCATGTTGCCGAGCGCCATGCCGGTGAGCGTCGACTTGCCGATGCCCGGCGAGCCGCCCAAGAGCACCAGCGAGCCCGGGCACCAGGCCGCCGCCGAGGACGCGGTCGAGCTCGTCGATGCCGGTCAGAATGGCGCTCGGTCGCAGGCGCCGAGACGTCGCGAAGCGCGACCGGCTTCGCCGCAGCGCCCTGCGCGCGCGCCGAGCTTGCGCCGACGCCGCGCGGGCTTCGCGGGCTCCTGTGGCGCCTCGACGAGCGTGTTCCACTCGCCGCAGCCGGCGCACTGCCCGGCCCAGCGGAGCGCCTCGTGCCCGCAGGACTGGCAGACGTATGCCGTGTTCTTGGCCATCACCCCACACTAGGCGCGAGGCCCGACGGATTCACCCCGCCCTCACCTTGTGGCGCGCGCGCACACTGCCACCTTCATAATCGTCGGCGTGAAGGAGGTGCGAGGGCTAGACGTCGCTTCAGTGCGCGGCCGGGTGGCGACTGGTCCTCGCGTGCCTCGCCGGGCTTTCAGTGCCCGCTGTGGCGCTGGCGTTCGACCCCGAGCTCGAGTCGAAGAACTTCGCGAAGATCAACGAGCGCTACCAGCACATCGCGGCGACGCCGGAGTTCCAAGCTCGCCTGCAGAAGGCGAACGTCAAGAACAACGCTCGAGACCGCGAAGATCCAAGCGACTGATCCCGAGCGACTCGTTCGCGAACATCTGCGGGACCCGGACCAACGAATGCGCAGGCGACGTCCGCTTCTACGACTGGAAGCGAGGCGGAGCCGGAATCCGAACGCCGGTCCTCTTCACGGCTCGAAGCGGAGCGACGCTCTCGGGCAACGTCTGGGCGACGCGAAGAAGGGCCCGCAGGACCGGCCGGCCGTCGTCATCACGACGGGCTCGGTCCAAGCGCCCGAGACGCTTTACTGGGGCCAGGCCGCCACTCTCGCCAAGCACGGCTACGTGGTCCTCACCTACGACGTCCAGGGCCAGAGCCGCTCGGACGTCTCGGGCGAGGCGCCCGACGAGCAGGAGGGCGTGCCCTCGCAGGCAGGACAGCCGTTCTTCGACGGGACCGAGGATGCGCTCGACTTCATGCTCTCGAAGCCTTCGAAGCCTTACGTCCCGCGGCTGAGCTGCGGGAACGCGAACGGCGGCATCGGCACGTCGCACGCTCCGAAGCAGGAGCGGCGCGTCGAAGAGGGCTTCAACGCCGAGTTCAACCCGCTCCACGAGCTCGTCGACCAGAGCCGGATCGGCATCGTCGGGCATTCGCTCGGCGCGGCCGGCGTCTCGTACATCGGCCAGATCGATTCGCGCGTTGACGCGATCGTCGCCTACGACAACCTTTCTGCTCCCAGCGCAGGGCATGTTCGGAGCGCCCGATTGCCCGTCCACCCCCGATTCGCGGCCCGGACTCGGTCCCGATCACCAAGCCCGCGATCGGGATCTCGAACGACTACGGGATCATCCAGACTCCCTATACGTCGGACCCTGACCCTCAGGCGCGAAACGCCGGCTTCCTCGCCTACAGGGATGCCGGTGTCGACTCGATGCAGGTCAACATTCGCGGCGGCACGCACGAGGAGTCAGCGTTCATCCCGGGCAACACGACCGGACCGAAGCCGCTCGGCGCCGCCACCCTTCGCGGCGGCGACGTCGTCGCCTGGTACACGACGGCATGGTTCGACCGGTTCGTCAAGTGCAGCGACGCCGCCAATCGCCAGCGCTGTGAGTCGGGAGCGGATCGGCGCCTTCTGAGCGACAGATGGCAAACCGACGCCCCGGGCCGTGCGGTCGACCTGAACGACGACGGCAACCTCTTCTCGTTCTATCTGCGCTCGCGATTCGACTTCACCGACGCCGACGGCAACGAGCAGAGTCTGCGACGACATGCGAGCCGGGTGCGCGAACATGGGGTCCGATCCCGAGGACTACCCCTACTCCTTCGTCGGCGACGCATACGGCCTCGGTGGCGGCGCCGGCAGGGGTCCTACTTGCTTCTTACCGCAGCGGGGCGGAGACGGCAATGACACGCCGCAGACACTCCCCCCAACCCAATCGAACGACGCGATTCGAGCCGGCGGAGGCGACGACAAGGTGCGCGGCGACGCCGGAAACGACTGCCTCTATGGCCAGGATGGATCCGACCAGATCAAAGGGGACGCCGGCGACGATCTCCTCACGGGTGGCGATGGAGACGATCGCGTGAGCGGAGGGAGTGGAATCGACCGCCTCCGCTGCGGCGAGGGCGACGACGTCGCGGTTGCGGATCGCAAGGACACCGTGTCGCGGTCCTGCGAACGCGTCACTTTACGTCTACGGTGACCTTCTTCGAGGTCGCTGCCGAGAGGCTCGGGCTCTCCGGCGAGAACGCGCGGTAGGTCACTCGCTTCGCGACCTTCTGTTTCAGGCTCACCGAGCAGCTCGCCGGAGCGATACGCGTCTTTACGGGCTGGTAGCCACCGGGGGCCTTCTTTTGGAACTCGACCTCCTCACCCACGGCGTCGGGACACGGGCCGACCGTCGCGATCAGAGTCGTCTTGTCGCCCTTCTTCACCTTCTTCGGCTTCGCTTCGAGCGAGATGGACTTGGTGCCCGGCCCTGACCCCGTCTGAAGCTCGAAGGCGCCAATGTCCGAGCCGTCTCCGCCGGAGGCGTTCGGCTCGTCAGCGAAGTCGAACGGGCGCTGCAGCCCGCGTTGATCGGTGATATCGCTCGTCACGGTGACACCGATCGCGCTTTGAAGGCTGGCGGACCGGAGGCCGGCGTCGATCGCCGGGCTCGACTTCGGCAGCGCCATGGTTTCTGTGGGTCCGCCGTTGTCTGCGAGCAGGCCCAGCTGGGGGCTCGGGCCCGCGGCGATGCCGCCGCACGAGTTGTCCGTCACGAGGTTGAACCCCTGGGAGATGATGGCCGGCCCGCTTGGCCCCACGTCGCAGTGGAACGCGGGGCTGCCCGCCATGATGGTGCTCTCCAGGTAAGCCTCGGCGTTCGTGCTGTAGCCGACGAAGAGGCTGCCGCCATTGTGGGTCGAGTTGTTGTTGGCGAACGTAACCCCATTGAAGTCGTGGCGGCCAGCTGCGACCATTACACCGCCGCCGCGGCCCTGGCCGGGGGTACCGGATGGCGTCCCGCCTCCGGCGCCGCCCGGGTTGAGCGCAGCGTTGCCGGCGATGGTCGAACTCTCGATGACGAGGCCACCCGAGCCGGTCGAGCCGCCAAATCCGTAGATGCCTCCGCCAAACGAGCTCCCGCCGTTGCCGCCCGCCCCTCCGCCGGCGCCGTCCTTGCCGTTGGCCCCCGCCGTGGAGTTTCCGGCGACCGTTGACCCTCGCATGAGGAGCGTTCCGCCGGCGAAAATCCCACCTCCCACTCCGCTCCCGCCGTCCTGATAGCCGGGGGGAAACGGGTCCCCGGTCGCCTGGTTGTTGCGGACCGTGGAGTCGATAACCCGCAGCGAGGCGCCGCTGCCGGCCCAGATGCCACCGCCCTGAGCTTGAGTGGAGTGGACAAGGTTGCCGGCGACATCGACCTCGCGCAGGGTCATGACGACCGCGCCCCCTAGCGCCATCCCCCCGCCCTGGCACTGGCACGAACCACCCTGAATGCGTAGCCCCGAGATGGTCGCGCCGATGACGCCGGACTGTGGCTGCACCAGGAAGACACGGTACTCGGATGCCCCTGAGGGCCGGCGGACGGCGAGGTCCTCCGGGCCGGGGCCTTCGATCCTCATCGGGGTGCTGATCTGCAGCTCTGAGCCGACGTTGATGTCGCCCGTGACGGAGATATTGATCACGTCCTCGGCGTCGGTGGTGTAGGCGTTCGCCTCGCCGATCGCCGCGCGCAACGTGCACGCGTTGCCGGCGGTGGCACATTGGCCGTTGCCGGGATTGATGTCGCCCGCGTCGCCGAGGCTGTCGACCGTGAGCGTCAGCGCGCCAGCATTCGGCACAACGGTCAGCAAGGCCACGAACGTCCCCAGGCAAGTCGCTGAGCGAAACCAGCGCACGCCAAAAGCTTCTCACATATCGACGAGGTCAGCCACCTTTCTTAGGCCCCTGGCACCGCTCAATTAGCGGCGACAGTGGACTGCGAGCAGTTGGTGTTGGGAGCGCCCATACCTGAGTCCGGCGTGTAGCCGTAACACGCTCGGTACTCGACTTCGTCTGGCGCTAACGGAAGCACGATCGACGCCGTGCTTCTGCCCAGCCTTTCCTGGCTCACGCGATTGATCTGGATGAACCGAAGCCGGCCGGTCGACTGCTGCGTCCGCGGCGCTCGCCGCGTAGCTGAAGACTGTTCGAGCCCTGTATCGAGCGCTCCTGCGGATGGCGAAAGACCGTTGTGAACCGAGTGCCGCCTCCGGCTGGCTCGACCGTCGTTTGGGCGAGCGGGTCGACGAACACCCGGACCTCTCGAGACGTTGCCTCGGAGAGCTCGCCAGCCGTGACTCGGTAAGTGGTGTTCGCGTCAGGCGTAGCCTCGAAGGCGAACCTGCCCCGTTGGTCGGTCCTGGTCGACTGGAGCTCCGCGAAGTCGCCGGTGAACGGGTAAGCGTCGGTTTCCAGCACGACCTCTTCGCCAGCGACCTCTTCTGAGCCTTGGGTCAGCGCGCCCGAGAGCGTGGTGCTCTTCCGCCAGTCCACAAGGCGATCGGCGGCCTCGAGCTCAAGCCCCAGCGGGATGCGGTCCTCGAAGCTCGGCGAAACGTCCTCCTGCTCGCCGCAGCCGCACGGCGAGGAGGGCGACGACGACGAGAAGGCTAAGCCTCGTCCGGGTCCGGGACGGCATCCGGGTCGGCCGGCTCGTCGGCCGCCTCGTCGTCCGAGCCGCCGCGGCCGCCGACGCCCGCTGGCTCCTTCTCCTTCTTGCGGGCGCGTGGCTTCTTGGGCTTGACCAGCTTCAGCTTGAGCGGAAGAGTCGTCCTCGTCGCCGGCCTCGTCGCGCTCGACCAGGACGGTCGTGCCCGTCGCGATCTCGCCGGCGCGGAGCACCTCGTCGGCGAGCGGGTCCTCGATGTAGCGCTGGATCGCGCGGCGGAGCGGCCTGGCGCCCATCGAGGGGTCCCAGCCCTTGCTCGGCGAGGAGGTCCTTCGCCTCCTCGGTCAGCTCGAGCTGGAGGTCGTGCTCGGCGACCTGCGCCTTGCACGCGCATGATCAGGAGGTCGACGATCTCCTTGATCTCCTCGCGTGAGAGCTTGTGGAAGACGATGACCTCGTCGATCCGGTTCAGGAACTCGGGGCGGAAGACCTTCTTCAGGTCGCCCATGATCTTGCCCTTCATGTCCTCGTAGGACGTGCCGGACTCGTCGTCGTTGGCAGCGAAGCCGAACGAGACGTTCTTGGCGATGTCCTTGGCGCCGATGTTCGAGGTCATGATCACGATCGTGTTGCGGAAGTCGACCGTGCGGCCCTGCGCATCGGTGAGGCGCCCGTCCTCGAGGATCTGGAGCAGGATGTTGAAGACGTCGGGGTGGGCCTTCTCGATCTCGTCGAGGAGCAGCACCGAGTACGGCTTGCGGCGCACGGCCTCGGTGAGCTGGCCGCCCTCGTCGTAGCCGACGTAGCCGGGAGGCGAGCCGACGAGGCGCGAGACCGCGTGCTTTTCCATGTACTCGGACATGTCGATGCGGATCATCGACTCCTCGTCGCCGAAGAGGAACTCGGCAAGCGTGCGCGCGAGCTCGGTCTTGCCGACGCCGGAGGGGCCGAGGAAGATGAACGAGCCGGCGGGGCGCTTGGGGTCCTTGATGCCGGCGCGCGAGCGGCGGATCGCCTTCGAGACGGCCTCGATCGCGACGTGCTGGCCGATCACGCGCTTGTGGAGCTCGTCCTCCATGCGAAGGAGCTTCTTCGTCTCGGCCTCGGTCAGCTTGAAGACGGGGATGCCGGTCCACATCGAGACGATGTCGGCGATCTCCTCCTCGCCGACCTGCGGGCGCTCGCCCTCGTCGGACGAGGACCACTCGTCCTGCATCTCGCGCTTCTTGTTCGTGAGCTGGCGCTCCTGGTCGCGAAGGCTCGCGGCCTTCTCGAACTCCTGCGCCTCGATCGCGGCTTCCTTGGCGCGGCGCGTCTCCTCGATCTCCTCCTCGAGATCGCGGTAGACGGGCGGCGAGGACATCGACTTGATGCGAAGCCGCGACGCGGCCTCGTCGATCAGGTCGATCGCCTTGTCGGGCAGGAAGCGGTCGGAGATGTAGCGGTCGGCGAGCTCGGCGGCCGCGCGAAGCGCCTCGTCGGTGATCTCGACGCGGTGGTGGTCCTCGTAGCGCTCGCGGAGGCCCTGGAGGATCTTGAAGGAGTCGGCGGATCGAGGGCTGGCTCGACCTTGATCTGCTGGAAGCGGCGCTCGAGCGCCGAGTCGCGCTCGAGGTACTTGCGGTACTCGTCGAGCGTCGTCGCGCCGATCGTCTGGAGCTCGCCGCGGGCGAGCGCGGGCTTCAGGATCGAGGCCGCGTCGATCGCACCCTCGGCCGCGCCGGCGCCGACCAGGTTGTGGAGCTCGTCGATGAAGAGGACGATGTCGCCGCGCTGGGTGATCTCCTTCATCACCTTCTTGAGGCGCTCCTCGAACTCGCCGCGGTACTTGGAGCCGGCGACGAGGGCCGCGAGGTCGAGCGTGTAGATCTGCTTGTCCTTGAGGAGCTCCGGCACCTCGCCGGCGTGGATGCGCGAGGCGAGGCCCTCGACGATGGCGGTCTTGCCGACGCCCGGCTCGCCGAGGAGCACGGGGTTGTTCTTCTGGCGGCGCGAGAGGATCTGCATGATCCGCTCGATCTCGGTCTCGCGGCCGATCACGGGGTCGAGCTTGCCGTCGGCGGCGAGCTTGGTCAGGTTGCGGCCGAACTGGTCGAGGAGCTTCGAGGACTTCTTGCCCTCGCCCGAGCCGCCCTGGCCCTGGCCCTGGCGGCGGCCGCCGGGGCCGGACAGCATGCGGATGACCTCGTTGCGGATCTTCTCGGAGTCGGCGTCGAAGTCGAGCAGGATGCGCGCGGCGACGCCCTCGTTCTCACGGACGAGGCCGAGCAGGATGTGCTCGGTGCCGATGTAGTTGTGGCCGAGCGACAGGGCCTCGCGGAGCGCGAGC
This sequence comes from uncultured bacterium, assembly GCA_963806865.1. Lineage (GTDB taxonomy): Bacteria > Actinomycetota > Thermoleophilia > Solirubrobacterales > 70-9 > JALZKA01. Next base: position 523,744 of record CAWDYV010000003.1, read on the forward strand.
TCGAGGACCTTCTTGGCGCGCGGCGTGAAGGGGATCTGGCCGGAGGTGACTTCCTCACCGGAGCCGACGATGCGCACGACCTGCGCGCGCACGCGCTCGACGGTGATGTCGAGGGACTCGAGGACGCGGGCGGCAAGGCCCTCCTCCTCGCGGAGCAGGCCGAGCAGGATGTGCTCGGTGCCGATGTAGTTGTGCTTGAGCGTGCGCGCCTCTTCCTGGGCGAGGACCACCACCTGCCGCGCTCTCTCTGTGAATCTCTCGAACAACTCTGCCTGCCTCTATCTCGCCTTAAGTATCGCTGTGCTCGGTGGTCGTAATCAGGCGCCTTCTCCGGGTACGGACGGGCGCCGCAGGCTCCCAATCCATTCATCGGCGTCGCCATGCCTTCGGATTAGGACCTCCGGGGGTTGTGGGACACGAAGCCCGACGAAGTATATCCGCCGTCAGGCGACGAATCACGCGTGGTTACGCACGGGCGGAGGGGTTTCGCAAGATGCGGGGTTTCGTCAGGTGAGGGCCGCGGCTAATACCGCATCGCGGGGATCCTCACTCACGTTGCTGGTCCGTCGCGATTAGGTCTGGAGCGACCTGCTCACGGCGCCAGCAGCTCCTTCAGCCCCTTCGTTACCTTGGCGTCGCCTGAGGCCGCTGCCCGGGCGCTGAACAGATCTTCGCTAGCCGCGGAAAAGTCAACACCTTCCAGCAACACCGTGGTCGTGCTGGAGGCGAAGACGGCGCCTGCCGGGACCAAGGTTTCTTCGATGACCTCCGGATCCTCACCTCCGATCAAGAGAAGGTTCCCCGTCGAATCCGCCAGCCTGATCTCGACGTTGGCGGGTCGATACTTCTCGGGCAAAGTGAAGACGCGGCTGTCCTCGTTCGAGTCGTCCGTTTCGGGATCCGTGGCACCGCACTCTTCGTCGCCGGCCCCCGCCGTATCCGTTGCGGTTGCGATCCCCGAGAGATGAACGGTGCCAAAGCGGTCGATGCGAAAACCGACCGGGTTGATCGCGGGGATCCCTGATTGGCCGTCGCCCCAGACGCAGTCTCCTTCGACCCCCGTAGAGAAGGCGGGCTCACCCGAATCCCCGACGACGTGGAAGTCCTCCTCGGTGGCGAGATCGGCTTCCTTGACGCCCTTCTTGTCCTTCAGATCCTTCGACTGGATCGTGTTGTCCTGGATGTCACCGGAGGTGATCTTTGCCGCCGCATACGCGCCGGCTCCAAGGACGACGAACATCGCGACCGTGGAGACCACATTCGCGTAGGTCAGATGGCGCCTGATAAACCCGATCATGGGTTCCCCTCTGCTTGGAAACGATGTGCGTAGCGACACTAGCTCGCGCGAGAGCCTGTCAACGATCGAAGGCCGTCGATCAGCCGCGCATCGCGGGGAACAGCACGACCTCGCGCAGGTTCTTCGCGCCGGTCAGGAGCATCACGAGGCGGTCGATGCCCAGACCGACGCCGCCGGTCGGCGGCATGCCGGACTCGAGCGCCTGGATGTAGTTCTCGTCCATCGGCTGCGCCTCGGCGTCGCCGCGCCGCAGCTCCTCGGCCTGTGCCTCGAAGCGGCGGCGCTGCTCGTCCGGGTCGTTCAGCTCGGTGAAGGCGTTGGCGATCTCGAAGCCGCCGACGTAGGCCTCCCAGCGCTCGACGAGGCCCTCGTCGGTGCGGTGTGCCTTGGCGAACGGCGACATCTCGACCGGGTAGTCGGTGATGAAGGTCGGCTGGATCAGCTTCGGCTCGACCTCCTTCGAGAGGAGGTCGTCGACGAGCTTGCCCCAGCCATGCTCGGGGCGAGGCTCGACGCCCATCGCCTTCGCGAGCGAGTCGCGATCGCGGTGCTCCATGACGTCGATGCCGGTCGCGTCGCGGATCGCGTCGCGAAGCGTGATCCGCTTCCACGGCGGAGCGAGCTCGATCTGCGACGCCGTCGCGCTCGACGCGTCGTGGTGCCGAGCGCCGCCTTCGCGACGTGGGCGACGAGCGTACTCGAGGCGCTCGGCGGCGTCGTCGTAGTCGGCGTAGGCCTCGTACCACTCGAGCATCGTGAACTCGGGGTTGTGCTTGAACGAGACGCCCTCGTTCCGGAAGTCCTTGCCCAGCTCGTAGACGCGCTCGATGCCGCCGACGATCAGGCGCTTGAGGTAGAGCTCGGTCGCGATCCGCAGGTAGAGGTCGCGGTCGAGCGCGTTGTGGTGCGTCACGAACGGACGGGCGAGCGCGCCGCCGTAGATCGGCTGGAGCACCGGCGTCTCGACCTCGACGAACCCCTCGTCGTCGAGCCAGCGGCGCGTCTCGGCGATCACCTTGGCGCGCAGGAGGAAGCGCTCGCGCACCTCGGGGTTCGCGATCAGGTCCTGCTCGCGGTGGCGGTAGCGAAGCTCGGTGTCCTCGAGGCCCGACCACTTGTCGGGCGGCGGGCGGAGGCTCTTGGCGAGGAGCGTCCAGCCCGTGACCCGAAGGGTCAGCTCGCCGCGGCGCGACTTGAACGCGGTCCCGTCGATGCCGACGATGTCGCCCAGGTCGAGCCCGGTCAGCGCCTCGTGCCCCTCGCCCAGGTCGGCCGAGCGCGACTGGAGCTGGATGCGCCCGGAGCGATCGACGAGGTCGAGGAAGGCGACCTTCCCCATGTCGCGGTTGGCGGCGATCCGCCCGGCGACGCGGTACGCCGACTCGGTCTCCTCGCCGTCCTCCAGGCCGTCGTGCTCGGCGCGGACCGAGGCGATCTCGACGCGGTCCGGGAAGTCGTGCGGGAACGGCTCGACGCCGGCTTCGCGAAGCCGCGCGAGCTTCGCGCGGCGCTCGGCGATGATCGCCGGCTCGTCGCGCTCCGGCTGGGTTTCGGGCGTCTCTGTCACGCGGCGGCGAGCCTATTGGCTCGCCACGGATGCAGCGGCTAAGCCGTTTCGATCTTGGTGATCTTGAGCTTCTTCTTCGGCCCGCGCGGGACGTCGACGGCGACGACGTCGTTGCGCTTGTGGCCGAGGAGCGCGCGGCCGATCGGCGACTCGTTCGAGAGCTTCTGCTCGGTCGGATTCGCCTCGGCGGGGCCGACGATCTGAAACTTGCGCGAGTCGCCGGTCTTCTGGTCCTTGACGTGGACGATCACGCCGACCGAGACCGAGCCGGTGTCGATGGCCTTCGAGTCGATCAGGACCGAGCGGCGAAGCCTCTCTTCGAGCTGCATGATCCGCTGCTCGAGCAGCGCCTGCTCGTTCTTCGCGTCGTCGTACTCGGAGTTCTCGGTGATGTCACCGAACTCGCGCGCTTCCTTGATGCGCTCCGCGACCTCGCGCCGCCGCACGGTCGAGAGCTCTGCGATGTCGGCCTCGAGCTTTTTGAGGCCTTCCTTGGTGATTGGTATCTCGCGAGCCATGGTGTGCCGAAACCTCTCCTTGACGCAAAAGACGCCCGATTCGCGAAGCTCTGTAGGCGAGCGCGCGGGTCGGGCAGAGCGGCAATTATAGCGACGGCCCCAGGGGCTCTAAACGGGGGCTTGAAACTGCCGTTTCGAGCTCTCGAGAGCAGCTCGCGGACCGCGGTCGAGATCGGTCGTCCGCTGGAACTCGTCCGCGGCCTGACCCGTGCACGTCGAGGCGCTCGAGATACCACGGGTAGAACTTGCGCAGGTTGCGCGCCGCGCGCTCCTCTCCCCAGTGCTCGGCCGCGCGGTCGAGCACCCAGCGGAGCTCGCGACGACCTCGTCGGCGTCGGGCGTCGACTCGCTGCCGGCCCGTCAGCTCCTCGAAGATCCACGGGTTGCCCATCCCGCCGCGCGCGACCATGACCGCGTCCGCGTTCGACGCCTCGTAGGCGTGGCGGGCCTTTGCGGCGTCGCCCAGGCCGCCCGAGATGATCACGGGGCACTCGAGCCCGCGCCGGTCGAGCTCGGCCACCAGCTCGGCGGCGAGCGCGTAGTCGGGGCGTGCCCTTGTGGTGAACGGTCGCCGGCCGCGGGTGAAAGCCGATCGCGGCGACGCCCGCCTCCTCGGCGAGCCTCAGCGCCAGCTCGTAACCCGAGCGGTCGCCGGGCCGAAGGCCCGAGCGGAGCTTCACGGTGACGGGCAGGCCCGAGCCCTCGCCCGCGGCGCGCGCCACCTCGCAGCGCCAGCTCGTGATCGTCGAGGAGCGCCGCGCCGGCCCCGGTCTTCAAGACCTTGCGGACCGGGCAGCCCATGTTGATGTCGAGGAGGTCCGCGCCGGCCTCGGCGACCATCGCGCGCCGCCGAGCGCATCGCGTCGGGATCCGGGCCGAAGAGCTGGACGGAGACGGGATGCTCGTCGGGATGGATGCGAAGAAGCTCGCGCATCGTGCGCTCGTTGCGGTAGTGGAGCGCGTAGCTCGAGACCATCTCGGAGACCGCGAGCCCGGCGCCGTGGCGCTTGGCCTGGAGGCGCACGAACCAGTTGCCGATCCCGGCGAGCGGCGCCAGGAGCACCCGGTTCGAGATCTCGACCGGGCCGATGCGAAAGGGGTCTGTGAGTGGCGGCTGCGGCACATGGGAGCCTAAGAGCGTACGAGCGACATCGACTCGCCCGGGCGCGAGCACGCGCAGTGTCAACACCCGGGCGCGAGCTCTGCCATCTGAGCGGCGAACTCCTCCGCGGGGCGCGATCGAGCAACTCGGCCTTGCGGTTCTCGAGTCCCGCCCGCAGCATCGTTCCCCAGTGGATCGGCACCACGGTCTCGGGCTCCGAGCGCCGCTGCGGCTTCGGCGGCGGTGCGCGGGTCGAGATGATGCTCGGTCCGCAGGTTGGGGCCCCAGCCCGGCGATCGGCAGCAGCGCGACGTCGACGCCGGTGATGCGCGCTCAGCGTCGAATGGAGCGGTGTCGCCGGCGAAGAACACACGGTCGCGCCGCTTCGGACCTCGTAACCCAGCGCCTGCACATGCACGGCCCGAGCGGAAGTCGGCGTCCTTCGTGGTTCGACGGCGAACGCCTCGATCTGCGCCGCGCCGACGTCCGCCGAGTCGCCCGGCGCAAGCTCGTCGCACGTTCTCGAAGCCGCGGCGGCGGAGCATGCGGCGCGCGCCGACCGGAGCGCAAGATCCAGCTCTCCCGCCCAAGTCTGCGAAGCGACGGCAGGATCGAGGTGATCGGGGTGAAGGTGCGAGAGCAGGACGCAGTCGATGTCGCGCGTCCACCTCTGGAGCGGGCGGCTCGGAGAGACGGCGGATGTGGAACATCGCGGTCGCGGAGGACCGGATCGGTGAGGATCCGCGCGCCGCCCATCTCGAGCAGCACGGTCGAGTGGCCGACGAACGTCAGGCGCTCCGCCTCTCGCACGAGTCCCCGTCGTCATCGACATCCGGCCGCGCGGTTCTTCGTACCCTGCGCGCATGGCCTACCGGATGGTCTTTCGGTGTCACTTCTGCGACTCGGAGCCGGACGCGCTCACGCAGGTCTCGATCGAGCGGCAGCTTCTTCATCACCGCTTCGGCGAGTACGTCGACGCCGGGCCCGGCGGCTGGCTGATCTGGCACGGGCGCGGCCCGTACGGGCCGAACGTCTACGCGTGCGGCGCTCACCGCCCGGAACTTCGCGCCTACCTCTTGAAGCACCACGCAGGGCCGCACACGAAATCGACTCGCACGCACCCGAGCCTTCCGCCCGAGGACTACGCGATGGCTCGCCGCCGCGCGCGCTACCTGGGCTACGCGAGCCCGCTGAGAAACAAGCCGGAGCCCTCCGGCCCGATGCCCGAGCGCGAGCTCTAGTCCGCATTCAGCTCCCAGATGAGCCGCAGGCCCTTGAGCGTCAGGAGCTCGTCGATCTCGGAGATCGTCTCGCAGAACGGCACGATCGCGCTGGCGAGCCCGCCGGTCGCGATGATCGGCGTGCCCTCCCCCAGCTCGGCGACGATCCGCCGCGCGACTGCCGTCGATGAGGCCGGCGAAGCCGAAGACGACGCCGGACTCGATCGCGCCGCGGGTGGACTTGCCGATCGCCGCGTCGGGCTCGGCCAGGTCGATCTGGGGGATCCGTGCTCCGCGCTGCGCCAGCGCGGTCAGCGAGATCTCGACGCCCGGGCGCGATCGCGCCGCCCAGGTACTCGCCCTGCGCCGAGACCGCGTCGAAGTTGATGCCGGTCCCGAAGTCGACGACGACGCAGGCGCCGCCGAAGCGCTCGTAGGCGGCGACCGCGTTGACCAGGCGGTCGGCGCCGACCTCGTAGCGGGTTGTCGATCCGGATCGGCATCCCGGTCTTGACCCCGGGGCCGATCAGGAGGCACTCGCCGCCGTCGAGGTAGCGCTCGCATAGGAGCTCGTACTGGGTGCCGAGCGGCGGAACGACGGATGACACGGCGAGCGCATCGACGTCGCTGGAGGCTCATCCCGCTCAGCTCCATGAAGCCCGAGATGCGCTCGGCCAACTCGTCGCCGGTCATCCCGCTCGGGTCTGAAAGCGCCAGCTCTCGCGCAGGTCGTCGCCCTCGAAGGCGCCGAGGTGCGTCTGGGTGTTGCCGACGTCGACCGCGAGAAGCATGAGCCGAGTATGAGGAATAGGATGCGCGCGCGTGTCGCGCGCCGACGCTCTACGTGATTCCCGGCTCCCATCCCGCGATGGCCGGCGCGCCGCATGCTCGAGCACAAGGGCATCGACTACAAGCGCCGTCGACCTCATGCCCGTGGTCAGCCGCGGCGTCCTCAAGGTGCATGCGCTTTCCGGGCGTCACGATCCCGTCGCTTCGGATCGACGGCCGCCGGATCACCGGCTCGCGCGAGATCTCGAAGGCGCTCGACGAGATCAAGCCCGATCCGCCGCTCTTCCCCACCGATCCCGCGCAGCGGGTCCAGGTCGAGGACGCCGAGCGCTGGGGCGACGAGATCCTCCAGAACGGGGTCCGGCGCATCCTCTGGAACGCGATCAAGCGCGACCGAAAGCCGCTTCGCTCGTTCCTCGACGGCGCGAAGATCGGCGTCCCGCACGGCATGGCCGTCGCGACCGCAGCGCCGATCATCGCCGCCGAGCTACGGATCAACGACGTGACCGACGACGCGGTCGAGGCGGACCTCGCCGCCTTCCGCGGCTGGCTCGACCGGATCGACGACTGGATCGAGGGCGGCGTCCTCGGCGGCGAGCCGCCGAACGCGGCCGACTTCCAGATCGCTGCCGCGCTGCGGCCTCGCGATGACGCTGGACGACCTGCGCCCGGCGATCGAGTCGCGGCCGGCCGGCGAGCTGACGATGCGCCTGGTGCCCGACTTCCCCGGCACGGTCCCGCCGGTCCTGCCGGCGGAGTGGCTCGAGCCTCTCGCTGGGCCCGCCGAACCGGTCAGCGCCTGAGCGGCGCCCACCCGCTCGACCCTCGGACCCGTCTCGCAGCGCCTCCGCGTACACGCTCGAGGCGCTCGCCGCCCGGCAGCGTCAGATCCGGGTCGAGCTCCAGGAGCGGCGCCAGCACGAAGAGGCGCGACGTCACTTCGGCGTGCGGCAGGGTGAGGCGCTCGTGCTCGAGCTCGAGGTCGCCGAGGAGAAGCACGTCGACGTCGATCGGCCGCGGACCGTGGCGTGGGCCGGCGAACACGCGGCCCAGCTCGATCTCGACGGCCTTGCACACGTCGAGGAGCGCGAGCGGCTCGAGCTCGGTGGAGATGCGCGCCGCGGCGTTCAGGAAGTCCGGCTGGTCGAGGATCTCGCCGACCGGCTCGGTCTCATAGAGCGACGAGACCGCCTCGACCTCGACGCCGTGGCTCGGCGAGCAGATCGAGCGCTCGTCGCGATGTTCTCGGCCCGCTCGCCGACGTTCGAGCCGAGGCCGAGGTAGCCGGTCCGCGCCGTCAAGCCTCTTCGTCTTCGTCGGCGCTCGTCGAGCGGACGCTCGACGAGCACCTCGACGGCGACCTCCTCGATCGCCAGCGGCAGCGGCGGCTCGGGCTTGGCGGCCCGGACCCGCACGCGATCGCAGCCGTAGCGCTCCATCAGGCGCTCGCCGATCACGTGGGCGAGCCGCTCCAGCGTCCGGTAGCTCCGCTCGGTCGCGGCAAGCGCGACGATGTCCGCGACGTCGCCGTAGTCGATCGTGTCCTCGACCCGGTCGGTCAGGACCGCGTCGCAGTCGGCACGTCGAACGTGACGTCGAACTCGAGGCGCTGTCCGATCTCCTGCTCGGCCTCGGAGACCCCGTGATGCGTGTAGATCGAGAGGCCGCGAAGCTCGACGTCGACGCTGACGTCGAACGGGTTGCCGCCGGCCTCCATGGCGCCAATCTATATGCCGCCCAGCCGACTTCAGGCATACGTCTCGGCCCATGACCGAAGATGTGCTGAGCGCCGCCGGAGCGGCTCGCCTCGATCGGCGCCGAGCATGCGGACCGCTCGGAGCACGATCGCACCCTCGCGCCGGACGTGGCCGAGGCGCTCGCCGCCTCGCCGATCCCGTCGATGCTCGTTCCCAGCTGCAGCTCGGCGGCGGCGAGCGGCAGCCCGGGCGAGATGGTCGACGGCGCTCGCGACGGATCGCCGCGGGCGACGGCTCGACCGCGTGGTGCGCGATGGTCGCTGCGACGAGCGGCCTCGTCTCGGCCTACGTGGAGCCCGGACTTCGCCCGCGAGGCGTTCGCGCCCGCCCGCGGTTGCCGGAGGCGTCTATGCACCGATGGGCCGGGCGACCATCGACGGCGACGACTACGTCGTCTCGGGCCGCTGGCCGTTCACCAGCGGCTGCCGGCACGCGACGACGCTCATGGGCGGCGCGCTCGTTGCGGGCGACGGGGCGCCCGAGGTGCGGGCGATGGTCTTCCCGGCGTCGTGACGTTGAGATCCACGACACGTGGGAGACGACCGGGCTGCGAGGCACCGGCAGCCACGACATCGAAGTCGCCGACCTGCGGGTGCCGGTCGGGACACACCGCGTCGCTCTCCGACGACCGCCCCGGCACGACGGGCCGCTCTACGCCTTCCCCGCGTTCGGCCTCCTGGCGCTCGGAATCGCGGGCGTCGCGATGGGAATCGCGCCGGGCGCGATCGACGACCTGGTCGACCTCGCCTCGGCGAAGAAGCCCGGCGGCTCGAAGCGGACGCTCGCCGAGCGACTCGAGCATCCAGGCGCGCGTGGCCAGAGCGGACGGCCCTGGTCGGATCGGCGCGGGCGTAGGTCGCCGAGGCGATCGGCGAAGGCGTGGGAAGCCGCGTCGGAGAGCGGCGAGATCCCGGTCGTGGCCGCGCGAAGCTCCGGCTCGCCGCGACTCACGCGACGCGCTCGTCCGCCGATGCCGTCGACCTCATGTACGAGGCAGGCGGCGGGACGGCGATCTATGCGCGCAGCCCGCTCGAGCGGCGCTTCCGCGACATCCACACGGCCAAGGCGCACATGATGGTCTCGCCCGCGAGCCTCGAGCTGACGGGCCGCATCCGCCTGGGCCTCGAGACGGACACGTCGCAGCTCTAGCTCGGAGCGATGGTCCGACGTATAGCGCGGGTAACCTCGACCACTCGGGCTAGCCCGCGTCCGGAACTCCTCCATCGCCGCGGCGAACTTGTCGAGCCTCGCCTCCGCGCGCGTCGCGCGAGCCGGTGTCCTTCGCCTGGAGGTAGAAGAGGCAGCGGGTCGTCGCCGGCCTCGGCCCAGCGCTCGTACGCGGCCGGGTCGCGCGGGACGCCGTAGATCGTGACCGGGATGCGCTCGCGACCGGCCTCGGCGGCCTTCGCCTGGAGCGTCTCCATGCGGCCGGCGAGCTTCTCGACGTCGCCGAGGTAGTTCGGGATCCACGCGTCGCCGAAGGCGATCACGCGGTCATAGACCGTCTTGCCGTTGCCGCCGACGAGCACCGGCGGATGGGGGCGCTGCACCGGCTTCGGCCACGACCAGACGCCGTCGAACTCCACGTGCTTGCCGTGGTAGGTCGCCTCCTCGGAGGTCCAGATCTCCTTCATCGCCTCGACCCGCTCGCGCATGAGGCCGAAGCGCCGCGCCGGGATCGGTGCCGTGGTGTCGCATCTCCTCGAGGTTCCAGCCCGCGCCGACGCCGAAGAGGAAGCGGCCGCCGGAGAGGTGGTCGAGCGTCGCGCCCTCCTTGGCCGTGATGATCGGGATCGCGCTCGACGATGAGGCACAGGCCGGTGCCGACCTTGAGGTGCTCAGTCGCGCTCGCCGCCGCCGTCAGCGCGACGAACGGGTCCATGAGGCGCCGGTACTCCTCCGGCAGCTCGCCGCCGGCGGGGTACGGCGTCTCGCGCGAGGCCGGGATGTGGGTGTGCTCGGCGAAGAAGAGGGACTCGAAGCCGCGCTCCTCGCACATCCGCGCGAGCTCGTCGGGGGCGAGCGACTGATCGGTCGGAAAGGTGGCGACGCCGAAGTCCATCTACTTCGGCGCAGCGCCCTCGAGATCCGCCATGCGCTCGTCCACGCCCTACGGCCGGCGCCGAGGAGCACCTCGGCGACTCGCAGCGCCTCGACTCACCTCGGCGACGTCGTGGACGCGAAAGGCGTCCGCGCCTGCGGCCAAGCGCGAGCACGTTCGAGGCGACCGTGCCGCCGATGCCGCTCGTCCGCCTCGCGCCCGGTGATCGCGCCGAGAAAGCGCTTCCGCGAGGTCCCGACGATGATCGGCCGGCCCAGCGTCGCGAAGCTCGCCGAGACGACGGAGGAGCTCGAGATTGTGCTCGAGCGTCTTGCCGAACCCGATCCCAGGGTCTACCCAGATGCGCGCTCGGATCGACGCCGGCAGCGACGGCCGCGTCTATCCGCTCGGCGAGGAACGCCTTCACGTCGTAGACCACGTCGTCGTAGCGCGGATCGTCCTGCATCGTCCGCGGCGTTCCGAGCATGTGCATCAGAACCACGTCGCAGCCACGCTCGGCGCAAAGCGGCGCCATCCGGGGTCAGCGCGAAACGCCGTCACGTCGTTGACGATCCGGGCGCCGGCGTCGAGCGCAGCCTCGGCTACTTCGGCCTTCGACGTGTCGATCGAGACCGTGTGCCCCGCCTCGGCGAGGCGGCGGACGACCGGCTCCGTGCGTCGCCGCTCCTCCTCTGCGCTCGACCGCCTCGGCTCCGGGACGCGTCGACTCGCCGCCGATGTCGAGGACGTCAGCACCCTGCTCGGCAAGCGCGATCCCATGCGCGATCGCCGCCTCGGCATCGAGATAGAGCCCACCGTCCGAAAACGAGTCGGGGGTGACGTTGACGATGCCCAGGATTCGCATTGCGGAGCCAGAACCTACAGGTTGTCCAGGCATCCGCCGATATGACCTCAGGGGTCTTGATTTTGAGAGCAAAACTTCGGAAAACCAACCTCCCGGCGGCGGTCGCCGTCGTCGTCGCAATTACGGCCAGCTCCGCTGCGCTCGTGCTCGCGGGTAGCCGTGACAAGCCTGACCTGGTCGTGAGTTCGGTCACCGCGCCCGCACAGGCCGAGCCCGGCGAGCAGATCTCCGTTGCAGACACGACGAAGAACCTCGGGTTAAAGACCGCAAAGTCTTCGGCCACCGGTTACTTCCTCTCGACCGACACGACGAAGGACGGATCCGACGCCCCACTCCCGCCCAACCGCTCCGTCCCTTCGCTCAAAAAGAAGAAGTCCTCGGCCTCAAGCGGCTTCACCGTGACCGTTCCCAGCTCAGCCACTCCCGGCATGTACCGCGTGATCGCCTGCGCCGACACGCTCCGCAAGGTCTCTGAGAAGAGCGAGAAGAACAACTGCCGCGCGGCGGCAACCGCAACCGAAGTGGTAGACGGTGGTGGCGGTGGCCCCAGCGCCCCCGCCCTCGACAGCGTGCCCAGCGCGAACGACAACTCTCCCGAGATCACGGGAACGGCTGATGAGGGCAACACGGTGACCCTCTTTACGACTCCCGACTGCAGCGGCGCGGCAGCGGCAACGACTGACGCGGACCAAGACGGTGATTTCTCGTTCAGCCCCAGCGTCCCCGACGATTCCGTCACCAGCTTCAGCGCCAGGGCCGAGGACGACGCGGGCGCCGACTCGGCGTGCTCGAACACCGTCAGCTACGTAGAGGACTCAACCCCGCCTTCAGCGCCGACCGGCCTCTCCACCAGTCCGGTCTCGCCCGGCGCTGACAACCAGCCGAACGTCCGCGGCAACGCTGTGTCCGGCTCCACGGTGAGCGTTTACGCGAGTTCGGACTGCACCGGCGCGCCCCTCACCACGGGCCTCGCGGTGTCTGGCGGCACCTTCGATTACGACGCGAGCGTCGCGAGCGACTCGATCACCGACTTCACGGCGATCGCGACCGATGCGGTGGGCAACTCGTCGGCCTGCTCCGAGCCGGTGACCTACATCGAGGACTCGACCTCGAACGCTCCTTCGAACCTCGCCACCAGCCCGGGCTCCCCGGCCGACGATGAAACCCCGCACGTGACCGGTTTGGCGGATCAGGGCTCCACGGTCACGATTTACAAGAGCGCGAGCTGCGGCGGTGCGGCCGCTGCCAGCGGCACGGCGACGGACGGAGCCTTCGACATCGAGGTCAGCGTCACGGACGGCTCGACGACCAACCTGACCGCCCGGGCGGTCGATCCGCTGGGCAATCAGAGCCCGTGCTCGGCCTCCGTCGCCTACCAAGAGATCATGGCGCCGCCGAGCGACGAGCCAAACGACGCTCCCGGCACTGCCACGGCGGTCACCGCGGACGGGAGCCAGCGCTCCGGTGATATCAACCCCGTTGCAGACCCGGACTGGTACTCGTTCGCGGTTCCCGCCGGCGGATCCGTGACGGCGCAGACCTTCGACTCCTCGGGCGCCGCTTGCGCGACTCCGTCGACGATCGACACCATCCTTCGTCTGTACGCGCCGAACGGAACCACCGTTCTCGCCGAGAACAACGACATCGACGCCGGCAACCGCTGCTCGAGGATCGACCCCGCTCTTAACGCGGCGGCCTCGAACCTCGCGGCCGGGACCTACTACGTGCGAGTCACGGGCGACGGCGCGACAACCTTTGACTACAAGCTGAGCTTGACGGCCTCGGTGCCCGCGCTCTCAGAGCTCGAGCCGAACAACTCGAGCTCGCAGGCAGACGCTGCGAGTGTTTCGAACCCCAATCTCATCCTCGACGCCGACAAGCGCATCGCGGCGGCCATCTCGCCGATCGCAGACGCTGATGTCTTCAAGGTCACGTCGCCCGGCAGCGAGCGCGTCGCCCTGTTCGAGACCCTGAGTCCAAACGGGACCGCCTGCGCGCCCGGGATCAAGACGCTGCTCGACATCACGAATACAAGCGGCACTCCCATCTCGAACGACACCACGAGCGGCCTCGGCACGTGCTCGGCGATCGCCCGTGAGGTGCCGAACGCAGGCGCCTACGCCCGAGTTCGCGACGTCGGCAACGACGAGGTCATCCCCGCCTACCACTTGCGTACGGAGTACTTCGCGGACGCCGGTTCGGAAAGCGAGGACAACGACACCTTCGCGAGCGCAGACACGGTCAGCGGCTCCCACTTCGTCGTCTCGGGCGACCACCAAGATCCTGCCGACACCGATATCTTCGCGGTCCCGGTGCCAAGTGGCGGCACGCTCCGGCTGGAGACAGTGGAGATCGGATCGTCGAACGCGGACTTCGAATCGTGCGAGTCGGGTGGCATGGACACCTTCGTCCGGGTTTTCAATCCGGCGCAAACGCAGCTCGCGATCGACGACGACGACGGCAGGACCTTCTGCTCGCTCCTCGACGGGCGCGGGCCGAGCCCGGCCGACCCGCAGCTCAAGAACCTGGCGGCCGGGACCTACTACGTCGAGGTCGCCGCCTCCGACCAGCTCGACCTCGACACGGCCGCCTTCGACTACCGCCTGGCGATCGGGATCGAGTAGAGACCTAGCTGTCCGAGCGCATCTCGGTGCCGCCGCCAAAGCCGGGGCGCGGGCGGGGCGACGGGCGAGGTCCCTCGCGGCTGGCCGACTTCTCGGCCTCGGCCTCGGGCTCCTCGGAGGTCGCAGGCGCCCCGGACTCCTCGTCGTCGGAGCCGAAGACCTCTTCCTCCGTCTGCCCCTCGAGCAGCGCGACGAATTCCTTGGCGTCGATCGTCTCGCGCTCGAGCAGGATCTTGGAGACGCGGTCGAGGTCCTCGCGGCGCTCGGAGAGGATGTCGCGGGCGGACTGGTGGGCGGATTCGACGATGCGGCGGATCTCGTCGTCGATCTCGCGCGCGATCTCGTCCGAGTAGTCGGGCTCGGAGCCCATCGAGCGGCCGAGGAAGGGCTGCGTCGTGTCGTGGCCGAAGACGCGCGGGCCGAGCTTCTCCGACATGCCGAAGCGCATGACCATCTGACTTGGCGGTCGCAGTGACCTTCTCGATGTCGTTCGAGGCGCCGGTCGTGATCTCGGCGAAGACGATCTCCTCGGCGGCGCGACCACCCAGCGTCATCGCCATCGTGTCCGAGAGCTCCGCGCGGGTCGTCAGGAACTTGTCCTCGCCGGGGAGCGAGATCGTGTAGCCGAGCGCCTGGCCGCGGCCGATGATCGACACCTTGTGGACGGGGTCGCAGTTCGGCAGCACGTGCCCGACGATCGCGTGGCCCATCTCGTGGAAGGCGGTGACGAGGCGCTCCTTCTCGGACATGACGCGCGTCTTCTTCTCGGGACCGGCGATCACGCGCATGATCCCTTCCTCGAGCTCGTCCATCGTGATCTCGCGCTTGCCGGTTCGCGCGGTCAGAAGCGCGGACTCGTTGATGAGGTTTGCGAGGTCGGCGCCGGTGAAGCCGGGGGTCTGACCTGCGAGCGCGTCGAGGTCGATCTCCTTCGCGAGCGGCTTGCCGCGGGTGTGGACCTCGAGGATCTGCTTGCGGCCCTTGCGGTCGGGCCGGTCGACCACGACCTGGCGGTCGAAGCGGCCGGGGCGAAGGAGCGCCGGGTCGAGGATGTCCGGGCGGTTGGTGGCGGCGATGAGGATGATGTTGTCCTTCATCTCGAAGCCGTCCATCTCGACGAGGAGCTGGTTCAGCGTCTGCTCGCGCTCGTCGTGACCGCCGCCCATGCCGGCGCCGCGGTGGCGGCCGACGGCGTCGATCTCGTCCATGAAGATGATGCAGGGCGAGTTCTGCTTGGCCTGCTCGAAGAGGTCGCGCACGCGGCTGGCGCCGACGCCGACGAACATCTCGACGAAGTCCGAGCCGGAGATCGAGAAGAAGGGCACACCGGCCTCGCCCGCGACGGCGCGCGCGAGCAGCGTCTTACCCGTGCCGGGAGGGCCGTAGAGGAGGACGCCCTTCGGGATCCGGGCGCCGAGCGCCTGGAACTTCTTGGGGTTCTCGAGGAACTCCTTGATCTCGTGCAGCTCCTGGACGGCCTCGTCGACGCCGGCGACGTCGCGAAAGGTGATCTTGGGCGCGTCCACGGACATGCGCTTGGCCTTCGACTTGCCGAAGCTCATGACGCGCGAGCCGCCGCCCTGCATCTGGTTCATCAGGAAGATCCAGAAGCCGAGGAACAGGAGGAACGGAAGGATGTAGGTGAGAGCTCCGAGGATGCCGCCGCCCGTGATCGGATCGATGTTCGTCTCGATCTCCTGCACGCTCGAGCGTGTTGATGAGCGTGTCCTCTTGCTCGGCGAGGTAGCCGGTCTCGTACTCGGTGCCGTCCTGCAGCGTGTACTTGAGCTTGTTCTGCTTCTGCTCGAAGACGACCGTCTCGATCGAGTCCGGATCGGTGTCGACCCGCTCGGTGAACTCGTTGAAGGTGGGGATGTCCTCGGGCTCGCCCTGGCTGATCACGCGGCTGGCGAAGAAGGCCAGCACGAGGACGATCAGGATCGGGAACGCGGCGCTGCGGAAGAATCGCTTCATGCAAGGCTCCCAGCGGTCCGGCCCGCGAAAGCGGGCCCAGGGGTGTCAGCCGTGCTTGAAATCGGCATGGGAATAGGGAATTCGTGGTCCCGCAACGCTCAGATCAGCGTAGCAGTGAGATTCGTGTAGCAGCACATGCTCTCTTGCAGGAAAGCGGCTGGTTTTAAGCGTGGCCTAAGGACCACCGGCACATGCTGGTTTCGCACCTGAAGGTGCTCATCGGTCTATTCGTCCAACGCGGCCACGTATGGAAGGTTGCGCAGGCGCTGAGCGTGGTCGAGCCCGTACCCGATCGCGAAGCGGTTGGGAATCTCGAAACCCGACGTACTGATCGGCAGGTCCACCCGCCGCGCTCGGGCTTGGTGAGGAGCGCGCAGACCTCGAGCGAGCGCGGGTTCCGGGCCCTCAGGTTCTTCATCAGGTAGTGGAGGGTGAGGCCCGAGTCGATGATGTCCTCGACGATCAGGACCTCGCGGTCCTCGATCGGGCGCGTCGAGGTCCTTCATGATCCTGACCACGCCCGAGGAGTCCGTCTCCGAGCCGTAGCTCGAGACCGCCATGAAGTCGATCTCGCACGGAACGGTGAGCTCGCGCATGAGGTCGGCGATGAAGAGGACGGCGCCCTTCAGGACGCCGACCATGAAGAGGTCGCGGCCCTCGTAGTCGCGGCTGATCTCCGCACCGAGCTCGGCCACGCGCGCCGCAAGATCGTCCTCGGAGACGAGGGTCTCGCCGATCGCCGGGTCGTTCACTCGCGCGCAGATTACGCGCTTGCGCTGGATCAACTAGAGCGGGCGCGCGGTGATGACCGCCGCCGCAGTCGTGTCGGCGCCGAGGCGGAAGTCGTCGGAGACGGCAACGCCCGCGACCCAGGCGACGCGGTCGCCGCAGGTGACGACCGGGACGCGCGTGCGCTGTGAGCGCGGCACGCCGCGGTCGGCGAAGAGGTCGCCGAGGCGTCTTCGAGCCCTCCATCCCGAGCGGGCGGATGCGGTCGCCCTCCCGCCACGTCCGTGACCTGGAGCGGCTCGCCGAGCGTCGCCGCGTCGAGCGTCGCGAGCTCGGGGCCGGCGGGCGCCACCGGCGCGGGATGAAGCTCGGCTCGGACCTCCCAGTCGCCGACCTGACAGCGGCCGGGAAGGGTCGAGACAACCCGGAGCCGGCTCGGGTGCGGCGTCGAGCGGATCCATGACGCGGAAGAAGACCGTGCCGGACTCGCAGATCGCGCTGAACGCCGCCGCCGAGCTGGATCTCGCCGCCCTCGGGCTCCGCGGCAAGGCGCGCGATCTCGGCGGCGCGGGCGCGCCCGAGCGCGA
Organism: uncultured bacterium; assembly: GCA_963806865.1. Taxonomy (GTDB): domain Bacteria; phylum Actinomycetota; class Thermoleophilia; order Solirubrobacterales; family 70-9; genus JALZKA01. The sequence continues at coordinate 540,814 of CAWDYV010000003.1, forward strand.
CCTGGCGGCCCGGCCGCCCGCTCGGCGAGCGAGCGCAGCGCGAGTCGCTGAAGCGCCGGCTCCCAGACGCGCAAGGCACGCGACGTCGAGGCCGTGTCTGCCGGGGCCGGTGCCGGCGCGCTCGAGGGCTTCGAACGCGACCCGCTCGAGGAGCGCCGCCTCCTCGCCCAGCTCCGCCCGGGTCTCGGCGATGTTCCGCTCGGTCTCGGGGCTGAGCTCGGCGAGCGCCGGCAGGACCTCGGCGCGGATGCGGTTGCGGGCGAAGGGCGGATCGGCGTTCGTCTCGTCGTCGGCGAACGGCAGGCCGGCGGCGGTGGCGAGCGCGCGGGTCTCCTCGCGCGAAAGGGCGAGGAGCGGGCGGATCACCCGGCCCGGAGCGCGGGCTCATGCCCAGGAGAGCGCGGGACCCCGGCGACTTCGCGAGGCGGTAGACGACGGTCTCGGCGACGTCGGAGCGGGTGTGGCCGGTGGCGATCCAGCTGACGCCGAAGCGGGTACGGAGGCGCTCGGCGGCGAGGTAGCGGGCGGCCCGGGCGGCGGCCTGAAGGTTGCCGGGTCCCAGCTGGCCTCGGCTTCGACCCGCTCGACGTGAAGGTCGATCCGGAGCGCGGCGCAGAGGCGCCGCGCGGTCTGCTCGTCGGCGTCGGCCGCGTCGCGAAGGCCGTAGTTGACGTGAAGCGCGTGAAGCCGCTCGGGGCCGACGATCGGCGCGAGCGCGGCGGCGGCGCATGCCGAGTCGGCGCCGCCCGAGACCATCACCACGCCGTCGGAGGTCGAATCGACGAAGCCCGGAATCTCGGCCGCCTTGCCGAGGGCGTCCAGCGCGGCCTCCTTATCACGGGTACGATCTCTCGCGGCGCCGTCCTTGAGCGCGTCAGTCCTCGCTCACGAGAAGATCGTACGCCGCGCGTCAGGTCGAATCCTGCTTGCGAAAGCCGCTCATTACGCGCTATTCGAGCGGCCTCGCCTGAACGGTGAACAGGTCGATCGGCTCCGGGAACCCCTTGAGCCCGACCTTGCCGATCGGCTCGAGGTCGAGGTACTCGGAGCTGCCGATCGCATCGGCGACCGAGCGGGTGATCAGCACCTCGCCGCCGAGCGCTCGCGCGACGACGCGGTGCGTCAGGTTCACGTCCGTCCCGAAGTAGTCGCCGTCGCGGTAGACGGCGCGCCCGAGGTGGATGCCGACTCGCGGCTGCGGCCGCTCGCCGAAGAGCGCCAGGAAGCCGACCGACCATTCGGTGAGCGTCACCGGGTCGGGCGAGACGATCATCACCTCGTCGCCGATCGTCTTGACGACGAGCGCCTCGGACGGCAGCGTCGCCTCGACGGTGTCGACGAAGCGCTCGACCAGGTCGAGGGCCTCCTCGTCGCCCTCCTCCTCGGTGAAGCGGGTGAAGCCCGTCAGGTCGACGAAGCAGAAGGCCATCGTGACCCGGCCGAGCTGCCGCGAGCCCGTCGAGCTCGGTCTCCATGTGGCCGACGACGTCCTGCTCGGTGTAGAAGCGCAGGTAGCGGTTGTGGATGTAGTCCATGAGCGGCCCGGCCTCCGGGAAGAGGTCGCGCGCGAGGCCCTCCATCTCCTCGGCCATCTGGAGCGCGTCGACGCCCTCGGCGATCAGCGGCTCGTGGACGAAGAGGTGGAACAGGCGCACCTCGGCCTCGGCGATCTTGCGGATCGACTGCGCGTAGACGCGGACGAGCTGGAGCAGGGCGACGAGCGGGAAGCCGGCGTCGAGGACCGCGGCGATCCGCTTCATCGCCTCGACGTCCTGCTCGGTCAGCGTGCCCTCCACCGCGGTCGGAGTTCCGAGGAGGCCCATGATGCGATCGATCAGCTCCTCCTCGAGGCCCGACATCTCGGCCGCCTCGCTTGCGCGAGTAGCGTCCGCTCCGAGCGCGGGATCAGGTCCTCGACGTAGCCGAACGCGAGCCGCCCGTCGCGAGCCGCCTGGCGCAGGTCGTTGAGCGAGTGCCCGCGCTCGCGCATCCGCGCGACGACCCGCGCCTGCGCCGCGATCGCGCGAGTCCAGCGCCCGCGCTTGACCGGCAGGACCTTCGCGCTCGACCCAGCGCTTGAGCGTCGCCGTCGAGACGCCCGAGATGCGAGCGGCCTCGGCGATCGTGATCTCTTCGTCCGCCACGCGTCGATCCTCGCAGGCCGAGCGTTGTGTGACGCTTACACATAGGACGACGGGATCGGAATGACCCCGTCGTCCGCAGGCTCTACGGCCCGCTAGGTCGGCCTACGGCGCCCTTTCGAGCGTCTCGCGAGCGCTGTCTCCGAGTCCCAGTCGCCGGGGGCTCGAAGGCAACGCCACTGCGGCCTCTTGCCTTGTTGATGGACGCGACACTACGCCCGTCGGAGGCGAGAGTCAAGGGAATTTTCGTCAGACCGTTCGTCGAGGTCGACCGCAAGGTGCGGATGGAGCCGCGCGACCCAAGCTCCGGTAGGGCTCGACCAAGAGCCGCAGCGCCGGCAGGTAGACCAGCGCGCGTCTTGCAGGTCGCCCGAGCAGCGGACCTGGCCGCGCGCGATCGCGACGCGCGAGGCTCTCGCGGCCCTGGAGGTAGGCGTTCGCGGTCGCCGAGTCCATCGCGAGCGCGAGTCCGGCCGCTCAGGCGCCTTCCTCCTCGGCGCAAACGCCCAGGCCAGGTGGTGCGCTGCCTTCCTCGGAGGCTCGACCCGCACGACCAGGTCGAGGTCGGTGACCTCGAGGCGCACCTCGAGTCCCGCGGCCTGAAGCAGCGAGCCCGCGGCGCTCGTCGGCGTCGAGCTCGGCGAGGACGTGGTCGATCAGCTCGCGAAGCTCGTCGGCTCCGACCTTCATCCTCATGCCTCCGTCGCCCACCAGGCGAGTCTAGATAACGGCGGCATCAGGCGGCTAGATGAACGCGCCGCCGCGGGCCACGAGGTTCTCGTAGATCTTCGCCTGGATCGTCTCGCGCACCTGCTCTGAGATGTCGAAGACGAGGCCGCGATCGTCGGCGGCCTCGGGCGGATGCTCCGAGAGGTCGATCGGCTCGCAGAACTCGATCCGCCACTTCGACGGCAGCGGCACGAGCCCGAGCGGGCCGAGCAGCGGGAAGGTCGGCGTGATCGGGACGAACGGCGCGCCGATCGCCCGCGCGAGCCCCGGCGCGTCGGCGACCTTGGGGTAGATCTCCTCCGAGCCGACGACCGCGACCGGGATGATCGGCGAGCGCGTCCTGAGCGCGACCTCGACGAAGCCGCCGCGGCCGAAGCGCTGGAGGCGGTAGCGCTCCGAGAACGGCTTGCCCGTTCCCTTCACTCCCTCGGGGAAGACCATCACCAGCTCGTCGCGCTCGAGCAGCGACGTCGCGTTGTGCGGGGACGCCGGGACGCCGCCGACCCGGCGCATGAACGCGGAGAGGAACGGCAGGACGAACGCCCAGTCGAGGACCATGAACCGCGGCCAGCGCGGCAGCGGGTGCTCGCGCATCACGGCCATGGTCATCATCGAGGCGTCGAACGGGAACAGCGAGCCGGCGTGGTTGGCGACGATGCAGGCCGCGCCCGTGCGCCGGGCACGTTCCTGACGCCGGTGACGTCGACCCGCCACCAGACCTCGTAGAGGAAGCGGAAGAGCGGGAAGACCGCCTCGGCGAAGTCCTCGTCGAATCCCCACTCGTCCTCGGAGTACTCGCCGCGCAGCCGCCGCAGGATGGTCTCGACCGCGTCGCGGACGACCGCCGGGAAGCGAGGTGACCGCGTCGCCCGCCGCGGTCGACCGGGTCCACGCCGGCCTCGACGCCCGAGCGGACCTCGCGGAGAAAGCGGGCGAGCGCCTCGGAGTCCTCGCCGGTGACGCCGGCCTGCGGCGCGGCCCTCCTCGGCGCTCATCGGCCCTGACCCGCCAGGCGGCCGAGAGCGACGCCGGGGTGAAGCGGAGGGCCGACCCGGCGCGCGTCGAGCCGCCGTCATCAGCTCGCGGGCTGCCTCGACCGCGTCGAGCCTCGGCTCGAAGCCGAGCTCTCGGCGCATGCGACGGTTGTCGACGCCCCGGCCGAAGCGAAGCAGGCGGACGGCGTCGCCGACGCAGCGGGCCGGCGCCGAGCCTGGCGCCGAGCCGCTCGAGCGCCGGCCCGAACAGCGGATGCGGGATCGGGATCGACGGCCGGCCGCCCATGCGGAGGATCCGGCTCAGCGAAAGCGCGCCCGACGGCGCGATGTTGACCGGGCCGCGGACGTCGCTCCACACCGCGGCCTCGAGCGCGTCCGGTCGCGTCATCGGCGTCGAGGAGCTGGAGCCGCGGGTCGTAGCCGAGCTGGGTGGGCACGACCGGAAGGCTCAGGTAGCGGACGAGCGGCGCATCGAGGTCCGCGCCGATCTCGGGCTGGAAGCGAAGCATGCAGCACGCGATCTGCGGGATGGCGGCGCGCGAAGTTCTCGAAGTACGCCCTCGAGCTCTGAGACGTCGCGCTGAAAGCGGGTGCGGAGCGGCATCTCGCCGGCCAGCTCCTCCGTGAAGAACAGGGGCGCCGCGCCCTCGCAGCCGTAGATCGCAGCCGAGCCACGCACGACGACCCGCTCGAGCGTGGGCGTGCGCTCGCACGCCGCCAGGAGCTGGAGCGTGCCGATCACGTTGAAGTCGTGGAGCGAGCGCGCCGGCTTGCCCGGCTCGGGATACCAGAGGATCCCGCAGTGGACGACGGTGTCGACCTCGGTCGGCGGCAGGAGCGCGCGAGATCACCGCGCCCCTCAGGTCGGCCTCGATGAAGTCGACGTCGCCCAGGTCGCCCGCCGGCGCGCGCGTGTCGATGCCCGACGACGTAGGAGACGCGCGGGTCGCGGGCCAGCTGCCGCGCGAGCTCGGAGCCCCAGTGGCCCGAAACGCCCGGTGATCGCGATCCGGCGACCCCCTTCGTCGCTCATCTAACCCTCAGCTTTAGGTTTAGATTCAGCCGCTTCGGGCCGCTCTGCGGCGGTCGTCGCCTGCGCCGCCTTGAGCCGCTCTTCGACCGATGCGAGCCGCTTTTCGAGCGAATCGAGCTGCGAGCGGAGCTCTCCGGTCGCCTCCAGGCCGCGCTTGCGAGAGCGCCTCGCGCGCCTCCTGGCCGAGCCGCGCGATCTCAGCGCCGGCCTCCTGCCCGCGGCGGGCCAGCTCGTCGCGGGCGCTCCTGGCCGCGCTTGGAGATCTCACCGACGATCTCGCCTGCGCGCTCGCGGGTCTGCCTCCGCGGCCGGAGCGGTCGCCGCGAGGGTGCGCTCGATCGCCGCGCGGAGGGCGTCGTCGACGCCGCCGTCGTCGCCTGCGCCGGCTTGCTCTTTGGCTCCTCGCTCGCCATGTCGGAGCTAGCTTACGCGCCGCTTGAATGATGGCGCGATGCGCACCTATCTCGATCCCACGGCCCCGATCGCGCCCGACGCGATCCTGACCGACGACCCCAAGGGGGCGATGGACCTGGCCATCGCCGATCTGCGATTCGCCGCGGATGAGCAACCTCGCCCACGGTCTCTGGGGCTACCACGGGACGACGCAGGAGGGCCGCGCGCTGACGATCCAGTCGCTCGGGATCGGTGGCCCGAGCGCGGCCGCCGTGGTGTCCGACCTCGCGCGGCTCGGGGTCACGACGGGCGATTCGCATCGGATCGTGCATCGCGCTCGAGCGACGGCTCGAGCCCGGGATCGGTCCTCGTCGCCGGCGAGATCGAGGCTTGCGACGGCGCCGGCAGGGCCTCTCGGACGAGCAGGAGCGCCGACAGCCCGATCCCGGCCTGACCGCGCGCTGCTCGCGCGACTGACTGGGGCCTCGAGGACGGCGCTGGTCCGCTCGGTCGACCTCTACCCCGTCGCGAGCGGGCGCGACGGGGGCGGCGGCGCGTCGACCTCAGCCCGCGGCCGTCGTCGCGGCGGCCGCGCAAGGTCACGGCATCGCGTGCGCCTGCGCCCTCGTCGTGGCCGAGTCGGCCAGCGGCGCGACGCTCGAGGACGAGGCGCTCGAGCGAGGCGCTGATCGACCTTGGGGAAGCGGGCTGCCAGGGCGCTCGGCGGTCGGGATCAGCCGCCGGGGCCTGAGCTGACGCGACCGGCGTCGCGCGCCTTCAGCGCGGCGACGTCGTCGCGAAGCTGGTCGATCGAGTCCTCGATCGCCTCGAGGCGGGAGGCGAACGAGCGGAGCCTCAGCTCGAGGCGCTCGAAGTCAGAGCTCGAGGCGAGGTTGAGGGCTCCGATCGCCTGGCGCTGGGCGACGGCGGCGCGCTCGCCGGCGCCCAGCGCCCGGGCGAGCGCGCCGCCGACGAGGGGGTTTTCGGCGATGGCCTGAGCAAGCTCGGAGAGCGCCTCTTCGCCGCGCGCCCGGATGCCGCTGTCGTCGCTCTTCGGTCAACCTTGGGAAAACTTACGGCAACCGGGCTTCAAGCCTGCCTGCGCACGTGCCGATGGGACACCGAGTTGGCTTCATGCGAAAACAACACATTCCGGGTACACCCTGCGGTAGGTTTCCCATGCGTCGGTTGGTCGTTGCACATTCCGAGCCGAACAGGTAGCGTCCTCGAAGCTCGGGTGCAGGCAGAAACGGAGTTCGTGTCTGCGCGGCGGGCCGGGTAGAGAGAGAAAGAGATTTCATAGGGATGAAGAGGCAGCTTCAACTCATCGTAGCGCTGGCCCTTTTCGGGATCTGCCTGCTTGCCGCAAACGCGACCGCTGGCGGCGTCAACCTCGGCAGCGGCCAGGGCAGCGTCGAACATCGACCTGCCCGGCGGCTCCGAACCTCCCCCGCTCGACGATCTTCCCGCCTGCTCCAACCTCGCGCGACGACGACGGCGACGGCAAGGCCGACCTGCTCGACCCCGGCTGCTCCGGCCCCGGCGACGGCGACGAGACCGACCCGGCGCTCCCCCGCCGACGAGCCTCCGGTCGACGATCCCGACGATCCCCCCGATCGACGACGGCGATGACGACGGCGAGGACGACGGCGGCGGCAACGGCAGGCGGCGACGACTTCGACGAGGTCCCGGGCCAGACCGGCCAGGGCAACGGCGGCGGCGGCAAGGGCGGCGGCAAGGCTGACCCTAAACCTGAGGATGAGCGTTCAGGATCCGGACGAGCCTCAAGGTCCACCTGAGCCTCGCAACCCGGACGGCACCCCGACCAACACGAACCCGACGGTGACGATCGCCGACTTCGGCGCGGCGCCGATCGGCGTTCCCAACTTCGTCATCGACCAGTTCACGATCCCGCCCTTCCTCCTTCCGATCTACCAGGCCTGCGGAACCCAGTACGGAATCCCGTGGGAGGTCCTCGCCTCGATCAACCGCATCGAGACCGCCTTCGGCACCAACCTGAACGTCTCCTCGGCCGGCGCGCTCGGCTGGATGCAGTTCATCCCGTCGAGCTGGGAGGCATACGGCGTCGACGCCAACAACGACGGCCGCAAGGACCCCTACAACCCGGTCGACGCGATCTGCGCCGCGGCGAACTACCTCGACGCCGCGGGCGGCCAAGAGGATCTCGCCACGCGCGATCTTCGCCTACAACCACGCCGACTGGTACGTCGACGAGGTCCTCCTCTACGCGCGCCAGTACGGCAAGATCCCCGACGACCTCGTCGGCTCGCTCACCGGCCTGACCGAGGGCGCCCACTTCCCCGTCGCCGCCAAGTCCCGCTACGCCGACGACATCTCCGAGCGCGAGGCGCTCGAGCGCGCGACGCCCAAGAAGGGCAGCGTCGGGCAACGCCGCCGACGTCATCTCGAGCTCCCCCACCGAGCGCGGCATCAACATCTACAGCCGCGAGGGCGCGCCCGTCGTCGCCGTCAACGACGGCGTCATCAAGCGGATCGGCAAGTCGAAGCGCCTCGGCACGCTACATCGTCCTCGAGGACGCCTACGGGAACCGGTTCACCTACGCCGAGCTCGGCGAGGTGGCGGAGGCCTACCCGGTGCCGAAGCGCCGGAAGAACCCGATGCGCGACCTCTTCGTCGAGTCCGAGGAGAAGCCGGACGAGCCCGCCTCGGCCGGCAAGCAGGTCAAGGCCGACGAGACTCGAAGGCCGCAAGGCCTCGAAGGAAGCTTCCGGGCCCGCCAACACCGAGGACTCGCGCACACGGCTCTTCGCCTTCCCCGAGCGCGAGGCCAACCAGGACCAGGCGGGCCTCACCGGCCAGCTCGACGACCTCCTGAACCGCCGGATGCCCGCGTACGAGGGCGTCAAGTCCTACTTCTCGAGCGTCCTGCGCTACGACGACGACAAGATGGACCTCGCGCAGCTCGAGAAGGGCTCGAAGGTCGTCGCCGGCACGATCCTCGGCCGCGTCGGCAAGACGAACGAGCTCGCCCCCCACCTCCACTTCGAGATCCGCCCGACGGGCCGCGGCGCACCCAAGATCGACCCGAAGCCGATCCTCGACGGCTGGAAGCTCCTCGAGGCAACCGCGATCTACCGCGCGGCGGGCAAGAACCCGTTCGCCGGCACCGGCGTCACGACCGGCCAGGTCCTGCTCATGTCGAAGGAGCAGCTGATCAAGCGGGTCCTCGTCAACAACCGGCTCGAGCTCTCCTCTTGCGATCTCGACTACGTCCGCGGCGGCCAGATCGACCGGCGCGTCCTCGCCGCCATGGAATACCTGACGGCGCGCGGCTATCGCCTGACGATCACGTCGATGCTCTGCGGGCGCGAGAGCAGCATCACGACCTCGGGCAACGTCTCCAACCACTCGTACGGCGGTGCCATCGACATCGCCCAGATCAACGGCATCCCAGTCCTTGGCAACCAGGGCCCGGGCACGGTCGCCGAAGCGCTCGTGCGGGACACGCTCGAGCTCCAGGGCACGATGGAGCCCGACGAGGTGATCTCGCTGATGAGCTTCGGAGGCCCCATCGTTCGCGATGTGCGACCACCACGACCACGTGCATATCGGCTACCGGCCCACCTCAGGCCCGGCCTCGTCACTCGACAAGCAGTTCGTCCAGCTCCTCAAGCCCGACCAGTGGGAGCGCCTGATCAGCCAGATCGGCAACGATCGACAACCCGACGGTGCCGACGAAGCCGTCGAAGTACTCGCTGCCGGCGAAGAAGCGCGATCGCGCCTCCGCCGCCCACGTCGGCGAGTAGTCCGAGCGCTGAGCCTCTTCCCCTTCGTCCAGTTCGAGCTTGCCGGCTCCCTCGGCATCGCCGACGGCCGCTATCCGGTCCGCGAGGCCGGCACTGGACGGCGCCGACGAGCCGAGACGCCGCTGGTCCTCGTGGTCGAGACCTACGGCGCCCCCTCCCCCGCGCGCAGGCGACATGCGCAAGGCGAAGCCGCAGGACGCCGAGCGACGGCGCCGGGCCGAGCGTTCCTGTCACGCGGCTGACCGTCGTCGATCGCGTCGCGAGATCGAGGGCGACCCTGACGCGTGGCTCGAGCGGATGCGCAGAGACAGACGACGAGCGCGACGCCCTGGTCGACCGAGGCCTCGCCTGCGATCAGGCGGGCGGTGGCCGCGCGGCGCGTCGCCGCCGCCGATGCCGCCTTCGCGGACCCCACGGCCGAGTCCGCGCTCGCGATCCGGATCGGCTTCGGCGAGGGCGACGAGCTGGTCGAGGGCCAGTGGGAGCAGGCCATCGAGGTGCCGCGCGAGTCGCAGACGCGCCTCGCGCAGCGAGGCCCTGCGCCCCCAGGAGCGCATGGCGGCGCTCCTCGGCCTGCGCGACACGCCGCTCGCGTGCGAGGAGCTCGTCCTCCGCGCCCGCTCCGACGCGGACGCGCGGGCGCGAGCGCGAGGCGGCGCTTCAGCTCCGGGTGGCGCTCGAGGCGCTCCTGGCGGAGCGCGAGAGGCTCACCGGCGCACGGCCAGGAGGAAGACCTCGGCCGCGCTCGACGAGCGCCGCAGGGCCACGGGCGACGCGGCCAACGAGCGCTCTGAACGGGCCGCTCGCGCCCGACCGTGCGGCCGAGGTCGCTGAGACGCTCGCGATCTGCGAGCGCGTCCTGCGGCGCCGCGCCGCACACGGCTGGGAGGCGACTAGCGCGACGACGTCGCTCAGAGCGCGGCCAGGACCGCGCTCGAGGTCGTCCACCACGTCGCCGTCGAGCCTGACCGAGGCGTCGCGGTCGTACGGCGTCGGGCCCTTGGTGACGATCGCAAGGCGGGCGCCGCGGTTGAGCGCGACGCTCGGGAGGCCCGCGACCGGATAGACCTCGAGCGAGGAGCCGACGCAGAGGACCAGGTCGGCCTCCTCGCAAAGCGCGGTCGCCTCGGCCATCGCCTGCTCGGGCAGGAACTCGCCGAAGAGCACGACGTCGGGCTTCACCTTGCCGCCGCAGCCCCGGCAGATCGCGATCTCCTCGATCGGCGAAGAGCGCCTCGACCTCGTCGATCGCCGACCGCTCTCGCCGCATGACGGTGCAGCTCGACGTCTCGATCGAGCCGTGGACCTCGATCACGCGCTTGGAGCCGGCGGCGCGATGGAGCCGGTCGATGTTCTGGGTGATGACCGCCTTCGATGAGGCCGCGCTGCTCGAGCTCCGCGAGCGCGCGGTGGGCGTCGTTTGGCTGCTTCGAGCCGAGCTCGTTGAAGCGCGGGCGGTAGTAGCGCCAGAAGCGAGCCGTGTCCGCGTGGAAGGCGTCGATGTGGGCGACCTCCATCGGATCGACGTTCTCCCAGAGGCCCGTGCCGGGCGTGCGGAAGTCAGGGATGCCCGACGGCACCGAGACGCCCGCGCCCGGTGAGGACGACCGTCGACGCAGACTCGCGGAGCATCGCCCGCGAGCCGCTCGGCCTCCTCGCTCACGGACGTCTCGCCCGAAGCGCTATGCGCCCCCGCGTCTGTCACTCGCCCTTCCATTGCGCCTTGCGCTTGCCGAGGAAGGCCGAGATGCCTTCCTTGCCGTCCTCGGTCTGGAAAGACGTCGGCGAAGCCCTGCTTCTCGGCCTCGATGCCCTCGTCCAGGTCGCCCTTGTGGGAGACCTTCTTGATCTCCTCGACGGCCAGCGGCGCCTGTCCGGCGAGCTTGCGGGCCCACGCGAGCGCGGTGTCGAACAGCTCGTGGTCGGGCACGACGCGGTTGACGAGCCCGTGCTCGAGCGCGTCGTGCGCGGTGATCGCGTCGCCGATCAGGTTCATCTCGAGCGCCTTGTGCGGGCCGACCAGGCGCGGCAGGCGCTGCGTGCCGCCGAAGCCGGGGATGATCCCCAGCTTGATCTCGGGCTGGCCGAAGATCGCCGACTCGGCGGCGATGCGGAAGTCGCACGCCATCGAGACCTCGCAGCCGCCGCCGAAGGCGAGCGAGTTGACCGCCGCGATCGTCGAGACGCGGTTCTGGCCGAGGTCGCGAAGGAGCGCGTGGCCCGAGTGGATCAGGTCCTCGCCGCCCGCCTCGTCCATCTGCGTGAACGCCTTGATGTCGGCGCCGGCCGAGAAGACGAGCGGGTTCGCCGAGGCGATCACCATCGCGCCGATCTCGCCCGACGACTTGACCTTCTCCCAGACGGTCCCGAGGTCCTTGACGACATCCGGCGAGACCGCGTTCATCATCCCGTTCGCGAGCCAGGCGATCGCGACGTCGCCGCGCGTCTCGAGCTTGACCGTCTCGGTCTGATCGCCCTCGTCGGCCTGCGGGATACGCGTAGAAGCCCTGACCGGCCTTCTGGCCGAGCCTGCCCTGGGCGACGAGGCGCCGGAGCGTCACCGGCGGGCGCAAAGCGCTCGCCGTGCTTCTCCTCGGCCTGCTCGAGCTTCTCGAGGATCACGTCGAGCCCGGTGAGGTCGGCCTTCGTGAACGGCGGGAAGATGCCGCGGCGCGGGTCCATCCCGGCGCCGGCCATCATCCCCAGGTCGATCTCGCGAACGGTCGAGACGCCCTCCTCCAGGACGAGGCACGCCTCGACGATCGCCTTGAGCGACATCAGCTCCGCGAGCTCCTCGCCGTTCGGCTCGGCGTCGCCCTCGATCTGCGGCTCGCCGTTCTCGTAGAAGCCGGAGCCGCCCGACTTGGCGCCCAGCTTGCCCTCTTCGACGAGCTTCTTCATGCCCTGGTGGACGTAGAAGGAGTCGCCGTAGGACTCGTTGAGGTGCTCGGCGACGTGGTAGACGGTGTCGAGGCCGAGCAGGTCGACCAGGAAGAACGGGCCCATCGGCGCGACGTTCTGGGCGCCCACCGCCTCGTCGATCTTCTTGATCGAAAGGCCCTGCTCTTCCTGCGCGCGCCAGATCTCGCCGACGGCGGAGTTGAGGATGCGGTTGACGACGAAGCCCGGGACCTCCTCGCAGACGATCGGCTGCTTGCGGATCGTCTGGGCGAAGTTGACGGCCGCCTCGATCGTCTCCTCGTCGGTCACGCCGGCGACGATCTCGACCAGCGGCATGACCGACGCCGGGTAGAAGAAGTGAAAGCCCACGACCTTGTGCGGGCGAAGCGTCGCGTCGGCCATCTCGGCGATCGAGAGCGACGAGGTGTTGGAGGCGAGGATCGCGTGGCCCGGGCGTCACGGCGTCGAGCTCGGCGAAGACCGTCTGCTTGATCTCCATCTTCTCGGGCGCCGCCTCGATCACGAAGTCGACGTCGCCGAAGTCCGAGTAGTCGGTGGTGCCGGTGATGCGGCCCATCACGACCTCGAGCTGCTCGTCGGCCTGCTCCTGGCGTCAGCTTCTCCTTCTTGACGAGGCGGCCGAGCTGGCCCTGCGTCACCTCGCGCGCCTTGTCGAGGCCGGCATCGACGAACTTCTGGTCGATGTCCTTGAGGACGACGGGGATCTCGGCGGCGGCGATCGCCTGCGCGATCTCGCCACCCATGGTTCCGGCGCCGACGACGGCGGCCTTGAAGACGAACAAGTGAGGCTCCTTAGCTTATGGTGATTCGGGGGAAGGGAGCGCGAAACCTAGCGGGGCCGGGACTCTCCGCGACGTACGCCTCGAAGCGCCGCCAGCGAGCGCTCGACCGAGCGCGCCACCTGCGAGCGGACGAAGAGCGCTCCGAGGAACGCGAAGACGCCGCGCTCGAGCGAGGCGGTAGTCCATCGACCTGCGTCGACTCGCGTCTCCTCGCCCTCGACGGCGAAGCGTGTCTCGAGCTCGCCCGACATCGTCGGGTCGCTGAACGCGATGCGATGCGTGCGAGCGCGGCTCGTGCTCGAGCACCTCCTCGGTCACCTCGCCCCTGCCCGCCGGCGCCGGTGCGCCAGACGAGGCGTCCCGCCAGCCTCCGGATAGCCCTCGGTCGCGACGACGCCTGCGAAGGCGTCGACCCAGTCGGGCCAGCCGCGCGGGTCGAAGTACGCGTCCCACGTCTCGGCGAGCGAGGCTTCGACCAAGGCCGAGCGCTCAACTTTCAACCGGATACCTACCGGCACATGCTGGTTTCGCGCTAAGCGCTCACAGATCTATGCATCGCCGTAGAGCTCGGCCTTGATCAGGGTCATCGAGCGGATCACCGAGTCGAGGATCGGCTCGAGCTCCGATCGCGGAGCCGCTCGAGCTCGGCGCTGCCCGCCTTCGTGATCGAGTAGAAGCGCCGGGTGCGGCGGTCCGGGATGCTCCCAGGCGCCCTCGATCAGCCCGCGCTCCTCCAGTCGCGAAGGAGCGGGTAGATCGTGTTCGGGTTGACCGAGATCACGCCCTCGGTCATCTCCTCGATGGCGCCCATCAGGCGGTTGCCGTAGACGGGCTCGTCGCGCATCAGGTGAAGCACCAGGAGCGGGAACGAGGTCGCGCCGGCGGATCTCGCCGCCGAAGACATCCATCGAGCGCCCTCCGCGAGCGCGCTCGGGCTCTGGATCCTCAGCGCGCCTCCGGCCGCGAGCGACCGCCTCGGAGACCGGTCGGGAGAGCTTCTCGGCCACCCCCCGACGTATAGGCGTGACGCCTAGACGGCGGCTGCGGCCGTCTCGGACTCCTTGGCCGCCGCGTCGGTCTGGCGCGAGACGGCCTCGGGGATCGGCTCGTTCACGTTTCGGCCCATCAGGACCTCCTTCGCGATGACGAGGCGCTGGATCTGCGAGGTGCCTTCGTACAGCTGCATGATCTTCGCGTCGCGCATGAGCTTCTCGACCGGGTACTCCTTGATGAACCCGTAGCCGCCGTAGACCTGGACGGCGTCGATCGCGATCTCCATCGCCGAGTCGGCGGCGAAGCGCTTCGCGTGCGAGCAGGCGAGCGTGTTGCGGATGCCCTGGTCGAGCAGCGCGGCGGACTGCCACGTGAGCAGGCGCCCGGCCTCGACCTTGGTCGCCATGTCGGCGATCATGAACGAGACGGCCTGGTGCATCGCGATCGGCACGCCGAACTGGACGCGCTCCTTCGAGTACTCGCAGGCGAACTCGAACGCGGCGCGGCCGATGCCGACCGCCATCGCGGCGACGCCGGGACGGGTGCGGTCGAGGGTCATCATCGCGAGCTTGAAGCCCTTGTTCTCCTCGCCGAGGAGGTTGTCCGTCGGGGATCTCGGTCTCGTTGAAGACGACCGTCGCGGTGTTCGACGCCCGCTGGCCCATCTTGTCTTCCTTCTTGTCGATCGTGACGGTGTCGTCACGGGGAACGACGAAGGCGGAGATGCCGCGGTGGCCGGCGTCCTTGTCGGTCTTGGCGTAGACCGTGTACCAGTCGGCGTAGGCTGCCGTTGGTGATGAAGCACTTCGAGCCGTTGAGGACCCACTTGTCGCCGACCTTCTTGGCGGTGGTCTTCATGCCCGAGACGTCCGAGCCGGCGTCCGGCTCGGTCAGGCAGAACGAAGCGAGCTTGGGCTCCTCGGTCAGCATCCCGAGGTACTCCTTCTTGATCTCCTCGGAGCCGCCGAGCGCGACCGGCGTCATCGCCAGGCCGTTGGCGGCGAGCGAGGTGCCGATGCCGGAGCAGCCCCAGCCGAGCTCCTCCTCGATCAGGCAGCCGGAGAGGAAGTCGAGGCCAGGCCCGCCGTACTCCTCAGCCGACGTGGGTGTTCATCAAGCCGACCTCCCAGGCCTTCTCGATGATCTCCTGGGGCCAGGTGCCTTCCTTGTCGTACTCCCAGGCGACCTTCCGGATCTCCTTCTCGGCGAAGTTGTGCGCCAGCTCGCGGAGGTCCTTCTGCTCGTCGGTAAGGGTGAAATCCACCGTAGTTCCTTCCTTGATTGACTGGTCAGTCAGTAGCTGAAGACCCGGCAAGGATAGCGGGGTTGCGACCTCTCCGTACCCTTCGTGAGTGCTTCCAGCTCGCGCTTTCGAACGGCGAAGTGATCCTCCTGATCGTGCTGTCGCGATCCCGATCGGCGCCCTCAGCTTCATCGGCTCGGGCGAGGCGTTCAAGCAGATCGGCAGAGGGCCGCTCTCGATCGAGCAGGACTTCCCGCAGGGCTCGGCCGGCGGCCCTTCCGCGCCGATCTCGCCCGAGGTGCGCGAGGCCGAGATCCGCCAGTTCCTCGAGGCCAAGTCGTATCGCCTCGCCTCGCGGGGCGAGAAGCCGCTCGACATCGAGGCCGAGCTCGAGCGCATCCTCGCCGACGAGCGCTCCACGCGGCTCGCTCGCTGCGCGACGCGCAGCTCGTCTCCGAGGTCCGCGAGCTCGTCGAGGCGTCGAACGCGCGGCGCATCCGCATGGGCCGCGAGCCGCTCGACGTCGAGGCCGAGGTGAAGCGCCAGCTGACCGAGCTCGAATCGCTCGGGCAGTAGCAGCGCTCGTCGTAAGCCGCTTCGCGGCTTACGCTGTGTAATGCTCCGGCCCGATGACTGGCGAGAACCTCGATCTGGACGACCTGGTCGTCCGCCCCGGGCACCTACTTCAACCCGAAGACCGAGGTCGTCGTGATCGTCGACGACTCGCACTCGATCGACCAGGAGGTCTTCAACCTCGACGATCTCGACTGCCGACTGGGTCCACGTCTCCGACGACGTGCCGGTCGACGAGCACGCGCTCGAGCAGTCCATCGAGGCGTTCCAGACGAGCTACCACCCCGTCTCGCGCGACGCGGTCGAGGCGACGAGCGCCGAGCACGGCGACGACGAGATCCACCCGGACGAGGAAGTCGACGACCTCGAGCCGGACCCCGAGCTCGACGACGAAGACGACGTCAGCGCCGCTGGCGCTCAGCGCGCGGTGTCGATCAGGCGCGCCGCGGCCAGGAAGAGCTCTCGGCCCTGCCTCGGTCTCGGCCGAGTGCGTCGGCTCCGCCTCCGCCCTCGGTGTAGACGCGGGCGAACGGCTTTCGGGTGAGGCGGCGGCGGCGCACGTAGGCGGCGGCCTCGTCGGCGTAGCCCGGACATGCGGTCGAGGACCAGGCGGTGCGGCTTTTGCATCAGGCGGCCTCCGCGGTCGCTGGCGCCGGCGCCGACTCGCGCGCGCCCGCAGCGCCGCGCGCATGTCGGCGAAGACGAGCGAGGCAAGGGTGAATCGCGACGCGTCACGGCGACCATCGCGAGCTCGCCCGGAGCGCACGACGAAGACCTCGCCCTCCTCGGTCGCGACGTGCGCGTGGGTCGCCGTCGCGCCCGCCGCGCGGTCCGCCGCGTCGAGCAGCGCCTGCGCCGCGTCGCCCCAGCGCTCGCCGTCGCCGGACGCGGCCAGGACCCCGTCGGCGCCGAGGATCGCGCAGCCGCGAATCTCGGCCGAAGCGAGCCGCAAACCGCTGCCGATGCGCTCGCAGCGCGCGAGGCCTCGGGCGAGTCGATCCCTCGAGTCGCGCTCGGCCACCAAAGGGTCCGCCATCGCCTGACAAAATAGCGAGCGTGAACGCGTCCAAGATCCCATGGCTCGTCGACGGTCGGCATCTGCGCGATCGCCGCGATCGTCCTCGCCCTCGAACGGCTACACGGGCTACTCGCATCACCGTCGGCGCCGTCGGCCTGGCCGCCGCGGTCAACCTGCAGCTAGGCGGACTCTTCGCCCGAGGTCGAGTGGCGGAGCGGGCTGTCCGCGAGCTCGCGGTGCGAGCTCTCGGGCTCGACGTGGATGAGGACGTCGGAGCGCGGCAGCTCGGCGCTGATCGCGTCGCGCAGCTCGTGCGCTGCCTCGTGCGCGCGCTCGAGGCTGGTCCCGTTCTCGGAACTGGACGTGGAGGTCGATCCAGCGCCGCGCGCCCGCCCGGCGGGCGCGGAGCTTGTGATAGCCCGAGCATCTCCGGCGGCCGTGCGCCGGCGATCGTCGCCTCGATCCGGTCGAGCTCTTCGGGCGGCGGCGCCTCGTCCATCAGGACGCTGTCCCGAGCGGCGCATGATCCTGCACGCCCGGAGACGACGATCACCACGGCGACGACCGAGCGCGGCGATCGCGTCGAAGGCGGGCTCATCGGTGATCTCGACCAGCACGAGGCCCGGCGAGGACGCCGAGCGAGGTGAGCGCGTCCGCGCGCAGGTGCGCGGCGTCGCCCTCGAGCGCGGGCGAGGCGAGGCTCTTGGCGCGGCGGCCCAAGCAGCCCGGAGACGGCGAGGTTCACGACCGCCGAGAAGCGCGATCACGGCGATGCCGATGCCGAGCGATTCGACCTCGGCGCCCGTCGCGAGCCGCCGCGTCGCCTCGAAGATGATGATCCCGGCGCCGACGAGGATCAGCATCCCCTCGATCGTCGCCGCGAGGTTCTCGGCCTTCTCGTGGCCGTAGGGGTGGTCCTCGTCGGGCGGGACGTCGGCGCGCCGCACCGAGATCAGCGCGACGAAGGAGGCCATGAGGTCGATCGAGGAGTGGATCGCCTCGGTCAGGATCGCGATCGAGCCGGTGATCGCCGCCGCGGCCAGCTTGAGCGCGATCAGGAGCGCGTTCGAGAAGACCGACAGGAGCGCCGCGCTCGACTTGGTCTGGATCACGGCCGCGCCCCCAGGCCCAAGCCTGTCCGCGCAGCTCTCGCGCGCGCCCGGCCGCGATGGCTGATCGCGTGCTTCTCGGCGTCCGAGAGCTCGGCCATCGTCCGCTCGTCGTCCGGGCCCGGTGTCGTCGGGGACGAAGGCCGGGTCGTAGCCGAAGCCGCCGGTCCCGCGCGGCTCGAGGATCAGCGTGCCCTCGCAGCGCGCCTCGACGACCGTCTCGGCGCCGTCCGCGTCGATGTGGGCGAGCGCGCAGACGTACGCGACGCGCGCGGTCGTCGGCGTCCCGAAGCTCGGAGATCAGGAGCTCGAGGTTCTCCTGGTCCGTCGCATTCTCGCCGGCGAAGCGCGCCGAGCGGACCCCGGGCCTGCCCGCCCAGCGCGCGAGCGGCGATGCCGGAGTCGTCGGCGAGCGCTGCCTCGCCGCATGCCTCGTGGGTGGCGCGCGCCTTGATCAGGGCGTTCGCCTCGAACGTGTCGCCGTCCTCGGGGGCAAGCTCGACCTCCGCGGGCAGCGGCACCAGCTCGACACCGGTCGAGGATCTGCGCGAGCTCGCGGAGCTTGTGGTCGTTCCGGGTGGCGACGATCAGGCGCATCGGCCTAAGCGCCCTACGCGCAGGCGGCGGTCTGGGCCTCGCGAAGCGTCGCCATCGCCGGCTCGGCCAGCGCGAGGAGCTCGTCCAGGCGCGCCTTCGTCACCGGCGTCTGCTCGGCGGTGGCCTGGACCTCGACGAGGCCCGTCGAGGCCCGCCATCACGATGTTGGCGTCCACCTCGGCCCGGGAGTCCTCGGAGTAGTCGAGGTCGCACAGCGCCTCGCCGTCGACGATCCCGCAGCGAGATGGCGGCGAGCTGGTCGGTGATCGGGTCCTGGTGATCTCGCCCGCCTCGCATCAGGGAGTCGAGCGCGAGCCTGAGCGCGACCCAGCCTCCGGTGATCGACGCGCAGCGGGTGCCGCCGTCGGCCTGGAGCACGTCGCAGTCCACGTAGACGCTCCGCTCGCCGAGCGCGTCGAGGTCGACGACCGCGCGAAGCGAGCGCCCGATCAGGCGCTGGATCTCGACCCCGCGCCCGTCCTGGCGGCCCTTGCGGGAGTCGCGCTCCTTGCGCTCGCCGGTGGACGCCGGAAGCATCGAGTACTCGGCCGTGACCCAGCCGCGGCCGCGGCCCTCCATCCAGCGCGGGACCTTCGTCGGAGACCGACGCGGTGCAGATCACGCGCGTCTCGCCCTGCGAATAGAGGCACGGAGCCGGTCGCCGTCCGCACGAAGCCCGGCTCGATCTCGATCGGGCGCGGCTCATGCGCGGCGCGGTCGTAGCTGCGGGTGGCCATGGCGCCAGTCTTCCAGACCGGCGCCCGACGGCCGCACGATCCCGCTATGGCGACGGCTCAGTCGTTGAACGTGATCGCCTGAACCGCGCTCTTGATCTTCGCGACGATCACCTCGGCGATGTCGAGCCCGGACTCGCCCGAGAAGCCCTTCATCGCGGCGACCATGCCGACCATGAGGAGCGAGACGAGCAGGATCAGGCCGACGTACTCGACCGTGCCCTGCCCCCGGCAAGAGCCAAAGCGCTGACGGGCGATACGAGCGAGGTGAAGCGCGAATTCGTGCATGGAGTCTCCTTCGGTTGACATCTGGACCTAGAGATCCTCCGCCGGGACGCCTCACCGAACAAGACGCGGACGTGACTTTTTAAGAGCGCAAGGCGACCAAATCGCCGAGCGCCTAGAGCGCCCAATGCTGCGCGAAGCGCTCGCAGTATGGCTCCGCCAGCGAGCCTTCGGAGGCGCCCGCGCTCGACGCGGCCCGCAGGCCCTCGAGCGTCGCGACGACCGAGCGGCCAAGGGCGTCCGGGTCGTAGCCGCCCTCCAGGCAGACCAGCAGCGGCGCTTCGAGGTCCGCCGCCACGGCGCGCCATCGGTCGCCGCCATCGTCCGGTAGCCCTCCTCGGAGACGTCGCACGACGCAAGCGGATCGGCTGCATGAGCGTCGAACCCGGCCGAGATCGCGATCAGGCCCGGCTCGAACTCCCGCGCAATCGGCGCGACGACGTGCTCGGACAACGCCTTGAAGAGCTCGTCGCCAGAGCCGGTCGGCACCGGCATGTTCACCGTGTAGCCCTCGCCCTCGCCCTCGCCCGTGTACGCGATGTCGCCCGTGCCCGGGATAGAGCGGCCAGCCGTGGATGCTCGCGTAGAGCACGCTCGGCGACGCCTTGAAGATCGTCCTCGGTGCCGTTGCCGTGGTGTACGTCCCAGTCGAAGATCAGAACGCGATCGACTCCGAGCGAGCGCGCGTGCTCGGCGGCGATCGCCACCTGGTTTACGAGGCAGAAGCCCATCGCCTTGTCCCGCTCGGCGTGATGCCCGGGCGGGCGCAGCGCGCAGAACGCAGAGGAGTCCTCTCCCGCCAGGAGCCGCTCGACCGCGTCGCACGCGCGCACCCGCCGCGCGCAGCGCCGCTTCCCACGAGCCCTCGGACGCGACCGTGTCGAGGTCGATCATGCCGCCGCCCGCGGCGCAGAAGGCCGCGATCGCCGCCAGGTGCTCCGGGTCGTGTGCGCGTGCGAGTTGCTCGGTCGTGGCCCGCGGAGGCTCGACCTCGGTCAGGCCGGGCGGCGACGCTTCAGCCGAGGGCGGCTTCGATCGCCCTGATCCGACCGGCGTTCTCGGGATGGCCGCCGGTGTCGTGCCCGTACGAGGACGGATGCGTGTAGAGCAGGGTCACGCGAGCGGAATCTTGCCAGGCCGGCGCCTCCGCAAGGCAGCTACGGTTGCCCTCGCTTGGCGCCGCCGAAGGACAAGCACGCCCGGCCGGTTCAATGCCGGTCATCGTCGTCGGCGCCGGTGCCGCCGGCCTCCACGCTGCGATCAGGGTTGCCGAGACCGGACACGCCGGTCGTCCTGGTCTCGCGAAAGCCGCTCCAGGAGAGCTCGAGCTACTGGGCGCAGGGCGGCCTCGCCGCGGCGCTCGCCGCCGACGACACGCCTGAGCGCCACGCGGCCGACACCCTGGCCGCCGGCCGCGGGCTGTGCCGGCTCGACGCCGTGCGAACGCTGGTCGACGCGGCGCCCGCCGCCGTCGAGTGGCTGGTCCAGAACGGCGTTCGCTTCGACGAGGACACCGACGGCGCTCTCGCGCTTGGCCTCGAGGGCGGGCACACCGCCCGGCGCATCGTGCACGCGGGCGGGAGCCAGACCGGCCGCGAGCTAACCGACCGCCTCGCCGCGATGGTCGCCGCGGACGAGCGGATCGAGGTGCAGGAGGGAACCTCCGCGCAGGCGCTCTGGAGCGACGGCTCACGGTGCTTCGGCGTGGTGACGGATGACAGGACCGATCAGGGCACGGGCGGTGATCCTGGCCACGGGCGGCGGGGCGGCGCTCTGGCAGCGGACGACGAACCCGTGGGGAGCGATCGGGGCCGGCCCGGTCCTCGCTCACCAGGTCGGCGCCGAGCTCGCCGACCTCGAGTTCTGCCAGTTCCACCCCACCGCGCTTTCCGTGCCCGGATCGGAGAGCGACGGCTCGCTGATCACCGAGGCGGTGCGGGGCGAGGGCGCGACGCTTCTCGACGCCGTCCGGCGAGCGCTTCACCGACGAGCTGGCGCCTCGCGACCAGGTCGCCGCGGCGATCGGCGACCGGATGCGCGCCGACGGCACGGCTCACGTCCTGATCGACCTGCGGGAGATCGAGCCCAGCCGGTTCCCGAACGTCTTCGCGACGCTCGAGCAAGCCGGCCTCGACCCGCGCTCGAGACCCGGTGCCCGTTGCGCCGGCCGCTCATTACCTGATGGGCGGGATCGTCACCGACATCGAACGGCCGCTCGAGCGTTCCCGGCCTCTACGCCGTCGGCGAGTGCGCCTGCACGGGCCTTCACGGCGCGAACCGGCTCGCGTCGAACTCGCTGACGCGAGTGCTTCGTCTTCGGCGAGCGAGCGGCGCGCGCGGCGTCCGAGGAGACAGCGCCCGCCGGCGAGCCCTCCGGACCCGAGCGAGTGGCGCTTCGAGCCGCCGACGCTCGAAACGCGGGCTGCGGTCTGGGAGCTCGCGGGCCCGTCGCGCGACGCGGAGCGCCTCGAGCGGCTCGCCGACGACCCTTACCCGCTCGCGTCGCTCATCGCCCGCGCCGCTCTGGCGCGGGACGGAGTCGCGCGGCTCGCACCGGCGGACGGACTTTCCGCTGCCCAGCCGGCGATCTCGACGGCGTCCATCTGGTCCTGCGCGGCGACGGACGAGCCCCGGCCGAGCGCTGGGTCTGATCGGCGGATCGCTGCCTCCTCCGATCGGAGGAGGCAGGCCTCCACCGATCGGTTAACACAGCCTTAACGATCGACCCTTTGCGCTTTACCAATTCGGTGTAACAATCGTCTGGCAGTCCGCTGTATTGGGGCAAAGCGCGGCACGGGCGACTGTCAAGTCAGGACTAAAAGGAGAGTACGAAGGATATGTACCGCTTTAGCCGATCGATCTATCGCGACCTCGCACCGCGCGTGATCGAGGATGCGCAGGGACGAGACCGGTTGCAGCAACCGCCAGAAGCTGCTGGAGGCCTGTGAAGACCGCGATCAGGAGGATCTCGACCGACCGGCGCTACTTCGCCCGCCCGTCCCGCTCGCTCTTCAACGACGTGCGGATGCACTTCGCCGATGAGCGACCAGCTCTTACGTCTGGAACGTGATCGACACGAACATCTCGCTTGCCCTCGAGCTGATCGAGACGGCAGCCCGAGCTGCTCGAGATCGACGGCGGCCCACGGGAGTGCCGCGCGCACACGCGCAAGGGCACGCCCTGCCAGCGCGAGCCGCTGCCCGGCCGCGACTACTGCCCGTCGCACAAGCACCTCGAGGAGACGTTTCGACGACCTCGTCGATCGAGCACGAGGTCTTCGACGACCCGCTCGTCACCGCTTAGCGGCACGCTTCGCGCATATAGCTCGCCCCGTGCTCCTCGGGGTCGACGTCGGCGGAACCTTCACCGACGCCGTCCTCTTCGACGGCGACGAGCGTTCACACGGCGAAGGCGCCGACGACTCCGGGCGACGAGTCGGAGGGCGTGCTCGCGGCGATCACGGCCGTGATCGACAAGGCGGGCGCGTCGGCCGTCGAGGTCGAGCGGTTCGTCCACGGGATGACCGTCGGCACCAACGCGCTCCTCGAAGAGCGGGGCGCCCGAACCGCGCTCGTCACCACGACGGGCTTCGAGGACGTCCTCGAGATCGGCCGCCAGGACCGCCCGGAGCTCTACCGCCTCTGCGCGCCGAAGCCGCGCCCCTCGTGGCGCCGGGCGACCGCATCGGCGTCGGGCGGGCGGATCGGGCCCGGACGGCGAGGTCGAAGCCGCTTGCCGGACGACGAGCCGAGCGGATCGCCGCCGCCATCGCGAGACCTGGACGCCGAGTCGGTTGCGATCTGCCTCCTCTTCTCCTACGTCGACGCCGTCGCACGAGAAGCGCATCGCGGCAGCGCGATCCGCGAGCGGCTCCCGGAGCTCCACGTCTCGGCCTCGCACGAGGTGCTGCCGCGATTTCGCGAGTACGAGCGAACCTCGACGACCGTCGTCGACGCGTACCTCTCGCCGCTTCTCGGCCGCTACCTGAGCCGCCTGGCCGAGGCGTCGAGCCGCAGGGGACTCCCCGAGCCGGAGATCATGCGCTCGTCCGGCGGCGTCGCGCCCTGGCGCGAGGCCGCGCGACCACGGCGCCTGGAGCGTCCTCTCCGGGCCCGGCGGGCGGCGCCGTCGGCGCCGGGCTCGTGGCGCGCGCTCTCGGGCGACGGCGACGCCGTCGGGCTCGACATGGGCGGAACCTCGTGCGACGTCTGCGTGATCGAGGACGGCACGCGCGCAGATCACCGAGTCGCGGGAGATCGGCGGGCCGCGTGATCCAGCTCCCGATGGTCGACGTCCACACGGTCGGCGCCGGCGGCGGCTCGATCGCGCTGGGTCGACCACGGCGGCGCGCTCCGCGTCGGGCCGCAAGTCGGCGGGCGCCGACCCCGGGCCCGCGTGTTACGGGCGCGGAGGCACCGAGGCGACGGTCACCGACGCGAACCTCGTCCTCGGGCCGCCTGGCCGCCGGACTCGAGCCTGGCGGGCGACCTCGAGCTCGACCCGGAGGCCGCGTCGGCAGCCGTCGCGAGCGCTGGGCTCAGAGCTCGGCCTCGACGAGCTCGAGACCGCGACCGGCATCGTGCGGCTCGCGAACGCGGAGATGGTCCGCGCGCTGCGGGTCGTCACCGTCAACCGCGGCATCGACCCGCGGGAGCTTCGCGCTCCTGCCGTTCGGCGGCGCCGGCCCGATGCACGCCGCCGAGCTCGCCGCGGAGATGGGGATGACGCGGCTGATCTGCCCGCGAGCCGGCGGCGTCCTCTCGGCGCTCGGCCTCCTGGCTTCGGCTCGCAGGCGCGACACGGCGCGCACGGTGATGATGAGCCCCGAGCGAGCTGACGCGCGAGGCCGTCGCCGCCGCGGTCGCCGAGCTCCGCGGACGAGCCTCGCCGAGGGGATGGACGACGCACGCGGAGACGATCTCCTACGAGCTTCGCTACGAGGGCCAGTCGTTCGAGCTCCCGGTCGAGGCCGGACCCGAGCCGACCGCGGACGAGCTGATGCAGCGGCGTTCGCCGAGGCCCACGAGCGGCGCTACGGCTTCGAGGTGCCGGACGCGCCGGTCGAGCTGGTCGCGATCCGCCTGGCCCTGTCCGAAGGCGCAGCGCCGGAGCCCGCAGCTCAGCGCGGCGGACGGCAGGCGAGCTCGAGGAGAGCTCGCGCCGGGTCCACTTCGGCGATGAGTGGCACGACGCCTTCGTCGGGCGCGGCGAGCCGCCGCGGGCGACCGCTTCGAGGGCCCGGCCGTGCTCGAGCTGCCGGAGTCGACGCTCGTCCTGCCGCCCGGCTGGACGCGCCGAGGTGGACGAGCACGGATCGGTCATCGCGCGACGCGGGAGGCAGCGAGCGATGAGCCTCGATCCGATCGCGCTCGGCGTCCAGGTCGGCCGGCTTCGCGCCGTGTGCGACGAGATGGGCGCCGTCCTGATCCGCTCGGCCCACTCGCCGAACATCAAGGAGCGCCGCGACTGCTCGACGGCGCTGTTCGAGCCGGGCGGCGAGCTGGTGATGCAGGCCGAGCACATCCCGGTCCATCTGGGCTCGATGCCCGACGCGGTCGCTGCGATCCTCGACGAAGAGCAGCGCCCGGGCGAGTCGTGGATCCTCAACGACCCGTTCCGCGGCGGCACCCACCTGCCCGACATCACCCTGATCACGCCCGTCTTCTGCGAGGGCGAGCTGGCCGGCTTCGTCGCCAGCCGCGCGCACCACGCCGACGTCGGCGGGCCGACGCCGGGCTCGATGCCGGCCGACTCCCGCTCGCTCGCACGAGGAGGGCGTCGTGATCTCGCCGACGCGCGTCTCGGGGCTCGTCGAGCTCGAAGAGCTGACCGCCGGGATGCGAAACCGCCCGCAGCGCCTGGCGGACCTGCGCGCCCAGTGGGCCGCCAACGACGCTGGGCGCGCGGCGCCTCGGCGAGCTGATCGAGGCCGACGGCCGGCGGCGAGATCGCGGCGGCGATGCGCGAGATCCTCGACTACGCGGAGCGGCGCACGCGTGCGCGGCTCGAGGAGCTGCGCGACGGCGAGTGGGAGGCGCGCGACGTGCTCGAGGGCGGCGCCGACGGCTCGGAGGACATCGAGCTCCGCGTGAAGGCCACGATCGCCGGCGACGAGCTCGAGCTCGACTTCACCGGCAGCGCCGACCAGGTCGACGGCAATCTCAACTGCCCGCTGTCGGTCACCCGCTCGGCCGCGTTCTTCTGCGTGCGGGTCCTGCTCGACCCCGACGCACCGCCGAGCGCGGGCGCCCACCGCCCGGTCGAGGTCTCGGCCCCCGAGGGCTCGGTCCTGAACGCGCGGCGCGGGCGCCGCGGTCGCGGGCGGAAACGTCGAGACCTCGAGCCGGGTCGCCGACCTCGTCTTCGCCGCGCTCGCCGAGGTCGCCGACGGCCCGGCGCAGGGCCAGGGGACGATGAACAACCTGACGCTCGGCGGCATCGGCGACTCCGAGTGGACCTACTACGAGACGCTCGGCGGCGGGCAGGGCGCGTGCCGCGGACGCCGACGGGCCCGAGCGCGATCCACGTCGCGATGTCGAACACGCTGAACACGCCGATCGAGGCGCTCGAGACCGAGCTGCCGCTGCGGGTGCGCGAGCTCTCGGTGCGCCGCGGCTCGGGCGGCGACGGGGCGCACCGCGGCGGCGACGGCATCGTGCGCGAGCTCGAGGCGCTCGAGCCGATGAGCTACAGCCTCATCACCGAGCGCCGCCGGCACGCGCCGCAAGGGCGCGCGGGTGGCGGCGACGGGGCAGCCGGGCGAGAACCTCGGTGAACGGCGAAGAAGTGCCCGCGAAGGCGACGGGCGAGCTCCAAGCGGGCGAGACGCTTCGGATCGAAACGCCCGGTGGCGGGGGCTTCGGCAGCCCGCGTCGCGAGGACATCCGGCGCGCTGACGGCGAATCTCGCAACTTCTCTCACATACTTGGCAAACGGGCAGGAAAATTTCGTAACCTGCCTCGCCTGAGCCGGTTTCAGCGCCGCATGCGACGCGCGAAGCCGGGAACCACCGAATCCACTTTCCTACCCCCGACGTAACCTCACTACATATGCCGATTGCCTTCAAAGAATGGGCCGTGACAGTGCGCGCACTCGCCGAGTGCGAACAGCTCATCACCATGCGCAAGGGCGGCATCCGCGAGGAGAACAAGCACTTCGAGCTCGAGCACGACCAGTTCTTCCTCTACCCCACCTTCGACCACCAGCGGAACGACCTCGTCCGCGAGTCGCATCATCCCGAGCTTCGCCGCGCCCTCGAGGAGGGCGTCTGGCCCGACGACGAGCCGACGCCCCGGGCGCTCCTTCAGGACGGCGGCATCCCGCAGCCCGACCGCGTCCGGATCCGCGCCTGGGCCGAGGTGACCGACCACTGGACGACCGACGACCCGCGCGTCGTCGACGCGCTCTCGCCCTTTCACGTCTGGACGCCCGACTACGCGATGAAGCGGCTCGGCTGGAAGCGCCGCCACCCGCTCCACGTCATGCTGCTCCGGGTCTACCGGATCCCCCGCCCGGTCACGGTGCGCGTCCGCGACGAGTACCACGGCTGCCGCTCGTGGGTCGACATCGAGCGCGACCTCCCCTTCGAGGGCACTCCCGTCATGGCCGACGAGGAGTTCGACCGCGCCGCGGAGATCATTCGCGACGTCGCCGGCCAGTCCGAAGCCGCGCTGGTCTAGACGACTCTCCCGGTGCGTTCCGTTCGCCGGCCGCGTGGCGGACGCCGAGACGTGCGCTCGTCCTCGGCATCGGCGGTGGCGGCGACGCGGTCGGCTCGATCGCGGTCGCGCGCTGGCTCGAGGAGCGCGGCGTCGAGAGCGTTCTGGGCGGCGTCGCGTGGGAGCGGATCGTGGTCGACCCGCACCCGGGCCCGCGCGGCCTCGACGACATCCGCGGCGGCCGGGCTGCTCGACGGCGCCGCGGTCGTCGATCCGGCCGACGGCGCGACGACGCCCGAAGGCGTCCACTTCTGCGAGTCGCGCCTGGCGACTGCACCTCGGCGAGCCCACGGTCCTGATCGACGTGACCGCGGGCGCCGGCGCGCGCCGCGCGCGGCATCGACGCCGCCTGCGCGGAGCTTGGCGTGCGACCTGGTCGTCCTCGTCGACATCGGCGGCGACGCGATCGCGGACGGCTCGGAGCCCGGGCCTCGCGAGCCCGCTCTGCGACGCGGTGATGATCGCGGCGGGCGCAGCATCGCAGACGTTCCGTGCCTGCTCGGCGTGCTCGGCGCGGGCTGCGACGGCGAGCTCGAGCCCGCACGAGGTGCTCGAACGCGTCGCGGCGCTCTGCGCGCGCCGGGGCCTGGCTCGACACGCTCGGACGTCACGCCGAGAGCGCGGCCGAGATCGAGGCGGCGGCCGCGGTGGCCGTCACCGAGGCGAGCCTCCTCGTCGCTCGCGCCGCGCGCGGCGAGATCGGGCCCGGTCGAGATCCGCGGCGGCCGGCGCGTGGTCGACCTCGGGCCCGTGGCGCCGCGCTGGCGTTCGTCTTCGACCTCGAGGCCGCGCTGCCCGAGCTGCCGCTGGCGCAGGCGGTCGCGGACGCCCCGTCGATCGAGGCCGCCCGCGACGCCCTCAACGCGCTCGGGCGTCTCGACCGAGCTCGACTACGAGGAGCGCCGGGCGGCGCGGAGCACGCTAGATTGAGCCGCTCATGTGGGTCGAGACCGAATCGCTCAGCTTCACCGCACGCCACGAGGAGGCCGACGAGGAGTCCGCTCAGCGGACGCTCGACGCGCTCGAGGACCTGCGCCTGAAGCTCGAGGACCGCTTCGACGAGGCGCCGGGCGACGTCACCGTGGTCGTCCACCCCTCGCCCGCCTGGCTGAACGCGGCCCACCCGTTCCTGCCGGCGGCGCGCATCGCCGCCGCGCCCGCGGGACGTCGCTACCTCGCCGGCTGGGCGATGGCGCGCGAGCTCCACGTCCTGAACGACGACTACCTGGATCGGCGCGCTGCCGGCGAGGACTCGCTGGCCGCGCTGCGCGGCACCGCCGAGCGCCTCTACGCACAGATCGTGATCGGCGCCAACAACTCGAGCCTGCCGCCGCCCTGGGGGCTGCGGCGCTTCTCGCGCTATCTGCGCTGGTCGCTGGCTCGTCGAGGGCGGCGCTCAGTACTTCGCCGGCCAGGTCCCGCTGTTCCGCCCTGCGGTCCAGACGCGGCTGCGGACGGGCCAGGCACCGGTCGTTCCCGCCCTCGGGCCGCGACGCGATCATCCTGGGCGGCACCGTCTTCGACCTGCTCGAGCGCCAGCGCGGCCGCGACGCGTGCAGCCTCTTGATCTCGCGCACGCGCCGCGACGGGCCCGAGCGGGCGATCCAGATCGCCTTCGGCGAGAGCGCGCACGACGTCGGGCCTCGAGTGGCGCCGCTACCTGCGCGAGGACGTCCCCCGCGCCGGCTCACCGGACGCGCTCGAAGAGCTGCATTGGTAGGCGCTCACGCCGATCTCGAGCTCGACTTCGGCGACCTTGCCGTCGCGCATGTCCCAGCCGCGGACGACCGGGTTCGTCCGGGTCGGCGAGCGAGACGATGAGCCAGACCGGGTCGGGCCACGAGCGTGCGTTGTTTCGGTCGGACTGCGAGGGCTCGGCCGGGCTCTTCGTGTGCGAGTGGTAGATCGCGAGGATCTCCTCGCCGCGGTCCTCGATCGTCGTGTAGATCGCGATCTGGTCGGACGGCTCCATGTCGAACGAGAACGGGCTCGCCAGGGCGTTCCGCGCGCGAAAGACCTCGGTCGCCGCGCCGTCCGCGCCGGAGACCATCCCGCAGCACTCGTTCGGCCGGTCCTCGAGCGCGTGGGCGACGATCTCGTCGAGCGAGCTTCTGGGCGATCTTCACGCCCACGAGGCTAGCCAGCAGGCGCAACTGTGACTAGTTCACTAGTTCTCTGTTACTCTGTCGTGCGCATGGAGAGCGACGGCAAGCTTGTTTCGCGTCGATCGCGACTCGCGACCTCCCGGTGGGAATCCAGGTCGCCTGGCGCCTCCGCGCGATGATCTCCTCCGGCAAGCTCGCGCCCGGGCGACCGGCTCCCGAGCGTTCGCGACCTCGCGCAGGACGCCGGCGTCAACGCCAACACCGTCCGCGCGATCTACGGCCGGCTCGAGGCCGACGGTCTCGTCGAGACGCGCCACGGCCTCGGCACCTTCGTCGCGGCCGAGGCGCCTCGTCGACGGAGGTCGAGCGGATCGCCGCCGACGCCGTCGCCGAGGCGCGGCGCGCGGGAGTCGCGCCCGGCGACGTCGCGCGCGCGATCTACGCCGCGCGCTGGGCAGGCGACGACGCGGCCGCGCCCGAGCGCGAGCTGCCGACGTCGGCGCCGAGGCGGACGAGGCCGCCGCTCGCCGAGAGCTGCGCCGCCAGATCGCTCGGCTCGAAGCCGAGCTCGCCGCGTATCCGGAGAGCCGCTCCGGACTCGGAGACGCCACCCGCTGCTTCGCCCAAGGGCCACCTGCCCGACTTCGCCGAGCTCTCGGCCACGCGCGACGAGCTGATCGAGCGGCTTGCGGACGCGCGCGCAGATGCCGAGCGCAAGGGCGAGCGACAGGCTCGCGCGCACGCCCGGCGCGAGCGGATCATCGGCGACCCCGAGGCCCATCGCTGGGAGCGCGTCGGGCAACGAGGAGTGCGGCGATCCCGGCTGCGGCGAGACCCGCGCCGTGCCGCGCTTCGGCCCGATCGGCCGCGATCATCGGCTGGTGGCGGGTCAAGGTCTCGTCCGGATGCCCTTAGCGCCAGCTACGACGCTCCATCGAGGCCGAGGCGTGATCCGCTCCGCAGCCGACCGGGCGTTCCTGCCCGCCAAGTCTCTCTTCGAGCGGATCGGGAACATGATGGTCCTGACCGGCAAGACGATCGGCGCCGCGGCCAAGCCTCCCTATCCGTACGGCGGCGAGTTCCTCTCGCAGTTCATCTTCGCGCTCCAGCTCTGCTGGTTTCCGATGGCCGTCTCGATGGTCGCCGTCTCGCTTCGGCGCGCCGGGCCTTCAGGCCGCGAACTTCCTCTCGCTCTTCGGCGCGCTCGACCGCCTCGGCGGCTTCTTCATCCTCGCCTCGGTCCGGGAGTTCGCTCCCTTCGTGAGCGCGATCATCGTCGCCGGCGTGGCCGGCACCGCCATCACCGCCGACCTCGGCGCCCGCAAGATCCGCGAGGAGCTCGACGCGCTCCAGGTGCTCGGCGTCGATCCGATCAAGAACGTCGTCGTCCCGCGGTTCCTGGCGCTGATGCTCATGACCGGACTCCTCGACATCTACGCGATCCTCTTCGGCATCTCGGGCGGCCTGATCGCCGAGATCATGTACGGCCAGCCGCTCGGAGGCTTCTTCGCGACCCTCTTCACGAACGCTTCGATCGTCGACCTCTGGGCGTCGCTCCTCAAGTGCACCCTCTTCGGCGCGATCGTCGCGATCGTCTGCTGCTACTACGGGATGAATGCGTCGGGAGGCGCCGAAGGAGTGGGCCGGGCCGTGAACCAGGCCGTGGTGATCTCGCTCCTCGGCGTCTTCTTCTTCAACTACGTCTTCACGCAGACCCTGCTGGCGACCCACCCCGAGATCTCGGTGATCAAGTGAAAGTGAGTTGGACCGTGAACCGCCGTATCTGCTTAACAATCGCCTGCATCGGAATCTCGCTGGCCCCCGCCCTGGCGTCGGGTGAAGGCGGCGGAGGCGGCGGTGCTGACCGTCAAGACATGCAGCTCGAATTCACGACCGACCGGCCCGGAGCTGCAAGCGACCTCTTGCTTTCGATCGATTACATGGATCCGCAGGATCCGAACGGCAAGCCGCCCGCGGTGCGCAAGGTGGTTGAGACGCTCGGGCGACGAGCGCTGATCGACACCTCGGCTCCAAGGCTCTGCACGGCTACTGACGCCGAGCTGGTCGCGCAGGGAAAGGACGCCTGTCCGCGCGGAAGCCGAGTTGGGACCGGAGTGATCACGCTCGACACCGGGGTGCCGGGGCCTTCCCGATTCATCATCGCGGACGTCCTCTTCCTGAACAACACCAAGGAGCTGATCTTTCTCAACACCGTCAGAGATGGAGGCGAGCGCGTCGTCGTGCGCGCCAAGGTCCGCGGCCGCAGGACGTATGTCAACAACGCACCGTTCCTACCTGGAGTTCCGCCCGACGGAACCGCAATCGACACGGTCGAGGTGACGCTCGGGACGGATCGCTTAAAGCAAGGCGATTCGTACATCACGACTCCGTCGCGCTGTCCCGAACGGGGCTTCCGGTGGAATCGAATCAAGTTCACCTACGACGACGGCGTCAAGCAGGCCGAGCGCGACCGATGGCGGTGCGAGGGTGGCCGATAGGCCATGATGAGCGCGGTGCAGGTAGCGGACACCCGCAGCGAGCTCAGCGGCACGGACCGCGTCGTCGCCGCGTTCCTCTGGGTCATCCTGGCAGTGGGCAGCTTCGCGATGTGGGTCGGCGTGCCGGCCGGCTGGCTCTACGTAGCCGGGCTGATCACCTCCGACCAGGCGCAGCACATAATCCTCTCGGTGATTGGCGTTCCCTTGGCGATCATCATCTGGGCGCGCGGCCTCTTCTGGATCAACCGCCTCTACATGCGGGTGACGATGCCTCGCCTGATGCGAGAGATCGAGGAGGCCGACGAAGACGAGGAGCCGCGGGTCATCCGCGGGCCGCTCGAGCCTCTGATGGTCGGCTCACTCGCCGTGGCCATCGTCGTCATGGCCATCTGGTTCTTCTTCTTCGCCGAGCGGCCGCCGCCGACGCTCTCGACGTCCTGATCGACGTCGGCGTCGACGTTAGCCAGACCTGCTGAGCAGGCTCAGCGGCGTTTCGGCTTCACCTTCCACGTGCGAGTTGCCGGGCTCGGATCGGCGTTGCCGGCGGCGTCGATGGCGCGCACTGAGAACGTGTGCTTGCCGTTCTTTGCCTTGAGCTTGTGCGGAGAGGTGCACGGCCCGAAGCTGGCGCCGTCGAGCTTGCACTCAAACGTGGAGCCCGGCTCGGAGGAGTTGAACACAAATGTTGCCGACTTCGACTTCGACTTGCGCTTAGGACCAGCGGTGATCGTCGTGTTGGGGGCCGCCTCGTCGGTGACGAGCGCGACCGCCCAGGTCGAGAAATGCCCGACCACGCCCGAGAACCGGACCACATCTGGGGTGCCGCTCGTGGGCTGCCCGTTCGAGTCCAGCTTGGTCACCGAGACGCAGCCGTCGGCGCTCGGCACCGCGCCGCCCGTGCACAGCGGGAACGCCTGGTAGGTGCCCCCTGGCGCGTCGCCACGGGTCGCCAGGGTCGCCGTGCCGGAGTCAAGCGCGGCGAGAAAGTCGGCCTGGGTCGCCGGGTCGAGGCCGTCGAGCTGGACCTCGAAGGTCAGGCTCGCATCCTCGTTCAAGGTCGGGACGTCGAAGGCGAACTGCCAGGCGGCGACTGGATCGATCGTTGCCGCCCCGCCGCCGGCGCCGGTGCCCTGCCCAGGCGGCAGCGATGCCGGATCGAGGTGGGTGATCGTGAACGGGATCGGTGCGCCGAAGGCGCCGGCAGGGAGCGCCGCGGTCATCGTCGCTTCGGGATGGATGTTGGTAACAGTGGTCGAGCCATTCGCGGTGGCGCCGGTAACGCCGTCGTGGTCGGCGGCCTCGATATCGGCGTCGCCGCCGACCGTCGCCGCCCCGATGTCCAGGGTTCCGGCGCCAGTCGACTCGAGCGTCAGGTCGCCCACGACTTGGTCGACTGAGCCGAGCTCCACGGTCGCGTCGCCGTTGTCCTCGATAGTCAGTTCGCCCGCGACCTCGCCCAGCTCGCCGAGCGAAAGCGTGCCTGCCGACGTGTTGCCGGAGATCTCGACCGTGCCGCCGACGGTGCCCATCTCGTCGAGCGAGATAGTGCCCAGCGCGTCGTTATCCGTCACCGTCAGGTCCTCACCGAGCTGGGTCAGGTTCGGGACGATCAGGTTCGGACGGGTGTCGATGTTGTCCATGATCAGGCTGCCGCGCAACCGCGTGAGCGAGTCGAGGAAGCTCTGCGAGGTCGAGCCGTCGACAGACACGTCGGCCGGTCCCGAGTCCTCGATGTACTCGATCGACGACGTCGAGCAGGGCGAGGTGTCCGAGCCGACCGTCGCCGTGGCGCGGAAGGTCGTGGTCGAGTTGTCGGCGACCGAGACGGTGAGGCCCGGCGAGGCGAACGCCGCGGCGCTGCCGACAGCGGCGGGCGGGCCGCTGCAGTCCGATGTCGAATAGAGCGCGACGGTCGAGCCCGCCGGGGCGGTCCCCTTGACCTCGGGCGCGTTGTCGTCGGCGAACGAGTCGGGGTCGGTGTCCGTCAGCGTCGGCGGCGCCACCGAGCCCGGCGTCGCCGTCACGGTCAGCTCCGAACCGAAGTCCGGAGCACCCGGATAGTCGAGTGCGTAGCCCTTGCCGCTCGGCAGCAGCGAGCCGGTGAGGGCGTCGAAGTTGCCAGTGCGCGACGCCGAGGTGAGGAACTGGAACGTGTCGCTCGTCGCGGGATCGAAGCCGGCACCCTTGCTAATCGCCACCGTGCCGTCGAGCGAGGCCGCGCCGCCGACGGAGAGATGGTCGAACTGAGTCCCCTGGGCGGTGCCGTCGACGTCGATGCCGAGGACGCCTCCGGGGCCCTGGGAGTAGTTGCCGGTCACGTTCAGCGTGCCCGGCGAGGTGCCCGGCCGGACTGTGCCGGACGTGTTGGTCAGGTTGCCGGTGAGCTGGCCGGCGCCGCGAAGGACGCCCCCCGTGAGCACCGGGTTTGCCTGCAGCGTCCCGCCTGACGCGATCTCGGTGACCCCGCCGCTCTGCGCGTAGGTGTTGGGGAAGACGAACGTCTGGCCGCTTGCGACCGACAGAGTGCCACCGGCGACGTCGAGGTCGTTGAAGTTGGTCGTCCCCGCCCCGGTCTTCGACAGGTGCCCGCTGGGGCCGCCTAAGTGGATCGTGTTGCCGAACTGCGGCCCGCACTGAAACGCGCCGGAGCTTGCCCCGGATCCGATCGTGAAGTCCTGGTTGATGTAAAGGCCCGGCTGGTCGGGGTTTTGGCTGCCGCCAGAGGCGCAAATGTTGCCGCCGTCGAGGTTACCGTCGGCATTGAGGACGAGGTCGGCGCTGCCTTGGTCGCTGAAGTTGGTGACGGAGAAGGTGCCGAAACCGGTCTTGGAGAAGCTGCCGGTCGGCGCCACCGTAAGCGTGAAATTGCGCTGTAGAACCCCGCCGGTCACGTCCATGTCGCCGGTGACGGTCACCGGCCTGTCGCTGTCGATGACCCCGCCCGTTAAGTCGAGGTCGTTGAGCGTCACCGGCGCGCTGCCGAGCATGCGCAGCACTCCGCCCACTTGCAGGGTCGCCGGGTCGATCGTCGCGCCGGGGGCCGTCTCCACGTCGAGCGCGCTGATGCGGATGGTCCCGGCTCCGCCGAAGCGCGCGGTGGCGCCGATCAGCGGTGGACTGCCAGTGAGCTCGAGAGTGGCGCCGGCGTCGGCCAGGTAATCGCCGTCGCTGGTCGCGCCGAACGAATGGGCCGTTCCGCCCGTGAGGAACAGCGTCCCCTGCTGTACGGTGATCGTGCCGTCGTTGTCGATCGCCGTTTGGCTGGTCACTAGCCCCGCCTTCGCCTGAATCAGATG
This sequence comes from uncultured bacterium, assembly GCA_963806865.1. Classification (GTDB taxonomy): domain Bacteria; phylum Actinomycetota; class Thermoleophilia; order Solirubrobacterales; family 70-9; genus JALZKA01. Next base: position 575,767 of record CAWDYV010000003.1, read on the forward strand.
GCCCGACGGGCCGATGCGGACGCGCGCGCCGCTGGAGCTGCAGTTGAACACGTTCGCCGTGTTCAACGTCTCCTCGATCGTCAAGTCGGCGTTGATGTGCAGGGTCGGATCGCTGGGCGGGTCGCCCGACTGGCAGATCGAGGTCTGGCCCCCGGCGTGCGTGCTGTCGCCATTGAGGACGACATCGGCGCTGTCGAGGATGAACATGGTCTCGCCGCCGTCGCCGCTCTTCGTGAAGGCTCCGGAGACGGTCAGGGTCCCGAATCCCTGCACGGTTCCTTCCGAGACGTCCAGCGTGCCGGTGGCCAGCGTCGCCTCGTTCGAGAAGGTGATCGCGTTGCCGAAACCACCGGTCAGGACAACCCCGCCCGCAACGGCGTCGGAGCCGACGGTCACGTTTTTGAAGGACGGCACGATCGCGTCGTCCGCGCTCGTGGGGACGTGTCCGCAATCCCAGCCCGAGGCCTGATGCCAGCTTCCGGGGCTGCCTCCCGTGTAGAAGCAGTTCTCCGCGGACGCCTCGGCTGTCGGGATCAGGAACCAGGCAGTGGCCAGGGTAAGGGGAAGTAGGCGTCGCTTCATTCGCCCTGGCGCCATCCCTTTAGTCCTCCTGGACCCAGCCCTGGAGCTGCTCGTCGCTTACAGAGTCGACCAGCTCGGGGTGGCTCTCCCGGATGTGCTCCTTCGCTGCGGTCAGTACTTCGTCGTCGGTTTCGCCGCGCAGTGTGAGCCCGCACTCGCAGTTGATCACCTTCGCCATCTTCTTCCTCCAGTTGTCGATGATGGGCGGTCCTTGAGACCGACCCTAACTCCAATCTTCTCGATGGGCGTTGACGTCGCGTTGGCGCTACGTTGTCGCGAACAATGGGGAGGTGGATGAGTCGCGCACGTCCAAGATCCAGCTCTGCGGCGCTTTCGCCGTAGAGCTCGACGGCGAGCGGCTCGAAGGTGCCTTGCCAGGCCGACAGGGCAGGCTCCTGTTCGCGTATCTGACCGTGAACAGAAGCCGGCCTGTCGAACGGGGGGCGCTGCTCGACGTGCTCTGGCCCGACGCTCCTCCGTCCGGCGCAGAGACGACCCTCCGCGGCCTGATCTTCAGGCTGCGCCAGGCGCTCGGAGACGAACGCCTGACAGGCAAATCGCAGGTCAGGCTGAAGCTTCCCGAAGCCGTCACGATCGACGTCGAATCGGCTCTCGGCTCCATCCACGAGGCCGAGTCCGCGATCGCTCGCGAGCTGCCCAAGTCCGCTTGGCTACCCGCCCGGATCGCACACGGAATTGCCGGGGCCGGGTTCCTGCCCGGCTTTGAAGGGGAGTGGATCGACGAGATCCGCCGTGAGCTTGACGAGGTGCACTTGCGGGCGCTGGACTGCATCGCCGAGGCCGGGCTTAAGCTCGGTGGCGCGGAGGCTGCAGCCGCTGAGCGAGCGGGACGAGCGCTGATCGCCACCGCACCCTTCCGCGAGTCGGGATACCGGCATCTGATCCGCGCACTGGACGCCGCCGACAACCCGGCCGAGGCGATCCGCGTCTACGAGGGCGCAAGGGCTTTGTTCCGCGAGGAACTCGGCATCTCGCCCAGCTCCTCCCTGCGAGAGCTCCACGCGCAGCTGATCAGCCGCCGCGGTCTCGGCGAGCCCTGAGTACTCCTCAGCTCGCGGTCAGATCAGGCCGCTTGGCGCTTGTCCTTGATCGGGGTGATGCGGTCGAGCGCTTGCAGGAAAGCCTCGACGACCCCAGCGTCGAACTGCGAGCCTGCGCAGCTGCGAAGCTCGGCAGCCGCTTCCTCGTGTGTGCACCCTCGCTGGTAGACGCGGTCGGTCCGCATCGCGTCGTATGCGTCCGTGATGGCAAGGATCCGCGCCTGGAGCGGGATCTCGTCCGCGTCCGCCCCGTGCGGATAGCCCGTTGCGTCCGGGCGCTCGTGGTGGGCCAGAACCCATTCGGCGATGTCATCGAGGTTGGAAGAAACGAGGAGATCGGCGCCGATCTGGGGATGGCGCTTGACCTGCCTCCACTCCTCGTCTGAAAGCGACTCCGGCTTGCGAAGAATTTCGTCGGCAACGCCTACCTTGCCGACGTCGTGGAGCTCGCCCGCAAGTGCCACTCGCTCGACCTCTTCGGCGTCGAGGCCCAGCTCTCTCGCGGTCAGCGCGCAGTAACTCGCGACCGAGCGGCCGTGATGAGCGAGGTCTGAGTAGCGCTCCTCGAGCGTCTGCGTGAGGACGAGAAGCGGCTTCACCGCCGGGTCCTCTCGCCTATCGACCTCGTGCGTATCGGTCTCGCGTTCGTGGGCATTGCTTGCCGTCATCTCCCAGAGTCTCCCATGGACTGACTGGCACCCCTTCGCGGGCCTTAAGCCGAATCCTTGTCAGTACCAGGCGCTCTGAGCGGCACGGGGCGGCTCCCAGACGTCGCCGCCTCCCGCCCGAGCAGGTCGGGATTTGAGCGGCCGAGCTCCCAGAGCATGTCGTCGAGGACAGGCGGGCTCAACTCGGCCTCGAGCGCCAGGCCCTTCAGCGCAGAGCGAGTCTTAGCTCGGACCTCGTCGAGTGGCCCGTCCTGAACCAGGCCCGAGCGGAGCGCGAGACGCATGAGGACGTTGTCCGCGGAGACCTCCCAGTTCTGGGGATCGACGATCTCGAGCCAGCCGCGGCGCTCGGCGATCTTCGCGAACAGGAACGCCTTCTTTCCGAGCGGATCCCTAAACGCCTGATACGGCCGGAGGCGCTCGACCAGCCCGTCCTTGCCGCCGAGGCACCCGCCCACGGCGTCGAGCAGCTTCTGAGCGGAGCCTTCCGCAGTCGCGTTCGAGGCCGGCGCCCAGGTCACGCCACAACCAAGCGCGGCGTTCAGGGTCTTCGACGGTCTCGTCGCCGGCTCGAAACCACTCGGCCACGTCGCCGGCACTCGTGTAGCGAAGGCGGCGCGCGGAAAGAAGGTCGGGAGTCGAAGCCGCGGCCCGCAGCCCCAACTCCCACATCAACTCCGAGCCCGCGAACGGACCCTCGCCGCCAACCTCGTGCGAGCGCTCGTATCCGGTCTTGTGGTCGACCGCGCAGAGGAAGATCGCAGCGTCGGGATCGGGCACGTGGGCGAAATCAGGCGGCTCGTAGGTGGCTTGGAGCTCGCGGACCCTCGCCGCGGCACGCCCGAGCGCCGCCCCGGGCGCCTCTACCACCAGACGGTTGAGTCCAGGCCTTCCAGCTCGTCGACGGGCTTCGTGTAGACGCCCGAGGAGAGGTACTTCCAGCCGTCGTCCGGAACCAGGAAGACGACGTTGCCTTCCTCCAGCTCGACCGGCGATGCGCACGCAAACCGAGGCGACGGCGCCCGCGGAGACGCCGGCGAAGAGGCCCTCCTCTCGGAGGAGGCGCTGGGTCCAGACGATCGCGTCGCGGTTCGAGACCATGATCTTGCGGTCGAGGACCGAGAGGTCGATGATCGGCGGGATGAAGCCGTCGTCGAGCGAGCGAAGGCCCTGGACGAGCTCGCCCTGCATCGGCTCGGCGGCGACGATCTTCGTCTCGGGGTCGCTCTCTTTGAGGCGCCTGCCGACTCCCATCAGCGTTCCGCCGGTTCCGAGGCCGGCGACGAAAGCGCTGACCTCGTCGAGCTCGTCGAGGATCTCGACCGCGGTGCCGTGGTAGTGGGCCGCCGGGTTGGCCGGGTTGCCGTACTGGTAGGGCATGTAGACGGACGAGTCGCCGTCGGCCAGCTCGAGCGCCATCTCGACGGCGCCGTTCGAGCCCTTGGCGCCTTCGGAGTAGACGATCTCGGCGCCGAACATGCGGAGAAGCTCCGAGCGCTCCTCGGTCACGTTGTCGGGCATGACGACGCGGAGCGGATAGCCCTTGCGCCGGCAGATCATCGCCAGCGAGATGCCCGTGTTGCCCGAGGTCGGCTCGAGGATCGTCTGCCCGTCTTCGATCGCGCCCTCGGCCTCGGCCGCCTCGATCATCGACTTGGCGACCCGGTCCTTCACCGATCCCGTGGGGTTGCTGCCCTCGAGCTTCGCGAAGATGCGGACGCACGGGCGACTTCGGCGACAGCGTCGGAAGCTCGACCAGAGGCGTGTTGCCGACCTCTTCGACGAGGTCCGCGTAGCGCCCGCCACACGGCCGGTTGAGCGTCGGCTCTACCACTTCAATAAGTGTAGTGCGGATCGCAGCCCTGCGCCGCGCTTCGCGCTGCCCTGTCGGGTACTTTGCCGCGATGAGCGGGAAGGCGGCGGATCGGCGGGACGAGCGGGAGACGCCGCTCGATCGACGCGAGGCGATCCTGGTCGCCGCCGCGCACCTGATCGCCAAGCGAGGCGTGCGCGGGCCTTCGCGTCGAGGAGGTCGCCTCGGAGGCCGGTGTGTCGCCCCCGCTTCTCTACTACCACTTCGCCAGCCGCTCGGGCTTGATTCGCGCGGCGCTCGAGCACGCCTCCGAGCAGGCACCTTCGACGGCGCTCCGGCGCGAGCCCACCGGCGAGGACGGCTTCGACGGCCGTCCGTACCGCGCTCCTGGCCGAGCTCGACGACGACCGCGCGGTTCGCGAGAACGCCGTCGTCTGGGGCGAGGTCAGCGCCTCCGCCGTCTTCGAGCCCGCGCTTCGCGACGACGTGCGGCGGGTCTCCGAGGAGTGGTGCGCGACGGTCGCGACCGGGATCCGGCGCGGTTGCGACGACGGCTCGATCCGGCTCGAGCGCCGACCCGACGAGGCGGCCCAGATCCTGATCACGCTGGTCGACGGCCTCTGTACGCGCTGGCTCTGCCGGCGCGATCGAGCGCGAGCGGGCCCGCGAGCTCCTGAGCGGGGCGATCGAGCGAATGCTGCGCTGAGCTGAGGCTACTCCGCGACTGTGGCGACCTCAAGACTGCGCAGATTTGCGACGGATGGTGGCTTGACGCGACCGCCCATTGTGTGAGAGGGTGTAGCCTGAACTTGTTTCAGATGCTCGCGAGAGGCGAGCATCACCGATCGGAGGGCATGGGTGAATCGTAAGAGCGTCTTGGCGCAGGTGTCGCGGTGATCGCAAGCTTCGCATTGCGATCCCGACGGCGCAGGGAGCCGCCACGCTCTCCGTCGACGACGACGGCGCCGAGTGCCCGACCGCCACCTACGACTCGGTCCAGGACGCGGTCGACGCCGCCAGCCCCGGCGACACCGTCTCGATCTGCCCCGGCACCTACACCGAAGGGAGCGGTGCGTCCTCCGACCAACGCGCTCACGATCACGAAGAGCCTCACGATCCGCGGCGCGGGTGCCGATCTGGTCAAGATCCAGCCGCGTCGCACGACCACGACCGGCGGCCAGATCGCCGCCAGCTCGCCGATCATCCGCGACGGCGTCGGCAACATCGCCGCCGATCATCGGACGGCAGCGCGGTCCCGATCACCGTGGACATCTCGGGCGTCACGTTCGACGGCAACGGCGTTTATTCCGAGGTCGGCGTCTTGTTCCTCGACGCCACGGGTTCGCTGGTGCGCAGCCGCGTCACCAACGTGGTCACCTCCGAGGACAACGCGGCGTTCAACTTCCCGGGCGGGTATCGCTCGAACAACTTCGGCTACGGCGTCGCCCAGACGACGGCGGCGTCGAGCGCTCCTCCTGGGGCCCAGCCCAGGCCGCTCCTGATCGACAACTCCCGCATCGACAAATACAACAAGCTCGGCGTCCTCATCGACGGCGCCACGAACGACAACCCACCGCTGACGCCCTCGGGCGTCGTCAACGCCGGCACGATCCGCGGCTCGTCGATCATCGGGCGTACGCAGTGCATCAACTTCAAGGCGAACGGCAACTGCGCGGCGGTCGGTCTCTTGACCACGGGCCCGACCTTCGGTCAGGACGGCCTGCGAGTGACGGCCGGGTCCACCGCCACCGTGTCGGACTCGATCATGTCCCAGAACCTCGTGAACGGGTCGGGAGCTCCCACGCGGTCCTCGAACACCGTCCCCAACTCGACCAACAACGACAACCTGCCGCTCGGCTCTGGCGCCAGGTTCATCGGCGCTGGGACCTCGTCGATTTCGACCTCGAACATCGTCGACAATGCCTACGGTGCGCAGAACCTCGGCCTCGACGGGTCGACCGCTTCGACATCGCCGCTCCTCGATGCGGACACGAACTGGTGGGGCCTTCGCTACGCCGCAGACGACCGACAACGTCGGGCCGGCGATCTCGCCGACCTCGAACCCGCCGGTGCCCGAGAACCCGGTGAACGGGACGCCGGTGCCGGACTCGAACTGCGTCTCGAACAACGGCGTTGTGGGCCCGAACTCCAGTGCAGTCGACTTCTGCCCGTTCCGCAACGGCACGCAGGGCGATCCCAACACGGGCCAGTACCCGATCGTAAACGCGCCTCTTCCGGTTTCGGACGCCGGGCCCTCTGTCGACCTTCAGACGGACGACACGACGTACGAGCCAGGCGAGACGGTCGACTCTGAACGCGACCGCATCGGACGATTTCGGCGTCTCGAACGTCACTTTCTTCGACGGCGCGAACGCGCTCCGATCGACGACCGAGCCGCCGTACTGCGACCACTTTCGTGATCCCGGCGAGCGGGCCGTGCGGTCAGCGCACGTTCACCGCGATCGCCAAGGACTCGGCAGGCCAGACCGCGTCGGACAGCGTCACCGTCACGGTCGACGACGAGTTCGATTGCCAAGGCACGCCCGATCCGCCGACGATCAGCTTCGATCCGCCGACCCCGACCACGATTCCGCCAACGGGGCGTGACCGTCACCGCTCACGGCGGCGAGCGAGAGCGGAGTCGACCAGGTCGAGTTCTTCCTCGGCGCCCGCTCAGTGTGCGTGGACGACACCGCCCCGTACACGTGCGAGGTCCTGGCTCGAACGGCGACGAGGTCGGCGAATCAGATCCTGAGCGCCGTCGTGACAAGCGATGACGGACAGACCGCCGAGGCCTCGATCGCAGTCGATCGTCGAGAAGTTCGCCGCCGAGGCTGACGCATCGAGATGACAAGGAGCCGTCTCAACAAGAAGAAGGTCGAGCGCACAGTCTCGGGTGAGATCGACAAGGCCCGCCGCGTCAGCGACTCGGCGTGCACTGGCACGGTCACGCTCAACATCCAGCGCAACGGGGTCACCCTCTTCCCCAGCGCTCAGGTGGATGTGAAGCCGGACTGCACCTATTCCCTCTCGTTCACGACCAAGGAGAACAAGAAGAAGGGCAAGCCAAAGCCGAAGTACGACGTAGCGGCGTCGTTCTCAGGCAACGGGACCCTCTTGCCAGATCAGCAAGACCCGGAGGTTCGGGCGATGACCGCCCGCAACGAATCCAGTTCACCCAAGGGAGGCAGACGAACATCAGAGGCACGGATCTCGGTATGGACCGCGATCGGCGCCGCGAGCGCTTGTCGCAGCTGCGCCTGGAACGGCGGTAGCCGCGCCAGACCCGGCCGGCTGCACGCAGAACATCCAGTACGACCCGTCGATCCCGACGTTCAAGCAGTACGCGGACGCGAATGGCATCCCCAACAACACGCTCGGCGGATTTGCGACCGGCACGACGAACCGCCACACGACCGGTGAGCTCTACGGCTACTTCGATGCCGTCGCAGCCGCGACGGCCGGCAATCCGCGCGTACGCGCGGAGACCCGGACGATCGGCAATACGAACCTCGGCAAGCAGTTCCGCTACGTCGTGGTCTCCACGCCGGACAACATCGACAACCTCGACGCCGGGCCGGAACGACGGCGCGTTCTGGCGCGGGGTCCGCGAGGGCACCATGTCCGCCGCCGAAGGCGCGGAGGGCGCCAGGACCGACCGGCGTTCTTCTGGAACACGCGCCACCCCGCACGGCTCAGAGCCGGCGGCGGGCGAGGCGATCAGCCGCGTCCTCTATGAGCTGACGGCGCGCACGGACTGCGCCAACGTACAGCGGCTCGAGGCGTTGGACAACTTCCTCATGCCGGTGACGCAACCCGGACGGACGTGACGTGACCGCAGCGGACCACTGCCTACGGATTCGACCCCAACCGCGACTTCGCGTCGCGAAACCAGGACGTGAACATCCGACCCGGCGCTCGACGGGATCATTCACGTACCCGGGCCCGGTCTACATCGACGCGCACCAGCAGACGAGCGGTTACTTCTTCCCGCCGAACGAGGACCCGATCCATCACGAGATGTCGGACTTCGCGATCGAGACCTGATCCAGGACACGGATCGGGCCGGCGCTTCAGGAGAAGTTCAACGACCAGTCGGCGCAGTACCGCAACTACAACACCTACGACCTCTTCGCGGTCGAGTACGGCGACTCGGTCCCGTCGCTCCAGCTCGGCGCGCGCCGGCATGACCTTCGAGAAGGGCAACTCGGAGAACTACGGCAAGCAGGTCTATGACCACTACCTCGCGATGGACGAGACGATGAACGTCATCTCCGACGACAAGGACAACATCATGGCCGAGTGGTCCGCTCCAGTGGGAAGAGGCCCGCGCAGCAGGGCGAGAACGGGAGTCTCGAGCAGAACGAGCTCGTTTCGCCGCTCACGCCGACGATCATCCAGGAGCCGAACACCGAAGTCTTCGGCTACTACTACCTGCCGAACAACCACACGGGCGACACGGCCAAGCTGATCCGTGAGATGCGTCGAGACCGAGCGTGCACGTCTACCGCCTCGACGAGGCCGTGAACGTGCCGGCGGCTCACACTTCGCGACGGGTATCGGGCCGTCGGCCGGCTGCTGGAGCCGGTCACCAGACCGGTGACGCTGCCCGCCGGCACGCTCTACATCCCGATGGACCAGACGCAGAAGCACTGGATCCAGGGAATCCTGGGCGAGGACCCGTTCATCCCGGTCCCGTACTTCTACGACGTCGTCAACTGGTCGTTCTCGCAGATGCGCGGCAGTCGGGCAACGGCTACCTCACCGAGGCCATGCCCGCAGGGGCGTCGAATGACCGAGATCAACTCGGCCGAGTACGACGGCGGTGACGGACGGCACCAAGCCGGTGCTCGCGTTCCCGACCGATTCGGCGCAGGGCGTAGCGATGATGATCGACCTGCTGAGCCAGGGAGCGACCGTTTCGCGCTCCGAGGAAGCGTTCACCGCGGGCGGCAAGAGCTTCCCGACGGGCACCGCGCTCGTCGACACCTCGACCGCCGGCGTCGACTGGCGGCCTCTCCGACAAGCGCCAGGTTCCGATCACGGGTCTCGATTCGTACCCGGTCGCCCGCAAGGCGCTGGCCAAGCCGAAGATCGGTCTCTACACCGGATCGACCGGCGTTCCGACCAACCCGCTCCAGCCGGGAGCGGGCTGCCGGGCACTGCGCGACGGCGAGCCGGCCACGGGTGCTCGCCTACTGCGAGATGCTCCACGCGCTCGCGGTGCAACCTCGAGACTCCCGTACCAGGGCTGCGGAGCAGGTGCTCTACCCGGTCACGACGACGCAGCTGAACGCGGGTGAGCTCAGCTCGGGCAACTACACCGCGTTCATCAATCCCGGTCAGACGATCCCAGCCGGAGCAGGCGCAAACCAGCTCCAGGCGTTCGTCAACAACGGCGGTCGCTACGTCGGCGACAGCGCCGGCGGTACGACCACGGCCCGAAACGCCGGGTTCACGAACCTGAACACGTCGCCGACGAACACGGCGCCGTTCAACGATCCGTGCCTCTCGCCGCAGCCTGCATCGCTGCAGACGCCGGGCACGCTGTTCACCGGCGAGTTCGACACGGACAACCCGGTGGCGTGGGGCTTCGACAACGGTGGCTTCATCTACCGCCAGGCGTCGAACAGCCCGGTCTACAACCCCGCGACGCTGGCCGGCTCGGCGGGCCCGCCCGCGGTGCCGAACACGAACGTGTCGATCAGCTACGCCGATCCGCTGACGGCGTTCGGCTACACCTGCAACGCCATCGGCCCGGGCGAGCTCCCCGGTCGCCCGTACGCGACGGATTCCACATTCGGCGCCGGCCATTCGACGGTCCTCGGCTCGAACCCCTGGTACCGCTCCTGGGTCGACGTCGAGTGGAGGATGGCCCTGAACGGGGCGCTCTATCCCGACTGGCGCGTCGATTCCGGCCGGATCCGCCGCGGCAGCTCGCGGCGCCTGCCGGGACGAGCCGCTCGCCAAGAGCGCGCTGCCCAAGGTCACCGACCGACCGGTGATCAAGGGCGTGCCGGCAGCACAAGATGCCCGGATCGTGACCGACCCCGGCAAGGAATCGGCGGTCGCGAGACTCCTGCGCAAGGCGAACGTGCCGAAGGCCGAGCGCCGCAAGGCAACGTGGGTCCCGAGGGCGACGATCTCGTCCTGGTGTTCCGCAAGGCGTGGAAGCCTGACGCCACGGTGACGCCATGGGTGTTCCGTCTCGGGATCGTCACGAAGGGCAGCTCCTTCGCCGACACGAACATCCCGGGCAGAAGCCACTAACCAGAAGTTGAAAAGGGCGCCGAGGAACGATATGTTCCCGGCGCATAACTTCTTGGGCCGCCTCGCGGCCCGAAGTCCACAAGAGGGAGAAACAAAGAGATATGAGAGGAACTCGACTCTGGCTCGTGATCGCGATGATCATCGGCCTTCTCGCAGCCGCGCTCGTCGCGGGATGCGGAGACGACGATGAAGACAGCGGTTCGAGCGAGACAGCTCAGCGGGCAGCGAGAGCGGCGACCTCGGGCTGATCGAGGACGGCACGCTGATCGTCGGCTCCGACATCCCGTATCCGCCCGTTCGAGCAGGGCGATCCGCCCGACTACGAGGGCTTCGACATCGACCTGATCAACGCGGTCGCCGAGAAGCTGGAGCTCGAGACTCAGATCGAGGACGCGCCGTTCGACCTGATCCTCACCGGCGGTGGCGGCCAGTTCGACCTCTCGATCTCGGCGACGACGATCACGCCGGCGCGTGAGAACCGGGTCGACTTCTCCGATCCGTACTTCATCTCGTCGCAGGGCCTGCTGGTCGCGGAGGGCTCCGACATCGCGACGCATCGACGACATCACCAGCGACACGATCGTCGGCGCCGAGGACGGCACCACCGGCGAGACCTACGCGAACGACAACTCGGAAGCCGGCGAGGTCCGCGGGTTCCCGTCGGTCGACGACGCGTTCAACGCGCTCTCGGTCGGCCAGGTCGACGCGGTCATCGCCGACGGCCCGGTCGTCGAGGACGCCGCGGAGAACAAGGAAGGGCTCGAGGTCGTCGAGATCTTCCCGACCGACGAGCAGTACGGCATCGTCATTCCCGAGGGCAACGACGCACTGCTCGAAGCGGTCAACGAGGCGCTCCAGGAGGTCAAGGACGAGGGCACCCTCGACGAGCTCTACGAGGAGTGGATCGAGCATCGACGGCGCCGGAGGAGCTCGACACCGCGACGCACGACGCGACCTGATCCCGACTCGAGGACCGCAGACATGACGCATGAACGCACGGAGGGCGCCCACGGAGGCGCCCTCCTGCGTTTGCTGTTCGCAGACGATGACGATGGAAGGCTGACATGGATCGGATCCTCGAGGAGTACTTCGACTTCGGACGTCATGTTCGACCCGGACAACTTCGACAAGGTCCTGGAGGGGTTCTGGTTCACGCATCCGGCTCTCGATCATCGCCGGGCATCACGTCGCTGATCTTCGGGCTCTTCCTCGCCGTGCTCCGCCAGACGCCGGGCAAGTGGGGAGCGATCGTCCGCTGGCCGACGATCGCCTACATCGACGTCTTCCGCGGCGTCCCGGCGCTGCTCACGATCCTGATCGTCTCGCTCAGCCTGGGTGCGCTCTCGGCGCCCGACCTCGAGACCGGCGAGGACGGGCCCCTCCCCGCTTCATCGCGAGTCCCCGACTGGTTCGGCCTGCCGTCGCCGTTCTGGTACGGCGTCTTCGCGCTCACGCTCACCTACGGCGCCTACCTGGCCGAGGTCTACCGGGCCGGCATCGAGGCGGTGCCGCAGCGGGCAGACCGAAGCCGCGCGCTCGCTCGGAATGAGCCACGGGCAGACGATGCGCCACGTGTCGTCCCGCAGGCGGTGAGCAAGGTGATCCCGCCGCTCCTCAACGACTTCATCGCGCTGATGAAGGACACGACGCTCGTCAGCGTTATCGGCCTCGTCGAGGTCGTCCAGGCGGGCCGCGACATCCAGAACCTCGAGTTCAACAGCTCGGCGCTGATGCTGGGCGCGATCCTCTTCATCCTCGTGACGATCCCGCTCGCGCGCCTCGTCGACTATCCTGATCGCGCGCCAGCAGCGAAAGACGCAGCGAAGCGGCGGCGGTGGCGACGACGACGGGCCTGACCCAGCCGCGATCCAGCCGTTGCCTCCGGCTGGCGGTGGCACGGGAGCCGGGATGGGAGGCGGCGGGCTATGAGCACGAGGACGACGGAGGTGACGAGCCAGGCCGGAAACGGCGGCGGCCTCGTGCTCCAGCTCGCAGGACGTCCACAAGCGCTTCGGCAAGCTCGAGGTGCTACGCGGCGTCGATCTCGAGGTCCAGCGCGGCGAGGTGGTCTGCGTGCTCGGCCCGTCCGGCTCGGGCAAGTCGACGCTGCTTCGCTGCATCAACCTGCTCGAGCCGCCCGAGGCGGGGCAGATCCTGCTCGACGGGCAAGGAGATAACGGGCAGAGCAGAACAAGGATGGCCTCGACTTCGTGCGCCGGCGGGTCGGCATGGTCTTCCAGCAGTTCAACCTGTTCCCTCACATGAACGCGATCGAGAACGTCTGCATCGCCCAGCGGAAGGTGCTCGAGCCGCTCCGACGCCGAGGCCAAGGAGAAGGCGCGAGGCGCTCCTGCGGCGAGTCGGCCTGGGCGACAAGCTCGGCGAGTACCCGGACCGCCTCTCGGGCGGCCAGCAGCAGCGCGTCGCGATCTCGCGGGCGCTCGCGATGGACCCCGAGGTGATGCTCTTCGACGAGGTCACCTCCGCGCTCGACCCCGAGCTCGTCAAGGAGGTGCTCGACGTGATGAAGGAGCTCGCCTCCGAGGGCATGACGATGGTCGTCGTCACCCACGAGATGGGCTTCGCCCGCGACGTCGCCGACAAGGTCGTCTTCATGGACGGAGGCGTGGTCGTCGAGTACGGCCCGCCCTCAGAGGTCCTCGGGAACCCCAAGCAGGAGCGCACCAAGAAGTTCCTCGGCCTGGTGCTCGAGCACTAGCCGGGCGCTCGATAGTCACGCTCGCGTGACGCTTTCCGCGCATTTCCGGCGCCACACGTGCGCTCAGGTGCGCGAGCGTTCACAGAATGCCCCGACCGGTCGACGTTTCCGGCGCTATCCGTGGCTTTCGTCGACCACTCGCGAGATCGAGCGCGCAATCGTCGCCGTGGCGGATGCGCAGTTTGGTGTCGTGAGCGGCAACCAGCTCATGGAGCGCGGGCTCACGCAGCGCATGATCGACTGGCGAGTGCAAACCGGTCGCCTCACCCGAATCCACCGAGGGGTGTACGCGGTGGGGCGCGCAACGCTCACCGAGAAGGGCCGGTGGAAGGCGGCGACTTTGGCGTACGGTTCACGCGCGCTGTTGAGTCACTTCAGCGCGGCAGGCTTATGGGTCATCCGCCACGACCAGCGGCTTGAGCGCTGTGACGTCACCGTCGCGGGTTCTGCGCTTCGCAGCAACGACATCGTCCGCGTTCACCGCATGCGCCGGGTGACCGACGGCGATCGTGCCGTGGTCGACGGGATACCGGTGACCTCGTTGCCACTCACGGCCCTTCATCTCTCTTCCCTCCTGACTCGTCATCGCCTAGAACGGGCGATCGTCAAGGCCGCGAGGCGTCCAGAGTTCGATATCTCAAAAGCATTGGATCTGTGCGAGCGCAACCCCCGGCGCCGCGGTTCGAAAGCTCTTCTCGAGATCATCGGGCGAGATCTGACCGCTGAGCTTCGCTCACTGTCGGAGTTAGAACTCCGATTCGTCGAGCTCCTCCGGGCCCACAGGCTCCCGATGCCACAGGTCAACCACGACGTCGAAGCCATGATGGTCGACGCCGTTTGGGAGGACTGCAGAGTCGTCGTAGAGCTGGATGGCTTCGAGTTCCACAAGCTTCCAAGGGACCTACGCAGCGACAACGCGCGAGCGCGACGGCTGACCCTGGCCGGATTCCGAGTCGTGCGCTACGTCTGGGACGACATCGTCGAAAGATCTGGGCGGGTGGCGTCAGAAGTTTCCTCGCTGCTGGGAACTCGACCGGTCGACGAAACACACACATAGCGTCGGAAACGTCGACCACTCGTCGACCCACTCGCCTGGGCATCCCCCTTGGTCGCCACGGGGACGTTGGCTAACTCGATAGTCAGCGAGACCAGCCGTGCGGCCCGCTGAGCGGAGTAAGCCGCTAGCGCCCGCCGGCCATCGCCGGGAGGATGACGACGGTGTCGCCGTCGTCGATCGCGGTCTCGAGGCCGTCGAGGACTCGGACGTCCTCGTCGTTCAGGTAGACGTTCACGTAGCGGTTGAGCTGGCCGTCCTCGGAGAAGAGCTGGCCGCGCGTGTCCGGGTGGGCGTCGACGAGCGAGGTGAGCACGTCGCCGACGGTCGAGCCGTCCGCCGGACACCTGCGCCTCTCCCCCGGTCTGGGAGCGAAGGACGGGCGGGATCTTGACGGTCGCGGACGGCACGGCGAGGGAATCTAGCGGGGCACCGAAGCGCCCTACGCGACCGGCGACGGCTCGCGCGCCGGGCGCTCCGCAGAAGAGCTCGTAGTCGGGGAACTTGCCCATCTCCTCGACGGGGATCTCAGGCGCATCCTCACCGCAGATCGGGCAGTGCGGGTCGCGGCGGACCTTGAGCTCGGTGAACGTGGTCCCGAGCGAGTCGTAGAGAAGCAAGCGGCCCGAGAGCGTGTCGCCGATGCCGACCACGAGCTTTACGACCTCGTTCGCCTGAAGCAGGCCCATGAGGCCGGCCATCACGCCGAGCACGCCGTTCGCGCCGCACGACGGCGCGAGCTCGGGCGGCGGCGGAGTCGGATAGAGGCAGCGATAGCACGGGCCCTCGTACGGGATGAAGGTCGAGATCTGGCCCTCGAAGCCGAGGATCGAAGCTGAGACGACCGGCTTGCGAGAGCCGGACAGTCGCGTCGTTCAAGAGGTAGCGCGTCGGGAAGTTGTCGGCGCCGTCGACGATCACGTCGTACGGCTCGATGAGCTCGAGGATGTTCGAGGCGTCGAGGCGAGTGTTGTGCTCGACGACGTTCACGTCAGGGTTGAGCGCCTCGATCGCAGCCTTCGCCGAAGCCGTCTTGGCGACGCCGACTCGGTCGGTCGTGTGGATCACCTGGCGCTGGAGGTTGGAGGCGTCGACCACGTCGTCGTCGACGATCCCGATCGTGCCGACCCCGGCCGCGGCGAGATAGAGAGCGGTCGGCGAGCCGAGCCCACCGGCGCCGAGCAGAAGGACCTTGGCGTTCAGGAGGGCGACCTGGCCCTCGACGCCGACCTCGGGCAGGAGCGTGTGGCGCGAGTAGCGGTTGCGCTGCTCGGGCGTGAGGCCCTTCGCGTAGACGAGCGGGTAGCCCGCTTCCTCCCACGCGACGATGCCCGCCCTCGACCACGAACGGCGTCCTCGTAGCCGAGCTCGCCCAAGAGGTCGACGATCCGAGCCGAGCGGTTGTCGGTGCGGCAGTGGACGATCAGGCGCTCGGAGCGGTCCGGCGCGATCTCGTCGATCCGCTCGGCGACCTCGGCCTGCGGGATGTGGATCGCGCCCTCGAGGTGGGACTCGTCCCACTCGTTCTGCTCGCGAACGTCGATCACGCGCACGCCCTCGGCGATCTCGCGCTTGGCCTCGTCCACCGGGATCATCTCGATCCTGGCCTTGACCTCGTCCGTCGATTCCTGAGCACTCGCCATCTCAATACATCCTAATCTCGGTCGGGATTAAGGGGTTACTTCAGAAAGGATAGCGACCATCGCGCTTTACGGATACAACCAAAACGAGCCGGCTAGGCCGGCCCGCTCCGGGATGATTGCCAGTGCCCGGTGAACCCGGGCGCTGGACGCTTTGCCGATCTGCTACCCCAGCGTCGGGCGCATCTGGCGGAGGCGCCGGACGCGCTCCTCGATCGGCGGGTGAGTCGAGAACAGCGCGGCCATGCCGCCGCCGGCGAACGGCTTCACGATGTAAAGCGGCTCCGCCGCGGAGTTCACCTGCATCGGGATCTCCTTGGCCGACTCCTCGAGGCGGAGCAGCGCGCTGGCGAGCGACTCGGGGTTGCCGCAGATCTCGGCGCCCGTCGCGTCAGCCGAGTACTCGCGCTGGCGCGAGACGCCGAGCTGGATCAGCGACGCCGCGATCGGGGCGAGGATCACGAGCGCGAGCGCCGCGATCAGGCCGAGCGGGCCCGAATCCTCGTCGCCGCCGAACCAGAGCAGCATGTAGCCGAGGTAGGTGATCGACGCGCCGATCGCCGCAGGCGACCGACTGAAGCAGCACGTCGCGATTGCGGATGTGCGCAAGCTCGTGCGCGATCACGCCGCGGAGCTCGTCCTCGGAGAGACGCTTCATGATCCCGGCGGTGACGGCGACGGCCGAGTTCTTGGGGTTGCGGCCGGTCGCGAAGGCGTTCGGCTGCTCTTGCGGGATCACGTAGAGGCGACGGCATCGGCAGGTCGGCGCGGGTGCAGAGCTCGCGGACCATCTGGTAGAGGCCGGGCGCCTGCTCCTCGGTGACCGGCTTGGCGCCGCTCATCTTGATCGCGATCTTGTCCGAGAAGAACCAGGAACCCAGGTTGATGAGAAGGGCGATGACCAGAAACAGCGCCGCCATGTCTGGCCCCGCCAACGAGAGCGCCGATACCGACGAGGAGGCCGGTCAGCGTCGCCATCAAGAGGGTGGTCCTGAGGCCTGCCGTGAAGTTGGATCTACGGGTGGTGGTCATCTCGTGCTTGCTCCTTAACAGGTCCCGATGCCTGAGCTAGTTCGAATGTGACAAAGCCACTATTGACCTTGGTTTCCTATGAACATGATCGCAGGCGGACATAAGTTGGATATGAGGGCCAGTCTTCATTCATCCTGGGGTCCAGCCCTGCCGTCCGGATTCCGATGTTAGGTACAGGCCGATGAAAGTTCCCCAGTGAAACGCTCGCGAAACCTGATGACGCAGGTCCTGGCTGTGAACCTGCTTCTGATCGTCGCGGCCGTGCGTAGCAGCGACCGCGGCGGTCAACCCGGACATTCGAGCTCTTTTCGCGGCCGGGCGCCGGCGTCGTCCTCGGCCTTGCGGTCGCGCTAACGGTTCTGGTGAATGTTCTCTTGCTCCAGCGGCGGTTCAGGCCGCTGGAGCGACTCGTCGACGCGATGGAGAAAGCAGATCTCTCGAGCCCGGGCGTCAACCTGCCTCGTTCCGGCAACTCGTCAGAACCCGAGGAGGTCGAACGCCTCCATCAGACCTTCCGGCACATGCTGGAGAGACTCGAGGCGGAGCGACGGCGCGCGTCGAGTGCCGCGCTGAGCGCACAGGAAGAGGAGCGAGCTCGCATCGCCCGAGATCTCCACGATGAGGTGAACCAATCGCTTACGGGGCTCTTGCTCCGCCTCGAGGCCGTGCGCTCCCACGCCCCGCCCGAGCTCGCGGACGAGATCAACGAGACTAAGGTGCTCGCCAACCATGCCATGGAGGAGCTCCTCACGCTTGCACGGCGCCTGCGGCCGACCGCGCTCGACGACCTGGGCCTCAAGGCAGCCGTCGCGGGCAATGTCACAGACCTCGACCGGAACAGCAACCTCAACGTCATCTTCGAGTCGAAAGGTTCCTTCTCAGACATGGCCGCCGACGCTCAGCTGGTCGTATACAGGGTCGCCCAGGAGGCACTTTCCAACGTCGCGCAACACGCGGAGGCCCAGAACGTGAAGGTCACCTTGGACCGCAAGGATCGCAACGCGGAGCTCGAGGTCTCAGATGACGGACAAGGTTTCACCTTCGACCAGACCGGGCGCGGACTGGGCATGGGAGGCATGCGAGAGCGGGCGCTTTTGGTGGATGGGGACCTGCGGGTCGAGTCTCGCCCCGATTCAGGCACAAGTGTTCGGCTCCGCGTGCCGATAGAGGGGAGTGATGGAACACGCTCTCGTAGCTTCAACGCCAACGGCCATCTACCCGGGAACCATCCCGACGGCGCCCGAGGCGACGGAATCTGGAAATAGTGCCATGCGCGTAGTTATCGCCGACGACCACGGGATCGTCCGCTCGGGCGTGCGGATGCTGCTCGAGCGCCAAGCCGACATCGAGGTCGTGGGCGAGGCAGAGAACGGCGCGGACGCGCGGGACCTGACGATCCGGGAGCGGCCCGACCTCGCGATCCTCGACGTAAAGATGCCCAAGCTGACGGGTCTCCAGGCGACGCGGGAGATCAAGGAGCACGCGCCAGAGATCGCGATCCTCATTCTTTCGATGTACGACGACGAGCGCTATCTGTTCGAGGCGCTAAAGGCGGGTGCCTCCGGCTACGTCCTCAAGGCTCAGGCGGACTCTGATTTGATGGACGCGGTCCGCGCCGTCGAGAAGGGCGAGCCGTTCCTGACCCCCGCCGCTCAGCGGGCGCTGATCAAGGACGTTCTCGGTGAGGGCGAGGTGCGCTCGGACGAGCTCACGCCCCGCGAGCAGGAAGTCGTGAAGCTGGTCGCCGAGGCTCACACGAACCGCGAAATCGCCGACATCCTCCACTTGTCCGAGAAGACGGTCGAGAACCACCGCTCGAACGCGATGCGAAAGCTCGGCATGCGCGACCGCGTGGAACTGGTCCGCTACGCGATTAGGCGCGGGTTGATCGAACCGTAGGCTCTGCGAATACCCACCTCTTCGCTAGGATTTGTTGCCGATGCTGTTCTCGACTAAGGCGGAGTACGGAGTCAGGCTCATGGTCGAGCTCGGACGGCGCTCCGATGGGACCTCGCCCGACGATTCGACGCCGGTTTCCCTGACCTCGGTCGCCGAAGCCGAGAACCTCCCCCTCTCTTACCTCGAGCATCTGGTGGCGAAGCTGCGCCACGCCGGGCTCGTCACCTCGGTGCGCGGTGCCCATGGCGGCTATCGCTTGGCTCGGGACGCTTCCGAGATCGCGATGCTGGATGTGGTCCAGGCGCTCGAAGGTCCGATCGCGCCGATGGAGTGCTTTCATACCGAACGCGAGGGCCGCGTGCTCTGCTCACACGAGGTCGATCCGGACCCGTGTGCGACGAAGCTGCTTTGGACTCGCGTGCATGGCGGCGTCACCAAGGCATTGGCCGGCACAACGCTCGCCGAGCTCGTCCAGTTTTCAGAAGGCCCAGCGGCACCTCTCACGGTCGCCTGAGCCACGCCCACCCCCACGAAAAGGAGCTTCATGGCTGACCTAGAGATCCGCGACCTGCACGTATCCGCCGAGGACAAAGAGATCCTCAAGGGCGTCGACCTCGACGTCTCCAAGGGCGAGATCCACGCGTTGATGGGGCCAAACGGCTCCGGCAAGTCGACGCTCGCGAACGCCGTGATGGGCCATCCCGCGCTCGAAGTCACCGAGGGCACGATTCACTTCCTCGGCGAGGATGTAACGGAGGCCGACCCCGAGGAGCGCTCGCGGATGGGCCTCTTCATGGCCTTCCAGTACCCCGTCGCGATCCCCGGCGTGACCGTCGCCAAGTACCTGCGGATGGCCGTCAACGCTCACCGCGACGCCCGCGGCGAGTCCGAGATCAAGCTCAAGGACTTCCGCAAGACGACCGAGGAGGCGATGGAGCTCGTCAAGATCCCGCGCGACTTCTCGAGCCGTTATTTGAACGAGGGCTTCTCGGGTGGCGAGAAAAAGCGGATGGAGATCCTTCAGCTGGCCATGCTCCAGCCCCAGCTCGCCGTCCTCGACGAGACCGACTCCGGGCTGGACATCGACGCGCTCCGGGTCGTCGCCGAGGGTGTGAACAAGTTTGCCGGGCCAGAGATGGGCGCGCTCATCATCACGCACTACCAGCGCATCCTTCACCTGATCGAGCCAAGCCGGGTGCACGTCATGTACCAGGGCCGGATCGTCAAGGAAGGCGGGCCCGAGCTGGTCGCAGAGCTCGAGAAGTCGGGCTACGCGCCGATCATCGCCGAGGTCGAAGGAGCTGCGGCGGCGGCCTAGACGCCGCCGGGCGCCAACCCTGATGGCAACGCCCACAGCAACGGATCCGCTCTCCGGCGTCCGCTACGCGTTCCCGGCGCTCGAGCGCGAGATCAACGGCAAGCCGGTCGCCTACCTCGACTCCGGCGCCTCGTCGCAGCGCGTCCTCGCCTCGATCCAGGCCGTGGACCGCTACGAGCGCCGCCATCACTCGAACGTCCACCGCGGCTCGCACACGCTCTCGGCCGAAGCGACGGCCGCCTACGAAGGCGCACGCGCCACGGTCGCGGACCACCTCGGTGCGGCCGATCGCCGCGAGGTCGTCTTCGTCCGCAATGCGACCGAGGCGCTCAATCTCGTGGCGCGAGCCTGGGGCGACGAGAACGTCTCAGCCGGCGACCGGATCGTGTTGACCGAGATGGAGCACCACTCGAACATCGTCCCCTGGCAACAGCTCGCCGCGCGCGCCGGAGCCGAGATCGACTGGGTGGGTGTTGGCGACGACGGCTCGCTCGACATGGATGGGCTTCGCGCGGCGCTCGGTCGCGAGCCAAAGGTCCTTGCCGTCACCCACGTCTCGAACGTCCTGGGAACGCTCAACCCGCTTGCCGAGGTCTCCCGCCTTGCGCATGAGGCGGGTGCGATTGTGGTGGCGGACGGAGCGCAGGCCGCGCCCAAGCTCGAGGTCGACGTAAACGAGCTGGGCGTCGACTTCTACGCGCTGACCGGCCACAAGGCCTACGCGCCGACGGGAATCGGAGCCTTGTGGGGCCGGCTCGATCTGTTGCGCGGGATGGAGCCGTTTCTCGGCGGCGGCTCGATGATCCGAAAGGTCACGACCGCCGGGACCACGCTGGGCCGACGTGCCCGCCCGCTTCGAGGCCGGAACGCCAGCTATCTCGCAGGCAATCGGATTCGCCGCCGCTCTGCGCTGGCTCGACGGCATCGGCATGGATCACGTGACGGCGCACGAGCGGGAGGTGACCGCTTATGCGATCGAGCGCCTCTCGGAGCTTTCCGGACTCACGATCTTCGGTCCGCCTGCAAGTCCTGAGCGGGTCGGCCCGGTCTCCTTCGAGCTCGACGGCATTCATGCGCACGACGTCTCGGAGATCCTCGACCGCCACGGCGTCGCGGTGCGGGCCGGCCACCATTGCGCGCAGCCTCTGATGGAGCGCCTCGGCGTCACCGCGACCGCGCGCGCGAGCTTTGGCGTCTACACGACCCGCGACGAGATCGATCGCCTGGTCGAAGGGCTCGAGGAAGCCCGGCGTATCTTCAACTAGCGATGGACGAGCTCTACCGCGAGAACATCCTCGATCACTACAAGCGGCCCCGCCACTTCGGCCGCCTGGACGACTTCGACCTCGACTTCGAGGACACGAACCCGTTCTGCGGCGACGAGCAGCACGTCTACATCAAGCTCGACTCCGACGACCGGGTCTCCGAGGTTTCGTTCGAGGGCAAGGGCTGCGCGATCTCGACCGCGGCGACCTCGATGCTGGTCGAGGAGCTCGAGGGGATGAGCCGCGAGGAGCTCCTTCGCATGCCGAAGGAAACAGTCCTCGACCTGCTCGGCATCCCGATCTCGGCGACGCGCATGAAGTGCGCGCTGCTCGGCCTCAAGGTCGTCAAGTCCGCCTCGCTCGGCGAGCTCGCCGACTGGGAGGACGAGGGCGAGCGGGGCGACCCCTCGCCTCGCCGAGCAGATCTGACGCCTGGGCTGGGCGCCGCCGTCCAGCTAAAATCTGACCTCAGAAGTCGGATTTTATTTTATGCCTGAGACTGACCGTCTGCAAGATCGATGAGCTGCCCGAGGGCGAGATGCGTCTCGTCGTGGCCGACGACGGCCGCAAGATCGGCGTCTTCCATTGCGAGGGCGGCGAGCTCTTCGCGATCGAGGACCGTTGCTCGCACGACGACGGCCCCCTCGCCGAAGGCGAGTTCGACCAGGCGTCGTGTACCGTGGAATGCCCCCGCCACGGGTCGCTTTTCGACCTGCGGACGGGCAAGCCGAAGTCGCTTCCGGCCTACGTCCCGGTCGACACGTTCGAGGTCACGTCAAGACGACGGCGAAGTGAAAGTGGAGATCTGAAGATGAAGCCACCGCCCGAAACCGCCACCAGCAGTCCACGAAGGTCCTGACCGACGCCGAAGCCGGCCTCAAGGACATCGGCTCCGACTACAAGGAGCGCTTCGGCTTCTCCGACCCCGAGACCGGCTACTCGTACAAGGCGCCGAAGGGCCTCTCGCGGGAGCTCATCGAGTCGATCTCCGAGTACAAGTCCGAGCCGCAGTGGATGCGCGACTTCCGCCTCAAGGCCTACGAGCACTACGAGAGCCGACCCACGCCCAAGTGGGGCGGCGACCTCGACCAGATCGACTTCGAAGACATCCACTACTTCGTCCGCGCCTCCGAGAAGGTCGGCCACACCTGGGACGACGTCCCCGAGGACATCAAGAACACCTTCGACAAGCTCGGCATCCCCGAGGCGGAGCGGAAGTTCCTCGCCGGCGTCGGCGCGCAGTACGAGTCCGAGTCCGTCTACCACCAGGTGAACGAGCAGCTCGAGGCCCAGGGCGTGATCTTCACCGACATGGACACCGCCCTCCGCGAGCACGAGGACCTCGTCCGCGAGTACTGGGCGACGGTCATCCCGCCGAACGACAACAAGCTCGCCGCGCTGAACTCGGCCGTCTGGTCGGGCGGCTCGTTCGTCTACGTGCCCGCAAGGGCGTCAAGGTCGCGATGCCGCTCCAGGCCTACTTCCGCATCAACACGGAGAACATGGGCCAGTTCGAGCGCACGCTGATCATCGCCGAGGAAGGCTCCGACGTCCACTACATCGAGGGCTGCACCGCTCCCGTGTACTCGACCGACTCGCTTCACTCGGCGGTCGTCGAGATCGTCGCGAAGCCGTCGTCGCGCGTTCGCTACACGACCGTCCAGAACTGGTCGCAGAACGTCTACAACCTCGTCACCAAGCGCGCGATCGCGCAGGAGAACGCGACGATGGAGTGGGTCGACTGCAACCTCGGCTCGAAGCTGACGATGAAGTACCCGTCGATCTACCTGCTCGGCGAGGGCGCCCACGGCGAGATCCTCTCGATCGCGTTCGCGGGCAAGGGCCAGCACCAGGACGCGGGCGGCAAGATCATCCACGCGGCGCCGAAGACGACGTCTTCGATCTTCTCCAAGTCGATCTCGAAGGACGGCGGCCGCGCGACGTACCGCGGCCTGCTCGAGGTCGCGAAGGGCGCGACCGAGGCCAAGTCGAAGGTCGTCTGCGACGCGCTCCTGCTCGACCCCGACTCGCGCTCGGACACCTATCCGACGATCCGCATCGACGAGTCGGACGCCAACGTCGGCCACGAGGCCTCGGTCTCGAAGATCGGCGAGGAGCAGCTCTTCTACCTCCAGTCGCGCGGCCTCGACGAGGAAGAGGCGTCGAAGATGATCGTGAACGGCTTCATCGAGCCGATCGCGAAGGAGCTCCCGATGGAGTACTCGGTCGAGATGAACCGCCTGATCGAGCTCCAGATGGAAGGCTCGATTGGCTGAGGTGGCCACCGCACCCGCCTGGCTTTCCGAGAGGCGCCGCAAGGGCGCCTCTCTTGCGAAGAGCCTCGACCTGCCCCATCCGAAGGCGAAGGGCTGGGAGTTCACCGATCTCTCGATCCTCGACCTCGACGCTTACGGCGAGGCCGCAGGCGGCGACGGCGCCTCGGCCGAGATCGCCGAGCCCATCCTCCCCGCTCCCGACGGCTCCGCCTTCCTGCGCCAGGTCGACTCGCTGACCCTCGGCTCCGAGCTGCCCGAGCCCTCGGGCAACGGCAAGCCCTCCGAGCCGACCGTGATGCCGCTGGCCGACGCGGCCGCCCGCTACCCCGAGCTCGTTCGAGGAGCACCTCGGCTCGGTCGTGCCCGCCGACGACATCTTCGTCGCGCGCAACGAAGCCTCCTGGGCCGGCGGCGCGTTCGTCTACGTCCCCGCCGGCCAGCGCTTCGAGATGCCGATCGGCCTCTCGGCCATCCAGGGCGCCGCCGGCTCGGCGATGGGCTGGCGCTCACTGATCGTCCTCGAGGAGGGCGCCGAGGCCGAGGTCTGGGAGCAGTACCTCGCGGGCGACCCCGAGGCGCGACGCGCTCTTCAACGGGGTCACCGAGATCCGCGTCGGCGCAGGGCGCCAACCTGCGCTTCGTCTGCGGCCAGGACCTCTCCGACTCCGTCCTGGGTCTTCGCGACCCAGCGCGCCGAGGTCGAGCGCGACGCCTCGCTCGACTGGCTCGCGCTCGGCTTCGGCTCGGCGCGCGGCAAGGTGCGCATGGAGACCAAGCTCGCGGGCCGCGGCTCGTCGGCCAAGGTCACCGGCGCCTACGCCGGGCTCGGCACCCAGCACCTCGACTACGACACGACGCAGGAGCACGCCGCGCCCGACACGGTCTCCGACCTCGCCTTCCGCGGCGTCCTCTCCGACTCGCGCCACCTCGGTCTGGCGCGGGATGATCCGCGTCGACCGCGACGCCCAGCACACCGACGCCTTCCAGGAGAGCCGCAACCTCCTCCTCTCCGACCGCGCCCACGCCGACTCGATCCCGGGCCTCGAGATCGAGGCCGACGACGTCCGCTGCACCCACGCCGCGGCGATCGCCCAGGTCGACGCCGAGCAGCTCTTCTACCTCCGCTCGCGCGGCCTCGCCGAGGCCGACTCGAAGCGCCTCGTCATCGACGGCTTCCTCCAGGAGCTCGTCAACCGCACGATCGAGGGCCCGATCCGCGACGCCCTGGCCGGAGCGCTCGAGCGCCGCCTGGGCGAGCTCCTAGCCGCGGCGTAGCACCCACCGAGGTCAAACCTCCCGGCGTACCCCCTGGTAGGGGGTATAACGGACGTTTGACATGATTAGTCGGGCGGCCCTAGCAGCTCGTCGCCTCCGGGTCGAGGCCGGAGTCCCGACGGGCGTCGTCGCGGCGGCCCGCGCCGCAGTCGATGTAGGAGTCAGCGAACCCGTCGCGGGCGTCGAGGAAGTCCGATCCCCCTCCGCCGAAGAGGCCGTCGTCCCCGGTGTCGTCAGAGGCGCCGATCCGATCCGCACCCGCCTCTCCGTCGAGGCGATCATCGCCCGCTCCTCCTTCGATCAAATCGTCGCCGCCGCCGCCGTAGAGCCCGCTGCCGCCGCCGCCGAAGCTCTCGTTGCCGGGCCCCCCGAAGATCCGGTCGTCGCCGGGGCCGGTACTGGCGCTGTCGTTGCCGTTGCCAAGGTAGATCCGGCCAAAGATCTCGTTCGGCCTCGGATCGGAGGCGTCCATGCCGATCGAGTCGTCCAAGTCGCCCGCCTTGACCGTGATCGGCACACGCCCTCCGGGGTCTTTACAGCGGACGATCCCAGGCGTCCCCGATTCTATGAAGCACCCGGGGCCGCTGAGCGTTGGATTGGGGTTGAGGTCGTTGACCGTGAAACAGCCGCGCGGCGACCCCGGGCAGTACGTGCCGTTTCGGGGGATGTGCCCGACGCTGTACCAGTTGTCTTCCCCTGCTACGGCGATGATCCTAATCCCGCCCTGGTCGCGCGAAACCGTTGTCGCGCTCGCGCTCGACACCGCCACCAGGCTGGCGATCACAGCCACCGCGACGGCGATGGACCATCTCGAGAAAACGAAGACACCCATCCCGCCAAGAATACCGCCGTTCGTCCCTTCGCGGGAGCTGGGTAAACGCGCGATTCCGCAGCGATGTTTGGGGCTATAAGGCGCCCGTGCCGTCGCGTGCCTCGCGCCGCTCGCGCCGCGTCGTGATCACCGCCGACGCCAGGACGACGACCACTGGAATCGCGTAGACGACGTACATCGCCCAGTGGCCCGCGTGGGCAAGCGGCAGGATTGACGCGAGCGCTGTCACCCCGCTAACGCTAGCGGCGGCGGCGCGTGCCCGGCTCGAAGCGCGCCCTCGATGAGCTTGCCGGCGTTCACGGAACCTCGACATCTCGGCGCCACCTGTGATGTTGTATGCGGTGGATGATGCGCCGCAGGGAGTTCCTCGAAGCCAGCGTCATGGGCGTCGGCGCGCTGGCGTTCGGGCCCGCCTTCTGGCGCGATGCCCTGGCCAGGCCCGCAACGGCGGGGCGCGGACCGTACG
The DNA here is from genome assembly GCA_963806865.1 of uncultured bacterium. GTDB lineage: Bacteria > Actinomycetota > Thermoleophilia > Solirubrobacterales > 70-9 > JALZKA01. The sequence continues at coordinate 601,937 of CAWDYV010000003.1, forward strand.
GTCCGCTTCAGCCCGCCGATTCGAACGGGATCATGCTGCCTAGAGGGTTCGAGTCCCGTGCCATCGCTCAAGGGGGGCTCCCGGTTGCTGACACGGGATACACCTGGCACGTATTCAGCGACGGGCAGGCCACCTTCCGAACCCGGAAGGGCGGCTTCATTCTCGTCTCGAACTCCGAGAACCCGCCTGACACCGGGATCGATTCTCCAGACCCTTTAGGTGGCGCTTCCGCGATCCGCTTTGACTCGGACGGATCAATCAAGGACGCCTACCGAATCCTCAGCGGTACGCGGGTCAACTGTGCGGGTGGCGCGACCCCCTGGGGCACGTGGCTCTCCTGCGAGGAGCACAGTCAAGGGCAAGTTTGGGAGTGCGACCCGACCGGCCGAAACGAGGCAGTAGCGCGTCCTGCAATGGGAATCTTCGAGCACGAGGCGGTGGCGGTAGATCGCCATGGCGGCCGCGTCTACCTCTCGGAGGACAACGGGGCGGGCGGCTTCTACCGGTTCACCCCGGATCGGTTTCCCGATCTCTCGTCCGGAAAGCTCGAGGTCGCGAAGGTCGGCGCCCGCGGCCGAGTGGAGTGGAAGCGGGTCCCCGACCCGAGCGCCGATACGACTCCAACGCGCGAACAGGTCGACGGCATGACTCGGTTCCACCGCGGGGAGGGAATCTGGTTCGACTCAGGCACGGTTTATCTCTGCACGACGAACGACAACAAGATCCACACCTACAACACCAAGACGCGCCGGATGCGGGTGCTCTACGACGGAGCCGCGTTCGAGAACCCGCCCCTGACCAACGTCGACAACGTGATGATCTCGCGTTCCGGCGACCTCTTTGTCTGCGAAGACACCTCGAACGACGAGGATGAGGGTTTCGATATCGGGTTGATCACGCCAGGCCACAAGGTCACGCGCTTCCTGAAGGTCACGGGGAGCCAGCACACCGGGGAGGGCGAAGCCCGCAGCGAGCTCACCGGTGTCGTCTTCGACCCCTCGGGGAGGCGGATGTTCTTCGCGTCGCAACGTGGGTTCCTCAGCGGTGTCATCTACGAGATAACGGGACCCTTCCGAAGGAATCGCCGAGAGCCGGCTCACAGCTGACTCAGGCAGTTCTGAGTTGAGTAAGCCGCTACTCGTTGGCGGCTGAAAGCAGCGCCAGGCCAAGGACGGTGAAGCACACCATCAGCGCCAGCATCCAGTACTGGGACTGGGTCGCTCGGCGCAGATTCTTGTAGATGGCGAGCGCCTTGTCGTGGCCCATCGCGAGCGCCGCGACGTGCCCGACTACCAGCGAGCCCACCTGGACGTACCAGACCTGCTCGGAGCTCACGACCCGCAGGTCCACGGTCCCGGACGCCGTACCGAAGAAATCGGAGCCTTCACCCAGGGGATCGGAGAGGAGGTAGGTGAACTGCGCCTGCTCCTGGAAGACGACCAGGGAGAAGTAGTGCGCGATCGTGTAAGCGAACGCGATCGGGATGAAGCAGAACGCGAATGTGCGGCCGAGCTCCCGCGTCGTCATGCCGCTCCCCTCGGTGCCCATCCCCTTGATCCCGCCCCAGTAGATCGCCGAGACGACGCCGAAGGTGAGCCAGCATGAAGATGGACGCCGTGAGCCGGCGAGCGAGCACGTCGCCTTCGGCGTCGGCGCCGCCGTTGATCAGCTCATAGAGCCAGTCGATGGGATCGGCCAGGACACCCTCAGCCGCGCCGTCGTACGTCGTGCCGGCGATGACGAGCAAGACGAGCGCCACCGATCCCGGCAAGAGCCCCCACCCCACCCCGGCTGAGAACCAAGCACGGCGCCCGAGCCGCCCGTCGCGAACCTCGAGCGGCGCGATCCGCGAGAACATGTTGAAGATGACGCCGAACGTCTCGCCCCGCTCGCACCACTTCTCGACTCCGAAGAGAGCCATGCCGACGAAGGTGATCGCCGTGTAGATGAGAGTGGCGATCGCGACCGTCCGCGGGTCGATGATCACTACGGGCTCGAACGGGACTCCGAACGCCAGCTCGAGCCACAGGAACGCGCCGAGCCCGACGACCGCGGGCCAGCGCCCCAGCCACTCCGGGTACGCGAGGGGTGGCGGCGCCGAGCGACCAGCGACGAGGCCGAAGAGCCCAGAGACGGCGCGCCCGATCGCCCGCCAGGGATTGAAAGGCGCGAAAGATGTCGCCGAGGAAGATGCTCACGATCGGGACGCAGACCCAGAACGTCACGAACACGAACGTCACGTTGAAGTTGGCCGCGGAGTTGGCCGTTCCGTAGAGCCCCGACCACACGACGACGCCCAGGAGGAAGACGCCAACAGCGCCGGCCAGGACCTCGGTCACCGGATTGATCAAGAAGCGGGAGACGCCATCGCCAAATGCCCTCCAGCCGCTCTCCTCGAAGCGTGGCTTGACCCAGGCGACCGAGAGCCCGATGAAGGACACGATCAGGACGATCGCCGCGCCCCACGCGAACCATTCCTCGGGGATGGGTAGGTCGTCCTTCGGAGCGAGAGCTCCGTGCGCGAGGGGCACGCGCTAGGAAGGAACGACTGAGATCTCGGCGATGACGACGCCGGTCGAATGCGACTCGAGCTCGAGCACGCCGCCGATGTCGGCGTTCTCGACTACCAGCTCGTTGGCCTTGCCCGGGACGATGTCGAGGTAGACGTCGAAGCCGTGTAGGTGGAGCTCGTCGGCGGTATCGGTGGTGATGTCGACCCGAAGCTCGTCCCCCTCGCTCACTTCGATCTCCTGCACCCCGCCGACCGGCTCGCCGTCCTTGATCTCGATCTTCGGAACCTCGGGCTCGGCGGGCTCCTTGGGTTTCTCAGGCTTCTCGGGCTTCGGATCGGCGCCGGAGCCGCCCTCGCCATCAGCAGGGCCGGAAGTCTGGGCTGACGGCGTGGTCTCCGTCGCCTCGTCGGCGGTGTCGCTATCGCCGATCGCGAAGAAGACAACGATCGCGATGACGACGCCAGCGAGCGCGATCAGCGCAGGGATCTTCCGGTTCTCCATGGCTGCGATTCTAGGAAGAGGTCTAAGCGTTCCCTCAGCGCTCAGGCTCAGGTTGAGCTTGCTCCCGGCTGATCCGTCTCGAGCTGAGACGAATCGATCGTGTCCTCGGAGAAGACGAAGACGAACACGGCGACGATCGCGACCCCGACCACGATGCCGAGCACTATCCCAAGGACTCGATCGCGGGCCGGCACCGCGGGCCCTCTAGCCGCCGGTCTTCCTAGACGCCGTCGAGAAGGCGCCAGTTGGCCTCGTAAGCGCCCTCGGCTGCGGCGACCATTCGGTCGGCATCCTCGTCGGTGGCGAGCTCCGCGATGAGCTCGCGCACCTCGGCGGCGTGCTCGACGTCGCGGCCCTCGTGGACGCGGAAGTAGGCCGTGCCGGATCCCTCCGTCAAAGCCGTAGCGCTCGATCAGCCCGGCGCGCTTGGTCCGTGAGATCGCGGGCTGCGAAGCCTCGACGGCGTAGAGGCGTGAGAGCAACTCGAGGGCGTCGCCGTCGGCTGCCCAGGTCGAGACGCACTCCTGCGTCTCGGACGTGGGCTCGGCGTCGGTGTCGCCGCCGACCGCCTCGACGAATCCGTCCCAGAGGCGCACGTGGCCGAGCTCTTCGGCGGCGTGGCGGCGAAGCTCGTGGCGCTCGGGCAAGTGCGGCGGCAGCGGCGTCAGAAAGCGCAGCGATCGCCTCGACCGCGTGGCGATACTGACCGGAGTAGCGAGCCAGCTCTTCGCGGGTCAGCTCTCCGTCGGACCAGCGCTGGTAGAAGGGGTGCTGGAGCACGTCCCAGCGGCGGCGGCTCTCTTCGATGCGGTCCCAGATGTTGGCGTTCAAGTGCTCGTCCTCCTCAGGCGGGTTCGGGAGGCCCAGCATATCTGGGGGTTGCTGTTAAGCTACGTCGGCCGATGAGACCCGAGCGGGACAACATCGCCGCGCCCGAGTTGCCCGGCCGGATCAAGTGGCTCAACCGCTCGGAGCCGCCGACGATGGCCGAGCTCACGGCTGCGGGACCGGTGCTCGTCCACTTCTGGGACCCAACTCAGCTCAACAGCGTGCGCGCCCTTCCGTACATCGCGGAGTGGAACCGCCGCTATTCGCCGCTCGGACTGACGACGCTCGGTATCCATTCTCCGCGGTTCGCGTTCACGGCGGACGCGACGGTCGCGACCGATGCGATCGAGCGCCTCGGCGTCGAGCACGCCGGTCGCGCTCGACCTCGACTACGCGATCTGGCACGACTACGGCTGCAAGGGCTGGCCGTCGCTGTTCTTCTGGGGCCAGGGCGGCGCGCTGCGGTGGGCGCACAACGGCGAGGGCGAGTACCAGGCGACCGAGGAGGCGATCCAGGAAGAGCTCCGGCTCGCGGACGTCGCGACCGAGCTGCCAGCGCCGATGGAGCCGCTGCGCGCGACCGACGAGCCGGGGGTGCTCCTGCCCGTGCCGAGCGCCGAGATCTTTCCCGGCGGCTCGCCGACGGAGTCGTGGGTGCCCGGCGCCGGACGGCTCCGCGATCGAGATCGACTACGACGCGGGCGAGGCGTGGGTGGTCGCCGACGGCGAAGGCGAGATCGGCGTCACGGTCGACGGCGAGCCGCGCGAGCCGATTCGCATCCCGCCCGCCGGCCTTGCGAAGCTCGCGGGATCAGGCACCCACGAGGCGCACCAGCGTCGAGCTCGAGGTGCCCGAAGGGGTACGCGATCTGGGCGATCAGCTTCGCCCCGGGCCGCCTTAGCCGCGGGCGGCCAGCTCTGAGCGGATCTTCTTCGGCAGCATGAAGCGGACGGACTCGTCGACCGTCTTCAGCTCGGCGATGTCGTCGGTGCCGCGCTCGCGGAAGAACTCGACGAGCTCGGACACGAGCTCCTCGGGCGCGGACGCGCCCGAGGTGATGCCGACGGTCTCGGCTCCCTCGAGCCACTCCTCCTGCACCTGCGAGGCGTTGTCGATCAGGTGCGAGCGCGGCGCCGTGGTCGCGTGCGACCTCGACCAGGCGGTTCGAGTTCGACGAGTTGGTCGAGCCGATGACGAGGACCAGGTCGCACTCGCGCGGCGAGCTCTTTGACCGCGATCTGGCGGTTCGTGGTGGCGTAGCAGATGTCCTCGGACTTGGACGAGACGATCTTCGGGAAGCGCTCGCGCAGGCGCTCGATGATCTCGGCCGTCTCGTCGACCGAGAGCGTGGTCTGCGTGATGAAGGCGACGTGGTCGGGGTCGGGGACTTCGACGGAGTCGGCGTCCTCGATCGTCTCGACGAGGGTGATCGCCTCGGGCGCCTCTCCCATCGTCCCCTCGACCTCCTCGTGTCCCGCGTGGCCGATCATGATGATCGTGTAGCCCTGATCGGCGAACTTGCGGGCCGAGACGTGGACCTTGGTCACGAGCGGGCAGGTCGCGTCGATCGTTCGCAGCTTGCGGGCCGCTGCGTTCTCGTGAACGGCCGGCGAGACGCCGTGGGCCGAGAAGACGACGAGCTCGCCCTCGGGCACCTCGGTCTCCTCCTCGACGAAGATCGCGCCGCGCTCGGCGAGCTGCTCGACCACGTGCTTGTTGTGGACGATCTCCTTGCGGACGTAGACGGGCGGACCGTGCATGTCGAGCGCGCGCTCGACCGTCTCGACGGCGCGATCGACGCCCGCGCAGTACCCGCGCGGAGCGGCCAGGCGGACGCGTTTGGGGCGTTTAGCTGGGTGGTCGGCACGCTTCTCAAGGGTACTCCGGGGCGAGAACCAGACCGGCGCGGACTCAGAGCTCCTCGATCACGACGCACGGCAGGCTCGCCGACGGCGTCGAGGCTCTCGGGGCAGACCTTGTCGAGCGTGTCCTCGGTCGTGTGCCAGTACGGTCCCGGCCGCTCGTCCGACGCCGTAGGTGAAGTCGATGAGGTCGAGGGCGGGCACGCCCGCCGCGAGGAACGGGATGTGGTCGTCGCTGATCTCCGTCGGCCTCGCCCTCGAACGGCGCGGCGGAGTCGGAGCCGCTGACCTCTCGCGCCGCTTCTGCGAACTCGCTCGTAGAGCGCCTCGTCGGAGAGCGCCTCGCGCGGGATCGTCGAGCTCGCAGTCGCCGACCAGGTCGAAGAGGATCATCGCCTGCGATCTCGTCGAGCGGCGGCGAGCCCTGCCTGCCTCCGTCTTCGGCGAGGGCTCACGTACTGCTCGGGAGCCGCGCGTGCCGTCCTCTTCGAAGGGCAGATCGCCGCGCGCCTCCTCGGCGTCGAACAGGGCGATCGAGACCGAGGGCCCGTCGAGCGGCGCCTCGGCGGCGAGGACGCGCGCCAGCTCGAGGACGACGGCCACGCCTGAGGCGCCGTCGTTGGCGCCCACGAAGCCCGGGATGTCCTTCGTGTCGTGGTGGGCGCCGACGACGACCGTGCCCTCGCCCGTTCCCGGGATCGTCGCGACGACGTTTCGGTACGGGCGCTGCACCTCGACGTCCTCGGCGCCGGCCTCGCGCAGACGATCCTCGATCAGAAGCCGACCGTCTCGTCGCTCTCCGGCGAGCCCGACGGCCGCGGGCCGATCTCGACCTGCGCCTCCAGGTCCTCGAACGCGCGCTCGGCGTCGAAGCGCTGCGGGCGCGGGCTCGCCGGGATCGTCCGCGCCGCAGCCGGCGAGCGCGAAGGCACGCGAGCACCAAGAAGAAAGGCGAAAAGCACCCGAGAGAGGGTAGGTTCCACCCATGTCACAGGGTCACATGGACCGGCTGTCGGCCCTCGACGTCTCATTCCTCACCAACGAGTCGTCCGTCGGCGCACATGCACGTCGGCGGCGTGATGATCTTCGAGGGACCGCCGCCCGCCTACGAGGACATGCTCGAGCACATCCGCTCGCGCCTTCACCTGGTGCCGCGCTTTCGCCAGAAGCTCGCGAATCCGCCGATCGAGACGGGCCGGCCGCTCTGGGTCGACGACCCCACCTTCAACCTCGAGTACCACGTCCGCCACTCGGCGCTGCCCTCGCCCGGCTCCGAGGAGCAGCTGCGAAACCTCGCCGCGCGCGTCTTCTAGCCAGCAGCTCGACCGCACCAAGCCGCTCTGGGAGTTCTGGCTCGTCCAGGGGCTCACGCGCAAGCGCTTCGCGATCGTCTCGAAGACCCACCACGCGCTGGTCGACGGCGTCTCGGGCGTCGACATCGCGACGGTTCTCTTCGACGTGAAGCCGGTGCCCGAGCCGATCCGGGCCGAGCACGACTGGATCCCCTCCCCCTCGCCGTCGTCGGCGCAGCTCGCCGCCAAGGGCGTCGGCGGGCTCGCCAAGATCCCGCTCGCGCTGGCGCGACGCGCCGAGCGCGCCGCCTCGCACCCGCGCGATTCGCTGGCCCGGGCGAGCGAGATGGCGACGCGCCGTCGGCGAGGTCGCCTGGAACTTCGCGAATCCCGCGCCCACGCTTCCGCTCAACGTGCCCGATCGGCTCGCACCGCCGCTTCGTCTGGGTGCGCTCGGACCTGGCGCAGTTCAAGGGCATCAAGAACGTCCTCGGCGGCACGGTCAACGACGTCGTCCTGGCCGTGGTCGGCGGCGGCGTTCGCGACTGGCTCCAGGCTCGCGGGATCAAGACCGAGGGCATGGAGGTCCGAGCGCAGGTCCCCGTCTCGATCCGCGGCACGGACGAGAAGGGCCAGCCTCGGCAACCGGATCACGGCGATGCGCGCGGCGCTGCCCGTCTACATCGAGGACCCGGTTCTGCGGCTCGACCGGGTGCGCGAGCAGATGAAGGACCTGAAGGAGTCGAGGCAGGCGCTCGGCGCCGAGGTGATCTCGCGCTTCAACGACTTCGCGCCTCCCACGATCCTGGCTCAGGCGGCGCGCATCAACTTCTCGACCCGCCTCTTCAACATGGTCGTCACGAACGTGCCCGGCCCGCAGATGCCGATCTACCTGCTCGGCCGCGAGCTCGAGGACATCTTCCCGGTCGGCTTCCTGCCGCCCGACCAGACGCTCTTCGTCGCGATCATGTCCTACAACGGCGCGGTCAACTTCGGCCTCCTCGCCGACTACGACTCGATGGACGACGTGCAGCTGATCGCCGACGGCATCGAGGGCTCGCTCGCCGACCTCGGCGCGGCGGCCGAGGAGGTCCGGCGCGACGCCGAGGCGCGAAGCCGCCGCCGCAGCGGAGGCCTAGAGCGATGGAAGGCGGCCCGTTCCGCTACCACCTCGAGCTGACCCCCGAGCAGCTCAAGATCGTCCACACCGCGCTCAAGAGCCTGCTCGACGACTTCGGCCACGACGAGCCGGAGATCCACCGGATCATCCACGCGCTGCTCGACAAGCTTCCCGACGAGCACGCCATCCGCGCGATCCGGATCGGCGAGGACGGAGCGCCCGGCGCCCGTGGTCGACATCACCCCGCCGGGCCCGAGCGGCCCGAGCCGCCCGAGCCGGCCGGCGACCCGGCCGACGGCGCCGCCTGACCTGCACCGACAACGTTCGACGTGACCGCCTCCTGGGCGCATAACGTCGACACCTTGCTCGCGTAGCCTCCTCGGCTCGTGTCCGTCTCGGTCCAGATCGGCCTGCTGCTCTCGCTCGCGACGGCGTTCGCGTCCGTGCTCGGCTTCCTCTACAAGCACCGCGGCGCGATCGCGATGCCCACGGTGGACATGGCGAAAGCCGCTTCGGACCTCGTTCGCGCTCTTTCAAGAACCCCTGGTACACGCTCGGGCATCGTCACCGCGACCGTCGGGCTGGGGCTTCCACGTGGGCGCGCTTGCGCTGGCGCCGATCTCGCTCGTCCAGGCGACGATCGCCGGCGGCCTCGTCCTCCTCACGGTCACGGCCGACCGCCTCTTCGCCCACGAGGTGACCCGGCGCGAGTGGATCGGCGTCGCGCTCGCGGCGCTCGGCCTCGCGTTCCTCGCCGCGACGCTCGGCGACACCGCATCCGAGGCGCACTCCGACTACGAGGACTGCACGGCTCGTCCCGTTCCTCGTCGTCGTGACCGGCGCGGCGGTCGTCGTCGCCTGGCAGGCGCCGGGCAACGGCTGCGCGAGGGCATCCTCTTCGGCGTCTCCGCCGGGCCTCTTCTGGGCGGCCTCGGACACCGCGATCAAGGCGCTCTCGGACGGCCTCGGCGAGAGAGAGCGCGCTCGAGATCCTCCTGACCCCGCTCGCGGTCCTGATCGCGCTCGCTTCGATCGCGGGCCTGGTCGTCTCGGCTCGGAGCCTTCAGGTCGGCAAGGCCGTGCCGGTGATCGCGCTCACGAGCGTCGCCGCCAACACGCTGACGATCGCGGCCGGCCCGATCGTCTTCGAGGAGCCGCTGCCCGACGACCCGCTCGGCGTCGCGCTTCGCATGACCGCCTTCGTCCTCGTGATCAGCGCAGCGGCGCTGACGCCGGCGCCGGTGAGCGCGGCGGAGGCGGCCGAGGCCTGAGCGGCTATGGGACTGTGAAGCAGGGCCCGAACTCAGACGTCGAGTCGAGGCCGGAGCCGATGAACTCGTCGTAGGAGGCGGTCGCCATGACGATCGTGCCCGGGCCGATTCCGCCGTTTCTGAAGAAGGTGTTTGAGCCGACGCCCGAGGCGTTGGTCGTGATCGTTCCCGAGAGGAGGAAGATGTTGCCCTCGCCGTAGCCGCTCGCGTCGCAGCCGCCCGCGGGGGCTGCGAAGACCTCGATCCGGTAAGTCGTGTTCGGCTTGGCGTCCAACGAGACGGTGTAATTGGCGCCGTTGCCTGAGGGCACGACGCCGGTCACCTGCGGGTGGTTCATGAGGAAGTTCGGGCCGGTGTCCGGGTCGTCATCGTCGTTGGTGGTGACTCCGGGCGTGCTTTCGATCCCGCCCACAAGGTTGATCCCGAGCCCATCGTTGAGGAAGATGGGGTTGCGCGTGATCTCCGCGTAGCCGTCGTCGACGCGGATGCCGTCGCCGTTATTGAAGCCGATCAGGTTCGGCGAGAAGGCGCCGCTGAGGGTCTCGCCGATCACCGCCTCGCCTCCTCCAGTCACCAGGATCCCTGCGTCCGTGCTCGCATCGGTGCCGTTTCCGATATCCGCGGCCGCGTTCGGGGTCCCGATGAAGTTGCCGGACACATGCTGGCCCGTCCCGCCCTGAATCCGCAGGCCATACGACTCGTTGTTGCCGATCACGTTTGGCGCGGGGGTGCTGTCGGAGTTGGCGCCGACGAACTGGAAGCTGGCTCCCGCTAGCTCGACTCCGACCGAGTTCGAGAGGTCCGAGTCCGCCTGATCGTTCTTGTTGACTCCGATCTTGTTGCCGAGGATCGCGGTGCCGCCGGAGCCTGAGACGCGAACGCCATAGCCATCGTCGTCGCTCCCAGCGATCACGTTGCCTTCGCCAGCGGCTGCCCCGCCGATCTCGACCGCATCGGACGCGCTCGAAAGCATCACGCCGTGAGTTGTGTTGCCCAGCCCGTCGCGCCCGGTCGCGTCGGTCCCGATGTAGTTGCCGCGGATCCAGGTATCCGGCGCCCCGAACGCGTCGTTGTAGGCGCCTTGAAGCCGGATTCCGGCGCCGCCGTTGCCGGAGATGACGTTGCGTGCTGCGGCCGTCGAGCCGCCGATGTGATTCGCGCGCGGGTTCGAGTGCTGGACGCCGTCGCCGCCGTTTCCGAGATCGTCCTCGCCGTTCGCCGCGAGGCCGATCATGTTGTTTTGCATCGTCACCGCGCCGCTGAACTCGTCGATGTCCTGAAGCTGCACGCCATCTCCCGTATTGCCCGAAATGAGATTGGCGGCGGCCGGGCTCCCGATCGTGATCGGGCCCGGCGCGTTGTTGAGGTCGATTCCGGCGCCGCCGTTGCCAACCGCGGCGTTTCCCGCCGCGTTCGTTCCGATCCGGTTGCCGGCGATCGTAACCGGGGTCGACGCCGCGCCTGAGGTGCCCGTGATCCCGTCGCCGCCGTTGCCTGAGATCACGTTGCGCTCCATGGCGGAGCTGCCGCCGATCGTGGCACTCGGCGCGTTGTCGAGCAGGACTCCCGAGAAGCCGACCGGCGCCGGGGTGGACCCGTTCGGCTGAATGCCGATCCAGCAGCCCAGGACGTCGACGCCCGAGACCTGAAAGAGGCGGATCCCGTTCTCGGAGTTGCCATTCAGGATCAGACCGCGAACGACGGAATCGTCCGCGCCTTGGGTGATCGACAGGCCGAACTGCGGAGCGAAGGCTTGGCCGTCGATCTCGATCAACGGCTTCGACTTGAATCCTTTCTGCGACCAGCCGTCGATCGTCACCCGGTCCGTCACATCGGGCAGCGAGCTCGTGGGCGTGATCGACTTCATACCTTTGCCGATCTTGAAGCGGATCGTGTCCCGCCCCGGATTCGCGTTCGCCGCCGTGATCGCGGAGCGCAGACTGCACTTGTTCTTCTTCAAGCGCTTCTTCTTGAACTCGCACTTGGCCGGGCCAGGGTCGGCCGTCTTGTTCACGGTGTAGGTGCGCGCCGAAGCTCCGGCCGGCACTAGTAGCGCGAGGCATCCGAGCCCCGCCGCGATGGCAGATCCCCTCATTCGCATGAACCGACCTTAAACGGGATCTGTTATCGCCGGGTTACCGCGTCAGCCGGGCGGCATCTCGTCGAACTGCTGAGCGTCGTCACCGATCTCGTGCCAGCTGGCCTTGTATGCGACCTGCTGATGAAAGCTGGGCTTCATGTCGAGATCGCTGATCAGCCCTGCGGCCACGAAGTACACCTCGCCGAGGTCATCGAAGATGCTGGAGCCGCAGTTGCTGCAGAAGTTCCGAGGAGCGAGCTCGCTTTCGTAGGTCTTGACCAGTTCCTCGCCCTTGGTGACCGTGAAGTTTTCCTTCGCCACGACCACCCCGGCAAGGCTGGAGCCCGTCCACCGCTGACACCTGGTGCAGTGGCAGTACCCCAATGCCTGTAGATCCTCGACCTCGTATTCGACGCCTTCGCACAAGCAAGTTCCCTTGTGAGTCTCAGCCATCAGTTGCTCCTCTCAAGCTGGCTTGGACCGATCAATCGGCACGCTATCACTGGCAGCGTGCCTGACCGAAGGCGCACAAGTAGGCGGTTAAAACCCCAGCGCGAACTTCGCGTCCTCGGACATCATCTCCGGGGACCACGGGGGGTCGAAGGTCATCTCGGGACGGACGTCTCGAGACTCCCTCGAGGTCGCCCACGAACTCGATCATCTGCTCTGAGACCTGCGGGCCGATCGGGCAGGCGGGCGTCGTCAGCGTGAACTTCACGTGGACGTCCTCTTCCTCGATGTTCACGTCGTAGACGAGCCCGAGCGAGACGAAGTCGAGCCCGAGCTCGGGGTCGATTACCTCTTCGAGTGCCTCGTAGACGTCTTCTTCGGTGACCATGGTCAAGGGTACCGGCGGCCGCTCGACCGACGGTAGGAACTCGGCGAACCGGCGCATGGCTCGGGTTCGTTTTCCTACGATGCGGATAGCGGGTCGTTAAGGGATCCAGGAACCGACTAGGGAGCTCTATTGAACTTCGTCTCAGCCGTCGCAAGGGCTTGGCGCTTGCCGCCTGCGCTCGCCGCAGTCCTCACCTTCGCCGCGCCCGCCGACGCCACGACGCTCACGGCCGATGAGGCCGTCGACGCCGAGTGCTCGACCGGCGATCGCTCCGGCGAGGCCGGGGTCGCAACCGAGACCGTCTCGGTGCCTGGCGTCTCGACCGTCTCGGCGACCCTGTCGGGCGCCGAGGGCAACTGGGACCTCGCGGTCATCGACGCCGACTCGGGCGCGTCGTCGCCGCGTCGTCGTACGCGGGCGGCGACGAGATCGCCGAGGGCTTCACGACCGGCGCGGGCGACCTGATCGTCCAGGCGTGCCGCCGAACCGGCGACGACTCGACGGCCGAGCTCGAGCGTCGAGACCGAGCGAGCTGACCGAGGAAGCGCCGCGGGCGCAGATCGTGCGCGTCTCCACGCCCGACGAGGCGATGAAGGGCGAGCTGGCGTCGCTCGGCCTCGATCTGATCGAGAGCGGCGGGCCGGGCTACATCGACGTCCTCCTCGCACAACCCCGCCGAGGCAGCCCTGGTCAACGACGAGGGCTTCGACTTCGAGGTGCTCGAGGACGACCTGGCGGCCGCAAGCGATCCAGCAGCGCGCCGAGGAGGCAGCGATGGCGCGCCGAGGCGCCGGCGGCACCGCCCTTCCGAGCGGCGACGCCGGGCCGAACGACGGCACCTACCGGCGGCTCTTCGACTACTCGGAGGAGCTCCAGCAGCTCGCCGAGGACAACCCGAAGCTCGTCAAGTACTTCGAGCTCAAGAAGGAGACCTACTCCGACCGCCCGGTCGAGTCGATCACGGTCGGCAAGAACGTCGACGAAGAAGGACGGGCGCCCTGCCTTCCTCCTCACGGGCGCGCATCACGGCCGCGAGTGGCCGTCGGCCGAGCACACGATGGAGTTCGCCTACGAGCTCATCAACGGCTACAAGAACGGCAACAAGCAGATCAAGAAGCTCCTGCAAGAAGACGCGGGTCATCTTCGTCCCGGTCGTCAACCCGGACGGCTTCAACACCTCGCGCGAGGCCGGGCGAGACCGGCGGCGCGGCGGGCGGCCGCCCGGCACCCGGCGGGCGACGAGACCGCGAACCTCGTGATCCCCTACGAGTACCAGCGAAAGAACTGCCGCGTGGTCCCGCCATCCGAGCCGCCCACGGCGCAACTGCATGGGCGCGCCGAACCTCGGCATCACCCAGTTCGGCGTCGACCCGAACCGCAACTACGGCGGCTTCTGGGGCGGCCCGGGCGCATCGGCCGAGGACACGCTGCCCTTACGGCTCGACGGCGCAGGACTACCGCGGCCCCGGCCCGTTCTCCGAGCCGGAGACGCAGAACATCCGCAAGCTCGTCTCGAAGGACCAGGTGGTGACGCTTCATCACCAACCACACGTTCTCGAACCTGCTCCTGCGCCCGCCGGGCCTCCAGGCCAAGGGCCCGCCGCCGGACGAGAAGGTCTACAAGGCCTTCGGCGCGTCGATGGCCAAGGAGAACGGCTACACGAACCAGAAGAGCTACGAGCTCTACGACACGAGCGGCGGCGACCGAGGACTGGACCTACTACGCCACCGGCGGCTTCGGCTTCACGTTCGAGATCGGCCTCGCTGCGCGTTCCACGACGTCGTTCGCGGACGGCGTCGTCGCCGAGTACAACGGCACCAGCGAGGCCTCGGGCAACGGCGGCGGCAACCGCGTCGCCTACATGAAGGCGCTCGAAGAGCACCGCGAACAACAACCGCCACTCCCGCATCACGGGGCAGCGCTCCGGCTGGCGCGCGGCTGATCCTCAAGAAGACGTTCATGACCCCGACCTCGCCCGTCATCGACGGCAACGGCGAGGAGGGCGACGTGATCCTCTTCAAGGACAAGCTGAAGACGAAGCTCGACGTCGGCAAGTCCGGCCGCTACGACTGGCACGTCAACCCGTCGACGCGGCCGCTGGTCGACCCGCGCCTGCCCGACATCGGACGCCGAAGCCCGGCCAGCCGTCCGACCCGGTCGAGTTCACCGGCGCGCCCGGGCCCGACGCGCTCCCGTGCGGCGACGCCGAGACTCGGAGGACCCGAGCTGCTTACAACGACCACCCGTTCGACGGTCCTGGGCGGCCAGGGCATCGACAACGGCAAGGCGACGGTCAGGATCACCTGGCCGAGCCCGGCCACCGACTGGGACATGAAGGTGTTCTCCGACACGGACGGCGACGGGACCTCCGAGGGCGAGACGAAGGTCTTCGGCTCGTCCGCGCAGGGCCCGACGAACGTCGAGGAGACCACGCATCGCCGGCCCCGAGTTCAAGCCCGGCGAGTACGTCGTCCGCGTGGTGAACTTCGCCGCGACGGAGCCATACGACGGCACGGTCACGTTCAACAAGACCGACAAGCCCGATCGATCGAGCAGGGCCTCGAGAAGTGGACGCTCACCTGCCGCGAGACGAAGGGCGGACCGGTCAAGGCACGTCAAGAAGGTCGCTGGTGAAGCGCGGCAGAGTCGCAGAGCGCCAACTTCGCCAAGAGCTGCGGCGTAGCACGAGCGAGTTGACATCCGTAGGCTCAGGAGGAGCGTGCTGCCGCTCCTCTTCATCCTCTTCATCCTGATCCCGATCGCGGAGCTGTGGCTGATCATCGAGATCGGCGGCGCGATCGGGATCCTGCCCACGCTCGCGCTCCTGATCGTCGACAGCCTCGTCGGCGCCGCGCTCGCGCGCTCGCAGAGCCGCGCCGCGTGGGAGCGCTTCAACGTCGCGCTGGCCGAGGGCCGCGTGCCCGGCAAGGAGGTCTTCGACGGCGCGATGATCATCCTGGGCGGCGCCCTCCTGCTCACGCCCGGCTTCATCACCGACATCTTCGGGCTCGTCCTCCTGATCCCGCCGACCCGCGCCGCTCATCCGCGGCTTCCTGACGCGCGCCTGGTCAAGCGCGGGCGCGGTGGCGTTCCGGGTCGCCGAGCTTCGGCACGCGCACGGCGCGCCGGCGCCGGCCCGTTCCCCGGCCCGAGCCAAAGCTACGACTACGAGGGCTCCGCGAGCGAGGTGACCGAGCCCCCGCCCGAGCTCGACCCGGGCGACCGCACGGAGACGACGCGTGGCTGACGGCGATCGCCCTCGAGCTCGCGCCGGCATCCGCGTCGCCTGGGACGACCTGGACGCGCTCGCGCGACCTAGCCGCGCGGAGCCGCCGGCCGCAGTGGCGCCTCGAGGGTGAGCTCGGCGCCGGCCACTCGGCGCTCCGCGTGCTCACCGGCGTCGACCGGCGAGGGCACGCTCCTGCTGCTCGCCGCGGCCCGCCCCGCCGGAGCCGACGGCCACGACGCGGAGAACCCGCAGGCCGTCCTCGATCGCGCGCTCGGGCGAGCTCGACGGCGATCGACGAGGCGCTCGTCTCGACCCAGTACGCCGGCGAACGGCGCGATCGAGCGGATCGGCCTCGAGCTCTACGCCGAGGGCGACGACTATCCGGTCCGCGGCGCCGGCGACGTCGGGTCGAGCGACGGCCGCCGACGAGGGGCCGCTTCGCCGCGAGCAGGCGCTGGCTCGACTTCCGCCTCGACGGCGAGGCCGGCGACGCGATCCTCGACATCGTCCACGCCTGAGCCATGGCGATCAGAGCCGTCATCTGCGACTTCGGCGGCGTCCTGACGACGCCGCTCGTCGGCTCGTTCATGGCCTTCCAGGACCAGACCGGGATCCCGACCGAGGCGCTCGGCACCGCGATGGGCCGGATCTACGAGCGCGACGGCGCCCACCCCCTGTACGAGCTCGAGAAGGGCCACGTCACCGAGCACGACTTCCTCGCCACGCTGCGCGTCGAGCTCGCGGTCGAGCTGGGCCACGAGCCGGAGCTCCACGACTTCAAGGAGATCTACTTCAAGGCGCTCAACCCGAACGACGAGATGATCGCCGAGATGGCGGCCGCGCGGGACGCGGGCTTCCGGATGGCGATGCTCACCAACAACGTCCGCGAGTGGGAGCCGCTCTGGCGCGCGATGCTGCCGGTCGACGAGATCTTCGAGCTGGTCGTCGACTCCGCCTTCGTCGGGATGCGAAAGCCCGAGCCCGAGATCTACCACCTCACGCTCGAGCGCATCCGCGAGCACGATCCGGCCGAGCTCGGCGACCTCGAGTTCTCCGAGTGCCTCTTCATCGACGACTTCGAGGTGAACTGCGCGGCGGCGCGCGAGCTGGGCATCAACGCGGTCCGCTTCGTCTCGAACGAGCAGGCGCTCGGCGAGATCCGCGCCGCGCTCGGAACGCGAGCGGCCTCGGCGTGACGCGCGAGGAGGCAGAGGCGCTGTGCGCGCAAGAACGCCGCCGAGCATCCCGACCGCAAGGTCGCCCAGTGGCGCGCGCAGGAAGGGCCGGACGGCGAGTGGACCGTGGTCGGATCGACCTGCCGCCGACGCCTCGAGACGACGACCGAGGTCCGCGCCGACGAGCGCCCGCCGACGCCGCCGGACCCGCGCCCGGACGTGCCGCCGACCGTCGGCCCGATCTTCTAGGCTAGAGCTCGAGCGGGATCGGCTCGGGGCCGTCGCCGTCGGGCCGCGGAACTCGTCGCGGAAGGCCTGGACGGCGTCGAGCGTCGCGTCGCCCTCGAAGGTCTCGCAGCCCGAGGAGGTTGGTCCAGCCCGTCACCGCGACCTCGTAGGGCATGTCGGGGTTCGGGAAGAAGAGGACGCCGCGCCGGGTCCTCGTCGAAGACGCCCTTGAGCGCGAGCTGGTCCTCCTCGGAGAGGTCGGGCGAGTACTGGATCGCGACCCGCTGATGCTCGAGCGAGTGGACGATGCGGCCGACGCGGCGGGTACTCGAGGTAGGCGCCGTCCGCGAGCGCGCCCGACAGGGTCTCGGTCGGGTTGCCGTAGTGGTCGCCCGAGGTCGGCGGGTTCGTCTCGTACTCGACGTCGGGCACGTCCTCGTCGTCGAGGTGGGTGTTGCCCTCGTCGGGAAGGC
Organism: uncultured bacterium; assembly: GCA_963806865.1. Lineage (GTDB taxonomy): Bacteria > Actinomycetota > Thermoleophilia > Solirubrobacterales > 70-9 > JALZKA01. The sequence goes on from CAWDYV010000003.1 coordinate 619,349, forward strand.
CCGTCTCGAGGTCGCAGCCCGCCGCGTCGGCCGCCGCTTCGAGGTCGGTCTCGGCACGGCTCGGGCGGCGGCGTGCCCTCGCGGCCGTCGAGCTCGATGCCCTCGGGCACGACGCCCAGCTCGGGCTGGACGTGCGCGTTCACCGGGAAGCCGTTCTCGTCGAGCTCCTCGTCGGCGGTCGTCTCGGTGGTCGTCGACGTCGTCGAGTCGTGGTCGGCTCGGGCTCGTCGTCGCCTCCGCACCCGGCGAAGACGACCGCGCCGAAGACGACGCATCGCGCAGAGCGAGCGCGCGAAACCTGTCGGAGACCCTGCTCACGCGCAGAAAGTTAGCCCGGGCGGCTAAAGCGCGCGCTCAGTTGTCCGAGCCGGCGCGGTCCCAGACGTAGAGCTCGACCGCTTCGAGCGCGAGCTCCATCAGGCGCGGGCCCGAGAGCCAGTCGAGCACCGTGTCGAGGGCGCGCTCCTCGGTGACGCCGCGGTCGACCGCCTCCTCGCCGCGGAACCCGGCGGCGAGCTTCAGCGCCTCGCGGCGATGCTCGCCGAGGCCCGAGAACGAGCGCATGAGGAAGTCGCGGTTCGGGAGCGGGTGGCCGATCTCCATCGACGCGTGCCATGCCGCGAGCATCGAGATGTCGTGGTCGTCGAGCTCTGAGATCGCCCGCGCGTAGTGCGATTCGAGCTCGTCCTCGGGGATCTCGTCGACCCACGCACGCACGGCCTCGCCGAGGAGCTGGCGGCGCGCCTCGCGCCCGACGGAGTCGGCGATGGCGCGAATTGCGTCGGCTGGATCGATGAAGCAGAGTGACATTTGGGCGAACCTCTCAGATGGGTTGGCGCGACGGGGACAAGGTACGGGCGCCTGCGGACGGCATTCCGGCACGCGGAAAAGCGGTGTTTCCGGCATGACGAAGCGGCTGTCGCGGCCGTGTCAGGTCTCGGCTCCGAGCCCGACCTAGGATCGGAGGGATGGCGCGATGAGGGACAGCATGGCGCTCGAGCTGATCGTCGGGCCGCCGAACTCGAACCGCGCCGGCGCGGTCCTCGATCGCCTGCGCGCGGCGCTCGATCGCGACCCGCTCCTGGTCGTGCCCACCGGCGACGACATCGCCCACTTCGAGCGCGACCTCTGCGCCGGACGGCGCGGCCGCGATCGGCGCCACGATCCGCACCTTCGCGGCGCTCTTTTCGACGAGATCGCGGCAAGCGCGGCTACACCCGCTGCCGCCGCGCTCTCACCGCGCCGCAGCGCCTCGCACTGGTGCGCGCCGCCGATCGCCTCGACGCCGCTTCGCGTCCTCCGCCGCTCGTCTCGGCTCGCCGGGCTTCGCGCCCGCCCTCGACACGCTGATCGCCGAGCTCCAGGCCGCGCTGGTCGATCCCCCGCGGACCTGCGCTGGCCGCGGCCGAGGCGGCGGGCGAGGACGCGGCCCAGGAGCGCGAGCTGGCTGCGCTCTACGCGAGTACGAGCGCCTTCGCGACGGCGCCGGGCGCTCGGACGCCGGCTCGGTCGCCGCAGCCGCGGTCGCCGCGCTCCGCGCCGACGCCGGACGCCTGGGGCGACGCGCCCGTGCTTCATCTACGGCTTCGACGACCTCACCGAGGTCCAGCTCGGCCTGATCGCGCTGCTCGCCGGCGTCTGCGAAGTCACGTTCGCCGTGAACTACGCGGATCGCGACGCGCTCGCCGCGCGCGCCGGCCTCCTCACGCGCCTGCACGAGGAGGGCGGCTCGAGTCGACGAGCAGCTCGAGTTCGACCCGCGCTACACGGCCCGCAGAGCCTCTCGCCACCTCTCGCGGAACGTCTTCGAGACCGACCCGGCACGGTCAAGCCGCTCGACGGCGGCGTTCGCGTTCCTCGCCAGCGCCGGCGAGCGCGGCGAGGCCGAGGCGGTCGGCATCGAGATCGCTCGCCTGCTCGCGGCCGGGTACGAGCGCCGGACGACGATCGTCGTCATGCTTCGCAACCCGTCAGCCGACGGACCCCTGTTCGCGTCCGTCATGCGCGAGATGGGCATCCCGGCGACGCTCGAGGCGCACCTGCCGCTTGCCTCGCACGGCGGTCGGCCGCTCGCTCCTCGCGCTCTGCCGCGCCGCCGCGGACGACGGCGAGCCGGCCGACGTGATCGCCCACCTGCGCGCCGACACCGCGTTCCGGCCGGCGCGCGCCGACTGGGCCGAGCGCGCGATCGCGCGCGGCGAGGCCGCGACCGTCGAGGAGCTCCTGGAGCGCTGGGGAGAGACGCCGCCCGCCGCACCTGCGGCGCGTGCTTCGAGGCGCGAGGCCCGGTCGAGCGCGTCCGCGCGGTCGCCGTCAGCGCGCGGCGGATCGCGGAGGCCGTCCACCGCGAGGAGGCGCCGCTCGCGGGCGAGCGCACGGCCGGCGTGCCGCTCGACCCGATCGAGCTCCGCGCCGGCGTCGCCGCGGCGGAGCTCCTGGAGGAGCTCGCCGAGGTCGCGGCGCTTCCCGGGCATGCGAGCCTCCCGACCTCGCCGACGCCGCCGAGGCGATCGAGTCGGCGACCGTGCGCTCGTGGCAGGGCTCGGCCGAGGGCCGGGTGCGCATCCTCAGCCCCTACCGGGTCCGCGCGGGACGCGTGAAGCACCTCTTCGTGCTGCGGCCTGCAGGAGGGCGTCTTCCCGGGCCGCGGCGCGGCCGATCCGCTCCTGGGCGACGAGAGCCGCAGCCGCCTCGGCATCCCGGCGCTTCGCCGCGCGCGAGCAGGACTCAGGAGGAGCGCTATCTCTTCAGCGTCTGCGTCTCGCGGCCGACCGAGACGCTCACGCTGAGCTGGCGCTCGTCCGACGACGAGGGCCATCCCGCCGCGCGCTCGCCGTTCGTCGACGAGGTCGATCGACCTCCTCGAGGGCGACGCGGAGGCGGTCGAGGACGAGATCACCCGAAAGCGCGGCCTCGCCAACCCGGTTCCCAGGCCCTCCGAGGCGACGACGCCTCGCATCGCTCGCGCGCGCCCTGACCGCTCGCTCAGGCTCGACGTCGAAGCGCCAGCGCGGCGCGCTCGACGCGATCGGGCGCGGACCTCAGCGTGGCGGGCGACGTGCTCGAGCTGATCGCCGCGTCGACCCGACCCGACTACCGGCCGGGGCCTCTCACCACCCCGACGGTGCTCGAGGCCATCGCGCGCGCGCGAGTCGCTCAGCGCCGGACTCGCTCGAGGGCTGGATCGAGTGCTCGTACCGCTGGTTCGTGAGCCACGAGCTCTCGCCGCAGCGCCTCGAGCCGACCGCGGATCCGCTCTGGCTCGGCGGCCTCGTCCACACTGCGCTGGACGAGCTCTACTCGGAGCCGCCGGGCGACGACTCGATCCCGCGCCCCGGCGACGTGGAGGCGCTGGAAGGCGCCGTTTCTCCGAGCTCCTGGACGAGCTTGCTCGCTGAGGGCTCGGAGGCAGCCGACGCCGAGACGGACCGGAGCTCGCGTCGCGCGGGTGCACGATCCAGGTCGAGAAGTTCCTCGAGGAGGAGGCGGAGCGCGAGACGGTCGCTTCGCCCACGCCCGATCTGCTCGAGCGAAGCTTCGGCTTTCCCGAAGAACGACGACGATCCCGGGCGCGCTCGACCTCGGCGACTTCAAGCTGCGCGGGCTTCATCGACCGCATCGACGTCGCGCCCGACGGCCGACGCGCCATCGTCCGCGACTACAAGACGTCGAAGGAGGTCCCGGGCCGCAAGCAGATCGTCGACGAGGGAAAGCTCCAGCTCCCGCTCTACATGCTGGTGGCGCGCGATCTCCTGGAGCTCGACCCGATCGCCGGGCTCTACCACCCGCTCGCCGCCTACGACGAGCGCCGCGGCCGCGGGTATCGCGCTGAAGGAGGAGATCGGCGAGGGCGGCGTGCTCGAACACGGCGGGACGTGGAGACCGGCACGGACAACGTGACCCGCGAGGAGCTCGACGAGGCGCTGGAGGCGGCGCGCGAGAGCGCGATCGAGTACGGCGCCTCGCATGCTGGCCGGGCGAGATCGACCGCGATCCGCTCGACGGCAAGTGCACCAGGTACTGCGAGTACCAGCCGATCTGCCGGCTCGAGCGCGCGGTCGGGCTCGAGGAGGAGTCGACAACGGAGGTCCCGAGTGAGCGAGGCCACGCCCGGCCGCCGGGCCGACGCCCGAGCAGCAGGCCGCGATCGAGACGCGCGACCGCGACGTCTTCTGCGAGGCGGGCGCCGGCACCGGCAAGACGCGCGTCCTCGTCGGCCGCTACTGCGATGCGCTCTGCGAAGACGAGCGCGGAGATCGACGAGATCCTCGCCTTCACCTTCACCGAGCGCGCCGCCGCAGAGCTTCGCCAGCGGATCCGCCGCGAGCTCTCCGGCGCTCGCGGTCGCGCGGACGCGGCGACGCCGGCGCGCGGCCGAGCTCGGCGCTGGCGCGCGACACCGAGCGCGCCTGGGTCACGACCATCCACGGCTTCTGCCGCCGCCTCCTGGGCGCGCACCCGGTCGCGGCCGGCCTCGACCCGCGCTTTCGCGTGCTCGACGCGCCGAGTCGCAGCGGCTCCTGCTCCAGCAGGCGGCGCGCGAGGCGGTCGAGGCGCTCGTCACCGGCGGCGACGAGACCGTGCAGCGGGTCAGCCGCGGCGCTACCGGCCGTGGCGCATGCGCGAGATCACGCTGATGGCGCACGAGCGGCTTCGCAGCCAGGGGATGGCTGCATCCACGCCTGCCCGAGGTCGGCGAGCCGCACCGCTCGCGACCGCAGAAGGACGACGATCGCGAGCTGAACGTCGGACGAGCGGCGCTTCGCGCTCGAGGCGCGAGCCGCGCTCGACGCCGTGCTCGAGGAGACCGAACCGCCGCTACGCGGAGCTCAAGCGCAGTCCGCTCGGGCCTCGACTTCTCCGACCTCGAGATCCACGCCGTCGAGCTCCTTCGCGACCTCCGCCGGCGGTCCGCGACGCTGTGGCACGGGCGCTTCAAGCACCTGATGGTCGACGAGTTCCAGGACACGAACCGCGTCCAGCTCGACCTGGTCGAGCAGCTTCGCGGGCCCGAGACGCGCCTCTTCACCGTCGGCGACGAGCACCAGTCGATCTACCGCTTCCGGAACGCCGACCTCGAGGTCTTCCGCGCGCAGAAGCGCAAGGCCGAGGAGTCCGCCGGCGACCGAGGTCCTCCCGCTCCGCGGCAACTTCCGCTCGCGGCCGCCGATCCTCGACGCGGCGAACGCGCTCGGCGACACCCTGCTCGAGAGCTTCACGCACCTCGCCGTCGGCGAGGGCTCCGACCAGGACGTTCCGGGCTCGCCGGAGGTCGAGCTGCTCCTGACCTACCAGGAGGGCACGGGCGCGAACCACCTGAAGTGGAAGGACCACGAGGACGCTGATGAAGCTGCCGCAGTCCGAGGGCAACCCGGCGATCGTCGCGCAGGCGCGGGCGCTCGCCGAGCGGCTGCGCGAGCTGGTCGATCGAGCGAGGCGCGAAGCGCGGCGACATCGTCGTTCTGCTCCGCGCCTTCACCCACGTGGACGCCTACGAGGAGGCGCTGCGGCGCTTCGGGCTCGAGCCCTACGTGGTCGGCGGCCGCGGCTACTGGTCCCAGCAGCAGGTCGAGGACATCCTGCGCCTCCTCGGCGTGCGTCGCCAACCCGCTCGACGACGAGATGCTCTTCGGCGCGCTCGCCTGCCCCGCCGTCGGCGTCACGCCCGACACGCTCTGGCTCCTTCGCGCCGCGGCGGGCCGGCGGGCACGTGTGGCCCGCGCTCGAGGTCGGCTTCGGCGACGACGGACGAGTCGGACTTCGAGCTCGCCGAGCCCGAGCGGCTCGAGCAGATCGAGGACGACGACGCCGACAAGCTGCGCGACTTCTGCGCGAAGCTCGCCGGCGCTTCGGGCCGAGGCGCCGCTCCTGCCGCTCGACGTCGCTCGTCGAGCGGACGATGAACGCGTTCGCCTACGACCTCGCGCTGCTCGCGAAGAGCCAGCCGGCCGGGCGGATGGCGAACGTGCGCAAGCTGATGCGGATCGCGGCGGAGTTCGAGCGGAACGAGGGCCGGGACCTGCGCACGTTCCTCGTCCAGGCGGCCGAGTCGACCAAGCGCGACGAGCGCGAGGGGCTCGCGCCGGTCCAGGCCGAGGACCACGACGGCGTGCGGATCATGACCGTGCACGGCGCGAAGGGCCTCGAGTTCCCGGTCGTCGCGGTCCCCGAGCTCGACCGCGCGCTCGACGTCGGCCACCGAAACGCGGACATCTGGATCGGGCGCGCTCGACGACGAGGGCGAGCCGTGCCGGTTCGGCCTGCGGCTCGCCTTCCCGACCGACAAGTCATTCGGCGTCTGGGAGCTGGAGGAGCTCAACTCAGAGGAGAAGGAGGCGGAGGCCGAGGAGTCGTGCCGCCTCGTCTACGTGGCGATGACCCGCGCGCAGGACCGCCTGCTCCTCTCGGGCCGTCTACAAGGACAAGGACTGCGTCGCGTCCGAGCCGGAGCCGAAGGACAGCGTCGCTGAAGCGCGTCCTGCCCCAGCTCGTCGAGGCCGGCTGGGACGGAGACGAGCGGGCTGGTCGAGACGGCCGGTGCCCCTGCAGGTGCGCGATCCAGCGCCCGAGCGAGGAGCGGGCGCTCGCCGCTCACGCCCGCGCCCGCCGTCGGCGGCGCTGCCGCCCGACGACGTCCTGGGCGCGATGCCGCCGATCCTCGAGGCAGGGCGCTCGCGTCGTGCCGCTCGGCCACCTCTCCTACTCGGCGCTCGACGCCTTCAAGCGCTGCGGCTACCGCTTCTACGTCGAGCGCGTCCTCGGCGTGCGCGCCGGACTGGTGACCGCGGCGGCTCCGCGCGAGGACGAAGGCGACGAGCCCGACGAAGAGGCGCGCGCGGCCGATGAGCTCCACGAGCCCGAGGAGCGACGCGGTCGTGGCGGCGCCGGCCCCTCCCCCGCGCTCGCGCTCGGCAACGCCGTCCACGCGCGCGCTCGAGTGGAGCGCGCGGGCGGGCTGGGAGCGACCCGGGCGACGGAGCGGCTCGCCGCGCTGCTTGCGCGCGAGGGCGTCGAGGACGCCGAGGTCGCTGGCCCGGGCGACGCGGCTGGTCGACGGCTGGCTGGGCTCTGAGCTCTGCGCGGAGCTTCGCGATGCGCGGGTGCGGCCCGAGGCGCCGTTCGTGCTGCCGCTCGGCGGGACGGTGCTTCGCGGCAACATCGACCTCTTGGCGACTCGCGAACAACGGCGGCGATAACGGGGATGGCCCGATCGTGGTCGATTTCAAGACCGATCGGGTCGGGTCGGACGGAGTCGCGCCCCTGGGTGAGCGATATGCGTCGCAGCGGGCCGTCTATGCGCTCGCGGCGTCGGGCGCCGGCGGTGGCGGGGCTGTCCGGACCGCCCACGTGTTCCTCGAGCGCCCCGACGAGCCGGTGGTCGAGGTCTTCGACGAGGCCGCGCTCGCCAGCGGCGCGCGCGAGCCTCGAAGGCCTGGTCGCGCAGATCCGCGCCGGGTCGTTCGAGGTCACCGACGAGCCGTACGCCGCGCTCTGCTTCGGCTGCCCCGCGGCGCCGCGCCTGTGCCCGCGCCCCGCATGGCGCCCGCGCGCGACGCCCCCGCCCCGGTCCGATGACCGCAAGGAGGCAAACGTCCAACGCTGTCCTATAGCGGGTAACGCTGGACGTTTGGGTGCGGAGAGGCTCGCGGTGTTCGGGTACGGCTCGCTCGTGAGCCGCGCGTCGATCGCCGAGACGCTCGGACATGAGGCGCCGGCGCCCGTTCCGGCGCGGCTCGCGGGCTGGCGCCGGCGCTGGTCGATCTACCGGGTGAACACGGCTCACGAGAAGGTCTTCGAGCGCGTCGACGGCGAGCCGTTCGAGCACGTCGTCGGCCTCAACATCGAGCGGGCGCCCGATGCGCGCGCGAGAGCGAGTGGCCGAACGGGGCGCTGATCGAGCTGACGGAGGCGGAGCTCGAGCGGCTCGACCGGCGCGAGGTGCGCTACGACCGGGTGGAGGTGACCGGACGGCGGCGGTCACGGACGAGCCGCACGGCTTCGACCGCGTCTTTGCCTTCACGGCGAAGGAGGGCCACTTCGCCGCGGAGACTCCGCCCAGCGCGATCATCATCGCGTCGTACGTCCGGGCGTGCGAGGCAGCCTTCGACGAGCTAGGGCCGGAAGGCCTGGGAAGAGTTCCTGGCAACCACGGGAGAGTTCCCGGCGCCGGTGGTCGACGCGAGGCTCGTGGTGGACGAGATCCCCGAGGGCAACCCGCGCGCCTGGTGAGCTCCGGCGATGCGACCTGCGAGTGATTCGACTTCGTAGCGCGACGTGGCGTGACGCCCGGGCTCTCGATCGACGCGGGTGATGCGGAGGTCGCGCGGGCCGTCGAGCTCGTCCGTCGAAGAGGCGGGTGCCGCCGCCGAGGAGGACGGGCGCGATGTGGATCTGCATCTCGTCGAGAAGGCCCGCCGCCAGGTACTGCTGGGCGACGTTGGCGCCGCCCGAGATCTGGACGTCCTCGCCGCCCGCGGCGTCGCGCGCTCGCTCGAGCGCCGACTCGATGCCGTCGGTGACGAACTCGAAGCGGGTCTCGCCGAGCTCGAGCGGCTCACGCTCGATGGTGCGTGAGGACGAAGACCGGCTTCTTGAAGGGCGGATCGTCGCCCCACCAGCCCTCGAACGGCTCGTCGCCCCACGGGCCGTCCTCGCCGCAGAACATCCGCTTGCCCATGATCACGGCGCCGTGGCTCGCCGCCGCCTCCGCCATCACGTCGTCGTCGGTGCCGGTGTCGCCTTCGGAAGGGTCGTAGCCGTGCTCTTTCTTCCAGGACGCGAGGCGCACGACCCACTCGTGGAGCTTCTCGCCGCCGACGCCGAGCGGCTCGTCGCGGGTTGGGTTGGGCCCGGCGACGTAGCCGTCGACGCGACATCGAGATTTCCAGCTTGAGCTTGCTCATCGTTCTCCTCCTAGCTCGTCGAGAGCGCGGGCTCGCGCGGTCGGACTCGGCGCTCGCCGCGAGCTGCCTCGTCGCCTTCCGGCGCCTCGGCGTGGCTCGGGCAGCTCGTCCGGCGCCTCGACCACGATCGCGGCGACCGCGATCGCGACCGCGACCAGCGCCGCGCCGATCCAGAACGCGAGGTGGTAGCCGCTGACGAGCGCCGCCGGCTCGCTCGCGCCGTCGGCGATCAGGTTCTCGGTGCGCGTCGCCGACAGCGTCGCGAGCACCGCGAGCCCGAGCGCCGCGCCGACCTGAGCCGTCGTGTTGACGAGGCCCGACGCGAGCCCCGCGTCCTCCTGCGTCGCGCCCGACATCGCGAGCGTCATCAGCGCCGTGAACGACGACGCCGGCGCCGACGCCGAGGAGGAGCATCGGCGGCAGGACGTTCTCGACGTAGACGCCGTCGACCGGCGTGTTCGTGAAGAGCGCCAGGCCGAGGCCGATCAGGGTCAGGCCCGGAATCAGCACGTTCTTCGGCCCGAAGCGGTTGATCAGCCGGTCCGAGAAGCGGATCGACATGATCGCCCATCGCGAGCGTCGTCGGCAGGAACGCGAGCCCGATCTCGAGCGCGTCGTAGCCCAGGACCTGCTGCATGTAGAGGGAGCCCAGGAAGAACATCCCGAACATGCCGGCGATCGTGAGCGCCTGGATGATGTTCGCGCCCGACACGTTCCGCGAGCGGAACATGCGAAGCGGCATCAGCGGGTTGGCCGCGTGCGCCTGGCGGTAGATGAAGAGCGCCAGGAGCGCCGACGAGATCGCGCCCAGGAGGAGCGTCGTCGAGTTGCCCCAGCCGTCCTCGGCCGCGGGGCCGACGATCGTGTAGACGCCGAGCATCAGCGACGAGCGTGATGAGGACCGCGCCCGGGATGTCGGTGCCCTTGTCGAAGCCGAGGCCCTTGTCGCGCGCGACGAGCTTGTTGGCCGCGAGCGCGGTGCCGATGCCGATCGGCAGGTTGATGAAGAAGATCCAGTGCCAGTTGATGGCCTCGGTCAGGACGCCGCCGGCGAGGAGGCCGATCGAGCCGCCGGCCGATGCGACGAACGCGTAGACGCCGAGCGCCTTGGCCTGCTCCTTCGGCTCGGTGAACATCGTCACGATCATCCCCAGGATCACCGCCGAGGTGAGCGCGCCGCCGATGCCCTGGATGAAGCGCGCGCCGACCAGGACCTCCTGGCTCTGCGCGAAGCCGCAGACGAGCGAGGCGGCGAGGAAGATCCCCATGCCGACCATGAAGACGTTCTTGCGCCCCAGGAGGTCGCCGAGGCGCCCGGACAGGAGCAGGAGGCCGCCGAAGGCGATCAGGTAGCCGTTGACCACCCAGGCGAGGCCGGACTGGCTGAAGCCGAGGTCATCCTGGATCGCGGGCAGCGCGACGTTCACGACCGTCATGTCGAGGACGATCATGAGGAAGCCCACGCAGAGCACGTAGAGGGCGAGCCAGCGGTCTCGGTCTGAATCTGCGGTGGTCATGCGGTCTCTCTTCGGTTGGGGTGGAGACACCATAGCAGATAGTCCTAAATTAGGACTTCTGAATATTAGATCAGGATCTAGTGGCCGCCTTCGGCGTCTCCGCCCACCAAACTTACGGACCGCCGCGCAATTGATCGCGAAGAGCACCACGCCGATGCCGAGGAGGATGCCCGCCCGCCCCAGTCCTCGCCCTCGACCTGGGTCATCAGCGCGATCGAGACGCCGACGCCGAGGACCGGGATCGACCGACGGCACCTGGAAGTGCTCGTGGTCGACGGGATCGCGGCGCAGCCACGAGGACCGTCGCGTTCACGACCGTGAAGACGATCAGGAGCAGCGCGACGGTGGTCGCGCGCAGAGCTCTCGAGGTTGGCCTCGATGATGAGCCCGGCGCGCGACGAGCGTCGTGAAGATGATCGCGACCCACGGCGTCCGGCGGCCCGAGTGGACCGCCGCGAACGGCTTGGGCAGGACGCCCTCGCGCGACATGCCGTAGAGGAGGCGCGAGGCCATGATCATGTTGATGAGCGCGCCGTTCGAGAGCGCGAGGAGGCCGATCGCGGAGAAGACCTTCGTGTCGATCCCGAGCGGCCCCTGCTTCACGACCTCCAGCAGAGGGCCGGACGAGTTCGTCAGGTCCGCGGTCGGCACGACGGCCGAGGCGCCGATCGTGACCAGGAGGTAGATCACGCCGGCGATCGCGAAGCCCGCCGAAGATCACCTTCGGATACACGCTGGTCGGGTCCTTGACCTCCTCGGAGATGTTCACCGAGTCCTCGAAGCCGATCAGCGCATAGAAGGCGAGCGCGGCGCCCGCGAGCGCCGACGCCGATGAGGCGTCGAGTCCTCCTTGATCTCGAACGGGCGGCCGAGTGTCCGCGTCGCCCTGGATCACCGCGACCACCGCGATGAGGACGATGAGGAGGAGGCCGCCGATCTCGACGATGGTGAAGCCGACGTTGAGCTTCACCGACTCGGCGATGCCGCGGAAGTTGACGAGCGCGATGAGCACGATCAGGGCGAGCGCGGCGAGCACGACCTCGACGTCGACGAACTCGCTCAGGTAGTCGCCTCCGAAGCCGCGCGAGAGCGTGGCTGCCGAGGTGATTCCCGACATCGCCACCGCGAAGGCGACGATGAAGCTGAAGAACGGGTTGCCGAACGCCTTGTGGACGTAGAGGCCGGCGCCGCCGGCGCGCGGGTACTTCGAGACGAGCTCGGCGTACGAGCCCGCCGTGAAGGCCGCCATGACGAGCGCGAGCGTGAACGCGATCCAGATCGCGCCGCCGGTCTCGCCTCCGACCTCGCCGACGAGCGCGTAGATGCCGCCGCCGAGGATGTCGCCGACGATGAAGAGGAGAAGGAGCTTCGGCCCGATCGCGCGCTTGAGCTCGCCCTCCTCTTCCGCCCGGGCGATCGTCAGACGTGCTTCGGTGCCCTGGGAAGCCTCCATCGTCGCGAACGCTACCCGCTGATCCGGAGGCTCACACTCGGTTCGTCAGGCGGCGCAGGGGCCCGTGTCGAGGCGCCGTCGAGCTGGCCGCCCAGCGCCTCGGCCACGATCTCGTTCGGGACGCCCAGCCCGCTGGGGGGACCGTTCGAGATCGACGAGGCGAAGACGGTCGCGAGGACGTTCCCGTCGCCGTCGACGACCGGCCCGCCCGAGTTGCCGTTTCGGACCTCGCCGCGAAACGGCGTCATCAGCCGCTCGATCGGGCCCGCGGCCGTATGAGTCCTGGCTCTGGACCGTGCCGGTCCGCCCGAGCCGCGTGGCGGCTGAGCGTGAACGGCCCGCCTTCCGGGATAGCCGGCCGCCGCGGACGCCGTGCCCTTGCGCGGGCTTCGGCGACGAGCTCGAGCGCCTCGCCCCCAAGGCCTGGAACGCTGAGCACGGCGAGGTCGTTCTCGGGCTCGTAGTGAAGCGCCGCGGCGTCGAAGGTCGTGACCGTCGGCCGTCGTCACCTGCGTGTCGTCCTGGCCCGCGACGACGTGAGCGTTCGTGACGACGAGCTCAGGTCCGGCGATCCAGCCCGAGCCCTCTGACGCCGAGGCCGCAGGCGCTGCCGGTGACCCGCACGACCGAAGGCCCGGCCGCCTGCGACCTCGGGATCTTCGAGCAGCGCCGGGATCGGGCGGCCCGACGTCCGCCTCGGGGCCGCGGACCGAGCGCGAGCGGGTCGATCCGCCGCAGCGCGTTCAGGAACTCGCCCGACGGAGGAGCGACGTCGTTCAGGGCGACGAGGATCGACGAGCGCTGGACCGCCTCGCGCAACTCGCGCGCGTTCTGCCCCGGCAGGTTGAGCGCGACCGCGCCGAACACCCACGCGATCGGTCAGCGCGAGGCCGCCGAAGAGGACCGCGCCGCCGATCGAGTCGGCGCGCCGGGCCGCTCTCGCTCGGCGAGGCGATCGCTCAAGTCGCTGCCAACGCCCTCGAGCGCGATCGCGCAGAAAGAGCCCGAGCAGGATCCCGCCGCCCGCCGCGATCGCGGGCGCGTACGGCGACTCGGCGCCGCCTTCGAGCAGCGACAGGCGCGAGCCGCGCGCCGATCGCAACGCCGGCGACGAAGCCCGCCAGCGGCAGCGCCGAGAGGACCAGGCCGCGCTCCCAGCCGATCGCGGCCATGGCGAGCGCGAAGACGACGATCCCGATGTCAATGGGGCTCACAGGGGGCTCCGCGGCTTCCGGTCACTATTTTCTCGGCGATGAGCGACCGTCCGCCTACTTCGGCCGCGCGGGGCGGGCAACGCTACCGGACGGGCGGCTCGCCGAAGCGGCGCCAAATCCTCCGCGCCCGGCCGCTCAGCGAGCGCCAGACCGCAAGGTCTTCGACCGCATCGCTGCCGCTCGTGGTGATCTCCGTCGGCGCGTTCGCGGTCGGCGTCGCGATCGGCGCGTCGGGCGTCGGCATCCGAGGCCGCGCAGAGCTTTGCCGACGCCTGGGAGCGTCAGGACTTCGAGGCGATGCACGCCGAGCTCTCCCCGGCATCGCAGGAGGAGTACCCGCTCGAGGCGCTGACCCGGCACTACGTCGACGCGCGCAGGCGACCGCGACCGCGATCGACGTCGGGACCGGCGAGATCTCGGAGGAGGATGACGTCGCCACGCTTCGAGCGCCACCGTCCGACACGCACGCGTTCGGCGACGTCGAGGGGAGCGTTGACCTGCCGCTCGACGACGAGGGCGTGATCGCGTGGGAGCCCCACCTGGTCTTTCCCGGGCCTCGAGGAGGGCGAGAAGCTCGGCCGCGAGACGCGCCTCGGCGAGCGCGCCGCGCTCCTCGCGTCCGACGGCTCGCCACTGGCCGAGGGACCCGCCTCGGCGCGCACCTCGCCGCTCGGGCTCGGCCGCGCTCGCGATCGCCGGCACGGTGGGATCGCCCTCCGCGACAGCAGGACAACGAGCAGTACGCGCTCGGCTTCCCCGAGGGAACGCCCGCCGGGCACGAGCGGCCTCGAGCTGGCGTTCAACGCGCGGCTCGCCGGCCAGCCGTCGGGCGAGCTGTTCGCGACGAGCGCCGAGGGCGGACAAGCGGATCCTGGCGACCGGCGAGCCCACGCCCGGCGAGCCGGTCAAGACGACGATCGACCCAGAGGTCCAGACGGCGACGGTCACCGCGCTCGGCGACCAGTACGGCGGCGTCGCGGTGATCGACGCCAAGCTCCGGCGACGTCCGCGGCGTGGCGGGACTCGGCGTTCTCGGCTCCGCAGCCTCCGGGCTCGACCTTCAAGATCATCACCGCGGTCGCGGGACTCGACGCGGGCGTGGTCGCGCTCGACGACGAGTTCCCGGTCGAGACGTCCAACTCGGCTGATCGGCCGCGAGATCTCGAACGCCCACGACGCGGCCTGCGGCGGCACCTTCGTCCAGAGCTTCGCCAACTCGTGCAACACCGTCTTCGCGCCCCTCGGGGTCGAGGTGGGCATCGGAGAAGATGGTCGAGACGGCCGAGGCGTTCGGATTCGAGTCGAGCCGCCGTCGCTCGCCGCCCCGGAGGCGCTCGAGGCGCTCGCGCTGCCGCCCTCGAGCCTGGGCGAGATCGAGAGCGACGTGGCGCTCGGCGAGAGCGTCGATCGGCCAGGGCCAGGTCCTCGCGACCCCGCTCGCGATGGCGTCGGTCGCGCAGACGATCGCGAACGACGGCGTCCGCCGCCCAACCTCGATCGTGAAGACCGACGGAGCTGCGACCGGACGCCGAGCCGGTCGAAGGTCACCTCGGCGGAGACGGCGCACGAAGCTCGAGGGCATGATGCTCGAGGTGGTCCGCTCGGGCACCGGGCACGGCGGCGCAGATCCCCGGAATCGAGGTCGCCGGCAAGACCGGCACGGCCGAGCTGGGCCCAGCGGCGCTCGAGCCCGGCCAGGTGCTGGCGCCCGGCGAGGATCCGCCGCTCGACAGAGAACGCCTGGTTCGCCTCGTACGCGCCGGCGACGACAGCCCGAGCTGGCGATCGCGGTCATGCTGCTGAACGTCACCGGCGGCGGCGGCACGGTCGCCGCGCCGATCGCGCGAGAGATCTACTCGTCGGTGCTCGGACGGTCGGAGCTGACTCGTCGTACTCGAGCTCGTCGGCGGGGAAGCCGATCACTGAGCCGACCACGACCAGGACGCCGCCGATCACGGCGATCAGGCCGCCGACGGTCTCGGTCAGCTCGGAGAGGCCGGCGCCGATCGCCGACAGCGCCGCGCCGGCGCCGAGGATCGTCCACCAGCCTCCGCCCCTGGCGGCTTCGCTCGCCGGCGGTCACTAGCGGTCGCCACGACGATCACGCCCGAGGCCACGTAGCGCACGACGTCCGAGAACAGCCCGGCCAGGATGACGACCGCGGCAAGCGAGGCCAAGACGAGCGCGGTTCGCAGCGCGGACTGCGAGAGGCCCTCGTCCACGGCACTCTAGATGTCGAGCTCGATGAGGCCCTCGCCGCCGTCGACCGAGGACGACCTCGAGCTCGAGCGGGCGCTCCTCGGAGACGTCGTCGTCGACGAGGAAGAGAAGGAGCGCGCCCTGAGTCGGGCCGGCCGCGGCGACCGTGTCGGGCGCGGGTATCTGGCCGTCGGGCGGGACGGTGCGCGCCGACGTCGAGGCGTGAACTGGCGTCTCGACGCTCGAACGGCTCGTAGACGCGATGGCTTCCGTCGACGATCGAGTAGTTCGTGTGCGCTCGCGATGCTCCTCGTCGGTCTCGTTCTTGATCGATGATGAAGACGCCGAGGTAGGTCATGCCCTGGGGCTCCTCGGGCGCGCCGTCGAGGTACGCCTCGTCCTCGACGATGTTCGGGTTGAGGAATCGCGTGATCGCGACGTTGTAGATCAGCTCGCCGAGCGTGAGCGGCTCGCCCTCGACAGCCTCGGGCGTGCCGTCCTCCTCGTCGCCGCAGCCGGCGAGCGGGATGGCGAGGGCAAGAACGGCCACGAAGCCGGCGATGAAGGCGACTGGGGTCCTCATGCGGGCGAGAGTCTATAGCTGCAGCCGATCGCCACCCGCGACTTCGATCCGCTCCGGCGGGAGCGCCGCTCTCGGCCAGCTCGCGCAGGCGCTCGAGCGCCTTCTTGAGGCCTTTGCCGAGGCGCCGCTCGGAGCCTTCGCGTCGCGCATCTTGTCGAGCGGATGGCTGCTGGCTCCGTCCAAAAGGTGACGCGTGACCTCGCAGCCGTCGGGCCCGACGTCGGAGAGGAGCCACTCGGTCACGTTGGGGATCCGGTTGAGGTAGCCGCCGCGGCCTCGCTCGACCAGACGGTGAGGCGCGTCCACCTCGTCGATGATCGAATCGACCCAGCCCCCGTCGCGAAGGCTGAAACCGCGCGCCGGCCCCCATGCCCGACCGGCTCGATCCGAAGCAGGTGATAGCTCTCCATGAAATGGTCGGTGAAAGCGGGTCGCGCGGAGAGGTCGCAGAGGATCTCGAAGACCGCCTCACGCGGGCGTGTCGATCGAAATTTTCGCGGAAACTGGACCCATTTCGCGCGATTCTATGCGCGAGGGTTGATTGACAATGTCACAACAGGGGTACCGTCGATGTGCAGTTCGTAGCTTTCTCTCCCGAAAGGATTCCTGAGATGACGATCGCTGTACGCGGCCTGGGGGGCCTCGTCTGCGAGCGACTGCGGATACGCGATCTCGCCCACGGTCGACGACTCGATGCCTGCGTGTCCGGCTGCTGCGGGCACTTCGTTCAAGCGGGCTCGCGCCTTCGACCGCCCGACGGTCGACATCGAGACGGTCGGCGTGGCCGACGGCAGAGCCCGGCTGGCTCGGCGAGGCCCGGCGAGCGGATCGCCGGCTCGGGTCCACATCTGGCGTGGGAGGACGACGGCGAGGTGCGACACGGTGCCGATCCCCGAGGGCTGGGCAAAGGTCGGCCGTTCGAGCTGCGCCGACGTGTCGCCTCGACGACCCGACCGTCTCGCGGCGCCATGCGCTCGTCGTCCGCACCGAGGACGACCGTCTGAAGGCGCTCGACGACCGCAGCCTCAACGGGCTCGTTCGTCAACGGCGAGCACGTCGAGTGGACCGCGCTCGCCGACGGCGACGAGCTCGAGATCGGCCGTTTCAAGCTCTACGTCTTGGCCTGAGCGCCGCCTGAGCCTCGAGCAGGTGCTGCGCCATATGCTGCGTGGATCGCGTCACGATCTCGATCCTCTCCCAAAAGGGGGGCACCGGAAAGACGACGATGACCCGGACGCTGGCCGACGTGTTCGGCCGGCTCGGGCTCGACGTTCTGGCGGTCGACGCCGACCCCCAGGGGAACCTCTCCGACTACTTCGACACCCCCCGTGACGCGGAGCCCACGCTGGCCGACGTGATCGCGGGGCAGACCCGGGCGGCCGATGCCGTCCACGGCCAGGTGATCCCGGCCAACCTCAGGCTCGCCGAGGCCGAGCTCGCGCTCGCCGGGAAGATCGGCCGCGAGGTCACGCTTCGCAACGCGCTTCGCGATCTAAAGCGGGAGCGCGACGTGATCCTGATCGACTGCCCGCCCACGCTCGGCCTACTGACGGTGAACGCGCTCGTCGCGTCCGACTACGCGATGCTCTCGACTCAGGCGCAGTACTTCTCGCTTCAGGGCGTCGAGCAGGCGATGGAGGTGGTGAATCTCGCCAAGGACAGCCTCAATCCCGACCTCGAGCTGCTCGGGATCGTCCTCAACATCGCGAACATGCGCACGAAGCACGCGCGCCAGACGCTCGAGGCGCTCCGCGAGCGGTTCGGCGACAAGGTGTTCCGCAGCGTGATCCGCCAGTCGGTCGTCTACGCCGAGTCGGCCGAGCGAGCGGTACCGATCCTCGACTACCGCCCGGGCCGCGGCCAGGACTACCTCTCCCTCGCAGGCGAGATCCTCCGGCGCATCGGCAAGCCCGAGCTGCTCGAGGGCCTCGACGCGCTGAGCGCCGAGATCGTCCCGGCGGGCGCCCGAGCCTAGAGCTCTGGGACGTCTGCGCCCGTTGGGCTGAAGGGCACGCGGATGACCTGGGCCCAGTCCCTCGTCCAGCGCTCGAGTGCTGCCATCACCCTGCCGGTGTCCTGCCAAAAGCTCCACACCAAGACGGTCGGACCGGCGCCCGAGATCGTGGCGCCGAGCGCTCCCAGCTTCGGCGCCGCCCGCACCAGCTCCATCGAGCGCGGGTAGAGCCGTTCACGATGTGGTTGGTGAATCCGGTCGGCAAGACCGCGGCGGATCAAGGCGAGGTCCGAACGCTCGATTCCCAAGGCGAGCTGAGAGGCCGCGGCAACATTGTCGACAGCGTCATCGAAGGCGACCACGTCTGGGAGCGCGGCCCGCGCCTCAGACGTCGAGACCTCCTCGGCGGGGATTACGACAAGCGCTTCCAACCCTTCCGGCGGCTCGAGGCGAACGGGCCTTGGCAGGCTGTCTTCCTCGGGCCGAGGACAAATTTCGAAGCCGCCGTAGAGGGCGGCTGCGACGTTGTCGGGATGGCCCTCCAAGGCGACCGCGCGGGCGTAGATGTCCTCACGACTGAGTGCCAGCTCGAAGATGTGGTCAGCGGCCATCAGGCCCGCGACGATCGCTGCCGCGCTCGACCCCAGTCCGCGGGCGAGCGGGATCTCGGATCGCACCTCGAAGCGGACTCCATCGGCCGGGTGAAGCGCTTCGAATGCCCGAACGCACAGGTTGGACCGGTCGGCGGGTAGCGGATCACCGCCGGTGTCGACGGCGAACTCGTTCGCCTCTGACACTTCGAGCTCGAGATGAAGCGCCAACGCGGCGGCCATGACGTCGAAGCCGGACCCCAGATTGGCCGAGGTGGCCGGCACTCGGACCAGCCTGCGCCGAAGCGTCACGACGTACCCGGCGTTAGCGATCCGGACCGCCCGGCGATGGCTCCGACCAGGTAGCACCCTGCGGGAACCTCGGCGTTGGGCAAAAGAACGGACGACTTGATTCGCGCCCCGTCGCCGATTCGTGCTCCGTCGCCGATCACGCATGGGCCGTCGAATCGCACGTCCTTGCCCACTTGAACGTCTCGCCCGACGAGGACGCGCCCGTCAACCTCCGATCCTGCGGGCAGGCCTCCCCGCTCGGCTTCGAGCTCGTGCTCCCCAGGCTCGTCCGGATCGGCGCTTGCCTCGACCAGCTCGCCCTCCCATTCCACGTCGACCAGGCCGGCGGCGACGTCGAGGTTCCCCTGGAGGTACTCGGGCGGTGAGCCGACGTCGTTCCAGTAGCAGTTCGCGTCGTGCACGTAGAAAGGCACGTCTGATGCGAGCAGCGCCGGGAAGACGTCGAGGGCAAAGTCGGGGGCGTCCAGCTCTGGAAAGTGGTCGAAGATCTCAGGGCTAAGCGCGTAGATCATGCAGTTGGCCCGGTCCGAGAGAGCCTCTGCGGGATCGGGCTTCTCCTGGAAGCCCTGCACGCGTCCGTCGGAGCCGGTCACGATGACGCCGTATTCGCGCGTGTCGGCGACCTGCTTCACGGCCAGCGTCGCGACGCCGTCGTTGGCCGCGTGGGCGTCGGCCAACGCCTGGAAGTCGATATCGGTGAGCGCGTCGCCCGCCATGACCAGGAACGGCTCGTCGCCGAAGAACTCGCGAACGTTTCGCGCCCCGCCGGCGGTGTTGAGGAGCTCGGGCTCGTGCGAGAAGGCGAGATCGACGCCGAGGTGAGAGCCGTCGCCGAGGCGGTCGGTGATCGTCTCTGGAAACCAGTGGAGGTTGCAGACGACGTCCGTTATGCCCGAGCGAGCCAACGACCTCAGGATGAGCTCGATCACAGGCCGGTTGGCGACGGGCACCATCGGCTTCGGAACTTCATAAGTGAGCGGGCGCAAGCGCGTTCCCAGCCCCGCGGCCATCACCATCGCCCTCATCAGGCGGTGAGGCTACCCAAGGGCAAGGCCGCGCCGGTACCCTCACTCTCGCACGGACTGAGGCAACACGAACAGCGGGAGACGCATGACCACTATGGCCACCCAGACCACGACCGAGGACTTCAAGGTCGCCGACATCGGCCTTGCGGAGTACGGCCGCAAGGAGATCAGCCTCGCCGAGCACGAAATGCCAGGTCTGATGCGGACGCGCGAGGAGTTCGCGGAGGCGCAGCCGCTCAAGGGAGCCCGCGTCACCGGCTCGCTTCACATGACCGTGCAGACCGCGGTCCTGATCGAAACTCTCGTGGCGCTGGGCGCCGAGGTCCGCTGGGCTTCCTGCAACATCTTCTCGACCCAGGATCACGCTGCTGCGGCGATCGCGGCTGCCGGAATCCCGGTGTTCGCCTGGAAGGGCGAAACGCTCACCGAGTACTGGTGGTGCACGGAGCAGGCGCTGACTTGGCCCGACGCGGACGGGCCGAACATGCTCCTCGACGACGGAGGCGACGCCACGCTCCTAGTCCACAAAGGCGTCGAGTACGAGCGGGCAGGCGCGGTGCCGGATCCCGCGGGTGCCGACAGCGAGGAGATGCGGGTCATCCTGACGACGCTCCAAGCTTCGCTCGCAGAGGATCCGGAGCGCTTCACGCGTATGGCCGCGGGCGTCATGGGGGTCACCGAGGAGACAACGACCGGAGTCCACCGCCTCTATGAGTTCGCCCGGGAGGGAAAGCTCCTGTTTCCCGCAATCAACGTGAACGACTCGGTCACGAAGTCCAAGTTCGACAACCTCTATGGCTGTCGCCACTCGCTGATCGACGGCATCAACCGCGGCACGGACGTGATGATCGGCGGCAAGGTCGCGGTGATCTGCGGCTTCGGCGACGTCGGCAAGGGTTGCGCCGAATCCCTACGCGGCCAGGGTGCCCGCGTGATCGTCACTGAGATCGACCCGATCTGCGCGCTCCAGGCGTCGATGGAGGGCTACGAGGTCCGGACGCTCTCAGAGGTCGTGGAAACGGCGGACATTTTCATCACGGCCACGGGCAACAAGGACGTCATCGGCGTTGGCGACATGGCGCGCATGAAGCATCAAGCGATCGTCGGCAACATCGGCCACTTCGACAACGAGATCGACATGGCTGGACTCGAGAGCTCCGGCGCCGAGCGGGTCACGGTAAAGCCCCAGGTCGACGAGTGGACGTTCTCGGACGGGCACTCGATCATCCTCCTCTCCGAGGGCAGGCTGCTCAATCTCGGCAACGCGACGGGGCATCCGTCATTCGTGATGTCGAACTCGTTCACCAACCAGACGATCGCCCAGATCGAGCTCTACGGCAAGAACGACGAGTACGAAAAGCAGGTCTACGTGTTGCCAAAGCACCTCGACGAGAAGGTCGCGAGGCTTCATCTCGACGCGCTTGGCGTGAGCCTGACCAAGCTGTCCGCCGAGCAGGCTGCCTACATCGGCGTCCCGGTCGACGGCCCGTACAAGACGGACCAGTACCGCTACTAGGTTGGGGTCTGGCACGCTTTTGCCGGGGGCGTAGCGCAGCTCGGACACCAGGTGCCTGACCCCTCTTCGCAAGATTCCGTCGTGGATCCGCCACCCATCGCCGGCGTACGCCGGTCAATTATCAGCGCGCGGGGAGTCGATTTTCACGTCACCGAGGCGGGGCCGCCCGATGGACGGCCGGTCGTCGCGCTGCACGGCTGGCCTCAGCACCATTTCGCGTATCGCGACCTGCTCGCCGACCCGCCGCCGGGCTTGAGGATCGTCGCCCCGGACCTCCCGGGATATGGCTGGTCGGGCCCGGCGCCTCATCGGTGGGCCAAAGAGGATGTCGCCTCAGACCTGCTCGCGCTCTTCGACGCGATCGGCTCTAAAAGACACGCTGCTCGTGGGCCACGACTGGGGCGGGTACCTCGGCTACCTCCTGGCCATGCGAACGCCCGAGCGGTTCGACGGGTTCCTGGCGCTCAACATCGCCCACCCGTGGCAGACGTTTCGCACTGCGGCGCCCCACTTCTGGCGCTTTCTGACCTACATGCCGCTGATCGCCTCGCTGGGCGTTCCAATCCACCGCCGCACGCGGTTCGTCGAGCGAGTGATCGGCGGTGCCCTCTCGGATCGAGAGTCGATGAGCGCCGAGGAGATTCGAAGCTTCTCCGAGCGCTTCCGGGACCCGGTGTGCGCCGAGGCTGCCCGTGATACCTACCGCACCTTCCTCTTGCGCGAGGCCCCGGCAGGCATTCGCAGGCCCGAGCGGCGATCCGTGCCCATTCCCATCCGCGTCCTTCACGGGGTTGACGACTTCGCCATTCACCCCTCGCTCGCGTCGAAGGAGACCGCGCTCGCCGAGGACTACGAGATCGAGTACGTCGAGGGGTGCGGGCATTTCGTCGCCGACGAGCGGCCGGACCTCGTCCGCGAACGCCTGATCGCCCTGGCAGCCGAGACCGCCTGACTCTGAGTCATGCTGAGGGGGAGATGGCCCGTCAGCACATCCGCATAGGTCCCTCGCTCTCGATCCCGGTCGGAGAGATCGAGCTGCGCGCGAGCCGCTCGTCCGGCCCCGGCGGGCAGCACGCGAACGTGACCGCCTCCCGGATCGAGGCCGTGTTCGAGATCGAGGCCTCAACCGCGCTCAGTGCCGAGCAGAAGGCACGACTCGCGCATCGCTTCGGCAAGCGGGTGACCGCCGTGGCACAGGACGCGCGCTCGCAGGCACGTAACCGCGACTTGGCGCTCGAGCGCCTGGCCGAACGGATTCGCTCCGGGCTTGAGCGCCGCCGTCCGCGACGCGCTACTCGGCCCGGACGATCGGCCCGCGAGAGGCGCCTAGCCGACAAGCGCCGCCAGGGCCAGCGAAAGCAGGAGCGCCGGCGACCGGGCGCGGACGACTAACGCCAGTGGTTGCTGATTTCCGCGAATAGCGCGGGTAATAGCAACCACGAGTGGCGCTTCGGCTACGAACAACGGCGGCAACAAAGGGGGTGAAACCCCCGTGAGATCCCGACCGGTCGACAAAACCCACGCATACCGTGGCTAACGTCGACCACTCAGAAGGCGGCTCATCAATGCATCGTTCCCTTCCCCATTAGTGAGCCGCTTTGAGTCCCGACGGCCCCTCGCAGTCCGTCACGGCCCGGCGACCCGCCCTACTCATACGCGATCGCCTGAATGACGTCGAGGCGGGCGGCGCGCCTCGCCGGCAGGATCGCGGCGATCAGGCCGAGGACGACTCCTGCAAGCGCCACGGCCACCATCGTCGCCACGGGCGGGCGATACGAGACGCCCGGCACACCAGAGGCGAGTCCTTGTAAGAGCGCATAGCCCAGGCCGGTGCCGACCGCGACGCCCAGCAGCGCTCCTACTAGGCCGATCACGACGCTCTCGGATGCCACCTGCCGGCGGATCTGCCAGCGAGATGCGCCAAGCGCGCGCAAGACGCCGATCTCGCGCGTGCGCTCGAGGACCGACATCGTGAGCGTGTTGATGATCCCGAACAGGCTGGCGAAGATGGCGACGCCGACGATTGCGTAGAAGGTGGCGAACTGCTGGTTCACCTGATCCTCGACGTTCGCCTTGAGCTCGGTGTTCGAAAGCACGGCGAGATTCGGATAGTCCTGGCGGACGATCCGACTGACTTTGTCTTCCAAAACGGCCCGGTCGGCCTCGGACGTTGCCTTGAGCGCCAGCTCCGAGTCGGCGGTGACGCCATAGACCTCCCGGATCGTCTCGAGCGACATTCCGACGGTCTGACCGCCGAAGAGAACCGTCTCGACGATTCCGGCGATTCGCGCCTTGCGCTCGTCCGACGGGCCCTCGAGACGCAGCGTGTCGCCGACCTCGAGGTCCTCCTCGTCGGCGTACCCCTTGCCGACCGTCACCTCACCGGTGCGCATGCGCCGGAACACTTCTTCCCGCGGCGCGCCCTGGATGTCGGTGGTGTCGACCTGCTCGTACTCCTTCGGCTCGAAGCCGACCAAGAGCCCGTCGGACCTCGTCTTGCCCTTCGGTCCCGGCAGGTCGGTCGTGAAGAGGAAGCGCTCGCGCGCGACGACCTCGGCCTCGGGGATCTTCTCCAGACGCTCCGAGAGCCGCTTGCCGATCGTCTGCTGAGGGCCCTGGCCAGGCGTCAGGCCCGACGGCTGCACCGTGAGGTCGCGGGCGAATGCGCGGTCGAACTCGTCCGAGATCGTGCCAAGGAAGCTCGAACCCAGGCTGTTGACGGCAACGACCAGGGCGAGCCCGATCAGAAGAGCGGTGGCGGTGGCAGCGGTTCGCCCAGGATCCGAGCGGGCAGCGTCTGAGGCCAGGCGCCCCTCGACCGGGAGGATCAGTCGCACCGGCCACGAGAGGACGCGTACGAGCGGCCGCACCACGAAGGGCGCGACCATCGCGATCCCGAAGAAGATTGCGACCGTGCCCGTCATGCCGGCGGCGGCGACGATCGGCGTCGTCTCCTCGGCAGCGCCGAGCCAGTAGGCGCCCGCCAAGCCGATGAGGATCAGTGCAGCCGCCGATCGCCGCGCGGCGTGGGCGCGGCTTCGGGCGCAGCTCGTCCGAGCCGAGCACCGCACGGATCGGGGACGTCTTGCCCGCCCGCCGCGCGGGCAGTGAACGCCCCCATGACCGCAGTCAGAAGCCCGGTTGCGACGGCGGCGACGGGCGCCCACCAGGCGAAGGTCAGCCTGCCCGACGGGAAAGTCGAGCGCGCGGACCAGCTCGGTCAGGGCGTACGCAAGCGCGAAGCCGAGCCCAAGCCCGAGCACGGCGCCAACGACGCCTAAGAGAGCGGCCTCGCGCAGAACGGAGCCGGTGATCCGCCGGCGCGGCGTACCCAGCGTCCGCAGCATGCCGATCTCGCGCGTTCGCTGGAGCACGGTCATGTTGAACGCGTTGAAGATCAGAAAGCCCCCGACGAACAGGGCCATCGCGGCGAAGAAGTAGAGGATCGCGTTGAACGCCTGAAGCTGAGACTCGACGTCTTCTGACTTCGTCTGCGGCGTTTCGACGTCGCACGCCCTTGCCGAAGCGACGGTCGAGCTGCCGCTCGAGCGCGGCGATCGTCTCGGCACCGCCGTCCGCGATCACGTCGATCTCGTCGAACGACCGCGCTTGTCCATCACCTTTCGCGCCGCGTCGAGCGGCATCACCGCGAAGCCCTCGCCGCCGAACTCGAATCCGCTCTGGAATGCGAAGAGCCCGACGACTTCGAAACGCCGCTCGCCGTCCGGGGTGGCTAGCGAGATCCGCTCGCCCGGCCTCGACGTCGTTCGCGTCGGCCCACGAGTCCTGGATCGAGATCTCGCGGCCGGCGCTCGGGATCGCGGCCGGCGACTGTCTCGGAGTCCGTGACGTTCGTCGCGTCCGGATCCTGGCCCGACGACGTTCAGCTGCTTCGTGGCGTCGGGCGGGGCGTCGCCTTTCGTCGTCGACGAGCGTGAAGACGCTCTGGATCGCGGCCCGACGGCCTCGTCGACACCCGGCGTGTCCTCGACCTTTCGGAAAGCGCGTCCTTGGGCAGCGAGTCCTCGCCGCCGCCCGAGACGATCAGGTCGGCCCTTCCGTAGACCGAGTCGTAGAGGTCCGTGAAAGTCCGGTTGATCGTCGCCGAGAGCAGGAGGACGCCCAGGATCATCCCGACGCCGAGGACGATCCCGGCCGCCGTCAGGAGCGAGCGAGCGCGGCGCGAGCGCACCTGCTTGAGGGCCAGGGAGCCGAAGCTGCGCATCAGAGGCCTTAGCCCTGGAGCGCGGTGAAGGCGGCCGAGATCTGCTCGCGCGAGCCGCCGGCCTCCTCGCCGGCCACCCGGCCGTCGCGAAGGAATACGACCCGGTCGGCGATCGCTGCGGCGCCAGGATCGTGCGTGACCATCACGACCGTCTGGGACTCGGATGTCGCTCAGAGCTCGCGCAGGAGCGCCAGGATCTCGGCGCTCGAGCGGCTGTCGAGGTTGCCGGTCGGCTCGTCGGCGAGGATCAGCTCGGGCTCGCGAAGCAGGGCGCGGGCGATCGAGACGCGCTGCTGCTCGCCGCCTGAGAGCTCGGAGGGCAGGTGCGTCGTGCGCTCCGAGAGGCCCGACGACGCCGAGGAGCTCGCGCGAGCGCGAGCGCACGCCGTCGCCGGCCTCGCCGGCGATCAGCGCCGGCAGGAGCACGTTCTCCTCGGCCGTCAGCGACGGCAGCAGGTTGAAGAACTGAAAGACGAAGCCGATCCGGTCGCGGCGGATCCGCGTGAGGCCCGGCGTCGTCGAGGCCGTCGTAGCGCTCGCCGCCGAGGCTGATCTGACCCGCCGAGGGCGTCTCGAGCGCGCCGAGGAGGTGGAGCATCGTGCTCTTGCCCGAGCCCGACGGGCCCATGATCGCGACGATCTCGCCTTTCCGGACCTCGAGCGAGGCGCCGTCGAGCGCCCGAACGGCCGTCGAGCCCTCGCCGTAGACCTTGGCGAGATCCTTCGCCTCGAGCACGACTGGAGCGGGCGGCGGCTTCGGCGCCTCGAGCTGGCTCGAGCTCGGGCCGGTCGCCGTTTCGCCCGAGCGCGACCAGCGCCTCACCGGCACGGCCGATGCCGCCGCGAACGGCGCCTGCGATGTCGTCGAGGAGGGGCACGAGAGCCCAGCCAAGGGTACTGCTGACCGCGGATCAGCTGCGCTAGAGCCGCCCAGCTCGGCCTTCAGGCTCTCGATCACCGGGACGGGCGAGGGATCGACGCCGCGCTTCGCGGCGAGCACGAGCGAGACGAGGTCGCCAAGCATCACGCGACCAGAGCATGCGGGCGGTGCGGGTCTCGCCCTCGGCCTCGATCTGGACGAGGCCGGCCGCGGAGGGCTCGATCAGGTTCGCGGTCAGCTCGAAGCGCTGGCGGGCGCGCGGATGCTGGTCCGGGTCGTCGAGGAAGATCGCCGAGAACTGCTCGCGCGCCTCCGCCCTCTTCCCAGCCGACGAGCTCGTTGTGGTCCATCTCGGGCAGCGAGTGGGAGAAGGCGGGGATCTTGGCGTTCTCGTTGATCTGGGTCTTCCAGCGGTAGGCGACCGACGTCGTGAGGTCGGCGCCGTAGATCACGGGGAACGAGTCGCCGATCACGTCGGCGATCACGCCGGCGCGCTCGATGAGCGCGTCGCGGCTGCGCGCGCAGATGCGTCGACCGCGCCGTCGATCTCGGTGCGGATGACGGGGGCGGCGCCGGCCAGCGCCGGCAACCTCGGCCGCAGCGACGAACATGTAGCCGACGGCCGCTCGGGGCTGAAGCGCCGCGGGGATCGGGAATGATCGGCACGTCGGCCTCGCGCGCCGCGTCGCCCAGCGCGCCGCCGGTGGTCGCGACGACCCGGCGCGCGCCCACGGCCGCGGCGGCCTCGAAGGCGGCCAGCGTCTCCTCGGTGTTGCCGGAGTAGCTCGCGCACAGGACGGTCCGCTCGGGCGAGGTCCAGGGCTCGAGGCCGTAGTCGCGCACGGTCGTGAAGGGAAGGGTCGTTCGGCTGCCGAGCGCGCCGCGGGCGAGGTCGCCGCCGATCGCCGAGCCGCCCATGCCGCAGACGACGAGGCCGTTCGACTTCGGTGGGCGGGATCCGCGCCGACTCGACGCGGAAGAGCGCGTCGGAGAGGTGGTCCGGCAGGGCCAGGACGTCGTCCAGCTGGTTCTGCGAATCGACCGCGCGGATGGCGTCGAGGGTCTCGCTCACGCCGCAACCATGCCAGGTTCGACGCGCGCGTCGTGCTCAAGCCGCGCGCCGGGCTCGATTCGTGCGCCCTCGCCCACGATCGCGCCGTCCTCGACGACGGCGTTCTGCGCCGACCTTGACGCCCGCGCCGAGGATCGCGCCCTCGACCCGCGCGCCGGCTCGCGACGTCGCAGCTCGGGTGAAGGACCGACCCGACGACGACGGCGCCCTCGCCGACCTCGCAGTCCCGCCCGATCACGGCGTTCGGGCCCAAGATGGGCACCGCCGGCGACGCTCGCGCCCGAGTCGACGAGCACGGGTCCCTCGACGTGGGCCGAGCCGTCGACGTCGGCGTGCTCGTCGACGCCAACGCCGTCCGCTCCCATCCGCGCCGCGACCTCGGTCTCGACCGGCCCGGTCAGGATGTCCCAGCTCGCCTGGAGGTAGCGCTCGGGCGTGCCGATGTCCATCCAGTAGCCCTCGAGCCGGAGGCCGAAGAGGCCCTGGCCGACGAGCCGCGGGAAGATCTCGCGCTCGATCGAGACCGAGCGGCCGGCCGGGATCAGATCGGCAACCGAGCGCTCGAGCACGTAGGCGCCCGCGTTCACCTCGTCCGTGTCGATCTCGGCGGGATCGGGCTTTTCGAGGAACTCGGTGACGGCGCCCGTGCTCGGCGTCCTTGCGGACGAGGCCGTACGAGGTCGGGTCGTCCACCGGATAGAGCGCGAGCGAGGCGACGGCGTCGCGCTCGGAGTGGACGCGCATGTGCTCGGTGAGGTCGAGGTCGGTGAGGACGTCGCCGTTCAGGACCAGGAAGCGGTCGGAGAGAAGCCCCTGGTCGGCGGCGAGGCGGATCGGCCCGGCGGTGCCGAGCGGCTCGGACTCCTCGACGTAGCGAACGCGCGGGCCCGCCGGGAATCTCGTCGCCGAGGGCCGAGCGCAGATCCTCGGCGCGAAAGCCGCAGGCCATGACGACGTCGGTGACGCCGTGGCGGCCGAGCCAGTCGGCCATGAAGCGGATGAACGGCCGGTCGACGAGCGGCACGGCCGGCTTCGGCTGGGTGAGGGTCAGCGGATGAAGGCGGGTGCCCTGCCCGCCGACGAGGACGAGCGCCTGCATCAGCGTCGCCGTTCGGCGCCATCCGGGCGGCCGATCCCCTCGTAGGCGAAGCCGGCGGCCGCGGAGCTGCCTCGGCGTCGAGGTAGTTGCGGCCGTCGATCAGGACCGGCGGAGGCCATCGAGTCGCGCACCGCATGCCCAGTCGAGCTCGGAGAACTCGGGCCACTCGGTGACCAGCACGGCAGCGTCGGCGCCCTCGAGCGCCTCCTCGGCCGAGTCCGGCCATCTCGACGTCGGGGAGCATCGACGAAGCGCTGCCGCTCGGCGACGGGGTCGTAGGCGACGACCTTCGCGCCCTCGCCCTGAAGCCGCGCCGAGAGCACCAGGCTCGACGCCTCGCGCATGTCGTCCGTGTCCGGCTTGAAAGCGAGGCCCAGCAGCGCGATCCGCTTGCCCGACGAGCGAGCCGAGGTGCTTCTGGAGCTTCGCGATCACGCGCCGCTTCTGAAGCTCGTTCACCTCGATCACGGCGTTCAGGAGCTGGAAGTGGTAGCCCGAGTTGCCGGCGAGCTGCTTGAGGGCGCTCGACATCTTTCGGAAAGCACGAGCCCCCGTAGCCAATGCCCGCCTTCAGGAAGCTCGCGCCGATGCGCTCGTCGAGGCCCATGCCGCGGGCGACCTCGGTGACGTCGGCGCCCGGTCTGCTCGCAGACGTTGGCGATCTCGTTGATGAACGAGATCTTGGTCGCGAGGAAGGCGTTCGAGGCGAGCTTGATCATCTCGGCCGAGGCGACGTCGGTGCGGACGATCTCGCCGCCGAGCGGCGCGTAGAGGCGCTCGACCGCGTCGGCCGCGTCCTCGGAGCCGGCGTCGGCGCCGATCACGACGCGGTCGGGATGCATGAAGTCCTGGATCGCCGAGCCTTCTTTCAAGAACTCGGGGCACGAGACGTAGCGCAGGTCCGGCTTGTCGCGGCGGATCGACGCGCCGGTGCCCGACGGCACGGTGCTCTTCATGACGAGCGCGTGCTCCGAGTCCTCGGGAAGCTGCGTCGACGACCGAGCGCACGCGCGAGAGGTCCGCGTCGCCCGAGTAGGTCGGCGGCGTGTCGACGCAGCAGAAGAGGAGGCGCGCGGAGTCGAGCACGTCGTCCATCGAGGTCGTGAAGGTGATGCGCTCGGCGTTCTTTTGCAGGAGCTCGGCGAGGCCGGGCTCGTGGATCGTCACCTCGCCGCGGCGGAGCGACTCGACCTTCTCGGCGTTCACGTCGAGGGCGACGATCGGGTGCCCCAGCTCGGCGAAGCAGGTCGCCGTCACCAGGCCGACCCAGCCGACGCCGACGACGCCTACCTGCTTCGCGCTCAGCTTCCATTGGCCGGAACGCTATCCTGCCGAGCTCGCGGGTGGACGTCGCGAGTCCGAGCATCGCGTCCTCGGAGAGCGCGTGGGTGAGCGTGTTGATGACCCAGTAGGAGCCCTTGGACGTCTGCCAGCCGACCAGGCGCAGGCGGTCCTGCTCGTAGAAGAGCATGTACTCGCGGCCGTCGATCGTGCGGTACTCGCTCGGGTTCTTGAGGATCGGCGGATCGTCCCAGTTCGTGCCGCTGACGCCGTAGTAGGAGAGCCCGAAGCTCTCCTGGTAGGGGATCACGTACTTGTACATGTAGTAGAGGTCCTTGTCGCTCGGGCCCGACGCAGCACGGCGGCGCGCGACTCCTCGGAGATCGCCGTGATGGCCGATCTGGACGAGCTGCGTGGGGATAGAAGATCGGCAGGTCGGCCTTCTTCTCCTTCATGAACTTGGCGAACTGGCACGGCCTTCTCCTGCGCCGGGCCGGCGAAGTCGACGAGCGGCGCCTGCGCGGGCGGCCGCGGCTTGGCTTCGCCTCCTTGTCGCCTCCGCCGTCGCCATCGCCCTCGTCCGGATCGGCGCTGGGCTCGGCGGGCTCCTCGCCGGCTCGTCGTCGAGGTCGTTGCCGAGGAACTGGTTGACCGCCGAGTCGACCTGCTCGGGGCTGGCCGTCACGCCGCCGTCGTTCGCGAGCTGGCCCAGCGTCACCTGGCGGACCGGCGCGTTGCGGACGCTCGACGAACGACTTCATCATCGCGACGATCGTCGGCACGTCGTCGATGTCGGACGAGGTGTTCTTGGTGAAGATGTCGATCAGCTCGTCTCCCTCGCCGAAGACCGGCAGGAGCTTCGCCGGCGGGATGCGCTGGCGCGCCTCGCGGATGAAGTCCTGCTGGCGCGCGCCGCGGACGAGGTCGTTGTCGTCGTGGCGATAGCGCACGTACTGAAGCGCCTTGTAGCCGCAGAGCTTCTGGTAGCCGGCCTCGACGTCGATCTCGGCGTAGAAGTCTCGCTCCCTCGAACAGGCCCTCGTTCGAGTTGAAGTAGTGGCGGTCGACGTCGATGTAGACGCAGCCGATCGCGTTCACGGCCTCATAGAAGCCCGCTGAAGTCGACGTTCACGACGTGGTTGATCGGGATGTCCAGGTACTCCTTGATCGTCTCGATCGCAAGCGTCTCGCCGCCACCGCGTCGGGTCCTCCTGCTCGCCGTAGGTGTAGGCGGCGTTGAGCTTGTCCGGTGCCGTAGCCGGGGATCGGCACCTCGAGATCGCGCGGCAGCGACATCAGCGAGAGGAACTCCTTGTCGGGGTCGACCCGCAGGAGGATCGCCGTGTCCGAGCGACCGGGGTCGCCCTCCGTCGATCTCGCGCTTGTCGGAGCCGAGGATGAGGATCGTCTGCGGCGCGCCGCCTTCGACCGTCTCGAGCTGCTGCGCGCGCCGCCGAGAGCTGCCGTCGTCGTTGAGGCCCTCGGCGATGTCGGAGAGGAAGAGCAGGAACGAGACCGCCGTCGCGGCCGCCATCGAGGAGACGATCACGAACGCCGCGGCGACGAAGCGCCAGCCCGATGCGGCGCTTCGGCGGCTCGCCGACGCCCTCCGTCGTCGCCGTCGGCGGCCGCGAGCGGCGCGGGACGGGTGGCTGCGGCTCGGGCTGGCTGAACCTTGTGCGAGCCGGTCGTGACCTCGTGGGAGAACGACGACTTCTTGGCCCGCGCGGCGAGGCCCGCGTGCGCGGCCTCGCGCTGCCGCCTCGACGTCCGAGAGCGCGAGCGTGTCCGCCTCGACGGTCTCCGAGCTGGGCTGGAGGTCGCGGGGCTGCGGCGGCTGCGGCGTCGTCGGCTTCGGGTCGGCGTCTGGGTCGTCTGGCTCGGCGGCGTCGGAGGGGTCAGACCTCGGCTCGGCTGCGTCGACGGTCGTCGTCGCTCTCGTCTTCGAAGGCGAACTCGTCAGGTGGCTCCTCTTCGCTCGTCGGCTTCGAGGTCGCTCGAAGCTCGGCGCTCAGCTCGTCGGCGAGGCCTTCGAACTCGCTCGGTCATGCCTCGGCGTCGCTCGCTCTTCGCCTTCGCCTCGGCCTTGCGGGCCTTGCCGGCGCAGGTCGAGGGCGGCGGCAGGTCGGCCGCGTCCTCGTCCGTCCGGCGCGTCCGGCGTCCTCGGGCAGCTCTTCGTCGGTCACGCCGGCGGACCTCCGTTCATCCGCGCGGGCAGCGAGGCGACGAAGTCGGAGATCGTGCGCCGGTAGCTGGCGAGCGACGGGATCGAGACCCACTCGTCCGGGCCGTGATGGCCGTGCGCCGGAGGGCCCGAACTCGACGGTCGGGAATGCCCGCCTTGAGAAAGGAGACCGCGTCGGAGGCGCCGTGGCGGCCGATCGTCGTGACCTCCTCGGGGTGGTGCGGCGACGCGGCGTCGCGAAGAGCGCTGACGAACGGCGACTGCGGGTCGACCAGCGCCGGCGGGCGGTGAAAGGTCGAGATCACCTCGGCGCCCTCGATCGCGGAGACCTGCTCGAGGATCGACCTCGGGCTCCTGCTCAGGCAGGTAGCGAACGTCCACATCGATCACGCAAGCGTCTGGCACCTTGTTCAGCGCATCGCCCCCGAGGATGCGTCCGAGGTTGATCGAGGGGCGGTCGTAGAGCGCGGAGCTCTCCTGCGCAAACGGTAGCGATTCGATCTCGCGGAAAACCTCGATCGCGCGCAGGATCGCGTTGCGCCCGAGCCAGGGCGTGGCGCCGTGCGCGGCGTGGCCGTCCACCTTGATGCGCATCGCGAAAACGCCCTTCGCCGCCACTCCGACGAGCATGTCCGTAGGTTCGCCGGTGATCGCGAAATCCCCTGTGAATCCCTCGTCGACGAGCAGGTCGGCGCCGCGCTCCTGCTCCTCCTCGGACTCCTCGTCCGGAACGATGCCGAGCCGGCAGCGGACGCCCTCGACGCCCTGGAGATCGGCGATCGAAAGCATGAGCGCGGCCAGGCCGCCCTTCATGTCGTAGGCGCCGCGCCCGTAGAGGCGCTCTCCTTCGACCCGCGGCTCGAACTGCTCCTCGTGGCCGGGCACGACGTCCATGTGGCCGTGGAGAAGCACGGTGATCGGCGCATCGACGGGCCCGGCGTCCGCGACCAGGACGGGCAGGTCGCGCACCGTCGAGCTCGTGCACGGTCACGTCCCGAGCCTCGAGCCAGCCACGCACGAACCCCGCGCAGAGCCTCACGCCCTGCGCGGTCGAAGAATCGAAGCCGATCAGCTTCTCGGTCAGAAGTCGCTCGTCCAAGGGAGAAGAATCTAGTGGTCGGCAGGGCGAGCTAAGCGGTGAGCGAACTCGGGGGCGCGACGATCGACCGTGGGGTTGTACCGCGTATGGCGGCACAAATCGACGGTCGATCCGTGACGTCTCGATCTGGAGACTGGCGCGCCGCCAGAACGGGGTAGTCGCGCGGTGGCAGCTCATCGCGCGCGGCGTGTCCAGGCATGAGATTCAGAGTCGCCTCGACTCCGGAGGCGCTGACTCAGACTCCATCGAGGGTGTGTATCTCGTGGGTGCGGTTCCGTCAGAGCACGCCATGCGCGCAAGCAGCGCTGCTGGCGCATGAGGAACGAGGCGGGCGTTGAGTCACTTCAGCGCCGCGTCAACTCTGGAAGCTGCGCGAGTACTCCGCGAACGGCGTCACCCATGGGTGACGCTGCCAGACTCCACCGATCGGACTCGAGCCGGGATCCGGATCGAGGTGCGTCGACGCTGACTCGCGCCGACCGATCTTCGCCAGCGGTATCTCGATGCGGTCTGACCAGCCCACCGCGCACGGTCCTCGACTGCGCCGCCGCTCATCGACGACGACTACGAGGTCGAAGTCGCTGATCGCCGACGCGAAGTTTCGGCGGCTGGCGAACGAGGCGGAGATGGAGGATCAGCTGGCGCGAAACCGGGGCAAGCGCGGCATCGCCGTGGTCCGGAAGGTTCTCGATCTGCCTGGCGGCCCTCGACGGACTCGCTCAAAGGGAGAGCGAGCTTTCCTGCGCCTGCTTGCGCGAGGAGAGAGATCGACGGCTACGAGACGAACTCGAAGGCGTTCGGACCAGAGCTCGACTTCGTATGGCCGAACTTGAGGTTCGCCGTCGAGGTCGACGGCTGGGACGGGCATTCAGGGAGCGTGGCCTTCGAGCGCGATCGACTGAAGATCGCCGAGCTTCAGGCGCGAGGCATCGAGGTGATGCCAGTGACGGGCCGTCAGATCAGGAACGACCGATCGCGGCGTCGTCAACCGTCTGGTGGCAGCGCTAGGCGCAGCGAAAGGCGCTTCACCAGATCGACCGAAGACTTCAGCCGCTATAAGCGGCACAACCTTACGGTCGATCACGAAACCTCCCGAAGCTCCCCTAGTGCTCCAACGCGCATCTCAGTGCCGCCGAACCGCGAACCGAGCCGCCTACGAGCCTTCGGCGATTGCGATGAAGGCTTCGGCTCGGGCCTTGTCGCGCTCGGCCTGCTCTTCGGCGGCTGAGCCCTCCTCGGCCTCTTCGAGGCGCTTCTCGGCGTCCTCGAGCTTCGACTTCAGCTCCGACGTGTCGAGCTTGTCCGGCTCGACCGCCTCGGCGATCAGGACGCGCGCGCGGTTCGCGAACACCTCGAGCCAGCCCTCGCCCTGCGCGTAGCGCGCGTCGGGCTCGTCGCCCTCCGACTCGTAGAGGCGCAGCTCGTTCGGCACCAGGCGGGCGACCAGCGGCGCGTGGCGCGCGCGGATGCCGACCTCGCCGACCGAGGTGCGGGTGGAGAGCTGCCAGAGCTCGCCGCGGAAGATCTCACCCTCGGGGGTGAGGACCTCCGCCTCGAATCGATGCTCGTCGGCCAAGGGCTAGCTCTCGTCCTCGCCGTCGTCGTCGTCGTCGTCGTCGTCGTCGCCCTCGTCGCGCCTTGCGCTCGGCCTCCTCGGCTTCCTTCTCCTTGCGCTCGTCGGACTCGTCCTTCTCGCGCTCGACGCTCTCGTCCTTCTCGCCCTTCTCCTCCGTCGCCGGTGACCTGGTCGATGCGCGCCCTTCATGTAGAAGGCGCCCTCGGGCAGGTCGTCGTGGTCGCCGTCGAGGATCGCGCGGAAGCCGGCGACCGTGTCGGAGACCGAGACGAACTCGCCGGAGCGGCCGGTGAAGGCCTCGGCGACGAAGAACGGCTGCGAGAGGAAGCGCTCGATCCTGCGCGCCCTGTTCACCGCCTGCTTGTCGTCGTCGGAGAGCTCGTCGATCCCGAGGATCGCGATGATGTCCTGGAGCTCGCGATAGCGCTGGAGCGTCTCCTGCACGTCGGTCGCCGTCTTGTAGTGGTCCTCGCCGAGGATGTCGGGCTTGAGGATCGTCGAGGTCGAGTCGAGCGGGTCCACCGCGGGGTAGATGCCCTTCTCCGAGATCGACCGCGACAGCGTCGTCGTCGCGTTCAGGTGCGCGAACACCGATGCCGGCGCGGGGTCCGTCAGGTCGTCCGCCGGGACGTAGACGGCCTGGATCGAGGTCACCGAGCCCTTGGTCGTCGAGGAGATCCGCTCCTGGAGCTCGCCCATCTCGGTCTCGAGCGTGGGCTGGTAGCCGACCGCCGACGGCATGCGCCCGAGGAGCGCCGACACCTCGGAGCCCGCCTGCACGAAGCGGAAGATGTTGTCGATGAAGAGCAGCACGTCCTGGCCGCCCTGCTCGCGGAAGTACTCGGCCATCGTGAGGCCGCGAGAGCGCGACGCGAAGGCGCGCGCCGGGCGGCTCGTTCATCTGGCCGAAGACGAGCATCGTCTTGTCGATGACGCCCGACTCCTTCATCTCGAGCCAGAGGTCGTTGCCCTCGCGCGAGCGCTCGCCCACGCCGCAGAAGGCCGAGAGGCCCTCGTGCTCTTCGGCGATCGAGCGGATCAGCTCCTGGATGAGAACGGTCTTGCCGACGCCGGCGCCGCCGAACAGGCCGACCTTGCCGCCCTTCGCGTACGGCGCGAGGAGGTCGATGACCTTGATCCCCGTCTCGAGGATCTCCTGAGCGGGAGCGAGGTCCTCGACCGTCGGGGCGGCGCGATGGATCGGCCAGCGCTCTTCCGTCTCGACGTCGCCCGCGTCGTCGATCGGCTCGCCGAGCAGGTTGAAGATGCGGCCGAGCGTGTTCTCGCCCACGGGCACCGAGATCGGCCCGCCCGTGTCGATCACGTCGTCGCCGCGCTGAAGGCCGTCGGTGGCGTCCATCGCGACGGCGCGGACGCGGTCGTCGCCGAGGTGCTGCTGAACCTCGAGGGTCAGGTCCATCCCGGCGCGCTCGTCGGACTCCTCGATCTCGATCTTGAGCGCCGAGTAGATCTCCGGGAGCTCGCCGGGGAAGCGAGACGTCGACGACGACGCCGAGCACCTGGTCGACGCGAGCCGACGTTGCTCCGCCGCCGTTCGCAGAGGCGCCGTTCGAGCTTGCGAGCCCTCGGTCTCGGTCGCGGTGCCGCCGCCGTTCCGTCGCCGTTCTCGTCTCGGTCGTTCGTCGCCGTTCGTCTCGTTTTCAGCCATTTGGTTTCTCCTTAACCGAGCGCCTCGGCGCCCGCGACTACTTCAAGAATCTCCTGGGTGATCTCCGACTGGCGCACCCGGTTCATCTCCCGGGTCAGGTCGTCGATCATCTCCTCCGCGTTCTCCGACGCGGACCGCATCGCCGTCATCCGCGCGCCCAGCTCCGACGCGGACGACTCGAGGAGCGCGCGATAGACCGACAGGTCCACGTACTCCTCGATCAGCATGGGCAAGAGTGTCTCCGCGTCGGGCTCGTGGATCATGTCCGAGCGCTGGTGCGCCTCGGCGAGCTCCTCGTCCGCGTAGCCCTCCGGATCCGGAATGCCTTCGCCGAACACCTCGGCCTCCGCCATCGGCAAGAGCGTCTGGCGGCGCACGTACTGCGTGAGCGGCGAGACGTAGCGGTTGTAGACGAGGTCGACCTTGTCGACCTCGCCGTCGCGGAAGGCGGTGGTGAGGTCGCGCGAGATCGTCGCGCGCGTCGGTGAACGACGGGCGCTCGGTGAAGCCCACGTAGGACTCGACGACGTTCTCGCCGCGGAAGGTCATCGTCGACGAGCCGCGGCGGCCGACGACGCGGAACTCGGTCTCGGCCGACTCCTCGCGCTTGTACTCGCGCTTCAGGCGCACGCCCTCGCGGATGATCTGCGTGTTGAACGCGCCCGCCAGGCCGCGGTCGCCGGTGACGAGCACGATGCCGACGGTCGAGACGTCACGCGTCTCCATCAGCGGCACGCGCTTCGCCATGTCCTCGTCGTTCTCGGCGACCTCCTGGGTCAGCTTGCGGATCGCCTGCGCGTACGGGCGCATGTTGTCGATCCGCTGCTCGGCGCGCCGCAGGCGCGCAGCCGCGACCATCTCCATCGCCCGCGTGATCTTGCGGATGTTCTTGACGGAGTTGATCCGCGCTGTGACTTCTTTGCGCGTCGGCCATTAGGAGCTGTCGTCTCCTCCTCGGCGTCGTCGTCATCCGGGTCGTCCTGATCGTCCGAGTCAGCCGTCCTTCGTCGGCGTCGGCGTCCGAGCCTCTTCGTCGGAGTCGTCCTCCGTCTCGGACGTCGGCGTCGTCCGAGTCGTCGTCGGAGTCATCGTCGACTCGTCGAGCCCTCGTCGTCATCGGAGTCGTCGTCGGAGTCGCCCGCGCCTGCCGTGCGGCCCTCCTTCTCGCGCTCCTCCTCGGACTTGATCCGGTCGGACTCGCCCTCTTCGAGCGGCTGGCCCGTCCTCGTCGAGGTCGGGCCCGAAGTCGTCGACGGCCTCGGCAGAGCGCTTCGTCGAGCTCCTTCTCCTCTTCGTCGCCCCACTCGCCCTCGTTCAGGCGCTCGAGGAGGTCCTCGTTCTCCGACTTGAGGCGGCTGATCGCCGAGTCGAGGAAGTCGTGGACGCGCTCGACCTTGAGCCGGTCGAGGTGCCCGCCGGTGCCGGCGTAGATCGAGACGACCTGCTCGCCGACCGAGAGCGGCTTGCGCTCGTTCTGCTTGAGCATCTCGACGAGGCGCTCACCTCGGGCGAGCGATGCCTGCGTCTCGGGGTCGAGCTCCGAGCCGAACTGCGCGAACGCCTCGAGGTCGCGGAACTGCGAGAGCTCGAGGCGGAGCTTTCCGGCGACCTTCTTCATCGCCTTCGTCTGCGCGTTGCCTCCGACTCGGGAGACCGAGATGCCGACGTTGATCGCCGGGCGGACGCCCGAGTAGAAGAGGTCCGACTCCAGGAAGATCTGGCCGTCGGTGATCGAGATGACGTTCGTCGGGATGTAGGCGGACACGTCGTTCGCCTGCGTCTCGATGATCGGCAGCGCCGTGTGCGAGCCGCCGCCGAGGTCGTCGTTCAGCTTCACCGAGCGCTCCAGGAGGCGCGAGTGGAGGTAGAAGACGTCTCCGGGGTAGGCCTCGCGGCCCGGCGGGCGCCGCAGGAGCAGCGACATCTGGCGATAGGCGAACGCGTGCTTCGTCAGGTCGTCGTAGATGCAGAGCGCGTGCTTGCCGTTGTAGAGGAAGTGCTCGCCCATCGCGCAGCCCGCGTACGGGGCGATGAACTTGATCGGCGCCGCCTCGTCGGCGGGCGCCGCGACGATGATCGTGTTGTCCATCGCGCCGGCGTCCTCGAGCATCTTCTGGAACTGGACGACGGTCGACATCCGCTGGCCGATCGCCACGTAGATGCAGACGACGTCCGAGTCCTTGTTGTTGATGATCGTGTCGATCGCGACCGCGGTCTTGCCGGTCTGGCGGTCGCCGATGATCAGCTCGCGCTGGCCGCGGCCGATCGGGATCATGCCGTCGATCGCCTTGAGCCCCGTCTGAAGCGGCTCGACCACCGGCTGGCGCGAGACGACGCCCGGAGCCTTGAACTCGGCGGGGCGCGTCTCGGAGGCGTTGATCTCGCCCTTGTCGTCGAGCGGGCGGCCGAGCGGGTCGACCATGCGGCCGAGGAGCTCCTCGCCGACGGGGATCTCGAGCAGCTTGCCGGTGCGCTTGACCTCGTCGCCTTCGACGACCTGGTCCCACTCGCCGAAGAGCACGGCGCCGACGTTGTCCTGCTCGAGGTTGAGCGCGAGGCCCGTCACGTCGTGCGGCAGCTCGAGCATCTCGAGCGCCATGCAGTTCTCGAGCCCATGGACGCGAGCGATCCCGTCCGCGACCTGAAGGACGGTGCCGACCTCCGAGAGCTGCTGCTCGTCGGTGTCGAAATCCTGAATCCGGTCTCGCAGGATGTTGCCGATCTCGTCTGGGCGAATCTCCACTGCTTTTCAGCTCCTTTTCATGAGTCGCGCCAGGCGTCAGACCGCCTGCGCGACTTCCTTTCTCAGTCTGTTCAGCTTCTCGCGCAGGCTGGCGTCGAGCACCATGTTCCCCACGCGAAGGACGAGGCCGCCGAGGATCTCCTCGTCGACGTCGGCCTCCAGGTCGATCTTGCGGTCGGTCTGGCTCTCGATCTCGTCGCCGACGCGCTTCACGACGCTCGTCCGAGAGCGGCACGGCGCTGGTGATGCGGACCTCCAGGCGCTTGTTCTCCTCGGCCCAGAGCTCGTCGTAGTAGGTGCCGGATGCGGAAGATCGCGGGCATCCGGTGCTTCTCGGCGAGGAGCGCCAAGGAAGTTCGAGAACTCGTCCGAGGCGCCGTCGATCGCCTTCTCGATGCCGTCGCGCTTTTCCTGCGAGGAGAAGTACGGGCTGAAGAAGAAGACCTGAAGGTCGCGATCTCTCGTCGAGCGCGTCGGCGAACTCGCCGAGCTCCGAGCGGATCTCGTCGATCTTGTCCTTCCTCTTTGGCGACGTCGAACAAGGCGTCGCCGTATACACGTGCGATCTCTTCCATAGAGCCTTCCGCTACTCCGAGCGCTCCGCGCCGGCCAGAGCCGAGAAGTCCATCTCCGAGAGCGCTTCCTCGATCAGCTTCTGGTGGTCCTCGTCGGTGAGCGACTTCTTCGTGACCTTCTCGGTCGCGAGCACGGTCAGGTCGGCGACCTCGCGGCGGATCGAGTCGAGCGAGCGGCGCGTCTCGGCCTCGATGTCCTTGCGCGCGGCGTGCGACCAGCTCCTCGCGCTTGGCCTTGCCCTCGGCCGTCGCCTCCGAGACGGCGTTCTCA
This sequence comes from uncultured bacterium, assembly GCA_963806865.1. Lineage (GTDB taxonomy): Bacteria > Actinomycetota > Thermoleophilia > Solirubrobacterales > 70-9 > JALZKA01. The sequence goes on from CAWDYV010000003.1 coordinate 659,290, forward strand.
GCCGACTTGCGAGCGCGAGCCTGAGATGTCGTCGGCCTGCTCGCGAGCCTCCTTCAGGCGGGCGCGGTACTCCTTGAGGATCTCGTCGGCCTCGGCGCGCTGCTTCTCGGACGCCTCGATGTTCTCGCGGACCGCGTTGGCCCGCTTCTCGAGCGCTTCGGCGATCTTCGGGAACGCCGTCTCTCTTCAAGAACCACATCGTGACGCCGAACGAGGACCAGCGTCCAGATCATCAGGCCGAGGCCCGGTGAGACCAGGAAGCTGCCGCCCTCCTCCTCGGCGGCGAGGGGCAAGAGCCCGCTTATGTCGGTCAGGAACTCCACGCGTGCGGCCTAGAGGAAGAAGGCGATCAGACCGAAGATGAACGTGTAGAAGGCGACTGCCTCGGTCAGTGCGAAGCCGAGCCAGCGGATCTGCTGGAGCTCGTCCTTCATCTCGGGCTGGCGGGCGACCGACTCGATCTCCGCGCCGAAGATGATGCCGATGCCGATGCCGGCGCCGATCGAGCCCAGTCCCGCGCCGACGCCGAGGGCGATCGACTTGAGACCGTCGTCGGTCACGCCCGCTGCGCTAGGGGGATCAGGAAATCCATCGTGTTGCTCCTTTTCTGTTGGACATACAGTCTGTATGTAGCTTAGTTTGTAACAAGTTGTTACTTGTGTGAGAAATGTCCGTGTTCGCCGCTTCATCAGTGGGTTTCCGAAGTCGCGCCGCCGAGGTAGATGGCGGTCAGGGTCGCGAAGATGAAGGCCTGAAGCGTCGCGATCAGGCCGATCTCGAGGAGGAAGAAGAGGAAGCGCAAGCGGGCAGGGTGATGAGGCCCGAGCGCCGCGACGCCGAGGAGCACCGCGAGGCCGCCGCCCATGAAGAGGAGCAGGAGGTGCCCGGCGAGGATGTTGGCGAAGAGTCGCACCGAGAGCGAGATCAGGCGCGCGACGTGCGAGATCGCCTCGATCACGAAGAAGACGCCCTTGGCGAAGAGGTTCATGTTCTCGAGGCCGCGCGGGCAGCCAGCTCGCGAGGTAGGGGAAGAAGCCCTTCGCCCGGATGCCCTCGACGTGGTAGGAGCGCCAGACCGACCAGGGTGAGCACGAGCGGGATCGAGAGGTTGGCGGTCGTCGGCATAGAGCGCGAAGGCCGGCATCTCGAGGCCGAAGACGTCGATCGGGTGCTCGGTGTTGGTCGGCAGCGGCAGGTAGCCGATCATGTTCGAGAACCAGATGAAGAAGAAGAGCGTCGGCCAGGAAGGGGAACCAGCGCGAGCGACATCTTCTCGTCGAGGTTGTCCGCCGGTGATGTTGTTCGCGGACGAGGTCGTAGGAGAGCTCGACCGCCATCTGGACCTTGTTCGGCTCGCGCTGCATCCGGTTCGCGATGTACGTCATCGACGCCGATCGTCGCGACGGTCGCGAGGAACGAGGTAGAGGACGGCCTTGTTGATCGAGAGGTCGATGCCGCGCGATGTCGATCGTGATCCACGGGTCGAGGAGGAACTCGTTCTGCGGCTGGAACTCGTCGTTCTTGCCGTCGGACCCGACGACGAACGACCAGCAGCCCAGCATCAGCGAGGTAGAGGCCGAAGCTCAGATGACGACCTTGCCTTGAGGCTCATGCGGAGCCTCGTCTCCGCGCGGTCAGCGCCTGCGAGTCACGAGCTGGATCGTGAAGAGCGCGGTGAGGAGAAGCGCAGCCGCCAGGCCGTCCTCGCGCTCGGCGAGGAGGCCGACGAGGAGAGCCGCGACCGAGACGAGCCAGACGCGGCCCAGTCGACGAGATCGCCTTGGTGCGGAAGGCGTCGCGCCGATCGCCGGCGGCGAGGCTGCGAGCGGTGCGCGCGTTCGTGTAGGCGAGGAGCAAGGCGCTGGGCGATCCAGGCGACCGCCGCGACCGCGTAGCCGAGCATCGGCCAGTCCGCCGCGATGAAGACCGGCAGCGCGAGCCGCGAGCAGGATGAGATCGAGGTAGCGGAGGATCGCCGAGGCTCCCGCGCCGGCCCGCTCAGATCCGCTTAAAGCGAGCGTGGACAAGGACCATGCCCCCGACGATTCCGACGAACAGGCCGGCGAGCCCCAAGAGGCACGGCGAGGCCAACCAGCGAGCCGAGCCCGAACCCGACCGCTCCGCATCCCACCATCGCCCCGACCAGCGACATGCCGGCGGTGGCGGCATCCATCCTCGTGGGGGGCTCTTGACTCATCTGAGTCGGAGGGGGTGGGAGAAGACACTTAGTGGTGAGGAATTTGTGGCTCGAAAGAAGCGGATAGCCGCTCCGGGGGGCGCCTAGCGCCGAGCCGGTGCGGCCGGGACGAATATATCCAATAACTGCGCGTAACCCCGCGCGACTTCTCGATGAGAACTAGGTATTCAGCGGCAGGTCACGCGGCGGTAACGCCTCGAACTCGCCCGTCTCGGGATCGAGCTCGCGGATACTCGCCCGAGTCGGGGTCGATCGCGGCGAAGCTTCCCGTCTCGAGCTCGCGCGCGACGCCCTCGTCGACCTCGGCCGGCGCGGCGACGCCGCCGGGCCGGGCCGCGGCGAGCTGGCGGAAGCGGATGCCTCGCAGCTTCAGGATCTCGAGCACGACGACGAGGTAGACGCTCGCGGCGAGCGCGATCGCCAAGAAGACCACCATCAGCGCGGTCCACGCCGGATCGAAGTTGCCGTGGTCGTCCGAGTAGGGGACGAACCGGAGCGCCAGCGCGAGGCCGGCCATGACGAGCGCCCACGCGTAGAGGTAGGCGAGCGTTCGGCGCTGCGAGAAGCCCAGGTTCGCCATGCGATGGTGAAAGTGGGAGCGATCCGCCTCGTAGATCGGCCGGCGGTACTTGATCCGCTTGGCGATCACGAAGCTCGTGTCCAGGATCGGGACCATGAGGACGATCAGCGGCAGGAAGAGGGCGACGACGGCGTTCGTCTTCAGGGCGCCCTGGATCGCGATGCACCCCAGCAGGTAGCCGAGGAGGTTCGAGCCGGTGTCGCCCATGAAGCTGGACGCCGGCGGGAAAGCCGTGGCGAAGGAAGCCGAGCGCGGCGCCCGCGGTCAGCGCGGCCAGGACGCCCGCCGCGTTGCGGTCGAGCGAGAGCGCGATCACCGCCAGGGCGGCCGCCGAGATCACGCAGACGCCGGCGGCGAGCCCGTCGACCCCGTCGGTCAGGTTGATGATGTTCACGATCGCGACGATGCCCGAAGACGGTCAGGACCTCTCCCAGGTCGATCGAGCCGACGAGGTCGACGCTCGCCGGATCGACGCCGCCGAGGAACGGGCAGCGTGAACGCCGTGACGGTGACGCCCGCTGAGACCGGGATGATCGTCGCGGCGATCTGGCCCGGCGAGCTTGACCGCAGCGTGGAGGTCGAAGACGTCGTCGATGACGCCGACGGCGGCGATCGCGACGGCACCCGCCAGGATCGCGCGCGTCTCCTCGCCGCGCAGGCCCGTCGCCCATCGGCAGGAAGAGGATTCCCGCGACGAGGACGCCGACCAGGATCGCCAGGCCGCCGAGCTTCGGCGTCGGCACCAGGTGGAGGCTTCGCTCGTTCGGGATGTCGATCGCGCCGATCCTCCGCGCGATCCACTCGGCGGCCGGGACCAGAAGCAGCGCGAGCACGCGCCGCGACGCCGAAGGCAAAGACCGCGTCGATCGTGTCGGGGACCGCGTCGATCAGCATCTAGCGCCCGACCGCTCCCGAGGATCCCGTCGACGAGGAAGCCGGCATCGCGGGGATTCTGAACGCCCGCGGGGGTCGCGCGCTTTCGGAGCTCGAGCGCGGCTGGGTCTTCGAGCGGCAAGCAGGAGGCCCTTCGCCATGAGCTTGGCGTCGACGGCGCCGAGCTCGCCGGTGAAGATCGTGCGGACCGGCGTACCGAGCGCGACCGCCTCGCGGTTCATCGTCCCGCCGGCCGAGACGACGAGGTCCGCGTAGGCGATCAGGCTCTGCGCGTCGATCGCCTCGCGCGGCACGACGAGGCTGGGGTCGCCGCGCGCGATCCGCCTCGGCCCGCTGCGCCTCGGTGCGCGGGATCAGGACCGCGACGGCGGCGTCCGCCGCCGCGCAGCCGGTCGAGCACGCCCGTCGTAGAGCGGGTTCTGAGCGTGGTAGGCCGAGGTCTCGGGCGGCGGGCGCACCACGACGAGCACGCGATCGTCGCGTCCGGTCCGACGAGATGCCCAAGCTCGGGCAGCCCGAGGTCCGAGAGGACGCGCGGGCGACGGCTCGAAGTCCGCGAGGTAGTAGTCCTCCTTCAGGCCCGGGTAGCGCACGAGCTTCTCCTCCGCGGCGCCCGCCTTGACCATCGCCTCGACCGGGATCGCGTCGGGCACGAGGACCCGCTTGGCGGCCTTCCAGGCGAGCTTGCGCTGGAGCCCGGCGTGCTCGTAGTCCTGCATCTGCGCCGACGGGATGCGAAGCAGCCGTCGAGACCACCGCCAGGTCGACCGACCCGTGGGCGATCGACGAGGTCGAAGCGCTTCGGCCGCGCCCAGCGCGCGAGCTGCGCGCTGCGGCCGGCGAGCGCGCGCGCCCTTGCTGGCAGCGTCGAGCCGCCGCCGTGGCGCCCGACGACGGTGTGCTCGAGGCCGAGGCGCTCGAGGATGCCGACGGTCTGCCCGTACTCGCGCGTGGTGATCTCGACCTCGTGGCCGCGCTCGCGCAGGCGCTCGACGATCGGCCGCAGCACGAGCGGGTGCGCGGCGGCTGTGCAGTCGACCCAGACCCGCATGGGCTGAGCCTAGTTTCGGGACGGTCGAGCGCTTACGCCGTGGCGAGCGGCGAGAGCTGCGGGTAGAGCGGGTAGCGGTCCATCAGCGCCTTCGTGTCGCTCGGACAGCGCGTCCTTCTCGGCCTCGAACCGGTCGGAGAGCGCGATCGCGATCACGTCGGCGATCTCGCGCATGTCGTCCTCGACCGAGGCCGCGCGTGGTCAGGGCAGGTGTTCCGATGCGGAGTCCCGACGGGTTCATGGGCGGGCGCTCGTCGAACGGGATCGCGTTGCGGTTGACGGTGATGCCGACCTGGTCGAGGCGGTCCTCGCCCTCCTTGCCGTCGAGTCCGGTCGGGTTGAGGTCGACGAGGACGAGGTGCGTGTCCGTGCCGCCGGTCAGGACCTCGACCCCGCCCTCGATCAGGCCGTCGGCGAAGGCGCGAGCGTTCGCGACCGTCTGGCGCTGGCGCTCGCGGAACGGCTCGGTCGCGGCGATGCGGAGCGCCACGGCCTTCGCGGCGATGATGTGCATCAGCGGTCCGCCCTGCTGGCCGGGGAAGATCGAGCGGTCGATGTCCTTCTGGAGCTCTTCCTTGCAGAGGATCAGTCCGCGATCGCGGACCGCAGAGCGTCTTGTGGACGGTCGTGGTGACCACGTCGCAGTGCTCGACCGGGTTCGGGTGCTCGCCCGCGGCGACGAGCCCGGCGAAGTGCGCCATGTCGCACATGAGCTTCGCGCCGACCGAGTCGGCGATCTCGCGGAAGCGCGCGAAGTCGAGCTGGCGCGAGTAGGCCGACCAGCCGGTGATGATCAGCTTCGGCCGCTCCTCCTCGGCGACGCGCTGGACCTCGTCCATGTCGATCCGGTAGTCGTCCTGCAGAGACCCCGTAGGCGACGACTTCGTAGAGCTTGCCCGAGACGTTCAGCTTCATCCCGTGGGTGAGATGGCCGCCGTGGTCGAGCTTTAGGCCCATGATCTTGTCGCCGGGCTCGAGCAGCGCCATGTAGACCGCGTTGTTGGCCTGGGCGCCCGCGTGTGGCTGGACGTTCGCGTGCTCGGCGCCGAACAGCGACTTGGCGCGGTCGATCGCGAGCTGCTCGCCGACGTCGACCTCTTCGCAGCCACCGTAGTAGCGGCGGCCCGGATAGCCCTCGGCGTACTTGTTCGTGAGCACGGAGCCCGCCGCGTCGAGCACCGCCTGCGGCACGAAGTTCTCCGAGGCGATCATCTCGAGCGTCCCCTGCTGGCGGGCGAGCTCGCGGTCGAGCACCTCGCGCGATCTCGGGGTCGACCTCGGCGAGAGGCGCGGTCTGAAAGTCGTCGGGAAGTTCGGTCAAGGGCGTACTCCAGAGGGGTCGGTGATCAGGGTTACACACGTTACGAGGCCCACCGCCGTCAAGCCGGTACACGCTCAGTCTGGGAGCGATGCGCCTAAGCCCAGCCCTCCACGTCCGCGCCACCTTCGTGGCTGATTCGCGATCCGAAGCGGATCATGGCGGGATGTGAGGCGATCTTGCCGGCAAGGAGCGCCTCGCCTTGCCCGAAGTTCATCGCGCGGTCGATCATGCCCGGCGCCACGAACGAAAACAGATCGGCGATGTGGCCGAGGTCCGCGGCTGAGTTCATTCGCATCAGGACGAGGTTGTCGCACTGCGAGAGGACGTTCGGGTGCACCTTCTGAGGACGCTGAGTCACGACGATCAGGTAGAGGCCGAACTTGCGGCCTTCGCCGGCAATCCGGATGGCGTGCTCGGTAGCGAGAGCCGTGAGGGGATCGCCGGGTTCCGATGGACAGACGTTCTGAGCCTCGTCGATCACGATCGCTACCGGCTGGCGGCTCGAGCGCTGCTTCCAGAGTTGCTCCAGGACCGCTCCGGCGGCCACCGTCTGTTCCTCTCGGGCATCCAGCGAGCCGAGATCCACAACCAGGCAACGCGCTCCGTCGGGATCTGCCAGCTCGTCCTGCAACGACTCGGCGTCGCTTCGAGGCCAGATTCGCCATCGATCCACCCCAAGGTTGCGGACGCGCAGCTTGAGACCCTCAGCGGACATGCCGGCGAGGTCGTCCACACTCCGGATCGCTTGATCCTCGAGGGCATCCAAGAGATCGGCGTACTCCTTCCGGTCGGCGAGCGGATCCAGGGCGAGGAGCGCTGCCTGGTGTTCGGGGCTGAGGTCCCGGAATCGGATCCGGATCCCGGTGTCGCCGGTGGTCGCGCTGCGCACTCCGACTGCGCCTGCCGCCGGCAGGTATCGCTCGACGGCTGCCTGGTCACAATCAGCTCTCGGCTCCCCGAGCCTGACGTAGTCGGAGTTCGGATCAAGCACGACGACGCGCAGGTTGGTCCGCATCATGAGCTGCTCCAGGAGCACTCCGAGCGAGTAGGTCTTCCCCGAGCCCGACTGTCCACAGAGGAAGGTGTGCCGGCCAAAGCCGGCGGCGTCGAGGGCGAACGGAACGCCTGAGGCGAGCGCAAGCTCACCGACGACGAGCCCGGCTCGATCGGATTCCACCCGCGTGAGCCAAGCCGCGACCTCTTCCGGGGTCGCGGGCCGAACCGCCGCGTCGTGAAACGGCTCCGCGGCCTCGAGCATCGTCCCCTCGCCCCGCGCCAACCGCATCAGGATGGTTCCCGGCCGGTCGAGCGCGCCGGCTTCTTGTTGCTCCATGTGCAGCGATATGACCTGGCCAAGCCTCAGCGCGCCGCCGGCTTCGATCGCCACGTAGCCGCCGACCTCCAGCTTCAAGTCGTGCAGCGATGCCTGGTATGCGAAACGACGGCCGTCGACGGACGTCGCAACTGGCAGCACCGACGTTTCCAGTGCCTCTCGCATTTGGCGGAAGTCCGCCAGCATCTCCTCGTAGTCCCTCACCCCCGCAGTCTCCCGTATGCGCCCCTTCTTGATCTGCGCTTGGCATCTCACCACTCGAAGAAGAGCCGAATCTCCGCTCCTTGCCAGATCTCCACGAGAGTCCCCGCCATGCGTGGATGGTCGCGCCAGAGCGCTGAAGAATCGGTGACGACGACCGCCCCAAGAAGGGATCTAACGCCGGACGAGTTGAGGATCGAGCTCAGGGTTTCTCGCCGCGCTCGACCGCGGTGATCTGGTCTACGCGGCGCTCGTGGCGGCCGCCCTCGAACTCGGTCTCAAGAAACTTCTCGACGATCGGGCGCGCCTCATCAGGCGTCAAGCGCCGACCCGCCAGGGCCAGGACGTTCGCGTTGTTGTGGCGCCGGCTCATCTCGGCTTCCTCGGCATCATGGGCGTTCACGGCCCGCACACCGTCGACCTTGTTGGCGACGATCGAGACCCCGACGCCGGACCCGCATACGAGAACACCCAGGTCGGCCTCGCCCGCCGCCACCTTGCGTGCGGCGTCGGCGGCGTGCAGCGGGTAGTCGGTCGACTCTTCCGAGTCCGTGCCGACGTCCACAACCTCGTGGCCGCGCTCCTCCAAGAGCGGCCGTACAAGCTCCTTGAGCTCGAATCCGGCGTGATCCGATCCGACTGCGATCCGCATACGCGCGACGATAGCGCCGGACCCGGCGCGGGTACGCTCGCAGCGATGACGAGCAGCCAAGTCGAGCTCCTTCGCGACGGCTTCGATCGTCTCGCTGCGGAGGGGTACGAGGCGATGGTGCCTCTGATCCACCCCGAGTTCGAGATGGAGACCCCGGCCGCTCTGGCCGCGGAGCCGCAGCGTTATGAAGGCGTCGACGGATTCCGGCGCTGGTGGACCTCTTTCTTGGAGGTGATGGACGAGGTGACTTTGGAGGCCGCGGGCTTCCACGAGATTGGGCCCGATCAGGTGGCGATCGAAACCGTCATGCGTGCCGTCGGTAGCTCGAGCGGGATCGAGACCGCGCAGGGGGTCGTGATGGTCGTGACCTTGCGCGACGAGAAGATGCTCCGGATCGACTTCGCGACGAGCCTCGAGCAGGCCATGTCAGGCGACCGCGCCTAGGCGGCGCTCCACATCGCGCGGCCGGCATGCCGCCCTCGCGCATGATCGTCCACGCGCCTCCGTGCTCGAGGGCCGTCACGTCCACGACCGTCGAGGGCGCTCCGGTCAGCTCGCCGCCGTCGATCGCCAGGTCCGCGCCATCGAGAATCTCGGCAGGCACGTCTAATAGTCGCGCGGGCGCCGGTCCGCCGCTGAGGTTGGCTGACGTCTGAAAGAGCGGGGCCGCTACTCCAGCCAGCGGGCTCTCGATCAACCGAATGCCGAGGCGCTCCGGATCCTCTCGGCAGGCGAGCGGATATCGATGCTCCGGGTTGTCGACGACCACGGTTACCGGGCCGGGCAGCAGTGCTCCGAGGGCGGCGCGCGTTGATTCACCAAGGCTCGAGATCAGCTCGCGGAGGATGAGAGGCGAGAAGAAAAGAACCGCGGAGGGCTTGCCGTCGTCACGCCCCTTGAGCGCATGAAGGCGCTCGATCGCGTCCGCTCGCAGGGGATCGCAGGCAAGCCCATAGAGGCCGTCGGCCGGAAAGACGGCGGTCCCGCCCGCAGCGATCGTCGCGGTCAGCGAGGAGCGGGCGAGCTCGGGCCCGTCGCTCGCAATCGAGACGACCTGGGTCATCCCGCCGGGGCCACGCGGCCGACGACCACCCGCTCGATTCCAGACAGGTCCCGGCGCACCTCGATGCGCTGAAAGCCTGCGCGCCGAACCAAGTCGGAAACAGTTCTTGCCTGTCCCTCTCCCACCTCAAGGCCGATCGCTTGCGCGCTTGTCGCTACGGAGACCGAGAGCTCTCCAAGCAGAGAGTCGATCGCCTCCAGCCCCGTCGGGCCCGGCGTGAGCGCGCCGCGCGGCTCCCAGTCGCGAAGCTCGGGCTCGAGGTCTCGCCACTCCGCCTCGGTCACGTAGGGCAGGTTGGCAAGGACGAGGTCAAACGGGCCGCTCGCGAGCGACCCCTGGGCGAAACGGACTCGATCGCCCATCCCGAGCCGGAGAGCGTTGTCGCGCGCGAGGTCGAGCGCCTCCGGGTAGATGTCGGTGCCTACGACCTCGGCTTCCGGGAGCTCGTCGGCAACCGCCAGGGCGATCGCGCCGGAGCCGGTGCCGGCATCGAGCACGGTCCGCGGCTCGAGCTCGAGGGCCAGCTCGACCAGGAGCTCCGATTCGGGACGCGGGACCAGGACGCGCCGGTCAACGGCCAGCTCGATCCGCCGGAACCCCTTGTGCCCGGTGATGTAGGCGACCGGCTCGCGGCGAAGGCGACGGCGGACGAATTCCGCGTAAGCGCGGGTCGCCACAGGATCGATCGGCGTCTCGGGCGAAGCGAGGATCGCGGCGCGCGGCGCTCCGGTCGCCTCGGCGAGGAGCACTTCCGCGTCAAGGCGCGGCGAGTCCACTCCCGCAGCACGAAGGGCGTCGGTCGCGGCACTGAGAGCGTCGCGCGCGCTGCTCACTCCGAGGGCGATCCGATGCCCTCAGCGGCCTGCGCCGCCAGGAGAGCGCGTTTCTCTTCGGCAGCGAGCGCATCAGTGAACTCGCGCAGGTCCCCGGCCAGGATCTCATCCAGGTTGTGCGCCGTCAGCTTCACCCGATGGTCCGTCACCCTGCCCTGCGGATAGTTGTAGGTGCGGATCTTCTCCGAGCGCTCGCCCGAGCCAACTTGCGAGCGGCGGTCCGCCGCGATCTCCGCCTGCTGCTCGGCGATCATTCGCTCGTAGATGCGGGCACGAAGCACACGCATCGCCTTCTCCCTGTTTTGGAGCTGGGATTTCTCGTCTTGCATCGAAACGACGATGCCTGACGGCTTGTGAGTGATCCGCACTGCGGAATCGGTTGTGTTGACCGACTGCCCGCCTGGGCCAGACGAGCGGTAGACGTCCACCTGTAGGTCGTTCGGGTCGATCTGGACCTCGACCTCCTCGGCCTCAGGGAGCACCGCCACCGTTGCTGTCGAGGTGTGGATTCGGCCCTGCGACTCGGTTTTCGGCACGCGCTGCACGCGGTGTGTGCCGCCCTCGAACTTGAAGACCGAGAACGCGCCGTCGCCCTTGATCGCGAACGTCGCGTCCTTGAAGCCGCCCATGTCGGCCGCGTTGACCGAAATGTCCTCTGTCTGAAAGCCACGCTCCTGCGCATAGCGCGTGAGCATCTTGTAGAGATCGCCCGCGAAGATCGAGGCCTCGTCGCCCCCTGCGCCTCCCCTGATCTCGATCAGAACGTTCTTCTCGTCGTTCGGATCCGGATCGACCATCGCCAGGCGGATGCCCTCCTCCACCGCCTCGATGCGGGCGGGCGCCTCGTTTGCGACCGCGCGCAGCTCGGAGTCCTCGCCGTCTTCGGCCAGGAGCTCACGAGCGCCTTCGAGGTCGTCGCGAAGCATTCGCCATTCCAAAGCAAGCTCGTGGGCGGCTCCGAGACGACGGTATTCGCGGCCCACCTCGGCGTTCCGAGCCTGATCCGCGATCACGGCAGGGTCGGACATCTGTCGCTCCAGCTCGGCGAAGCGTCCTTCGATCTGTTCGACGAGGCTCTCGATCACGATGAGGTGAGTTTGGCGGAAGCGCGTGATGATTCGCCCGCTCGGCCGTAGTCTGGGCATGGAGGCTCGAACGAAGGCGAGAGTGCTGTCCGGATTTGCGGTTGGCGGGATCGCGGCCTCCGCGCTCGCAACGGGCCTCATCGGCGGCTCGGCAGGCATCGGCGGGCTCGACAAAGCGGGCGCGGCCGTGCTCAAACCGTTCTCGTCTTGCGACGAGCTTGCTCGACTACGTCGAAGACCACCAGTGGGCACGGAACTTCTACGCGTACAGCTCGTCGGCCGAGCCTGGGGTCGCCGAAGCCGCGCCAGCCGCAGCGCTTGCGGCACAAGACGGTGCGATCTGAACAGCGGCGGCGCCGTTGGCCCGAGAGAGACCGGCACAAACGTGCAGGAAGCCGGGATCGACGAGTCAGACATCGCGAAGCTCTCGGGAACGACCCTCTTTCGCATCGAGAGCGGCACGCTCCTTGCGTACGACGTCTCAGGCTCCGATGCCGAGCTGGTCGGCGAGATCGACCTTTCTCCCTCGACGGGGATCGGCCCCATCGATCCTTTCGAGGGCTCGGCAACGGGCGCAGAGCTACTGATCTCCGGCGATCGCGCCCTCGTGATCGCATCCGGCTTCGCCCGCGGTAGCGAGCGGACAGAGCTGATCGAGGTAGACATCGCCGATCCGGCCGCCATGTCAGCGATGCGCAGCCTCGAGATCGAGGGCGCCCAGGTGAGCGCGCGGCTCCAGGGCTCGATCGCGCGGTTCGTGATTGAGTCGCAGCCCCGGTATCCCGGTGATCCTGCGGATTCCGTGCCCCCGCCCCAGCCGATCCCGGAGGAAGACGCCGAGCCTCCAACCGGCGCGACCGGCGAGACCGGTCCCCGAGCCTGAAGACGACGAGCCGGATTGGCTCCCGCAGCTAACACTCTCGGACCTCGAGACCGGCGAGATCGCCAGCGCTCCCCTGGCCGGCTGCGAGGACGTCGCTTTCCCAGAAGAGTTCTCCGGGCTCGGCCTGCTCTCGGTGCTCACGATCGACCTTTCAGAGGACCTCGCCCCCGCGGACGTCGATGCGGTCATGACCGACGGCACGCACGGTCTACGCGTCCGCCTCGGGCCTCTACGTCGCGACTTCGACTCTCGCCCCGCCCGAGGGCGGGGTAATCGAGCGCGATCGGGCGATTCATCGAGCCCGACATGACGACGGTGCCGTCCGCAGCCAACGGGCGAGACCGCGATCCACCGCTTCGACACCGGCGATGCGCCGACCGACCGAGTACGACGGCGAGCGGCGAGGTGCGGGGCACTCTGATCGGCCAGTTCGCGATGTCGGAGCACGACGGCGTCCTGCGCGTCGCATCGACCGAGGGCGATGCCTGGGCCGGGGGACCCGGCGAGAGCGAGAGCATGATCACGACGCTCGTCGCCGAGGACGGCTCGCTCGAGGAGATCGGGCGACGTCGGCGGGCTCGGCCCCGGCGAGGACATCTACGCCGTGCGCTTCATCGGCGACATGGGCTACGTGGTCACCTTCGAGCAGACCGACCCGCTCTACACCGTCGATCTCTCGATCCCCGAGGACCCCGAGGTGACAGGCGAGCTCAAGATCCCCGGCTACTCGGCCTATCTCCACCCGGTCGCCGACGGCCGACTGCTCGGCATCGGTCAGGGCGGAACCGCGGACGGCACGATCACGGGCGCGCAGGCGTCACTCTTCGACGTCGGCGACCCGGAGCGGCCCGATCGCCTCGACGCACTCGACCTCTCCGACGACCGCTACGGCTCGACCTCGACCGAGTGGGACCACCATGCGTTTCTGTATTCGCCCGAGCACGCGCTGGCAGTGGTGCCGGTGCAGAGCTACGGCAGAGACGCGACCAACGGCGCGACGGCGTTCACCGTCGATCCCGAAGGCAGTCTCACCGAGGTCGCACACCTGGAGGGAGAAGGTCAGATCGAGCGGATTCTCGTCGTCGGCGACAACCTCGTGACCGTGTCCACAGGCGGCGTGGAGATGCGGCCGATCGCAGGCCTCTAGGCCGCGATCTCGATCCGGTCACGCCTCGCCAGCTCGGCCGGATTCTCGACCTCGAGCACCGCCTGGAGCGCCGCGATCGCGACCTCGAGGTGCTCGCGGTCCGGCTCGCGCGTGGTCAGGCTCTGGAGCATCAGGCCGGGCCACATGATCACCCGCACCCAGGCCCGCTCGCGGTGCCTGCCGGCCCACTTGATGAGCTCGTAGGCGAGCCCGGCGACCAGCGGGATGCCGAGAACGCGCGAGGCGACGAGCCAGTACCACTCGGGCAGGCCGAGCGGAGCGAAGACGAAGACGGCGAGGACGACCAGCAGGAGCAGGAAGCTGGTGCCGCAGCGCGGGTGGTGGCGCGAGTAGAGCGCTGCGCGCTCGGGCGTCGAGCTCGTCGCCCGCCTCGAACGCCGAGATCGTCTTGTGCTCGGCGCCGTGGAACTTGAACAGGCGATCGACCTGGCCGATCCGGCTGATCGCGACGATGTAGCCGACGAGGATCGCGACGCGAAGGAACGCCCTCGACCAGCCAGAAGAGGACGGCCGAGTCCGAGCTGGTCCTTGATGAGGCTCGTAGCCGCGACCGGGATCACGAAGAAGAGCCCGATCGCGAGCAGCAGCGCGCCGATCACCGTGAGCGTCCAGGCGAGGCCGCCGATCTCCTCGATCTCGTCCTCTTCGGTGATCTGGGAGTTGGCGGCGATCCGCATCGCCCGGAAGCCGAGCTTCAGCGACTCGACGAGCGCGACGACGCCGCGGACCACGGGCAGCGCGGAGCACGCGGTGGCGCTTCGCCCAGCTGACGACGGGCTCGGAGGTGACCTCGACCGTCCCGTCCGGCTTCTTCACGGCGAGCGCCCAGGTCGAGACGCCGCGCATCATCACGCCCTCGAGCACCGCCTGGCCGCCGACCGGGATGTCGCACGAGGCGACCGGCAGCCCGTCGGGCATGCGGGCGTCGGCGATCTTCAGGCTCGCGGAGGCTCATCGCCTCACCATCGGCGAGCCGTACGGCGCGCCTTGACGGCGCGTGCGCTACTTCGCGCTGCGGGCGGCGCGGCGGCGGAAGCGCTCGACGCGGCCACCGGTGTCGACGAGCTTCTGCTTGCCGGTGTAGAAGGGATGGCACTCCGAGCAGATCTCGACGTGGAGGTCGGGCTTCGTCGAGCGCGTGTAGAAGTCGTTGCCGCACGAGCAATGGACGTGCGCGAGGACGTAGTCGGGGTGGATTCCAGCCTTCATCGTGCCTCTGATTCTAGCCGGGGTCTCGAGTCCTCGGCCGGCGTCACCAGCTCGAACTCGCCCGAGTCGACCTCTTTGAGGACGCCGGTCTCGTGCTCGCCGATCCCGGCTCCGGGCAGCGGCACCTCGATCACGAGCGACGAGCCCTCGCGCCTCACGGCTTCCCGCGGCCCAAGCGAGTCGAGCAGCGCCAGCATCGGCGCGTTGTCGTAGAGCACGTTCGCCTCGAAGCGCGTCGACGCCGACCTCGCAGCGCCGCCTGCGCGAGCATCCGCAGCATCGCCTTGCCGAGGCCCGAGCCCTGCCAGGAATCGACGACGATGATCGCCGCCTCGGCCACCTCCGGGCCGTCGAGGCGGATGAAGCGGGCGACGCCAACTGCCTCGCCCGAGTCCTCGTCGACCGCGAGCAGCGCCTCGTGGTCGCGGTGGTCCACTTCGAGCAGATAGCGAAGCTGCGATTCGGTAAGGCGCGCGACCGGCGTCATGAAGCGCTTGTAGAGCGATTCCTCGCTCATGTTCGGCTGATCGCCGACGAGGTAGCGCTCGCGGTCGTCCGGATGAAGCGGCGCGACCAGCGCGACGCGGCCGTCGCGAAGCGTCACGCGCTCGGTCTCTGGGGGCGCCTGAGGGCACCCGTTCACGCTAGCGACGTGCGGGCTCAGGTCTCTTGGTAGAGCGGCCCGTCGCCGCCCTCGGGCAGCGTCAGGCGCCCGCCCTTGGCGGTGATCGCGCCGCACTGGACGCAGTTCGAGGCGGTGACGTTCACGTCGACCGTCGGCTCGTTCGATTCGAGCTGCGCCTCGGGGATCTCGTAGACCTGCGCAGGGCACATCGAGACCCACGTCTGCGCGACCTCGCGCGGGACGTGGCGCTGGATGCGCACGTGGTTGGGCGCGTCGTCGCGGGTCGCGTTGCCCGAGAGGAAGACGGATGAGAGCTTGTCGAAGATGTACTCGCCGTCGGGCTCGGGGTAGGACTCGGCCGCGTCGCCGATGAACATCTCGACCTCGGAGTCGGCCTCGGACTTCGAGTGACCGCCGGGCAGCGACGGCCGTTCGAGAGCAGCCAGGCGTTGGCGATCGCTCCGAACGCGACGAAGCCCTTGTCGCCGTGCTGGCGCACGTTCCGCGACTTGAAGAGGTCCTTCTCGATGTCGGACTTGCGGACGCGCTCCTCGTATCCCTCGAAGTTCACCGACTCGGGGTCCTTCTTCAGGCTCTCGACGATCGCCTCGGCCGCGTAGATCCCGGCGTGCATCGCGTAGTGGATGCCCTTGAGGTAGGGGATGTTGCACATCGAGACGTTGTCGCCGCACATGACCATGCCCGGGCACCGCGAGCTTGCGCGGCATCGACCAGTAGCCGCCTGACGGAATCGTCTTCGCGCCCCAGCCGACCCGCTTGCCGCCCTCGAGGAGGTCGCGGATGAACGGGTGGGTCTTCAGCTGCTGGAGGAGGTCGTGGCACGAGAAGGTCGCGTCGGTCGTGTCGAGGCCGGCGACCATGCCGATGCAGAGCTTGTCCTCGCCCATCGGGTAGATGAACGAGCCGCCGAACTCGTTGTACTTCGGGCCGGGCCGAAGCGGCCAGTTCATCGTGTGGATCACGCGGTCGAGCGGCTTCGGGACCTCCCAGACCTCCTTGACGCCGATCTCCCAGCGCTTCGGGTCGCCGGCGAGGTCGTAGTAGCTCGACCGCGGCGTCGGTCAGGTGGCCGATCGTGCCCTCGGCGAGCACGGTCGCCTTGGCGATCAGGTCGGAGCCGGGCTCGAAGTTGCCGCGCTCGTTGCCCTCGCGGTCGCGGCCCTTGTCGCCCGAGCGGACGCCGCGGACGATCCGGTCCTCGACGAGGAGCTTGTCGGCGGCGGTCTCGGTGAGGATGTAGGCGCCGGCCTCCTCCGCCTTGTCGGCGAGGAAGCGGCTCAGCTTCGCGACCGAGGTGACGTAGTTGCCGTGGTTGCGGAAGTTCGGCGGCGGCGGCTTGAGCGGGATCGCGCGCTTCTTGGTGAGGAGATAGACCGCGTCCTTCTCGACCTTCTGGTAGACGGGCCAGTCCTCCGGATCGAGCTCGGGGAAGAGCTCCTCCATCGCCGACGGGCGCATGTTGGCGCCCGAGACGTTGTGCGCGCCGCACGCCTTGCCCTTCTCGAGCACGGCCACCGGGATCTCGCCGAGCTGCTCGGTCAGCTCGGGCTCGTCCTCGAGCAGCTGCATGACCTTGTTCGCGCAGGCGAGCCCGGCGGGCCCGCCGCCGACGATCACGATCCCGGCCTCGAGGCGCTCGTCCTCGGGGTCGGTCGGTGGACCGACGAAGTCGGCCGGATCGAACGGCGGCGGAAACTCGCCCGGCGCTACGGCCATGGCTTGGCTCAGCCGCCCTTCTTGGCCTTGATCGCCTCGGTCAGCTTGGGCATGATCTTGTTGAGGTCGCCCACGATGCCGAGGTCGCAGAACTCGAAGATCGGCGCGTTCTGATCCTTGTTGATCGCGACGATGTTCTCGGCGTTCTGCATGCCGACCTTGTGCTGGATCGCGCCGGAGATGCCCGCCGCGAGGTACAGCTTCGGCGCGACGGTCTTGCCCGTCTGGCCGATCTGGGTCGCGTACGGCGTCCAGCCGGCGTCGACGATCGCGCGGGTCGAAGCGACGGCGCCGCCCAGCGACTCGGCGAGCTCGTTGGCGATCGAGAGGTTGTCCGCATCCCCGAAGCCACGACCGGCGCCGACCAGGAAGTCGGCGTCCTCGATGTTGACCGCACCCTCGTCGCCGACGTCGCCGCGGGTCTTCATGCGCGCCTTCGTCGACCACTCGGAGAGCTCGACCTCGATGTCGACGACCTCGGCGTCGCCGGAGCCGTTCTCGTTCGTGTCGAACGCGTTCAGGCGGCCGATGATGATCCCGGGCTCGGAGACGTAGCCGACGTCGACGATCGCCGAGTCCTGGAGGATCGGGCGCTCGGCGACGAGCTTGCCGTCGGCGACCTTGACCGCGGTGACCTCCATGGTCACGCCCGCGTTCAGGCGGGCGGTCAGGCCGGCGCCGATCTCGAAGCCGAGCAGGCCGCCGCCGAACAGGGCGTACGAGTAGCCGTCGTCCGTGATGACCTTGGCCATCGCGTCGACGATCGGCTGCGCGAGCCCCTCGGACACGGACTTGGCGCGGTAGACCTTGGCGGCGCCGTACTTGCCGAGCGCGGCACACGCCGCGTCGTCGACGTCGCCGACCACGAGGGCCGCGGCGTCGCCGCCGATCTCGCCGGCCAGCTTGGCCGCCTCGGAGATCGCGCCGAGCGAGTTGTTGTTGAAGTTGCCCTCGTCGTCGTGGAGGGCGTAAACCAGAATTCCGCTCATCGAGATCAGCTTCCTTTCGTCGAGCCACGCGACGATCTTTTCGACCGTCTCGTCAGTGTCCTCGTCCTCGATGATCTCGCCGCCCGCCTTCTCGGCCGGGGGGTTGATCTCGAGCACCTGCGGTCTTCGAGCCGCCCTCGCCGACCTGGTCGGCCTCGATGCCGACGTCGCCGGTGGCCTTGGTGTCGAGCTGCTTCTTCTTCGCGCCCATGATCGCCTTGAGCGACGGGTAGCGGGGCTCGTTGATCGCGTCGCCGACCGAGATGACGGCGGGCAGGTCGACCTCGACCGTGTCGTAGCCGTACTCGGCCTGGCGCTGGCACGTGAGCGTGCCCTCGGCCACGTCGACCTTGATGACCTGCGTGAGCGAGGGCATCTTGAGGTGGTCGGCGACGACCGCGCCGATCGTGTAGCACTCGCCGTCGTCCGACTGCTGGCCCAGGAGGACCAGGTCGGGCGACTCGGACTCGAGCACCTTCGCGAGGGCGTAGCCCGTCGCGCAGACGTCGGAGCCTTCGAGGGCCGAGTCGGTGAGGTGCACGGAGCGGTCGGCGCCGAGCGCGACGGCCTTGTGGAGGGCGCGGACGGCGCTCTCGGGGCCCATCGTCACCGCGACGATCTCGTCGACGTCGACGACACCGCCTTCGCGGATCTGCATGGCGGCCTCGATGCCGTGCGTGTCGAACGGGTTCAGGTTCTTCTCGCCGGAGCGGTCCAGACGCTTGGTGCGATGAGTCGATCCTCTTCTGGACCGCCGCGTCTGGAACCTCCTTGACAAGACAACAGATCTTCAAGTCGGTGCCTCCTTAGGAAAGTGGCGCGTACCCCGGATTGGGTGGGGTGCGCCGGGCATATTACCCAGTGCGCGTGCCCATTGACTGACTAGTCAATCACGCCCGAGTAGGAACGCGTGTTCGCGTCGCTTGCGGCGACGCGCTACTCATCCGTAGGAACGCTCGTTCGCCGCTAGGCCGCTGAGCGCTCGCCGACGGCGCCGCGGATGAAGTCCACGATCGCGTCGGTCGGGGCGCCGGGCGTGAAGACCTCGGCGACGCCGAGCTTCTTCAGCTCGGGCACGTCGTCGGCGGGAATCGTCCCCCCCACGGTCACCACGACGTCGTCGACGCCCTGATCGGCGAGCAGCGAGACGACCTTCGGCACCAGCGTCATGTGCGCGCCCGAGAGGATCGAGAGGCCGACCGCGTCGGCGTCCTCCTGGATCACGGTGGCGACGATCTGCTCGGGCGTCTGGTGAAGGCCCGTGTAGATCACCTCCATGCCGGCGTCGCGGAGCGCGCGGGCGATGATCTTGGCGCCGCGGTCGTGGCCGTCGAGACCGGGCTTGGCGACGACGACGCGGATCGTGCGCGCGGCTGTCAGCCTCGCTCATGCCGCGGAGCTTAGGCCCTTAGTGGCCGAGGCGCTACGAGCCGAAGCCGGTGACGGCCGCGATGATCGCCACGATCACCGCGATGCAGGACGATCGCGAGCGAGCAGCGCGCCGCCGCCCAGGAAGGCGGGCTTCACGCCCGTCCGCGCGTCCTCGATCTCGTGGACGTGCTCCGTGTCGACCTCGACGGGCGTGTCACCCGCGTCGTTGACCCGCTCCTCGCTCGAGCGGATCTCGGCGGCCGCGACCGCCTCTTCGCGCGTCGGGTGGTTCGAGAGGGCGCGGTCCTCGTCCTCGCGGACGACGTCCCAGCCGTCGACCTCGTTCTTCATCACTTTGAGAGCCATTTCGAGCCTTTACCCTCGCAGACGGGTTCTAACTGTTACTTTGGCCCCGAGGAGACTGATGAGGCCCGGGATCGCATTGGCCACGGTCATGACCGCAACCGTACTGTGGCCATCGCTCTCATCCGCGGCGACGTTCGAGGTCAATACGACCAGCGACGATGTGGACGCCGCCCTCGACGGTCGCTGCGATACCGACGCTTCGACGGCTGGCCGCCAATGCTCCCTCCGCGCCGCCCTCACCGAGGCCAACGACCGCGGGAATGCCGACCTGATCGTGTTCGACCCCGCCGTCTTCGATGGGACGCTCGGTGACGCCATCGACCTGGTTAGCGGCTTTCTCGGGGTCACCCGGAACGTGACGATCGACGCCGGGGATTGCGGCGCCGGCGGCCTCCACAAGCCGTGTGCCGGCATCGACGCCACCGACGGAAACAGTGCCCTCGTCATCGGCGGTGACGACGTTTCGATCCGCGGGCTGGCGCTCTACGGATCGGGGTTCATGGGTGGCGGCATCCGAGCCTTCGGGTCTGACGGGCTGCAGGTGCGGAACAGCTGGTTCGGACGGCGGCTCAACGGCACCTCGAGCCCTAACGGGAATGGGATCGCCCTCGAGGTAGGGAGCGGTGACTCCGGCGACAGCGACGCCGCCGTGATCGGAGGCACGCGCGCTCGCGACGCGAACGTGTTCTCCGGCGGCAGCGCCGGCGTGGTGGTCTCAGGGGGCGACCGCAATCGAATCCTCGGCAACCTTTTCGGCGTGGATTCCTCGAGCGCGGCGCTGGCCTCGGTCACCTCGCCGATCTCCATCGCCGGCGACGCGGATACTGGGACGCCCGCTGTCGGCAACGTGGTCGGGACCAAGCTTTCGAGATCGGCCGCCGCCAGCCCTGAGTGCGACGGCGGGTGCAATGCGATCACCAGCGGAGATGCCGGCATCCGCTTGTTCAGTGCGGCGGAGACCGCCCGCAAGACGACCATCGCGGGGAACTTCATCGGCCTGCGCCCAAATGGGATGACGGCGCTCGAGAACGAGTTCGATGGGGTCGCCGTCGCTGAAAGCGACGGGACCACGATCGGTGGCGGCAAGCGGGAGCGCAACTACATCACCGGAGGGCGTAATGCCTGGTCCCAACAGGCGGGCTCGCGATCGCTCGAGATCAGGGGCAATGTGATCGGCATGGACTCGACAGGCCAGGCCAGACTCGATCCCCCGGACGGGGAGAGCGGGGCCAACACCGCATCGTTCGTCAGAAGCGACTCGGAAGCGCCGACGATCGTGGCGGACAACCACTACGCGCTAGCGACCAACACCTCGGGCTTGACGGTCGCGGGCGAGCGGGCGGTGGTAACCGGGAACACGTTCGGTCTGAAGGTGGGCGGCGGGGCGGTGCCGCCCGTGTCCAACACCCGAGGGATCGTCGTGATCGGGAGCCGGAACGTAATTGGCAGGCCGGGCCAGGGCAACGTGATCGGCAACCTGGAACAGCTCAACCAGGGGATGGTGACCGTGTCGGGATCGATCACGGCGCCGGCAAACAGGAACACCATCGAGGGAAATCGAATTGGCGTCGACGAGGCAGGCGAATCCACAGCCGGTCACCGGCTTCGGCATCGTCGTCGCGGGCGAGGCCTCGCGCAACCGGGTCGGAGGCACGACGAGCGCGTCCGAGAACGTCATCTCCAACGTCAGCGGAGTCGCAATCTTTATGACCGCTTCCGAAGGCACGCTGGACAGAAACGAGATCGAGCGCAATCGAGGCCTAAACAACGGCCTGGGGTCTCCGTTTCATCGGTTCGTTGACATCGGTGGCCTGGGGTTGGGCAACGGGGACCCGGACGCCCACGATGGGATCGAAGCGCCGGTCGTCGACTCTGCCACGAGAACGCGGATCGAGGGATCCGGTGCCGAGGGCGGCGCGACGATCTGGATCTTTCGGACCGGGGACGCACCCGGTAACTCACCGAAGAACATCAAGGGTTTCGTTGCCACCACCACGGCGAACGGCGCCGGCGAGTGGACGAAGCGCTACGACCGGATCCCGGCCGGCGACAACCTGGCGGCCCTGCAGACGGCTCCGGCCTCCGGCAGCTCAGATCTCTCCGGCGTAGTGGCGCCCTAGCGCCCTGGCTTAGAACTGCGGGTGCTCGGTGTAGGTGCCGAAGACGCCCTGGAGCGCCTCGACCATCTCGCCCTCTGAGACCCGCGCGCGGGCGCAGTCGATGATGAGCGGCATCAGGTTCGTGATCGCCCCTGGCCGCCTGGGCGAGCGCGGCGAGCGCGGCCTCGGCCGCGGCGCCGTCGCGTGCGGCGCGGGTGCCCTCGAGGCGCGCGCGCTGGCGCACCTCGGCCTCGGGGTCGGCGCGGTGAAGCGCGGGGTCGACCTCGTCCTCGAGGACGTAGTCGTTCACGCCGACGATCGTGCGCTGGCCGGACTCGACCTCCTGCTGGAAGGTGAAAGCGGCGTCGGCGATCTCGCGCTGCGGGAAGCCGGTCTCGATCGCGGCGACCATGCCGCCCAGCTCGTCGATCTGGTGGAAGTACTCGTACGCGGCCGCCTCCATCTCGTCGGTGAGCTTCTCGACGAAGTAGGCGCCGCCGAGCGGGTCGGCCGTGTTGGTGACGCCGGTCTCGTGCGCGATCACCTGCTGCGTGCGAAGCGCGACGCGCACCGCCTCCTCGGTCGGCAGCGCGAGCGCCTCGTCGAAGGAGTTGGTGTGCAGCGACTGGGTGCCGCCGAGGACGCCGGCGAGCGCCTCGATCGCGGTGCGGACGATGTTGAGGAGCGGCTGCTGGGCGGTCAGCGAGACGCCGGCGGTCTGCGTGTGGAAGCGCATCAGCATCGAGCGCTCGTCCTTGGCGCCGTAGGTGTCGCGGAGCTCGCGCGCCCAGATGCGCCGCGCGGCGCGGTACTTGGCGATCTCCTCGAAGAAGTCGATGTGGGCGTTGAAGAAGAAGCAAAGGCGCGGCGCGAAGGCATCGACGTCGAGGCCGCGCTCGATCGCCCGCTCGACGTAGGTGAAGCCGTCCTTGAGCGTGAACGCGAGCTCCTGCTGGGCGGTCGAGCCGGCCTCGCGGATGTGGTAGCCCGAGATCGAGATCGGGTGCCAGCGCGGCATCTCGGCCGAGCACCACTCGACCATGTCGGTGACGAGGCGCATCGCCGGCTCGATCGGGAAGCACCACTCCTTCTGGGCGATGTACTCCTTGAGGATGTCGGTCTGGATCGTCCCGCCGAGCTTGTCCGGCGAGATGCCCTTCTCCTCGGCCGCGACGACGTAGAAGGCGAGCATGATCGCCGCCGGCGCGTTGATCGTCATCGAGACGGTCACCTCGTCGAGCGGGATGCCGTCGAAGAGCGTCTCCATGTCGTCGACGGTGTCGACGGCGACGCCCTCCACCCCGACCTCGCCCGAGCGAGCGGTCGTGGTCGGAGTCGAGGCCCATCAGGCTCGGCATGTCGAACGCGGTCGAAAGGCCGGTCTGCCCGTGGTCGAGGAGGTAGCGGAAGCGAGCGTTGGTCTCCTCGACCGTGCCGAAGCCCGCGAACTGGCGCATCGTCCACAGGCGCCCGCGGTACATCGACTCGTACACGCCGCGCGTGTAGGGGAACTCGCCGGGCTTGCCGAGATCGCGCTCGGGATCCCAGCCCTCGAGGTCCTCCTCGGTGTAGAGCGGCTTGACCGGGTGCCCCGACATCGTGTCGTGGAGCGTCCGCTGCTTCTCGGGCGCACTCATGGCAAGAACTCTACGGCGCGCAGGGGCGAATCCGGGCGTGGCGCCTGGTTGCTCACGACGCGACAGACCTGCCACGCCGATACTCTCATCTTGTGCGGGCGGGAACGCGATATGCAGCGACCGGGCTGGCGCTCCTCGGGGCGGTCCTCATCCCGCCCGTCGCGCAGGCCGGCGGGCCCGGCCCAACCGTGAGCCTCGGCAAGTCGAACGGGCTTCATTACTACAAAGCGACTCACGTGGACGTGGTCTCTCAGATCGCGCAGCCCGTGCATTGCGGGGGTGCCGACGTCACGGGAGGCGGCGGCTCGATCTCGGGGCCGCCCGCGTCGAGCGCGCTGAACGAGTCCTATCCGATGGGAGGCACAGACTGGCAAGTCGAGGCGAGCAGCACCGCCGGGGCTCGCAAGCTCACGGGGTATGCGATCTGCGATCCGAATGGGCAGTGGGAATACATGAGCTCTCAATCGGCTCTGCCTGAGAACGGCGCGGTCATCCACGGATCGGCGGTCTGTGGGGGATCCAGCCAGCCAATCGGCGGCGGAGGCGGCGCGACGGGCGCAGGCATCCGCCTGATCGCGAGCTCCCCGATGCTGCCGCCGAGCACTGCCGGCTGGCGAGCAAGCGCCTCCAATCCCACGCCAAACGACACGCTCTTCGACTCCTACGCGATCTGCGGGCAGAACTTCGACGTCCGCTACCGCGAGTCGCAGCCCACGAAGCTGGAGTCCGGCGAATCGGGAACGGCGACCGCTGCGTGCAAGCCCGACGAGGCCGTCCTGGGCGGGGGCTTCTGGGGCGAGCAGAGCAACGTCACCGGCTACCGGATGCTGCCGACCGCCCTGCGTCCGTGGGACTCGAAGGACAAGAAGAAGGTGCCCGACGACGGCTTCCTGGCGAAGGCCCTGAACAGCGAGAGTTTCAAGGTGAAGCTCGTCGCGCTCGCCGTCTGCCGCAAGCCGTAGGCACGACCGGCCAGGCCCTAACGCCGCGCGCGCAACCGTGCGGCCGCCGGGGCCCGCCGGCGCGCGACCGTCGCCGCGCCGCTTCCCACCACGAGCGCCGTGATCGTCGCGGCGGCCACCGCCAGGCGGCGGCCGAGCTTCTCGAAGCGCATGACGCGCCAGCCCTCGTCGCGGGCGATGCTCGGCGAGCTCGGCGTCCGGATTGACCGCGACCGCGTTGCCGACCGCGCGGAGCATCGGCAGGTCAGAGGCGAGTCGGAGTACGCCCAGGACTCGGCCAGGTCGATGTCGTGCGAGTCGGCGAAGTTGCGGATGCCTTCGAGCTTTCCCTTGCCGTACATGAACGGTCCGTCGAGCTCGCCGGTGAAGTTGCCCTCGGCGTCGATCTCGTATCGAGTCCCGACCCCGCCCTCCATGCCGAGCACGCGCGCGACCAGCTCGACCAGGTCGTTGCCCGCGGCGCTGACGATGAACGTCGCACGTCCCTCGTCGCGGTGCGAGTACACCTCGTCGAGCATCTGCGGATAGATCCGCGGCAGGACCTCGGCCAGGACCCGCGGCCCAAGCCGCTCGAGCTCGCGAGCTGAGGCACCGTTCAGGACCTCCTTGATCCGCTCCATCGCCTCCTGCGTCGTCTGGTCGGTCGAGCCCCGCAGGCGAAAGACGAGTCCGTCGCGCGCCCAGCGAAGCATCTGCGAGCGCGAGATCAGCCCTGCGTCATAGGACGCCTTGACCCAAGCCATGCCGGATGAGCCGGCCATCAGAGTCCGGTCCAGGTCGAAGAATGCTGCTGATCGGGCCATCAGGCCCCCGAGGCTAGAGAGCCGCTAGCCCGCGACTTCGAGAACGATCGCGTCGCCTTGGCCGCCGCCGGAGCAGATCGCGGCCACGCCCAGGCCGCCGCCGCGGCGGCGGAGCTCGTGGACGAGGGCGCCGACGATGCGAGCGCCCGAGGCGCCGATCGGGTGGCCGAGGGCGATCGCGCCGCCGTTCACGTTCACGTTGTCCTCGGTGACTCCGAGCATGTGGAGCGAGTTGAGCGCGACCGACGCGAACGCCTCGTTGATCTCCCACAGGTCCACGTCCTCGGCCGACTTGCCGATCTTCTCCAGCGCGAGCCTGCGCCGCCTTCGCCGGCGTGCTTCGCGAGATAGGGGAAGTCGTCGGCGATCTGGCCGTAGGAGACGACGGTCGCGAGCGCCTCCTTGCCGTTCGCCTGCGCCCACTCATCGGAAGCGACGACCACGGCGGCGGCGCCGTCGTTCACGCCTGGCGCGTTGCCCGCCGTGTGGGTCGCGTCGGGCCCGCCGATCGCCTTGAGGCCCGCCAGCGACTCCTGGGTCGTGTCCGGGCGGATCGCCTCGTCGGCGACCACCTCGGTCTCGGCCTTCCGCGACTTGACCGTGACGCCCACGATCTCGTCGGCCAGGCGGCCCTCGTCGGTCGCCTTGGCCGCGAGCTGGTGCGAGCGCGCCGCGAAGCGGTCCATGTCGGGGCGGGTGATCTCGAGCTCGTTCGAGACCTCGGAGGCCTCGTTGATCATCTGCTTGTCGGTGAACGGGTTCGTGAGGCCGTCGTGGGTCATCGCGTCAACGGCGCGTCACGTCGCCCATCCGGAAGCCGAAGCGGGCCCCGGGCAAGCAGATACGGCGCGTTCGACATCGACTCCATGCCGCCCGCCACGCCGACCTCGAGCTCGCCCGCGCGAACGAGAGGTCGGCGATCCCGATCGAGCGCATGCCCGACGCGCACACCTTGTTGACGGTCTCGGAGGGGACCTCCTTGGGGATCCCGGCCTCGATCTGAGCCTGGCGCGAGGGAATCTGCCCCTGCCCGGCCTGGAGCACCTGGCCGTAGACGACCTGCTGGACCTGCTCGGCGTCGACGCCGGAGCGCTCGAGCGCGGCGGCGATCGCCTGCGCCGCCCAAGCTCGGTGGCCTGCTTCGAAGCCAGCGCTCCGCCCATCTTCCCGAAGGGGGTGCGAGCGGTGCCGAGGATCACGGTCTTTGCCATATGGAGATGCCTTTCGAAGCGGAGGAAGAGAGAGCACAATCGTATTGCGGGGCCGTCAGCGTCGCTCCGCACGCGCGCCCTAGACTCGGCCGCGATGGAGGTCGAGGCACTCGAAGCCACGGCGTTCGCGGAGCTCGACGCCGACCTCCACGTGACCACCCTCTTCGAGGGCGCCGAGCTCCCGGCCGAGCTCGCCGCAGGCGCCCGGCGCCGGCGATGCGAAGGCCGGCGTTCAGGAAGCTCGGCGTCGCCTTCCCGGAAGGCGGCACGCGGCTCGCGATCGTCGGCCTCGGCAAGCGCCGACGAGCTGAGCGCCGAGCGCCTGCGCGTGGCGGGCGCGCCTGGTCGCGGAGAGGCCGCCCGGCGCGGCGCCACCAGCGATCGCCTGGGATCTCGGCTCGCTCGAGGCCGGCGACATCGACCCGGCCGAAGCCGCCGCCGCGATCACCGAGGGCGTGATCCTCGGCAGCTACCGCTTCGACCGCTTTCGCTCGGCGGACCCCGACGATCCGCCGCCGCCCGAGCTCGAGCGCCTCGTCTTCGCCGGCGCCTCCGACCCCGCCGAGCTCGAGCCTGCACTCGGCCGGCGCGCGAATCGCGGCCGAGGCGCAGAACCGCGCCCGCGACCTCCAGAGCCTCCCCGCCAACCACGCCACGCCCACCGTCCTCGCCGAGCGGGCGCAGGAGCTCGCCGGCGAGCACGAATCGCTCACCGCCGAGATCCTCGGCCGCGACGAGATCACCGAGCGCGGCATGGGCGGGCTTCGCGCCGTCTCTCAGGGCATCGGACGAGGAGCCACGCCTGATCACGCTCCGCCACTCGGGCCGGGGATCGGGCGACGTGCTCGGGCATCGTCGGCAAGGCCGTCACCTTCGACTCGGGAGGCATCTCGATCAAGCCGTCGGCCGGCATGCACGAGATGAAGATGGACATGTCGGGCGGCGCCGCGGTGATCGAGGCGATGGGCGCGATCGCGGCGCTCGGGATCGAGCTCGACATCGTCGCCGTCGTCCCCTCGACCGAGAACATGCCCTCCGGGCCACTCGATGCGCCCCGGCGACGTGATCACGCAGCTCAACGGCAAGACGGTCGAGATCAACAACACCGACGCGGAGGGCCGCCTGATCCTGGCCGACGCCCTCACCTGGTGCGTGCGCGAGCAGGGCGCGGCGCGGGTCGATCGACCTGGCGACGCTCACCGGCGCCGTCCTGATCGCGCTCGGCTCGACCTACAGCGCCCTGATCTCGAACGACGACGACTTTCGCCGAGACCGTCGAAAGCGTCGCGCGAAAGACGGGCGAGCTGGCATGGCGCCTGCCGCTCCATCCCGACTACAAGAAGCTCACGACCGGCACGTCGCCGACCTGACCAACGCGCTCCAAGCGCGAGGCGGCACGATCTACGCCGGCTCCTTCCTCGAGGAGTTCGTGGACGGAAGCCATGGGTCCACCTCGACATCGCCGGGACCGCATGGGACTCCGAGCGCGAGTACGCGGGAAGGGCCCGACCGGATTCGGCGTGCGCCTCCTGTCGCGCTCGCGAAGGAGTTCGCCGTCGCTAGGTCAGGACGTCGATCCAGGCGCGGGTCGCGCCGCCTTCGGCGGCTTCGCGAAGCGGCCTCGGACGTCGATCCGCATCAGCTCGAGCATCGCCGGCGGCCAGATCCCGAGGCGGATCTGCCCGGCCATCTTCTGAGCACGCCGCCGCGAGCGTTACCGGGCTCGGCATGCCCATGCGAGCGGCGCGTGTCGAGGACGACGTCGCAGCCGCGTGACCGTGAGGTTCGGGCTCGCTCGCCGTCGACCTCGATGCCGCTCGAAACCATCGCGACGGCGGATGCGTCGCGAAGCGAGCTGGACCCGCCTGACCGCGCCGCTCGGGCGCTTCAGCCGCGCTCGACGAGGCGTAGATCGAGGGGCGATCCGCCCGAGCGTGCGCCGAGCGATCGCGGGCTGGGCGGGCATTTCGCAAGGTTATGCTCGGCGCGCCTATGGACTTCTCGCTCACCGACGAGCAGCGCCTGATCCGCGACACGGTCCGCGACTTCGCCCGCAACGAGGTCGCGCCGGTCGCCGAGGAGCTCGACCGCACCAAGTCGTTCCCGTACGAGCTCGTCGCGAAGATGGGCGAGCTGGGCCTGATGGGCATCCCGTTCTCCGAGGAGTACGGCGGCGGCGGCGCCGACACGCTCGCCTACGCGCTCGCCGTCGAGGAGCTCGCGCGGGTCGACTCGTCGGTCGGGATCACGCTCGCCGCGCACACCTCGCTCGGCACGATGCCGATCAACCTCTGGGGCACGACCGAGCAGAAGGAGGAGTGGCTGCCCGAGCTGTGCGCCGGCCGCAAGCTCGCCGCCTTCGGGCTGACCGAGCCCGAGGCCGGCTCGGACGCGGGCGCAACGCGCACGCGGGCGAAGCTCGACGACGGCGAGTGGGTGATCGACGGCGCCAAGCAGTTCATCACCAACGCCGGCACCGACATCTCGGCCTGCGTGACGATCACGGCGGTCACGGACTCCGAGCAACGGCCGGCCCGAGATCTCGAACATCATCGTCCCGAACGGCACGCCCGGCTACGAGCAGGGCGAGCCGTACCGGAAGATGGGCTGGAACGCCTCGGACACGCGCCCGCTCACCTTCGACGGCGCCCGCGTGCCCGAGGCGAACCTCCTCGGCCGCCGCGGCGACGGCTTCAAGCAGTTCCTCCACATCCTCGACGGCGGGCGGATCGGCGTCTCGGCGATGGGGATCGGCCTCGCGCAGGGCGCGCTCGACGAGGCGATCGCCTACGCGAACGAGCGCAAGGCGTTCGGCCAGCCGATCGGCAAGTTCCAGGCGATCCAGGCCAAGATCGCCGACATCTCGGCCCAGCTCGAGGCGGCGCGCCTGCTCACCTACCGCTGCGCGATCCAAAAGGACGCGGGCGAGTCGTTCACGCTGACCGCCGCGCAGGCGAAGCTGATCACCGGCCGCCTCGCCGTCCGCGCCTGCGAGGAGGCGGTCCAGATCCACGGCGGCTACGGCTACATCGAGGAGTACCCGGTCTGCCGCTTTTACCGCGACGCGAAGATCCTCACCATCGGCGAGGGCACCGACGAGATCCAGCAGATGGTGATCGCCCGCGGCCTGGGGCTCTAGCTCGCGAGGCCGTAGTGGCTCGAGCACGGCCTGCTCCGACTCGTGTCGAGCGGGGCTTCGGTCGACGCGGGGGCGCGGCGGATCTGGTCGCGGTGTACGGGACCCAGACGGCCGTTGGCGACGCGTCGCGCGCGGGACGAGGCAGTAGTGGCCGAAGCGGCCCATCCGCGATGAGCCATTCGTCGCCCGTCGCCTGCCCTCGACCCGCCGACCTGGCGCCGCCCATCTCGTCGAGCTGTGGCCCTCCAGGCGAACGGCTCGGAGGCCCGGCGCCTCGGGTCGCGTCGTCTGGGCGTTGCTCTCAGCCATCGAGCGACTTTCTAGCAGCTTGCGGCGGCGTGGCGGGGTCCGTCTCGCGCCTGACGACGCTGTCGAGGAGCTCGGCCCACTCGGGGTCCTCCTCGGTTCGCGTCTCCAGCTCGCGGCGCATCCGCGCCGCGGCGATGCCCAGGACCTCGGCGCGGAGGTTGCGCGCGCGGCGCTCGGCGAGCGTGCCCTCCTCCTCGATGTGGGCGCGATGCTCGCCGATCGTCTCGATCAGCTTGTCGATGCCCTCGCCGTTCGACGGCCTCGGTGCGGACGACCGGCACTCGCCAGGAGCGCTGCGGGCCCAGCGACAGCACCGCGCGCACCTCGCGCATCATCGTGTCGGCCTGCGGGTGGTCGGCCTTGTTGACGACGATGATGTCGGGGATCTCCATCACGCCGGCCTTGAGCGCCTGGATCGAGTCGCCCGAGCCGGGCATGAGCGCCAGGACGATCGTGTCGGCGTGATCGACGACGTCGATCTCGCCCTGGCCCACTCCGACCGTTTCGAGCAGGACGTCGTCCTTGCCCGCAGCGTCCATCAGGAGCGCCGCCTGAAGCGCCGCCTCGGCCAGGCCGCCGAGCGCTCCGCGCGAGGCCATCGAGCGGATGAAGACGCCCTCGTCGAGGAAGTGGTCGGAGAGGCGGATGCGATCGCCCAGGACGGCGCCGCGGGTGAACGGGCTCGACGGGATCGATCGAGAGCACGCCGACGGTGCGCTCGTGCTTCGCGAAGGAGCTTCGTCATCGAGCCGATCAGGGTCGACTTGCCGACGCCGGGCGGCCCGGTGATGCCGGTGACGCGCGCCTTGCCCGTCGACGGGAAGAGCTCGGCGACCAGCTCGTCGCCCGCCGGATCGCGGTTCTCGACCAGGCTGATCGCGCGCGCCAGGGCGCGCCGGTCGCCGCGCCAGGAGGCGCTTTGCCAGGGATTCCTCCTTGGTGGCTTCGCCGGTCATTGACGGTCGAGGCTGACAGTCGGCCCTCCCGGCGCCGCGGCTAGGCTGCTCGACCGTGTCCGGGCTCCTCAAATTCTTTCGCTTCGCGCGCGCAACGGGATGCTCAACCGCCGCTACGCGGTGCTCCTCTGGCGCTACCTCTGGCGCCGCTTCTTCACCCGCGCCGGCTGGCGCTGGGAGACCGACGGCCCGGTCTTCTTCGGCAAGGATCTCGAGCTTCAGATCTCCAAGCGCGGCACGGTCAAGTTCGGCCGCTTCGTCTGGATCGGCGACGGCACCAAGATCCGCTGCCACGAGGGCGAGGTCGAGATCGGCAGCAAGACCGTGATCGGCCAGGAGGCGACGATCTCGGCCTACCAGCGCGTCGCGATCGGCGAGCAGTGCGTGATCGCCGACCGCGCGATGTTCATCGACTTCGACCACGGCATGGTCGAGGTCGAGCGCCCGATCCGCGCTCCAGGGCATCTACAAGCGCGACGTCGTGATCGGCGCGAACGTCTGGGTCGGCTACGGCGCCGCGTTCCTGCGCGGCGTCACGGTCGGCGACAACTCGGTGATCGGCACGAGCGCCGTGGTCGCCCGCGACGTGCCCGCCAACGCGGTCGTCGGCGGCATCCCGGCGCGCGTCATCCGCATGCGCGAGGCACCGCGCGAGCTCGTGTGGCCCGACCCCGGTCGAGCCCGATCCCGAAGCGCCCGCGGACGCTGAAGCCGCCGGGCGCCTCAGGGCGCTCTAGGCGCGGCCCACGCCCGCGAGCTCCGCGTAGAGCTCGGCGGTGTCGGCGGCGACGTCGGCCCAGTCGAAGCTGCGGATGTGGTCGAGGCCCTCGGCGACCGAGCCGCTGGCCCAGCTCCTCGTCGCACAGGACGCGCACGGCCACGTCGGCGAGCGCCTCGGGGTCGCGGGCGCGGAAGCGAAGGCCGGCGCGCGTCGTCGGGCACGACCTCGCGCAGGCCGCCGGTGTCGGCGACGATGCACGGGCAGCCCGATGCCATCGCCTCGAGCGCGACGAGGCCGAACGGCTCGTAGATCGAGGGCACGACGCAGACGTCGGCGATCCGGTAGAGCGAGTGGAGGACGTCGTCGCCGATCCAGCCCAGGAAGGTGCCGTGCTCGGTCAGCTCGAGCTCTTCGGCCTGCTTTCGGAGCTCCTCCTCGTGCGTGCCCGAGCCGGCGACCAGGAAGCGGGTGCCGGGCGCCTCGGCGATCACGCGCGGCATCGCCTCGAGCGCGAGCTGGAAGCCCTTCTCGTAGACGAGGCGGCCGATCAGGAGCACGAGCTTCTCGTCCGGCTCGGCGAACGCGCCGCGCATGCGCGCGAGCTCGGGCTCCTCGCCGATAGCGCAGGTCGCCCGGGTCGATGCCGTTCGGGATCACCGAGATCCGCTCCTCGTCGACGCCGAAGATGTCGGCGACCTGCTCGCGCATGTAGTACGAGCAGGCGATCACGCGGTCGGCGCGGTTGGTGATCCAGCGCTCGACGCCGTGGATGTAGGACTGCGGGTGCTTGTCGACCCAGCCCTGGTGGCGGCCGTGCTCGGTGGCGTGGATGGTCGTCACGAGCGGGCAGTCGAAGCGGCGGGCGAGGTGGTCGCAGGCCATCGCGACGAGCCAGTCGTGGCCGTGGACGAGGTCGAACTCGAAGCGGTCGCCAAGCTCGACGCCGGCGGCGAGCATGTCCGAGTTCATGCGCTCGACCCAGGCGACGAACTCGGCGAGCTCGGTCGGGCGCTTCGGCTCGATCACGCGGTGGATGTGGACGCCGGCGACGACCTCGTCGGCGGGCGACTCCTCGCCGCCGCGAGTGAGCACGTGGACCTCGGTGCCGAGGTCGACGAGCGCCTCGGAGAGCTTGCGGACGTGCCGGGCGAGGCCGCCCTCGATCAGCGGCGGGTACTCCCAGGAGAGGATGAGGACGCGTGGATCGGGTCTTGAGTCATGGGGCGGTCAGCGGGGCGAGGCTGAGATCAGGCGCCAGGTTGCGAAGGCTCGGCGCGGGAGCGGGCGGGGAGTGTATGGCGTCGAGCATGCGCCCGGGCGTGATCGGTCACTCGGACGAACGGGTAGTCCCCGGCCTGGCGGCGCTTGTCGAGGAAGGCCCAGTCGCTCGCCTGGAGCGCGAGCAGCTCACGCACGGCTCGCTCTGCGCGCTCAGGCGCGAGCCGCCGCGCCGCCAGCTCTCGCAGGAGCCGAAGCTCGAGCCGGCGCGCGCCCCACGCCATATCGGACGACCTCAGGCGAGTCCCAGGTCGAGAGATCCTTGTGCTCGCCCCAGCTCGAGCGCGCAAGCGGGCGACCCGCCTCGGGCTCGACCCGCTCCAGCGCGTCCGCCAGCGTGACGAGCTCGACCCCGTTGGCCTCGGCCGACGCTCACCACCTCGGCGAGCCACTCGGGCCCCTCCCACCACCAGTGGCCGAGGAGCTCTGTGTCGATGGCGAACACGCACAAGTCCCTCCGAGCCGTGTCGCTCGCGGTGGCCCGCCAAGCGCTCGAGATCGCCGCGAGACGAACTCGCGCGCCTGCTCGCGCGCACGCGCCTTGCCCGCGGCCTCGGGATCGCGGATCGCGCCCCCGATCGACCACACCCGCGCGCCGCGCAAGGACTCGCGGTGAAAGTCGGTGTGGACCGGATCCGACGGATAGCCGTCGAGCGACCAAAGCCACGACACTGCCTCCCAGTCGATCGGAAAGGCGACGGGCCCGGCCTCGGTCGCGATCGGGCGAAGCGCGGCGAGCGGCTCCTCGTGAGCCGACTGGTCGACGCAGAAGTGGGTGAAGCCATGGCGAGCGACCAGGTCCTCGAGCCCCGGCGTCGTATGCGCACTCGGGAAGCCAGATCCCGTCCGGCTCGCCGAAGCGCCGCCGGTGCGAGCGAAGGCCGGCGTCGAGCTGGAGGTTCCGCGCCGAGTCGGTCGCGAGTAGCGGCAGGACGGCGTGCGTGGCGCTCGAGGTCATGAGCGAGACGCGCCCCTCGCGCTCAGCCTCCTGGAAAGCGCCGAGCGGACCACCGGCCGCCTCGAGCCGCGCGAGCCCGCGCCGGTAGCGATCCGCCTCGTCGAGGCACGGCGCCCGGAACTCGCCGTTCTGCTCTTCGGCGTCGGCAGGCATCGAGCTCGCGAGCCGGAACTCCTCGCCGAACGCGTCGAGCCGCTCGGCAACGCCCGGCGCCTCGAGCTGGTCGGCGAGGACCGGCGTCACGGTCATCGTCAGCCGCTCGGCGACCTCCAGGACCGGCAGGTACGAGCGAAGGACGGCGTCGAACAGCCACTCCTCGCCGAACGGGTAGGTCCCGAACCCCTCGACGTACGGCATGTGGGAATGAAGGACGATTGCGAGCATCCCGCTCGACTGGCCCCCCGGCTCGGCGCTCACGCTCTCAGCACGGCCAAGAAGTCGAGGGCCTTGTCAAGGTCGCATTCCGCCTCGTCTCGCAGGACGAAGTCCGAGGCCGCGATCGCGGGCGTGAACCGGTCGTAGAACGGCTTGGTCAGGCGCAACGCCTGGTGGACGCGGTCCCATCCCAGCCCGAGCGCGACCTCATGCGCGCGGAGCTTTCGCGCATGGAAGAGCCCGAGAAGCCGTACCTCGGAGAAGTGTGGCGCCAGGAGCTCGCGAGTACTCGGCCGCCGTGTACTCGCGAAGGTGCCAGGGGTTCTCGGACTTCTCGGCGCCCTCGGGCGCAAGGGTCAGCCGGTTGGGCGTCGAGATGTAGGCGCACGGCGCGGTCTTTGCGATCCGCGTCAACAGAGCGCGCTTCGTCGTGGATGTGCTCGATCGTCTGGAGGAAGACGACCGCGTCGCACGGCTCGTCGAAGTCCTCGACGAGACCGCGCTCGAAGCGCAGGTTGCGAGCGCGTATAGCGAAGCCGCGCGTGCTCGAACGCCTCGGGATTGGCGTCGACTCCGACCACGCTGAGCGGCGGTCTTCGCCAGGACGTCCGAGCCGTAGCCCTCGCCGCAGGCAAGGTCGGCCACGCGAAGACCGCGCGTCCGCTCGGCGATCCACTCGTAGACGGCCAGGTGACGCCGGTACCAGTAGTTCTCCTCGGGCACGTCCGGAAGCGTCCGCTCGCCCGTGAGGGACAGCGGTGGGACGCCCTCGGGCTGGTTTGCCTGCACGTAGGACACGGGCGCAGGATCGTAGAAGCAGCCTGCTTCGGCGTCTCGAGCGCAGGGCCCAACTACCCTCTTCGCCCTATGCCGGCCTCTCCGACGGCGACGCCCGAGCACATCCGGGACGTAAACGAGCGCTACCACGACGCGGCCTCGTCGACGTACGACGCCAAGTGGGGCATCGACTTCGGGCAGCTCGGACGCAAGCAGACACGCCAGAAGCTCTCAAAAGCGCTCGGCGAGGTTCCCAGCCGTCCGTTTTCTGAAGCGCTCGAGATTGGCTCGGGCACTGGCTACTTCTCGCTCAACCTGATGCAAGAGGGGGTGATCGAGCGGCTGGTCGCCACCGACGTCTCGACCGGAATGCTCTCGAGCTTGAGCGCGACGGCGGGCTCGCTGGGGCTCGCTGACCGGGTCGAGACCAGGCAGGCGGACGCACAGTCTCTGCCCTTCGAGGACGAGAGCTTCGACCTCGTGCTCGGACACGCCGTCCTTCACCACATCCCGGACGTCGCAATCGCCCTGCGCGAGTTCGATCGCGTCCTGAGGCCGGGTGGCGCCGATCGTCTTCTGCGGCGAGCCGTCACGAAACGGCGACCGCCTCGCAGCCGTGCCAAAGCGGATCGGCACCGCGTCGGCACCTGCCTGGCGGGCGCTGTTGCAAGCCAGGGCGGCCAACGGGCACGATCCGGTCGAGGCGCACGACCACTCGCTCGAAAGCGAGGTGGACGTCCACTCGTTCGATCCCGGCGCGCTCAGAACTTGGCTGGGCGAAGCCGGCTTCACCGAAGTCCGCGTCCAGGGCGAGGAGCTTTTAGCCAATGCCTATGGCTGGATCCTGCGCTCGCTGGAATCGAGCGCGGAGCCCGCGGACGTTCCGTTCACCTGGCGCCGGTTCGCGTTTCGGAGCTACATCGCCCTGCAAAAGGTCGACGAGGCGCTGCTCGAGCCCCGCCTGCCCGCGCAGCTCTTCTACAACCTCGTCTTCAGCGCCCGCAAGGCCGCCTGACACCTGCGGAACGTCCGCCCGTACGCGAGACTGCGGCGAGTGAGCGCTCGGCACGAGAGAGACGTAGCCGTCGTCGGCGCGGGCATCGCCGGGCTCGTCGCCGCGCGGCGACTTGCCGAGGGCGGCGCCGACGTCGTCGTGCTCGAGGCGCGAGATCGGGTCGGCGGTCGAACGGTGAACGAGCCGATCTCGGAGTCCGAGGTGACCGAGATGGGCGGCCAGTGGGTCGGGCCGACGCAGGATCGCGTACTGGCCCTGATCGCAGAGCTGGGGCTCGAGACGTTCCCGACCCGCACCGAAGGTCACAACGTGATCGAGAGCGGACGGGCGCCTGCGGCGCTATCGCGGGACGATCCCGAAGCTCTCGCCGCTCGTCCTCGCCGACCTGGCGCTCGCTCGCTTGAAGCTCGGGCGGGCCGTGCGCAAGGTCGATCCCGCCGCGCCATGGGAAGCCAACGGACGCCGCGGAGCTCGACTCGCTCACGCTCGGCGACTGGATCGACGCAGAACACTCGCACACGCGCGGCCCGTGAGCTGATCGCGCTCAGCTGCAAGACCGTCTGGGGCGCCGAGCCGGGCGAGCTCTCGCTCCTGTGGGCGCTCGCCTACATGGCGGCGGGCGGCGGCTTCGAGAAGCTGCTCGACGTCGAGGGCGGCGCACAGCAGGACCGGATCGTGGGCGGCTCGGCGCTGATCGCCGAGCGGATGGCGGCCGATCTCGGCGATCGGGTTCGCCTTGGCGTCCCGGTCACCGACGTGAGCTGGGACGAGGACGGCGTCGAGGTCGCGAGCGAAGGCGACGGGCGGCGCGGGCCCGACAGGCCGTGATCGCGGTGCCACCTTCGCTCCTGCGGCGAGATCTCGTTCGAGCCCGGCGCTGCCCGAGTCGCACGCCGCGCTCGCCGAGGCGTGGCGCGGCGGCAACCTGATCAAGGTGACGGCCACCTACGCCGAGCCGTTCTGGCGCGAGGACGGCCTGAGCGGCGAGGGCGGTGAGCACCGACGGACCGGTGAGCATCACCTTCGACAACTCGCCGCCGTCGGGCACGCCGGGCGCGCTGGTCGGCTTCGTCGGCGGCTGCGGACGTCGCCTGGCTACACGGCGCTTGCCGGACGCCGGGCGGCGCGACGTCGCGCTTGGCACCTTCGCTCGCCTGTTCGGGCCAAGGCGCTCGATGCCGACCGCGTTCTTCGAGCGCGACTGGCTCGCCGACGAGTGGACGCGAGGCGGGCCCGTCTCGAACCTCGGCCCAGGCGTCCTCGCCCAGCACGGCCGGCGCTGCGCGAGCCCGCCGGCCCGCTCCATTTCGCCGCCACGGAGTACGCCGACGAGGTGGTGCGGCTACATGGACGGCGCGGTGCGCTCGGGCGAGGCAGCCGCGGCGGCGATCCTCGCGACATGAGCCTGAGGTTTCAGCCTTCTTTTGACTTCGGCCGGGCGCGGAAGAGCTTCTGCTCGCCGTCGATGCCCTTGAGGCTCCGAGCGCCGGCGAACGACCATCTGTAGGCGTCCTCGAGCGCGTCGTGCATCGCCTCGTCGCAGACCACGCTTCCGGGCGCGCGCCATGGCCGTGATCCGGCTGGCGAGGTTGACCGGGCGGCCGTAGTAGTCGCCGCCGCGCGCGACGACGCGGCCGTGCGCGACGCCGGCGCGAAGGAGCGGGAAGCCCTCACCCCTCTCCTCGGAGGCGGCCACCAGCTCGAGCGCCGCGTCCAGCAGGCACTTCGGGTCTTGCGAGGTCAGCATCACCGCGTCGCCGATCAGCTTCACGAGCCTGCACCGGGCCGCCGGCGACGTCGGCCGCCATCTCAGAGAGCTCGTCCGTCAGGTCGCCGATCTCGGCCGGATCGAGCCGCTCGCCGAGCTTGGTGAAGCCGACGAGGTCGGCGAAAGCAACCGCGATCTCGAGGCCGCGCCTCGACCTCGGCCGAGATCTCCGCCGACGCGAACGCGTCGTGGCGGATCTGCTCGCGCATGTGGAGCTGAAGCGCGTACTCGAGGACCGAGCCGAGCAGCGGCCCGACGCCCTCGGCGATCGCGGCGAAGCGCTTTCCGACCTCGAGCTCCGAGTCGCCCTCCTCGGCGAAGACGCGGACGCCCAGCCCCGGTTGGCGGCGGCCAGCTGGGACATGGTCATGCCGATGACGCGCGAGACCTGGAGCATCTCGTCCTCGGGAATCCCGATGTCGGTGAGCTGCTTCACGAGCTTCGCCGCCTCGACGTCGCGCTCGGTGAACGACCTTCTCGTCGTCCTCGGGCTCGGTCATGCCGAGCGCCCGCCAGTTCTTGCGGAGGAACTCGACGTCGACACCCGACTTCTCGGCGACCTCCGTCGCGGGTCAGGCGCGGCCCGTCGCCCGAGAGCGCCTGCTCGAGCGGCAACAGGACGAGCCGTCCCTCCTGAACGGCCTCGCGAAGCTCGCTCGAGGCTCGAGCCCGGACTCGTGGAGCTCGTCGAGGAGCTCGCGGCGGCCCTCGCGAGCCTTGCCTTCGGTGCCTTCGAGGAGGCCTTCGGATTCCCAGTCGATCGCTCATCGAGCGCGCATTCTGTCCGATCGCAGGTGCGATCGCCGCGCATGCCCGCTTCGCGCTTACACTTTGCAGGGTGGACGGACGACGCCACAAGCGAGCTTCCGCTCTTCGAGCTGCCCGTCGTCCTCCTGCCCGGCGAGCTCATGCCGCTCCACATCTTCGAGGAGCGCTACAAGCGCATGATCGGGCACTGCCTGGAGGCCGAGGAGCCGTTCGGCGTCGTCCTTCGCGACGACGACGGCAGCGCCCGGCGGATCGGCTGCACGGCCGCGCGTGACCGAGGTCCTCGAGCGCTTCGAGGACGGGCGCATGGACATCGTCGTCACCGGCGAGCGAGCCGTTTCAGGGTGCTCGAGCGCTTCGACGGCGCGGAGTACCCGGCCGGCGAGGTCGAGGCCGTGCCCGGTCCGACGACGAGGCCCGGCCGACCCCGAGGCCGCCGACGACGCCCGCGAGACATTCGCCGACCTGGTGCGCCGCGTGTCGGGCTCCGAGCCGGAGATCGACGGGCCTCGACGACAGCGACGCCTACGCGATCGCCGCCCGCGTCGAGCTGCCGGTCCTGACCAAGCAGCGCCTTCTCGAGCTTCGCTCCGAGGACGAGCGGATGAAGCTCCTCGGCGAGGCGCTCCACGACCTGGTCGGCATGCTCAAGCGCTCGCGCGAGATCGCCGAGGCGGCGAAGATGAACGGCAAGGTCACCTTCGGTCTAGCCCTAGGCTCGGTCCGCTCAGGCGAACGCGACCGCGCCGCCGCGCCTGGGGTCTCCCGCCGCGCTCAGCTCACCCGTTTCGGGATCGCGGGTGACGGCCTGGACGCCGCCGAAGAACATGTTGCGCTCGGCCCAGCGATCGACCTCGGCCCCCGAGCCTCGATCCGCGCCAGCGCGTCGGCGTCGATCCCCGGCTCTGCGCTCACGACCGCGCCTTCGAAATGGACGCGGGGAGCCTCGACCGCGGCGTCCACGCCCATGCCGTCGTCGACCAGGCGCAGGATCACCTGGACGATCGCCGAGCGGATGCGATTCGAGCCCGCGCTTCCCAGCCCGGCCATCGAGCTCGCCGTCGCGCAGGATCATCGTCGGCGACATCATCGACGGCAGGCGCGACCCCGCCTCCCAGAGGTGAAAGCCGAGCGGGTTCAGGTCCTCCTCGCCGAGCATGTTGTTCACGTGGACTCCGGTGCCAGGCACCACCAGGCCCGAGCCGGTGCCGTTCGAGCAGGTCACCGACGCGCAGCATCCGTCGGCCGTCCATCGCGGTGATGTGCGTGGTCGAGCCAAGGCGGCTCGAGACGCGCCCGGGACGGCCTTGGCAAGCGCCTCCGGATCCAGGAAGCGCGAGGCGAAGCCCTCTTCGGAAAGGCCGCGGACGAAGTCGTCCGCTCGCGCGTCCTGCGCCTCGGCCATCACCGCGACCAGCTCTTCGACGCCCGGCGAGCCGATCCGCTCGAGCAGCTCGAGCGCGAAGGCGATGAGGGTTCCGCCCGACGACGGCGGCGGGTTGGTCACGACCTCACGGTCGCGAAAGCGCGCCCGCACCGGCTCGCGCACCACGGGCTCGTAGGCGGCAAGGTCTTCGGGCGCCAGGGTCCCGCCGCGCTCCAGCACCCATTCGCTCACCTTGCTGCGCGACTTCGCCCCGGTAGAAGGGCTCCGAGCCTTCGGCCGCGAAGAGCTCCAGGGCGTCGGCGAGCTCGGGGAAGCGGAAGGTGTCGCCCTCGCCCAGGAGCCGTCCCTCCGGCGCGTAGATCGCGGCGCCCTCGGGCTCGTGGACGAGGATCGGCGAGAGGATCTTGAACAGGTAGCCGCCCATCGCGTCGATCGCGACGCCGTCGCGGGCCGCCGAGATCGCCGGCCCGACCAGCTCGGAGAGCGGCATCGAGCCGAAGTCCCGGAGCGCGCGCTCGAGGCCCGCGGCGGTGCCGGGAACGCCGCACGACGCCGCGCCGATGTTGAAGACCTGCGAGACCGAGTCGGTGAACTCCACGGGAGCCGCGACCAGCTCGGACGTCCGCTCCGTGTCCGGCCCTGCCCGGGCGCCGCGACGAAGAAGTCGATCAGCGTCGAGCGATCCGCGTCGTGGACGAGCATGTAGCCGCCTCCGCCCAGCCCGGTGAGCGAGCTCTCGGCCGCAAACGAGGTGAGCACGGCCGCCACGGCGGCGTCCACCGCGTTGCCGCCCTGCGCGGAGCGCCCACGCGCCCGCCTCGGCCGTGGCGGGATGCCCGCCGGCGACGACTCCCCGTCGCTCATGCGGCGCAGCTTAAGCGCGGCTTCGGCCGAACTCGGCACGTCAAGGGATCTGACTCCGGCATCTGACCCCTATAGGGGGTGCTCACGGACGTTTCGTCGTGCGAGATGTGTAATACTGAACTAGATGGTTCAGTATCAACGAGAGCGAATCGACCGGGCCTTCGGCGCATTGGCAGACCCCACGCGCCGTGCCGTGCTCGACCGGCTGGCTGCCGGCAGCGCGACGATCTCCGAGCTCGCGGCGCCCTTCGGCATGTCCCTGACGGGCATGAAGAAGCACGTCGCGGTGCTCGAGGACGCCGGCCTGGTCGCGACGGAGAAGGTCGGGCGCCAGCGGCGCTGCTCGCTCGATCCGGCCGGGCCCGATCCGGCCCAGTGGTGGATCGAGCGGCACCGCGCTGCGCTCGAGGCCCGGCTCGATCGCCTCGGAGAGCTGCTGGAAAGTCAACAACCGGAAGGAGCCAGCAATGAGCTGACACAGCACAGAGCGGACAAGCTCACGGTCGAGGCCGTGGGCGAGCGCGAGATCAGGGCGCGAGCGCGTGTTCAACGCGCCGCGCGAGAAGGTCTATGAGGCGATGACGGATCCCGAGCTGATCCCCAAGTGGTGGGGCCGGCACCAGGACACGACCACCGTCGAGGAGATGGACGTCAAGGTCGGCGGGCGCTGGCGCTTCGTCTGCGAGGGCGACGGACGGCACCCACGGGTTCAGCGGGACGTTCCGCGAGCTCGAGAGCCGTCGAGCGCGTCGTCCAGACGTTCGAGTGGGACGGGATGCCCGGCTACATCTCGGTCGACGCGGCCGAGCTCGAGGACCTGGGCGACGGACGCACCCGGGTCATCGCGACCTCGACGTTCCACTTCGCCGAGGAGCGCGACGGCATGCTCTGCTCCGGCATGGAGATCGGAATGAACGAGACGTACGACCGCCTCGAGGAGCTCTTGGCTCAGTCGTAACCGTCAGCCGCAACCTGAACGAGATCCGGCTCGCACCCTCATGCAGGGTGCGAGGTCGATCAGTTCGGTATCGTTGCGCCGGCACGAACTCGGGCACGTCGAGCTCGAGGTCGCGCGGGCGCGATTCGAACTCCTTGCGCCGTGCCGGCGCGGCG
The DNA here is from genome assembly GCA_963806865.1 of uncultured bacterium. Taxonomy (GTDB): domain Bacteria; phylum Actinomycetota; class Thermoleophilia; order Solirubrobacterales; family 70-9; genus JALZKA01. Next base: position 700,988 of record CAWDYV010000003.1, read on the forward strand.
CTCGGCGGGCGGCGCGTCGACGGTCGAGGTCGTGCCGGCCTCGCGCTTCGTCGCCGGTGGAGCCGTCGGCCTTACGGCCGCGGCCGTCGAAGCGGGTCGCGATCACGGTGACCCAGACCTGGTCGATCAAGCGACTCGTCGATGTTGGCGCCGAAGATGATGTTGGCGTCGGGGTGCGCGGCCTCCTGGACGACCTTGGCGGCGTCGGAGACCTCGAGCAGGGTCAGGTCCGCGCCCGCCGTGATCGAGAGCAGGATCGAGCGCGCGCCGGTGACCGAGGTCTCGAGGAGCGGCGACGAGACGGCCTTCTCGGCCGCGGTGACGGCGCGGTTGTCGCCGGCGCCCATGCCGATGCCGAGGAGCGCCTGGCCGGCGTCGCGCATCGTCGTGCGGACGTCGGCGAAGTCGAGGTTGATGAGGCCCGGAAGGGTGATCAGCTCGGAGATGCCCTGGACGCCCTGGCGCAGGACGTCGTCGGCGACCTGGAAGGCCTCGATCATCGTCGTGTTCTTCGCGAGGACGGAGAGGAGCTTCTCGTTCGGGACCACGATCAGCGTGTCGACCTCGGACGCGAGCGCGTCCACCCCGTCGTCGGCCTGCGTCGCGCGGCGCGTGCCCTCGAAGCGGAACGGCTTGGTGACGATGCCGACGGTGAGCGCGCCGACGTCGCGCGCGAGGCGAGCGACGACCGGTGCGGCGCCCGTGCCGGTGCCGCCGCCGGCGCCGGCGGCGACGAAGACCATGTCCGAGCCCTTGAGGAGTCGCTTGATCTTGTCCTGCTCCTCGAAGGCGGAGCGGTAGCCGAGCTCGGGGTTCGAGCCGGCGCCGAGCCCGCGGCTGGCGCCGGTGCCGAGATGCACGGTGACGTCGGCCAGCGACTGCTGGAGCGACTGAAGGTCGGTGTTGATCGCCATGAACTCGACGCCGGGAATCCCGGCCTCGACCATGCGGTTGACCGCGTTGACGCCGGCGCCGCCGACGCCGACGACGCGGATCACCGGGGTGTGCGGGCCCGGGGCCTCGAAGCTGCGCGAGTAGTCGGGCTCGTCGCGGCCGTACATGCGCGGCCGACGGCTCGGCGTCCTCGGCGAAGATCCTGGACAGGCGCTCCTTGGCGCCGGGCGCGCTCGAGCCTCGGCGACCGGGTCCTCGTCCTCGACGTCGAAGATCGGCGCACGGGCTCGGCGGCTCGGGCTCTCGGGCGTCGGGCGGCGCGGGCTCGTCGCGGGCTCGTCGAGGCTCGGGCTCGGGCTCGCGGGCCTCGGGCTCAGGCACCGCGGGCATCACGCGCGTCTCTTCGTCGCGCTCGCGCTCCTGAGCGGCGCGGCGGGAGCGGCGGCGCCTCGGGCGGATCCTCGGGTTCCTCGGTCGAGCGGAACAGGTCCGCGAGGGGACCCTCCCTCATGCTTGCCCTCTTACGTCGCGCCATGGGTCAAAACCTCCTTGGCGAGCTCCCGGTAGTAGTCCGCGGCGTTCGACTTGCGGATCGTACTTCAGGACGCTGGCACCGCGCACCGGTGCCTCGGCGAACTTGATCGCCTTGCGGATCCGGGACTTGAAGACGAGGTCGCCGAAGTTCTCCTCGAGGATCTCGACCGCCTCCTTGGCGTGGACCGTCCGCGAGTCGAGCATCGTCGGCAGGATGCCCTCGACCTGGACCTTCGGGTTCAGGTTCTCGCGGATCATCTCGAGCGTGTTCTGGAGCTGCATCAGCCCGCGCATCGAGAGGTACTCGCACTGGACCGGCACGATCACGCTGTTCGACGCGGTGAGCGCGTTCACGGTCAGGAGCCCCAGGCTCGGCGGCGTGTCGATGCAGACGAAGTCGTAGTCGTTCTCGACTCCGCGGATCGCCTTCTCGAGCGAGCGCTCGCGGCCGATCTGGGTCGACATCGCGATCTCGGCGCCGGCCAGGTCGATCGAGGCGACGGCGATGTCGATCTCGCGATGCTGGATCACGTCCGTGAGCGGGATGTGATGGACGAGCACGTCGTACATCGACTTCTCGACCTTGTCGGGGTCGATGCCCTGGCTCATCGTCAGGTTGCCCTGCGGGTCCAGGTCGATGCAAAGCACGCGATGGCCCGATCTCGGCGAACGCGACCGCAAGGTTCAGCGTCGTCGTGGTCTTCGCGACGCCGCCCTTCTGGTTCGCGAACGAGATCACCTTGGCGGTGCCGACCGGCTTTTCGCCTCCGACTCGTCCAGGCTGGGCGTGCCGGCGCTGATCGCGCCGCGCCGCGGCGACAGCGCGTCCTCGAAGGAGATGCGGTCGGCGTCCGGGTCGGCGACTGCGCTCGTGCCGGAATCGGACGGCACGTCAAGCTCGGTCGTGGCCTCGGGCCCGGGCGAGTCCGGCTCGCTCGACTCCTCGGCCGCCACCTCGACCTCATCGGAGCCGGCCTCCTCGGCCGCCTCCAGCTCCTCGAGCGACGTCGGCGACTTCGTCCACCGGCTCGGTCTCCGCGACGGCTCGAGAGCGTCGGCCTCGTGTGAGGTGCCTCGACCCCTCTGACGCGCTCGGGCACGAGCTCTCCCAGCTCGGCGAGCTCTGCGCCGAGGTCTGTGTCGCTGGCTTCGCGGCCTTCGGTCGCCGGACCAAGTCCGCCGCCGTGTCCGCCCGAGTGGCGAGTTGCACGATTAAAAAGACCCATACGCTCGCGACTATTCGCATCTGCGCCGGGCTTTCCTTCTCGTGAATAAAGAACGCGCGTGAAAGGATCGTTGGGCGTGCCTAAGGACCTTTTCGACAAGCGGCTCGTGATCGTCACGGGCAAGGGAGGCGTCGGCAAGTCGACGGTCGCGCTCGCGCTGGGACTCAAGGCCGCCGAGCTCGGGCAAGCGCACGATCGTCTGCGAGGTCGTCCTCCCAGGAGCGCATCTCGCATGCCTTTCACCGCGGCAACGTCGGCTTTACCGAGACCGAGCTTCTGCCGAACCTCTTCGGCATCTCGATCGACCCCGACGAGGCGATGCGCGAGTACGTCCTGCTCGCGTTGAAGGTGAAGGCGATGCGCGACCTCCTGTTTCGCTCGAAGCTCTTCACCTACCTGGCGGCCGCGACGCCCGGGCCTTCGCGAGCTGGTCACGATCGGCAAGATCTGGGAGCTCGCGCTCGACGAGCGCAAGATCAAGGGCGGCGAAGCCGTACGACCTCGTGATCGTCGACGCGCCCGCGACCGGCCACGGCGTCGGCTTCCTCCAGACACCGCGGACGTTCGCGAACGTCGCCCGGGTCGGCCCGATCGCCTCGCAGGCCGAGACGCTCCACCGCTTCATCACCAACCACCGCAAGACCGGCGTGGCGATCGTCGCGCTTGCCCGAGGAGATGCCGGTGAACGAGACGGCGAGCCTCGAGCGCGACCTGACGCGCACCGTCGGCGTCGCCGTCGATCGCATCTTCATGAACGGGCTCTACCCCGAGCGCTTCAGCGCCGCGGACTCGAGATCGCTCGCGGCCGAGCGCTCGACGCAGCCTCGGCGGCCGCTCGCGACGCAATCGCGGCGGCGCTCGCCGTGCAGCCGGCGCTCGCAGCGCTCAGCGCGAGCAGCTCGCCCGCCTCGGCGAGCATCACCCGGGCGCCCGTGACCACGCTCCCCTTCCTGTTCGAGCCCGAGCTGGGCGCGGACGAGCTTCGCGAGCGCTCGGTGGAGGCGATCCCATGACGCTCCGTCGCCGAGCCTCGTCGGACGGCAAGCGCGTCCTGATCTGCGCCGGCCCCGGCGGCGTCGGGCAAGACGACGACGTCGGCCGCGATCGCCGCGGGGATGGCGGCGCGCGGGCTCAAGGTCGCCGTCCTCACGATCGACCCGGCCAAGCGCCTGGCCGACTCGCTCGGCCTGCCCGAGCTCGGAAACGTCGAGCGGCAGGTCGATCCCGCGCTCTTCACCGCAGGCGGGCATCGATCCCGGCGACGGCGAGCTGTGGGCGATGATGCTCGACTCGAAGGCGACCTTCGACGAGGTCGTCGCCAAGCACGCGCCCGACGAGGAGACGCGCGACGCCGTGCTCTCGAACCGCATCTACCAGCGAGCTCTCCTCGGCGCTCGCCGGCTCGCAGGAGTACATGGCGATGGAGAAGCTCTATGAGATCTGGTCGGAGGACCGCTACGACCTCCTCGTCCTCGACACGCCGCCGTCGCGAAACGCGCTCGACTTCCTGGAGGCGCCCAACCGCCTCCTCCAGTTCATCGAGGGGCGCTCCTTGCAGGTCTTCCTGGCGCCGACCGGGTTTGCGGCAAAGGTTGCCGGGCGCGGCACCTCGGTGATGTTCTCGATCCTGAGAACGGATCACCGGCGTCGACCTCCTCCAGGACCTCTCCGAGTTCTTCGGCTCGTTCTCCGGCATGGTCGGCGGCTTTCGCGAGCGCGCGACGAAGGTGAACGAGCTGCTCGCCGACGAGCGGAGCACCTTCCTCGTCGTCTGCGGGCCGCAGTCCGAAGACGATCGCGGAGGCCGTCGTTCTTCCGCGGCAAGCTCGCCGAGCAGGGCCTGCCGTTCGGCGGCGCGATCGTGAACAAGGTGCACCGTCGCCGGGTGCGATCTCGACGATCTCGGACGCAGAGCTCACCGAGCTCCTCGGCGCCGACCTCGGCGGACGGGTCGCCTCGAACTACGAGGACTACCGCCTCCTCGCCGAGCGCGACCGGCGAAACATCGAGCGCCTCGACCTCGGAGCTCGGCGCCGAGGACGTCATCGAGGTGCCCTACCTCGACGAGGACGTCCACGACCTCGAAGGCCTGGCCGAGATCAACCGCCACCTCTTTGCCCCCGCTCTCGCCGCGCCGATGGAGCGTGCGTAAGGCTCAGCTCGGCAGAGGAGTTGACCGGGGTTTCTTACCCGGCGTCGTCGCCGGTGCCCGGCTGAGCGCGCCGCGTGCGGTCGTAGCCGACCTCGCTCACCGACCACTCGGTCGTCTCGGGACGCGGGAAGAGGAGCGAGACTCGGCTCGCGACTTCCTTGCGGTGGTTGTCGGAGTCCGCGATGAGCGCGGCAACGGGGCCCTCGTCAGGCACGGCGCGAAGGATCCGCACCTCGCTCTGCGGGCTCGGGCTCGCGACTCGGCTCGCCGTCGTCCGAACTGCGACTCGGCGCCCCGGCTGGCGCTCGGGCAGCTTGAAGCGCGGCTCGCGGTCCGGCTCGCGCTCGGCGCGCGGAGCCGGGTCCGACCACTCGAAGCCGGGATCGACTCCAGGCGCCAGGTGATCGTGGATCAGGTTCTCGGCGCGGACGAACTACGGCCCGTCAGGCTCGGCGAAAGGCTCGTCAGACATCGGCAGCTCCTCGCGACGTCGGGAATGGGCTCGGCTTCGAATCGGGGTGCTCGATCGGCTCTCGTCGTCGGTGAACGGTGATTCCTCGACCATCGACGCGTCGAGCCTCCTGGTGGCGGAACTCTTCGCGCATGGTCGCACCCCATTCGGCGGTCTCGCCGCGGTCGGCCGCTCCGGTGCCCTCGCCGACGCGAAGGCCGTCGCCGAGGAGGATCTCGTCGGCGGTCGTCGCGGAGCTCGGTGCCCAGGTGGCCCGAGCGACGCGTCGCGCAGGATCGCTCGCGTCATGTCCTCGACCTCGGCCGCGACGTCGGCCGGCAGGCTGCGGCTCGCCGCCGATCGCGGGCTCGCCCGACCAGAGCTCGCGCTCGAGCGCGATCGCCCGGTCGATCACGGCCTTGACCGCGCGTGCGGTCGTCCGGCTCGGCGCAAAGCGACGCGACGCGCATCGACATGCCGAGCGACGCGGGGCCGCCGCCTTCGAGCAGGAAGCGGAGCGTCAGGAGGTAGTCGTTCAGCGCCTCGAGCGTGACGGGCCGCTCGAGCCCCGCCTCGAAGCGCGACAGGGCGCGCGCAGAGGATCGCCGCGAAGCCGCCCTCGCCCTCGGTCATGCGGTGGAAGGGCGTCGAGTGATGCGCCGAGCCCGCGCGAGAGCGCCGAGAGGTCGCCGAGCTCGGAGTCGGCCAGGCGGTAGCCGCCGGGGCGCGGCTTGCCGGCGCCGGTCGAGATCCGCCGCCAGCGGTCGCCGCCGGCCTTGACCCAGGCGTGCGGGCCCGAGCGCCACGCCGCCGGCCTTGAAGAGCCGAAGCGTGGTGACCACGCGCTTGAAGGCCGCGACGGCGCGGATGCCGACGTCGCTGCTCGTCGTCCTCGGCGCCGATCGCGTCGATGCGCGCGACGACCAGGAAGGAAGGCTCCCAGGCCGCGCCGCCCATTCCGTCGCCGCCGCGAGCCTCGGTGGGCACGTCGACGGTGTCGGAGCGAACGATCGTCGCGCCGGCGAGCTCGAGCTTTTCGACCTCCATCTGAAAGCCGCGAAGCGGGACGGCGATCTCGACCTCGCCGAAGCGAGGCCTCGCCGCAGTCGAGAAGCTCTTCGATCGTCTCGGTCAGGCGCGCGTCGTCGAGCGTGAAGTCGGTCGAGCCCTGCCAGAGGCGGCAGAGGAAGACGACGCCCGCGAGCTCGGCGCGGCGGCGGGAGTCGGCCGGCACGGGCACGCCCATCTCCTCGAGGTAGGGAGTTGCGAGGTCGTCGGACTCGATGCGCGGCGCAGGTGGTGCCGTAGGAGTCGAGCGCGGCGAGCTGCGCCGCGTTGTCGCGGATGAACGCCGACGTCTGCGGCACGTACTCGGCGAGCGGCGACCCCGCTCCCGTCTCACGCACCTCGTAAGGCACCTCTACCCCCGATGCCAGGAGGTCCCGAAGGAGCAGACGCGGCATCGCCAGCCATCGTCTTCAGCCCCTCACGGAGCACCAAGTCACGCATGCGGGGTGAGTTCTCGCGGAGCGCCGTGCGCTCCTTCAACGCAACGGCGCTTGCAGGCGCGGTGGCGGTCAGGCCCGCGGCTAGGCGGCGGCGGGCTGGCGCTTGTCGGCGTCGAGCCAAGCCTGCCCGTAGGCGCGCATGTCGTCGATCAGCGGCACGAGCGCCTCGCCCTTGTCCGTCAGCGCGTACTCGACGCGCGGCGGGACCTCGGGATAGGTGTGGCGCTCGACGATGCCGTGCTCCTCGAGGCAGCGAAGCCGCAGCGAGAGCGTGCGCGGGCTGATCCCGGCGAGCGAGCGCTCGAGCTCGCAGAAGCGCTTGGAGCCGCCCGCGAGGTCGCGAATCACGAGGAGGGTCCACTTGCCGGAGATGATCTCGGCGGTTCTACATACGGGACAAGTCGAGTCCATGCTGCCGATGCATGGCCAAGCAGGGTTCAGCCAGAGGCCTGCGAAGCCTGATTATAGCCAGCGCTTCACAATGTGAAGCATTGCGGGTTGCGGCTGGCCGAGAAGCTCGCCGACGGGGCGCGCGAGGCGTTCCGACCGGCGGGGCGTCGTCGGCGCGGCTCGTCCGGCTCGCTTCGCCGTCGCCGTTGCCCATCACCTGCTCGATGCCGGAGGCGCGCTGGCCGCCGGCCTGGAGCATCAGCTTGAAGTCGTGCGGGCTCGACGCGCCCGTCATCGCGTCCTCTTCGGCGACCGTGCCCGCCATCACGTGCTTGAGGAGCGCCTGGTCGAAGGTCTGCATGCCGTAGTACTCGCCCTCGGCGATCACCTCGGTGATCTTGCCCGTCTCGTTCGGGTTCAGGATCAGGTCCTGAACGCGCCCGGTGACGACGAGCACCTCGCAGACGGCGACGCGGCCGCCGCCGACCTTCGGCATGAGGCGCTGGCCGACGACGCCGCGAAGCGTCGAGGCGAGCATCACGCGCGCCTGGCTCTGGAGGTGGGGCGGGAAGAAGTCGATGATGCGGTTGATCGTCTCCGTCGCGTCCAGGGTGTGGAGGGTCGAGAGCACGAGGTGGCCGGTCTCGGCGGCGGAGAGCGCCGTGCGGACCGTCTCCTCGTCGCGCATCTCGCCGATCAGGATCACGTCGGGGTCCTGGCGAAGGACGCGCTTCATGGCGCGGCCGAAGCTCTCGGTGTCCTGGCCGACCTCGCGCTGGTTGATGATCGAGCGCTTGTCGCGGTGGAGGTACTCGATCGGGTCCTCGAGCGTGACGATGTGCTCGGGCTGGGTCGAGTTGATCTGGTCGATCATCGCCGCGAGCGTCGTCGACTTGCCCGAGCCGGTCGTGCCGGTGAGGAGGATGATCCCGCGCTTCTCGTCGGCGAGGTCCTTGATCACCTGCGGGCAGCCCGAGGTCGTCGATCGTGCGCACCTGGAACGGGATCGCGCGGCAGACGATCGAGACGTGGCCGCGCTGGCGGAAGGCGTTGACGCGGAAGCGGGAGAGCGCCCGGCACCTCGTAGGAGAAGTCGGCCTCGCCGACCTCGGCGAACTCGGCGAGCAGCGCCGGGTCGTGAAGGATGTGCTCGAGCGCCGCCTCGGTGTCCTCCGGCGTGGAGCGGCTCGGTGCCGGGAATCGGCTCGAGCACGCCGTGGACCCGCACCATGGGCTGCGCGGGCATCTTGACGTGGAGGTCCGAGCCCTCGTGCTCGACGACGTAGCGCAGGGCCTGATCGATGTCGAAAGCCATCACTGGGACTATCGGGCCCCACGCCCAGATGCTTTAGGCGCGGGACTCGATTTTGCGAGTTAGGACCCAGGCGTGAAGGAGACGAGCTCCTCGCGACCCTCTCCGCCCGGAGTGGGCGAGAGCCAGGACCAGCCCCACGCCCTCGGCGTAGAACTTGTGCTCTGAGACCTTCGGCTCGAGCGGCACGAGATCCTTGGTCATCAGCGTCTCCGGGTAGTAGCCAAGCGGCACCTGGGCCTTCTCGTGAGAGGCTCAGGACCTCGGCCCGGTCCTCGGCCTCGCCCTCGTAGTACTCCTGGCGATAGGCCATCCCGACCTCGGGATTGGCCGGCATCACGACGCCCGCCTCGGCGCCGTCGACGCCGGCCTCGAACGAGCCACAGCGACAGACGCGCTTTGCCGTTCTCGTACTCGGCCGTGTCCTCGCCGAGATACCAGACGTTGCCCTCGGAGTCCTGGGCGTACCAGTCGTCCGTGAGCTCGACCAGCTCGCCGCCTTCGGTCACCGTGTCGCGGACGACGACGGCCTCGACACCGTTGGCGATCTCTTCGTCTTGTCCGTGACCTCGACGACGACGCTTCTGGTCGGGCTCACCGTCAGCGGTTTCCGCGTAGACCCAGCGGCTGCCGACCGCGAAGCGGCAGATACGGGTTGTCGATCTCGGTGGTGAAGTCGGCCGGATCGAGGTTCGCCGGCTCGGAGCCCTGCGGCAGCTCCGCCGCGGCGATCCGAGTCCGGAACTCGCCCGTGCTCGTCACCGCCGCACGCCGCGACGAAAAGCGAGAGGGCGGCCAGGACCGATAGCGTGTGCGATGAGCTTCTTCATTGCTGCTCCCTTCGGTGGTTGACGCGGCCACCGTTGCGCGGGCACCATGAAAGCCCCGTGAAATTACGCTTTCGCCTTTCATCTGGCTTTCACGTTGAAGCAGGAGGCTTCAAAGCGGTATGAGAGTCCTGATCGCTGAGGACGAGCGCAAGCTCGCGAGCCTGCTCAAGCGCGGCTTCGAGCGCGAGGGCATGGCGGTGGACGTGGTCAGCGGAGGGCCCGAGGCGCCCTTGCCCGCGGGCAGGCGACCGAGTACGACGCGATCGTGCTCGACGTGATGCTCCCCGGCCTCGACGGCTTCAAGGTCTGCCGCGCGACTCCGCGAGGCCGGCGTCTGGTCACCGGTCCTGATGCTGACGGCCCGCGACGCCGTCCGGGACCGCGTCGCCGGGCTCGACGCCGGGGCCGACGACTACCTGACCAAGCCGTTCTCTTACGCGGAGCTGCTCGCCCGGCTTCGCGCGCTGGTCCGCCGGGGCGCGCCCGAGCGCCCGACGGAGCTCACCGTCGGCTCACTGCGGCTCGACCCCGCGCGGCGGCGGCGTCTTCAGGGGCGACGACGGAGATCGAGCTCTCGGCGAAGGAGTTCTCGCTGCTCGAGACGCTGATGCGAAACCCGGGACAGCGTCCTGAGCCGCTTCGAGCTCCTCGAGCACGCCTGGGACTACGAGTACGAGAATCGCTCGAACGTCGTCGACTCGTACGTCCGCTTCCTGCGCGCGAAGGTGGACAAGCCCTTCGGCGTCAGCTCGATCGAGACCGTCCGGGGCGCGGGTTACCGCCTCCGCGAGGACGGCGGCGGGAAGACCCGTGAGGCACCTGCCGCTTCGCGTCCGCGTCACGCTCGCGTTCACGGGCGCGATGGCGCTCGTCCTCGTCGTCTTCGGGCTCATCGTGTACCTGCGAACCGCAGGCGCAACTCGACGAGGCGGTCGACGACAACCTCGAGGTCCGGGCTGCGGATCTCACGACGCTCGTTCCCGATTCAGGCGCGATCCGCGACCGCCGAGCAGGAGCTCGATCCGGAGGACAGCTTCGCGCAGATCCTGGAGCCAGACGGCACTCCCCTCTTCTCGACGTCGCAGCTCGGCGACTCCGCGTTGCTCTCGGCGGGCGAGCTCGGGTCTGCCGTCGGTGACGAGCTCACGGTGGAGCGCGACGCGATCGAAGGCATCGACGGGCGGGCGCGCATCTACGCGGCCCCGATCTCGGGCCCGAACGGTACGGTCGTCGCCGTTGCCGGGGCGACGCTCGAGGATCGCGACGAAGCGCTGCAAAGCCTCTTGCTCGTTCTCCTTCTCGGCGGTCCACTCGCGCTTGCGCTCGCGGCCGCGGCGGGCTACCTGGTTGCCGGGCGCGCGCTTCGGCCGGTGGAGCGCATGCGCACAGAAGCAGCGGCGATCACGGCGCAGAATGCGAGCGAGCGGCTGGACGTGCCGGCGGCCGATGACGAGCTTCGACGTCTCGCCACGACCCTCAACCAGATGCTCGGTCGCCTCGAGACGGGCATCGAGCGCGAGCGCCGCTTCGTCGACGACGCGAGCCACGAGCTCCGCACCCCTCTCGCCCTGCACAAGACCGAGCTCGAGGTCGCGCTTCGCTACGCGGAAGACGAGGCGGCCCTTCGCGCCGCGATCGCCTCGGGCGTCGAAGAGGTGGACCGGCTCGCGCAGCTCGCCGACGACCTCTTGGTCGTCGCTCGCTCGGGCGAGGACGGCCTCGCGTTGCGGATCGAGCGCCTCGAGGCGAAAGACCTCCTCGAGACCGTCGCGACACGATTCGGCGGACGCGCGGCCGCATCGAACCGAGAGCTCCGAGTCGAAGCCGATCCGGGGCTCTGGATCGATGCGGATCGCTTGCGTGTCGAGCAGGCGATGACGAACCTCATCGAGAACGCGATCCGCCACGGTGCGGGGCGGATCGAGCTCTCGGCGGAGCGCACCGACGGGGGCGTGCGACTACACGTGACCGACGAGGGACCTGGCTTTGAGCGACGCCTTCCGCGAGCGCGCGTTCGAGCGGTTCAGCCGCGCCGACGCGGCACGGGAGCGTGGCGGCGCCGGACTGGGGCTGGCGATCGTCGAGACGATCGCCTCGGCGCACGGCGGAAGAGCAGGAATCGCGACCGGTCGTGGCGGCGCGGACGTCTGGATCGAGCTGCCCGGTCGATCCTGAGGCTTTCATCCTGGTTTCACCCGGCTTCGTACAAGATCGACTCGTAATCTGGAACTACGAGGCCACGGAAGGTGGATTGAAATGGACACGAAGAAAGAAGATCGGGATCGGCGTCGCGTCAGTTCTGGCGGCGGGCGCGGGCGCAGCCGGCATCGCGGTGGCAGGCGGCGGCGACGACAACGAAGCGCCGATCACGGGCTCGGCGCTCGAGAAGGCTTCGGATGCTGCCCTCGCCGAGACCGGCGAAGGCACGGTCTCTGAAACGGAGACCGGTGACGAGGAGAGCTACTACGAGGTCGAGGTGACCCTCGACGACGGCTCACAGACCGACGTCCAGGTCAATCGCGACTTCGAGGTCGTCGGCTCGGAGACGGAGATGAGGAGGAGTCAGGCGCGGATGACGACTGACTCGGCCCCGCTTCCCGACTGATTCGAAACGAGGCGCCGCCGGCGCCTCGTTTCGTTCAGGGCTTGCTTCGGTGGAGGGGAGCCGACGGCTAGGCGACGTCGCGGAGCTTCTGCGCCTCAGCGAGAGACTGCAGCTTCTTCAGCGACTGGTTTTCGATCTGGCGGATCCGCTCGCGGGTGACGTTGAAGGTGCGACCGACCTCGTCGAGCGTCCGCGGATGCTCGCCGCCGAGGCCGTAGCGCAGCTCTAGCACGCGACGCTCGCGATAAGACAGGTTCTCCAGTGCCTCGCGGAGCGCCTCTTTGGTCAGGAGGTCGGCGGCGCGGTCGAACGGCGACTCGGCCTTCTCGTCGGCGATGAACTGGCCGAACTCCGACTCCTCCTCGTCGCCAACGGGCTTCTCGAGCGAAACTGGCGCCTGCGCGGATCGCTTGATCTGGTCGACCTCTTCGGGGTCGATGCCGGTGACTTCGGCGATCTCGTCTGGAGTGGGCTCGCGCCCGAGCTCGGTCACGAGCTTTCGCTCGGCGCGGCCGATCTTGTTGAGCTTCTCGACGACGTGGACGGGGATGCGAATCGTGCGCGCCTTGTCGGCCAGGGCCCGCGCGATCGCCTGCCGGATCCACCACGTGGCGTAGGTGGAGAACTTGAAGCCCTTGCGGTAGTCGAACTTCTCGGCCGCGCGCACGAGGCCGAGGGTGCCTTCCTGGATCAGGTCCAGGAAGGGAAGGCCCTGGTTGCGGTAGTTCTTGGCGATCGAGACGACGAGGCGTAGGTTCGACTCGACCATCTTCTGCTTCGCGTCGAGGTCGCCGCGCTCGATGCGCTTCGCGAGGTCGACCTCTTCCTGGGCGGTGAGCAGGCGGACCTTGCCGATGTCCTTCAGGAAAAGCTGAAGGGAGTCGGTGGTCATGTCGGGCTTCAGATCGAGCGACGAGGCCTTCCGGCGCCGGCGCTTGCCGTCGGCACGCTGAGCGTCCGGCGAGTGCTTCTGCGCGGGGTCGACGTCGTCGACCAGCTCGACGCCCTGGCTCTCGATGAAGCCGTAGAGCTCCTCGATGTCGCCCTCGTCGACGTCCACCTCCCGCAACGCGGTGGCGACGTCGCCGTAGGCGATCACGCCCTCGGCCTGACCCTTGGTGACGAGGTTCTTGACCTCCTCTAGCTCCTGCAGCTCCGCGGCAACCATCAGCTCGCTTGCCTCTCCTGTCTCCTAATCACCAATATCCCGATCCCCAGTCGCGTCCCGTCCCATACATCGGACGCTCAATGACGCTTGATTAGACCTGCGACGATCGTAGCCACTGGCAAGGCAGGTGAGGCCTTTTCAGCTTCCGCCTGAGCATGAAGTCCCAACTTGGGCTTTCCTTCAGGGCCCGCGGGTAGATTCCCCTGTTGAAGCTATGGCAGACGAGGCGAACGAAGGCCCTCCCAAGGGCGCGGACTCTCCGGAAGGGGTGTTCGGAAACCTGCCCTCCTCCCGCCCCGGATCGCGGAGCCCCCGACGCCGCGATGCGAGCGCAAAGAGCCGTGATGCGAGCGCAAAGAAGGACGCAACCGCCACGGCCAAGCCTGCCGCCAGGCGGTCGAGCGCTCGGGCCAAGCGCCCCGCCCACGCGAAGCCCGCTGCCTCGAAGCGCACAGCGCCTCCGCGCCCTTCCGAGCCACCACGGCCCGAACCTCCCGCGGAACCAAAGGAGGGTCTCCACGGCGTGGAGGACCTGGCATGGGCAGGCGTAGCGGTCGCCGCGCAGGCTGCGACCGCGGGCATCCGGTTTACGAGCAGGGCGCTCGAGGCCGCGCGAAAGTCGATCGATAGGCCTGAATTGAGGTCGCGCACCCGCGACTGGCTCCGCGCCTTCTGGCACCGGGCCTATCGCGAGAACATCACCGGAATGGCGGCGATGGTCGCCTTCAACCTCGCGCTCGCCCTGTTTCCGTTCGCGCTTCTGATCCTTTTCGTCTTCGGGCGAATCCTTCAGTCGGGAAGCATCGAGGAGACGGTGATCAACGATCTCCAGGGCATCTTCCCCGCGGTCGAGAAGGACGAGGTCGGGCGCGCCGTCCAGCGCATCCGCGACAGCTCGACCACGATCGGAATCGCCGCTGCCGCTGGCGCGATCTGGATCGGTGCGTCGTTCTGGGGCGCCATGGACACCGCCTTTTGCCGGATCTACCACGTCGAGTGCCGCAGCTGGCTCGCGCAGAAGCGCTTCGCGCTGGTGATGCTCCTCGTGGTCGTGCTGTTCCTCGCTGCAAGCGTCGTAATCCCGCTGGCGGAGAATCTGGCGATCTCGAGCGCCGAAGACCTGCCGTTCGGGCTCGACGAGGTCCAGGGCTTAAAGAGCATCCTGGTGCTCGCGCTCGCGCTCGCGCTGACGTTCGGCCTCGTGAGCCTCATCTATTACGTGGTGCCGAAGGGACACGTCCCGTGGCACGGCGTCTGGCCCGGCGCTCTGTTCGTCACGGTCACGACGGCGATCGGAAACGCGGCTTTCCCCGTCTACCTCACGTCGATCTCAGACGTCGACAAGATCGGCGGTGCGCTCGGCTTCATCCTGGTCGCCCTGATCTGGTTCTACCTCCTGTCCTTGGCGATCCTTGCCGGCGCGGTGATCAACGCGCTTCGATACGAGCTCCGCGATACGGGCAGCCTGGATCTGCCCGGGTTCAGGGAACCTGGATCCAGCGGATGAAGACCCCGGCCCGCGTCACCGTCCTGCCCGACCCGGAAACTGGGCCGATCACGACGGCCGGCGCGGTCAAGTCGATCCAGGAGGCGACGGTCGAGATGCCGGCCGAGGTCTACCGGCAGATGTGGAAGCCCGAGTACCTCGAACGCCTCGCGCGCTCCTACTGGGCGTTCCTGACGAAGATCTCGCTGGGTGCGATCCGAGTCGTCTACGAACCGTCGTCGCGCACGGTCGTCTTCATCTCGAGGCGCCTGCCCCTCTTCCGCTTCCGCACGCCCGAGTACACGATCGGACCGGGGCTCGGCCAGGTGACGTGGCGGATCGAGCGCGGCTCCTGGTCGCGCCGAACGGCCGCGGCCAGGGCATGCTGCGGATCACCGTAAGAAGCTCGCCTCCGTCGGATGGCTCGGACGACGCCTGCGTCAGGGTCAGGACCGAGGTCTCGAACTTCTACCCCTTCCTCCGCGGCGGCGGCTGGTTCGCCCGCATCGGCGTACAGGTCTATTCGGCAACGCAGGTCCGGATCCACACCTGGGTGACGCACGGGTTCCTGCGCTCGCTGGCGCGCCTCGATCTCCCCCACTCGCCGGTCGGCGCGCTCGCTCCGGAGGAGGGCGAGAGCGTCGAAGACCTGGAGTCGATGGATTCATGAGCCATACGGAATCGACTGCGGGGTTCTATTGGATATGCCAACAGAAACCGGCACTCGATCCGATTCGAGCCCACCGCCTAATTGCCTCGGCGCCCCGCTCTATTCCCTTTAGAGCCCCCGCGCCGAAGGCGCGGAACCGCCCCTACTCCCCCGCTTTCATCTCCTCGAGCGCCGCGGCCATCGCCTCGTCGATGTCCATCGGCTCGATGTCGAAGAGTGCCATGCCCGAGGGGTCCTTGACGATCGTCTCCACCTCCATGCCGCTGAATGAGCGGCCGCGCGACGCCGACGTCGACGGGGGTGACGAGGCCGATCCAAAGCGACGAGAGGCCCGGGGTGAGAACCGGCACGCCAAGCCGCGGCCGGGGTTGATGTTCATCGCGCGCGCCATCGCGTCCATCATCCCGCCGTAGGTCGTGACGTCAGGGCCGCCGATCTCGATCTCGCGCCCGTGGGCCGCGTCGATCCCGGCGATGTCGGCCAGGAACCGAAGGGCGTCGCTGATCGCGACGGGCTGCGTCTTCGTCCGAGCCCAGCGCGGCGTGACCATCACCGGCAGCCTCTTGACGAGGTAGTATGGGATGAGGAACGACTCCGAGCCGCCGCCGATAACCGCGGCGGCGCGGACGTAGGTGACCGGAACGCCTGACTCCTCGAGGATCTCGGCGCTCTCGTGGCGGCTCGCGAGGTGCTTCGAGCCGCCGTCGCGACAGACCGCCGAGATAGACGATGAGCTCGACGCCCGCCGCCTTCGCCGCGGCGCCGAAGTTACGCGCACCCTCCTTGTCGCGCTCGGCGAACGAATCGTCCGAGGCGCCACGACCCATCGAGTGGACGAGGTAGTAGGCGACGGAGACGCCCTCGAGGGCCGCCTCGAGACCTTCGTCCTCGAGCACGTCGGCCTCGGCGATCTCAGCGCCGGCTGCCTTCAGATCCTCCGCCTTCTCGGGAGAGCGGGCGACGGCGCGAACCGATTCTCGCCGCGCTCGAGCAGCTCGAGCGTCAGCTTCCGGCCGATGTAGCCGGTTGCGCCGACTACGGCCCGGAGCGAGCTCGGCGAGTGGTTCCCGCGTTCCACGCTTGGAACGTACCCGAACCGAAGCGGGTCGAACGTGCGGACGGTGACGGTGCTGACCCGGACGGCGCTCAGCCGTAGCGGCCGCCGGTGATCTCGCGCAGCTTCGCCTGGTCGTGGCGAGCCTGCACGGTGCGAACGGTTCCCGAGCGCGAGCGGGTGACGAGCGACTCCGTCGATGCCTGGCCCGGAGCGCGGGTAGCGGACGCCTTGGAGCAGCTCGCCGTCGGTCACGCCGGTCGCCGCGAAGAAGACGTCGTCGCCCGAGACGAGCCGGTCGGCGTCGAGCACCTCGTCGAGGTCGTAGCCCGCGTCGATCGCGGCTTGGCGCTCCTCGTCGTCGCGGGGCCAGAGGCGCCCGAGCATCTGCCCGCCGAGGCACTTGATCGCCGCAGCCGAGATCACGCCCTCGGGAGTTCCGCCGATCCCCCACAGGAGATCGACGCCGGTCGACTCGGAGACGGCGAAGAGCGCCGCCGAGACGTCGCCGTCCGAGATCAGCCGGATGCGGCCCCCGACCTCGCGGATCTCGGCCATCGGCGTCTTCGTGGCGAGGCCGGTCGAGCATCATCACGGTGACCCCGCTCGTCTCGGTGCCCTTGCGCTCGGCGACACGCTCGATCACCGTGACCAAGGGCTCGTCGAGCGTCAGAAGGTCGGCGATCTCGGTGCCGCCGGCGAGCTTCTCCATGTAGACGCACGGCCCCGGGTCGAACATCGTGCCCCGCTCGGCGAGCGCGATCACGGCGAGCGCGGACGGCATGCCCTTCGCGCAAAGCGTGGTGCCCTCGAGCGGGTCCACCGCGATGTCCACCTTGGGCGGGCTGCCGTCGCCGATCTTCTCGCCGTTGTAGAGCATCGGCGCCTCGTCCTTCTCGCCCTCGCCGATCACGACGATGCCGTCCATCGGCACGGTGTCCAAGAGAAGCCGCATCGCGTCGACGGCGGCCTGGTCGGCGGCTTCCTTGTCGCCGCGACCCGTCCAGCGCGCCGCCGCGAGCGCCGCGGCCTCGGTTACGCGGACCAGCTCGAGCGCGAGGTTTCGGTCCGGCTTGGTCGAGTCGCGGACGTCGTGAGAGATGACTCCCATGCGCGGTCGAGCCTATCCCGAAGAGGGCGTCAGACGGTGCCCGGCGCCTTGCGCTGCTGGCGTCCGCCGGATGCCATCGAGCGCAGGAAGCCGACGACGCCGATCACGGCGGCTGCGACGAGGGCGATCCAGTAGCCGATGCCGAGACTGGTGCCGAAGACCTGGCCCTCGACCGGCTCGGGCTTGAACAGGATCCCGTTGTAGGCGATGAGGACGAACGCCGCGAAGCCGGCGATCATCGTCATCTCGCCCGGCGGATAGGAGAGCTTGTGCCCGCGGATCAGGATGTAGCCGAGGATCGCCGGCGCGAGCGCGGCGAGGATCAAGAGGTAGCGCAGGATCCCGAACGTCTCCCAGCCCGTGCACGAGAAGTCGTCCACGCCACAGACCCAGCGCCCTGCTCGGCGCGCGCCGGCGGTGTCCGTGAGCTCGAACCAGGGCAGGAAGAAAAGGCTGCCGATCAGCGCCATCGCGGCGATCGCGCCGGCGATCGTCCTGTTCCGATCCAGGTTCGAGAGCTCCATCCCGGCGCGAGCCTATATCGAGTGGATAGGTTCCAGGCATGAGGCGCTGGGGACTGACGCTGCCGCTGCCGATGACCTCGCTCGCCGACCAGGCCGAGCTGGTGAAGCGGGCTGAGGCCGCGGGCTACACGGACCTGTGGTCCGGCGAGACAGCCGGGCCGGACGGCTTCACGCCTCTGGCGTTCGCCGCCGCTCACACCGAGAGCGTCCGCGTGGGCACCGGCGTCGTCGGCGTCTTCCAGCGCGGCCCGGCGCTCCTCGCCCAGCAGGCCGCGGCGATGGCCGACGCCACCGGCGGGCGCTTCGCCCTCGGCATCGGCGCGTCGTCAGATCGCATCGTCGAGGGCTGGAACGGCATCCCGTTCGAGAAGCCCTACTCGAAGGTCGCCGAGACGGTCGACTTCCTCGACGTCGCGCTTAAAGGCGAGCGCACTCCGAACGGCTTCAAGCTCGAGATCGAAGCCCCAGCACGAGATCCCGGTCATCCTCGCGGCGCTCCGCGGCCGGATGCTGCGGCTCGCGGTCGAGCGCGCGCAGCGGCGCGTTCACGAACTTCCTGCCGATCTCGGGCCTGCCCCAGGTCGTCGAGGGGATCGAGGGCGCGCCGGACGGCTTCGAGCTCCTCTGCCGCTTCTTCTGCATCCCCGGCAAGCGCGAGGAGGTCGAGCCGATCGCCCGCTTCATGTTCTCCTCCTACATCACGGTCCCCGTCTACGAGGCGTTCTACCGCTGGCTCGGCCACGGCGACGCGATCGACCCGATGGTCGAGGCGTGGAAGGCGAAGGACCGCCAGAAGGCCGCGGCCGAGGCGCCGTGGGAGCTGATCGACGAGATGTTCATCCTCGGCGAGCCCGACGAGATGCACGAGCGCCTCGCCCGCTTCACCGAGGGCGGCATCACGCTGCCGGTCCTGACCCCGATCACGACGCCGGACAAGCTGGGCGACCTGATCGAAGCGCTAGCCCCGCGCTAAACCGCCGAGCGCGATCTGAGTCGCACCAGGCCGGCCTGAGATCGCACTCGGCGGGAGGGGGCTATTGGTTGAAGGTCGAGGTGAGGAAACCGGCCCAGAAGTTGTCTCCGTCGCGGCGGATCATGTCGACGCTGGTTGTGTGTCCCAGGTCGTACGGGAAGCCGAAGTGGCAGTTCACCTGGACGACGTTCTGGGCATCCGAGAAAACGCCAGCAACACCGGCGCTATTTGCTGGAACCGACTGGTAGACGTTGGCCGGCGCCCCTGCCGCTGTCGTGCCTGAACAGGCGAAGTTTCGAACCTGAGGGACGTCGTCCCAGCTCATCTGGAGACCGCCGGTGGTGCCGTTTCGCTCGAGCCTCATCGAATCGGTTCGGGCCACCACCGAGCCGGCGCTTCCCCCGAACACATCGTTGATCCGGCGGGTGATGACGCCGCCGTTCGGGATAGGCGGCTGGGCTGTCCCCGTCTCGTTTCCCTGCCGGAGCAAACCCTGGACCCGCGAGTTCTGCGTGACGTGGAAGCCCGCGCTCTGAGCCGCCGTCCCGTTCTGGATGAACCCCGCGGAGCTGATCCCGTCGAGTTGGTCGGCGTTGGGAACGATGCCGAAAGACGACTCGTTCACGTCGTCGCCGGTGAGGGAGTTGTTGGTCACCTCCGCAGAGCCAATCGGACCGAGGGCAAGCGAGACGTCGCCTGAGGAGCCTCCGCCGGTCAGGCCCGAGCCAGCGTTGACGGCGGTGATGTCGCCGAGGGCGCCGTTCTCGCAGGTGACGTTGCCGTCCTCGGCAACCTCGCGGATGGCCGAGCCCGAGGCGCAGGTACCGGTCACGCGTTTTTGGAAGGCGCTCGAGTCGGCTCCGTCGAGGCTGTTCGCGTCGCCGGCGCTCTGCGCGCTCGGCACCTGGCCGAGAGTGGCTTCGTCGACCTGATCTCCGCCGACCGAGTTGGGCGCGAGGTCTGAGCCCGAGAGCCCTCCGTCTTGAACCTTTGCCCCGTCGACCGAGTTGGCGGCCAGGTCGGCGTTCTTTACCTGGCCGTTCTTGATCGACTTTGAGACGACGGTGTTCTTCTTCACCGTGGTCGCCGCCCAGCTGACCCCGCCGAGCGCGATGAAGATCGCGACGAGCCCGAGCACGTTCGAGCGCAGGTACTGGCTGATCCGGTTCTCCATGGTCCCTCCCCGGTCGTTACGGCTCCCCCGGCCGTGGTTTCGCCCTGCAGGATAGGCTCCCGCGCCGATGGAAGTCAAGGGACAAAGAGCGCTGATCTCAGGCGGGGCGTCAGGCCTCGGCGAGGCCACGACGCGGCGCCTTCACGACGCCGGAGCGAGCGTGGTCATCGCCGACATGAACGCCGAGAAGGGCGAGGCGCTCGCCTCCGAGCTCGGCGAGCGGGCGACCTTCGTCGAGGCGAACGTGATGGAGGAGGACCAGGTCCAAGCCGCGGTCGACGCCGCAGCCGAGGCCGAGGGCGGTCTTCGCATCTCGGTCTGCTGCGCCGGCATCGGCTGGGCGGAGCGCACTTCCTCGAAGCGGGGCGCACACAACCTCGAGTACTTCACGAACGTCGTCAAGGTGAACCTGATCGGCACCTTCAACGTGCTGAGGCTTGCTGCAACGGCGATGTCTCAGAACGAGCCCGACGACCAGGGAGAGCGGGGCGTCTGCGTGAACACCGCCTCGATCGCGGCGTACGACGGGCAGATCGGGCAGACGGCCTACGCGGCGTCGAAGGCCGGGATCGTCGGACTGACGCTCCCGGCCGCGCGCGACCTCGCCGGGCGGGGCATCCGCGTGAACACCATCGCTCCCGGCCTCTTCGACACGCCTCTCTTGGCGGCTCTACCCGAGGAGAATCGCCAGGCGCTCGGCGCCGGCATCCCGTTTCCCTCGCGGCTCGGCGACCCCGCCGAGTTCGCGCAGCTCGCGCTCGCGATCGTCGAGAACCAGATGCTGAACGGCGAGACGATCCGCCTCGACGGCGCGATCCGCATGCCGCCGAAGTAGTCCGGCTACGCGTCGACTCGCTTCGCGCTCTCCTGCCGCTGCCTGATCGCCGTCGCTGAGACGCCGAGCGTCGGGTCCTGGCCGTCGAGCCCGCCGAGGGCGGGGTCGACCAAACGAAGCGCCTCTGGCAGCTCCTTGCTCCTCGCGAGGCGAGCCTCGCTCAGCGGCTGGATCACGCCGCGCAACGCCAGGACAGCGCCGACGTAACGAGGGGCCCAGACGCGCCCCGAGCGCCGCTCGATGCCGCGGTCGATCGCGTCGACCGCTGCGGACAGCGGCGCGGACTCTCGTGCGAACGGTGGAAGCATCTCCTGCATCACCTTGCTCGAGGGATGGTCGAGGCCGCCGCGCACGATGTCGGTGTCGATGAAGCCGAAGTACGCGCAACCGGCGCGTGCGCCGGTGGGAGCCAGCTCGATCCGAAGCGAGTTGGTGAACGCCTCGACGCCGGCTTTGGACGCGGCGTACGGACCCATCAGGGGAGCGTGGGAAGCCGCGGCAAGCGAGGCGATGTTGAGGATGTAGCCCTTGCGCTCGATCACGTGAGGGAGCACCGCGCGATCCGTGCGCCAGACGCCGAAGAGGTTGACGTTCATGGTGCGCTCGACCTGCTCGGGGGGCGCGGTGATCAGCGAGCCGACCATATGAATCCCGGCGTTGGCGACCGCTACGTCGATGCCGCCAAAGCGCTCCACGGTTCCTGCCACGGCGCGCTCGAGAGCTTCCGTATCGGTCACGTCGGCTTCGAACCACGCGGCCCGGTCGCCGAGCTTCGAGGCACGCTCCTCGAGCAGGTCCGGCTCGAGGCCGACGAGGGCGACGTTCGCGCCTCTCTCATGCATCCGCTCAGCCACGCCTCCCCCGATTCCTCGCGCGGCGCCGGTCACGAAAACCGTGCGCCCGTTCACGTCGAGCTTGCGGCGAGCCATCAGGCGACGACGGTACATGACGAGCTCAAGCTACGCACTGAGCACACGCCGGTACCGAGCGATACGAGTCTCAGCCCGACGTCCCGGTCGCCTCCGGATCCAGGAACACGTCCTTGAGCCAGGCCGGCTTGTGATCGGGACTCCCGGCGTAGTCGACCCACACGTCGCTTAGCGACTCGATCGGGATCAGCCGCACGTCCTCGGGCCGAGTCCAGCGCCACGGGCGGCGGCGGATCGAGCTGGGGCGCCGGATGGGCCGCGAGCGGGGGTCGCCCACCCGCCCTGCGTGACTTCCGCTCGAGATCCAGTAGCGCCCAGTGGCATCGGTCCAGCCGGACGCGAGATGGACCGCGTCGTTGATCGGATTGCCGCCCCGTCCGTTATAGCCGTGATGAGAGCTCGCCCTCTCCTCGATGCGATCGGGCCCGATCCGGATCTGAAAGGACTCCCAGTCGTCCGGGTGGTAGCCGGCTTCCCCGAACGGGGCGGTCCGGCTGTCGGGGTAGTAGGCCCAGTACTGAAGGTAGGTATTCCCCGCGCGGTCGCCGGCGCAGTTCGCTTCGGGAGGTACGGGCGCCGCCTGGTCGCGACAGTCGATGACGTGCGTGAAGAGCGTCACGGGATGTCCGGCATTCGTCTTCTTGGCCAGGCCAGATGAGACGCCTTGTGCGCATGCGACCTCGCGGCATTCGCGGTAGTCGACGGGCAGCGCGAGCATGCCCTCCTCGTAGGAGAGCAGGGGCACGTGCTCCGAGACCAAGTCCGCGATCTCCGGCCCGTACTCGAGGACGAGCGCGCTTGGCTCGCCGCCACACCCCTCGCCGAGGTTGACGGCGCAGGTGAGCCGATTGGCGATGGCTCGTGCCAGGTCCGCGCCCGGGACGCCGACTCCCACGGTGATCATCGCGCCGAACGCGAGCGAAACCAAGACGACGACGCCGAGCCATTCGGGGCTGGCCTGACCACGCTCACTTGGCGCTCGATGGCTTCCCACGCAAACTAGAAGCCCGGGGCGTATCGCGAGTCGCGCACACCAAGCGCCGATACGGTGTCTGAGTGCCGCCGGACTTGCCAGACCTCCCGAAGAAGAACAACCGCGGCTGGAAGACCTATGCCCTCGGCATCGCGGCGATAGTCATGGCGATCCTGGTCCTTCAGAATTCCCAGGAGGTCGAGGTGAGGTTCCTCTTCATCAACACACGGATCCCGCTGATCTTCGCCCTCCTGATCGTCGGCGTGCTTGGCACGCTCATCGGCTGGGCGGCGCCGCGAGTACGACGCGGCGGCTACGACCGCTGAGGCTCGGCGTCACGGAACAGGTATAGGATCGAAATCGGCGAGCGTCACCGGCGCGAGCGCCGCGAATCGAATCAATCTCGACGCCGGCTCAAGGGGGAATTGAGTTGTTCAAGAGCTTGATCGGCCGGCTGAGCTACTCGAACGTGGTCGCCAGCCTCGCGCTGTTCGTCGCGCTCGGAGGAAGCGCCTACGCCATCTCGAAAAACAGCGTCGAGTCGAAGCACATCGTCAACGACGCGGTCAAGAGCAAGGACTTGAAGGACGAGGACGTACGCACCGAGGACGTACAGGACGAGGATCTGACCGCCGACGACGTCGAGGACAACGCACTCGGCGGCGAGGAGATCGACGAGTCGTTGCTCTATCCCAACAGCGGTGGTACCGGACAGAATCCGTTCTCCGTCCCCATCTCGGGGGTTTCTACGGCGCAGGCGCGCAACTTAGGCGTCGGCGGCGATACGACGTACGCATCGATCTCCGGGAGGGCCGCCACGGAAGCGACCTTCGAAGAGGCGGCCACCGCGATCGGAAGCAACACGCTGGATTTCGGTGAGCTCCGGGTAAAGCTCGCTGCGCCGCTCACGGCCGGTCAAACCCGGACCTTCACGGTCGTCCGCGACTTCGACTTCGTCGGGTCGCCGTTCTTGACCTCCGTGACATGCACGATCAGCTCGGGTCAGGACGAATGCCTGTCGATTGGGCGCACTCAGTCGGCCAATCAGTTCATCGCGATGCGCACCGAGAGCACGGGGGCCGGCCTGGCCGCGAGCGACGACGCATACTTCGGCATGGCAACGAGGATGATCGCCGACGAGTAGCTAGAGGTCTTCGATCGCCGCGGCGATCTCGCCCGCGGCGGCCTTCGCGTCGGCGAAGAGCATGTCCGTGTTCGGCAGGTAGAAGAGGTCGTTGTCGATGCCGGCGAAGCCCGGCGACATCGAGCGCTTGATGACGATCACCTGCTTGGCCTCGTTGGCCTCGATGATCGGCATGCCGGCGATCGGCGAGTCGGGGTCGTTCTTGGCGGCCGGGTTGGTGACGTCGTTCGCGCCGATGATGACCGCGACGTCGGTGCGCGGCATCTCGGGGTTGATGTCCTCCATCTCGCGGAGCTTCTCGTAGGGCACGTCGGCCTCGGCGAGGAGCACGTTCATGTGCCCGGGCATGCGCCCGGCGACCGGGTGGATCGCGTAGTTCACGTCGACGCCGCGCTTCTCGAGCTCGTTCGCCATCTCCTTGACGGCGTGCTGGGCCTGGGCGACCGCGAGGCCGTAGCCCGGGACGATCACGACCGAGTCGGCGTAGGCCAGCTTGATCGCCGCGTCCTGGGCGCCGATCGAGGTGTGCGGGCGCTCCTCGCCCGGGCGCGCCCGACGCGGCGGGCGCGCCGCCGAAGCCCGCGAACAGGATGTTCGGGATCGAGCGGTTCATCGCGGTCGCCATCTCCATCGTGAGGATCGTTCCCGAGGAGCCGACGAGCGTGCCGGCGACGATCAGCGAGACGTTGTCGAGCGAGAATCCGGCGGCCGCGGCCGAGAGCCCGGTCGCGGCGTTGAGGAGCGAGATCACGACCGGCATGTCCGCGCCGCCGATCGGGAGGACCACCAGGTTGCCGAGGAGGGCGGCGCCGATCAGGACGCCGATGAAGAGCCCCTCCGACGGGTCGTCGGAGGAGGCGAGGATCACGCAGGCGGCGACGAGCCCGATGAGGAGCAGCGCGTTGATCACCTGCTGGCCGGGCACCGCGATCGGCTTGGTCGGGATCAGGTCCTGGAGCTTCGCGAAGGCGATGTTCGAGCCCCAGAACGAGACCGAGCCGATCACGGCGGCGAAGAGGATGGGGATGAAGGTCTCGAGCTCGAACGCGGTCTCGTGGCGGAACTCCGACCACGCGATGAGCGCGACCGCGCCGCCGCCGACGCCGTTGTAGAGCGCGACCATCTGCGGCATCTCGGTCATCTGGACGCGCACCGAGGCGATGTAGCCGACCGCGGTGCCCACCGACCAGCCCGCCGATGATCACGCCCCAGTTGCCGATGCCGTCGAGGAGCAGCGTCGTGACGACCGCGATCAGCATGCCGCCGGCCGCGATCAGGTTGCCGTTCTTCGCGGTGCGCGGGTGCGTGCCCTGCATCAGGCCGAAGATGAAGAGCGAGAACGAGACGATGTAGAGCAGCGTCGCCGCGTCGCCGCCCGGCTCGAAGACGCCGGCGATCACTTGGGCGACCTCTGTCCGTCGGAGCGCGGCTTCGGCTTCCGGACGAACATGCCGAGCATGCGGTCGGTGACCATGAAGCCGCCGACGATGTTGATCGCGCCGAAGGCGATCGCGATGAACGCGATCGTCAGCTCGAGCGCGCCCTCGGCGTAGCCGGCGACGATCAGCCCGCCGAGCATGACGATGCCGTGGATCGCGTTCGTCTGCGACATCAGCGGCGTGTGGAGCGTCGCGGGCACCTTCGAGATGACCGAGAAGCCGACGAACGCGGCGAGGACGAAGATCGTGAGCTCGGTAACGACGCTCATCTTGCGCCGTCCTCTCGCCCTCGGATCTCGCCGTCGTGCGTGATGCACGCGCCGGCGATCACCTCGTCGTCGAAGTTCAGGTTGAGCTGCCCGTCCTCGCCGACGAGGAGGCCCAGCAGGTTCTCGATGTTCTTCGCGTAGAGCTGCGAGGCGTGGGCGGCCATGTCGGAGGCCAGGTTCGCCGGGGCGATCACCTTGACGCCGTTGTCGGAGACGACGGTGCTGCGCGCCTCGGTCAGCTCGCAGTTGCCGCCGGAGTCGCCGGCGAGGTCGATGATCACGGAGCCGGGCTTCATGTTCTCGACGGCCTGGCGGGTCAGGAGGATCGGCGCGTCGCGGCCCGGGATCTGAGCGGTCGTGATGATCACGTCCTGCTTGCCGGCGTTCTCGGCCAGCGCCTCGCGCACCTGCTCGTTCTCCTCGTCGGTGAGGGGCCGGGCGTAGCCGCCCTCGTCCTCGGCGTCCGGGATGAAGTCGAGCTCGAGCGGGCGGCCGCCGAGCGAGGCGATCTGCTCCCAGGCGGCGCGGCGGATGTCGAAGCCGGAGACGACGGCGCCCAGGCGCTTGGCCGTGGCGATCGCCTGAAGGCCGGCGACGCCGGCGCCCAGCACGAGCACGCGCGCCGGCGAGACCGTGCCCGCGGCCGTGGTCATCATCGGGAAGAAGCGGCCGGCCTCGCGCGCGGCCAGGAGCGTCGCCGCGTAGCCCGCGACGTTCGCCTGCGAGGAGAGCGCGTCCATCGCCTGCGCGCGGGTGATGCGCGGGATGGCCTCCATCGCGAAGCTGGTGACGCCCGCGTCGGCGAGCGCCTTGTTCGTCTCGGCCGAGGTGAGCGGCGCCAGGTGGCCGATCAGGACCTTGCCCTTGCCGACCTTGCCGATCTCGTCCTGGGTCGGCACCGCGACGTGGACGACGACGTCCGCGCTCCCAGGGATCGCCGATCTCGGCGCCGGCCTCGGTGTAGG
This sequence comes from uncultured bacterium, assembly GCA_963806865.1. Classification (GTDB taxonomy): domain Bacteria; phylum Actinomycetota; class Thermoleophilia; order Solirubrobacterales; family 70-9; genus JALZKA01. The sequence goes on from CAWDYV010000003.1 coordinate 727,604, forward strand.
AGTCGTCGGGGTGGCCGGACTCGACGCCGGCGCCGGATTCGACCACGACGTCGAGCTCCTTCTCGGTCAGGGACTTCACCACATCGGGGATCAGCGCCACGCGGCGCTCGCCCTCAGCCGTCTCTTTCGGAACCCCGATCTTCAAATCCAGTCGCCGAGCCAGCCGGCGGTCGCGGAGCCTATCCGACCGATCGCTTGATTCCGCACTCTGCGCAGCCCGCCTCGAAGCGGTCGAGGCCGAACGCCTCGACGGGGCCGCAGGCGCCCGCGCCCGCCTGCGCCGCCTCGCCGGCCGCGGTCTCCTCGGCTGCCCAGGCGAGCATCAGGCCGGTGAACTCGTAGCCGCTGATGCCCTCGGTCTGAACGCTCGCGATCACGTTGCCGCCTCGTCCAGCGCCTCGCCGACGAAGAGCGAGCCGCCGCTCTCGCGCGCCTCCTCGTCCGGGCCGCCGGTGGAGGTCTTGACGAACCGCTCGACCGCCTTGCTCGTGGCCGCGCGAACGCCAGGGATCTTCGTCACGCCGGACCCGACGAGCGAGAAGCCCTGCATCGCCCTGCTCTGGCGGCCGAACCAGCCGAGGTAGACCTCGACGTCCCGTTAGGCCCGGGTAGACGCGCGGCAGCGAGAACGCCTCGAGGTGCCGACCGAGATTCCCTGACGCTGCCTGTTGCCGACCGGAACGAGTGGATCTTCTTCGCGCCGCGCTCGGTGACCAGGCGAGCCGTCGCGAAACTGAAAGCTCGGCTCGATGAGGGCGCCCATGAGCGAGGCGCGCGTGCCGCCGCTCATGCCGCCGAGCCCCTCGCCCGTCGCGAAGTAGCCGATCCGCACCCCGCCGGCACCCTCGGCCTCGCTCAGCGCCAGCGCGCCGGTCAGGTTCCCCGGCACCCAGTCGTAGCCCATCGCGGTCATCGCGACCGTGCCGCTTCGCTCGGCCCGCGGGCCGCCTGCTTCGAACACCTTGCGGACGAAGGGCGGCTCGCCGGTCGAGTCGATGTAGTGGGCGCCGGCGTCGATCGCGGCGTCGAGCGCGCGTCGCCCCAGCGGGCGAACGGGCCGACCGTCGTGACCAGCGTGTCGCCGCGTTCGAGGAGCGCCCGGATCGAGCGCGGATCGCCACATCCGCGACCGCCGCCTCGAGCCGCCGAGCTCCGCTGCGAGCGCCTCGACCGCCTCCCGGCGCCGCGCGGCGAGCACCGGCTTCATCCCGCGCTTGACCATCGCGCGCGCGGTGAGATCGCCCGTGTAGCCGGTCGCGCCGAACAGGACAACCCGTCCGGTCGCGGCGCTGCTTCGTTCACCGTGGCTCGCCGTCAGCCCGAGGCGCCGACGAGCGCGGCGAGCCTGTCGATCGTGTGGAGGCGCTCGTCCTTGTCGAGGTGGACCGGCGAGCAGATGAGGCGGTCGATTCCGGCGTCGGAGAACGACGCGACCTTGGCCTGACCTCGTCCTCGGTGCCGACCAGCGAGGTCGCGTCGACCAGCTCGTCGGGAATCGCCTTGTAGGCCTCGTCGCGCTTGCCGTCGAGATAGAGCGCTCTGCACCTCGTCGGCGACCTCGCCGAAGCCGAAGCGATGCGTGAGGTCGACGTAGAAGTTGGTCTTTCGGGAGCCCATGCCGCCCAGATAGAGGAGGAGGCCCGCCTTGACGACCGCGCGCGCGGCGTCGAGGTCGCCGTCGATCGCGACCTGAACGGACGGCGAGATCTCGAGGTCCGAGCGCGAGCGCCCGCCCTTCTGCAAAGCCCGCCTCGAGGTGCTCGCCCCAGGTCTCCTCGAACTTGTCGACCGAGAAGAAGATCGGGATCCAGCCGTCGCAGATCTCGGCGGCCATCTCGACCGACTTGCGCCCGATCGCGCCGACGAAGATCGGGGATCTCGTCGCGGACCGGGTGGAAGTTGAGCTTCAGCGCCTTGCCCTGGCCCGGTGCCGCCCTCGATCGGAAGCTGCCAGTGCTCGCCCGAGTGCTCGAGCGGCCCCTTGCGCGCGACGATCTCGCGCACGATCTCGATGTACTCGCGCGTGCGGCCCCAGGGCTTCGCGTACTCGACGCCGTACCAGCCCTCGGAGACCTGCGGGCCCGACGGGCCGAAGCCGAAGATGAAGCGCCCGCCCGAGAGGGCGTCGATCGTCGCGCCCGCCATCGCCGCGGCGGCGGGCGGGCGCGCCGGCACCTGCATGATCGCGGCGCCCAGCTTGATCGTTGGACGTCTGCGGGACGAGCCAGGACAGGATCGAGACGACGTCCGAGCCGTACGACTCGGCGACCCAGACGGAGTCGAAGCCCGCGTCCTCGGCGGCCTTGACGATCTCGACCGCCTCGTCGCCCTGGGGCCGATCCCCCAGTAGCCGAGGTTGAGTCCTAGCTTTGGCGCCATCGGCGCGGGAGCCTATCGGCCGAGCTCCGAAACGCAAAGCGGCCGCCCGGAGGCGGCCGCTTCGACACCGGTGCTTGTCGGCGCTGGCTACTCGGTGTAGCCCGCCTCCTGGAGGTAGTCCGCGGCCACGTCGGCCGGGTCCTCGCGGTCCAGCGACACGCGGGCGTTCAGCTCCTGCATGACCTCCAGGTCGAGCTGCTCCTGGACGAGCTCGATCGTCTCCTGGAAGTCAGGACCGGCCTCGTCGACCGCTTCCTGGCTTGCCGTGACGATCACGTTCCCCGACGGGAGGAGCGCCTGGTCGTCTTCGAGGATCGTGTACGTCTCGGGATCCTTGTAGAGCTGACCGTCCGTCGTGAACAGGATCGACAGGTCGGCGTCGCCGTTGTCGAGCACGTCGTAGCGGAGCTCGGGATCGACCGATTTGAAATCGCCGAACTCGAGCCCGTAGTTCTGCTCGAGCCCGAGCAGGCAGTCGATCCGCTCGTCGCACTCGGTCGTGCCGTAGAGCGTCAGGTCCTCCGAGACGCCCTCGAGGTCCGAGATCGTCTCGAGCCCCTCGGCTTCGGCCGTCTCCGTCAGGAGCCCGACGCCGTTGGCGCTGGTGAACGGGGTCGGCGCGAAGGCCACGAGGCCGTCTGCGCTGAGCTCCTCGTTCGCGAGGTCCGCGGCTTCCTGTGCGTCGCCGGGGACGTCCTCGGGCGCCACGCCGTAGAGGCTCGTCAGCGTCGTCGAGGTGTACTCGGGATAGGCGTCGACCTCGCCGGTCTCGAGCGCCTTCTTGGCGACGACCTCAGAGCCCAGGTTGAGCTCGGTCTCGACGGTGTAACCCGCCGCTTCGAGCGCCTGTGCGTAGATCTCGCCGAGGATGAACTGCTCGTCGAAGTTCTTCGAGCCGATCGTCACCTCCACGCCCTCGTTGTCCGGGTTCGACTCGATCGCGGTCGACGATCTCGGAGCTCGACTCTTCTGAGCCCGAGTCCTCCTCGTCGTCCCCGCACGCGGCGACGCCGAACGCGATGACCCCCGCCGCCAGAAGCGCGAAAAGCGCCCGCAGGTACTTACTGAAGCTCATGATTGGGCTTCCCTCTCTCTTCGTGGACTGGTTAACCCGACCGACGCCGCAAGCCTATGCGCTTACGCGGCCTGCGCGTTGCAGCTTCACGCCCTTGGGCGTGAGCGCGCTCTGCAGGCCCGCGAGGCCGAGCTCGACCGAGAGCGCGAGGAGCGCGACCAGGATCGCTCCCGCGATCACGCCCGCGTCTCCGTAGACGTTCGGCGAGAGGATGAATCGGCCGAGCGTGTCAACGCTCGCCAGCGGCGCGATCGTCGCGGTCGCGATGACGTTGATCGCGCTCGTCCTGACCCCGGTCATGATCGTCGGCGCGGCCAGCGGCAGCTCGATCCGCAGCGCGATCGCGCGCTCGGACATCCCCATCCCGCGAGCCGCCTCGACCGCCGTGCGATCGACCTGCTTGATCCCGACGAAGGTGTTGGTGAGGATCGGCGGGACCGCGAGGATCATGAGGGCGAGCATCACGTTGTCGAAGCCCGTGCCGATGAAGGCCACGAAGAGCGCGATGAGGACCAGCTCGGGAAGCGCGCGCCCGGCGTTCCCGGCGGCGACCGCGAAGAGCTCGCCCCGGCCGCGGTGCCCGAGGTAGATCCCGAGCGGCAGCGCGATCGCCAGCGCCAAGCGCCATCGCGGCCGCGCTCAGCGCGACGTGCGTGACGAGGAGGTCCCAGACCTGGTCGAGGCCTCCGACCTCGCCGCGGGCGAGCGGCGACTCGCTGGCCGGAGAAGATGAACTCGAACGCGTCGCCGAACGATCCGAGGAAGCCCAGCGCGCAGCCCGGTCATGCCGCCCTCGAGCGCGCCATCGCGGCCTCGAAGCGCCGCGAGCGCTTGCCGGTGCTGCTCGCCCGCCGTCTGCCAGCGCGTGAGCCTGCGCTGCGCGAGCAGGAAGATGATGTCGAAGATCACCGCCATCCCCACGGCAAGGACCGTCACGACCAGGATGTTCGTCTTGAAGGTGATGTTGGAGCCCGGTGATGATCTGGCTGCCGAGCCCGCCGCCGCCCGCGAAGTCGGCGAGCGTCGCGATCGCCACGGTCGAGACCGTCGCGATCCGAAGGCCGGCGACGATCTCGGGAACGGCCAGCGGGAAACTCGACCTTCCACAGCATCTGGCGGCCGGTCATGCCCATCCCCCGCCCCGCGTCCTTGGGCCCGACCGGCACGTTGTTGAGGCCCGCGACGATGTTGCGGTAGATGATCTGGATGTTGTAGGCGGTGAGCGCGATCAGCGCGGTGTCGACTCCGCGCCCCGTGATCGGCAGGAGCAGGAAGAAGAAGGCGACGCTCGGGATCGTGTAGAGGATCCCCGTGAAGCCGATGAACGGCGGCACGAGCCAGCGCCGCCGGTGGGAGAGGACGGCCATGCCCATCGCGAGCACGAAGCCCAGGATCACCGAGAAGCCCACGAGGTAGAGGTGCTCGAGCGTCGGCGTGACGTAGCGGTCGGAGAAGTTCTCGGCGATCCAGTTGAAGCAGAACGCCCCGTTGTCCTGGATGCACTGGTCGCTCGAGTCGCCGGCGAGCTTGTCGGCGAGGCGACTGCGCGACGAGGAGCCGGGCTCATCATGCCCAGGGGCCGCTCGGCCGCCGAGTGCTCGTCCTCGGTCGCCTCGGACGAGCTCAGGAAGTCCCGCACGATCTCGATCGACAGGACGCCCGTGATCATGCCCGAGCCGTCGACGACCGGCGCGTAGTGGCTCTCGGCCTGAAGGAGGTCGGAAAGCGCGTCCCGCATGACGTCCGAGGAGTCGAGGATCGGGTTGGGCGAGGAGTCGGGCACGCTCGGGCACGATGTCCTTCTGCGAGGTCCGTCTCGGAAAGCCAGCCCAGCGGCTTTCGGTCGGAGTCGACGAGGAGCGCGTGCGGCACCTCGGCGCCTTCGAGCTTCGCCCGCACCTCGCCCGTCGCCTGCCCGACGAACGCGAGCGGCGCCTCCCAGAGGTCCACGTCGGAGACGCGCATGAGGGCGAGGCGCTTGAGCGCGCGGTCGGCGCCGACGAAGTCCTCGACGAACGAGTTGGCCGGCGCCATCAGGAGCTCGGCCGGCGTCGCGTACTGCGCGAGCTTGCCGCCCTCCTGGAGGATCGCGATCCGGTCGCCCATCTTGATCGCCTCGTCGATGTCGTGGGTGACGAAGAGGATCGTCTTCTTCACCTCGGCCTGGAGGCGCAGGAACTCGTTCTGGAGGCGCTCGCGGTTGATCGGGTCGACCGCGCCGAACGGCTCGTCCATCAGCATCACGCCGGGGTTCGCGGCGAGCGCGCGCGCCACGCCCACCCGCTGCTGCTGGCCGCCCGAGAGCTGCGCCGGGTAGCGGTCGCGAAGCTCGGGGTCGAGGCCGATGAGCCCCATCAGCTCGTCGACGCGCTCCTGTGCTGCGCGCCTTGTCCCAGCCGAGCATCGCCGGCACGGTCGCGATGTTCTCGCCGATCGTGCGGTGCGGGAAGAGGCCGATCTGCTGGATCACGTAGCCGATCTCGCGCCGGAGCTCGAACGGCGTGCGGTCGCGCACCGAGCGCTCGCCGACCAGGATGTCGCCGTCGGTGATCTCGACCATGCGGTTGACCATCCGCATCGCGGTCGTCTTGCCGCAGCCGGACGGGCCGACGAGGACGCAGATCTCGCCCGCCTCGACCTCGAGGCTCAGCGACTCGACCGCCGCGGCGTCCGAGCCGGGGTAGCGCTTCGTCGTCTCCCGGTAGGTGACCGGAAGCGCCTCCGCGCCGTTTGAGCTGGCCTCACCCGCCACCGCGGCGATCGTATACCCCGCCACGAGCGTGTAAGCATTTCGGCTGCATCGCGTCGCCGCACGCGTGTTTAGATGGAGCGGTGGAAGCAGGACTCCATCCGCAGGGACTTTCGCGGGCCGAGGCCGCGCGTCGCCTCGCCGAGCTGGGCGAGCCGCCCGAGCCGCTCGAGCCGCTCGGTCGCCTCGATCGTCGCGGCGCAACGTCTTCACGCTCTTCAACGCCATCATCGGCGTCTTCTTCGTCCTGATCCTCTCGCTCGGGCTCTGGGCGGACGCGATCTTCGGCTTCATCGCCGCGCTCAACTCCTACATCGGCATCCGCCAGGAGCTGAAGGCGAAGGAGACGCTCGACGCGCTCGCGCTCCTGGTCGCGCCGAAGGCGCAGGCGATCCGCGACGGCGTGCCGGTCGACCTGCGCGCCGACGAGGTCGTGCCGGGCGACGTGGTCCGCGTCGAGCCCGGCGACCAGCTCGTCGCCGACGGCGAGGTGATCCAGTCGCGCGGCCTCACGATGGACGAGTCGATGCTGACCGGCGAGTCCGACGGCATCCGCAAGCAGACGCGCGACGAGGTGCTCTCCGGCTCGTTCTGCCTGAACGGCTCGGGCTACTACGAGGTCGACGCCGTGCGCGAGGACTCCCACGCCGAGAAGGTCGCGGGCGAGGCGCGCGAGTTCCGCCACCCGCCCTCGCCGCTCCAGGAGGAGGTGAACCGGATCATCTGGGCGAACGACGATCGTGCTCGTGCCGCTCGGGATCCTCGTCCTCGTTCGCGCTGCGCGTCGCGCGACACGCCGTTCAAGGAGGCGGCGCAGACGGCGACGGCCGGCCTCGTCACGCTGATCCCCGAGGGCCTCGTCCTGCTTGATGAGCGTCACGCTTCGCCGTCGCCGCGGTGCGCCTGGCCAAGCAGAACACCCTGGTCCAGCAGATGGCGGCGACCGAGTCGCTCGCCGCGGTGGACACGATCTGCGTCGACAAGACGGGCACGCTCACCGACGGCGAGCTGGAGCTGGTCGAGGTCGTGCCCGCCGAACGGAGCCGACGTCGCAGGCGCCGAGCGCGCGCTGGCCCGGTTCGCCGCCTCGGCGGGCGAGCGCAACCGGACGCTTCAGGTGATCGCCGACAGGTTCCGCGCGAGGCCCGAGCGACCCGGTCGCCGAGGTGCCGTTCTCGTCGGCGTGGAAGTGGTCGCGGCCTGACGCTCAACGGCAGCTCGGGCGGCGGCACGTCGAGCTACGTGATGGGCGCGCCGGACATCCTGATCGCGCAACGGCTCGCTCGCAGCTCGCGCCCGACCTTCAGGCGACGCTCGACGAGCACACGGCGGCGGGCCGCCGCGTCGTCGCCTTCGCCGAAGCGCCGGGCGCCCTGCCGTCCGACCCGGCCTCGGAGCCGCCGCCGCGCCTCGAGCCGACGGCGCTGGTCGTGCTGGAGGAGCGCCTGCGCCCGGACGCGACGGAGACGATCGAGTTCATGCGCGCGCAGCAGGTCGACCTGAAGCTGATCTCGGGCGACGCGCGCTCGACCGTGACGGCCGTCGCGTACGCGATCGGGGTGCCGACGGACGCCGGCGTCGATCGAGGGACCGGAGCTTCCCGACGACCGCGCGCGCCTGGGCGAGGTCGCGCTCGAAGAACACGATCTTCTGCCGCATCACGCCCGAGCAGAAGAAGGCGCTGGTCACCGCGCTCGGCGAGCGCGGGCGCTTCACCGCGATGATCGGCGACGGGGTGAACGACGTGCCGGCGCTCAAGCAGGCGCGGATGGCGGTCGCGATGGGCTCGGGCTCGCAGATCACCAAGGGCGTCGCCGACATCGTGCTCTTGAAGGACCAGTTCTCGATGCTGCCGCGCGCGGTCGGCGAGGGGCGGCGGATCGCGCGGAACATCCACCGCCTCGGGCCGCCTCTACATGACGAAGTCGGTCTACGCCGGCAGTCCTGATCGCGCTCACGTCGGTGCTCGGCTTCACCTTCCCGTTCCTGCCCCGCCACCTGACGATCGCGGCCTTCCTCACGATCGGCATCCCGTCGTTCGTCCTCGCCCTCGCGCCCAGCGAGGGGCCGCTCTACCGCGGCAGGCTCCTGCGCGCGCTCTGCGGCGTTCGCCGTGCCGGCCGGGATCGGGACCGCGGTCGCCTCGATGCTCTCGTTCTTCTTCGTCGACGGCCTCGCGGGCGGCACGCTCGCGGAGGGGCGAACCGCGCGCGACGGTCACGCTGATCGTGCTCGGCCTCTGCTTCATCCTGCTGCTCGAGCGCGGGCCCGGGCCGCGAGCACATCACGATCCAGACCTACATGCTCGCGATGATCGCCGGCCTCGGCGCGCTGCTCGCAGCCGTGTTCGCGCTCGCGCCGGTCCGCGACTTCTTCGAGCTCGAGCTCTTGAGCGCAGGGCAGTGGTTCCTCTCGCTGGTCGCGGTCGCCGCCGGCCTCGTGATCGCGGGGCTCGGCTGGCGCCTGCCGCAGATCCAGGCGCTGGAAGCACCGGAGGACGCGCCGATCCTGCCGCGAACGGCCCCGAGCCGACGCACCGCGCCCAGACCGCCGCGAGTCTGAGAGAGCTGCCGAGCCCATGAGCGAGCGACCCGACGGACATCCGCCGCACGAAGATCGTCTGCACGATCGGCCCGGCGACGCGCTCGCGTCGAGATGATGTGCGAGCTGATCCGCGCCGGGGCCGACGTCTTCCGCTTCAACTTCTCGCACGGCACGGAGGCCGATCACGCCGAGAACGTCGAGACGGCCCGCGCAGGCGGCCAAGGAGTGCGGCAAGGAGATCGGGATCCTCGGCGACCTGCCCGGGCCGAAGCTTCGGCTCGGCGACGTCGAGGGCGGCGTGGTGCATCTCGACGAGGGTCGACTCGAGGTCACGATCACGACCGACGGACGTCGTTGGCGACGCGTCCACGCTGCCCGTGTCGTGGGACGGGCTGCCGAAGGCCGTCAGCGTGGACGGCGACGTCTACCTCGCGGATGGGCGCATCCGCCTGCGCGTCATCGAAAAGCACGATGACCACGGTGCGCTGCCGCGTCGAGGTCGGCGGTGCCGGTCGCCTCACACCAGGGACTCAACCTGCCCGGCGCCGAGGTGACGCTTCCCTCGGCCGGCCGCGACGACCTCGCGTGGGTCGACTTCGCGATCGCGCAGGAGATCGACCTCCTCGCCGTCTCGTTCGTCCGGCGCGCCGAGGACCTCGAGCCCGTCGAGCGGCGCATCCGCACGAGCGGCACGGACATCCCGGTGCTCGCCAAGATCGAGAAGCCGCAGGCCGCCGAGCGCGCCGAGGCGATCATCAAGGCGACGACGGCCGGGATCATGGTCGCGCGCGGCGACCTCGGGATCGAGCTGCCGCTCGCCCAGGTGCCGAGCGTCCAGCGCCGCCTGATCTCGCTCTCGGGCAAGCACTCGCGCCCGTGCATCACGGCCACGCAGATGCTCGCCTCGATGGTGTCCTCGCCGCGCCCGACCCGCGCCGAGGTCTCCGACGTCGCCAACGCGATCTACCAGGGCACGGACGCGGTGATGCTCTCCGAGGAGACGGCGGTCGGCGAGCACCCGATCGAGGCGGTGCGCGTCATGGACCAGATCGCCCGGGCGACCGAGCCCGAGCTGCCCTACGCCGACTGGGTCTTCAACCGCGCGGAGTCGCACGGCGACGTCGCGGGCTCGGTCGCCCGCGCCGCGGTCGGCTCGACCTACACGCTCGGGCTGGCGGCGCTGATCGTGCCCACCCGCTCGGGCCGCACGGCGCGCGTCGTCTCCGCGCACCGGCCGAAGGTCCCCGTCCTCGCGGTCTCGCCGCGGATCGAGACGGTCCGCCGCCTCAATCTCCTGTTCGGCGTCCAGTGCGCGATCGCCGACGAGTGGACCGGGATCACGCAGCTCCTCGAGGACTGCTCGCGCCTGGCCCGCGAGACGGGCGTCGCCAAGTCAGGCGACCTGATCGGCATCACCGCCGGCCTGCCGCGCCAGGAGCTGGGCACGAACCTCTTCGAGATCCACCGCGTGCCGTAGGCCGCGCGGAGCGTGAGCGCTTGTGAGGGGTCTGACCCCGAGGCGCTAGCCGCAGACGGGCCAGTGGCCCTTGCCGTCGCGGTGCTTCAGCTTGACGGCGACGACCGCCTGGATCTTCCAGTTGTAGTTGTCGGCGTGCTTGCCGCCTGGTGACATCGGCGATGACTTCCACGTCGGAGTTGAGAACTGGAAGGCGCCGTGGTAGGTGCCGCCGGGGCTGTGGACGTTCGGGTCCCGCCCGACTCGCACTCGCTGGTCTTGTGGGCCCAGCGCTTGTCCTTCTCGGAGAAGCTGTCCCACTCGCGCGCGTAGCGGTCGCCGCCGCCGTGGTCGTTGTCGCCGCCGCCGCCGCCACCGCCGCCGCCGGTGCCGACGCCGCCGCCGCCGCGAGCGAACGCGCCGGCGCGCGGTGCCGAGGGCGATCAGCGGCGACCGTGGCGCCGGTCGCGAGGCCCCTCCGGATGGTTCCGGGGATGCGCGCGTCATCAGTTGTCTGTGACTCGAGATTGGGTCATACATGGCTTCGGCGCTTGCGGGGTTAGCTGACGGGCTCGCGCCTTGAGCGGTGGCTCAGGCGCTACGCGGCAGATGCCGGCGATTCGCCCCAAGGACTCTTGGGTCCCCCGCTCTCCGTGGTATGTGACGGAGATTCAGCAGGAAGCTCGCGAGCACCCTAGCAGATCGTTTGCGAAATGTGTGCGTTGTGTTAGCGACACCGCTTTCTTCGTCGGCATGCCAGCGCTTGCAACGTGAGTCCTGCAACACGAGATGCTGCCATTCGGGCCTCGCGCCGCTCGCGCTGATGGCGCTGATCTTCTGGTCGTCGTCGCAGAGCGGGCGGCGGCGGGATCCCCGAATGGGCGCATGTCGTCGCTCACTTCTTCGAGTACGCGCTGCTCGCCGCGCTGTGGATCTGGGCGCTCGGCCCGCTGCTCGGCACGCCGCGCGTGGCCGGTGGCCGCCGCGATCGCGCTCGCCTACGCGGTCTCCGACGAGATCCACCAGAGCTTCGTGCCCGGCCGCGTCTCGGACCCCTTCGACGTCCTCGTCGACTCGCTCGGAATCGGGCGGCGCTGTTCTTCGCCGCCTACGCGCGGGGCAGAGCGTCCACGCGAGCGGACCCAGTCGCAAAGAGCGGATAGGCGTCGGCCGGCTTCAGGCACCGCTCGAGCATCCGGTGGAACGACTCGTCGTCTTCGGGCGGCGTCTCGACCACCGCGTACTTGAGGAACGGGAACGCGCACACGTCCGCGGCGCCCAGCGCTTCGCCTCCGAGGTAGGGCGACCGGCTGAGCATCGCCTCGAAGAGCGGCGTCCACTCCGCGAGCGCGCGCGATCGAGGGCCTCGACCGCCGCCTGGTCCGGCTCGGCCGCCGAGCAGCTCATCGTCGAGCTCGTTCGGCGGGCCCTTCCAGACGAGGTTGAACCACTCGATGAAGACGTCGAGCTCGGCGCGCTCGGCGGGTCGGCCGGATAGAGCGGCGGGCTCGGGCGCGAGCGCCTCAAGCCGCTCGACGATCCGCATCGAGTCGATCACGACCTCGCCGTCGATCTCGGCCACCGGCACGAGCTCCTGCCCGAGAGCTCGACGAGCGCTGCGCGGTCGGCCGGGTCGTGGTCCACCCACTCGACCTCGATCCCCTTGTGCGCCGGCGGCGAGCGCGACGCGCTCGACGTTGGTCGAGTACGGGATGCGGTGGACGCGGATCACGGGCTGAGGCTCCCACGGGACCGAGTGCCGGCAATTCGGATTCGCCATGCACTATCAGCGCGGCTGATCTCAGCGCTGAGCCGAAGTCGCCGAACGGCTCGTCGCGCTCGCGCACCGCCTCCTTGAAGCCGGCCTCGGCGGCCCGCTGCTGGAAGGCGAAGCCCTCGGGCGTGTGGCGGGCGATGCCGTCGAAGAAGGTGCCCAGGACCTGCGTCGCGTGGAGGCCCTGCGCGTAGAGCGCCTGGTTCACGAGCAGCTTGTGCATGACGAGCTGGTTGATCGGCACGCGGGCGATCCGCTCGAGGAGCGACTCGAAGCGCTCGTCGAGCTCGGCCGCCGGCGCCGCCTCGATCGCGAGGCCCCACTCGACCGCCTCGGTGCCCGTCAGCGAGTCGCCCGTCAGAAGCAGGCGCTTCGCCCGCGCGGGGCCGACCCGGTGCGCCCAGAGCGCCGTCGTCGGCACCCCCCAGACGCGCGCCGGCGGGTAGCCGATCTTCGCCCGGTCCTCGATCACGAGGAGGTCCGAGCAGAGCGCCATGTCCGTGCCGCCGGCGACGCAGAAGCCGTGCACCTTGCAGACGGTCGGCTTCTCGGAGTGAAAGAGGCTCATGAAGCCGCGCACGTTCCGCGACATCATCTGGTAGTCGGTGACCGGGTCCCACTGGCCGGCGGGATCGTGGTTCTTCGCCATGACGAACGGGTCGATGCGGCGAGCCCTCCGGGCACCGAGTCGTCCTCTTGGAGCGCCCATGCCCTCCGCCGACTCGACGAGGTCGTAGCCGCCGCAGAAGCCGGTGCCGTTGCCGGCGAGCGCGATCACGTGCACCTCGGGGTCGAGGTTCGCCCGCTCGACGCACGCGGCGAGCTCGCGCGGCATCGCGGCGGTGATGCCGTTGCCGCGCTCGGGCCGGTCGAGGGTGATGCGCGCGATCCGGCCGTCGCGCTCGTAGGTCATCGTGGTGAGGTCGGCGGTCATGGCAACATCCTTCCCCATCGCGCGCGAAGAAAGACGACACCACGATCGAGGCCGACGGGCGCGAGGTGCGGGTGTCGAGCGCCAGACCGGGTCATCTTCCCCGCGACGGAGCGGACCGGCGAGGTCACGAAGCTCCAGATCGCCGAGTACTACGTGGCGGTCGGCGACGGGATCATGCGCGCGCTCCGCGAGCGGCCGACGACGCTCGAGCGCTGGCCGAAGGGCGTCCACGAGGGCATGACCATCTCGACGCGCGAGGGCCACAAGGGCGACGCCTTCTACCAGAAGCGGATCCCCAAGGGCGCGCCCGACTGGGTCGAGACCGCCCGCATCGAGTTCCCGTCCGGGCGCAGCGCGGACGAGGTCTGCCCGACCGAGCTGGGCGTCGTCGCATGGTGCGCGCAGATGGGAACGCTCACCTTCCACCCCTGGCCGGTCCGGCGCGCCGACGTCGACCATCCCGACGAGCTGCGGCTCGACCTCGACCCGCAGCCCGGGACCGACTTCGACGACGCGGTCGAGGTCGCCGCCGAGGCGAGGACCCTTCTCGACGAGCTCGAGATCACCGGCTTTCCCAAGACATCGGGCGGACGCGGCATCCACATCTACGTGCGGATCGAGCCCCGCTGGACCTTCACCGACGTCCGCCACGCCGCGATCGCGTTCGGGCGCGAGCTCGAGCGCCGGATGCCCGGCCGGGTGACCACCAAGTGGTGGAAGGAGGAGCGCGGCGAGACCGTCTTCGTCGACTACAACCAGAACGCGCGCGACCGCACGATCGCGTCGCCCTACAGCGTCCGCGCCGAAGCCCGGCGCCCCGGTCTCGGCGCCGCTCGACTGGGACGAGCTGCCCGAGGTTCAGCCCGAGGACTTCACCGTCGAGTCGATGCCGGCGCGCTTCGCCGAGATCGGCGACCGGTTCGCCGAGATCGACGACAAGCACCACTCGCTCGAGCCGCTCCTCGAGATGTACGAGCGCGACGAGTCCGAGGGCGAGGGCGACATGCCCTACCCGCCCGACTACCCGAAGATGCCGGGCGAGCCAAAGCGCGTCCAGCCCTCGCGCGATCGCGACCGCAAGAAGAGCGTAGCGGGATTGGCTGCCTGGCCAGCGAGAACGCAAAGTCGCGCTCCATCTGAATAGGATCGCGCGCAACTTTGCGGCGTCGTGCCGTGGGGGGAAATCGAGATCTAGGAGGGCATGAATGCAAATCGGCAAATGGATGCTCGACCCTGATCGCGCTGCTGGCCTGCGGCCTCATCGCCGCCGGCTGCGGCGACGACGACGAGGACTCGAGCTCGAGCGACGAGCCGGCGGCGACCGAGGAGAGCTCGGACACCAGCGTCCGACGACACCGAGGCCGGAAGGCTCGACGCCCGACGACGTCCTCGCAGCCTGCGAGGACGCGATCGAGGGCACGCCGGGCGAGGCAGCCGGCCAGCCCGGCTGCGAGGCGGCGGCTGATGCGTTCGAGCAGTGCCTCGACGCAGTCCGAGGACATCGACGACGAGGCCGTCGCGAGAGACCGCGCTCGCGGCCTGTCAGGACGCTGCCGACCAGGCGGTGGACGCGCTCAAGGCTGCGCCCACCGGCGGCTGAGCCGCAGCCACGGGCCGACTCGGCCCGTCTCAGACGTAACGGCTGCCGGCCGCTCCCTCGAAGGGGCGGCCGGCGTCGTTTCACGACGCGCTTACTGCTCGAGCTGGTCGAAGGTGCACTCGCGCGGGTCCTTGTCGTCGCGCCAGCGCACGAGCTTCGCGCCGTGGCGGATGCGGTTGGCCGAGACGTGGTCGAAGGTGATCTCGACGACCAGCTCGGGCCGGAGGTTCACCCACTCGAGGTCGCGGCCTGCCGGTCCAGCGGCTGGGGTCGCCCGAGCCGCGATCGCCGGTCTCATACGGCGCGAGCTCCTCGACCAGCTCGCGCTTTCGCTTCGCCGTCAGGCCTGAGGTGTGGCCGACGACGCGCAGCTCGTCGCCGTCGTAGACGCCCAGGATGAGCGCGCCGACGGTGTTCTCCTCCTTGCCGGGGCGCCAGCCGACCACGACGACGTCGGCGGTGCGCACGCGCTTGATCTTCACCATGCCCTTGCGCTCGCCCGGCTTGTAGGTCGGAGGCGAGCTCCTTGGCGATCACGCCCTCGCCGCCCTGGAGCCACGGCTCGGCCTCGCCGGGATCTTCGGTCAGCGGCGTCAGCTCGACCGAGCCGGGTGAGTCCCAGCCCTCGATCAGGCCCTCGAGCGCCTCGCGGCGCTCGGCGAGGGTGAACTTCGTCGCGTTCTTCTTTCCGACCGCGAGGAGGTCGAAGGCGCGAAAGATCGCGGGCGTCTCCTCGGCGAGGCGGTTGATTCGCGACTCGGCCGGATGGATGCGGTTCTGAAGCGCGTCGAAGACCTCCTTGCCGTCGGAGTCGAGGATCACCAGCTCGCCGTCGAGGATGTACTGGCCCTCCGGGAAGTCGAGCTCCGGGAAGTAGCGGTGAAGCGGCTTGCCGCCTCGGCTCTGGACGATAGACGTCGTCGCCGTCGACGAACGCGAGCGCGCGGAAGCCGTCCCACTTCGGCTCGTACGCCCAGTCCTCGCCCTCCGGCAGCGCCTTTCGCGAGAGCGCGAGCTGCGGCTTGACCGGAGGCTTGAGCGGAAGCGCCATTCAGGCGCGATCGTAATGGGGTAGCGCGCTTCCTTGAGCGAGTGCGAACTCGGGTGCACAGGAGCGGCTTCAGTTCGCGCTCGGCGGGTGAAGGCTACGAGCGAAGCGCTTTGTGTCGCCTGAGCTCGCGCATCTCGGCGACGGCGGAATCCACGCTTGGCGGCATCTCCGGGGTGAGCGGGATCGGGTGCAGCGCCATCTCGCGGACGTCGTCGGCCTCGCCTGGCTCGATCCGGACCACTCGCGCGCCCCGGCGGCCGGCGAACGCCTCGACTGGGCGTGTGCCCTCGAACAGGAGCCCGGCGCCATCGTCGACGCCGTAGCCCGGCGGCCAGTCCTCCCTTCACCTCTCGAAGGAGGCATTCGCGCCGCTCTGGATCGCGGGCGTAGTGGACGGAGAGGGCGCCGGGGAGGAAGCCCATGCCGTCGGCGACCCGCGGCTTGCCGGCCGAAAGCGTTACTCCGTGCTCGAACCAGCACATCGCACCTGCGCTCTGCCCGGACAAGACCACTCCCGATTCCCAGGCCTCTCGCATGATCTCCGGCAGTCCGTGTGCGCGCCAGATCGCGATCAGGTTCAGCATCGATCCCCCGGCGGCGTAGATCAGATCCTGCTCGCAGCAGATGCTCGCGGAGGTTCACCCATTCCCGCTCCATCCGGAACAGCGAGACGTGGGTTGGCCGGCAGTCGAAGCGATCGAGTACCGAGTAGAAGTCGGAGATCGACTGCTGAGGATCGCCGCTTGCCGTGGGCAACAGGCAGACGCGCGGGTTCTCGGCCTGAGTCAGCTCGAGCAGGTGGCGAACGATCGCACGCTCGGCCGACTGCGAGCGGAATTCGTGCCCGCCGAGCGCGACGATTCTCTTCGTCAAACCGCGACCAGCGCCGGCATGGCCGCCTCGCCGAGATAGTTCGCCTCGGTCCGCCGCTCGATGACGCCGGCCGGTCCACATCCGAGCGTTGCGGCGCCCGCCCCTGGGCGCGAGCTCACCACGCGGTGAAGGGCGAGACCCCGGAAGTGAAGCGCCGCCCCGTCGTCGGCCGCGTAGCCGGGGCGCATGCCTCCACTTAGGAGCCGGTGGAACTCGTCGCGCCGCTCGGGCTCTGAGTCGTAGTGCGCGGTAAAGCTCCACGGCAGAAGGCCCATCCCCTCGACGCGCTCGGGAGCGTCGTAGTAAGCCGTGATTGAATCCGTGAACCAGCAAAGCGCGCCGGCCGAGAGTCCGCAGAGCACAACGCCACTTTCCCAAGCTTCCCGGATGATCTCGTCGATCCCGTGCGCCTTCCAGACTCCGAGCAGGCTCACGAGGCTGCCGCCCCCGACATAGATCAGATCCTGCGAGAGCAGGTGGTCGCGCACGGACCGGATCGCGCGGTCGCGCCGGAACAGCGTGAGGTGTGACGCGTCGGCCCGCTCCTTCGCGAACTCCTGGTAGAAGCGGACCACGTAGTGGTCGGCATCGCCTGACGCTGTCGGCAGAAAGCAAACGCGCGGCCGCGCCTTGCCCGTCAGCCGGAGCACGTAGTCGTCGAGCAGTGGGTTGCCCCGCTCCATGGAGAAACCGCCACCACCAAACGCGACGATCTGGCGACGCTCGGTCCTCATGGTGGGAATATCGTCGAAGCCGGGTGCCGCGTGCTTATCCACGTGTCCAGAACTTCCGAGCCTCGTTTCGCCGCGTGGTCGGTTCCCTAAAACCCCTGCAAACCCCTTGCGGGTAGATTGCGACTTCGTGGAAGCCGCGACGCAGGCAGAGATCGAGGACAAGCCCGAGCGCGCTGTCTCGTCGTTCTCCAAGTCGCTCTTCCTCGGCGAGATCCACGAGGACATGGTCTTCCCGTGGCCAATGCCGGACCCCGACGAGCAGGAGAAGGTCCGCGGGCCTGATCCGTGCCGCTCGCGAGATCGCGGGCGATCAGGACTACGCGCAAGTTCGAGGAGGAGCGCTGGATTCCCGACAAGCTCATCCGCGAGCTGGGCGATGCGGGCCTCCTGGGCCTCTACGTCGACGAGAAGTACGGCGGCCAGGGCCTCTCGCAGACCGGCTACGCGCGCGTCTTCGAGACCTTCACCCACATCGACGCGACGCTCTCGATCGTCCTCGGCGTCCACCAGTCGATCGGCTACAAGGCGATCGCGCTCTTCGGCTCGGACGAGCAGAAGGAGCGCTTCCTCCCGGATCTCTGCTCGGGCCGGAAGCTCGCCGCGTTCGCGCTGACCGAGCCGAACGCCGGCTCGGACGCCTACGGCATCGAGTCGCGAGCGGTCCAGCAGGCCGACGGCTCATGGGTCCTGAACGGCGAGAAGCGCTACATCGGCAACGGCTCGCGCGCCGACGTCCTCACCGTCTTCGCCCGCGCCGAGGTCGACGGCAAGGACCGCCACATCGCGCTGATCCTCGAGAAGGGGATGAAGGGCTTCGAGGTCGGCGACCGCTACGACACGATGGGCCTGCGCGCGAACGACCTGCGCCGCCTCTACTTCAACGACGTGAAGATCCCGGCCGAGAACGTGATCGGCGAGCCCGGCGACGGCTTCAGGATCGCGATGCAGGTCTTGAACAACGGGCGGATCGGGCTCGGCACGGGCGCGGTCGGCGCGTCCAAGTACCTGATGGACCTGGCGATCGACCACGTCAAGGAGCGCCGCCAGTTCGGCCGCCCGCTCGCCGACTTCGAGCTGGTCCAGGACAAGATCGGCTGGATGGTCTCCTACCTCTTCGGGCTCGAGTCCATGGCCTACATGACGTGCGGCCTGGTCGATGCCGGCGTCGAGGACTACTCGCTCGAGTCGGCGATGTGCAAGATCTCGGGGACCGAGTTCCTCTGGTACCAGGCGAACCGCGCGCTCCAGCTCCGCGGCGGCGAGGGGTACATGAAGACCGACCCCTACGAGCGCCTGCTGCGCGACATCCGGATCTTCCCGATCTTCGAGGGCGCCAACGACGTCATGCGCTGCTTCGTCGCGCTCTCGGGCCTGAAGCCGCTCGGCGAGGAGCTCTCCGGCCTCGGCGACATCGGCCTGATCGACCCGATCGGCTCGATCGGCGTCCTCGCCGACTACTTCGGCGGGCGCGTCAAGCGCGAGGTCCGGCCCGACCGGATCGGCAAGGCGCACCCCGAGCTCAAGTCGCACGCCGACGCGGTCTCCGAGCAGGTGAAGGAGCTTCGCGACGTCTCCGAGGGCCTGCTCCGCAAGCACAAGAAGGACATCATGGAGGCGCAGTTCCAGCAGAAGCGGCTCGCCGACGCGGCGGCCGACATCTTCGCCCAGGTCTCCGTGATCTCACGGGTGACGGCGATCTTCGAGGACCAGGGCGTCGAGCCCTCCGGCCAGGAGCGCTACATCGCCGAGACGTTCTGCGAGCGCGCCGCCGCGCGAGTCCGCTCGAACTTCCGCCAGATCGAAGTGAACGACGACGAGCGCATGAAGGCGATCGCAAAGCTCGCCTACAAGCGCGGCCAATACGGCTACGCGCTCTTCGAGGACGACTAGCCAGCCTCGGTTCTCGCGGCCTCTTCCCCGGGATCGTCGGACTTCTTCGCGTTCACGACGGCTTTTCGCATCGCTTCCTGGGCCTCTTCCTTCGACATGCCCGGATTCGCGGGCGGCGGCGGCGAGCTGGCGGACTCCCAGCTCGATCTGGCGGTCCGAGAGGTCGTCGAGGGGGATTCCGAGGCTCGCGTAGTGCTCGCGGATCTTCGTGATCATCGCCTTGCGGACTTCGACGCGGGTCATCGGCGTGAACGTACCTCGCCTGTGCCGGGCGAAACACGCGCCTCGAGCTCAAGCTGCCAGGCCGCGCAGCGAGCGCATGGAGCGCGGGCTCGACCTCCGCGCGGGCCTCGCTGTGGGCTCGCCGCGGTCGCGACCATGATCGCCGCCTCGCCGACCGCCGCCACCAGGAGATGGGCGAGCGGCCGGACCGGCTGCTTCGCGGATGCGCCCGCTCTCGATCGCGGCGGTCAGGACCGCCTCGGCGAGCCCGAGCCCGTAGCGGGCGTCGATCTCGCGCCACTCCTCCCAGCCCAGGACCGACGGGCGCGTCGATCAGCGTCACCCGTGCGATCCTCGAGTCGAGCGCGACGTCCAGCACCGCGCCGGCGGCGACCTCGAGCGCCTCGAGCGGATCCTCGCGCGGGTCTGCCTCGAGCGCGGCGGCGATCTCGGCGACGATCCGCTGCTCGAGCTCCTCGTGGACCGCGCGGAAGAGGTCGCGCTTGTCGCCGAAGTGGTGGTAGAGGGCGCCGCGGGTGACCTTCGCGCGCTCGACGATCTCCTCGGTGCCGACGCCGGCGTAGCCGCGCTCGGAGAAGAGCTCGATCCCGACCTCGATCAGCTTCGCGCGCGTCGCCTCGGAGCGCGCGGCCTGCCGCCCGCTGGCGCGGCGGCTGCCGTCGCTCACGAGCGCGCTCCGGTGTGCGGCCCCTCACACATACATACCGTCTGTATGTTACTCTCGCGGCGCAAACTCATACATCCTGTATGTAACCAAGGAGGCCGGATCGATGGGTAGCGAGAACACGTTCTGGAGGGATCCATCCCTCGGCACGCCGCGCGAGATCGAGCTGAGCGGCGGGCCGCATGCGCGTCTTCGAGGCCGGAACGGGCGAGCCGATCGTCTTCGTCCACGGCGCGCTGGTGAACGCGAACCTCTGGCGCAAGGTCGTGCCGCGGCTCTCGCCCGACTTCCGCTGCATCACGCTCGAGATGCCGCTCGGCTCGCACGAGATCCCGATGCCGGACGCCGACCTCTCCACCCACCGGCATCGCCGACATGATCGCCGAGGCGGTCGAGGCGCTCGGCCTCGAATCGCCGACGATCGTCGGCAACGACTCGGGCGGCGGCCTCACCCAGATCGCGCTCTCGCGCCATCCCGAGCTTGCGGGCCGCGTCGTCCTGACGAGCTGCGACGCCTACGACAACTTCCCGCCGCGGTTCTTCAAGGTCATCCTCGCGCCGACGCGCTTCCCGGCGCTCGACGCGGCGTGCTGTTCGCGCCGCTTCGGATCCGCGCGCTCCGCTCGACTCCGCTCGCGTTCGGCTGGCTCATGCGCTCGAAGCTCGACCCGGCGGTCGGGCGACTCCTACATGCTCCCCATCCTCACCGAGAAGGCGATCGCCCGCGACTTCGCGCGGTTCATGAGCGGCTTCGATCCGAGCTTCACGCTCGACGCGATCGAGAAGCTCCGCACCTACGACCGGCCGGTGCTGATCGCCTGGTCGCGCGACGACCGCTTCTTCCCGCCCGCGCACGCCGAGCGGCTCGCGGCCGACATCCCGGGCGCGCGGCTCGAGTGGATCGAGGACGCCTACACGTTCTCGATGGAGGACCAGCCCGAGCGCCTGGCCGAGCTGATCGCGGGCTTCGTCCGCGAGCCCGTGGCGTCGCCTGAGCCTAGTCGGGCTGACTCGGTCGTCGGGCGGGACGACGCCCTCGTCGGGCGGCGGCGTCGATGCCCTCGGGCGTCGTCGTCGGCCCTCCGGGGCGTCGTCGTCCCGTCCTCGGGCACGACGGGCTCGCCCTCGCCGGGGACGGGCTCGGAGTCCTCGGGCCTGCACGATCACCGTGCGGCCGTCGTCGAGCTCGTAGACGGTGCCGATCTCCTCGCCCTGGCCGACGACGCGCTCGCCCGGGCGCGAGCTGCACCTCGTTGGCGACCTCGTCCTCGGCGGCGGTGACGTGCGCCGCGGACTGCGCCTGCTCGAGCGCCTCCTGGTCGGTGAAGACCTCCTCGAGGTCGACCGACGAGAGCGCGGCGAGGAGGAAGGCGACCGGCAAGGACGATGCCGAGGTCGAAGAGGTTGACGAGGCCGTCGAGCGGATCGCCGCCGCGGTCCTCATGCATTCGCGCGCGGGTTGACTGACGGTCACGCGCTAGGTGCTCCCGTCGGGCGTCGGCGGCTGCTGAGGCTGCGCGGGTTGCGCCGGTGCGGCTGGCGCTGCCGGTTGCGGCGCGGGCGCGGCTGGGCGCGGGCGGCCGGCGCGGGCGCGCGGGGCCTGGTCGGCTGGGCGGGAGCGGGAGTCGCGGCTCGGGGCGCCGGCTGCGGCTCGGCGAGGCAGCGTTGGCGCGGCCGCCGGCGGAGCGAGCCTGAGTCGACGTCGCCGGTCGGCGCGCGGAAGGACCGCGCCGGGCGCGAGCGCCGCCGCCATGTACTCGAGGTCGGAGAAGTCCTGGCCGTAGAGGCGGTCGCGAACCAGCGAGATGCCGTAACGCGATCGCGCCGACCAGGAGGCCGGCGACGGTCACGCTGAAGGCGACCCGGAGGTTGTCCGCGAGCGTCTCGACGTCGCCCTCGGCGAGTCCGGCGAGCGCCGGCGCCAGCGGGATCAGGGTTCCCATCAGGCCGAGCGCCGGACCGACTCGAACGAGGATGCGGGTGCGCTCGAGCCGGCGGACCGAGGCGTAGTCGAACTCGGCCAGGTCCTTGGCGATGCGGTCCGCGCCGTTCTGGGCGGAGCGGTGCTCGACGATCGAGCCCATGACGCCGCGCATCGACTTGCTCGTGGCGACCTTGCCGAGCTCGAGATAGGCGCGGCCCGGAGTCGCCCGGCGCTGAGGGCGGCGCCGGCGCTGACGATCGCCTGATCCAGCTTCGCCCGGCTGCGCCCGCGGCGCTTGAGGAGCTCGGCGACGAGGCCACCGAGCTCGAACAGGACGAGAGCGAGGGCAAGGAGCGCCGCGACCAGGACGGGGACGCGCAGCGCCTCCGCTATGTCAAAAAGAACGTTCCTCTACTTCCATGGAGGCGAGAGCCTACGAAGCCCGCTGAGATTGGGGCGCCGCAACCGGCGGCGTGGGCGCACGTTTTCCATCTCGCGCCCGGCACCGAGGCCCAACAGGCCGACGATCACGCCCGCCGCGATCAGGGCGCCCGGGGCGCTGACCTCCTCGCTTCGTCGAGCGGCCTCTTCCGCCGCAACATCGGGCTCGGCTTCGGCGCCCGCGGCGTCGCCGGACGAAGGAGGCAGCGGAGCGGTCGCCGAGAGCAGCTCGCCGCTGACGCTGGTGCCGGTCTCTTCAAGCGGCGGCGCCTCATCCGGATCCGGTGTCTTGGTGTCGTCCGAATAGTCGGAACCGGTGCCCCCGGAATCCGGGAAGCTCGAGCCGTAGTCCGGCGATGAGTATCCGCCGTAGCCGCTGCCGTAGTCGGTGCCGTAGCCGCCGCCGTAGCTAGGGCTGCCGTTGTTCTCCTGGGGCGGAGCCTTGATATTCGTCGCGGTTGTCGCCGCGCCAACCCGCTGTTTGTCGCTGCCGCGCTTGGCCGTCACGTTGATCGTGATCTCTCCCGAAGTCTCCGGGTAGGTGTACTTGAACTTCGGTCCCGTTCCCCCGCTGCCGCTCGAGGGGGTCCAGGTGAACTCATACGCGTTCTGAGGGCCGTTTCCCTTCGGGACGGCCACCTCGTAGGTAACAGTCTGACCGGCCTTCGGGCGTGTTGTCGGAGGCATCCAGATCCAGCGGCACGCGGTACGACATCTCGAGCTCGCTGCCGGTTGCTGACCTCGTTTCCGCTGAACTGCTTCCGGTCTCGGGCCTGTAGAAGGTGACTTCGTCGTTGCTCCCCTTGATGAAGAAGATCGGCGGCTTCTTGCGTTTGAACGAGCCGTTCTGAACCATCAGCCCTTCGACATCGATACTCGTCCAGGCGCGGTCTCCGATCCCGATCTCCTTCAACACGGACGCAAGGGAGCGGCCCTCCTTGTTCTCGCCCTCGTACCGATATGTCTTCCAGTCGGGATGTGACTCGTCGATCGTGACGGTCTCGTCTTGGCCCGAAGGCTTCTCGATCTCTACCTCCGTGCTCCCAGCGATGGCAAGTGCTGCCCAGATGCCGCCGGCGGCGATCATGGCGGCGCCAAGCAGCGCGATGCCGCGCTGGCGCACTAAAAGGCGCGCGCGGTCGAGTCTTTCGTGCCTGCCCACGGATACGACTTTAGAGCGTCCAGCGCCCTTTTTCGTCACCCAGAGGGGTAAGGCTCGGCATCCTGCGGTGCCTCGACTTCGACCGGCTCGTTGACCGCCGCTAGCTCCATCTCGAACGAGATGGTCGCCCCTGTTTGCGCCACCGCGCCCTGAAGCTCCTCGACGCCTTCGAGGCCAAGGTCGAGCTCGATTCCGAGGCGACGAAGGAGATCATCTTCCTTTCCGGTCACGACTTCGATCGTGGCCGATTCAACGGCTCTCTCCAGCT
Source organism: uncultured bacterium (assembly GCA_963806865.1). Lineage (GTDB taxonomy): Bacteria > Actinomycetota > Thermoleophilia > Solirubrobacterales > 70-9 > JALZKA01. Next base: position 751,365 of record CAWDYV010000003.1, read on the forward strand.
GCTCCTGTGAGGCGCCCTCGATGACAGGTGTGCTGGTGCTTCCAAGCAGGCTGACGAGATCGTTGAGGCCGCTCGAGGCGTCGAAATCAGAGGTCATGAGGTTCGTCTCCATCCCATCGATCTCCTCTCCGGCCTGAAGCTCCGGAGTCTCGAACCAGTCGCCGATCTCGAGCTCGGTCAACCCCTCCTCCGTCGTGGGGACGGCGGCGAGGCTCGACGTTTGCTCTTCCCCGAGCTCGTAGGCGACCCCCTCGATCTCGACGAAGACGCCGTCCGCCGTCGAAATCACATCGATGGTTTCGCTCTCCTCACCCGCGATCTGCGTGTAGCGCATGTCGGCGACCGGCAGGCTGTCGCCCTCGCCAAACGAGAACGGCCCATCGAGCTCGAAGCCGACCGTGTTGCCTGCGACATCACCCTGTCCTTCGGCAACCACACGCAGGCTCAAGTCGCCGCTTCGGATCTCACCGAGCTTCTCCGCCGCCGCGTCGAGGCGCTTCTCAGCTTCGGTATCACCGCAACCGCCCAGCGCGGTCGTCAGTGCGCACGCGACCAGCGCGGCCTCGAGCCATCGCCTGCTCAAGGCTCTTCGGTGGTGGTCGTCGGCGTCGTCGTCGTCGTCGTGGGCGTGGTTGTGGTCGAAGTAGTCGTGGGCGTCGTGGTCGACTGCTCACGATCATCGTCATCGTCGTCGGACTCGTCGTCATCGTCGAAGTCCTCGTCCCGATCGTCGTCGTCATCGTCGTCATCATCGTCATCGTCATCCCGCGGCACCAGCGACGTTCGCAACACCTCCCGCAGCTCCGCGATCAGGACGGCCAGCTCGGCCTTCAGCTCGTCGATGGAGAGATCCTGCCTGCCGAGCCTGCGAATGCTCCGCCGGATGTCCGCGATCTGCTCACGCCCATCGTCGGAGAGCTCGAGGCCCTGCCCGGATATCACGAACTGATAGGCAGCGGCCATCGTTTCGCAGAGCGTGCACGCCTCGTTCACGGCTATCGCGACGTTCTCGGGCGAGAGCACCTCGGGATCGGACATCACCAAAACGATCTGGATCGAGATCGCGACGGTCTGACAAGACTCACAACTCGCGTACGCGACCGCTGCGTTTTGCTCTTCGACCACGTCGCCCGCCACCCGGCGGATGTCGAAGGCGAACTCGAAGACGGATGAGCCGTCTTCCTCGTTGATCGCCACCGCGGCGTTGTCGGCCCGGGCCTCGTTCGCACCCGCGACACCGAAGGCGCCGCCGATTCCCGCGGCGACCGCCAGCGCGAGCAGCGCCGCTCGCAGACGGATCGAAAGTGTTCCGGAGCGGCTCATGGCGCAGGCTCAGACGCGGGGTCGGGAGTGGTTGTCGCCTCGGGGGTCGTCTCCTCGGGAGTTGTCTCCTCCGGGGTGGTCGTCGACTCGGGCGGTGGCTCCTCGGCATCCGGCTCTGCCTCGGGCTCGCCCTCGGTGCCTTCTCCGGCTGCCGGGTCGTCGCCTTCCTCCGCCGGCGTCGGGGCATCCCTGGTGCCGTCCTCGGGCCCCTTCTCCGCGTCGGCCGAGGTCTCCGGGTCGCGGTTGCCGATCCCGGACCCATCGCTTTCGGCTCCGCCCAGCCCCGGCGTGCCCGAGCCGACATCGGAGAGCGCCTCGATCCCGCCGCCAATGGTGCCCTTCTCGTCTGGCCCAATCGGCGTGTATTCGCCGTTCGGCCACCAAAGCGCAATCAGTCCGGCCGCCAGCGCCGTAGCCCCGACCACAAGCCCGGCTCGCAGCCTGGGTTTTCCTGACCCCTTCTGCCAAGCGGCAGTCCCGAGCCGCTGGACGCCGCGGCCGGCGGTGTAGGTGATGCCCAGAATCGGAAGCGTGAGCGAGACCATCTGAAGGATGCTCGAAAGGGTCTGCGCCAATCCCGCATCGCCCAGCGTCGATAGTTGGTCCGCAAAGGAGTCGAACGCGGTCGCGAAGATTCGCGGAGCGCTGATCGCGAGCAAGGCGAACATGAGCAGCAGAGCGGGCACCAGCATCACCACGTAGAAAGTCGTTGCTGCCCTGACCCACGGCTTTAGCTCCGTCACCCGATCGTCGGCCTTTTTCCAGGGAAGCAGGCTCTTAAGGGTCGGGCCGATCCGGCTGAGCATGTCCGGCACGCCCGTGAGGTCTGAGACGATGTAGTAGCCGTCGAGACGGAGAAACGGCAAGAGCTGGTGGAGCATCTCCATGTTCTGGAGCACGATCACGAGTAGGAGGGGCTCGAATCCGGTGGCAAAGTAGACGGCGGCCGTGAGCAGCGAGAACCAGATGTTGAAGTAGATCCCGCCCAAGTCGGTGCGCAGGCGCCCCAACTTGCCCAGGCGGTAGGCGTCGGTGACGTCGGTGTAGAACGCCGGCCACACGATGTAGATGCCGACCCCCATGACGCCGGGTTTTGCGCCGCCGTAGCGGCAAGCGGTCGCGTGACCACATTCGTGGAAGGCGGCCGAAAGCACGACCAGGCCGAACACCATCAATAAGAGCACCGGCTGGTACAGGAGGTCCCTGGTGCTCTGGGCGATGCCGTGAATGAAGAAGAGCCAGATTTCGAGGGCGATGAAGCCACCAAGGACCGCGAGGACGATTGGCGGAAAGAACGCGGGCTTAAAGACCGTGGTTATCGCGTTGACGAGGCCCTCGGGAACAACCGCGGTGCGGAGCTTCAGCGCGAGCAGAGGGTCGACCTTCTTTAGCTGCTGGGGCTCGCCGGCCGCGGCGGCGACGACGCCGAGTGGACGGAGCTTCTCGTCGATCAAAAAGCGAACATCATCCGCGGCGAGATCGCGTTTGATGCGCTCGCCTACTCGCGGTGCGATCTCGCCGTAGCTGCGCTCGCCGTCGACCTCTTCAGCGACCGCGTAGAGCATCGGCGCCATCTGTATGACCTGCCCATCGCTTCGCCGCGCGATGTAGGGAGGCTCCTTGAACCCGGAGTCCTCGAACTTTCCGACGAGCTCGACCCCCTCGGCCAGGCTCGGAGGCGCGTTGTCCTTCGTTGCCTCTTTCTGATCGTCCCCGCCGGAGCCGTCAGCGCTCACGTCTTCGTCCTTCGACGAGACGGGTGCGGGCGCTTGTCCTCGGGTATCAGTCACTGCTTCAAACGACACTGGACGCGAAGCGAGGGCGGCACTCGCCGCCCTCGCAGTTCGCATACCGTGTTGCTGGTCCTAGTTGTTGCTCTGATCGATGTCGACGTCCTGAGTGGCCGTCGCATCAGCAGTCGAGTTGTCCGAGAGGATGTTCGCGGCAACTGCTGCGTTGACCGGCGCGGCGACGTTTGCGTCAACGAGTGACATCGCGGCGCGCTCGGGAAGCTCCTCGCCGGCGAGCTCGTTGAGCTCCTCACGGCTGAGCTTGCGGTGCTCCTGCTGTTCCTCGGTCATCTGGTTCCTTTCCTTGTGTTCTTCGTTACCGGTTACGTCGTCTGAGAGCTAGTTGCTCTGATCGATGCCGGCGGTCTGATCAGCGTCCGCCGCTGCCGTTGCGCCGTCCGAAAGGACGTTGGCGGCCACTGCCGCGTTAACCGGGATCGCGACGTTCGCGTCAACCAGCGACATCGCTGCCCTTTCCGGCAATTCCTCGCCGGCCATCTCGTTCAGCTCTTCGCGGCTCAGGGAGCGATACTGGCTGGACTCTTCTTCGCTCATCGGTCCTCCTTTTCGGGCCCGGGATCCGGGCTCTGTTGGGTGTCCTCGCTTGACGTTTCCCGAGTCTCCGACACTTCTGAGACCTCGGTTCGGCCGTTGCGCTGGACGATCTTCCGCCGCGAAGAGATCCGGGTCCGTGTCCGAGACCCTTCCTCGGTATTGACGCTGATCGCGGCCGAGATTCCACCGGCCACCTGTACGTCGTCGTCTTCTGAGACGACCGGGCGGTTGATGATCTTCTTAAAACGCATCGACCCCCAGGAGGTATCACGATGCCACCTGGGCAAACTGAATCAGCCCCTAAACGTCAATCGAAGTTGACGGGAAGCTCGCGATGCGGTATCCCTCGCCTAGATGGAGGAACCGATCGTCGAGCTCGCCCGGCGCTCCGTCCGCACGGAGCGCCCTGGAACCTCCCTGGCGGCGATCGCGGAACTGCGCATCAAGCTGGCTGAGCTCGAAAAACAACAAGTCGCTAACGCGGTTACCGAAGGCTGGTCGTGGACGGCAATCGCCCAAGGGCTTGGCATGTCCAAGCAAGCAGCGCACAAGAAGCACAGCCGCTTCGTCAAGGAGGCCGGGGTCAAGTCGCAGACCAAGTCCGAGCGCCTCGTCATCGCGGGGCAGGCCCGGGCTGCGATCCGGGCCGCGGGGATTCTGGCACGCGAACGCGGCAATCCTCAGGTTGGCCCGGCGCACATCCTTCTGGGGCTGCTGGAAACCGAAAGCCTCGCGTCCGACGAGCTGCTCGCCGAGGCTGGGGTTACGCGCGGCTCGGTTCGAGAGGAGCTGAACCGCATGCTCGGTTCAGCCGTCAACACAGGCGCCGACCAACCCGATTCTCCCGGCGCTGTGCCGCTGTCGGCGCTTGGCCGCGCGATCTTGGAGGCGTCGCTGCGAGAAGCCTTGAAGACCGGAAGCAGCCGACTCGAAGCTGACCACGTGCTGCTGGCGCTCTTGCGACTCGAGCGGGGCTCAGGTGCTGAGCTACTTGCCCGGCTTGAGGTGGACGTTCCCCAGCTCTCGTCGGCGCTCGAGGCCGCCATCCGGCGCGACTGAAGGCTCAGCCACCGGGGGAGCGCTCCGAGTCGTCGTCGCCTTCCGGCTCCGGGTCGTCCGCCTCGTTCGCCTTCGCGTCGACATCCTCCGGTGGCGGCTCGCCGGCCAGGACGTCCGCGACGATCGCGGGGTCGAGGGGCACCGCGACATCTGGCCCGATCGTCGACATGACCGCTCGCTCGGGAAGCTCCCGCCCGCTCAGGTCCTTGAGCTCGTCTGTCGAGACAGGCTCGGCTTCTGAGTCGTCGCGGCTTTCGCCCTCATCAGTTGGCTCGTCGGACTCGCTGTCTGAGCGACTACTTCCCATGGTCATCAGAGCACAGATAGCAGTCGAGCGGGGCGGGCCGGAGCACACCCGCTCAATCCGCCATGCCTTTCTCACGTAGCTCCGCGATCGCTTCGGGCGTCTTGGCGAGGCTCGCCATGCCCATTCCGCGCAGGACGCCTTGGGTCTTCGAGAACTGGATGTCTCCGTACTCGACGACCTGGATGTGGTTGCCCCACGGATCGCGGAAGTCGAGACCACGGCTGGGCAGGACTTCTGCGTGAGTGCTCAGGAGAGCGTCCCGGAACGCCTCGAGGTCGTCGACGACGAGGCCGAAGTGGCGGTCGGCGTCGGGCGATTGAGCGCGCCCCTCGGAGAAGGCGAGGAACTGATCGCCCATGTCGACGAACGCCATCCCTGGAACCCGGCCGCGAAGCTCTAGCTCGAACAACGATCCATAGAACTTGAGAGCCTCGTCGAGGTCACCGACCTCGAGGGCTACGTGGTTGAGCCCGACCGCCCTCGCCTTTTGAGCGCCAGCCATCGGGGTCAGCCTACCCCGCTGGGATCGAGCCGGATTTGCTCGGGCGTTCCACCGCCGTTGAGCAGATTCGCAAACCTTGACGCTAGCCCTCGATGGTGGAATGCTCTCCGCATGCGACGGCGCTGCCGACTCGCGTTTCCACAGAGCCTTGTGGTCACGGCAGGCGCCGTGCTTGCGCTGGCCGCGCCGGCGTCGGCGGCCGGCGAGTTCGTGCTCCTGGACGGCCCCGGGGTGGGTGGCCGTGTCCCTGCCGACGAGAACGGGTTCACGGGCGCGTTTCGCGAGCGGGGTCGCGGGGAGATCCGTCCTCAGGCTGGGGGCTGTGACTACCAGTGGAAGGGAACGCTCGACGGCGTTGAGACAACCGCCTGCGCGTCGCCGGTGGGCTCACTCACGCCCGCCTACTTGCATTTGGCTTCGGCGATCCGCTTCGAGCAGGGAGCGCTTTGGCAAACGAGGGGAAATCGTGTCACAGACCAGGACCTCGGCCACGCAGCGGTCCTCGTCGACCGAGGTGCCGCCGACTCCCTGGACCGATGGTCGGATGCGGTAGACGTGGAGGTTTCCCCGGGCCCCACCCACGACGACCTGGTCGCCAAACAGGCCTCGGCGAAGGCCAACGACGAGCTGGCGGATGCGAAGTTCACAGCAGCGTCCAGCCGGGGAGGACAGCGGCGAGCGGAGCTGATCGACGAAGCTCGGGGGTTGGTCGAGGAGGCCCTCGTGACGAAGCGCGCGGCATTCGCGATCGTGCTCGAGAACGTGCCGATCGACGGCCGGGTCGCGACCGCTTCGGGCTCGCTGCCGGCCCCGATCGACCTCAGCGCTGGGACGGCGCTGTCGCTGATCGGCCCCAACGACATCCTCGGCGCCCACAACCCCGGCACGGTCAACAGCCAGGCCTGGCACTACGACGGCGCCATGGCGACCGACATCGCGGGAGGCGCGCCATCGACGGCCTACGCCTTCGGGCCGGACAAGCATGTCATGGGGGACCACGAGTTCGATCCTGCCTACGCCGCGGCCCTGCTGGACGAAGCCGGCTGGACTGCGATCGGCGACGACCCCGGCAGCGTCCGGGGCGCGAACGACTACGGGGGCGTGGGCTTCCGGTTCGAGGGCGGCGCCGAGGTCGCCACCTGGTTCAGGAAGGACTTCGACGGCGCCGACCCCGGCTTCAAGGTGGTCGACATCGGCAGCTTCCCCGGCGGCGCCTCGCTGTTCACGGTCAACGACTCCAACCTCGCCTTTGGCGACTTCTTCCTCAGCGGCTCCACCGGCCCGTTCAGAGCGTTCTCGGTGCAGCTCAAGAGCGAGAAGGTGACCAACCTCTTCCGTCCCAGCGGTGGGTCGACCCAGCCGCGAGCCAGCAACGACAACGGCGTGGCGGCGGGCGGCGCCCTGTTCCAGGACTCGAGCGTCGAGGGCATCTACTTCTGGGGAAAGAAGCACTACCTGCCCTATGCGAAGCTCGCCCAGAACACCCTGATCAACGGCATCAACGACGCTGGCGTGGCGGTCGGCTCGATCGGGCCCTCCGACAACACCAACGCCGCGCTCTTTGTCAACGGCCAGGCGATCGACCTGAACACCTTGATCCCCGGCGGGAGCGGATGGGACCTGAACCGGGCGAACGACATAGATGAGGATGGCAACATCGTCGGCACCGGCACCCTCGGCGGCCAGGACCGTGCATTCCTGATCCGCGGCGGGAACACGGTGACGAACGACTTGGAGCTCAAGAAGACCGTGGAGGACGGCAAGGGCCCGCAGCACAACGTCTTCAAGAACGGCCGCCCGGTCCACTTCAAGGTCACCCTCACCAACCACGGCCCCCGCGAGGCCAAAGAGGTGCGGATCGTCGACCACATCCCAAAGCACTGCAAGTTCGACCGAATCGAGTTCGAACCGCCGAAGCAGGAAAAGAGCGTGACCGTGTTCAAGCCCGACAAGGGCGAGGACGGCGGCGACGTTTCGGTGGCCCTCGAGAGACCGATGAAGGTCGGCGCCACGGTCACGTTCCACGTCTACTGCACAGCGAAGGTGACGACGGAGGAGACCTTCACGAACAAGTCGGAGGTCTCCACGCACTCCGGCCAGGTCGAGCCGGCGCCCGACCCCCACCCGAACCTGCCCGACGCCGACTACGTACTGAAGCCCTAGCTTGCTCGAAGCCCCCCGGCCCCGCTCGCCTAGCCCACCCGCTCCACGATCATCGCCTCGCCCTGACCGCCGGCGACGCACATCGTTTCGAGGCCGACCTGGTGGTCGTCAGTCTCCATCACGTTTAAGAGCGTCGTCATGATCCGGGCCCCGGTCATGCCGAACGGATGGCCTAGCGCGATCGCGCCGCCGTGCGTGTTGAGCTTTTCGAGCGGGATCTCGCACTCGGCCATGATCGGGATCACCTGAGCGGCGAACGCCTCGTTCAGCTCGACCACGTCGACGTCCGACATCGTCATGCCGGTCCGGTCAAGCACCTTTCTGATCGCACCGATCGGCGCCACCCCCATGTACTCGGGCTCGTTGCCCCACGTCGCAGTCGAGACGATCCGGGCCCGGGGCTCGAGGCCGAGCTCTGAGGCCTTGGCGTCTGACATGACGAGGACCGCTGCGGCGCCGTCGTTCAAGGGGCACGAATTGCCGGCGGTCACGCCGCCCTCGCCGAACGCCTCGGGCAGCTCGGAGAGCTTTTCGAGCGTCGAAGAGGCGCGCGGGCCGTCATCCTTGGCTACCTCGTTGCCCTCGTGGTCCTGGACGGGCACGATCTCGCGGTCGAAGAAGCCGGACTCCTGCGAGCCGACCGCCAGCTCCTGGGAGCGCTGCGCGTACTTGTCCATGTCCGCGCGCGAGACCTCGTAGCGCTTCGCCACGTTCACGGCGGTGTGGCCCATCTCGATGTAGGCGTTGGGCTGTCCGTCCTGCTTGCCCTGAAGCTTCTCGTTTTGGTCCGCCGCGCCGGCCGGCTCGGTGCGTTCGTTGAACTTCGAGACCCACTCGACGCCCGCCGCGACGTAGACGTCGCCCTCGCCCGCCTTGATCGCGTTTCCCGCATGGCGGATCGCGTCGAGCGAGGAGGCGCAGTAGCGCGAGATCGTCGTTCCAGTCGTCTCAGGGGTGAGCCTCTCTGAGAGCATCACGACGATCCGGGCGATGTTGAACGCCTGGAGCCCCTGCGGCATTCCGCAACCGCAGTAGAGGTCCTGGACCGAGGCCGGATCTACGTCGGGGTTCCGCTCGAGGAGCTGGTCCACCACGTTGGCCGCGGTTTCATCTGGGCGAAGCTGGGCGAGGGAGCCCTTGAAAGCGCGCCCGATCGGGGTGCGGACGGCGTCGACGATCACGGCTTCGGGCATGTAAGAACTCCTTGGGAGGGCGCCGAGTGGCGGCGCGTGGCTCGGGGCCGCGGATTATGACGGGCGCGATGCGCCGGTCATTCATTCGGGCGACGAGAGGCTGCTGATTACTAAGCTCCGCGGATGGCCGAGACCGCCGAAGAGGCGCCCATCACTGGGCTCGAGCTGGAACCGACCGAGGTCGCCGCGAAGGCTGAGGCCGGCGAGATCGAGCTGATCGACGTCCGCCGTGACTACGAGCACGAGGCGGGCCACATCGCGGGCTCGCGCCACATCGAGATGAACGATCTGACGGCCCAATCGGACTCGATCCCGAAGGACCGCCCTGTCGTCTTCTATTGCCGGGGCGGCCGCCGCTCCGCGATGGCGGCGGAAGCCTTCTCGCAAGCCGGCTTCGACGCCCACAACATGACCGGCGGCATGGTCGCCTGGGCCGAGCAGGGCCTCCCCCTCGAGCCTCCGGACGGCGATGTCGCTCAGCCGAGGCCGGTCTGATGGAAGCGGGTGGCCCTCAACCGCAGGTGAAGACGCCCCAGGAGGCCGCGGCGTCAGCCGACCCTGCCGAGCGGATGGACGGGATCCACGCGTGGATCGCCGAGCTCGACCGAAAGCTCCAGACCCGCTTCTTGGCCCTTGCCGCCGCTGCCGTACTCGCGCTGGCCGCCGGCATCATCGCCGTCATCCTCGCCCTCGGCCTCCAAGATGACTCGGCGACCAAAGGCCAGCTCTCAGAGCTTCGAGACCAGATCGACCAGGCCAACCGCTCGGCTTCCGACGCCGCCCAGGACAGCGTGGCCGACCTCGAGGATCGCCTGGGAGAGATCGAGTCGCAGGTCGAGGCGATCCGCTCGGAACAAAGCGGCGCCACCCGCGAGCTCTCCGTCGTCCAAGACGACATCGCCGACCTGCGCGACCAGGTCGCTCAGGTGGAGCAGGCACAAGAAGACGCCGCGGCGGCCGACGACTCGTCCTCGTCGGACGAAGAGTCGCCCTAGTCGGCGCGCGCGTCGGGGTCCGTGAGCGCCCAGTTATGCCGGACCCATGCGACTTTCTCGGCGCTCGCCCTAGCCGCGCATCCGGCCGCCCTTGGAGGGCCTCGATCGTCGCTGGGATGCCTGATCTACACTGCCGCCGCCGCGCTTCAGGTCCTCCTCCAGGTCGTCGACGGCTTCGCGAAGCGCCGTAAGCCGGTCGGCGACCGTCAGTCCTCCGGCATCCCCGTGTTCCAGATGCTGTAGGCGGTCGGCGCGCTCCTCGTCGCGCTCGACCTGGTGCACCTCTTCGACCGAGTTGATGATGATCGCGATCAGGATGTTGATCACGAGGAACGAGGCCAACAAGACGTAGGACACGAAGAAGATCCACGACTGGGGGTGGATCGCGGTGCCGGCGTCGAGCAGGGCGGGCCAGTTCTCGAGGGTGAGCATCTGGAAGGTCGAGAGCATCGCCTGGCCGATGTCGCCCCAGTTCTCGGGGTCCTCCTCGTTGAAGAGGATCCACCCGACCATGCCGTAGACGTACATCAGCATCAGGGTCAGGACGGCCAGGCTCAAGATCGGCGGGATCGAGCGCAGGAGCGCGCGGACGAGGACGCGGAGGTCGGGCAGGACGGTCACGATCCGCACCACGCGCAGGAGGCGCACGATGCGAAGGAGCGTCGCGTTCTCGCGCAGGCCGGGGGCAAACGCGGCGCCCACGACGACAAAGTCGAAGACGTTCCAGCCGTCCTTGAAGAAGTCCTGGGGCCGCGAGCCGTAGGCGGCGATGCGGATCAGGAGCTCGACGACGAAGATCCCGAGGAAGACTTCGTCGACGGTCGAGATCGCGGACGAGACGTCGTCTGAGATGTCATATGTCTGGACGCCGAGCGTGATCGCGTTCAAGACGATCACGCCGAGGATGAAGCCCTGGAAGAGGCCCGAGTCCGCGATCTGCTTGCAGCGACTTGCCACGAGCGCCGCAATATGCCACGGTGGCGCCCAGACGTCATACGTGGCGATTCGCACTAGTCGTGCGTAAGTGCGTCCGACGCGGCCCTTACGTTCGCCAAGTTCCGAGTCTCCTGAAAGGAGCGGCGTATGCCTGAGGGTTATTGCGTCAAAGAGCGCAAGAAGGTCGAAATCCAGGACCCGCAGCAAATCACCATGAAGAACGGTCGTCCCGCGATCCAGGGCACGTGCCCTGACTGCGGCACGAAGATCTTCAAGATCGGAAAGATGGAGTAAGGGGCGGCGCCCTAACGGGCGCCTCCGCTCATAGTCACCTCAGGGCCGGCCGGGAGCTGGCCTGAGAGGCCATATGCACTCTTAGCGGTCAAGGGTGCGCGCTGCGTGCGCCGATTTTCAAGATCGGTGGCACAATGGCTCGCACTCTCTTTCCGCTTTCATGACTACTCCGCAAAAGCCACTCGAGCTGATCCTTGCCCGAAACCTCCTGACCAGCATCTCGACTGCTGCTTTCCTGGTGGACGGAGCCGGGACGATGGTCTTCTACAACGAAGCGGCCGCGGCGCTCCTGGGGCGCTCCTTCGAGGAGGCGGGCCAGATGGCGGCCGACGAGTGGCTCGCGACCTTCGGTCCGATCGCAGACGGTGAGCCCGTCGACCTCGACGAGATCACGCTCACCCAGGCAATCCAGGCTGGGCAGCCCGCGCACGGCTCGTACCGCATCCGCACGGCACGAAACGGCCAGGAGTCCGTCGAGGCGGCCGCCTTCCCGCTGGTGACATCGGCGGACGGACCTTCCGGCGCGATGGTCATGTTCTGGCCACACGGGGTAGGCGAGGACTCGTGAAGGTAAAAGTCTGGGGAGCTCGTGGATCGGTGCCCTCGCCAGGGCCCGAGATGAACCGCTTCGGCGGCAATACCTCGTGCGTGCAGGTCACGTTCAGCGACAAGAGCCAGCTGATCCTCGACGCCGGGACCGGCATCCGCACGCTCGGGCTCGAGCTGGCCGACGCCTCGGACGTCGGGATCATCCTCACCCACCTCCACCTCGACCACATCCAGGGGCTGATGTTCTTCCCGCCGTGCTTTCGCTCGGACGCCGAGATCACGATCTGGGGCCCGTCCTCGCCAGAGACCTCGCTCGAAAACCGCATCGCCCGCTACATATCCGCGCCCCTATCCCCCGTCGAGGTGCGCGAGCTTCCCTGCTCGGTCGCCTTCCGCGAGGCCCCCGCATCCGAGTGGAAGATCGGCGACATCGAGATCCGCGCAGAAGCCGTGACCCACCGCGGCCCGACCCTCGGCTACCGGATCACCGACGGCGAGTCGGTCCTTTGCTACATCCCGGACCACGAGCCCGCGCTCGGCGCGCCGCTCTCGGGCCTCACCGACGAGTGGATCTCCGGCTACGACCTGGCCAAGGACGCCGACCTCCTCATCCACGACTGCCAGTACACGGACGAGGAGTACCCGGCCCACGCCGGCTGGGGCCACTCCGGCATGGAGGACACCCTCACCTTCGCCCACCGCGTGCGGGCAAAGCGGGCCCTGCTCTTCCACCACGACCCTCTCCACACCGACGTGATGCTCGAGCGGATGGAGGCCCAGGCCCGCAAGCGCTGGGTCGAGCTCGGCCACTCACGCTCGACGATCGAGCTGGCCCGCGAGGGCACCGAGATCGAGGTCGAAGGCACTGGACCGCTTGTCCAAGCGCACGCAGGAGCCTGCGTCGACAGCCGGTACAAGCGCTGCCGCAGAACTTTCGACGCGGGGATAAACGAAGTCAACCGATCCCCTCCTACCGTGGCTCGCCACTAAGCGAACTACAACGGCCACGCCCGCGTCGGGCCGGGCTAGGAGGGAAAACAATGACAAAGAGGCTCAGCCTCGGCGCCCTGCTTGCGCTCGGCGCCTCTCTGGTTCTGCCAGGGATTGCGTCGGCTCAAGGACAGGGCGTAAATCTCGTGAAGGCGGAGCTGGATGTCACCTGGGTGATCATCGGCTGCGTTCTCGTTCTGCTCATGCAGGCGGGGTTCCTGCTACTGGAGATCGGGTTCTCACGACAGAAGAACGTGGGAGCCGGCGTTGCCAAGATCCTGGTCAACCTCTCGATTGCGACGCTCGCGTGGTGGTCGGTCGGCTTCGGGATCTCGTCGCTCACGGGTAACGAACTCTTCGGAACCGATGGATTCTTCTTCCACAACGGGCAGACGATCGGCTCGGGCACGGAAGCGTTGGTGGTCGGCGGTGCCGACTCCGCGTTGATGCTGTTCGGGATGTTGTTCTGTGCTGTCTCGCTCGCGATCGTCTGGGGCACCACGCTCGAGCGAATCAAGTTCGCGGCGTACGTGATCTACGCGACGATCTTCGCCGCGGTGATCTACCCGCTCGTGGCGCACTCCGTTTACGGCGGCGGGTTCCTGTCCGACATCGGCGGCAAGCCGGTGATGGACTTCGCCGGTTCGTCGGTCGTCCACCTCACCGGTGCGGTCGGCGGTCTCGCGGCGCTCTTGCTCCTCGGAGCCAGACGCGGCAAGTACGGCTCAGACGGCTCCCCTCGAGCTATCCCGGGGCATTCGATGCCCTTGGTGGGCCTCGGCGTCCTGCTGCTGTGGGTCGGTTGGTACGGATTCAACGCCGGCTCGACGTTCGGGACGACGGACAACTTCTTCGCCGAAGTGGCGTTGAACACCCAGCTCGCCGCGTCCGCCGGTGCGATCGTCGCTCTCGGGGTCATCTGGCTTAAGACGAAGTCGATCGACGTCGGCATGGCGGGCAACGGCGCAATCGCCGGCCTGGTCGCCATCACGGCGCCTTCCGGCTATGTCGAGTTCTGGGCCGCCCCGATCATCGGCGCCGTAGCCGGTGTGGTCGTGGTGTACGGCGTCCTGTTCATCGAGAAGTACCTCGATGATCCGGTCGGCGCACTGTCGGCTCACGGACTCGCTGGTATCTGGGGCACCCTCTCGGTCGGGCTGTTCGCCTCACCAAGACTCATCCTCGATACCGCATCCCCGGGTCTCTACTACGGAATCACGGACGGTGACGTTGGGGCCAGTCTCGGTCAGCTTGGAGTTCAGGCAGTCGGAGTGGTGGCCACGTTCGTCTTCGTGTTCGCCGCGTCCTACGCGGTGTTCGCGCTCATCAAGACGACGATCGGCCTGAGAGTGACCGACGACGAAGAGCTGGCGGGCCTCGACATCTCTGAGCACGGGATGTACGGGTACCCCGAGGTGTTCATCCCCCAGGAGGAATACCCGGTTAGCTCGGCGCCTGTCCCGCACGTCGCGGGGACCCCGGTGGTCTCCCACGCGTCGTCGCAAACGCCAACCGAGACCCCAGCGGCCTCGTAAGGAGGTGGTGAATCGATGAAGAAGATCGAAGCATTCATCCGGCATGAGGCGTTCGAGCCGATCAGGACTGAGCTGCTCGACAAGGGGTTTCCTTCCCTGTCGATCTCAGAGGTGAAGGGCTCGGGGCGCCAGAAGGGCATCGTCGAGACCTACCGAGGATCGACCCTGACGGTCAACGTCCGGCCGAAGCTGAAGATCGAGGTGGTGATCGAGGACAAGGACAAGTCCGTTGTCGTCGAGACGATCCTCAAGCACGCTCGTACCGGCGAGGTTGGCGACGGGAAGATCTTCGTGATCCCCGTCGAGGAAGCGGTCCGCATCCGGACCGGCGAGGAGGGCGACGACGTCCTTCAAGCCCACCCGGAAGCGGAGGTCGCCGCTTAGGTTCAGAACGGATCGATGCCCCGGGGCCGGCGAGGCTCCGGGGCGCTACGTCTCTTCGAGCGGCTCGGGCACGGCGCGCCCACAGCGCTCCATGCCCTCCTCGATCCGCTGGATCACCGTCTCGATCACGCTGACCCGCGCGAAGCGCTTTGATTCTCCGGCGATCACGTCCCACGGCGCGTATGGCTTGTCGGTGTGGGCGAGCATGTCCTCGACGGCTTGTTCGTATTCGGCTCGCTTCTCTCGGTTTCGCCAATCCTCCTCTGTCATCTTCCAAGCCTTGAGCGGCTTTCGCTCGCGGCGCTCGAAGCGGTGAAGCTGCTCTTCGGGCGAGATGTGGAGCCAGAACTTGATCAGGATGGTCTGGTGCTCGACCAAGCTTGACTCGAACGAGTTGATCTCGTCGTAGGCGCGCATCCACTCCTCGCGGGTCGCGAAGCCCTCGATCCGCTCGACCAGGACACGTCCGTACCACGAGCGGTCGAAGATTGCCATGCCGCCGCGCCCGGGCAGTGCGGGCCAGAAGCGCCAGAGGAACTGGTGGCGTTTCTCGTCGGCCGTCGGGGCGGCGAACTGGACCACCCGGACGTGGCGCGAGTCGAGCTCGGCGACCAGGCGTTTGATCGCGCCGCCCTTGCCCGCGGCGTCCCACCCCTCGAAGAGGATGCAAACCGCCGGACCGATCTCCTGCTCGCCGATCTGTCCCCCAGCGTCAGGCGGAGCTGGGAAAGGCGCGTCTGCGCGGCCTCGAGGCGCGCGTCCTGCTCCTTTCGCTTGAGCGACTGCGAGAGGTCGACTTCGGCCAGGCGGCTCACTTGAGCACCTCGGGCACGGGCCCCGATCCGTTGGCGGCCAAAAAGCCCACGACCGCGATGATGATCAGGGTCATCCCAGCGACGACGGCGATCGGCGAGCGCGATGCCTGCCCCCACCCGCCGACCATGAACCCGGCGATGATCACGACCAGGAAGGGCAGGAGGTCCGAGATCGTCTCGGTGGCTGCGACGGGGATCGCGAGAGCTGTCAGCGGGTCAGTCACTCCGGACATTCTCCCTATCCTTGCCGAGAATGCGATCAGTGGCCGAGACGAAGTCCGCGCTCGAGTCCGTCGGCTACCTCGCTGACGAGTCGGCGGCGCTCGTCTCGTACCTCTCGCAAGAGCTCGGCAAGCCGGTCTTGGTCGAGGGCCCGGCCGGCGTTGGCAAGACCGAGCTGGCCAAGGCGATCTCGCGCGCCACTGGCCGCGAGCTGATCCGCCTCCAGTGCTACGAGGGCCTCGACGAGGCCAAGGCGCTTTACGAGTGGAACTACCGTAAGCAGCTCCTCCACATTCAGGCTCGGAGCGCCGCGGATGAGGCGGCGCCCGAAAGCTCATCCGAGGTCGAGTCCGAGATCTTCTCCGAGGACTTCCTGCTCCCCCGCCCGCTGCTGCGCGCGATCGCTAACCCCGAGCCGGTCGTGCTCCTGATCGACGAGATCGATAAGACGGACCAGGAGTTCGAGGCGATGCTCCTCGAGGTGCTTTCCGACTTTCAGATCTCGATCCCCGAGCTGGGCGTGATCGAGAGCCGCACGCACCCGATCGTGGTGCTCACCTCCAACAACTCGCGCGAGCTGACCGAGGCGCTCAAGCGCCGGTGCCTCTACCTCTGGCTCGACTACCCCGAGCTCGAGCGCGAGATGGAGATCGTCCGCCTGCACGCGCCCGAGCTCGACGAGGCCCTTGTTCGGCGCCTGGTCGAGGTCATCAGCATGGTGCGCGACCTCGACCTGAAGAAGCCCCCTTCGATCGCCGAGTCGATCGACTGGGCGCGCGCGTTGCTCCTCCTCGGCGCCGACGAGATTGACTCGGACGTCTTCACGCAGACGATGTCGATCATCGTCAAGCACCGCACAGACATCGATCTGGTCGCTGAGCGGGTGGGCATGCGACTCGGCTTGCCCGCTGGTACCAAGGCCGAGGCTGGTTGACCCTCGAACCAGGGCTCGGCCCGCGAATCGCCGCCTTCTGTGAGGACCTTCGCGCCGAGGGCGTGCCGGTCGGGACGTCGGAGCTGCTCGATGCGTTCGCCGCGCTCGAAGCTGTCTCGTGGAACGACCAGGCCGACTTCCGCGAGGCGCTGGCGGCGACGGTCGCCAAGTCGCCGGACGACCGCCGCATCTTCGAGCTCATCTTCAACCGTTACTTCTTCCGCGCAGCGGAGGCGGAGGCGATCGACCGCGAGCTTCGCGAGGACGACCGCTACGAGGGCGGGGATCGCCTCGACCCGAACGAGCTTCGCGAGGCGATCCGCCAAGCGATCGCCGACGGGCGCGAGGGCGACTTGCGCGACCTCGCGCGGCTCGCGATCGCCGCCTTCGGCAGGCGCGGCGAGGGCTCGGGAGTCGTCGGCGTGGACGTGCAGCGGATTCGCCGCTCGCTCGAGCTTCAGCCCACGCCGCCTGGTCAGCAGGATGGTGAGCGAGCCGCCGATCGATCGCGATGGGATCAACCGCTTCGAGCGTCACCTGCGCCGAGAGCTCGAACGGGCTCTGATCGAGCGGACCGAGAAGCTGCCGCCCTCCCGCCCCCTCGCCGAACTCGACCGCACGCTTCCGACCAGCCCGACGCAGGACCTCGCCTCGGTCCATCGGGCCGTGGCGCAGCTCAAGCGCCGCCTCGCGACGCTGGGTCACGAGCAGCGCGGGCGTCGCCGCCACGCCGTCGTCGACATGCGACGCACGATGCGCGCCTCGCTCGAAACCGGCGGCGTGCCCCTGCGGCTTCGCTACAAGCCAAAGCGCCCGCGCCGCCCGGAGATCATCGTGTTGTGCGACGTCTCGACTTCGGTCACGTCGGCTTCCGTCTTCTTCCTCTCGGTCCTTCACGCCCTGCACGACTCGTTCCGAAAGCTCCGGAGCTTCGTCTTCATCGAGCGGATCTCCGAGGTGACCGAGGTCTTCGAGGACGAGCGCGACTTCCGCGAGATCTCAAGGCGCATCAGCCGCGAGGGCGGCGTTGCCGACGTTTCCGGTTACACCGACTACGGACGGGTCTGGCGCGAGTTCTACACCGAGGTCGCCGACGACCTCCACCCTCGCGCGACCGTGATCGTCCTCGGCGACGCCCGCACGAACGGCCGCGAGCCGCACGCCGAGATCTTCGCCGAGGTCGCCGACCGAGCCGGCCGCACCTTCTGGCTCAACCCCGAGCCGAAGCTCTACTGGAACTACGGCGACTCGGTCATGTCCTCTTACGAGGAGCACTGCACGGCCGCGTTCGAATGCTGGACAACGAAGCACCTCGAGGAGTTCGTGAACGTCGTCGCGGGCGGGCGCTCGGTGCCCGAGAGCTGAGCGACCAGGCCATGAGTACACAGGGAGCTTCGGTGATGGAGCCCAGGCCAATCGACACGAGCCGCGGTCGCCGGTGAGGCTGCGATCCGGGCGAGCGCGGTTTCTCAGCGCTTTGGTGAGCTCGAGGTGCTCGACGCGGTCGATCTCGAGGTCGGCGACCGGCGAGGTGGTCGGCCTGGTTGGACCGTCGGGCTGCGGCAAGTCGACGCTGCTCGAGCTCACCTCAGGGCTTGCAGAGCCTTCGGAAGGGTCGATCGAGGTCGAGGGCTCGGCTGATGCCGAAGCGCGCCTTGCGAGCTGCGCATACATGCCCCAGCGTGACCTCCTCTTTCCCTGGCTCTCTGCTCTGGACAACGCGGCGATCGCGCTGCGAAACCGGGGCGGATCGAAGCGCGCCGCGCGCGAAGAAGCGCTGCCGCTCTTCGACCGCTTTGGCCTCGCGGAGTTCGCCGGTGCTGAGCCCCGCGAGCTCTCGGGCGGCATGCGCCAACGCGTCGCCTTTCTGCGGACCCTGCTGGCTGGCAAGCCGGTCCTGCTCCTCGACGAGCCGTTCGCCGCCTTGGACGCGATCACCCGCGGTGAGATGCAGGAGTGGCTGGCCGGGGCGCTCCTTGCCGAGTCGCGGACGGTGCTGCTCGTGACGCACGACGTCGAGGAAGCGCTTTATCTCTGCGATCGTGTCGCCGTGCTCTCGGCGCGCCCGGCGCGGGTGGTCGCCGAGCTTCGCCCCGAGGCGCCGCGCTCGCCCGATCGGGCCGGGGCCGTCACCGATCCTGGCTTTGCCTCGCTTCGTGAGGACGCTTTGCGCGCACTCAGGGAGCACTCGCGATGAAGAAGGTGCTTCTGCCCGCTGGCGGTGATCGCCGCTCTCATCGCTCTCTGGGAGCTCCTCGCCCAGACCGGTGCGCTGGCAGACCTCCTGGGCATCCGCGAATCGGTCTCGGACGTGATCGTGCCCGCTCCGAGCGACGTCGCGACGTCACTTTGGGAGGACCGACAGCTTCTCGCCGAGAACGGCTGGGTCACCTTGGGAGAGGTGGTGATCGGCTTTGCGATCGCCGTTGTAGTTGGCGCGGGATTCGCGGTCGCTCTTCACGTCTCGGACACGCTCCGCCGCGCCTTTTATCCCCTGCTCGTCGCCTCGCAGACGATCCCGATCGTGGCCGTTGCCCCGGTTCTCGCGATCTGGCTCGGCTACGGAATCGGGCCAAAGCTCTTCGTCGTCGCGCTCATCTGCTTCTTCCCGATCACGGTGGCGACGCTCGACGGCCTGCGCTCGGTCGACCCCGCGGCCATCCGCATGATGCGGACCCTTCACGCCGGGCGGGCAACGGTGCTGCGGAGGCTCGAGCTGCCCTCGGCGCTGCCGCAGTTCTTCTCGGGCGCAAAGGTCGCCGTGGCCATCGCGGCCATCGGCGCCGTGCTCGGCGAGCTGGTCGGCGCGAACTCGGGCCTCGGATACCTCATAACGCAGGCCCAGGGAAGCCTCTTGACGGCCAGGGTCTTCGCGGCCATCGTGCTCCTCTCAGTAGTCGCCATCGCCCTGTTCTGCCTCGTCTCGATCGCCGAGCGCGCGCTCGCGCCCTGGGGGCGAGAGGAGCTTCAATGACGATCGCTTGGACACGGGCGCTTGTGGCTTCGGCGGTTCTGGTCGGGACGATCTTCACGGGCTGCGGCGAGAAGGAGGAGTCGATTCGCGGCGGCGAGGTCTCAGAGGTCGAGCTGATGCTCGACTTCTTCGTCAACCCCGACCACGCCGGTATCTACGCGGCACTCGAGAACGGTCGCTTCGAGCAGGCGGGCCTGGAGGTCACCCCGCGCGTGCCCTCGGACCCCGCGGCACCGATCAAGCTCGTCGCGGCGGGCAAGGCCGACCTCGCGATCAGCTACGAGCCCGAGGTGTTGCTCGCGCGCGATCAGGGCCTGCCCGTGATCGCGGTTGCTTCGATCGTTTCCGAACCGCTCACCTCCTTGATCTCGCTGCCGGACGCCGGCATCTCCGACCCTGCCGACCTCCGGGAGAAGACGATCGCGACAGCGGGCATCCCCTACCAGGACGCCTTCATCGGCCGGATCCTTCGCGACGCGCGTATCGCCGAGGACGAGGTCGAGCAAGTGAGCGTCGGCCTCGGGCTGGAGCAGGCTGTGCTGTCGGGCAAAGCGGACGCGATGCTGGGCGGCTTTCGAAACATCGAGGGCGTGTCTTTGGAGGAGCGAGGCGAGAACCCGAGCGTGGTGCCGGTCGACGAGCTCGGCATTCCCACCTACGACGAGCTCGTCCTGGTCGCGAGCTCCGAGCAGGTAGCCGAAGATCCCGAAGAGATCCGCCTCTTCATCGCCGCGCTCGAGCGCGGAACCAGGGACGCGATCGACGATCCCAAGGCCGCGACCGAGGCGATCCTCGACGCCGGCGATGGCCTGGATGCGGACCTGACCGCGGCGGAGATCGACGCGACGCTGCCGCTGCTCGAACCTGCGGGCAAGAAACCCTTTGGCTACATGAACGAGGAAGAGTGGGACGAGTTCGCGGGCTTCCTCGCCAACGAGGGCTTCATCAAGGCTCTGCCCGAGCCGGGCGAGGCGTTCACGAACGAGCTCCTGCCCGGCGAGATCCCGGAGTAGCTGATCCGCTCCCTGGATCGTATGTTTGGGCCATGAGCGTCAACGTCGGAGACACCGCGCCGGATTTCACCCTCGAGGGGACGGAAGGCCCGTTCACGCTGTCCGACCACCGCGGCGAGCGCGTCGTCCTCCTCTTCTACCCGGGAGACAACACGCCCACTTGCACCAAGCAGTTCTGTGCTTACCGCGACGCAGGTGAGGAGATGGCCGAGCTCGGGGCGACGTTCGTAGGGATCTCGACCCAGGACATGACGTCGAAGGAGTCGTTCAAGGGCAAGTACGGGCTGACGACACAGCTCCTCGCCGACGAGGACGCGGCCGTCTCAAAGGCCTACGGCGTCTACACGAAGCGCTTCGACATGGCGAAGCGCACCGTCTTCATCGTCGACGAGGAGGGAAAGATCGCCCACCAGCACGGCAACTTCCTCTCGATGTCGTTCGACGACGTGGACACGCTGAAGGAAGCCCTCGCAGAGCTGCCGGCGAAGGCCTAGGTCGCGAGCTGGGCGCGTCGCATGGCCAGGGCGTCGGCGAGACGGGACATCGCTCGGCTAGGCGACTCCGTGAGGTCCGCCCAACTCAGTGGGTGTAGCGCGTAGCCGAGGGCACCGAGTTCGCTCGCCCGGCGCCGATCCTCGACAAATCGAGAATGGCTCGAGTGAAAGCGATACCCGTCTACTTCGACGACTAGCCTCTCGCGACGGTAGAGGAAGTCGACTCGGTACGGCCCGACTCGTGCCTGTGATTCGTCCGGGGGGATGCCGTGCTCGGTCATTAGCCTCAGGCAAAGCGCTTCTGCCTCGGACTCGGTCACGAAACGCCCCACTTCCGATGAAAGGAACGAACGCAATGCCGCGGCGCCCTTTCTGAGTCGATGGCGCTCGGTCGAAAAACCAAGTTCGATGAGCTGCGCGTGCGTCACGACACCACGCTGGCGCGACGCCATCTGGACGAGCTTGAGCTTGAGCTCTCGCAGTTGTGCCCGCATAGCGGGAACAGGCGCGAGGACTCGTAGTTTCGCCCCCCCCGCGCTGCGTTTAGCGACGCTCCGCGAAGAAGTCGCGGAGCTGCGCCGCTGCCTCGTCGGCCAGGAGGCCCGACTCGACCTGCGGGCGGTGGTTGAGCTTCGGCTCGTTCAAGATGTCGAAGACGGAGCCGGCTGCGCCCGCCTTCGGGTCGGCGGTGGCGAAGACGACGCGCGGCACGCGCGCCAAGACGATCGCCCCGGCGCACATCGCGCAGGGCTCGAGCGTCACGTAGAGCGTCGTCTCGGGCAGGCGCCACGCTCCTTGAGCGCTCGCCGCCTCGCGAAGCACCAGCACCTCGGCGTGCGCCGTCGGGTCGGCGCGAAGCTCGCGTTCGTTGCCCGCGGCTGCCAAAACCTCGTCTTCCCGGGCGAGAACCGCACCAATAGGAACGTCGCCGTGCTCCGCCAGCGCCGGCGGCCTCATCGAGCGCGAGCCGCATGAGCTCCCAGTCGCGCTCGGAGAATTGCTCCCCCACGCCGCCTAGGTGGTGCGAACTATGTAGACGCCGCAGGGGGCGTGATGGGACACCTTGTTCGGCACGCTCCCGAGCAGGAAACGCCGAGTGCCGGTCATGCCCTTGTTGCCGACGACTACGAGGTCCGCTCCCGTCTCTTCGGCGACGTCGAGGATGGCGTCAGCCGGTTCGCCTTGCCGGGCGTGGGCGTTCACTTCGAGCCCAGCCTCCCGTGCCTTCGCACAAGCGTTCTCGAGATTCGCGTTCACGTCGCTTCTGGGCCCGACCCCGTGGGAGACGTCGCCGGGCACCTGCGTCTTCTCCTCTTGCAGGCGGTCCGACGGAATCGGCGCGTACGCGCTCACGACCTCGAGCACAGCTCCGCTCGACTTAGCCAGCTCAGTCGCGTGTGTGACCGCGACCTGAGCCGTCTCAGACCCGTCAGTTCCGACAACGATCCGCTTGAACAAGGCAAACCCCTTCTCGACGCTGATTGACGAGGGCATACTAATCCTCGGTGCCTCGTAGCTGGATCATCTCGATGGCCGTCCTCTTCGCGTGCCTGGTGGCGTCGATGGTCATCGCCTCGATCAAGCTCTTCTGAGGAGACACCTCAGCATCACCAGCTTCCGCCGCCACCGTTTCGGCGACGCATTAGATTCCCGGGATGGCCACTGTGGAGACGGTGACGGGCCCAATCGAGGCTTCCGGGCTCGGCCAGACGTTGATTCACGAGCACCTCATGTCGCGGGACGAGGCGATCTTGAACCAGTTCCCACAGATGGGGACGGTGCGCGAGGACCCCATCGAGGGAGTGACGTCCGAGGACGCGGAGGACGTTGCGGCAGAGATGTTCGCTGCCGCCGCCGAGCGCGGTGTGACGACCGTCGTCGAACCGTCGTGCATGTTCCTGGGGCGCGATGTCCGCCTGATGAAGCGTGTCTCAGAGAAGACGGGCATCCAGATCGTTCCCTGCACGGGCATCTACACGTACGAGTACCTGCCGATCGCGCTCACCTCGCGTGACGCCGACCAGATCGCCGACCTCTTCGTCCACGACATCGAGCAGGGCATCCAGGGGACCGAGATCAAGGCGGCCTTCATCAAGTGCGCCGCGGACGAGCCCGGCGTGACCGAGAACGTCGAGAAGGTGCACCGCGCCGTCGCCCGCGCCTGCCTTCGCACCGGCGTCCCGATCATGGCCCATTCGCGGCCGGCCTCCGACACCGCGCCCGGCCAGATAGACATCTTCGAGGAGGAAGGCGTCGATCTCGGCAAGGTCCAGATCGCCCATTGCGGCGACTCGCCGGACGCCGACTACGTCGAGAGCCTGCTCGACCGGGGCGTTTGGGCCGGACTCGATCGCTACGGCATCGAGATGTATCAGCCGTTCGACCAGCGGATCGCCGTGCACCTGGCCTTGCTCGAACGCGGGTACGCCGACCGGATCTTCGTCTCAGCCGATTCCTGCGCGACGCTCGACTGGTTCGCGCCGGAGGCCGTGAAGGAAATGGCCGACGCCGGCGCCGTTGATGCGTGGACGATCAAGATCGTCCACGACAAGGTCCTCCCCGCCCTCCGCGAGGGCGGGATGACCGAGGAGCAGGAGCACACGATGCTCTACGAGAATCCGGTCCGCTGGCTGACTGGCGAATCGCTCTAGCCAAGCGAACCGAAATTTGAGCCCACCGTAACGGTGCCTGGCACCGTGCCTGGCACCCCGCTAGGGGCGCTGGACGGTTTCGCAGTTCTTCGTCCGGTCCTTGCGGTCCACCTTGGCAGTGTCATTGCCTGGGCCGCATCTCACGACGTCCTTGCCCTGGCCGCGTGAGCGCAGCTCGTCGTCGCCCGCGCCACCCTTGAGACGGTCGTCGTCCGGGCCTCCGCGGACCCGGTCGGCGCCGGCGCCGCCGCGCAACCGATCCTCGCCCGCGTTGCCCTTGATGCAGTCGTCGCCACCGCCTCCCGACGCGCGATCGTCTCCACCGCGCGCTCGGATGCGATCGCCGCCGGGCGTACCCACGATGTCGTCGGGCCCTGCCGTTCCCGCGATCGCGTTGGAACAGGCCGTGGGCAGCGGGTCTCCACCGCGATCGACCACCGCAACCCGGCCCACGTTTCCCTGCTCGTCGACGGCGCGAATCGCCACGTAGCGAAGCGCACCCGCGGGGAACTCGTAGGACTGCGTGGTTCCCGGCGCCGCCGGATCGGGGGCGCCACTTAACTCCGTAGCCGCATCGAAGTTCGACTCGTCGATCGGCGCGTCTGCGGTCCGGACTTCGTACGAGGCCGCCTCGCCGCACATCAGGTCGTCGCCGGGCGCCGTGAACTGAAAGCCGGTGTCTCCGGACAGCACCGCGTCGCTCGGGCGGCCGGGGAGCACCGCGTCGCGTCGCGAGTCCCCCGAGTTCGCGTTGTCGTGGTGAAAGCGCGGCGAGGACGCAGGTGCGCAGGGCGACGCGGTCGTCTCATAAGCGTTGATGTACCCCGAGCGCGTCAGGTTGACGACGAGGCGCCGGGCCGACGCGGAAGTGTCGAGCGTCCCGAAGCTGCCCAGGAGCGGCGTCGCGATCGTCCAGTCGCTCGAGAGCTTGGGCCACGCGTTCGACGTCGGCTGGCCCGAACCCGTGATGGCGGCGAGGTCCATGCTCGCGGTACCGGCGACGATCTCTTCACCCGCCGATCCTCCAACGTCGCCGATGGCGGGGCCGGTCAGGAACGATAGGTCATTGACGGGCGAGGGGAAGCCCGCGCGCATCTGGCCCGTCGCCGGGTCCCACGCGGCGTAGAAGTCCTGGCCGCCTGTCTGGTACTCGTTGAGCGCGAGGTCGAGGGCGCGGATGATGCCCGCCGCGGGGGCTATGAACGTCGGCTGCGAGCCGCCGAGCTCGCCGAACGCGGGCAGCCCGACTGCGGGCAAGACCGGCCGGTCCGTCTGCCCCGAGCCTTCCGAAACATCGGCGGACAGCGTTTTCGGCTTGCCATCCTCCTCGCCCAAGCACGATGTCCCGTCCGGGTTGAGCAGGTAGCCGGGACCGGCGGCGGGGATCGTCCCGATCTTCGGGCCGGAGCCACCGGACTGGCAATCGAGCTCGGCGATCACGGGCGATCCGTTGATCCCCTCGCCCACCAGCGGCAGGAGCTCGGCCAGCGCGATCCCGATCGGGCGAGGCCAGCCGGAGGCGAACGCGGATTCGCCGGCGGCCGGCGCGTCCGGATCACCGTCGGCCTCGATCGCATATAGGCGCCCGTTCGCGTAGGTCAGAAGGCCAACGGGCCCAAGCGCGTTCAGCGCGGGCTCGGTCGACTGGGCAACCGCCCAATCGCCCTCGGTGCCCTCGTTGACCGCGTACTCCTCGTTGGTCCCCACGACGATCTCGGGCCGCGAGTCACCCGAGATGTCGCCGATCCCCGGCGTGTCGACGATCGGACCCTGCTGGAGCTCCGGGCCCGAGTCCGCGGCGAACTCAACCCGGTGGGTCGTAGGGTCGACCGACTCGACCTTGGTCTCGTCGATTGCCAGCACGGGGAACCCGTCGACGGGGGTTCCGTCGTGGTTCCACGCGTACACGTGACGGTCGAGGCCGGCGGCGACCAGCTCGAGCTTGCCGTTGTCGTCCTGGTCGAGATCGGCGAGGACCGGCGAAGCCAGGAAGCCGCGCTGCGTTCTGTTTCGCTCGCCCTGCCGGACGTTCTCGAAGGGAGCCAACGGCGCGCCCGAGTACTCCGGCGTCGACTGCGCGTCGAAGACGAGGCTGCCGTCGGGCTCCCAGCCGTAGATCTGGCCCTCGTAGTCCGCCGCATATACCTCGGGAATTCCGTCGCGGTTGGCGTCGCCGACGGCGACCCCGGCGATGATCGAGCCACCGATGTCGGTGCCGACCGCGCCAGAGTCATAACCCGGAGCGGCGCTGTGGGCGCTGACGAACTCGGGCGCGTCGCTCTTCACCGGCCAGTCCTCGAGCTCCGAGATCTCGCCGGTGCCCGGGTCGCGCGTATACGCGTGAACGAGGCCGTCGGCGGTGGCGGCGATCAGCTCATTTCGGTTGTCGCCGTCGAGGTCGGCCAGAGCGGGCGAGGATTCACCGTCGGATCCGAGCTTTCGCGGGAAGCCGTCGAGCATGTCCTGGTCGCGGTGCAGATAGAGCGCGCGGCGATCCTCGCCGGTCAGCGAGGGCGGGCCCGCGACCGTCGCGACGACCTTGACGACGAATCCGTACGGCGCGGTGTTCGGCCGCCCGGCAGATGTTTGTGCGAGCGTGCCCGGCTCGCGCCCGTCGAACGTTCCGGCAGAGGAAGGAAAGCGGGAGCGCAGATCCGCCAGGTCGAGCTGGGCAAGCGTGCCGTCGAACGCGCCGGTGCGCTCGGTCGTCCCGTCGCACTGGTCCGATGCGACCGGCTTGAAGTCGCCCGGCGGAGCCTCCGCGGTCGAGCGGTTGTTCGGGTAGTGGCCCGGCGCGACCAGAACCTGGCATGTGTACGGGCGCCCCCGCGCGAAGACCTCGCCCTCCACCGCCGCGGTCGCCTGGGCCGGATCTACCTGGTCGAACCACTCGGGCGCGGTGATCTCGACCTCGGGTGGAACGGTCGACTTGACCGCGGTGTCGCCGAACGGCCGGGGCATCAGAGCGTTCACTCCCCGCGACACATTCACGCGGCCCCAGCCGTAGAACTGGTCGTGGCCGCCGCGCGCGGGGTAGCGTTTAGACGGCAGCAGCGAAACGACGGGTTGGAGCGCCGGGATCTCGACGCCCCGGCCGATGAACGGGTCGGTGCAGGTCGGCGCGGGCCCAGCGGTGCACGACGGCTCCGGATCTTGCGAGAAGTCGACGTCGTCCGAGAGCGGCGTGCCCGACAGCGTGCCGGAGGCCATCAGCTGGCGCACCTCGTTGGGCGTAACCGCGCAAGGATCGCCGTTCACCTGCTGGCAACCGGGATGGCTCGCCAGCTTGCCCCGGTCGACCGCGTTCAGCGCCGCGGAGTGGATCAACCCGGCGATGCCCGCCGCCCGGCCGGTGGCGTCAGACGAGCAGCTAACCGACGGGATCGCCACGGTGATCTTGGAGTTGAAGTTGGTGCAGCCGGTGAACTTGAGGTAGCTCCGGGGCTGCTCGGAGAACGGCCCGGGCGCCCCCTCCGGCCCCTCCGCAAACTCGGAGTACTTGGTGACCGAGTTGACCAGGATCACGTGCGGCAGGCTCGACGGCCAGTTGTTGTGCTGGGCCGCCTCGTCCGCGGCGGACGCGATCACCGTGACGCCATGGCGATACGCGTACTCGACCGAGTCACGGGCGAGCGAGGTGTTGTTCACCGTCCCCAGCGCTTCCTGGACAACGAGGGCGCCGTTGTCGGTTGCGTACGTGACGGCCGCCGCGAAGCGGTTCACGTCCGCGATGAAGGAATCGCCGACCCGCATGTGCATCGCCATGCAGCTCGGGCAGGTGCCGACCCCGCCCTGTCCGTTTTCGGCTTCGGCGACCGAATCGTTGGCCTCCCCCGTCCCGTGCCCGTACTGGACGTCGTCGTAAGGATCGTTGTCGTCGTCGACGAAGTCCCAGCCGACAATGTCGTCCTCGTAGCCGTTGCCATCGTCGTCGCCGTCACCGCTGAACGCGATCAGTACGTCCTGGGGCTCGAGCATGTTGGCGGGACCCACGCCCTTCGGCGTGTTCACCAGGACCCTGTTGTCGCACGCGTAATCGAGAACGTTGAAGGCGCCGTCGCCGTTCAGATCGTGACTGGGCCCGCCGGGCGCGGGACCGTCGTACGGACCAGTGACCGAGCAGTCCTCACCCGGCTCGTTCGGCGTCGTCAAGCCGTCGTTTCGCGGCGGCTTCGCCTCGCCCGGGTTGAGCGCGGTCGTAAAGCGCAGATTTCGCATCGCGCCCGCGTCGTTCCACTTGATGCCCGAGTCGAGGACCGCGATCTTGACGTCGGGACGGCCGGTGGTCACCTGCCACGCGGTATCGACACCGGCGTCCGCATCCGCGATGTGACCGCCCCGTACGCCGAAGAGCTCGGCCGGGGTCGAGTTCACGGGCTCGTTCCCGTCCTCGGCAGTCGCCGCGTACATCCACGTCTCTTTGTCGGAGAGATCCGCCGGAACCTCTCCGGCCCCGAGGTAGAGGTCAGCGGGGTCGTTCTCGTCGGCGCCGCCGCGCGCAAACGGGTAGTCGGCTACCGCGGGTGCCGCACACAAGAGGCTCGTCGCCACCAGGCCGAGCACAAGAGCCGTGGGCCTCCTCATCGCCGGGTTACGACCTCGCACGCCTTCGTCTTGTCACGCCGGCTCACCTTCGCTTCGTCCTGGCCCGGGCCGCAACGGACGACGTCACGGGTCGGATCGGATGCCTTGATCCGATCGTCGCCCCTGCCTCCCGTGAGGCGGTCGCGGCCAGGTCCGCCCTTGACCTCTGTCGTCGCCGGAGCCGCCGCCCGCTGAGTCCGCACCGGTGCCCGCCTTCAAGCAGTCGTCGCCGCCCCTGCCGCGAAGCTTGTCGTTACCGCCCCTGCCGCGCAGACGCTCGGAGCCGGAGGTGCCACCGAATCTCGTTCGGTCCGTTGTCGCCGACGATCTGCGAGCTCGCAGGGCCCTGGCTCCGGGCCTCCGCGATCGGGCAGCTCGATGTCCTTTACGAGGCCCCAGTTGCCCGCGTCGTCACGGTAAAAGACCCCGGCATGAGTGGCCGAACCCAGCTCGGTGTCGGTGAAGCCCTCGCTCTGGGACTGGCCTTGCGGAGCGGCATCTCCTTCTGCGGCCGTCGAGTCGGCGTCCTCGGGGTCGTCGATCGGGCCGTCGGCGAGGAGGACCCGGTAGCGCGCTGCGGTACCGCAGCGCCAATCGTCACCCGGCGCCGTCCAGCTGATCGTCGTGGTCTCGCTCGCGTCGTTGCGATCGGCCGCGAGCCCACCGACCGTTCCGGGGGGCCGCGAGTCGGTCCCGTAGTTGGCGGTTCCGCGCTCGTCGTGATGGAACGTCCACCATTCGGAGTTGGTGGTGGTACCGCCGCCGGTCTCGCACGCCGGGGTGCCGGTCGACCACAGGAACGACCAGCCTTCGCGCGTGAGCGCGGAGACTTCCAGGAACCCGTCGCCGTCGGCGTCCCCCACGGCGGGGGTGGGCTGAGTCCACCCGCCGGTGAACTTGGGCCAGCCGGTGGGCTCCAGGCCGTCGATGCCGTAGGCGTGGAGCTGGTACAGGCCGGTGCCAAAGAGCGCCTGGCGCGCCTCGCCCGAGCCCGCGACGTTCGCCACCGCGGGCTGACCCAGGAGCTGGAAGTCGTCGGTCGCCCGCGGATACGCCGGCACGCCGTTGCCGTTGGTCGCGTCCCACGCCTGCACGACGTGCGCGAAGGGCAGGTTCTGGTTCACGGCCAGGAGGTTCGCGGCGCCGTTCACGGTGAGGCCGCCCTTGACGATGTTGGGGGTGTCGCCCGACAAGGCGCCGATCGAGGTGTAGTCGGCGAGGTTCAAGATGGGCCCCGGATCCTGAGTGTTGCCGGAGAGCGCGGCGAGCGGCGTGTCAGTAGTCCCATCGCCGCTCACGATGCGGGTCCCGCCGTTGCCGAGCGAGGTGCCGGCCGAGACGACCACCTCGTCCTGGCCGTCGCCGTCCTGGTCGAAGACCGACGCGTCGTGGCCGGGCAGGACCAGAGGCAAGAGGTCGCCCGCTGCGACGCCCACCTGGACAGGCCAGCCTGGGACGGGGCTGCCGTTGCCGTTGATCGCGTAGACCGGGTTGGAGCCGGTCGTTGACTCGAGGATCGCGTTCAAGATGTCGAAGGGATTCGACGGGAACCCAGGGTCGCCCGGGACGACTTCGTTCGTGGCCATGACCACCTCGGGGGTTGCGTCGCCGTCGAGCTCCGCGATCGCGGGCGAGGTGACGATCTCCGCCCCGATCACGCCATCGGTCTCGAGCTTCGCCGGGAAGCCCGGAAGGAGGTCGCCGTCGCCGTCCCACGCGTAGACGTGCTGGTCGAGCGACCCAGCCACGATGTCGAGCCTGCCGTCACCGTCGAGGTCCGCCAGCGCCGTCGCTCCCAGGAACCCGCGCTTGATGTGGTTTTGCTCGTTGATGGCGCGATCCGCCGCGTCGAAGCAGGGCTTTGGCACGCCCGCCACGCACGGCTCGGAGCGATCGGTGTCGATGCGCACCGGGAAGCCCTGGAGCCCATCGCCGTGACGATCCCACGCATAGACACGCTCGCCCGCGTTGATGACGATGTCGGGCGAAAGGTCCCCGTCGACGTCGCCGATGCCGGGAGCACGGGGGTTCTCTAGCGGCACGCCGCCCGCGACGCCACCGACCCCGTGCGCTGCCGCCACCTCCAGCGGCTGAGTTGTCACGGGCTGGCCGTCGTTGAAGCTCTCCAGCGGTACGCCGGCGGAGTCGAGCACGAAGACCTCGCCCGACGAGGTCGCCTGGATCACGTCAAGCGCGTTGTCGCCATCGAGGTCGAAGAGGCGCGGCGGCACCTCGCCGCCTGATCCCGTGACCGACTGGCTCGGATTGGAGTCAGAGCCGATCGCCCGTGGCCAACCGGGGAGGTTGCCGTCGTCGCGGTAGGCGAAGAGCGCCTTGCGATAGCGCCCGATGTTGCCCGGATCTCCCGCCTCGGCGACCGTGAGTCGGATCTGGAACGAGTGGCGCTCCGGGTCAGGCTCTGGATACGCATCCCCCTGCGGGTTGCCATCGGAGGTCGCGCCGGAGGGCCGCCCGAAGTCGATGCCCACCGAGCCGTCGCACGTATCGGCGAGCGTCTCCAGGATCGACTTCGGCATCGTGCCCAAGAGGCCGTTGGCCGGCCCGGCGCCGCTCAGGCCCGGGATGGGCGTAAACGCCGAGTCGGGGGCGTCGGCCCCACACGCGTAGTCCACCTGCCACTGGCCGACTCCGGTGTCCGAATGAGGCGCGGCAATTCGGCCTCGGATCGGCAGGCCGGAGGCGTCGACGCGGTTGACGTTTACCGGTGTGAACCAATCGGGGGCGTTCAGCTGCGCCTCGGGGGGGATCCGCTCCTCCTGAATCCGGGCCATCGCCCCCGCCAGGTTGACCCGGCCGTAGCCGAAGTGGGGATCCCAGCCGATCTGAGCCTTGTCGGGCTGACCGATGATGCCGGTGTTGAGGGGCCTCACGTCCTCGGCGGTCATCGTCATCAGCTGGCGGATCTCGTTGCCAGAGAGCGGGTTGGCGTCGCCGAAGACCTGGCGCCCGTACGAGGCGATGAGCGCGGCGGCGCCGGAGGCCTGCCCGGTGTTCTCCGAGCCGGTCGCGCCCATCAGGACGACGTCCGCCTTGCCTCCGTACTGGGTCAGGTTGGAGTTGCGAAAGAAGCTCGTCGTGGACGGCTGGGAGGAAGGGGTGATGCCGAGGTTGGAAGAGAGGCCGGCGTAGAACTCGTCGCAACCTTCCTGGAATTCGTCCGGCACCGGGATCACCTCGCCGGCGAGCGGCAAGCTGATGCCGTCGCACGAGTCGAACGGCGCGGTATCCGGCAACGCGCCCCCGACGTAGACGGCCTCGTTGTAGTTGGTCGGGTAGTTGTGGTTTGCGGAGTTGATGTCGGACGAGACCAGCATCAGGGACAGGCCCTTCTGGTCGGCGTACTCGTAGGCACGCCGCGAGAAGCGGGTGTTGGTCAGGCCCCCGTTCGCGCCTTCGACGACGTCCGCGCCGTTGTCGGCCGCATAGACGACGCCCATCGAGTGAAAGTCCGTGGGGACGACGAAGGTGTCCCAAATCCGCAGCGGCATGAACTGGCAATCGGGGCACATGCCCGTCGCGCCCTCCCCGTTGTTGGTCTCGGCGACGGCTTCCCGAGCGCGACCAGTGCCGTGACCACTCGCCGAGCAGCAACTCGACGCGTCGTAGGGATCGTTGTCGTCGTCGAAGAAGTCCCAGCCCGCAATGTCGTCGTCGTAGCCGTTCTGGTCATCGTCGGGGTCGGAGTCGCCGTTGAGATCGCCGGAGAACGCCGCGATCAGGTCCGAGCCATCGAGGATCTCGTCGGCTTCAGTGTCCCCGTCGTCCTCGTCCACGCCCGAGTCGCAGGCGTAGTCGCGAACGTTGAAGGCGCCGTCACCGTTGGCGTCGTCGGCGCCCGTAAATGTGTCGCACGCGGGGCCTCCGTCAACCGGAGACGCCCGGTCCGCCGCCGGCTGAGGAAGCTCCGCTTCGTTCAGGTGGACCTTTTCGAGCAGCTCTGTGTCCTCCCAGCGGATTCCTGTATCGAGAATCGCGACCACGGTCTCGGGGTCGCCGGTCGAGTACTTCCACGCCGAGTCGGCGCGGACTCCGGCGATCTGAGAGCACGCCGGGACGCCGTCGGCGACGTTCGCCGCTCTGCCTTGATCATCGAGCTGAGCGCAGTCGATGTATTGAGTCGCCGTGGCCGGGTGCCCCTCCTGCGGCGCGCCCGCCGTGGAGTTGGCGGAGTCGGGGCTAAAGCCAAAGGAGCCGAACTGCTCCAGGAAGAAGGTGCTGCACTCGGGCGGGGTGTCCTCGGTCTCGGCGTCGTCGAGCTCGCAGGGGTCGAACTCGGGATCGTTGGGCGTGTCGTTCCGCGGATCGGGATCCGAGCTGGGTCCCGGGAACGCCGCGAGAGCGCCCGCGGGAACCAACAGCGCAAGCAGACAGAACGCAAGCGTCGTCTTTCTGCCCAGGTGGATGCCTCCCATGCGAGCTAGAAGCTAATGCGGCGCCTTGAAAGATGCGCCGGTTGCCTGGCGCGGATGGCTATTCGCAGAAAGGATCGGAGGTCGCCGGATCGCGGCCTTCGACTCCGCTGCACTGGTTTAGGACGGCGAGGCGCTTGGCGAGCTGATCCGCGCGAGCCTCGTCGGCGGGTTCTGTGCCCCGAGGAAGACCAAGGCGGTTTACGAGCTGGAGTGGATCCCTTCGCACGTCGTAGAGCTCTTGCACGCTGACCGTGCATTCGTCCTCGACGGGCTTGCGGTACTCGGTGTAGAGGTAGCGCGGGGTGCGCAGCGCCCGGTAGCCGACGCATTTGTCTGCCTTGCCGACTTCGAGCACGAGCCCGCGGTCGGTAGGCCAAACGTTCTCGCGGCCGCGCAGGACGTCCACCAGGGAACGTCCGTCCATGCGGTGCTCGCCCTCGAGCCCCGCGAGCTCGAGGATCGTGGGGGCGATGTCGATCGCGCCGGTCGTCGCATCTGAAACCTGGGGATTTGCCCGGGAACCGTCCACGGGCCACACAGCAAACGGGACCCGCGCCGCGGGGTCGTAGGGGAGCTTCTTGCCTACTCGCTTTCGGTGCTCGCCGTAGAAAACCCCGTTGTCCGAAGTGAGAAAGACGATCGTGTTATCCGCCTCGCCGGTCTCTTCGAGAGTGTCGAAGACACGGTCGACGCTTCGGTCCACGGCTGCGAGCGAGGCGACGGTGCATCTA
This sequence comes from uncultured bacterium, assembly GCA_963806865.1. GTDB lineage: Bacteria > Actinomycetota > Thermoleophilia > Solirubrobacterales > 70-9 > JALZKA01. Next base: position 784,791 of record CAWDYV010000003.1, read on the forward strand.
TACGAGTCCCGAAGCGAACTCGGTTTCCTTCTCCTTGCGGTCAAAGAGCGTGCGGATGAATTGAGGTTTGTCGCTCACGTTTGGCTCGAAGAAATCCGGGCCAATGGGCAACTCCGCGTCGCGCGCCCTGCGAAAGTCAGCCGGCAGTGGGATAGCGCCCCGTCCAAAGGGGCAGACCTTCGACTTCTCGCGCGAGGCGAAATGCGGAGCAAGGTGAGTCATCCAGAGGAAGTAGGGATCCTCGCCGCCCGCCTCGGAGGTCATGAAGTCGGTCGCGACGTCGGTCAGGGCGTTCGTCACGTAGTCCTCCCGCTCCGAGCCGTAGCTGACCGGGTCGCCGTCCACGGAGACCTCGTAGTCGAAGTAGCGGCGCTGCTCTCCAACGGGAACCCACCAGTTCTCCCAACCGGGAGCGGGGTCGTATCCCTGATTCGTCTTTTTCGCCCGCTCGTAGCCGTTCAGGAACTTGCCGGCGATCATCGTCTCGTAGCCCGCCTCCGAGAGCCAGACGGGCAGGACGTCCTCCGGGTCGATGAATGAGTTGTAGTTGTTCGTGACGACCCCGTGGTTGTGCGGGTACCTGCCGGTCAGGGTCGAGGCGCGGTCGGGACAACAGAGCGGCGGGATCGCATACCCCTCGGTGAACCGCGTCCCGCCGTCAGCCATACGCTTGAAGGTCTGCGGCATCACCTCGCGGTTCCACGAGTTGAGCGACTGATCGTCGGTCATGATCAAGATCACGTTCGGTGCGCCAGGCCTTGCCTGCTTGGCCGGTTCCTCATCCTCCCCGCGGGTGATCAACAGAAGAGCGCCGCCCGCGACGAGAGCCGCGGCGAGGAGAGCGAGAGTGCGGGTCAACGGAAGCTTTCCGAGCGCGATCAGCTTTGCTCGCCTGGCGGTCTCTTGGACGGCAGCCTCCTGCTGGGCCAGCTCTTCTGGCGTCCAAGCGGTGGACCCGTAATCGTCGGACACCACGTAGTACTGGGCGACTTCGATCGAAAAGCGGTACTTAGCGCCCAGGAGCTCGGTGTTGCGCTCGATCTTGAGATCGGGAATCGGATTCAGGTCTCGCACAGCGTCGAGGGCGGCAGCCTGCGCGCGGACGTGGCGCGAGTCGCTGGCGAACTCGTCCGCCGCGTCGGAAAGCCTGAGCGTGTTACCGACCAGCGAGAAGGCCGCGAGGACGAACAGAGCAGCCCCCAGGGCCATCGCAGCGGTCCCGCGGCGGGCGAGAATCGCGGGGAGCCCGCGAGAGAGCTCGGCGAGCACGAGGAGTATGCAGACGCCGGCAGGGAAGACGTAGCGGCCGAGGTTCGGGAGGCCTGCTGCCGGGCGCGAAGACCGGAGCGACGAGGATGATCAAGGCGGCGGCCAGCAGCGCGACCGCGAAGGCGGCGTCCCAGCGGCGCTTGAATACAGCCCAGCCGACCGCGCCGAGGACCACGAAGACCGCGATCAGGCCGAGTGGAGACTGAAAGCCCTCGAGGCTGTCGATCGGCACGATCCCATCGGAGACCAAGCCGCCGAGCCCCGAGAACAAGCCCTGGAGGCCGTCGAGGACGAACCCCGGCGCCTCATCGAGGTGAGAGATCTGCGACTCGTTGCTCTGGGTGTAGGGACGCAGCACAGCGAGAAAAGTGAGGATTGGAGCGCCAACCATCGCAAGCGTCGCTATCCGCGCCTCTCCGGCAAAGAACGATCTTGCCCGCAGGATGGCGACCGCGGCGGCGAACGCGAGTCCGAGCGGATGGGATGCCACGGCGACGACCAAGAGAACTCCCGCCCCGAGGTCGCGCGCGGGGGATCTTCGCTCCAAGAAGAGCAACGCGCCGAGCGACGCGGCAAGCGAGATGACCCCTGGCATCCGGAAGGAGTTGACGACGACCTCGCCGGCGGCCCCGAACAGAGGAATGAGAGCGGCGGGAGGAAGCGCGAGCAAGTAGCCGACCCTGCGGCGCATGAGCTCGTAGGCGAGGGCGGTGACGAGCCCGAGGAAAAAGACCATCGCGACCCGGAACGGCACGAACGAGTCGGCGCCGAAGAGTCTCGAACAGTCCCTGGTACAGGAGGAATGGGACCGGGATCGCGTAGCGGCCTCTCTCAGGCTCGAAGCCCTTCTCGAGCGCCCCATCCGTGCTCATCCAGTAGGCGTAGTGCCACTCGTCGCCGAGGATCGTCATGTCGTTTCCAGCCGTCATCGCGACGACGACGACGGAAAGGATCAGCGCAAGCCCGATTCCCAACCAACCGAGCAGCGCCGCGGATCGAGGCTCTTGAGTCTCCACAGCGCCGGGCATTGTGACTGATCGCGAGTTCGTTCTTTATGAGAAGTGCCTCCAGCTAGGTTCACCTGCATGTCTCAAGCTGTGATGCACACCAACTCCGGCCAGATCCAGATCGAGCTCTTCGACGACGACGCGCCCAAGACCGTCGAGAACTTTCGCAAGCTGGCGTCCGACGGCTTCTACGACGGCCTCATCTTTCACCGGGTGATCCGGGACTTCATGGTTCAGGGCGGCTGCCCGCAGGGCACCGGCACGGGCGGTCCCGGCTACCAGTTCGAGGATGAGTTCAACGACCACAAGGTCGTCCGCGGAGCGCTCGCGATGGCGAACTCGGGACCCAACACGAACGGCTCTCAGTTCTTCATCGTCACCACCGACGCCGCGCCCTGGCTCGACGGCAAGCACACCGTCTTCGGTCGTATCTCCGACGGCATGGACACCGTCGACGCGATCGAGGGCACCGAGACCGGCGCCGGCGACCGCCCCGTCGAAGACCAGAAGATCGAAAGCATCGAGCTCTCGGACTGACCCGTCCGGGCGCTTTGGCCTCGCCGCAACCTCACATCGGAGACGCACGATTCGACGATTGGGAGGTCGTCCGCGACTTCGAAGACCTCGAATCCGCCCAGGCGTGGTGCCAGCACCTCGATGAGCTCGGGATCGAGGCGGTCATCACAGCGGACTGGGAGCTCGACCGGTTTGGCCGAGGAGACATCGCCCTGCGAGTCCCACCCGGCAGGTGGTCAGAAGCCGAAGAGGCGCTGGGCGAGACGGACCCTGATCAGGCGCTGAGTGTCGAAATTCGATCCACTATGGATCGTTATTCGACTCTCGATGAGTAGGTGACGGACTTCGGTGTGCAGCGCCGCGGTAGGGTCGATCCATGAAGCTCTATATCTGTTGGGGAACCTTCCAGACTCCGCGGCCGGGTGGACACCCATGCGCCAACGCCTATAACGCGCTCCGTGACGCCGGGCACGACCCCGAGGTGGTCAAGGTGCACGGGTTGGGCATCGGGCCCGGCATCTTTCAGGTCAAGACCTCAGGCCGCAAGGAAGTCGAAGAGCTGACCGGCTCGGCGACGGTGCCCGTCCTGGTAACCGACACCGGTGAGGTCATCAACGAGTCGAAGGAAATAAAGGCCTGGGCCGAAGCGCATCCGGCTGGCTGACGTCAGCCCGCGCGGTGTACGTCTCGCGACGTCGCCTGCGCCGTCGGCTTGACCGCCAGGTAGTCGACGTTCACGTGCGCGGGGCGCGTCACAGCGAAGGCGACGGTCTCGGCGACGTCCCCAGCGCTCAGGGGTTTGAGCCCCTCGTACACCTCACCCGCCTTCTCGGCGTCGCCTTCGAATCGAACGAGGGAGAACTCCGTCTCCACCAAGCCGGGCGCGATCTCGGTCACGCGAATCGGCTTGCCGAGCAGCTCCAGACGTAGGGTCCGGCAGAGGGCGTTGACCGCGTGCTTGGCGGCCGTATAGCCGGCGCCGCCCGGATAGACCTCGACTCCCGCGACCGAACCGATCACGACGATGTGCCCTCCGGCGCCTCGCTCGAGCGCGGGCAGGAGTGCCTTGGTCACGCGCTCGACCCCCAAGACGTTGGTCTCGTACATCTCGAGCCACTTGCGCTCATCCGCGCTCGCGACCGGTTCGAGGCCGAGCGCCCCGCCGGCCGAGTGGACCACGACGCTGACCTCGGGCAGGGCGTCGGCCAGGGCCGCGACCGAGTCGGGATCGGTCACATCGAGCTCGATCGCGTCGCCGCCGACCTCGGCTGCAAGCTCGCGGCATCGCTCGATCCGGCGCGCGGCTGCGACCGTGGCGAAGCCGGTCGCAGCGAGGGCCCGCACGCTCGCGGCGCCGATGCCGCTGGAGGCACCCGTGACGAGGGCGATCCGCTGTGGGGACTCCTCCTCGGCCACCTCACGATCCTACGGGCGCCCGAGCGAGGTTGCCAAGATGGGCGCGTGTCGCACCCCGACGACAAGCCCGCGGACCCGGCATCGGAAACCGGAGGCGCCGAAGGAGTTGCCGCGATCGAGTCGCGGACGCAGAAGATCGCTTCTGACCCGCGGCTGATCTCCGCGGCTCGAGCCCTTCGCAAAGCGCTCCCGGGCGACTCCAGCTTCGGAGACGACCCGCTCTCGACTGCCGGCGAGAAGGGCAGCCAGCAGCTTGGTAGACGGCTCGCCGAGGCGACGGCCGAAAAGCCCAGCGTCCTTCGCGAAGCGGGCCTGACCGCGCTCCAGGTCTGGGACGCCCTGGGGAGCGGCGCCGGGCGCATCCCGGTCAAGGCCGACCTGACGATCCTCTTCACCGACCTGGTCGAGTTCTCGAAATGGTCGCTCAAGGCAGGCGACGAAGCCGCCGTCGAGTTGCTTCGCAAGGTCTCGACGGCGATCGAACCGCCCGTCGGTGAAAACACCGGCAAGGTTGTGAAGCGCCTCGGCGACGGGATGATGGCCGTCTTCGCCGAGCCCGCCGACGCGCTTTCCGCCGTGATGGACGCACAAGAACGCCTGGCGGAGGTGGAGGTGTCCGGCTACCGCCCCGTGCTCCGGGCAGGGATGCACGTCGGCCGCCCCGAGCGGGTCGGCGACGACTACTTCGGCGTCGACGTGAACATCGCTGCCCGCGTCGCGGAAGCCGCGACCGGCGGCGAGATCCTGGCCACAGACAGGGCGCTGGCCGAGCTTGACCTCAATTCGATCAAGTCGCGGCGAAAGCGCATGTTCCGCGCCAAGGGTGTGCCAACCGAGGTCAAGGTCTTCTCGATCCGGCCGGCCGGCTAGCGCTGTAGCGCCCTACGAGGGAGTAGCTGAGGGAATCTCAGCGGCGCGCCGGTCGCGCGTTCCGCCGCGCTTCGGCGAAGGTGACGAGCTTGCCCCGCTCTTCGTCCCAGAGCTTGAGGCGGGTCGCCTTGATCCCGTCCCAGAACGTCAGGACCGGAACGGAGTGGAAGATCTCGTTTTCGTCGTGGGCGCGCCTGGAGGTTGTAGTTCGGAATGCGCGCGTTCAGGTGGTGAACGTGGTGGAGGCCGATGTTGCCGGTGAAGAACTGAAGCGGCTGCGGCAGCTTGAGATAGGAGCTGCCCTCGAGCGCCGAGGCCTCGTAGCTCCAGGCGTCCGCGTTCTCCCAGTAGACGTCCTCGAACTGATGCTGGACGTAGAAGAGCCAGACTCCGGCCGAGCCCGCCAGGAACACGGTCGGCGCCTGGATCAGGAGGTAGTCGAGCGGGCCGATGAGGACGCAGATGCCGCCGATCAGGACGAGCAGCGCGAGGTTCGTCAGGTGGACGCTTCGGCGCAGCTTCTTCGAGGCGTTCTTCGGCGGGATCCGCGGCCCGATCACGAGCGACCACAGCGGGCCGATCGTGAACATGACCGCGGGATGGCGGAAGAGCCAGTAGCCGGTCTTCTTCAGCGGCGAGGCCGCGTGCCACTCGGCGACGGTCATCGTCGGCACGTCGCCCTGGCCGCGGCGGTCGAGGTCGCCGGCGCTGCCGTGGTGGGCGGCGTGGTGCCAGCGCCAGTTCGAGAACGGGTGCATGACGACGAGGCCGAGGCCGACGCCCCAGGCGTTGTTCGCCTTGCGCGACTCGAACAGCGAGCCGTGCGTGCAGTCGTGGAAGAGGATGAAGGTGCGAAGCAGGAAGCCCGAGGCGGGGATGCGCGACGGCGAGGACGAGCCAGTAGGAGACGTCCAAGCAGGAAGTACATGACGACCGAGAGCGCGATGTAGGGCACGATCGAGGTGACGATGTCGAGCCAGGTCCTCCACAGCATCGGGCGCGAGTACGGGTCGAGGGCGGTCGCCCACTCGGGGCGCTTGCGGGTCGGATTGATCGTGGCGGTCGTCATTGATCGGTCGGCGCAGGCTAGAGCATCAGGCGTTAGGGCAACCTAATTCCCGTCAATCGCTCCTGTTAACCGGCCGGTCGCAAGAAACGGCCTATGCGCGCAGTTGAGGCTACAGCCTCAGGCGTGATGGGGAAGATCGGCCAGACGTGGATCAGCTCGTGGCCGATCTCGAGCTCGACCTCGACCCCCGCCTCGCGTCGCCTGCGTCGGCGAAGCTGACGGCGTCGTCGTAGAGGATCTCGTGCGTCCCGACCAGGACCAGGATCGGGGGCAGCCCGGAGAGGTCGGCGAAGAGCGGCGAGCACAGCGGATCGCGCGGGTCCGCTCCGCTCAGGTAGCGCTCGGCCGCGTCGCGCAGCGAATGGTCGAGCACCGGGTCGCCCTCGAAGCGGGCGTCCCACGACGGGCTCGTGCAGGTGAGATCGAGCCACGGCGAGAGCAGGCGAGCGCGCGCGGCAGCGGCTCGCCGGCGTCGCGGAGCGCGACGCACAGCAGCGACAGCGAGCCCGCCGCCGGCAGAGTCGCCGCCGACGACGATCGCGCCGCGCGTCGCCGTCCACCTCGTCGAGCAGCGCGCGGTAGGCCGCGATCGCGTCGTCGAGCGCGGCCGGGAACGGGTGCTCCGGCGCCAGCCGGTAGTCGGGCAGGAACGCGACCGTCGCCCGCCGCGCGCGCGATCCGGGCGGCCAGCTCGGAGTGCGATCGCGCCGAGCCGCCGCCGTAGCCGCCGCCGTGGAGGTAGAGGAGGACGTCGTCGCCGGCTCCGGGAGGCGTCGAGGCGCACGCCGGGAACGCCGCCGAGCTCGATCTCGGTGCGCTCGACGTCGTCCGGAAGCGGGAAGAGGTCCGCGAGGCCGTCGAGCCGCTCGCGGCGCTCCTGGATGGTCCGGTTGGCCGGATCGGAGAGCTTGCTGCTCGGCGAAGAGCAGCTCGACGATCTGCTCCAGCTCGGCGCTTCGCACCGCCCGGAAGCTACCGTGCCCGCCATGGCCCAGCCCCTTCTCGCCGTCGACGCGCCGTCGCTCCTCTACCGCGCGTTCTACGCGCTGCCCGACTCGATCACCGACTCCAGAGGGCGTCTCGGTCAACGCGCTCCTCGGCGCGACCAACCTGATCCTCGCCGAGATCGAGGAGCACGACCCGCGAGCAGTCGTCCTGTGCTTCGGCGCCGAGGCTGCCGCCTATCGCAAGAAGCTCCTGCCCGCCTACCACGCCGACCGCCCCGAGATGCCGGAGAGGCTCGTCCCGCAATGGGAGCGCGCGAAGAGCTTCTTCGAAGGCTTCGACTGGACGGTGCGCCGCCACGCGACCCTCGAGGCCGACGACCTCCTCGGGCACGCTCGCCAGGCTCGAGACCGAGGCCGGCGGCAACGCCCTCCTCCTCACCGGCGATCGCGACATGTTCCAGTGCGCCTCCGAATCAGGTGACGGTTCTCTACCTGCGGACGGGCAGGCGCGGCGCCGAGCCGATCGGGCCCAAGGAGGTAAAGGCCCGCTACGGCATCGGCCCCGAGCTGGTCCCCGACTTCATCGCGCTTCGCGGCGATCCCTCCGACGGGATCCCGGGCGCCAAGGGAGTCGGCGAGAAGACGGCCGCCGAGCTCCTGCGCGAGCACGGCTCGCTCGACGCGCTCCTCGAGAACGCGCTTCGCATCAAGCGCCCGGCGCTTCGCACGACGCTCACCTCGACCGCCGACGAGATCCGCTCCTACCTCGACATCGCAACGCTCCGCGACGCAAAGCTCGAGCGTCCCGAGGACGCGCCGACCAACCTGCAGGGCGGCGCCCGCTCCGCGCAAGCGCCACGGCATGAACCGCCTGGCAGAGCGGCTCGAGAAGATGGCCGCGGCGGCGACTAGCCGCGACCCCGAGGCAAACGTCCCACGTGGCCCTCTATGCGAGGCCGTGTGGGACGTTTTGGTCGTCGTCAGAGGTAGCGGCGCGCGGCTTCGCCCGCCGACGCGCCGTACGAGCCGCCGAAGAGCAGCGCGTGGACCAGGAGCGGCAGGAGCTGCCAGAGGCCGACCCGCTCCTCGTGCGCCGTCGGCGAGCGGCGCCGCTTCCTCGTACGCCGCGAAGATCGCGCTCGCTCGGCGAGCCGAAGAGCCGGAGCATCGCGAGGTCGACCTCGCGGTGGCCGCCGTAGGCGGCCGGGTCGATCAGCCAGGCACGCCCGTCGCGATCCCGCCAGGACGTTGCCAGTCCACAGGTCGCCGTGGAGGCGGGCCGGCGACTCCGCCGGGCCCGCGAGATCAGTCGATCCGCTCGCAGACGGCCTCGACAGCATCGAGGTCTGCAGGCATCGAGACGATCCGCCTCGGCGCGCGCGTTGCGCGAGCGGCCGAAGCATCTGCTCCGCGTAGAGATCGGGCCAGCTCGTCTGACTCGGTGAGCTCGATCTCGGCGAGGCCGACCCGCAGCGACGCGGTCCGGCGCCCCGGGCGGGAGCGACCCGAAGGCGTCTGCGCCCAGAGCGTGCATCTCGGCAAGCGCCGCGCCCGAGCTCCTCGGCGCCAGCGATCGGTCAGGCGGCCTGTCTCGATCCGCTCGAGCGAGAGCCAGCCGGGGTCGCCGCCAACGCCGAGGACCTCGGGCACCCGAATGCCGTCGGCCTCGGCCAGCCAGCGGAGACCCGCGGCCTCCATCTCGAAGTCGGCGCGGCGTGGCGTCCGGGCGCGACTTCCGGAAGCTCGCTCACCTGAGTGTCGGCCGAGACCTCGTCGAGGAGCGCTCGACACGAGCGCTCGACGATCTCGACCACGTCCGCGAAGCCGTCCTCGCCGCCGTAGTAAGGGTCGGGCACGTCGAGCTCGCCGTCCGCGTAGGAGCGAAGCAGCCGCACCTTCGCGCGGTCCTCCTCGGATCGCGCCATCGCCAGGAGGTCGTCGCGGTTCTGGCGATCCATCGCGATCAGGAGATCGAAGCCCTCGAAGTCGCCGCGCGCCACCTGCCGCGCCTCTCCGCGTCAGCTCGACGCCGCGCTCCGCTGCGGCGGCGACCGAGCGCTCGTCCGGCGGATGGCCGATGTGCCAGTTCGCCGGTGCCCGCGCTCTCGATCTCGATCTCGTTCTCGAGGCCCGCCTCGGCGACGAGCCCGCGCATCACCGCCTCGGCGGTAGGCGAGCGGCAGATGTTCCCGAGGCAGACGAAGAGGATGCGCACGGGCTAGGAGGCTAGGCGCTCCCGGTCGTGCACGAACTACTCGTCGCGCGTGTCGCGCTCGGCCCGCTCGCGCTCGGCAAGCTTCTCCTTGAGGTACGCGGCTTTGTCGCGGCGGCGCTCGTGCTGGTCGGCCTCGTCAGAAAGCTCGGAGTGCTCGAGCAGCTTGTGCTCTCGAGTCTCGCGCTCTTCCTGTTCGATGCGGAGCTCGTGCGTCTGGGTCTCGTCCTGGTCGGCGTCCATAACTGAACTATGCCAATCGGCGCCGTCGCCAGTTCAGCCGTGATAGGAACTCTGAAGCCGATTCAGCTCTTTTGGGGGGAGTTTCGAATGGGGAACGAAGAAACAACAGAAGAGCGGGACACGGTCCTGGCAGACCTGGCGAGCGCTGTCTCGAGCGCCCTCGGGTTCACCATGGTCGTCGCCAACGTCTACCGGCCAGAGACCGACGACTACGCGGTGATGGTGCTTCGCGGGCCCGAGGACATGGTGGAGGCGCTCGACGGCGAGTCGCTTTCTCGGGATTCGTGGATGGAGCTACTCGAGGCACGGTTCGAGAGGTTCGACACCTTCTTTGTCCCCGAGGGCGAAGGCGAATGGGGAGACGAGCCCCTCTACGAGCCCTCAGAGGACGCCGGGGAAGGCGAGGACGCTTGGCGAAAGGGCGATGCTCTATTCGTCCCGATCCGCTCTCCCGGTGGCTCGATCCTCGCGATCCTCTCGGTGGACATGCCCGCCAGCGGGCGAAGGCCCACCGACCGAGAGCGCCTGGCGCTGCAAGCTCTTTGTGCCAGGGCAGGCCTGGAGCTCGACTCGGGCTGAGCAAGCCGGACTCGGCCGCTCGCTACTGGCGCTCGAACGCTCCCATGTCGCATTCACCCGTTGGCCGGGACTCGCCGCGCTGATCCTTCGGCAGGCACGCGCCGTCCATGCCGGGCGCGCCTGGGCTTGCCGCGTTGATCGCAGGGCTACTCGCCTTCAGCGCGTGGGTGCGGGTCGGCCCCCCGTTCTTCGCGAGCGCCTTCAGCTTGCCGCTGACGTCGACGATGGTGTTGGAACCGAGGCCAGGGCAGTTGTCACCGATCAGCGAGTAGACCGCGACGATGCCGCCGTCGCAATCCGGCTCAGCGGTCGACGCGCCGCCAACCGAGTTGCCCGCAACGATCGAGTTCTCGAACACCGCGGTGCCAGCCTCGACGAAGATGCCGCCGCCGCTGCCGCCCCCTGCTCTCATCGGAGTCCGCGACGTTGCGCGTGAGCGTGGCGTTGTTCATGAAGATTTCGGAACTAGAGCCAGCGACGCGGACGCCGCCCCCGCTCTCTCTGGCACGGTTGCCGCTGAACGTCGAGTTCTCGATCTCGACCAGCGGTGAGCCGATGAGGTTGAGGGCTCCGCCGCCTCCCATCGCCCGATTGTCGCTGAGCTCCGAGGCGCGGATCTCGACATCGGCGGACTGTGTATGGACACCGCCTCCATTAGAGGCGGTGTTACCGATGATCCGCGACTGCGTGACCTCGACCGTGCCGGCCAGCGCCACGATGCCGCCCCCCTCTTGCTCGGAGCGGTTGTTGGCGATCAGGCTCTTCGTGATGCGGACGGTGGCGTTGTTCGGGTAGATGCCGCCGCCGAAGAGGCCAGAACGGTTGTTGATGACCGCGCTCTTAGTCAGGACGAGGCTGCCACCGGTGAGGGTGATCCCCCCGCCGGCGAATGTGGCGCGGTTCTTCTCGACGACGCTGTTTTTGATCGTCAGGTCGGCGGAGGAGCCGGCGATCGCGCCGCTCCCACTCGGACTCACGTTCCTGCGAATGCGAACGCGGTTCACCTCGAGTTCCGACTGCTGGGCCTGGATCGCTCCGCCGCCGAACTCGTCGAGGCTTCCGTTCTCGAGCGTGAGCTCCGAGAGCCCCACCACCGAGTCTTGCTGCAGGCCGAGATGGCGGTCAGAAGCGCTCCTGGCGTCGATCGCCGTCTTCTTCATCCCAGCCCCTCGCAGTTTGAGCGTGCCGATGACGTCCAGGTCGCCGCGCGCGCCGTTGTCCTCGCCACTTCCGGAACGGGTGAGCCGATAGGTCTTGGCGCCGAGGTCGATCACGTCGGAGCCCGAGCGGTCCTTGCAACCGCCGAAGTTCGAGTCCTCATTCGCGGCGACGACCGCTTCGCGCAGCGAGCATTCGCCCTCGTTCGACCCGTGCTGGTCGGCCGTGGTGTCCGGCTTGATGACTCCCGCCTGCGCGGACCCGCTCGCAAACGCCGCCACAAGGAGGCCCCCCGTGGCGATCATTCGAACTCGGATCGGGCCGAGACGCCGCACGCACCCATAACTATCCACCAAGCGCAAAGTTGCGTCAACCCCCAGGGCGTTTCGCAACGGGCCCGACAGGATTCGAACCTGTGACCTTCGGTTTCGTAGACCGACGCTCTATCCGGCTGAGCTACGGGCCCGGGACGAGACAGGCTAGCGAGAGTTGGCGTAGCCGCCAAGGAGATCTAGGGTGTCGGCCATGAACTCCCGCAACGTCTTCATCGCCGCCCTGACCCTCCTTGTCGCGGTCCTCGCGGCTCCCTCGCTTTCGAGTGCCAGCGACCCACTGTTCACGGTGACCGCTGCCAAGCAGTCGGACGGGAACTACAAGGCCGGGATCCAGAACGCATCGATCAGCCAGGGCGAAACCAAGCTGTTCTTCTGGAAGATCGAAACCGATGAAAGCGTCGATCAGTCCATCTCGTTCGACGACGCGGCGACCGGCGATGCGGGCGGCGACGACTACAAGATCAAGTGGTACAAGGGCAAGAAGCCCAAGAGCTCGAAGGACGTCTCGAGCGCCGTGAAGGGAGCCGGCTACGACTTCACGTTGAAGGCTATGAAGCGGAAGTTCTTCACCGCCAAGGTCAAGCCGAAGCCCGAGGCCGAGTCGCTGTGTCTGGGTGGACAGGCCTCGAACAATCCACAGACCTACGTGGACGCTGCGTACTTCGCGGTCAACGGACTCTGCGCTTGATCCGCAGCGAAGGACGGCGCGCCAAGCTGGGCTGACTGCCCGCTCAGCGCCTCGCCTTGACGACCTTGAATGTGGCCTCGTCGCTGGTCTCGTTGCCCGCGGCGTCCGTGGCCGTATAGGTGAAGACGTGCCGACCCTTGCCGACCTTGTACCGGGTCGAGTCGCTGCAGTCCTCGGCGGGCTGGTCGTTCAGCTTGCATTGGGAGGACTCCACGCCAGTGCCCACGTCGCTCGACTCGAACTCGAACTCGACCGTGGCCTTTCGCTTCCCGCGCTTGAGCCTGACCGTCCGCTTGGGCGCCTGGGTGATCTCGGCCTGCGGATCCACCGTGTCGACCGTGAAAGTCCCGACAGCCGGCGTTCCATCAGCGTTGCCAGCCTGGTCGGTCGCGAAGACCGTGAACGTGTGCTCGCCGTCAGCCAACGCCGGCCCGTCATAAGAGCCCGAGTTGCACCCGAAGGGCGCGTCATCGTCAAGGGTGCAGGTGAGCGTTACGTTCGCCTCGGGAGACCCGAACTCAAACGTGGGGTCTGGGTTGGCGGTGGGGCCGCTCGGCCCTGAGGTAATCGTGGTCTCTGGCGAGGCCGTGTCGATCGTGAACCCGCGTGAATCGACCGCTGTGTCGGCTCCCTGGTTTCCGGACGGATCGAACGAGCGTACGTGGAACGTATACGCGCCGTTTGTGGTCAGGCCCGAATAGCTCTCGGACTTATCGGCCGGTCCCCCGCACGGACCGAAGGTGCCTGGCCCTGACGGCCGGTCGAGACGACACTCGAAGACCGCGTCGGGATCGCTAGCGGCATTGAAGTTGAAGGTCGCGTTGGTGGAGTTCGTGACCTGGGATGGTCCACCCGTGACGGTCGTATCGGTAGGACCGAACGTGTCGTCGAAGTAGAGATCGATTGTGAGGTTTTGGAAGACCTGGAACTCGCAATGATCGTCGAGATGGCTCCCGACCGTGCCCTGCGGATCGCAGTTGACCATGCCTCCGGCGTTGGAGTCGACCCAACGGCTGAATCGCCAGCCTCTCGCGTACGCGGCCGAGCCTTGGGGGACCGAGGCCAACAGGTTGACGATGTTGCCAGAGTTATAGAGCCCGCTTTCTGTGCCCGCAACGCATTGGGTTTCAGTCGACTCCGTTTTCCCGCCCGGCGAAACGGAGCAGTCCAGTTGATGCTTCTCCTCGCCGAATCTGTTGGGAACCTCCTCGACCTTGCCGGCGCCGTGAACGTTGACGGTCACGGTGTAGGCAGACGCTGTTGCCGGTACTGCCAGCGCAGTCATAACGGCTGTGACGTACAAGAACCTGCGAATGCCCCTCATGCGGACTCCCTACTAATCCCCTGCGCCCCCCGCGCGTGAACAACAAATTCGGCGGCAATCCTACCCTGTCCGGCGAAAAAAAGCTAGAGCCGACCGGCCTCGCAGCCGCGGCTTCCGCCGCGTCGAGCTGCGCCTCGATCAGCCCGAGTCCCGACGTCCAGAAGCCCGGGTCGGTGAGGTCGACGCCGACGATCGCGCCGAGGTCCTCGGGCGAGCGCGAGCCGCCGGCCGCGAGGAGCTCGAGATAGGACGGGACGAACTCCGCGCCGGTCTCCTGGTAGCGGCGATAGACCGAGAGCGCGAGCAGGTGGCCGTAGGCGTACGCGTAGACGTAGCCCGGCGTGTCGACGAAGTGCGGCACGTAGGACCACCAGGTGCCGTACTCGTCGGAGCGGGCTCGACCGAGTCGCCGAGCAGGTCGGCCTGCGTCTCGAGCCAGGCGGCGGCGAACGCGTCGGGCGAGAGCTCGCCGGACGCGCGGCGCTCGGCGTGGATGCGGTCCTCGAAGCGGTTCATCGCGACCTGGCGGAAGACGGCGGCGACCGCGCCGTCGAGCGACTCGGCGAGGAGCGACAGGCGCGCCGCGGCGTCGGGCGCCTCTTCGAGCAGGCGCTCGAGCACGATCGTCTCGCCGAAGATCGACGCGGTCTCGGCGACGGTCAGCGGCGTCGAGACCTGAAAGAGGCTCTGCTCCTTGCCGGCGAGGTAGGCGTGGACGCCGTGGCCCAGCTCGTGCGCCATCGTCAGGACGTCGCCCGAGCGCGAGGTGTAGTTCAGCATCACGTAGGGGTGCGCCGACGGCACCGTGTAGGCGCAGAAGGCGCCCGCCGCGCTTGCCGGCGGCGGGCGGGGCGTCGATGTAGTCGCCCTCGAAGAAGCCGGCGGCGGCCTCGCCCAGCTCAGGCGAGAAGCCGCGGTAGCAGTCGAGGACCAGCTCGCGCGCATCGTCGTAGGCGATCCGCTGCTCCTCGATCGCGACCGGCGCCATCCGGTCGTAGAAGGCGAGCTTGTCGAGGCCGAGCAGCTTCGCCTTCAGCCGATACCAGCGCCGGGCCAGCTCGTAGTGGGAGACGACCGCCTCGATCAGCGCCTCGACCGACTCGTCCGACGCCTCGTTCGAGAGGTTGCGCGCCGCGAGCCAGTGCTCGTACGAGCGCAGGCGGTCCTTCGTCGACTTGTCCTGAAGGAGGGTGTTGAAGATGAACGCGCGGGTGCGGAGGCCGGGCTCCAGCGCCGTCGGTCACGCCGGCGGCCGCCTCGGCGCGGCGCTCGCGATCGGGGTCCTGAAGGCGGCTGAGCGCCTCCATCAGCGGCACCGGCTCGTCCGCGTCCGGCAGCTCGACCATCACGCTCGAGATCTGCTCGGTGAAGAGGCGCCCGAACGCGGAGCGCCCGGTCACGTCGATCTCGGTGAGGATGCGCTCCTCGGGCTCGGTCAGCTGGTGCGGGCGGTAGCGGCGCGCGGTCCGCAGGTGATGGCGGCAGAACTCGAGCTCGTCCGCCTCCAAGCAGCGCCTCGGCCTGATCGTCGGGCAGCTCGTTCCACTCGAGCTCGAAGAAGATGCAGCGAGGTCTCGATCTCGGCGCCGCGCTCCTGCACCTGCTGGAGGAGCGCGCCGCGCTCGGGATCGGCGGTGTCGACGGTGAACCAGAGCGACGCGTAGGAGCCCGCGCGCCCGACCTTGTCGAAGATCGTCCTCGAGCTCGCGCATCGCGGCCGACGAGGCCTGGCGGCGTCGAGCTCTGAGACCTTGCCGCGGTGCTCCTCGGCGAACGCGACCGAGCGCTCGCGCGCCTCGGCGAGGAGCTCGAGCGTGCCCTCGGCTCCCTCGCCGTCGACGAGCGGGTCGAGGTTCCAGCGGGCTTCTTCGAGCGCCTTGTCCGGCGCGGCGGTGGTCATGTCCCTGAAGATACGAGGGCCCGCCGCGCCGGCCGGCTAGCGCTTCTTGGCGGTGCTGCGCTTCGAGCTGCCTGAGCTCTTGCGCCTCGAGCCTCCTGAGCTTCGCTCGAGCTGCCCGAGCGCTTGCGGTTCGAGCTCGCTGAGCTCTGCCGCTGAGCTCGCCGAGCGCTTGCGCGCGGCGGGCTTGCGCCGCTCCGCGGCCGGGATCTCGGCCTTGACGACCGCCTTGGTCAGCGTCGGGATGAGCCGCTCGAGGTAGCGAGCCATCTTCTCCTCGTCGCGGCGGATGTCGCGCGCGAGCTTGGCCGTCTCCTTGTCGCCGACCTCTTCGGCGAGCGTCTCGATCGCCGTGTAGGTGGCGATCTCCTCGTGCTCGTTCCAGTACTCGGTCTTCGCGTTCTTGAGGAGCTTCTCCTCGGGCGAGGTGCCACGGACCATGTGGAGCGGGCCCTTCGCGGCGGAGACCGCCTGGCCGCGCAGATTGCCCGCGGTCTTGGCGACGGTCGCGACGACGCTCTCGGTCACGCTCCCGGCACCGCCGAGCTTCTTGATGCGGCGCTCGAGCGCCTTCGAGTGGTTCTTGGTCTCCCGCAGGTGCTCCTGGAGCTTCTTCTTGTAGGGCTTTCGGTCGGCCATCTCGCTCATGCCGATGTGAGCGGTCAGCGCGGCTTCGAGCTCCTTCTCCTTGGCGTTCGCCTCGTTCAGGTACTGAACGAGCTTCGCGTCTTTGGCGGGGGTGTCAGTCATGAGTTCTTCTCCTTTTTGGTTGAACCCATCGCGCTACCCGCTCGCGTCCGAGTCCAATCGAGCGCCAGCGGTGGACGTCGCCGTCGTCGTCGCGCTCGGCTTCGCCGCGGATGGTCAGGTGGTCGAGGTAGGACATCACCATCTGCATGCGCGTAGCCGAACGGTCCCGGGCCGAGCTCGGCGCCGCCCACGAAGCTCTGGATCACCTCGTACGGGGTTCTCGGCTCGTCGCCGAGCGCCGTCGCGCACCCGGCCCATCTGCTTCTGGACCTCCTCGCGGTAGACCCGCACCTTGCCGGGCACGTCTCGGTACGAGCGCCCATGGCCCGGCAGGCAGAGCCCGGTGTCGAGCGCCTCCACCCGATCGAGCGAGCCGAGGTACTCCCCCACCGGATCCGGGGTGTGCCCGTAGTCGAAGAACAGGAAGATCTTCCCGCCGATGTGGTCGCCCGAGATGAGCAGGCCGCTCTCGGGCTGGTGAAGGACGATGTGCGAGGGGGCGTGGCCCGGGGTCTCGATGACGCGCCAAGAGCCGTGGTCGGTCTCGACCTCGTCGCCGTCGCGGAGCGTCGCGGTCGGGCTCGACGATCCTCGCGACTCCGGTGCCGAGCCTCCGCGCGAGCCGCGCGGAAGCTCTCGAGCACGGGCTCGGGCACCCCGCCGCGGCGCGCGAGCTCGAGCCGGCGCTCCACGGTCCCCGCGGGGTCCTCGACCATCGGCCGGACGTGATCCCACGCCGGGTGCATCCACAGCTCGCAGCCGGCGGCGTCGAGGATCGGTCCCGCGAGGCCGTAGTGGTCGGCGTGGGTGTGGGTGCAGACGACCAGCCGGATGTCGCTCGAGCTCCCAGCCCACCTGCGCGAGCGCGAACTCGAGCTGCCGAGTGCCGTCCTCGCCCGCGTAGCCGGTGTCGACGAGGACGATGCCGTCGCCCGGGCGAGACCGCGTAGGCGTTGCCGTGCGGCGAGTTCTCCCACGGCAGGGGGAGCCGCAGTCGCCAGACGCCGGGCAGGACGCGCTCGCCGCGGCCCAGCTCGTCGCGTTTCGAACCCACGAACGGCCGCGGGCTCAGGCGGGCTTGCTATCGCCGCCCGCGGGGGGCGGGATCTCGCCGCCCTGGGCCACGTCCACGCCATGGCTCTGGAGGGCGTCGAGGATCCGCTGCTGAAGATCGCCGTATTGTCCGGCATCGATCTGTCCCTGCCCTTCCGGGTCCACGCCGCTCTGGCGCATCGCCTCCACGATCTCCTCGCGGAGCCCGCTGCCGCGCAGATCGATCACCTGACTCTCGCTTTGCTGAACCTGGAACTGGCCGGTCTGCATCGCGGTGCCAATCATCCCGAGCAGGCCGGTGATGTCGGTGGGCGAGCCGAGGGTGAGGTTGATGGGCTGGCCGACGTCTTCGAACGGCTGGCCGACCGGCTCGACCTCTGCGGACGCTGCAGGCGGGTCGGAAGGCTCAGCCGCGGGAATCGCGCTCTCGCGACGGCGGCGGCGCTGGAGAAACCTCGAAAGCAGGCCCATGCGCCGATACTAGATGCGCCCGGACTCACGCGCAGCCGCGGTGCGCTAGGCATTGCGACGGGGTGGCTATTGGTGAATCTCGACCGGGGTGCCCGGGGGAACCATGTCGACCAGGTCTGAGACGTCGGCGTTGGCGGCGCGAATGCAGCCGCTCGAGTTCTCGGCGCCCAAGGGGCCCGTCGTGCCATGAAAGGCGATGCGGTTGCCGCCGAGCCAGCCCGACGGGAGGTTGATCTGGCGCGCAGTGGTCGCAAGCGCGCAACAGCCGTACGCGGGGTTGAGGTTGCCGCGAAAGGTGTCGGTGATTGCGAAGCGGCCCGTGGGAGTTGGCGCGGTCGGCGTGCCGACGGACACCTGGAACGACTTGACGAGCTCGCCGTCGACGTATAGACGCGTCTCGAAGGCGGACAGATCGACCTCGATGTTCCAGATCGAACCGCCGGCTTTCAGCGCGGCGGGGTCCAGCTTCAGCCAGAGTGGTTTGCCGTTCGCGGCATGAGGGGTCAGGACTGAGGCCCATTCGCCGTCTTTGGCAGTGACCGCGAAGACCGTGCGCGACCCAAACTCTGTTACTTGATCCACCCGCTTGACCACCCTGCCCTCCGGCTCTTCGTAGAGGCCTATCGTTTCCTTAGGCCGCACGGCCACGGTGGGGTGACTGCCTTCCAGGAGTCCGAGGGTCTTGGGCTCGGGTTGCTTCTTGGTCTCGGCGATCTTGGCGCTTGCTCCACCCGCGGCCGCTTGAGCCGAGCCGGCGGCCTCGCCGGGGCTGTCGGCGCCGTTGCCGCAACCATTCAGGACAAACGACGACGTTCCAAGTGCCGTCGCGCTCAATGCGACTGCGATCGCCCGAATCCGATGCACCGCCATTTTTCCTTCTCCTGATTGCCTTGTGCCGGAGAGCGGAGAGGGAGGGATTCGAACCCTCGAGAGAGCTATTAGCCCCCTACTCGCTTAGCAGGCGAGTGCCTTCAGCCACTCGGCCACCTCTCCGGGCACTCGGGCGATTCTAGATACAGAGTTCGGGATACGCTCGCACGCCGTGGCGCCCCGCAGTCAAGCCGAACTCGAGCGCCTCCAAGGCCGCTACGACGCGATCTTCGAGGGCATCTCGCCCCCGTTCGCGTTCGTCGACCTGGACGCGATGCGCTCGAACGCCGGACGCGCTCGCCGCGCAGGCGATCGCCCCTGCCGATCCGGATCGCCTCCAAGTCGGTGCGCTCGACGACGGTGCTCGAGCGGATCCTCGGCCTTCGACGACGCTTCCGCGGAATCCTGAGCTTCACCCTGCCCGAGGCGCTCCACCTCGCGCGCCAGGGTCACGAGGACATCTTCGTCGGCTACCCGACCGCCGATCGCAAGGCGCTCGCCGAGCTGGCGCTGCCTCGCCGCCGAGCGGCCCGACACTCATCCGGCGCTGATCGTCGACGAGCCGGCGCACCTCGACCTGATCGAGTCGGCCGCGGGGCGCGGCTCGGCGCCGATCCGCGTCGCGATCGACATCGACCCGAGCTGGTGGCCCGCGCGCGGGCGCCTCGCGCGCATCGGGCCGAAGCGCTCGCCGATCCGCACTGCCGAGCACGCGCGCCGCTTCGCGGCCGAGATCGCCGAGCGCCCGGGCACGAGGCTGGTCGGCGCGATGGCGTACGAGGGGCACATCGCGGGGGTCGGCGACGACATCCCGGGCAAGCCGCTTCGAAGCGCCGCGATCCGCACGATGCAGTCGCGCTCGCTCGACGAGCTTCGCGAGCGCCTGCCCGGCGTGATCGCGGCGATCCGCGACGCGGCGGACTCGGAGCTCGAGTGGGTGAACGCGGGCGGGACCGGCAGCCTCTCGCGCTCGAAGGACGCTCGGCATCGCGACCGAGCTGACCGCGGGCTCGGGCTTCTACGCGCCGACGCTCTTCGACACCTACCGCTCGCTCGACCTCACCCCCGCCGCGTTCTTCTGCCTTGCCGATCGTGCGCCGGCCGCACCCCGGCGTCGCGACGGCGCTCGGCGGCGGCTATATCGCCTCGGGCGCGCCCGGGCGGGACCGCCTGCCCCAGCCGTACATGCCGGCGGGGCTCACGCTCGACTCCGACGAAGGCGCCGGCGAGGTCCAGACGCCGCTGGTCGGCGCGGCGGCGAAGAAGCTCCGGGTCGGCGACCGCGTCTACATGCGCCACGCGAAGGCGGGCGAGCTCTGCGAGCGCTTCGACTCGCTCTATCTGGTCGAGGGCGACGCCGTCGTCGACGAGGTCCCGACCTACCGGGGCGAGGGGCTCACTTTCCTGTGAGAATCGCCGCGCCGCATCAGCGATGAGTCCTGCGACATGAGCGCCGGGCCTCTGAGCGACGAGTCAACTGGATCGCGGCGACCGTCCCGTTCTTCACGGGCGCGATCGGCTGACACGATCAACTGGACCGGCGTCTGATCATGCTGTTCAACCCGGTGCACTTCCACGGCTTCCGCGTGCCCGGGCCTGCGCGCGGTCGTCGCCGCTCCTGCCGCGCAAGATCCAGCAGATCCCGGGCGTGATGCACGGCGGGATCGGCTGGCAGGGGATCGTCCCGTCGCGCGCCGGCCAAGATGGGCTCGCATCTCGTCGACAAGGGGATCGCCAAGCTCGGCAGCCCGTCCGAGTTCTACCAGCAGCTCGAGCCCGACAAGATCGCCGAGCACATCCTCGAGACGGCGCGCGGCGACATGCGGGACATGGTCGAGCGGATCATGAAGCGCGAGCATCCCGACCTTTGGAACGACCTGCCGCCGCGCGTGCAGCGAGCGGGTTCACGACCGCGTCCAGGAGCAGCTGCCGGAGATCGTCCGCTAGGTGATCGACGCGATCGGCATCCACATCGACCAGATCCTCGACATCAAGCTGATGGTGATCCGCTACTTCGAGGACAACCCGGAGATGGTCGAACCGGATCTTCGAGGAGATCGGCCACCAGGAGCTGCAAGTTCATGATCAACTTCGGCTTCTTCTTCGGCTTCTTGCTCGGGCATCCCGGTCGCCGTCATCACCAACGCATCCACCAGTGGTGGCTCCTGCCGCTCCTCGGGATCATCGTCGGCTACGTGACGAACCTGCGTCGCGATGAACATGATCTTCCAGCCGGTCGAGGAGCGAAGCTTCCTCGGCCGATCAAGATCCACGGGCTCTTCATGAAGCGCCAGGACGAGGTCGCCGAGGTCTACGCGAAGATCGTCGCCGACGACATCGTGAACCTCAAGAACATCGGCGACGAGCTCCTCCAGGGCCCGCGCTCGGACCGGACGCGCAAGCTGATCGAGACCGCGATGCGCCCCGCCCTCGACCGCGCGATCGGCCCGATGCGCTCGGCGGTGCGCGTCGCGGTCGGGCGGCCGCCAGTACGACACGATCCGCGAGTCGGTCGCGACGCGAGGCGGTCGACTACACGATGACGCCGCTCGGCGACCCCGAGTTCAACAGGCGCCAGTCGAACGCGATCCGGAAGCTGATCACCGACCGCATGCGCGAGATGGCGCCTACAAGGACTTCTCGGAGATGCTCCGCACGGCGATCCGCGAGGACGAGTGGCTGCTCTACCTCCACGGCGCCGTGCTCGGCCTCGCCGCGGGCCTCCTCCACCTCGTCCTCTTCCCCCCGCCGAGCTAAGCGCCAGCGCCGGCGCGCCCGGGTGCCGCGCTGCGCCGCGCCGGTCAAACGTCCAAGGCTCCGGGCTATACGGGGTAACGCGGGACGTTTCGGGCCCGCGGAGCGAAGTGAGGGGCGAAACGTCCAACGCTCAGTCGCTATAGAGGGGCATGTTGGACGTTTTGATCGCCGAGATTGCCGGATGCCAGTTCAACCGAGTTTCAAGGCAGCAGCTTCTTGAAGCCGGGGTGACCCAGAACGCCATCGATCATCGTGTCGCTAAGGGTCGCCTCGTGGTCGTCGCAGAGGGTGTGTTCGCGTTGGCACCGGTTCTCGAGAGATCGACTGGGGCCGGTGGATGGGCGCGACTCTCACCGCACCAGAGACCTTCTTGGCTCGCGAGAGCGCCGCCTGTGCCTGGGGCAGCCTCTCGATGGAGCCCAAGGGAGTCACCGTAGTTCGGCCCGGAAGCGGAGGACCCCGGCGGATGAGCGGCATCACCGTTTATCGCAGCTCAACTCTCATTGGCGAAACGACCGAGCTCAGACGGTGTTCAGATCACGACGCCTACGAGGACTCTCCTGGACCTCGCTTGCTGCGTTAGTGATCGCGCTCTTGCGAAAGCTCTGAGGGAGTTCGTCCGGCTTGAGCAGCCTGACCCTGTACTCGCTTGGGGACTGGCTCGGACTCGTTTCCCACCGTCGCGGCGCGGTACGCCTCGGCAAGGCAATGGCCCGGTACCGCGGCCTGCCGATCGAGCGAGCGCGAGAGCGGCGCCGAGGTAAGAGCTCTCGAGATCCTCCGAGACGCCGGCATCGAACTACCCAGCCTTAACGTCGACATCGCCGACGAGGAGGCGGACCTCAGTTGGCCTCGCGAACGCCTCATCATCGAGATCGACGGCGGACCGTTCCACCAAGACGTAGGCGAAGACGCGAGGAAGGAAACGGCGTGGCGCAATGCGGGCTGGAGAGTCCACCGCATCGACTCCGACGACGTTTACGAACGACCCTCACCGACTCGCTCGCCATCTCGCCACCTCCGAGTCAAACGTCCAAGCGCTCCGGGCTATAGGGGGTAACGCTGGACGTTTGGCCCTTCCGGAAGGAAGCGCAAGGCCGAACGTCCAACGCTCCGGGCTATACGGGGTAACGCGGGACGTTTTGGTTCTGGAGCGTCGCGTTTCAGCCCGCGGGGCCGAGGACTCGGTCCGTGTAGGCGTTTGCGAAGGCGCCTTCTGGGTCGAGGCGCTTGCGTGCGGCTTGGAAGTCCGTCCCACTTCGGGTACGCCGGCGGCGAGGTCCGCCGCTTTGCGGAAGTGGCGCTTGCCCCAGTGCGGGCGACCGCCGAGGTCGCGGGCGAGCGACTCGACCCGGCGGAAGTAGGGCTCCCAGGCGAGCTTGCGGTCCTGGTGGACCGCGACGTAGCAGGTGTCCTGCTCGTGCGAGGGGCTGAGGAAGGAGTCGTCGCCCTTGACGAAGCGCACCTCGATCGGCCACGCGACGTGGAGCTCCGGGCGCGTCGGCGATCTCGAGGACGCCCTCGATCAGCTCGCGCCCGCGCTCGCGCGGGACCGCGTACTCCATCTCCGTGAACTTGATGTGGCGCTCCGAGGCGAAGACCCTGTAGCTCGCGTCGATCTTGGTCGCGCGGCCGAGGCCCTTGCGCGGCGAGCTTGCGCGACCGTCGGCGCGAGCGTCGGGCGCGTCCGCACGGCGGCCGCGAACGCCTTGCCCGACCCAGTTCTCGAGCATCACCTCCTGCGCGTAGACGACCGCCGGGTGCTTCGGCGCAGGCGGCTCCTGCGTGCGGCGCGACTCGCGGCAGAGCGCCACGTCGGTGCCCGGGAAGACGTAGAACTCGAAGTGGTCGGTGCCGGCGTTGAGCTCGTCGAGGCTCGTCGAGCACCTCGCCGAGCGGCTTCGGCGAGTCGACGCGGTTGATCGTGTAGGCGGGAACCGTGCGGACCGTGACCGAGTAGACGATCCCGAGCGCGCCGATGCGACACGCGCGCGGCGCGCAGCAGATCGGGCTCGGACTCGTCGATCGTGACGAGCGAGCCGTCGGGCGCGATCAGCTCGAGCGCCGCGACCTGCGCCGAGACGTTCTGGAACCGCTCGCCCGTCCCGTGCGTGCCGGTCGAGATCGAGCCCGCGACCGTCTGGCGGTCGATGTCGCCGAGGTTCTCGAACGCGACGCCGTCGGCGTCGAGCATGCGGTTGAGGTCGTGGAGCACGGCGCCCGCCTCGACCTTGAAGAGCCCCGACTCCCGGTCGAAGTCGAGCTTCCGCGTGAGGCCGTCGAGGCGGATCATCACGCCCTCGGTCAGGGCGCAGTCCGTGAACGAGTGGCCGGAGGCGGAGGCGCGAACGCGATGGCCCCGCTCGACCGAGTCGCGCGACCGTCTTCTGCAGCGCATCGAGCGTGCCGGGCCGCTCGATCGACGCCGGCTCGCAAGCCTGATCCCCCGCCCAGTTCGTCCACCGCGCCATCGCCGCGCAAGGCTAGTCGCGAGAGAGCGGAGCGGGAGGGATTCGAACCCCCGGACCCGCGAAAACGGGTCGGCTGCTTTCAAGGCAGCTGCATTCAGCCGGACTCTGCCACCGCTCCTCCCGTAGATCGTACGCGCCACCGAGATGTCGCCTGAGTCGCCTATCTGACGACCGAAACGACTCTCGGCGCCGATGCCCAGCGCCAGCGCGCCTCGACCGCGCTCCGCCGGGCGAAGCAGCGCCGCCAGCGCGAGCGCGCTGAGCACCGCCAGGCACGTGTAGGCGAGGTCGTTGCCGCCGGCGTCGGCGACCGCGGGGCCGACCGATCGCGCCCGAGCGTGTGGCCCATCCCCCAGCCGAGGTTGGTGAAGCCGAAGGCGAGGCCGAGGTCCACGCCCGGCCGCCTCGGCGCCGTCGCTCAGCATCGCCATCGCGGGCGACCAGAGCATCCCGATCCCGGGCGCCGCCAGGATCACGACCGCCCCGAGCGCCCAGGCGGTCGACGGCACCTGGATGAGGAGCATGGTCGACGACGCTCGCGACAAGCCCGACGGCGCACGGGAGGAAGCGACCGCGGCGATCGGAGACACGCCCGGCGAGCGGTGCGACCACCGCCTCGAGCGCCGCTGACGCAAGAAAGACCGCCGCGATGGCGATGGCGCCGGCGCCGAGCGCGTCCATCTCGAGCGGGACGAGCACGTCGATCGCGCCGAAGATCATCCCCGGCACGAGGATCAGGAGGAAGCCGAAGCGCACCGGGGCCGAGCGCACGGCCGCTGCCGAGCGCCTCGAGGTTCGCGTGACCCGTCGCGGGCGGCGGCGGGATCCGGAGCGTGAGCACCGCGAGGCCGAGCGCCCAGCGCGCCGACCGCCGAGAAGACCGCCGCCCGGCTCAGCACGTCGGCCGCCGCTCCCACCGCCGGCCCGACCAGGACGCCGACGATCGCGGCGGCCATCGCCGATCCGATGAGCTCGCCGCGGCGCTCGCGTGGCGAGGCGGCGACCAGCCAGCTCAGAGCGCCCGCCCACGAGCACGCGCCCGCGAAGCGATACGT
>CAWDYV010000004.1:0-293289 GCA_963806865.1 uncultured bacterium
GCAACGCTCGTGGTCAACAAGCTCCGTGGCACCTTCACCGGTGTCGCGGTCAAGGCTCCGGGCTTCGGCGATCGCCGCAAGCGCATGATGGAGGACATCTCGATCCTCACCGGCGGCGAGGTCATCACCGAGGAGATGGGCCTGAAGCTCGAGAATACGCAGGTCTCGCAGCTCGGGCACGCTCGTCGCGTGGTCGTCTCCAAGGACACCACCACGATCATCGACGGCGCCGGCGAGAAGTCGCAGATCGAGGGCCGGATCAACCAGATCCGCTCCGAGATCGAGAACACCGACTCCGATTTCGACCGGGAGAAGCTCCAAGAGCGCCTGGCGAAGCTGGCCGGCGGTGTCGCGGTCGTCAAGGTTGGCGCTGCCACCGAGACCGAGATGAAGGAGAAGAAGCACCGCGTGGAGGACGCCCTCCAGGCAACCCGTGCCGCTCTCGAAGAGGGCGTCGTGCCGGGTGGCGGTGTCGCGCTCCTCAACGCCCAGGACGCCATCGACGCCAAGGGGCTCGAGGCCGACGAGGCGACCGGCATGGAGATCATCCGCAAGGCGCTCGAGGCGCCGGTGCGCCAGATCTCGGAGAACTCCGGGCTCGAGGGCTCGGTAGTGGTCGAGAAGGTACGCGGTCTCAAGACCGGCGAGGGCCTCAACGCCGGGACGGGCGAGTACGGCGACCTGGTCAAGGCCGGCGTCATCGACCCGACCATGGTGACCCGCTCCGCGCTTCAGAACGCGGCGTCGATCGCCAAGAACATCCTCACCACCGAGTGCATCGTGGCCGAGATGCCCGAGGAGGCCGGCGCCGGAATGGGCGGCGGCATGCCTGACATGGGCGGGATGATGTAAAGCACTTCACGTTGTAGGCGCGAAGCGCTTACTTTTTGAAGATGTTCGAAAGGCCCGGGCTTCGGCCCGGGCCTTTCTTGTTCTCTAGGGTCACGGCATGACCGATCGACTCGAGCTCCCTGACGGCTCCGTGTATGAGTTCCTCGAGCGACCCCAGGACCCAAGCCGTGATCCGCTCGTCATGGAGTTTCAGCTGGCGCCGGGGGCAGCAACCCCGCCGCCGCACTATCACCCGCACGGGCAGACCGAGTCCTTTGGCGTCACTGAGGGGTGGTTCGAGTTACTGGTGGGCAAAGAATGGAAGCGGGTCGATGCCGGGGAGACGGTCGCGGTGCCGCCCGGAACTCGGCACACCTTTCGAAACGAGAGCGGCGCGATGACGCGAGTGCGAAACGTGCATGAGCCGGCGCACGACTTCGAGGAGTACATGCGCGGCATCCACGCGCTGGCGACGTCTTCCGGCGCGTCCAAGCCCACCAATCCCGTCGTCGCTGCCAAGTACGCGCGCCTCATCAACCAGTTCGACTCGACGATCGTCCTCAGCGATCCCCCGGCTCGAATCGGGGTGACGGCGATCGCGGCTCTCGCGAAGCTCTTGAGGCTCGAGCTACCCCCGCCGACGCGCTAGACCTGGGCCAGCACGTCCGCCATCCGCCTTGGGGTGACTCCGAGCGACTCGGCGTCGGCGGTGCCACGCTCGGAGACCATCGGAACCTCCAGGAGCTCAGCCTCCTCCCAGGTGGCGAACGCCGCGTCGCCGGCAATTCTTCGCACACCATTGAGTCCGAGCCGGACGAGGTTCGCGGGTACGTGGAGCATGCGCCGCCTGCGATCGATCGACCAGGCGATGACGCGGCTCATCTCCGCGTAGGTGAGACGCTCGGGCCCGGCAAGCTCGTAGCGGCGATTACCGCCTTCCTCCAAGTCGAGCTCGGCGACTACGCATTCGGCCACGTCCCGCGCCCAGATCGGCTCATAGGCAGCATCGGCCCGGCCCACCAGGGGCAGCGCCGGGAAGAGGGCGAGGCGGCGCACGAGGGTCACCCACGGATCTTCGCGGTCGTAAACAATCGAGGGCAAAAAGACGGTGGAGGGGAGATCGGAGCCCTCGACCGCCTCTTCGGCGAGCGCCTTGGCGCGGAAGAACCGCGTGCGCTGAAACTCGCTTGCTCCGATCGCTGAGAAGAACACGAATCGCTCGACGCTCGAGTCCTCGGCCGCCTTGAGGAGCCGGGCGGTGGCGAGGCCGTTCAACTCTTCGACCTTCGCGGCGGGCTGGTCGCGGATCGCTGCCGCGAGGTGGATCACCGTCCGTACACCGCGAAGGGCCTGGCGCCGAGTTCGGGCATCACCCATCTCGCTCAAGTCGCCGAGCGTGATGCGAACGTCCATGCGATGGCGTCCCAGCCCGCGTGGATCGCGAACGAGCGCCCGGATCTCCTCGTCCCTTTCCACCAAAAGGGGCAGGAGGGACTTGCCCACGGTCCCGGTGGCTCCGGTCAAGAGGATCACGCGCAGGAGGTTAAGGGCCTAAAGGCCAGTGCCCGTGGGTACCTTCGGGTTCGCGCGCATCCTCCTTGCGTAGAATGCGCCGCTCGCCGGGCTTTACCGGCGTTTCGTCAATTGAGGCAAGGACTTCTTTTACGTGGCCTACGTCATCGCAGAGCCGTGCATCGGGCAAAAGGACAACTCGTGCGTCGAGGTATGCCCGGTGGACTGCATCCATCCCACGCCTGACGAGCCCGACTACGAGGGCGTCGAGCAGCTCTACATCGATCCGGACGAGTGCATCGACTGCGACGCATGCGTGGAGGCGTGCCCAGTCGACGCCTGCTTCGCCGAGGACCAGCTCCCGGAGGAGTGGGCCAAGTACACCGAGATCAACGCTCAGTACTACTCGAGCTAGGCGCGTGAAAAAGGGCGCTCCGGCGCACCTGCGCTCGCGTATCCCCGATCCGATTGGCAGGTTCCTGCGCCGCGATCGCGACTAGGTATTGCTGCTGCACGTCACGAGGTCGGTTGCGCCCTCCGCCGAGATGCCCTTCCACAGAAGGAGGGCGCTCAAGACCAGCACGACGATGGCACCGACGCGATTGCCCAGAACCCCGGTTTCCTCACCCGGCGTTCGCGGCCTCAGCGCAAGCCGCAGGAGGAAGAGGCCGACGGCGAGACCGATCCCGCCGAGGACGATCGCGAGGTAGTCGACGGAGCGGGAGCACTCGGTCACCTGACCGTTGCTGGCGGAGAAGGTGTACGAGTAGGTGCTGCCGAACAGCAGGTAGAGGAGAAGCAGGGGCGGCGTGAACTTCGCCAGGCGATGGGATGCGAGCAGCTTGTCTTCCACGGGCCTCGCCTACCCGGGCGCGGGTGGCGACGAAACTATTGCGCTCAGGACTGGATGACCTTGAGCTCGGTGCCCGAAACCGGAGCGGCACCGGCCATGGCCGGTGGCTCGGCCTGGAGCACGGCGAGCTCCTGCGGCGTGGCGGCCACGATGCCGCGTGCCACCTGGCGGATCGCGATTGAAGCCGGGTCGTTCGGCTGCTCGAGGACGAGCGGGGCGCCCGCATCCGCGTGGGCGCGGAGATTCTCAGAAAGCGGCACCTTGCCGAGCAGAGGGACGTCGAGCTCCGAGGCCAAGAGCTCGCCGCCGCCCTCGCCAAAGATTGAGAAGCGCTGGCCGTCGGGAGTCGTGAAGGCGGACATGTTCTCGATCACGCCGAGGACCTCGAGGTCGACCTTCGCCGCCATCTCGGCGGCGCGGCGCGCGACCGACTGAGCGGCGGGCTGGGGCGTGCTCACGATCGTTATCCGCGCCTGCGGCAAGAGTTGCGCCAGGGTCATCGAGACGTCGCCCGTTCCGGGCGGCAGGTCCAGGAGCAGATAATCGAGCTCGCCCCAGTCCACGTCTTCGAGGAACTGCTGGATCGCCTTGTGGAGCATCGGGCCGCGCCAGACGACGGCTGCGTTGTCCTCGACGAAGAACCCGATCGACATGACCTTGACTCCCGCCGGGCCCTGGAGCGGAATGATCTTTCGGTTCTCGTTTACGTCGGGGCGACCGTCGACGCCGAGCATGCGCGGGATCGAGTAACCGTAAACGTCGCAGTCGAGCGCGCCGGCGGTACTGCCCTCGGCGGCTAGCGCGGCCGCCAGATTCGCGGTCATCGTCGACTTGCCGACGCCGCCCTTGCCCGAGGCGACGCAGATCACGTTCTTCACCTGGGCGAGCGCGCCCTCGGGAAGCCTGTTGCGACCGAGCGACTGCTGGAGGTTCGAGCGTTCCTCATCGGAGAGAACGTCGAACTCGACCGCAACCGCGGTCACGCCGTCGAGCTCTGAGACGTTCTTCGAGACCGCGTCGACGAAGTGGGAGCGGATCGGGCAGCCGGGCGTAGTTAGCGAGACGATCACGCCGACCCTGCCGTCGTCGGCGATGTCGATCGCTCGCACCATC
Source organism: uncultured bacterium (assembly GCA_963806865.1). Classification (GTDB taxonomy): domain Bacteria; phylum Actinomycetota; class Thermoleophilia; order Solirubrobacterales; family 70-9; genus JALZKA01. The sequence goes on from CAWDYV010000004.1 coordinate 4,310, forward strand.
CCGAGCTCGACGATGTTCTTGCGAAGCTCGGGGTCGATGACGGCGCGGAGCTTGTCCGTGACCTGTTCGGAGGTGGGAAGGCTCATCCCCTCAATCTTGACAGGCGGCCCTCGGGCTACGGTGGATGGATGAACCGCATCAACCTCGCACAAGCCCAGTTCGAATATCCCGACACCGACCCCGACGGTTTCATGGGCGGCATGGTGCGCCCCGGACCCGATTTCGGCGCCGAGCAAACGGGCGTGAGCTCGTACGAGCTGCCGCCTGGCCAGGCGCTTTGCCCTTATCACTACGAGTGGGCAGAGGAGGAGTGGATCCTGGTCACCGATGGACGCCCGACGCTTCGCGACCCCGACGGCGAGCACGAGCTCGAGCCGATGGATCTCGTCTTCTTCCCGGTTGGCCCGGGCGGCGCACACAGGGTTCAGAACAACACCGCCGAGCCGGTGCGCTTCTTGATGTTCTCGAACCTGGTCTTCCCGGCGGCGACCGTCTATCCGGACTCAGACAAGATCGGCGTCTGGACCGATGCGTCAAAAACGGACAGCTTGCTCGCCCGCCGATCGGATCGCCGCGACTACTACGACGGCGAGCTCTAGGGGTAAGAAAAGAGAAACGGGCCCTCGAAAGGGCCCGTTTCTCGGGAGGAGAGGTACTGATTCTGCTCGCGGTGTGTCTGTGCTTGCGAGCAGATCTTCTCCGAGGCGCCCCTCTCCGGACGCTCGGGCTAAGACGCTCGGGTTACGAGCGGACGGAGTCGATGCGCGTGGTGACCGCGGTCTGTGCTTCCTTGACCGCCTTCTCCGCGCGGACACGGTTCTCCTTGACGGCCCTCTCGGCCTTGGTCCGGTTCTGCTTGACCGTGCGCTCGGCCTTGGTCCGGTTCTGCTTGACCTGACGCTCGACCGAGTTGCGGCGCTGCTTCAGGTCGCGCTCAAGCCGGTTGCGCGTGCCGCGGGCACGGGTCTGGGCCTTGCGACGAGCCTGGCCGCCACGGCGCTCGAGCTTCGAGATCTCGCGCGTGACCTGAGTGCGAAGGCGATTGATCTCGCGCTCGCGGCTCGCGGTCTCCGTGAGGGGTTGGACCATCTCGGCGACGGTCAATGCGGCACCGACGGGGACGTCGACCGCACGCTCGGCCGTCTGGCGAACGTAGGCGACAGCCTTCTCTGAGACGTTGCGCTCGTTCTCAGCGCGCGTCTGCGCGGCCTTCTTGGCGGCGGCGCTGGCCTTCTGTCGGACGTTGCGCTCGTTCTCGGCGCGAGTCTCCGCTGCCTTCTTGGCGGCGGCGCTGCGGCTGGCCTTCGTGGTGCGATTTCGGGTGTTGTTGGCGGTGGTTGCCATGTGGTGACTTCACTCCCTTTTTGGGTGTCTACTGACTTGGATGCAAGTTGCTTACGAATAAGCATGTTAGCAGATGGTACGAACAGGTGTTCTTACCCAGCCACCCTCGACGGTTACACGCCGCAAGCCTCCGGCGCAGCTATATGAGTGCCTGGCACGGTGCCTGGCACGGTGCCTGGCACCGCTGAGGGGGCACCAGCTGTTAAGCGTGCCTAGCTCCCGGCGTGGTGCCTGGCACCGCTTAGGCGCAAACGCACTTGGATCAGGCGGTCGCGGGGGTGAGAACGCGCTCGATCCAGGCGTGCGCGTCGTCGAGCTCCCGAAGTGTTGGAAGCGCTTCGGCGCCTTGCCAGACACGGTCGAGGCCTTCAATGCCGGCCTCAGCGACCACTTCGTCGCACCAGCGCCTGCCCAACTCGTACTGACGGAGCTTTGCGCCCAGGCCGAGGACGCGCGCGATCATGTCGGCAAGGCCAGTCCGCTGCGCCCGGCGAGCATCCATCCGCTCGCGCATCGAGGCGAGCTCCGGCACCTCCGCCGAGGCGGCGTCCATCACGTGCTCGGCGTATCCCTCGATCACGGACATAGCCGCAGCCATCCGATCCATCACCTCGCCCTGCTCCCTTCCGGCGAAGATCCGAGTCAGCTCGCCGTCCATGATGCGACGAAGGCCCGTCCTGGGATCGGGCGCCACCAAGCCCTTCGCGCGCTCTACGATCGCGCCGATGTCGAGGCCGCCGGACGCGGAGTCGAGCAGTTCGGCTACGAGGCCGGCGAGATGGTCGCGGAGCCACGGCACGGACGAGAACTGGATCGAATGCGTCTGCTCGTGAATCAGGATCCAGTGTAAGAACGGTCCTTGCTCGACACCCAGCTTCCCGGCGGTCTCGTCGAGGTTGCCCCCGACCACGAGCATGCGCGGCACGCTCTCGTCGCTTCGGAGCGACACCTGGTACTGGCCGAGGACGCGCTTGGACGCGTAGCCGATCACCGCTCCCGCCTCGGCGCCCGCGGCGGCGCCGAGCGCCTTTCGAGCAACCGCGCCCAGCGGCTCAGGCAGGCGAAACTCCGCCGACAGGCGCTCCTCGGTGGGCGTGAGGAGCTTCATCAGCTCGGCCAGGTTGGAAGCGATCCACTCGTCGCGAGAGACGACCTCGACCTCGGGCACGGGTCTCGCCGGCTCGAGCGTTGTGTAGGCGAGCGCCTTCGCCAGCGCCTCGTCCGAGCTGGCGGTGACCGCCGCTTCGTCGACACGAGGCTCACCGTCGCCGGCGAGGCGGCGTCCCAGGCGCAAAGCAAGGCCCCAGTCGACCAGCGTCTGCTCCGGGGGGTTAGGCACCGGGCGAGCGCTCCTGCGCCGTCCGGATACCGCCCAAGAGCTCCTGATTTCGCGCCGCCCGCACCGCGTAGCGAGCGTCGAGGCCAAGATCCGCGCTCGCCAGCTCGTACCCCTCGAACTCGACGGCTCCGCCAACTTCTGTTACGAGGAGCTGCGCGGCCGCCGCATCGACCGATCGGCACGGCCGCGCGCTCAGCATCCCGTCAAGGCGGCCGGCGGCGACGTAGGCAAGGGTGATCGCGATCGAGCCGATGACCCGGACGCGGTAAGCCTTGCCGGCGAGCTCGGATACGACTGGCGCGATGCGCGCCGGCTCGGCTGATTCGAGGCCCACTACCTCGAGCCCGTAGCCAGGGCCGTCAAGCTCGAGCTGTCGCCCACCGAGCTGCGCTCCTTCGCCGCGCTTTGCGGTGAACTCCTCACCCGCGCCGAACTCGTGGACGAACCCGAGCTCGACGTCGGCCATCGTGGGGCCGGAAGCGACCGCGACGCTCAACGAGTGGGACGGAATCGTCCGCCGGAGGTTGAGCGAGCCGTCGATCGGGTCGATCACGACCCGCCACGGCGACTCGGGGTCGCCGAACGCGACGTGCCCTCGCTCCTCGGAGATGGCCACGAAGTCTCTACCCGACTCAGCGTGGAGCTTCTCCAGCTCTGAAAAGACAGCGTCTTCGGCCCTGCGGTCGAGTACCAGGGCGTGGTCCCCGCCCTCACCGACCCCCTCGTACTCGGTTCGCCCGGCGACGGTCGGTTCGGCCTCAAAGAGTTCGCGATGAGCCTCGACCGCCCGCCTCATTGCGCCGAACCAGTCGAGATCGAGCATCGCCTGAACTTAGTGGAGGCGCTGAGCCGATCGCGGTAGCGTTCGCGCCCATGGTTGGGCGAGCTGGCGATGGGGCGGACAGCGCGCAAGAGCGCGTGATCGGCCACCGCCAGGGCCCGTTGCTCCTGACCGGCCGGGCGGGGTCGGGCCGCACGGAGACGCTCGTCAGGCGCTTTGCCTCCCTGGTCTCCGAAGGCGTTCGCGCTGAGCGCATCCTCGTCACCTGCCGGACGCGCGCCGGCGCCGCGACGATTCGCGAGCGCGTCGAGCGGCTCCTCGATCGCGCGCACGAGGAGCCCTGGATCGGCACCCATGCCGAGATCGCCGAGCGGGTGCTTCGCGTTCATCCCACCGAAGCGGGGCTCGACCCGTTTTTTACGACCGTCACCTCCGCCGATCGCCTTGCGATCCTGCTCGACCGGGTCGACGACCTGCCGCTTCGCCGCCATGAGATCCGCGGCAATCCCGCAGGGCTTCTGGCCCGGCTTCTCCGGCGCATCGACCTCCTGAAGGTCGAGTGCGTGACGCCGGAAGTGCTTCGCACGTGGGCTGAGGCTCGGGATCGTGAGGCCAAGCGGCCCGCCCAGCGCGAGCGGGCTCGACGCGAGGCAGAGTTCGCCGAGCTGTACGCCCGTCACGACCGCATGGTGTCGGACTCCGGCAGCCTCGACGAGGGCGACCTGCTGGTAGAGGGGGCACGCCTCTTGTCCGGCCAGCCCGACGTGGCCGAGGAGGTAACCGGCGGTTTCGAGTACGTGATGGCCGACGAGTTGGAGGATGCGGCGCCTGCACACCTGCGATTGCTGGAGGCGCTCGTCGACCGCGATCACAAGAACTTCGTCGCGGCGCACGACGGCGATGGATCGATCCGGCGCTTTCGTGGCGCGAGCGAGGGACCGCTCGAGTGGTTCCGGGAGGTCTACCCAGGAGCCGCAGAGGTCGAGCTGAGCGAGCAGCACCGCTTCGGCTCGGTCGGCGATGCTGCCATCTCAGCGCTCCTCGGCACTCAGCACTCGAAGCCGACCTCGCTCGATGGGCAGGTTCGCTTCTGGCGCTGCGAAGGCGAGCGCGCTCAGGCTCAGGCTGCGGCTCGCGAGATCGAAGCGCTGCTCTCGGCCGGCGAGACGCTGCCGGAGCGAATCCTGGTCGTCGTCGGCTCGGGCTGGCGGCAGGGGCGCCTGGTCGCGGCTGCCCTCGAGGAGCGAAGCGTGCCGTTTCGTGTCGCCGGCGACGCCTCGTTCTTCGCGCGGCCGGAGGTACGCGATGCGCTCGCCTGGCTTCGCATGCTCGCGGACCCGTTCGACGCGGCGGCGGTCGTTCGCGCGCTCACCCGTCCGCCGATCGATCTCCGCTCAGCTGACCTGGCCCGCGTGACCACGATCGCTCGCCGGCGAAAGCTCGACATGGTCTCGGCCCTGGATGCGGCGCTCGAGAGCCCGCAGCTTCGGCCCGAGGCGCGTGACAGGATCCAGGCGTTCCTCAAGCTCCAGCGCTCGGCAGCGGCGGCGATGGAGGCAATGCGCCCCGACGTCTTCGTCCGTCGCCTCATCGAGCGCGTCGGGATGCGCCGGCACCGCCTGTTCGCGGCGACTCCCGAGACCGCGGAGCGCCTGGTCAACCTCTCGCGCCTGGCCGAACTCGCCGCAGACTGGTCGCGGCGCGTCCCGCGGGGCTCGGCGCGCGATTTCGTTCGCCACATTGCCGCAGTCGCCGAGGCGGGTGAGGTGGGCGCCGAGGACGCCGATCCGCCCGCGCCGGGGGCGGTCGTCTTGGCGGAGCCGGCACAGGTGAAGGGCCTCGAGTTCGACGCGGTCTACCTCCTGGGCCTCTACGCGGGTTCGATGCGACTGGCGCCGTGGGAGGACCGCTGGGTTCCGGAAGCGCTCGCAACCGGCTCGCTGCCCGAGGCCGGCGACGAGCTGACGAACACGCGCCAAAGGCGATTGGCCTATGTCGCGATGACGCGGGCCGCACGCTCGGTCGTCCTTTCGTGGCCCGAGGAGACGGACCACGACGCAGCGAACCCAGCGCCCTTCTACGAGGCGATGCGCGACGGGCTCGGGGCGGTCGAGGAAGTCCAGACCGAGGAGGTCTTCGGGCCGGCCGAGGGCCTTCATGCCACCTACAGGATGATCCGAGACGAGGTGCTCGAATCGTCTTGGCGCGCGGGCTCCGCTCTGTCAGAGATGCGGCTCGACACCGCGGAGGACGTGAACGCGGCCGTCGCTCGATACCTCGAGTTGATCAAGCTTGCGTCGCTGCTCCAGCGTCCGGGGCGTGAGGCGACTCGTGAGGCCCTCGGAGCCGTGAACGAGCTGCTCGCGCGCGTCGCGACACCAGAGCAGCGCGCGGTGTTCGAGACCTCCGTCCTGGACGACTACGTCCTCGGCGAGGAGCGCGCACGAGATGCCAGGCGCGAGGGGATCGCCGCGCGGCGGGAGCCATCGCTCGAACAGTTCATCCCCCGGCGCGGGGATGGCCTGGCCCTATCTGCTTCCGACATCGGCCTCTACCGGACGTGCCCGCTCAAGTACAAGTTCGCTCGCGTCTTCTCGATCCCGCAGGAGCCGACCATCAACCAGCGATTCGGGATCCTCATCCACAACGTGCTCGAGCGCTTTCACTCGGAAGAGATGCGCAACCGAAAGGGCGCGGGCGATGGCGAGGAAGTTCGGCCCGGCAGCCTCGATCGCCTGCTCGGCCTGCTCGAGGCGGGATGGCGACGATCCGGTTTCGGCGCCTCAGACGACGAGCTTCAATACCGCGACCGTGCGGTCGCCGCGCTCGCGCGCTATCACGAGCGCCACATCCGTGACGCGTCCGAGCCAGTGTGGCTCGAGCGGAGCTTTTCGTTTGCGATCGGGGACCACCATTTGCGAGGCCGCATAGACCGGGTCGACAAGCTCAAGGACGGCGCGTACGAACTGATCGACTACAAGACGGGCGAGCAGTCGAAAGCTTCCAAGCTCTCTGAAGACCTCCAGCTCGCGCTCTACCGAGTTGCGGCACGCGAGGCGTGGCAGCTCGAAGCAACCCAGGGCGCTTACTGGTACGTCCTCTCCGATGAGCGCGTCGAGGTCGAGCCCGCGCCGGACGACGCCGAGCGGGTCGAGAGCACGGTCCTCGAAGTGGCGGGCGGGATCGAGGCGCAAGACTTCGAACCTCGCCCGTCGTTCGAGATCTGCTCGTGGTGCGATTACCGGTTGATCTGCCCAGTCTCGGAGGCATAAGCCTCTAAGACTCTGGCCCCGCGCTCGGTTCGTCGTCATCGTTTCGCTGCCTTAAGAAGCGCTGGAAGTCTCGGGCCAGGGCGTCGCCCGAGGGCACTTCGGGGAGTTCGATCTCATCGTCTTGCTCTTGCTCGAGCCGGCGGACGAGCTCTTCGATCTCGGGGTTGGCGGAGACGGCGCGGTTGACCTGGCTCTCGAAGCGCTCCATCGCGTCCTCCAGCTCGGACGCCTCGAGCGCAACGCCCGTGAGTCCCTCCAGGCGGCGAAGCAGGGCGAGGGCGGCCTTCGGATTGGGCACCGCGGCCACGTAGTGGGGCACCGCGGCCCAGAGGCTGGCGGACGGCATCCCGCGCTGGCGTGCCTGGTCGTGAAGGACGCCAACAATGCCTGTCGGGCCTTCATAGTTCGAGCGGCTCAGGCCGAGCTCCTCGACCAGCGACTCTTCGCTGGCGAGCCCCGTAATCGGAACGGGCAGAGTGTGCGCGACGTCCGCGATCAGCGCGCCGAGGCTGATCAGCATCTTGGCGCCCATGCTCTCAGCGACGTCCAGGACCGCGGTCGAGTAGCTGCGCCAGCGGAGGTTGGGCTCGACGCCTGTCATCAGGATGAAGTCCTTGTCGGCACCCGAGATCTGCGCCGCGACGAAGGTGTTCTGAGGCCAGTCGACATGACGCGTGCGGCCGTCGATCAGCCGGATCGTGGGGCGGTTGACCTGGAAGTCGTAAAACTCCTCGGGATCGAGCCGCGCGACAACCTGCGATTCCAGGTTGGCGGCGATCGTTTCGAGCGCGGTCGAAGCCGCGCCTGCGGCGTCGTTCCAGCCGGCGAATGCGCAGACGAGTGTGGGGGAGCGAAGCTCGGGCCGGTCGTCTTCCCAGATCACGTGGTCCACCTCGGCGAGACTACTCCCGGGAGCGCGAGGCCGGGTGCGGGAGCGTCCGCGGCTTGTCCGACAATCGAAGCGTGAGTCCCGTCGCAGCGCAAGTTCCAAATGACACCCAGGAGGCAGGCGCGGTCGCCGATCTTCGGCCCGGCCAGCGTTTTGAAGGCGCGTTCGCTTGTTCGAGAAAGGACCGGCTCACCGCCCGGAACGGATCAACCTACCTATCCCTTCAGCTTCGCGACCGCACGGGCTCGCTGCCGGCCCGGGTCTTTCGCGAAGCCGACCGCATCGGGCTTCGCTTCGAAGCCGGAGACGCCGTCCGCGTCCAGGGACGGATCGAGCGCTTTCGCGGCGACCTCGTCGCAGAGCTCGACGACTTACAGAGGATCGAGCCGGGCTCGTACGACCCCGCCGATTTCCTCCCGGCCGCGTATCGCTCAGTCTCAGAGCTCGACGGGTTCCTCGAGCACCTCGTCTCCCAAGTTCACCATGACGGCCTTCGCGGGGTGGCCGGAGGACTCGTTATAGAAGGCCCTCACGCCACCGACTTTAAGCGGGCACCCTGCACGCAATGGGGTCATCACGCCTACCTCGGCGGGCTCCTCGAGCACACGGTCGCCGTGGGCACGCTCGTACTCGAGACGTGCCAGCTCCATCCGCGCCTCAACCCTGATCTGCTCCTGGCCGCCGCCCTCGTCCACGACGTCGGCAAGGCGCGAGAGTTCACCTACGGCGCCGAGTTTGGACTCTCGGAGGAAGGCCGGATGCTTGGCCACCTGCAAATCGGGGCGTCGCTCGTGGGTCAAGCCGCGCAAGGGCTGGATGCCGATCTTCGCCTCGCGCTCGTCAACTGCGTCCTCAGCCATCACGGGCCGCCGGACGCCTCGCGCGGGCGCTTCGCTACGCCCGAGGCGCTCGCGCTCTACCGGGTGAACGCGCTCGACGCCGGTATCAAGGGCGCGCTGGAGTCCGGTCTCTAGATGCCCTGTGGGTGAGCTGCGCTGCGACCCCAAGAGCGAGGATCGCGAAGCCAACCTCGAGAGTTCTTTGCGACACCTCGTTGGCGACTATTACGCCCACCGCGACCCCGGCCACCGACATCAAGCCGATCAGGCCGGCGTCGCCCAGGCGCACGTTTCCGTAGCGCCGCTGGCGGATGGTGCCCGCGATCGCGACGATCACGATCGCCAGGAGCGACGTCGCCTCGGCCTGGACCTGAGGCTCGTCCAGGAAGATCGCGAGCGCCGGCACGAACAAGATGCCGCCGCCGACCCCGACCATGCCACCAACGAAGCCCCCGGCAAGGCCGAAGAGGATCACCAGAGCGATCTCCATCAGGCCCTCACCGGATCAGGAGCTCGATCGCGACAGCGACGAGGAGAGCGGCGAACAGGTACGAAATCAACCGTTGCGGCACGCGCTGCTGGAGGGCGGTGCCAGCGATTACGCCGCCGACGGCGGGAACGCCGATCGCGAGCCCCTTCACCACATCCACGTTCCCGTAGGCGCCCTGGGCCGCGGCAGCCAGGGCGGCGATGATCACTATCGCGGCCAGGCTCGTCCCGGTCGCTTCTCGCTCGCCGTAGGCGAACCACAGAATCAAGAGCGGAACGATCACCGTGCCGCCTCCCACCCCAAAGAGCCCGCTGAACACCCCCGCGGCCGTTCCGACAAGGGCGAGTTTTAAGAGTCGCTGAGGTTCGTCGGACACGGCGGGGGCGATACTAGATCAGTGATCCCCATCCGAACGCACGCCCAGAGACGCACGGATACCGTCGCCGGATCGGGGCCGTGCTCCTCGCCTGTACTACCGGTACAGGCTTCGTCACACAGCCTCGCCCGGCTCGGTCCCGTGCGCCCTGGGGCGCACGCCGAATAGGAATCACTGATCTAGGGATGCCCTTGCACGCCGCGCACAAAGAACTTCTCCGGCCACTCTTGGCGACGCCCGAGCGCTGCGCGATCTTGATGGACATCGACGGCACCCTCGCTCCCATCGTTGATCGTCCCGAGGACGCAGGTGTCCCAATCGAGACGGCCGGCGCCCTGGCGGAGCTCGCGGATCGCTTTGCGCTCGTGGCGTGTGTCACCGGACGCCGCGCTCTCGAGGCCCGCCGGATGGTCGGTGTGCCCAGCCTGATCTTCGCCGGCAATCAGGGCATCGAGCTCCTGCTTCCGGGCGAGGATCGGCCGCGAATCGACCCCGCGCTGCCAAGCGACGATCGCGTCGGCGCGTTCCTGGGCAACCTCGACACCCAAGAGCTGAAGCGCCACGGTGTACGCCGGGAGGACAAAGGGCCGATCCAGGTCCTCCATTGGCGCGGCGCCACCGACGAGTCCCAGGCCGAGGCGCTCGTCACGAACATCGGCCTCTCGGCCTCAGACGCGGGCCTCGTTCCACACCGGGGGCGCAAGGTGCTCGAGCTCCGCCCGGTCGGCGCGATTGACAAGGGCAGCGCCGTCCGCAGACTCATAGGCGCGTACGAGCCGCTCGACGCGGCGATCTTCGCGGGGGACGACCGCACGGACCTCGACGCTTTTCGGGCGCTCTCAGAGCTCGCCGAGACGCCGAGCCTCGGTGCCGCTGTTCGCGTGGGCGTCCTTACGGCGGAAAGTCCGGCCGAGATCGAGGCCGAGGCCGATTTCATCGTGCCTGGAACCGACGGCGTGCTCGAGATTCTGCAAGCGCTGCGAGGCTGAGCGGTGCTGTTCTCTGAGCTACTCCGGATCACGGTTCTTCTGGTCGCGGGAGTCGCCACCGCTCTGGGCGCGATCTCGGTGCTGCTGGTCGAACAGGAAGACCCTTCAGATCTCGCGCTGGTGCTGCTCGGAGGCTGGTGGTTTATCGCCATTGTGGTCGGGCTGTGGCTGGGAACGAGCGCTCGTACAGCCGAGGCGCTCGGCCCCGTTCTCCGCGCTGCCAGGACGCAGACGGCCCTGCCGTCCGAATCCGAAGAGCGGGTGGCGTTCACCCGCCTCTGGCCGATCGCCGCCTTTGCCCTGGTCTGCGTGGTTGCCGGCGCGTTCTTGCCTCAGGTCGCCGCGATTGGCGCCGGCTACGCGATCCTTACCGCGCTCGCTTGGCGCCGGCGCGAGGCGGCGGTGCAGGCGATCGAGGATCGCGACGGCGTTCGCTTCTATGTCGAGCGCTCGCCCGCGCACCGCCCGGTGAAGCTCGTTCGCACTCCGGGGCTTTTTCGGGATCGGAGCCCGGTGTCGAAGCCACCTCCGCCCCCTCCCGCTCCGAGCTGACCGAGCGCCGGCGCAACCGCGCGAACGCGACCGCGGCCCCTCCGCCGGTCGCGAGCGCCGAGATCCCGGCCAGCGCCAGTGCTGCCCTGGCGTCCCATGCTCCGGACAGCCAGCCCACGATCGGACCGCCGATAGGGGTCGATCCGAGGAAGACGATTCCGTACAGGGCCATAACCCTCCCGCGCATCGCCGGCGCGGCGGTGAGCTGAAGCGTCGAGTTCACGCCCGCTGCGAAGGTGACGCTTGCCGCGCCCACCGGCACCAACGCGGCGCCCGCCAAGGTCAAGGTGGGCGCCATGGCAGCGATCAGCGCGAACACGCCGAAGGCGCTCGCTGACAAGACCAGCCAGCGCTCGCCGATTCGCTCGCGCGCGCCGATTGCGATGGCCCCGACGACGGCGCCCGCGCCCATCGCGATCACCAGTCCCGAGTAGCTCTCGGCCCCGCCGCCGAACGTCTGTCGCGCAAGCAGCGGCAACAGGACGTGAAAGTTGAGCCCGAGCGTCCCGATCACCGCCATCATCGCCAGCGGCACGGCCAGCTCTGGCGTGCGCGCCACGTACCGAAGGCCGGAGCGCACGGCTCCGCGCTCTCGGACGGCGAGCTTCGGAGGGGCCAGCGCACTGCGATCGAGCGAGCGGAGCGCCAGGATCATGCCGCCGAACGACATCGCGTTGAGAAGGAAGCAGAGCTCGATCGAGCCTCCCGCGATCAACAGGCCAGCGATGGCCGGACCGGTGATGCGAGAGGTGTGGATGAGGACGCTCTGCAGGCCGACGGCGCTGACCACTCGGTCCGTCCCGACGATCTCGATGACGAAGGAATGGCGCGCGGGCATGTCTATCGCCAGGACGATGCCGCGAGCCAGGACGAGGGCCATGACCATCCAGGCCGCCACGTTGTCGGTCGCACTAAGACCGAAGAGCACCAGCGGCGGTATCGCCATCAGCACCTGGGTAACGAGAAGCAGCCGGCGCTTTGGCACGGAGTCGGCGACGAGGCCTCCCCAGGCGCCGACCAAGAGAATTGGCAGGAACTGGAGCGCCGAGGTGACTCCAACCGCGAGCGCGCTGCCGGTGAGCGTGAGCACGAGCCACATCTCGGCGACGATCTGCATCCAGTTGCCGCTGATCGAAACGAGTTGGCCGGCGAACCACCGGCGGTAGTTCGGGACCTCGAAAGAGCCGACTGTCCGGCGAAGCGCGGCGCTCACGCGGGGTCCTCGAGCATTCGCTCGAGCACTTCCGCAGCACGCTCCAGGGTCTCGACGTCCTCGTCGCCCAGCTTTCGGAGGCGACGCGAGATGTAAGCGTTCTTGCGCGATCGAACCCGCTTCATGAGCGCGCGCCCATTCGGGCTCGTGCTGAGCAAACTGGCGCGGCCATCGGCAGGATCCGCAGCGCGCACGATGAGGCCATCCCTCTCGAGCGCAGCGGCGATTCGGGTAGCGGTCGGGCGCTTGACCCGCTCGACGTCGGCAAGCTCGGACGGCGTCAGCGGACCCAGACGGTCGATCGACGCCAGCGCCGCAATCAGCGTCGGGGACAGCTCGCCGCCCGCCTCCTGGCGCATACGCCGAGCGGTGCGAACGATCGCCAGCCGAAGCCGCGAAGACGTATCAGCGACGCGCTCATCACGATCCAGAACAGAAGTACTACGCATTGCTAATTAGCGTAGCAAACTAATTCCTCGCCGTTGAGACGAGAGGGGAAGGGGAAGGTCTTCGGTCCAGCCGGTTGGCCCCCCGAAGGCGGGTTCTAGGCGGGACTGGAGCACTTCCCTCCCCTCTGGCGATCTCTTAGCGGGAGCGCTTGAGAAGCTTCTTGAACTCACCCCAAGGACGAGTGTTCGCCACATCCCCCTTGGTCAGCCAGGCACGCCGAGCGTTGGCGACGCCGTAGCGCATGTTGGCGAGCGTCGAGACGCGATGGGCGTCCGTGTTGAGGCAGATCTTGACGCCGGCGTCCGCAGCCAGGCGAGCGTTCTGCTCGGAGAGGTCACGCCGGTTGGGGTTGCCGTTGATCTCGATCATCGTGCCGGCGTTCTGTGCGGCCTCGACCACCGCCTCGATGTCGAAGTCGTAGCCCTCCCGGCGCAGGAGCATCCGTCCCGACGGGTGGCCGAGGCAGTCGACAAGCGGGTGCTCGACGGCGGCGATCATCCGCTTGGTCATGTTCTCGCGCGTCATCCGGAATGACGTGTGGATGCTCGCGACGACCCAGTCGAGCCGCTCCAAGAGGGAGTCGTCGTAGTCGAGCGAGCCGTCGGTGAGGATGTTGACCTCGGAGCCCGCGAGGACTCGGAAGCGCCGCGAGGCGATCCGCTCGTTCAAGTTCGCGATCTCCTCGATCCGCTCCTCGAGCATCCCCGGCGTCACGTGGTCGCCGAACCCGTGCGACGCCGAGTGATCGGTGACGGCGAAATATGAGTAGCCGAGAGAACGCGCGGCTTCCACCATCTCTGAGAGCTCGTTCTTGCCGTCGGACAGCGTGGTGTGCGAGTGGAGGTCGCCCTTGATGTCGTCTTGGGCGACCAGGTCGGGCAGCTCGCCGTCCCGCGCCGCCTTGATCTCGCCGCGCGCCTCGCGCAGCTCCGGCTCTATGTACGCGAGCCCAAGCCGCTCGTACACCTCCGCTTCCGTCGTGAAGCGCTCAACCTTGCCCGACTCGGTCTCGGTGATTCCATGCTCGGAGACCGAGAGGCCCATCTTCACCGCCCGCTCGCGAAGCTGGACGTTGTGAGCGGCGGACCCGGTGAAGTGCTGAAGGAGGTTGCCGTAGGCCTCGGGCGCGACGATCCGGAGGTCGACCGAAACCCCGTTCTGCGTCGTGATGCGCGCACCGCCCTGCCCAGGGTTCGATGACGCCGCCGCCAGCGGGTGCTCGACCAGCGCGGTGGCGAGGGCCTTCGGGTCCTTGGCGGTTGCGATCAGGTCAACGTCCTTGCAGGTCTCGGCCAGGCGGCGCGCCGAGCCCGCGACCGCGACGGCCTCCGACGCTGGATCGTCCTCAAGATCCGCGGCGATCTTCTCTGCGATCGGCAACACGTCGGAGAGGAGGACGCGCTCGGCCGGCCCTTCGGCTCCGAGCTTCTCCAGCTGAGCGGAGATGTTCTCTTCCGCCTTCGGGCCAAGCCCCTTCATCGAGCGGATTCTCTCCTCGTCGATCGCCTTCCTCAAGATCGTCGATCGACGCGACGCCGATCTCTTCGAAGAGGCGCCGAGCGGTCTTCGCGCCCAGGCCCGGCACGCGGGTCACCTCGACCAGGGTGGCGGGGAACTTGGCCTTGAGCTTCTCGGCCGAGGGGATGACTCCTGTATCGAGAAGGGCCTTGATCTTCTCCTCCGACGTCTTGCCGATGCCGGGCAGCTCCGTGACCTTTCCAGCTCGAGTGAGCTCAGCGACCGACACCGGGCACTGGCGCATCGTCTTGGCCGCGTCCCTGTACGCGTTCACCCTGTAGCGGACCGCGCCGTCGAGCTCGTACAGCGTGCCGAGCTCAGAGAATGCCTCCGCGATCTCGGCGTTGGTGGGGTCCTTCTTCATTGATCTAGCATCGTGGCATGGAGGCTTCGCCTTCTGGATCTTCGGCGAGGCCGGCCGGCGCTGTGGCGCTGGGAGGCGATGTATGGCTGGTCCTCCCCACCTACGACGAGGCCCTCAACCTCGAGCCCATCGTCGAGGCGGCTCGCGATCACTTGCCCGCGGGAAGCCGGATCCTTGTGGTGGACGACAACTCGCCGGACGGGACCGGGCAGGTTGCGGACCGGCTCGCATCGGAGTCGAGCGACCTCACGGTGCTTCACCGCGCGGCGAAGGAGGGGATTGGTCCCGCATACGTCGCGGGCTTCGACCATGTGCTCGCCGAGGGGGCTGCGCTCGTCATCCAGATGGACGCCGACTTCTCGCACGATCCGGCTCAGATACCCCGTCTGATCGAAGCCGCCGAGGACGCCGACCTGGTCGTCGGGTCGCGCTACATCGCCGGGGGCGGAATCTCGCACTGGGGGCCGCTCAGGCGCGCGATCAGTCGCGGCGGCTCTGCATACGCCAGGCGCGTCCTTGCCCTTCCGTACCGCGACCTGACCGGCGGCTTCAAGGTGATCCGCCGCGAGGTCCTAGAGGCGATCGACCCGGCTTCGATCGCCTCCAGGGGCTATGCGTTTCAGATCGAGGTGACCTTCCGGGCGGCCCGCGCCGGCTTTCGGATCGAGGAGGTACCGATCCAGTTTCGTGACCGTCGCGTAGGTAACTCGAAGATGACAGGCGCCATCGTGCTCGAAGCCGCCTTCGAAGTGCCTAGGATGCGCTTGCGGCGCCGGCGAGGGCGCGGGGGATGACCCTCACTTCATTTTGTATAGTAAGAAGCCTCGCAGCTAAAGCTGCTCATCCGACCAGATCACCAGGAGAACAAATGACCGGCAAGCTGCCTGACGTAACCGACGCCAACTTTCAAAACGAAGTCCTGGACTCCGGCGAACCAGTCCTCGTCGATTTTTGGGCTCCGTGGTGCGGCCCCTGCCGAGTCGTTCATCCGATCCTGGAAGAGATGTCAGGCGAGCGCGAGGACGTCAAAATCGTCTCGCTCAACATCGACGACAACACCCAGACCGCCGCGCAGTTCGACGTGCTCTCGATCCCGACCCTGATCCTGTTCAAGGACGGCGCCGAGGCCAAGCGGATCGTCGGCGCCAGGCCCAAGCGAAGCCTCGAGGCCGAGCTCGAGCCGGCGCTCGCCTAACCCAGCGACGGTATGCCGTTCATACACGTCCACTGGTTCGAGGGCCGCTCCGACGAGCAGAAGGCCGAGCTGGCCAAGCGCATCACCGAGGCGATGGTCGAGGTCGGTAAGACCTCGGCCGACCACGTCTGGATCAAGTTCGACGACTCGAAGAAGTCAGACTGGACGATCGGAGGCGAGCAGCAGGGCTAAACGCCCCGCCCCTCGCCTCCGCCGGGTCAGAGCTCGATCGTTTTCGACTTACCCTTCTCGCAGACGTCACCGACCTTCGGCGCCTTCGCGTAGAACTTGCCGTTGTTCTCGCCGGAGTTGCCGGTGGACCACTTTCCGTCCGGCCCGGACGTATCGGAGCCGATCTTGTCGTCCTTGCCCGGCTTCTTCTTGAATAGGTTCACCTTCCGGTCGGCCTCGCAGGTCGGTGGGCCGCCGATCGACTTCACCTTGCCGGAGAAATCGCCGTCGGGCCCCTTGATGGTGACCTCGGTCTTGTACTTGCCCTTGCCCGTCGCGCTCATCGGGACGACTGCGATCGCGCACAGGGCCGCGATCACAAGCAGCGCTCTAACAAATTGCATCCCCAGAACCTTTCTTGTTCTTCGCTTGGCGAGCGTCTTGCCCGCTGGGCCAGCATACGCCTCTGACTATGCCCTCGCAACGCCGATTGAGAGCGCCTTGCCCTCGATCGTGACGTCGCTCGCGGGCCCGTTTTCGGCGTAAGCGATCTGCGACGCCAGAACCTCGCCCGTCACGTACTCCTCGTGGGCTTGTGCGGCTTCGATTAGCGCGGCGTCGCCGCCCAGGCGAAGCTGGATGCGGTCCGTGATCTCGAGCCCCGCCTGCTTGCGCGCGTTTTGGACCGCGTGGACGACTTCGCGCGCGAGGCCCTCGCGGCGCAGGTCGTCGTCGAGCTCAAGCGAAAGCGCCACGGCACGACCGGCCTCCGATTCCACCTCGTAGCCCTCGAGCGGCTCCATCACGAGTTGGAGGTCGTCCGGCTCGAGCGTGTGCTCGTGACCGTCGATTGAGATGCCGACCTGCCGCTCGCCCGTTGCTGCGGCGCGCGCCGACTCCGGGTCGAGGCCCTCGACGGCCGCCGCTACCTGCGGCATCGACTTGCCGAAGCGCGGGCCGAGCGTGCGGTAGTTGGGCTTGACGCGGTGGGAGACGAGTTCGGCCTCCTCGGTCACGAACTCGAGCTCGCGCACGTTGAGCTCTGAGCGCACGACGTCTCCGAGGCGCTCGATCTCTCCGCGCTCGTCGTCCGTCGCGACGATCACTGCCTTTGCGAGCGGCTGGCGCATCTTCATCTTCGCCGCGGCGCGCGCGGCCCGGCCCAGCTCGATCGCGCGCATCGCCGCCGCGACGCCGGCTTCGAGCTCCGGGTCGCGCTGGCCGCCGTCGGCGGCGGGGAAGTCCGAGAGGTGAACCGAGGAGCCGTCGCCCGAGAGGTTGCGGTGGATCTCGTCGGTCACGAAGGGCATGAACGGCGCGAGCATCCGCGACGACCTCGAGGAGGCAGTGGCGAAGCGTGCCGAGCGCGTGCGCATCGCCGTCCCAGAAACGCCGGCGCGAGAGGCGGACGTAGCGGTTGGAGAGCGTTTCGACGAACGCCGCGATCTCCTGACCCGCTCGCGTGCAGTTGAAGCGCCTCCATCTCGCCGCTCGACGATTTCGGTCGTGCTCTTCGAGCTCCGAGAGAATCCATCGATCCAGGTCCGTTCCTTCGCCCGGCTCCGGTGGGCCTGAGGCGCGCTCTCCGGCTCCAGCCCCTCCGCGTTCGCGTACATGACCCAGAACGAGTACGTGTTCCAGAGCGTGTTCATGAACTGGCGGGTGGCCTCGCCGAGCGTCTCGACCGAGAAGCGGTAGCCCGACCAGGGCTGCTGCGATGTGAAGTAGTACCAGCGGAAAGCGTCGGCGCCGTGGGTCTCGAGGACGTCCCAGGGGTCGACGACGTTGCCCTTCGACTTGGACATCTTCTGGCCCTCGGGATCGAGGATCAGGCCCAGGCAGACGCAGTTCTCGTACGAGGTCTGGTCGAAGACGAGCGTCGAGACGGCGAGGAGCGAGTAGAACCAGCCGCGGGTCTGGTCGAGTCCCTCGCACACGTACTGGGCGGGGAAGCGGTCGCTCGAACTCCTCGGTGCCCTCGAACGGGTGATGGAACTGCGCAAACGGCATCGAGCCGGAGTCGAACCACGTGTCGATGACCTCGGGCACGCGGTGCATCTGCCCGTCGCACCCATCGCGCGTCGCAGGCGAAGGCGATGTCGTCGACGTATGGCCGGTGGAGGTCGTCCGGGATCTCGCCGCCGCGCTCGCGCAGGTCGTCCAGCGAGCCGGCGCAGAACTCCTCTTCGCACTCGTCGGCGTCGCACTGCCAGACGGGCAGGGGAGTGCCCCAGTAGCGCTCGCGCGAGAGCGCCCAGTCGACGTTGTTCTCCAGCCACTTGCCGAAGCGCCCGTGCTTGATGTGCTCGGGATGCCAGCCGATCTTCTCGTTCTCGGCCAGCATGCGGTCGCGCACCTCGGTGGTGCGGATGTACCAGCTCGACTTGGCGTAGTAGATGAGCGGGGTGCCGCAGCGCCAGCAGTGGGGGTAGGCGTGCTCGTAGTCGACGCGCTTGAAGAGCCTGCCCTTCTCCTCCAGCGCCGCGACGATCTCGGGGTTGTGCTCGAAGACGAGCTTGCCCTGGAAGTCCGGGACGCGCTCGTCGAAGGTGCCGTCTGGCTTGACTGGGTTCTGAAGCGTCATCCCGTGCTCTTCGCCCAGGCGGAAGTCGTCCTCGCCGAAGGCGAGCGCGGTGTGGACGAGGCCGGTGCCGTCGTCGGTCGTGACGAAGTCGCCCAGTAGGACCGAGTGCCCGAGCGGCCCGAAGTCCTCGCCCGCGACGTAGCTGAAAGGCGCCTCGTAGCGGACGCCTTCTAGCGCCGAGCCTGGGAACTGATGCCAGCGACCTCGAAGCCCTCGCCGAGTACCCGCTCGGCGAGGGGCGCGGCCAGGATCACCACCTCATCGGAGCCGGCGGGTTTCGCGCGCACGTACTCGATCTCGGCACCCGCGGCGACCGCCGCGTGCGAGATCAGCGTCCACGGCGTCGTGGTCCAGACGAGAAGGTTGTCGCCGAGCTGGATGGGCGACTCGGGGATCTCGTCGGCTGGCGGCACCTCTGTGACGGGAAGGCGGACGTAGACCGATGGGTCGACGACGTCCTTGTATCCCTGCGCCACTTCGTGGGACGAGAGCGCGGTTCCGCAGCGCGGGCAGTACGGGACGACCTTGTAGCCCTGGTAGAGGCGCCCGGCGTCCCAGATCTGGCGGAGCGCCCACCAGACCGACTCGATGTAGTCGTCGGTCATCGTGACGTAGGGGTCGTCGAGGTCGATCCAGAAGCCGATCCGCTCGATCAGGCGGTTCCAGTCCTCGACGTAGCGGAAGACCGACTCGCGGCATTTCGCGTTGAACTCGGCGATGCCGTACTCCTCGATCTCCTCCTTCGAGGAGATGCCGAGCTCCTTTTCGACCTCGAGCTCGACCGGCAGGCCGTGGCAGTCCCAGCCGGCCTTGCGCGGCACGCTCGCGCCGGCCATGGCCCGGTAGCGCGGGTAGACGTCCTTGAAGACGCGGGCCAGGACGTGGTGAGAGCCCGGCTTGCCGTTTGCGGTCGGCGGCCCTTCGTAGAAGCTCCAGGTGTCAGCATGGGCGCGAAGCTCGAGCTGGCGGCTGGAAGAGGTCCTCTTCTCGCCATGTCTCGAGCAGCGCGTGTTCGAGCTCGACGAAGCTCTGCTTGGGGTCGACTGGAGCGAAAGCCGGCCACGTCACGAGTCTATGAGCGCCCAAGCGCTCCCCCGGCATGGGTCTCAAGCTGATCTGATTCACACCCTTATGCGGGGTATGGATCAACGCAGAACGGATTCGCGAAGCGAATAGCCTCAGCGGGCACTGAATCTTCGAAGCGGAGGACTGATGGCAGAACGAGCTCTGGGGCGAAGAAACCGCGAAGGCGGTCGAGAACTTTCCGGTTTCGGGTCATCCGATCCCGGTGCCCGTGATCCGGGCTCTCGGCCGGCTCAAGGCAGCCGCCGCCCGCGCCAACGCAGAGCTCGGAAAGCTCGACTCGGACATCGCCGAGCGGATCGCCGCGGCCGGCGACGCGATCGCGGCCGGCGAGCACGACGACCAGTTTCCGGTCGACGTCTTTCAGACCGGCTCGGGCACGTCGTCGAACATGAACGCGAACGAGGTCATCGCGAACCTCGCCGGCGAGGGCGTTCACCGAAACGACCACGTGAACATGGGCCAGTCCTCGAACGACGTGCTTCCCGTCAGCCGTCCACATCGCCGCGCTCGGCGAGGTGAACGAGGATCTGCTGCCCGCGATGGAGGGGCTCGCGCAGACCTTCGACAAGCGCTCGCAGGATTTCGACGACATCGTGAAGACGGGCCGCACCCACCTGATGGACGCCGTGCCCGTGACGCTCGGCCAGGAGTTCGCCGGGTACGCCGCGCAGATCGCGCTCGGCGCGGAGCGGGTGCGCGCGACGCTCGAGCGGGTCGGGTCAGCTGCCGCTCGGCGGTACCGCGACCGGCACCGGTCTCAACACGCATCCCGAGTTCGCCGAGAAGGTCCGCGCGCCTGATCTCGGAGGGCATGGGCATCGAGGTCTCGGCGCCGCGCGACCGCTTCGAGGCGCAGGCCAACCGCGACTCGCTTGTCGAGCTCTCCGGCGCGCTCAAGGTCGTCGCCGTCTCGCTGATCAAGATCGCGAACGACCTCGCGCTGATGGGCTCGGGCCCCCGCGCGGGCCTTTCCGAGCTTCGCCTGCCCGAGCTTCAGAAGGGCTCATCGATCATGCCGGGCAAGGTGAACCCGGTGATCCCGCGAGGTCGTGATCCAGGTCGGCGACCAGGTGATCGGAAACGACGCGGCGATCACGGCCGCCGGCACGCAGGGCCAGTTCGAGCTGAACGTGCGCGTGCCGCTTGATCGCCCGCAACCTGCTCGACCAGATCAAGCTCCTCGCCGCGGCCTGCCGCCTGCTCGACGAGAAGTGCGTCGCCGGGCCTCGAGGCGAACCGCGAGCGGCTCGACGAGTACAAGGAGTCGAACCTCCAGGTGACGACGGCGCTGAACGAGATCATCGGCTACGACAAGGGCGTCGAGATCGTGAAGGAGGCGGCGTCGTCGGGCCGCACGGTTCGCGAGGTGGCGATCGAGCAGGGCGTCGACGAGAAGGTGTTCGACGACGCGATCGACTTCGAGGCGATCGCAAAGCCGCACGGCTGAGCGGCTCGTGCCGTCTCCGCTGATCGAGTTCCCCGCCGACGATCCCGAGCGCGCGCTGGCGTTCTGGCGCGGCGTGCTCGGGCTTGAGCTCTCGGAGCGCGGGCCCGAAGATGGAGCCGGGTTGGGAGGCCGAGCATCGACGGCGCTCGGCTTGGGCGTGCACGAGCGCGGCAAGGGACCTGGCGACACCGTCTCGCTCCCGTATCTGGCCGTCGACGACATGGCACTCAGCCCTCGAGCGGGTCGTCGAGCACGGCGGCGAGGTCATCCATCCCGGCGAGCGCTGGGCGATCTGCCGCGACTCCGAAGGCAGCCCGTTCGCGCTCAGCGCGTAACGTTTGAGGCCGCGAGATCGGACTCAATCTATGAGCGATCAAACGAGGTGAGGAGACGAGCATGAGCGACTGACGAACGGCAACCCACGCCCCGAGCGCACCGAGAAGGCGACCTTCGGCGCGGGCTGCTTCTGGCAGGTCGAGATGGCCTACCGCGAGATGGAAGGCGTTGTCGACACGGCCGTCGGCTACGAGGGCGGCCACGTGGACAACCCCACCTACGAGATGGTCTGCTCGGGCACGACCGGCCACGCCGAGGTGACCCAGGTCGAGTTCGACCCGGAGAAGGTCTCCTACGAGGAGCTCGTCGACAAGTTCTGGGAGGTCCACGACCCGACCCAGCTGAACCGCCAGGGTCCCGACATCGGCGATCAGTACCGGACCGCGATCTTCACCCACTCGGACGAGCAGGCCGAGATCGCGCGCCGCTCGCTCGAGCGCGAGCAGGAGCGACCATCGAAGCCGATCGTCACCATGATCGAGCCCGCAACCGGTTTCTGGCGCGCGGAGGAGTACCACCAGTGCTACCTCCAAAAGCGTGGGAGCGCGGAGGCCTGCTGTCCTCGCTCTTCGGCCGCTAGCGCTCGCGCTTGTCCGTCGCGGCACTCGCGATAGCGGGCTGCGGCGACGCGGACGACGCCGACCTCCGGCGACGCCGTTCGCCGAAGGCGACAGCTCGCTCACGGTGACGCTCGACACCGACGGGCCGGAGGGGTCCGACGAGCCCGAGACCGAAGAGGTGAGTTGCGAGGAGGTGAGCGACGACGCGGTCGTGCTCGGCGATCGCGGAACTGGAGTCGGCGACTTCGACCCAACGCCGGCCGACCAGGCGTGCACCGAGCTCTTCGGAGGCCCGGACACGGCGACGCTCGAGGGAGAGATCAGCGGCGAGGACGTCGACGCCGAGCTCACCCGCGCCAACGGCTGCGAGATTGAGCGTTTCGACAGCCGCGGTCCCGCTGCTCCAGGCGTTGTTCGAGGGCTACGTGCCGGGCCAGGCGATCGACACGCCGGGCGGCTGAGCCTCAGCTAGCGGCCGAGCGTCCGCGGAAGCGTCGCCGCGCTGCGCCGGACACTCGGCCCAGAAGCTCGCGGATCTCCGAGAGGCCTGCGCGGAGCTCGGCGTCACCGCCTTCGACGGGCATCATCGAGTCTTGGAGCTCTGAGAGGATCAGGTCCGCCTGTGATCGCCGCCGCGGTCGCCTGCTCGATGAACCCCTTGACGCCCTGTGAGGGCGGCCCGACGGGCTTCGGATCAGGCTCGTCGGTGTCGCGGGCGACGCGCTGGGCGAAGCCGACTCGGGTGCGCTTGGCTTCTCACGTACGCCTCTGGACGGGACGGAAGAGCTCGTCCTCGAGCCGGTCGGCCGAGCCTGTGGCAAGCAGCTCGAACGCCTCGCCCAGCGCAGGCGACGCGCGAGGCCGAGCTCCTCCTCGGCGGCCTCGAGGTCGCCGATGATCCGGTCTCTTGCTTCGGCGGTCGTGAAAGCCACGGCCCGAGGTTAGGCGAGGCTTCGCCTCTCCTCGTCGGCTAGCTCGAGGTCGAGCGCCGCGAGGTTCTCCTCCAGATGCTCGAGGGAGAGCGTTCCCGGGATCGGGGCGACGCTGGGCGAGCGCTCGAGGTGCCAGGCGATCGCGACCTGGTGGGGGGTGGCACCAAGGCGCTTGGCAGCGTCTTTTACCTTCGAGGAGCCCGCGCCGCGAAGCGGGAAGAACGGCACGTACACGATCCCCTCGCCCTCGCAGAAGCTCGATCACGTCCTCGTCGCCAGGTCTGTCCAGATTGGATTCGTTCTGGACCGCCGCGATTGGCACGATCTCTCGGCAAGACTCGATCTCTTGAACGCTCACGTCCGAGAGCCCGACGTGCTGGATGCGTCCCGCGTCCCGGTACTCCGCGAGAAAGCCCATCGTCTCCTCAACCGGCCGCTCGCGAGCGTGCAGGCGATGGACGTAATAGAGCGCAATCGTCTCTGTCTTGAGGCGCTCCAAGCTCTGTTCGAGCTCCGCGCGAAACGCGTCGACCCCGCCGCCCGCGCTGTAGCCACCCTTGGTGGCGACCGTGAGGCCATCTGGGAAGGGCGCCAGCGCGTTGCCGATCGTCGTCTCGCTCGCACCGTCCGTGTAGACGTGTGCCGTATCGATGAAGTTGAGCCCGGCGTCCACTGCGGCCTGCAAAAAGGCGCGGTTCTCTTCAGTGTCGGTCAGGCGGTTGGTTCCGAGACCGACACGCTTGATCGCCCGGTCGCCGAGCTGAGCCGTTCTCGATTCCGGTGCCATGCCTAGTGATCTACAGGTTGACCGCGACGTACTTCGTCTCGAGGTACTCGAGGATGCCCTCGTTGCCGCCCTCGCGCCCGACTCCCGACGCCTTGACGCCTCCGAAGGGCGCGCCGGCGTTCGAGACCATGCCCTGGTTGAGGCCGATCATTCCCGTCTCGAGCGCCTCGCAGACGCGGAGCGCGCGCTTGAGGTCCGAGGTGTAGACGTAGGAGACGAGTCCGTACTCGGTCTTGTTCGCCGCCTCGATCGCCTCCTCGTCGGTCGTGAACGTCGCGACGGGCGCGACCGGGCCGAAGATCTCCTCGTCCAAGACGCGCGCGTCGTCGGAGACGCCCGAGAGGACGGTCGGCTCGAAGAAGTAGCCCTCGCCGTCGCGCTTGCCTCCGCCGGTGACGCACGTCGCGCCCTTCTCGACGGCGTCGTCGACGAGCTCTGCCACCTTGTCGCGCTGGTCGGCGTCGATCAGCGGGCCCGACCTCGACGCCTTCCTCGGTGCCGCGGCCCGACCTTCATCGCGCCCATCTTCTTCGCCGAGCTTCGAGGCGAACTCCTCGGCGAGCGACTCGTGGACGTGGAAGCGGTTGGCCGACGTGCAGGCCTCGCCGACGTTTCGCATCTTCGCGATCATCGCGCCCTCGATCGCGTCGTCTAGGTCGGCGTCCTCGAAGACGAGGAACGGCGCGTTGCCGCCCAGCTCCATCGAGACCTTGAGGATGTTGTCGGCGGCTTGCGCGATCAGCTTCCGCCCGACCTCGGTCGAGCCGGTGAACGAGAGCTTGCGAAGGCGCGGATCGCCGATGATCGGCTCGGAGACGTCGCCCGAGCTCTTCGACGTGATCACGTTGAGGACGCCGTCGGGCAGGCCGCACTCGCCCAGAAGCTTGGCCAGCGCCAGCATCGAGAGCGGCGTCTGCTGCGCCGGCTTTACGACCATCGTGCAGCCGGCGGCGAGGGCCGGGCCGATCTTCCGCGTGCCCATCGCGTTCGGGAAGTTCCAGGGGGTGATGAAGTAGCACGGGCCGATCGGCTGGCGCATGACGAGCACGCGGCTCTGGCCGTTGCCGGCGTTCTTGTAGTAGCCGTCGATCCGGAGCGCCTCGCCCGAGAACCAGCGAAAGAACTCGGCGGCGTAGGTCAGCTCGGCCTTCGACTCGGTCACCGACTTGCCCATCTCGAGCGTCATCAGGAGCGCGAGGTCGTCCGCTTGCTCGCGAGATCGCCTTGAACGCGTCGTAGAGGATCTCCGAGCGCTCGTTGGGCGGGCGTCTGGGCCCAGTCGGCCTGCGCGTCGCAGGCAGCGTCCATCGCGGCCTTCGCGTCGTCGGGCGTGCCGTCCGCGACCTCGGTGATCGTCTCGCCCGTCGAGGGGTCCTCGATCGCAAGCTTCTCCCCGCCGGAGGCGTCCCGCCACTCGCCGCCGATCAGGAGCTGATTCGGCGCTTCGTCTATGACCTTCTGCTCGTCGGCGCTCAATGCCATCGGGATCCTCCTCGCGTGTCTTGAGAAGTCACCCTAGCCGCCCTCGAGCGAACTAAACCGGGTGCGTTGTTTCAGGCCCGAGCGTGAGGCTTTGGCGGTCGCGCCTTGCTGCCGAAGGAGAGGGGGCAGGGACTGATGAAGGCGATTTCGCACAAACTGCTGGGGTTCGCGGCCGTCGCCGTGGCGCTTTTCGTGCCCGCTGCAGGCGCAGGCTACGAACTGGATCATCGAAGGGCACGGCTTCGGCCACGGCGATTGGGATGAGCCAGTACGGCGCCTACGGCTTCGCCCAGAACGGCCGCTCATACGAGCAGATCCTTACGCCACTACTACACGGGCGTGAACGATCGGGAAGTCGAAGACGGCAAGAGCCTCCGCGTTCTGATCGCCACCGGCCTTGGCTCGATCGCGTTCACCGGCGCCAGGAAGGCCTGCGGCGAGAACCTCGACCCGAACGACGAGACGTACTCCTTTCGCCTCAGGTCCGGGACGGTGACCGCTGCACCGCGCCCAACGGCTCGAAGCTCGCCGGTTGCGGCGGCAGGGCGCCGCACAGGCGGCGGATCGGTGCACTTCGCCGGGCGTCGGCGACGTATCGCGGCGATCTGCGACGCGCGGAACGTCGGCGGCTCGCTCTACGCGATCAACAAGGTCGGGCATCGAGGATTACGTGCAAGGGCGTGATCCCCAACGAGTCGCCGGCCGAGCTGGCCGCAGGCACGCCCTTCGCGCCCAGGCCGTCGCCGCGCGCTCCTACGCGCTGGCCACGACGGTCAACGGCGACGGCTACGACCTCTACGACGACACTCGAAGCCAGGTCTACGGCGGTGTCTCATCGGAGACGCGCGTCCACCAACGAGGCGGCGCGACAAGACGACGTCGAGAGGTGATCAAGAGCGGCGGCGCAGGTCGCCACGGCGTTCTTCTTCTCGACCTCGGGCGGGCAGACCGAGAACAGCGAGTTCGGCTTCTCCGGCGGCAGCTCGCGCTCCTATCTCAAGTCGCGTCAACGATCCGTACGACGACGTCTCCCCTGTCCATCGCTGGACGGTTCGCTACTCGCAGGACGAGATGGAGTCGAAGCTTTCCGGCCTCTTCCAGGGCAACCTGAAGAAGATCGAGGTGCTCAAGCGAGGGCACTCGCCGCGGATCGTCCAGGCGCGCGTGGTCGGCTCGAGCGGCTCGTCGGTGGTCTCGGGCGACACCCTCCGCTTCCGTCTGGGCCTTCGCTCGACCTGGGCGCGCTTCAAGAAGCGCTAGGCGAATGGCTAGCCGTCCGGGAACGGCTGGAGCGGGACGCCGTGGTCGGTGTCCCGCGTCCCAAGCTCGTACACGGCGGCGCCCGCGACCTCGACGCGCGCGTGCTTGGCGTCCGGCCGCTCGATCTTCAGCTCGATGTCCGCGATCGAAGAGTTGAGGGCGTTGTGCTCCGGCCCGGCAGGATCCGCGTAGACCCACGCGACGAAGTCCTTGAGCGGAGCGCCGACGCGGCCCTTGCACGTTCACGTTCTTGCCGGGAAAGGTGAAGGTGCAGCCGTCAGGGGATTCGTCGACCTCGGTTCCGTACGACCTTGCCGAGCCGCCGAGCGTGTACGGCTCGCCGTCGAGCACGAGCCGGCCGTTCGCGATCCAGGGGGTGGTGATCGGTCCGATCTTGATTCGGCCCGCTGCGACGTCGAGGTAGTCGCCGGGGCGCCCGCCCAGATCCGAGGCCTGGATCCAGGTCCAGCGCTCGGCGTGCTCCGCGCCCCAGTTGTGGCCGACCATGCCTGGCCAGCCGTCGAGCTCGATCGTCTCGCCGGCGATCTCGACCCGCCCGGAGAAGGTGGCGTAGGGATGCGGGCTGAGCATCTTCGTCCGCGGCAGCTTCGCCTTGTACATGAACTCGTGGGGCAGGTGGCGAAGCGGCTCGGCGTCGCCGCGAGAACTCGAGGTCCCAGCTGACGCGCGCGGGCGCGTCGCCAGTGATCGAGCCCGTGGCGCGTCCGGGCGCCAGCACCGAGCTCGCCGATCCGGATGTAGGCGCCGTCGGGAGCCGACACCTCGCCGGCGGGCATGGTCGCCTTGGTCGCGCGCGGGCCCGGAGGCGTCCGCGTCGAACGCGGTGAGCCAGAGCGAGCCCTGAAGCCGGCTCGCCGGGCCGCTGATGCGTCGTGTGGCGAAGCCAGACGGACCGGCCGCCCCCAGGCTGCGATGCCTTCAGGTAGAAGCTCTCGTAGTGCCCCTGCTCGGGCGCGACGTCCGGGAAAGCGCGCTTGCGTCCTGGACGTCCGATGCTCCATGAGGCGTGGAACCTAACATTGGACGGCAGTGGATCGAGAGGCGGCCAGGGGTCTAGCGGTCACTCTCGGGCTGCTCATGGCGCTCGGCGGTGAGCGATCGCCGGCGCTGGTCCTGGCGCTCGGCGTCGGCGGCTCGGAGCCCGTCGACCTCGAGATCGAGGAGATCTCGCGCGAGGCGCGCTCGGATTCGACCTTGCGTCGGGCGACCCCCTGGCCTGGACCCAGAAGAGCTCGCGAGAGCTTGCGCGAGCGCGCGACGCTCGGCACCTCGCACGTCATCTACGAGAAGAGCCCGGGCGGCGTCGTCGCCTCGGTCGAGCGAACGCTGAGCTGGCGCCGCGAGATCGAGGCCGCCGCCCGGCCGGCGGGCGTCGATCCCGACACGCTGGAGGCGATCGTCTTCCTGGAGAGCGCCGGCCGCCCGCAGGTGATGGCGGACGGCACGCCGAACTCGGCGTCGGGGCTGACCCAGATCATCCCCTCGACCGCGACGAGCTTCCTGGGCATGCAGGTCGACCTGGCGCGGAGCGTCGAGCTGACGAATCAGATCAACGAGCGCCGCGAAGGGCAAGGCCAAGCTCGCTCGACCGCTTGCTCGCGGAGCGCACGCGCGTCGACGAGCGCTTCGACCCCAAGCTTGCGCTTGAAGGCGCGGCGCGCTACCTCGAGATCGCCACCGACCGCTTCGGCTCGGAAGAGCTCGCGGTCGTCTCGTACCACATGGGAATCGGCAACCTCGAGAACGTGATCTCGGCCTACGTCGGGGAGCGAGCAACGGCGAGGTCGACCGCGCAGACGGTGGCCCAGAACGAGATCGACTACGCGCGCCTCTACTTCGACTCCTCGCCGCAGAACCGCCGCGCGGCTTACGAGCTCCTGGCCGGCTTCGGCGACGATTCGTCGCTCTATCTGTGGCGGGTGCTGCGCGTCGGAAGGAATCCTCGACGACTACCGCGACGATCCCGCCGCGCTCGAGGCCTCGGTCGAGCCTCGCAACGCAGAAGGCCACCCTGGAGGAGACCTACCACCCCGAGGAGGAGACCGAGGTGTTCGAGACGCCGGACGACGTCATCGACGCGACCGACGACGGTGATGCTCGTCCGGGTGCCCAGTGACCGCTCGCTCGGCTTCAAGCTCGCCGGCCAGGCCGGCGAGCTGGCGTCGAGAGCTCGACGAGGAGCCCCGAGATCTATCGAGTGCTTCGCCCCGAGGCGCTCGCCGCGCTCACCTACCTCGCGGGCAAGGTCGAGCGCCGTCTCGGGCGAGTCGAAGCCGCTGACGGTCACGAGCCTGACCCGCGATCGCGAGTATCAGGAGCTTCTGGTTGGCATCAATCCGGAGGCGACTCCGAGTACTCGCTCCACACCACGGGCTGGTCGTTCGACATCCGCCGCAAGTACGCGTCGGATCGCCAGGCGCGGGCTTTCCAGTTCGCGCTCGATCGCCTGCGCGCTCACGCGATCCTGGACTACGCGTACGAGCCGGCCGCGATCCACGTGACGGTCTCCGAGAACGCAGAGATCCTTCTCGACGGGTGAGCTCGCTCAGTCGAGTTTGACCTTGTTCGACTTCTTCGCCTCGCAGAACCCGCTCGGTTCCAGCTCCGTCTCCCCGACGCGCGAGAAGTAGGTGCCCGGCTTGCCGGCGTCGCTCAAGCCGTACCTGCCCTCGGCGTCGGTCGTCGGCGATCCGATCAGCTTGCGCTTTCCGTTCGCCTTCCGGAACACTCCGACCTCGATGTTCGACTCGCATTCCGGGTTGTCGCTCTTCAGGCGCCCATAGAACTCTTCGTCCCGGGTCTTGCGAAAGCGAAGGCTCAGCGTGCGGGGCGTTGGCGGCACGATCCCGACGTTGTCGAGGTCGGTCGCCTCGCCTGCCGCGCTCGTAAAGTCGGCGCGGAAGTAGATCGCGGGATCGGTTGCGAGGAAGTCCGAGAACTCGCTCTGGGTCAGGCCTCTTCCGTTCTCGTCGCGCCAGCGGTGTGCGCTCTTCGAGGACAGCGGGAACTCGTAGTGGGTCCACGCGGTTGACAGCGCGCCGCCGCGCTCGAGGTGGATCATCGGTTCCTGCGGGTAGTACGGGTCGCCCAAGATACACGGTGGGCCCGTCGGCGCGCGCGCCGCTCGCCCGCAGGTCGACCACTATCGGATCGCCTGCGTACCTCGAGATGTTGGCGACGTAGCCGGCATCCGCGAACAACGCGTCCGAGCTCGCCGCTTCGGCGTCCGAGTAGCGGATGAACCCGCCCGGATTGCCGCCCGCCGAGACCCACGTCGCGGCGGATTGGGAGCCGTCCTCGTAGATCTCCCAACCGTCCTCGCCCGAGTCGAACGTCTCGGTGATCGTGGGCGGTGCGGCGAGAGCGACGCCGCCGGAGAGGGCGAACGCCACCGAGGCGACCTTGAGCAATCTGATTGAGTTCCCGCGTTCCATGAGCCGATGGTAATACGGCGATGCTGGGCGCGGTAGCTCAGACCTTCACGGTCATCACGTCGCCGTCGGCCATGAGGTAGTCGCGGCCTTCCAGGCGGAGCTTGCCGCGATCTCGCGCCCCCGCGTAGCCGCCCGCGTCGACGAGGTCGCGCCAGCTCACGACCTCGGCGCGAACGAACGCCCGCTGGATGTCGCCGTGGATCTTCGCGGCAGATTCCCAAGCAGTCGAGCCGCGTCGCACGGTTCGAGCCATCGCCTCGTTGTCCTCGCCCGCGGTGAAGAACGTGATCAGCTCCAAAAGCTCGAAGGCGGCTCGGATGACCCGGGCGAGTCCCGATTCTGAGACGCCCATCTCGCCGCGAAGTTCCGCCGCTTCCTCGGGGTCCTCGATTTCGGCCAATTCAGACTCGATCCGTGCGCTGATCGCGACGGCTTCGGCCCCCGCTCCTTTCGCGTGCTCGGCGACGCCCGCCGGCACGGCCTCGGATCCCTCGTCGACGTTTGCGACGTAGAGGATCGGCTTCGAGGTCAACGCTTGCAGCTGGCGCACCGCCTCGGGGGCGTCGGCGGGCGCAGGCACCTCTCGCACCGGTCGCCCTTCCTCGAGCGCGGCCACCACGCGCTCGAGCCAGTCTCGCTCCGCCACCAGCTCCTTGTCCAGCGAGCGTGCCTGCTTCGTTACCCGCTCGAGACGGCGCTGGGCCTGGTCGAGGTCGGCTGCCACGAGCTCGAGCTCGATCAACTCGATGTCGTCGCGCGGGTCCACCCGCCCCTCGGGATGGGGGACTGCGCTCGCATCGTGCGTACGGACGACGTGGCAGATCGCGTCGGTCTCTCTGATCGCCGCGAGGAACCTGTTGCCGAGGCCCTCGCCTTCGGAGGCACCCCGCACGAGGCCGGCTATGTCGTGGAACTCAATCGTCTCCAGCACCACCGAGGACGAGCCCACCGTCTCGGCGATCGCGTCGAGCCGCTCGTCCGGAACGGCGACCACGGCCACGTTGGGGTCGATCGTGGTGAAGGGGTAGTCACCGGTCTCGGCGCCGCCACGGGTCAGGGCGTTGAAGAGGGTCGACTTGCCGGCGTTGGGCAGCCCGACTATCCCGACCTTCACTTGGGGTCTGACCCAGAGCTGCCGTGAGCCCCTGAAGAGCCCGGCGCGGGGTCTGACCCCTCGGGCGCGTCGACGGGAGCGTGGTCCGGTGCCGCTGGGGCATCGGCACCCGCCTCACCTGCGGGCCGGTCGTGGCCGAGATCGGCGACGAAGTCGGCCATCCGCGCCTCGAGGGTGCGCTCGCCGACTCCTGGGACAAGGCCGCCGATCAAAAGCCCGAAAGCGGCTCCCGCCACGACGTCAGACGGGTAGTGCATCCCGAGGTACGGCCGGGACAGGCAGATCGAGGTCGCCAGCGCGTAGAGGGGCAGGCGTGTCCGCGGCTCGACCCGCCCGAAGGCGGTCGCCGCCGCCATCGAAGAGGTAGCGTGCGCAGACGGGAACGAGAGCTTGGAGGGTGCGCGTGCGAGGGGAGGGTGGCCCTCGAGGAGGGGCCGCTCACGACCGAACGAGACCTTCAGGGCGTAGTTGGCCACGACGGCTCCCGGGCCGGTGGCGGCGCCGATCAGCCAGCGCTGCCGGCGCTCGCGGTCGTTGGCCGCCCCGGCGAGGCCGATCGCGACCCAGATTGCCGCCGTCTCGCCGATCAAGCCGAGGCCCTTCACGACGGTCTCGCTCGCGGGGTCGTGCGGAGCTTTGGTCCGGAAGAAGCGAAGGACCGCCTGGTCCGCCGCGCCAAGCGCTCCCCGGAGGCCCGGCTTCCGCGCGGGCGGCCTGGTGGTGCGAAGCCTCGCGAGGAGCCAGTCGATCCGGCGCTCGGGTTGGGTCTTTTTCCATGGAGGCTTGATCACGAGGGGTGGCGAGGATACGCTTAAAGCTCGCGCCGAAGGACGCGCATGGACGTCTCGGCCGCCCGCCTTCTCAAGCCGCGGCCCGCCCACCGCTCCTGGGTGATCTCGTCGGAGCGGCTGATGTCCTTCTCGAACTGCTCGGAGAGGAGCCCCGCGAAGTGGTCGTCCCACACGCAGAGCGTGATCTCGTCGTGAAGCTGAAATGAGCGGTTGTCGAAGTTGATCGTGCCCACGGACGACCAGGCGCCGTCCACCACCAGCGACTTGGCATGGAGCATCGTCGGCTGGAACTCGAAAAGGCGGACCCCGGCCTCCAGGAGCTGGGAGTACGCATCCCGCCCCGCGACGCGCACGAAGCCTTTGTCGATGTGGGGCCCCGGAACCAGGATGCGGACGTTGACGCCGCGCTCCGCCGCGTCGGCGAGCGCGTCGGTGAACGCCGGCCGGGGTACGAAGTACGCCGAGGTCAGATCCAGCGAGCGGCGCGCGGACGCGATCGCCAGGTAATAGAGGATCTCGACGTTGGTGTCTCCAACGCCCGATTTCGAGCGAACCAGCTGCACCTTGCCGCCACCCTTTGTCCGCTTGAGATGGGGGAGGTAATCCTCGCCGGAGAGCACCTCGCCAGTCGCTTCGAGCCAGTGCTCGGCGAACGAGCCTTGGAGGTGCCGGACCACCGGACCCCGAACCCGAACATGGGAGTCGCGCCAGTGATCGGAGTCCTGTGCGTCGCCCGTCCATTCCTCGGCGATGCCCACGCCGCCCGTCATTCCCACCTTGCCGTCGGCGACCAGGACCCTGCGGTGCGAGCGGTTCGCCAGGCGCCGCATCGTGTAAGGACGGATCGGGCGAAACCGGTGGACGGCCGCGCCCGCGTCGTTCATGCGATCGATCTGATCTGTGTCCATCATCGCCGAGCCGAGCGCATCCAGGAGGACCTTGACCTCGACTCCCGCGCGGGCGCGCTCGCACACCGCTTCGGAGATCTCGCGGGTGACGTCGCCCGTCCAGTAGACGTACGTCTCGAGCGTGAGCGTGCGCTTGGCGCTCTTGATCGTTTCGAGAATTGCCGGAAAGATCTGGTCGCCGTTGATGAAGAGCTCTACCTCGGATCCCTCGGAGATCGGTGCTCCGGTGAACGCTTCAGTTGCGCGCAGGAAATCGGGCGAGTCGATCTCGAGCGACGTGCCGAGGTCGTAGCCGAAAGCGCCCTCCCGGCGGTGGCGAAGGCTGTCGGAGACGTACCACCCGATCCCCAGGGCGGCGAGCGCAGCCGGCCAGGCCAATCGGGCGTGGGAGCGGTTGGGTTCTTTTAGGGGCAGCTTCAACCGACGATCACCTGGACCGGATCGGGGTCGACGCGAAACTCGCAGCTGCCTGACCCGACCAGCTCGCCGTCGACGTTCCAGGGCTCTTCAGCGTCGAGCTCGACGTGAGCATGTGCGCAGCGAACCTTGGTCACCCCCGCTTGGTCGCCGATTCCGCCGCGACGTAGCCCGTACGCGTGGTGCGCGAGCTTTACGCGCGAGCCGGCCTCGATCACCACCACGTCGAGCTTTCGGTCGGCGAGGTTGGTCTCGATCGACGAGCCCCCGCCGAAGGCGCCTGAGCAGGCGACCGTGACCTGCCAAACCTTGCCCGCGTAGACCTCGCGCTCGTCGCAGCGCACCGTGCAGGCGACGGGCGTGGCCTTGAGTCCAGCGCGCAGGGCTCCGACGGCGTAGGCGAACGGGCCCAGGAGCCGCTTGAGCCCGTGTGCGTGTTCGGCCGCTGCGGGTGGCAGCCCGAGACTCGCGACGTTCAGGAAGGGGCGCTCGCCCATGCGCGCGACGTCGAGGGGCCTGGTGCGCGCGCCCTCGGCGGCAAGCTCGCACGCTTCCGTGGCCTCACGCGGGATGCCGAGCTCGCGCGCGAAGTCGTTGGCGGTGCCGGTCGGGATCACTGCGAGTGGAAGCCCTGCTCGAGCCGCAGGCGCGGCCACGCACGCGAGCGAGCCGTCTCCACCCGCGACGACGAAACCCTCGGCGCCCAACGCAACCGCTTCGTCCGCGTCCGCCAGCTCGAACTCGCGGACCTCGAGGCCGTGCTCGCGCAGGCACGCCGCGACCTCGCCGGCCTCGCCTGAGCCCGAATCCGGATTGGCGAGCAGGGCGACCGAGCGTGCTCCTTTCAAGCCGGCGACGGGGCTCGTCATTCGATTCCTTTCGAGTGGAGGGCACCCATTTCTACTCGGTGGCTCCCTATCAACCGAAGGCGATCATGTTTTTGGAGCGGGGCTATCGGGAACCGAATATTCATCAGGGCGTTGGCCGTGGGGGTCTGCTGCGCCGGAGTACTGGATGGGAGATTCTCTTGACCAAGAAGTTTTTGAGCCTGGCGATGGCCACGCTCATCTTTTGCGGCCTTCTGGCCACCGGCGCGACTAGCGCAAAGAAGGACGCGTTCTCAAAGTCCGAGGAGCTTCGCGATGCCGTCTCCGCCAAGGGCGTGATGGACCACTTGCGCGAGTTCCAGCGGATCGCGGACAGAAACGGCGATACGCGTGCCTCCGGCACGGCCGGCTACGACCAGTCCGCGGACTACATCGCGAGGAGGATGAAGAGGGCCGGATACAACATCAGGCGGCAGGATTTCGAGTTCGAAGCCTTTACCGAAGAAACCGAGGCGACCTTCGAGCAGACGGCTCCTGAGCAGGAAGAGTACGTCTACGGCGAGGACTTCGCCACCGCTGACTTCTCGGGTTCGGGCAACGTGACGGCTCCGGTCGAAGCGGTTGATCTGGTCTTGCCTCCGGGCGCAGAGCCGTCTACCTCGAACAGCGGCTGCGAGCCCGAGGACTTCACCGGATTTACCCCCGGCAACATCGCGCTCGTTCAGCGCGGCACCTGCGACTTCGCCGTCAAGGCGGACAACGCGGACGCCGCCGGGGCGTCCGGAGTCGTGATCTTCAACGAGGGCCAGGAGGGCCGAACCGACCTGCTCTTGGCGACGCTCGGCGAGCCCCGCCGGGACCTGCCGGTGCTCGGCACCACGTTCGCGCTCGGCAACGAGCTCGCGAACGGCCAGACCGACGGCCCGACCGGCGTCACCGTCCACATCGTCACGGACACCTCGTCCGAGATCATCACGACCGAGAACGTCATCGCGACTTCGAAGGAAGGCGCTACCGACAACGTCGTCATGGCCGGCGCGCACCTCGATTCGGTTCCCGAGGGCCCCGGCATCAACGACAACGGCTCGGGGTCTGCCGGTCTGCTCGAGACCGCGCTCCAGATCTCGAAGCTGGACATCGAGCCCGAGAGCCGGCTCCGGTTTGCCTGGTGGGGCGCCGAGGAGTCCGGCTTGGTCGGCTCCGATGAGTACGTCTCTCGCCTGACGAACCGTGGCGCATCGCGCATCGCGCTGTACCTCAATTTCGACATGATCGGATCGCCGAACTTCGCGCGGTTCATCTACGACGGCAACGGCTCCGCCTTCGGCGAGAGTGGGCCTCCGGGATCGGACACGATCGAGCGCGCGTTCCAGCGCTACTTCGAGGAGAAGGGCCTGGCGTCCGGACAGAGCGAGTTCGACGGTCGCTCCGACTACATGGCGTTTATCGACATCGGGATCCCCGCGGGTGGCCTGTTCACCGGCGCCGAGGATGTCAAGACCGAGAACGAGCAGATCGTCTACGGAGGAACCGCGGGCGAAGAGTTTGACCCGTGTTATCACCAGGCGTGCGACGACATCTCGAATGTCTCGAAGCGCGCCCTGGACCAGATGACGGACGCGGTCGCTCACTCGGTCCACACGTTTGCGTTCGACCTCAAGTTCGTGCGCGAGACCGAGCCCGAGCGCCGGGCGCGCGCCACGTCGCAGCGCTCGACCCGCGACCGCGCGGGCGACGCGTACGTGCGCTAGGCGCAACGACAAGCATCAATCGCAGGCGAGGCGCCTCTCATAACCTGAGGCGCCTCGCCTCGTTTACGGTCTCGTCGTGACCGGAGGTCCTGAGCACGCGAAGCTGCTTGCATACGAGCAGGCGTTTCGCCGCGCCGGGCTTCCGTTGTTCATCGCGGAGCGCTCAGCTGCGACTGACATCTTCAACCGCGCCGCGCCGCTCCTTGGGTTGGTCTTCCTGGCGGAGGTCCTGGGTGCGCTGAACCTCGACTGGTCGCCGTGGGCCAACGTGGCGGCCGTCGCCGGGGCCCTGGCGCTCCTGCTCGCCGGGATCGCCCTCTTGAATCGTGCGCGCGGCCGGCCGGCGATCGCGATCCCGGAGGATCTGGGCCTTGTTGAGCTGGCCGGCTTCGTCCTGATTCCGGCTGTCCTGCCCCTCGTCTTCGGGGGCCAATGGCTGAGCGCGCTCGTGACGCTGGCCGGGAACCTGCTGCTCCTCGGCTTGGTCTACGCGGTCGTGGGTCTCGGGCTCATATCAGTCGTCCGCTGGACGCTGGGGCGCATGGTCAGGCAGCTCCAGGCATCGGTGATGCTGTTCGCGCGAGCGGTTCCGCTGCTCATGATCTTCTCGGTGGTCCTGTTCCTCACCGCCGAGGTTTGGCAGGTCTTCTCAGGCGTGGAGCTTGCGGCGCTCGCGATCCTGACCGGGCTATTCGTGGCGCTCGGGATGGTCTTCTTGATCGCCCGGCTTCCGCACGAGGTCCGCGCGCTCGAGCGCGAGGCAGGCGCGGACGCACCCGCGCTCGACCGGCGCGAAAGCCTGAACGTGGGACTTGTGATGTTCGTAAGCCAGGGCCTACAGGTGCTCGCGGTGTGCCTCGCGATCGGAGGGTTCTTCGTCGCCCTGGGCCTCTTGGCCATCGACCCCGAGATCACCGCCGAGTGGGCGGGTCGCGAACCGAACGGCTTGATCGAGTTCGACCTCTTCGGCCACGACGCGATCCTGAGCGAGGAGCTCCTTCGTGTTGCCGGTGCCATCGCGGCGTTCACCGGCCTCTACTTCGCGATCGCGATGCTCACCGACGACGTCTACCGCCGCGAGTTCCTCACCGAGCTCACCGCCGAGATGCAAGAGAGCTTTTGCGAGCGCGCCGAATACCTGGAACTTCGCTCGTCCTCGAATGCATAGTGTGGGTACATGAACGACACCTGCTTCTCGCGCCGCCGTTCGGCGACACGTTAGATACATGAACTACCCGGATACCGACGTCACCACATTCGTCCTCGAGCGCGCTGAAGAGCTTCAGGACAAGCCCGCGCTCATCGATGGCCCCACTGGCCGCACGATCACCTACGGCGAGCTCGAGCGGGGGATTCGGGCGCTCGCCTCTGGACTGGCGGCCCGTGGCTTCAAGGAGGGCGACTCCCTGTGCATCTACATGCCCAACCTGCCCGAGTACGCGGTGGCGTTTCACGGGGTTGCTCGCGCCGGTGGGCGGGCCTCGACCGCCAACCCGCTCTACACGGCGCGCGAGCTCCAGCACCAGCTCGAGGATTCCGGCTCGAAGTTCCTGCTCACGATCCCACAGTTCATGGACACGGCAAAGAAGGCGGCCGAGGCGGCGGGTGTCGAGGAAATCTTCGTGGTCGGCGAGGCAGAGGACGGCGCCACCGCGCTGTCAGACCTGATGGGCGATCCCGCCGACGCGCCCGAGGTGGGCGTCTCGGGAGATGACCTGGCAGTGCTGCCGTACTCGAGTGGCACCACAGGCCTGCCGAAGGGCGTGATGCTGACGCACTCAAACCTCATCGCGAACTTGATCCAGATCCAGGAGGCGTTCTCGATCGAGGAGGGCGACACACTCGTTGGTGTCTTGCCCTTCTTCCACATCTATGGGCAGACCGTGATCATGAACCAGGGCCTGCGGGCGGGGGCGACGATCGTCTCGATGCCGCGCTTCGACCTCGATCAATTCCTCGACCTGATCCAGGAGCACAAGGTCTCGCTGGTCTACGTGGTGCCGCCGATCGCGCTGGCGCTCGCCAAGCACCCCGCGGTGGACGAGCGGGACCTCTCGTCGATCACGACGATCATGTCCGGCGCGGCGCCCCTTGGCGCCGAGCTCGCCGACAAGGTGGCGGAGCGGCTCGACTGCAACGTGATCCAGGGCTACGGGATGACCGAGACCAGCCCGGTCACCCACATCATCCGCCCCGACGGCGAGAACCGCGCGGGCTCGATCGGCAGGGAGCTCGAGGACACGGAGTGCCGCATCGTCGATCCCGAGACGGGCGAGGACGCGGCCGAGGGCGAGCGGGGCGAGCTTTGGATCCGCGGCCCGCAGGTCATGGCCGGGTACCTCAACAACGACGAGGCGACGGCCGCGACGATCGACTCGGACGGCTGGCTACACACCGGAGACATCGCCACGCGTGACTCGGACGGCTTCTACTACATCGTCGATCGCCTGAAGGAACTGATCAAGTACAAGGGCTTCCAGGTGCCCCCGGCTGAGCTCGAGGCGATCCTGATCAACCATCCCCATGTGGCTGACGTCGCCGTGATCGGTGTGCCCGACGAGGACGCGGGCGAGATCCCGAAGGCCTACGTCGTCCCGACCGAGGGAACGGATCTCGACCACGACGCGCTGATGGCTCACGTCGCGGAGGAGGTCTCACCGCAAAAGAAGGTGCGTCTGGTCGAGGAGATCGACGAGATCCCCAAATCGGCCTCGGGAAAGATCCTCCGGCCGCGTCCTGATGGAGCGCGAGAACTAGCCCGTAGCGAAACCCGATTCCGCGCGCCGGGTCGGCAACGCGGATGAAGACGACGGTCGCGAGGTTGAGGGCGACGCTTCCCTCCTGCGTCTTGAGGTCGTGCCAGCCGTTGCCCGACTCGACCGCCTTGCGCAGGTCGGTCAACTCTGCTTCGGACAGCTTCACGGAAAGCACCTGCCCAATCCCGAACCCGATCTCGACCTTCGTTTCTGCCTCGGCCATGCGCTCTCAGTGTCCCTTCGCTGGTTCGACGATCTCGGTCAGGACGCCGCCGGTCGAGCGGGGGTGAAGAAACGCGACCTGGCTCGAGCGAATGCCGGTTCGAGGCTCCCTGTCGATCAGGTCGACGCCGGCGTCGGCCAGGCTCGAGAGCGCCGATGCGATGTCGTCGACGCGGTAGGCGACGTGATGTAGCCCAGGTCCCTTGCGGTCCAAGAACTTGCCGACGGGCGTCTCAGGCCCAAGCGGGCGGAGCAGCTCGACGTGGCAGTCGCCGACGTCCAGGAGGACGGCCTCGACGCCCTGCTCTTCAACCGTCTCGCGATGGGCGATGGGCATCTCCATCGAGCCCTCGTAAAGGGCGAGTGACGCATCGAGGTCGTCGGTGGCGACTCCGATGTGATCGATCAGGCCGAACATCGGGCCCGAGTGTATTTGGGTTGCACGGAGCCTTTCGACCGTTCATGATCGGCAGACACTCGACCACCCGGGAGGGGAGATTCAGATGAAACGCGTGGCAATCGCTGGGGCAGCGGCGGTGCTCCTAATGGCGACAGCTCCTGCGGTCGATGCAGGCGGCGGGATCTCACTCAAGATGACGGTGCGGGTCGATCCGACGCCCGAGGATGAGACGGATCAGGTCTGCGCGCCGACCAAGGACACGATCAGGGTCAAGAAGAAGACTCCGCTCGACGTCTGCTACGAAGTCTCAAACACGAGCGGCGCGACCCTCACCCGCCACGATCTCACCGACTCGAAATTCGGTGTCATCCTCGACGACTTTCCTTACACCCTCGGGAGTGGCGCGTCCGCCTTCATCATCCAGTCGGAAGACGACCCGAGGAAGAACGCGACCCACAATGGCCGTTGGGTGGCCGCCAACTCGACGGCCATTCACCAAGCCACCGACAGGGTGAAGATCAAGATCAAGAAGAAGAAGAACTAGCTCAGACGTCCTGGGAGCGCTCGGCGCGCTTTCGCTCGCGCGTGGCCAGAACTTCCGCGGGAAGCGATGCGTCCGATGGCCGGTCGTCGACCGAGTCGTCCCGGCGCTCTCGATGTGCCGACATGATCTCCTCGATCTCGTCGTGCTCGATGGACTCGTTGGCGAGGAGGCGCTCGGCGACCTCGTCCAGGAGGTCGCGGTGATCGGAGAGCAGCTGGTGAGCGCCGCGGTAAGCCTCTTCGGAGATCTCCTGAACCTCCTCGTCGCGGATCCGACGAAGCGCTTCTGAGGCGGTGAAGTCGTCGGCCGGCACCTGGTGGGAGCGGATATGGGTGCCCATGGCGTAGTCGTCGACCATCGAGCGCGCGATGACGGTGACCCTCTTTAGGTCGTCGGAGGCTCCCGTCGTGACGCGGCCGAAGGTGATTTGCTCGGCGACTCTGCCCGAGAGCAGAACCTTCATGTAGTCGATCAGCTCCTGGCGCGTCTTGAGATAGCGGTCTTCCTGCGGGAGGTTCAGCGTGTACCCGAGCGCCTTGCCGCGGGGGACGATCGAAACCTTTTGCACGCGGTCGACCGAGGGAAGCAGCTCGGAGGCGATCGCGTGGCCCGCCTCGTGCCACGCGATGACCTTCTTCTCCTGGTCCGTGATGATCTTTCGCGACTGGAGGCCGGCGACGACGCGCTCGATGGCGTTGTCGAAATCAGCCTGGACGATGAACTCGCGCTGTTCCCGGCCCGCGAGGATCGCCGCCTCGTTGGCGAGGTTCGCCAGATCGGCACCCGTGAGGCCCGAGGCGTGGCGCGCGACACGGTCCAGGCTCACGTCTTGGCCGAGCGGCTTCGTCTTCGTGTGCACCTTCAGGATCTCGACCCGGCCATTCAGGTCGGGGGGTGGAACGAAGACCTGGCGATCGAAGCGGCCGGGGCGAAGGAGCGCCTTGTCCAGCTTCTCCAGGAGGTTCGAGGCAGCCATGACCACCACGTTGTCCTGCGAGTTGAAGCCGTCCATCTCGACCAAGAGCTGGTTCAGCGTCTGGTCGCGCTCACCTGAGACGTCCGATCCGCGCTCGGCTCCGACTGCGTCGAGCTCGTCGATGAAGACGATCGCGGGGGCTGCTTCCCGCGCTTCCTTGAAAAGGCGGCGGATGCGCGCCGCGCCCAGGCCGGCGAACATCTCGATAAACGAGGAAGCCGACTGCGAGAGGAAGGTCGCTCCCGACTCGTGCGCGACCGCCTTGGCCAGGAGCGTCTTGCCGGTCCCCGGCGGGCCGTGCAGGAGGATGCCCTTCGGGACCTTTGCTCCCAGGCGCTTGAACCGCTTGGGGTCGGAAAGGAAGTCGACGATTTCGCGAAGCTCGGCCTTGGTCTCCTCGACACCGGCGACGTCGTCGAAGGTGACCGTCTGCTTCGACTTCGAGCTGATCTCCTGCGGCTTGGTCCGCGGCATCAGCTTGAGGGTCCGCCACATGAAGTAGCAGATGACGACCAGGATCAGAATCGGCGCGATCGGCAGGATGTCGTACTTGAAGTCCTCGTAAGAGAACGCGAGTGAAGTTGCGGAAAGGCTCATAGCGGTGGGGTCTGAGCGACCCCTGCGGAGTCCTCTGAGGCATTATCGGCACTCACGGGCTCGACTCTTAGTAGTTCTCGCACGGCTGCTTCGCCCACCGCGAGCTGCTCCGGCGTCGGCTCGCGGGTCGACACCAGGCGCTGAATCTCATAGCCGGCTCCGTGGACGGCACGAGATAGTGCGGCTTCGGGCTTTCGCTCCGAGAAGGCGAACACTTCGACGGCTGCGCCGGTTGCCGCGAGCGACGCGGCGCCGCGGGCGATCGCCGACGGACGCTCGAGCGTCCCCTCGACGATGATCTGCCCTGCCACGCTGAACGCCAGCATCGGGCCGATCAGGTTCGAGCCGCAGCGCTGGTGCTCCTTGGGCTCGTCCGCGGCGGAGCCGCCGGACTCATACGCGCCGATCGCTTTGTGCTCGGCGCCGTGGTACGCCGCAAGATCGGGGTCGCGAAGCGCCGCGAGGGCCGGGGTGAGTCCCAGGACGGCTACCAGCGCCTCACGCGAGGCGCTTCCCCGCGCGAGCTTTCGCGCAGCGACCGACGCCACGCTCGCCATCGCCGCCGCCACGATTACGCGAGGATCTTCGAACGGCAGGCGCGCCGCTCGGAGCCTGGTACGAGCCAGCGGGATCACCGCGAGTGCTTCGGCCAGTCGCAGGGGTCCGCGAACGAGGGGCGTCGTCGCGAGCTTTCCACGAGCGAACGAGGGCTTGACGCCCGACGCGACCTCGATCTCACCTGAGCGGTTCCGGACCGCCACCGCCCAGTGGGTCGGACCGTGCACCAGGAGCCCGTTCCGCAGCGCCATCCCGCCGAGGCGAAGCCTGGGGTCAGACCCCTGAGCCGAGCTTTCGGTCGGCACCTCCGCCAACGAGGGGTCTGACCCCTCCGGCGGCACGGCCTCCCCCCTCAACCCAGGATCTTCCTCGCCAGCCATTCGTAGAAGTGTGCCGCAAGCTCGACGTCCGCGACTGCAGCTCGCTCGTCGACGCCGTGAACGAGCGGCGCCGCGCTCAGCATGTCGAGCTCCCGCTGCGGGTGAAAGCCGTAGACCACGGTCGAGCCGAACGCCTTGCGAAACCAGTGCGAGTCAGAAAACCCGGGCATGACCGTGGGAACCAGCGTTGCGCTGGGGTCGGCCTCCGCCAGCCACTCGCGGATCGCGCTCGCAAGTTCCGATTCATACGGGGATTCGTTTCCCACGGTCTGGTCGATGAACTCGAGCTCGATGTGTGGATCCAGGGTGCCGAGCACCTCGGAGACCCGCTCGCGCACGTGATCTTCGCCAAGGCCCGGCGGCACCCGGCAGTCGACGACGACCTCGGCGCGCGCCGGGATCACGTTGTCCGAGGAGGAGGCTTCAGCGCGGGTCGGCACCAGCGTGACTCGCATCATCGGCTCAGCCATGTAGGCG
This sequence comes from uncultured bacterium, assembly GCA_963806865.1. Classification (GTDB taxonomy): domain Bacteria; phylum Actinomycetota; class Thermoleophilia; order Solirubrobacterales; family 70-9; genus JALZKA01. The sequence continues at coordinate 46,739 of CAWDYV010000004.1, forward strand.
GCTGCCTCGGGTGCCACGCGCCGCAGGTCGGCCAGGGCGGCGACGAGGTCGCCTGGATTCGAGCCGTCGACCTCGCGGCCGACCGTCGCGCGGAGGAACTCGAGCCCGGCCTCCGTTGGCTCGAGCGGCGGTTGCTCGACCAGCCGCGAGATCGCCGGAGCCAGCCGCAGCAAGGCGTTGTCGCCCAAGCCCGGCACCGAGCCGTGCCCGGCTCGCCCGCGGGCGACCAGCTTGAAGCGAAAAACGCCCTTCTCGCCCAGCGAGCAGGGGTAGAAGCGCTCGCCGCCGATCTCAAAGAGCGCTCCGCCGCCCTCGTTCACAACGAAGTCCGCGCGAACCTTCTCGGGGTGCTCCTCGCAAAGCCATTTAGCGCCAAGGTGAGCGCCGAGCTCCTCGTCGGCCGCGACGATCACCTTTAGCTCGCCGCGCTCGGGGCGCCAGCCCGAGCGCGCCAGGTGCGCCGCCGCCGCGACCTCGGTCGCAACCTGGTCCTTCATGTCCTGGCCGCCGCGGCCTTGGACGAAGCCGTCGACAACGTCGCCCGACCACGGGCTGAAGCTCCAAGCGGCCGCGTCCGCGGGCACAGTGTCCATGTGCGAGATGAAGGCCAAGGTCGGCCCGTCAGCGCGGCCCTCAAGGCGCGCGACGAGGTTGGTGCGATCGGGCTCGCGCTCGAGCAATTCGACCTCGAAGCCGGCCTCACGAAGAATCGCGGCTACATGCTCCTGGGCGGGGCGCTCGTTTCCCGGCGGGTTCACGGTGTCGAAGCGAAGAAGCTCGGACAGGAGCTGGACCGCCTCGGCTCCGAGGGTCGTCGTCTCAGCGGTGGCGCTCATGCCGGCCTGAGGCTAGACGGGTTCCGCGCCCTTCATACTCGTCGGGCATGGAGGGACGGCTGTTCGACGAGGCGGAGAAGACGGAGATAACCCGCGACGTTCCCGCCGCCGAGGCGCCGCTGGCGGTCAGGATGCGGCCGCGCTCCCTAGACGAGCTTCGCGGCCAGGATCACCTGCTCGGCGAAGGCTCGGCACTCAGAACGGCGGTCGAAACCCGCGAGCCTCACTCGGCGATCCTCTACGGCCCTCCCGGCTCAGGCAAGACGACGCTCGCTCGGATCATCGCGCAGACTTCAGACGCCGCCTTCGAGGAGGAGTCGGCGGTGAACGCCGGCAAGGCTCAGGTGACCGCGGTGATCGAGCGCGCCCGTGAGCGACGTCAGTCCGGGCGGCGCACCGTGCTCTTCCTGGATGAGATCCACCGCTTCAACAAAGCGCAACAGGACGCGCTCTTGCCGGCCGTCGAGGAGGGCTTGGTCACGCTGATCGGCGCCACCACCGAGAATCCGTACTTCGAGGTGAACGGCGCACTTCTCTCGCGCTGCCAGATCTACGAGTTGCGTGAGCTGAGCGCGGCCGACGCGGAAGCTCTTCTGCGTCGCGCGCTCGACGACCCGGACCGTGGGATCGCAGATCCGCCGGGGGTGGACGACGACGCCCTCGAGCTGCTTGCTCTGCGCTCGGGCGGAGATGCTCGCGCAGCACTCGGCGCGCTCGAGCGGGCGGTCGAGACGGCTCGTGCCGTCGACTGTGCGATCGATCTCGCGACGGCCGAGGATGCGCTCCAGCGCAAGGCGATCGCATACGACCGCCAGGGCGACAAGCATTACGACTACATCTCGGCCTGGATCAAGGCCACGCGGGGCTCAGATCCCGACGCCTCGATCTACTATCTCGCGGTGATGCTCGAGGGCGGCGAGGATCCGCGCTTCATCGCCAGGCGAATGGTCATCTTCGCCTCGGAGGACATCGGCAACGCCGACCCGAGGGCGCTCTCGGTCGCAACCGCGGCGGGAGCGGCCGTCGACCGGGTGGGTTTGCCCGAGTGCGCGCTCAACCTCGCCCAGGCCGCCGCGTATCTAGCCCTTGCGCCGAAGTCCAACGCCGCGACGACGGCGATCGGCGCGGCGACGCGCCACGTCCGCGAGCACGGCGCCAAGCTGCCGCCGGACGAGCTACGCAGCGGCGGCTACCCCGGCGCCATTGAGCTCGGGCGGGGACAGGGGTACCAGTACCCGCACTCGGATCCGAAGGGAGTCTCGGACGAGTCGCTCCTCCCGGCCGACGTCCGGGGAGCCCGCTTCTACGAGCCCACCGATCGGGGCTATGAGGCGAAGCTCAAAGAGCGGCTGGAAGAGCTCCGGCGCCTTCGCGGCGACGACGTCTAGCGCGCCACCACCTCACGCGCTCTAGATTTGACGCCCGATGGGGCACCTCGAATCCTTCAACCCCGCGACGGGCGCTCTCGTTGGCACGGTCGAGACGACCGAGCCGGACGGCGTGGACGACGTCGTCGCCGAGATCGCCGAGATTCAGCCGTTCTGGGCGCAGCTCGCGCCAGAGGATCGAGGCCGCTATCTCCGCCGGGTAGCCGACGAGCTGGTCGAGGACATGGAGGGGATCGCCCGGTTGATCTCGACCGAGCAGGGCAAGCCAATGGCCGAGAGCTACGTGATGGAGCTCGTGCCCACGATCGACGCGCTGCATTGGTGCGCGGACGAGGGGCCGAAGATCCTTCGCGACGAGCCGATCTCCTACCCGCAGCTCTTCTTCAAGACCAAACGGAGCTTTTTCAGCTACGAGCCGATCGGCGTGGTCGGGGTGATCGCTCCGTGGAACTACCCGTGGTCGATCCCGTTCGGCGAGGTCGCGATCGCGCTCATGTGCGGGAACGGCGTGGTCCTCAAGCCCGCGAGCCTGACGCCGCTCCTCGGCGAGCGGATCCAGCAGGCGTTCGAGCGGGGCGGAGTCCCGGAGGGGCTGGTTCGGACCGTCCACGGTGGCGGCCAGATCGGCCAGGCGATCTGTGAGGCTGACGGCGTCGGCAAGGTTTTTTTCACCGGCTCGGTAGAGGTGGGACGAAAGGTCGGCGAGATCTGCGCGAGCAAGATGAAGGGCTCGGTGCTCGAGCTCGGTGGCAAGGACCCGCAGATCGTCTGCGCTGACGCCGATCTATTGAACGCGGTTTCCGGCTGCGTCTGGGGCGCATTCGCGAACGCGGGACAGACCTGCTCGGGGATCGAGCGCACGTACGTGGTCGACTCGGTCGCGGACCGCTTCCTCGAGGGCGTTGTTCGCGAGACGGACCGGCTCACGGTCGGCGATCCGATCGAGTGGACGACCGAGATCGGCCCGATGGTTTCCGCCGAGCAGGCGGACCTGGTCACAGGACTCGTCGACGACGCGCTCAGCTCAGGCGCGGATCGTCTGACCGGCGGCCCGCGCGAGGTCGACGGCATGGACGGCCGCTTCATTGCGCCGGTCGTGCTCGCCGGAGTCGAGGACGAGATGCGCATCATGCGCGAAGAGATCTTCGGCCCGGTCGCTCCGATCGTGATCGTCGGCTCCGAGGAAGAGGCGCTCGAGCGAGCGAACGACTCGAACTTCGGCCTCGGCGCCTCGATCTGGACCAAGGACCGCTCAAAGGGCGAGCGCATGGCCCGCCGGATCGAGTCGGGAATGGTCTGGATCAACGACCACTCCTATTCCCACGGTGCGCTCCAGACCTCGTGGGGCGGCGTCAAGGACTCGGGCCTCGGCCGCTCGCACTCCAAGTTCGGCTTCTATGAATGCGTGAACATCAAACACATCGCCTGGGAGCCGGGCCTAACCCGCGACTTCTGGTGGCAGCCGTATGACGAGACGCTCGGCGGAGCGCTCCGCTCCTCGGCCAAGCTCCTCTACGGCTCAAAGCCCGGCGAGCGCGCCAAAGCCCTCCGCGAGGGCATCGTGCCGCTCACGAAGGTCGGCGCGAAGATCTTGCGCAAAGGGCGTTAGCGCGCGACCCCGTCGGTCTACATCACCCCGGGCGGAACTCTTTAGGCGGTATCACGCCTCACTCCGTCAGCCCGGCAGCCTCGAGCGCTTCGTCCGGAGTTCTATAGAAGGTGGCGCGGATCAGCTTCCCGTCGCGCACCTCGGCGACGTGACCCCAATAGTCGGCGATAACCATGTCACTCTCGAGCCCGACGACCGTGACCCGCACCGAGATCGCCACGCGCCCTTCCGTGCCTGGGGTAATCGTCATCACCTCCGCCCTCACGGTCTTCCAGAATCTGAACCAGCCTTCGGTGTACCGGCGGACTGCCTTTCGCCCGCGGTAAACCCCAGCCTGCGGATTGAAGCCGGGGGTCTCCTCGAACACGACGTCGTCATCAACCATCGCCTCGATTGCAGCGGCGTCCTGCCTATTGAAAGCGTCGTAGAAGCACCGAAGCGTCGTTTCCACGTTCTCCTGAGACATCGCTTGCGCAGTATCTCCGAACGAGCGCTTTTCGTCCTAAGCACCTACTTCGATCGAGAGTCGAATAACCGGACACCTTAGGGGTGCGAAACGACTCTTGTGCACACGGGACGACTTATGCGCTTTCCATGCAAAGCGACTAAGGCTTCATCCGCCCCTCCAGAGTGGCGGCGGCCGTCAACGCGCGAAGCGCGCGTGTAGGTGGTTGTCGTGGTTGACCAGCGGCACTACGACGCCCGGTGGGCCCGTCAGCGGCAGGTTCGGGCCGACGTAGACGGTGGTGGCGCCTGCGGCGACGAAGCGGTCAACCAGGTCTTGTGCGAGAGGAACGTCGACCTCTTCGATGGTTCGGGGGGCGCGCTCCTTGCCGCTCTCGATCGGGTAATAGACGTCGATGTCCAGGCCGTTTTGATGGGTCGCGTGCCCGATGCCCCCACTCACCGCGGCGCTGAAGTCGCCCCCTTCGCGTAGCGAGAGGTCGCCGACACCGACTCTCGGAGCGTCCGGGTGGTCCTTCGCGAATTCGCGGATCACCCGGATCGTCCTGCGAACGAGGTCGTCGGTGCCCCAGCGTCGCCAGGTGCGGTTTGGCCGTTCGTGGCGGATCGGATCCCAGGTGAAGAACGCGTGACCCTCGCGCGGGAACCGTACCCCGCGCACGAGCGAGCCCGCCTCCGGCAAGCCGACGGCCACCGAGTCGCGATACTCGACCTGCGGCCGCTCGGGGCCGCGATGATCCCGGGGTGGCCCGTCGTTCGAGCCCGGGCCCAGAGCTGCGATGAGCGCCAATATCCAAGCTGCCACGAAAGTGACTACGAAAGTATCCACTTCTCCGGTCCCTCCGGCGATCGAGGCGCGGGCCCTGAGCCGTGCGTACGGCGAGGAGCCGGTGCTTCGCGATCTGACCTTGGAGGTGGCGCCAGGCGAGACGCTTGTGGTGCTCGGCCCTAACGGCGCAGGCAAGTCCACGCTCCTTCGCATGCTGGCGACGCTCCTTCGCCCCAGCGACGGCGATCTCGAGGTGCTTGGAGCGGATCTCCCAAAGCAGGCCTGGAAAGCGCGCGGGCGGATCGGCTACCTCGGCCATGAGCCGCTCCTCTATGCGGACCTCACGCTGACCGAGGCGCTTTGCTTTCACGCCAGGCTTCACCGGATCGCCGACCCAGAGGCGCGGGTCGCGACCCTGCTCGATGAGGTCGGGCTGTCGAGAAGGGCGGGCCAGCTGGTGCGGACGCTCTCGGCGGGCCAAGTCCAGCGCGCCGCGGTTTGCCGCTGCGTTCTTCACGAGCCCGAGCTCTTGTTGTTGGACGAGCCGGGCGCGCATCTTGACCCGGCCGGCTACGCAACGGTCGAGGCTTTGATCGGGCGAGTGTCCGGCGCCACGAGGGTGCTGGTTACGCACGACGTCGAAGCCGGGCTGACTGAGGCAGATCGCGCGTTGGCGCTCCGAAGCGACGGTGCCGTCGCCTACGAGGGTCCAGCTAGAGGGCTGTCGCCCGGTGACGCTCGCGCGATCTATGCGGGACGGCCGCGATGAGCGCCTTTCGAGTGATCCTGGTCAAGGACCTGCGGATTGAGCTTCGCACCCTCCAGTCGCTGCCGGCGATGGTCCTCTTTGCGGTGACCACCTTCGTGATCTTCCGCTTCGGGCTCGACCGGACCTCGCTCGAGGGAAGCCTGGCGGCGGGAGTGCTACTGGTCACCATCCTCTTCGCCGCGCTCCTCGCGATCAATCGCCTGTTCGTCTCCGAGCGCGAAGAGGGTGGGTTCGACGCGCTTCGCTTGGCCCCGGTCGATCCCAGCGCGCTGTTTGCGGCCAAGGTGGTGGCGCTCCTCACCTACCTGGCGATCCTGGAGGCGATCGCGCTGCCGGTCTTCGCCGGGTTCTTCCTCGACGACGCGTCCGGCCTCTTGCCTCTCGCCGGCATCGTCTTCCTGCTCGACCTCGGGTTGGCTGCGACCGGCGCCCTCGTCTCGACGATCGGGGCGAACTCCAGGGCGCGGGACCTCCTGACACCGCTCGTCCTCCTGCCTTTGCTGGTGCCGCTGATGATCGCCGCCGCCGGCGCCTGCGAGCCGCTTCTTGCAGCAGGGGGGCCCGATTTCGACGAGGTTGGCAAGTGGGCGGTCACCATGGCGCTCTACGATCTGTTGTTCCTCCTCGTCGGGTATGCGACCTACGAATTCCTGCTCGAGGATTGATCCCTTATGTCTTTGAAGATGCCTTCACTCAGAGTCATGGCGATAGCCACGGTGGCGGTCCTCGGCGCGGCCTTCGCGATGGTCTTCTTCTACGCCCCGAACGACGCCGACCAGGGCTTCATCCAGAAGATCTTCTACGTCCACGTGCCGATCGCGATCTGCGCGCTGATCGGGTTTGTCGTGGCCGCATTTCACTCGATTCGCCACCTGCGAACTGGCGATCCGATCCACGACGTCCGCTCCTACGTCTCGATCCACATGGGCGTGATCTTCGGCACGGCCGCGCTCCTCACCGGAGCGATCTGGGCGCGCGCGGCGTGGGGCAAGTGGTGGGTCTGGGAGGAGCCGACGCTGGTCTCGTTCCTCATCGTCTACCTGCTGTATGCCACCTACTACCCGCTCCGCTATTCGATCGAGGATCGCGATCGCCAGGCCCGCTACGCGTCCGTCTTCGCGATCACCGCGGGAGTCTTCGTGCCGCTCAACTTCATGGCGGTACGGCTTGCCGAGTCGCTGGTCCACCCACGCGTGTTCGCAACGGCCGACGGCGGCCTCCCGCCCGAGATGCTCTTCACCTTCGGCGTCTCGTTCGTTGGGATGGCGCTCCTGTTCGTCACCCTCGTCCGCTTCGAGTTGGCCGCCAAGATGACCTCGGCGCAGGTCTCTCGCCTCCGCCGCGCGCTCGATTCAGAAGCGCCGGCCTCGCCCGCGTCGCGGATCGCGCCGGCCGTTCCCGCCGACCAGGCGTCCAGCTGATGCCGGCGCTGCCGATCGACGAGGCCGGAAAGTACGTGGCGGGTGCCTACGTGGTCTTCCTGGTTCTCCTCGTGATCTACGTGGCGATCATGGCCGCGAAGCTCGATCGCATGCGCCGCGACCTGACCGAGTTGGCCGACCTTGCCGAAAGCCGAAAGCGCGAGGCGTCCTGATGGCCGAAGTGCTGGTCCTCGGCGTTTCCCATAAGACGGCTCCGCTGGAGCTGCGCGAGCGCCTGGCGCTCACCGAGGGGCGCGCGGTCGGCGTCTTGGGCGAGCTGGTCACCGCGGGTGAGGTTTCCGAGGCCGCCGCGACCTCGACCTGCAACCGCACCGAGCTCTACATGTATCGCCGCCGACCCGGTGAACGCCGAGTCGCAGGCGCTCAGCGTGCTGGCTCGCGAGGCCGACATCCGCCCGACCGAGCTGGTCTCCCACCTGTATTCCTTCCGCGGCGCGAGTGCCGCCAACCACCTCTTTCGCGTCACCGCCGGCCTCGAGTCGATGATCGTCGGCGAGGCCGAGATCCAGGGCCAAGTGAAGCGCGCGTACGAGCTGGCTCTGGTCGAGGATGCGACGGGCCCCGTTCTCAACCGGCTCTTCCGGGGCGCGCTGGCCGCCGGCAAGCGCGCGCGATCAGAAACGGCGCTTTCCGAGCGAGCGCTCTCGGTCCCGCAGGTCGCGGTCGAGCTGGCTCAACGGACGCTGGGCGATCTCGAGGAGCGCACCGTCCTGGTCGTCGGCGCGGGCGAGACCGCTGAACTCACCGCCCGCGCGCTCGCCTTGCGCGGCGTTGACGCCGTCTTCATCGCCAACCGCCACTACGACCGGGCGATCGGCATTGCCCAGCGCTTCGGCGGGCGTGCGGTCAGGTTCGAGGAGTTGCCCTCGCTTCTGGCGGTTGCCGACATCGTCGTTACTTCGACCAGCTCCCCCCACAATGTGATTGAGCGTGACGGCCTCTCCGAGGTCATGACCGAGCGCTCGGGTCGCCCGCTGCTCCTGATCGACCTGGCCGTTCCCCGTGACATCTCGCCCGCCTGCCGCGAGCTGGCAGGCGTGACGGTCCACGACATGGACGACCTCCAGTCGCTGGTCGAGCGGAACACCAGCACCCGAATGGGCGAGGCGGTGAAGGCGGAGAAGATCCTTCGCTCCGAGGTCGCCGCGTTCCAGGAATGGCTGACGGCCCAGGAGGTGACTCCGACAGTCACCGCGCTGCGCGCGCTCTCCGACGAGATCGTCGCGCGCACGCTCGCCGAGAACGAGAACCGCTGGGAGAGCCTGTCCGACGCAGATCGCGAGCGCATGCGCACGATGGCGAACGCGATCGCTCGTCGCATCCTTCACGAGCCGACGCTTCGGCTCAAGCGCTCGGCGGCGGACGGAGTCTCAGGCCACGTCCACGCGCTGCGCGAGCTGTTCGGCCTCGATCCGGACTCCGAGCCGTTCGAGGGCGCCGAGGCCGAGGTCACCGAGCTGGATCTCCGCCGGCGCTCGCGGCGAAACTAGGGCTCGGATGCGGGGTCAGACCCCAAGCGTGGGGTCAGACCCCAAGCGTGAGCTGTGGCCCCGATGAGGATCGCGACCCGCTCGAGCGCGCTGGCGCTCGCGCAAGCCGGCGCCGTTGCCGACGCGATGGGCGGCGCCGAGTTGGTTCACGTCTCGAACGTCGACGGCGAGGTGGGCGACAAGGCCCGTTTCGTCCGCACGGTCGAGGAGGCGTTGCGCGACGCTCGGGCCGAGCTCGGCGTCCACTCGGCCAAGGACCTGCCCGGCGAGATGCCCGACGACCTCGCCCTGGTGGGCGTTCCGGCGCGGGAGGATCCGGCCGATGCTTTCGTAGGCGCGGCGGCAAACCTCGACGACCTGGCAGAGGGCGCGCGGATCGGCACCGCGAGCCTTCGGCGCCGCTCGCAGCTCCTCGCGGCGCGGCCCGGACCTCGACGTGGTGGAGATTGCGCGGCAACGTCGACACGCGCCTTCGCAAGCTCGAAGAGGGCGAGCTCGACGGGATCGTCCTTGCAGCGGCCGGCTTGGTGCGGCTTGGCCGCGAGGGCGAGATCGCGTTTCGCTTCGGGGCGGACGAGATGGTTCCGGCACCTGGGCAGGGCTCGCTCGCGATCCAGGCGCGAGCGGGCGATGCCGAGGCGGCAGCGGCAGCGGCCGCGATCTCGGACCGCGACGCGCTGATCGAGTTCACCGCCGAGCGGGCCGCGACGCACGGCGCTCGACGCGTCGTGCGAGACGCCGCTCGGCATCTGCGCGCGCCACTTGGACGGCACTCTCGCCGTCGCCGGGTACGCGGGCCTGCCCGACGGCTCGGAGTGGGTACGCGACGCGCTTCGCGGCGACCCCGAGCAGCCAGCGGCCTGGGCGAGGCGCTCGCCGAGCGCATGCTCGGCGCGGGCGCAGGCGAGATCCTCGAGCGCGCGAAGGCAGAGGCGCTGTGAGCGCTCGAGCGGGGGTGGTGTATCTGGTCGGCGCGGGCCCTGGCGATCCGGGCCTGATGACTGCTCGGGCGCTCGAGCTGATCGCCGGCGCCGACGCGATCCTCTACGACCGCTTGATTCCCGAGCGGCGCCCTCGACGGCGCTCGCGAGGACGCCGAGCTCGTTTACGTCGGCAAGGCGCCAGGCGACGTCGCGATGACCCAGGATGCGATCAACGAGAAGCTGGTCGAGCGGGCGCGGCGGGGTCTGAGCGTCGTTCGCCTGAAGGGCGGCGACCCGTTCGTGTTCGGCCGCGGAGGCGAGGAGGCCGAGGCGTGTCGTTTCGCCGGAGTGGAGTTCGAGGTGGTGCCCGGGGTGACGGCGGGCATCGCTGCGGCGGCATACGCGGGCATCCCCGTCACGCATCGCGACGATGCCTCGGCGGTCGCCTTCGTCACCGGCCACGAGGACCCCTTGAAGCCCGAGACGGCGCTCGACTGGGAGGCGCTCGCGCGCTTCCCGGGCACGCTCGTCCTCTACATGGGCGTCAAGAACCTGCCCGAGATCGCCGCGCAAGCTCGCGGACGCGGGGCGCGATCCCGCCGAGCCCGCCGCCGCGATCGAGCGCGGCACCCTCCCGGGTCAGAAGGTCGCGGTGGCGACGCTCGCGACGCTCGCCGGCGGAGGTCGAGCGCCAGGGACTTCGGCCGCCGTCGATCCTCGTCTTCGGCCCGGTCGCCGCGCGCCGTGAAGACATCGCGTGGCTTGAGCGGCGCCCGCTCCACGGCAAGCGCGTCGTGGTCACGCGCGCTCGCGCGCAGGCGAGCGGCATGGCTCGAACGCTGGAGGCGCTCGGCGCTGAGGTCGTCGAGCTGCCGGCGATCAGGATCGAGCCCGCGATCGACACCGACGAGGTGCGGGCGGCGATCGAGTCGCTCCACACCTACGCGCTCGTCTGCGTGACGAGCCCGAACGGCGCGAGGCTCCTCTTCGAGGCGATGGACGCGGCGGGCCGCGACGCCCGCGCGCTTTCGCAGGCACAGGTGGCAGCGATCGGACCGGGCACCGCGCGAGCGCTTCGCGAGCGCGGCGTGATCGCAGACGTCGTTCCGGAGCGGTTTGTAGCGGAGGCGCTGATCGAAGCGCTCGCCCAGGTGCCGATCGATGGCAAGCCGGTGCTCGTCGCTCGCGCGGCCGAGGCACGCGACGTCCTGCCCGACGCGCTTCGCGACCGCGGCGCCGACGTGGACGTCGTCGCGCTCTATGAGACCGTCCGCGAGACGCCGGCGCCCGAGGAGATCGAGCAGGCGATGGAGGCCGACTACGTGACGTTCACCTCGTCGTCGACGGTCACGAACTTCCTCGAGGTGACGGGCGGCCGAGTCCCCGAGGGGGCACGGATCGTGTCGATCGGACCGGTGACCAGTCGAGACCGCGCGCGACGCCGGGATCGAGATTACGATCGAGTCGAGCCGGCACGATCCGGAGGGGCTTATCGACGCGTTGGTGGAGGATGCGGCAAATGCGTAAAGGGATCTGGTTGGCAGGGGCGCTGGCATTACTGGGATCGCTGGCAGTCACCGCGACGGCTTCAGCGGCGCTCAGTTGCGACTACGACTCGGGAATCGACACGCTGACCGTGACCTCGTCCGGATTCGAGGAGGTCGTCGCGCTCCGGCGTGATCGGGACCGACATCGAGATCACCAACGATTCGATGGGCGGCGAACTGACCTGCACAGGAGGCACGCCGACGATCAACAACACCGACGAGATCGAGCTGGACGGGCCGGCAGCCGTCGCGCCGGCCGTCTACTTCGACCTCATGAAGGGCTATATGGCGCCTGGTGACGAGAGCGAGTCTCCGGAGATCGCGGAGATCGAGATCGACGTGGCGTGGCCCGAAGGGTTCTTTGGGCTTGGCGGCGGGAAGAACGTAGACCGCTTCGCTTTCGGCGAATCGGTGACCGGACCCGCGGCGACGGTCAACAGCGATTCGGACGCCGACGCCTTCCTCGGCACCACGATGTCGATCCTCGTACGGGGCGAAGGCGGTAGGGACAAGCTGTCCGGCAAGGGCGGCTTCGGCTTTCTCGGACCGATCGAGATTCCGATGACGATCGAAGGCGGGGGCGGTAAAGACAAGATCTTCGGCGGCGGCAACCGCGACGTCCTCTATGGGAACGGCGGCGGGGACAAAGTCAAAGGCGAAGACGGCAGGGACATCATCGAGGTCGGTGGCGGGGGGAAGGACAAGATCAAATGCGGAGCCGGCAGCGACAAGGTCTTCGCGGACCGCACGGACAAGATCGCGCTCGACTGCGAGAAGGTGAACGTTTCCTGATCAGTCCAGCGTGACTGCTCCCGTGGCCCCGTTCGACGGTCCCACCGTCCACCACCGGCTTACGGACTCCACCAACGACCTCGCCCGAGAACTCGCCATTAACGGCGCAGCGACGGGCACGATCGTCATCGCCGACGAGCAGACTGCCGGCCGTGGGCGCACGGGGCGGACCTGGTCGGCGCCCGCAGGCTCGGCGTTGCTGTGCTCAGCGATCCTCCGGCCGCTTGAGCAGAACCACCTGCTACTTCCGCTTGCCGTGCCGCTGGCGGTGTGTGATGCCGCCGAGGCTCTGGCGCCGGTCGAGTGCCAGGTCAAGTGGCCGAACGACGTCTGGCTCTCGGAAAGAAAGCTCGCCGGAGTCCTGATCGAGGCACGCCCGCCGGGGTGGGCCGTGATCGGAATCGGCCTCAACCTCTCTATCCCCGACGACGAGTTCCCGGACGACCTGCGCTGGCCGGCTACGTCGCTCGGCCACGGCGTGAGCCCGGCCGAGGCGCTCGAAGCGCTGCGGGATGCGCTCGGGCGCTGGACTGTTGCGAATCCGGAGGAGGTGGCAGCCGCGTTCGAGGCACGTGATGCGCTGCGAGGCCGCGAGATTGCATGGGAGGGGGCAGGCGGTTCAGGCTCCCAAGGGGAGGGCGTGGCCGAGGGCATCGACGCCCGCGGCAACCTGATCGCGGTCACCGACGCGGGCGAGCGCGTATCGCTGGGCGCCGGCGAAGTCTCGCTACGCCTCTAAGGCCCACGCGCGCTCCGTCTCAGATCGAGGCCGGAGTTGACCGGACATAGTCCGGAAAACCCCGCCCTAACCTGTAATGCGGAGGAAAATCAGTCGCGGGAGGCGCCTGAGCCTTCGGGGCCACCCGACTCACCGCCGGCATCCTCCCCGTGGTCGCCCCCGGAAGCGCCCGCGTCGCCCTCAGCGTCGGCGATGTCCTCGACCACGTCAATGTCGCCGCGACCCGACTCCTCGACCACATCGGCGCCGCCGCCATCAGACTCCTCGCCCACGTCAGCGCTGCCGCCATCCGACACTTCGGCATCCAGCGTCTCGCGCTTCGAATCGCCGCCGCCATCCCGGCCCTTGCCGCCTCCTCCCTTCTTCCGGCGCCGTCTGCGACCGGATCCGGGCTTTGGGAAGTTGCGGAGCAGCTCGCGGGCGACCGCTGACGGCTTTCTCGCCATGCGCATGCGGGCGCCGCGGAGCACCTCTTCGGCCTCGGGCGTGTGAGCCACCGCTGCGGCGAGCAGCGCGACGGACAGGCGGCGGTCCTGCTGGCGCGCGGCCGTGACGAGCCGCCGGGCGTTGCGGCCGTGCGCGCGGCCAGAAGAGTTGACGAACAGGCCGAGGAGGCGCTTGGTCTCGGGCCAGCGCTGGACTGCGTACTGCTCGTGAAGGTCGCGGGTCGTCTCGGCCAGGCGCCACACCCAGGCCTGCGCCTGGTCGCGGCGGCCGATCCGCCGCTCGGCCAGCGCTTGCAGCAGCAGCTTCGCTCCGGCCCGCCTGTCCTCGCGGCTCCAGGTGGCGACGATGTCCACGCAGTCGTCGAATGCCTCCGCGTCGCGGAGTGCCGCAACCTCGCCCATCGCCTTCAGGCGAAGCTGCTGATTTCGATTCCGCTGAACGCAGGTGAGCAGGAAACGGCGGCGAAGCTCCTTGGCCTCGTCGTGCTGGATCATCGCCTTGGCTCGGCGCCAATGGTTGGACGTGACCTTCGAGCCGGCAAGCGCCGCCCACGCGTGCTGCTCTGAATAGTTCAGGTTCTCGACGGCGATCCTCCACAGCTCGCGCTCGAGCACGGCGACGCGCCGCTCGGGGTCGGCGGAGACCGGGACGATGCGCCGCTCGACGCGAACGCGCCGCCCGCGACCACGCCGGACCGGGCCAACGACGATGGCGCCGCCGCGGTAGACGTCGCGGTCGAGCAAGGAATGAAGGGTCACGATCGTCTCGTCCGAGGTGGTCGCGGGATGGACGAGGTCGATGACGAGACCCGCCTCCTTGCCGGGAGCGCGGCGCGTGACGCGCCCGACGCGCTGCTGGTAGATCCGGCGCGAAGCGGTGGGCGCGAGGTGCATGCAGATCGTCGCGCGCGGCGAGTTCCAACCCTCCGCCAGGAGCATCGCGTTGCAGAGCACATCGACGTCGCCACGCTCGAAGGCGGCCAGGATCTCGGCGAGCTCGCGCTTTGGCGTCTCGCCCGAGACGGCGCGGGCGTTGATGCCGACGTCGCGCATCGCCGCGGCGACGTTGGTCGCGTGCTTGACGCCGGCGGTGTAAAGCACGCCCGGAACCTTCGAGAAGCGCGCCTTGTAGAGGTCGGCGATCGCGACGTTGAACGGTCCTTGGTCGAGGAGCTTGGCGAGCTCCTCCTGGTCGAAGTCCTGGTCCACCTCGCCGCGGCGAAGCGGGACCTTTGCCAGCGAGCGCACGCCGGGACCGGGTGGGATGCGCAAGCACCGAAGCGGCGCGATCACGCCGCGGCGGGCGGCCTGAGCGAGGTCGAAGCGCGAGGTCTGGGTTGGGAAGAGGTCGGCGACGTGGCGTGCGATGAGGGCGCCGGTCGCGGTCATGCCGATGAAGACCGGTCCCGTCATCTGGCGGATGCAGGCGCTGGTCTTCTCGCCCAGGGCGGTGTGCGCCTCGTCGCAGATCACGATCGAGTACGCGTTCGAGATCTCCTTCGAGTTGCGGACGAACCACTGGTACGTCTCGACGGTGACGGGGCCGTAGGGGTGGTCGTCAGTTCCCAGGAGCGGCGGTGACAGGCGATCCTTGTAGCCACGGCCGGAGATCTCGCCGATGAACTGGTCAACGAGGTTCCGGCGGTGGGTGAGGATTAGGATGCCGCCGGTGCGAGAGGCTTCGACGAAGCCGACCGCGGCCACCGTCTTGCCGGCGCCGGTCGCGTGCTCAAACCAAAAGCGCCGCGACTCGCCGGGGTCCTCGGGAGCGTCGGCGACCATGTCCTCGTCTTCGTCCGCCGTGTCGTCGTCCCAGTCCTGCGGTTCCTCGTCGGGCTCGAGCTCATCGTCGAGGTCGTCTTCGTCCGCGCCGCCGCCGTTCTCGGCCGCCTCTTGAGTGCCGGCGCCGTTCGGGCCGGCGCCGTTGCCGTTCAAGGTCTGCGGCCCCTCCTCGATCTCCGTGACCAGCGCCGCGAGGGTCCCGGACAGAGCGTCGACCTGGTGGTCGTTCAGCTCGGCGCCGTCCAGGAGGGTCGGCGGCTCCATCTCCAGGACGCGCTCCAGTCCGAGCATCAGGGAGTACTGGCGGCGCCAGTCCACTGTCGGCTCGTCGTGGCCGGCCTCGAGCTCGGCGAGCGCGTCGTCGAGCGCCCGCCTGCGAGCCGTGCCGGGCGCGAGGTCGGAAATCGTCTCGCCCTCGAGCAGGATCGGCTCCCGCGCGAAATCCTGAGCTCGCTCGAGCTCCGCTTCCGTTGGAGTTGCGGCCGTACTTGCGGCCACGTCAGTCGTGTTTGCCAAGGTGAGGCTTTCTCAAAGTGACTCGCCGCCGAAGCGCGGGAAAGCGCAGTGACGAGCGATGTAAGCTCGATGGAGGCGGCCGGCGCGGCTTTCCCCTCTCTGCCTGGCCGGAGCCCCCGCGATCCGTTCGCGGGATCCACCCAAAAGTACCAGCCTCAAGCGCGGAATGACTCCAAGTGGCAGAAACTGCAGGATCTTTGCGGCATCTACGGTCGCGGCAGCGACCCTTGCGCTGGGCGCCGGATGCGGCGGAGGTGAGTCCGACACGGTCGATCCGGGTAGCGCCGGCTCGGAGTCGGCCGTGACCCTCGAGGAGGCGAAGGCGCCCGTCAAGAAGGCAGGCCCCGAGCTGGCGGCCATCCGCAGCGAGGCAAACGAGATTCTCGATGAGGGCACCGAGGGGTACGAGGCTCGCATTGCCGACCTCGAGGGCACGCCTGTAGTCGTCAACAACTGGGCATCGTGGTGCGGGCCGTGCCGCGAAGAGATCCCCTACTTTCAGGAGCAGGCGATCGAGCGGGGTGACGAAGTCGCTTTTTTGGGGCTTCTGTCGGGCGACGGTCCCGAAACCGGTGCGACCTTCCTCTCGGAATTCCCGCTTCCTTACCCGAGCTATCTGGACCCCGACTTCGACGCTTCGATCGAGATTGGGACCGCCAAGCGTCTGCCCGCCACCGTCTTCTACGACTCGAGCGGCGAGCTCGCCCATCTGAAGGCGGGCCCTTACGCCTCAGCCGAAGACCTGGCCGCTGACATCGAGAGGTACGCGCAGTAATGGCGGCGGTGCGGAAGACAGCCTGGAACGTGGTGCGCTGGCCGCTCGCGGTAATCGCTGTGATCTTCTTCGGCGCCGGCGTTCCCTACCTATGGGTGTGGATTGGCTCTCAGCTTCAAGGCGGGACCGCGCCTTCGTTCGGAGGGCTCGGTGTGGCGCTCCTCGGGATCATCCTCTCCTACTCGCTCATGGCCTACCTCTTGGCCTGGCTCAAGGCAGTCATCACCCATGACGAGGGCAAGCCGGTGCGCCACGACTGGAACCGAAGCCTGTCAGCAGAGCGGCGCACCGGGCCCGACACGCATCCGATCGAAGACCTCGTGATCACCGCGACGATTCTCGTCGGCATCGTCTGCACCGTGTGGTTCCTCCTCTTCGGATCCCCAGGCGTCCCCGTAGGCCCCTAGCCAGGTACCAGGTACCTCACGCAACGCTCATAATCTGAGGATGCGGTTTCGGCTTGCACTCGTAGCGATTGCGGCGGGATTCGTCCTCGCCGGGACCTCGGTGGCGCAGGAAGGCTCGGGCGAAGCTGTCTCGATCGAGCTGTCGGGGTCGATCGATCCGGCTACCGAGGCCTGGATCGGTCGTGCGCTCCAGGACGCGGAGGACGAAAGTGCAGAGCTGGTGATCATCCGCCTCGACACGCCCGGCGGACTCGATACCTCGATGCGAGAGATCGTCAAAGACATCATCGCCGCGCCGATGCCGGTCGTGGTTTACGTCTCGCCCGACGGAGCGCGCGCCGCTTCGGCCGGCCTCTTCGTGACGCAGGCGGCCGACGTCGCCGCGATGGCGCCGCAGACCAACATCGGCTCGGCTTCGCCGATCTCGATTGGCGGAGCCGACATCGACGAGGTGCTGGGCCGCAAGATCGAGAACGACGCCGCGGCCTACGTGCGGGCGCTTGCCGAGGAGCACGGGCGAAATCCCGACCTGGCCGAGGAGATGGTTCGCGAGGCGACCAACGTGACCGCCGACGAGGCCCTCGCCGAGAACTTGATCGATCTCGTTGCGGCGGACACCAACGACCTCCTCGCTCAGCTCGATGGCTTTCAGATCGAAGGCCCGAAGGCAACCACTCTGGATACGTCCGGGCTCGAGGTCTCAGAGCGGGACATGCCGTTCCAGTACGACCTCCTCCAGATCATCGTCAATCCGAACGTCGCCTTCCTTCTGATCCTCGCGGGCTTCATCGGGATCCTGGTCGAGATCTTCAGCCCGGGGCTTGTCATCCCGGGCGCGACGGGCCTCATCTCTCTCTTGGTCGGCATGTTCGGCTCGTCGCAGCTGCCGCTCACGGCGACCGGGATCGTGCTCCTCTTGCTGGGGGTCGGGCTGATCGTCGCCGAGACGCAGCTTCCCACCGGCGGGATCATGGGAGTCCTCGGCGCGGTCTCGCTGGCCATCGCCGGGCTCCTCCTATACGACACGGACTCGGAGGGTTTTGGCGTCTCGGCGCCCCTCGTGATCGCGATCGCACTCGCGTTCGGGCTCGCCGTGATCTGGGTGAGCCGCAAGATCATGGTGGCGCAACGGGGCCCCCCACACACCGGCAACGAGGAGCTGGTCGGCGCAGAGGGAGATGTGCGGGTGCCCATCGACCGCGTGGGCCAGATCTTCATCCAAGGCGCGTTGTGGCGAGCCGAGCCGGCGTCGGAGGACTCTGAAGAGGTGATCCCCAGCGGCGCTAGGGTACGGGTGGAAGAGGTCGATGGCCTGACGCTCAAGGTCAGCGTGGTCGGCCCCGGCTCCACGGAAACCGAATAGGAGGCAGAGGTTGTCAGCAGGACTCGTAGTGGTCGCCGTACTCGGCGTGATCGCGCTGATCATCATCGCCGCCGCCGTCCGCATCCTGCGCGAGTACGAGCGCGGCGTGATCTTCCGGCTTGGCCGCCTGATCGCCCAGAAGGGACCGGGCCTGATCCTCCTCATCCCCTTCATCGACCAGATGGTCCGGGTGGACCTCAGGACTATCACGCTGAACGTGCCGCCGCAGGAGGTCATTACCAAGGACAACGTGACCGTTCGTGTCAACGCTGTCGCCTACTTCCGCGTCGTTGACCCGAACAAGTCCATCACCGAGGTCGAGAACTTTCTCCTGGCCACCTCGCAGATCTCTCAGACCACCCTCCGCTCGGTGCTCGGCAAGGCCGAGCTCGACTCGCTCCTGGCCGAGCGCGAACGGCTGAACCTCGAGCTACAGCAGATCATCGACGAGCAGACCGAGCCGTGGGGAGTGAAGGTCTCGACGGTCGAGGTGAAAGATGTCGAGCTGCCAACCGAGATGCAGCGCGCGATTGCCCGCCAGGCAGAAGCCGAGCGTGAACGGCGCGCCAAGGTCATCTCTGCCGATGGCGAGTTCCAGGCGTCCGCGAAGCTGAGCCAGGCGGCGGATGTCATGAGCCGGAACCCAACGACCTTGCAGCTCCGCTACCTCCAGACGCTGCTCGAGATGGGCGTGAACCAGAACACGACGATCGTGTTCCCACTTCCGATCGACCTCCTCAAGGCCTTCGTGCCCAACTCCGGGCCCGCGACGACCGCCACGACGGCGCCGCCCGTCGATCCCGCCGACATGCCGCCGCCAATCGATCCGGACGACGTCCCCCCGGTCGACCTGGGCGATCTCGACCCCGATCCGGGCGAGCCGCCTCCTCCGCAGTAGTGCCGCCACCACGCGCCCGGTGCCCACTGACGGTGCCAGGCACGGTGCCAGGCACCGTCAACGAAACGCTCACACCTCGGGACCGTCACTGACCGCGCCCGAGATACGAATCGACCAGCTCACCGGGCTGCGAGCGGTGCTCGCGCCCGGGAGGGCGGAGCGCCCGGACGCGTTCTCGCCGGCCGTCGCAGAGTCAATTCCGGACGCCGCCGAGAAGTGCCCGTTCTGCGAGGGGCGCGAGGACCGCACGCCCCCCGAGGTCTGGGCCGACCGGCCGGGAGGCGGCGAGGCGAATACGCCGGGCTGGCGGGTGCGCTCGGTGCCGAACCTCTACCCCGTGCTCGGTAGCTCCGAGGCACCGAGCGCCCAGAAAGGCGGGCTCGAAGCGACTAATCCAGCGCTCGGCGCCCGTGGTGACGGCGGTGGCTTCTCGAGCGCCGCCGACCCGATGGCCGACTCGCGCCGCACCGCTGAGGTCGGCCTCTTCGGCTCACAGCCGGCCGACGGCTCGCACGAAGTGATCGTGAACACGCCGCGGCACGAGAAGTCGCTCGCGGCGCTCTCGGCTACGGAGCTCGAGATCGCGGTCGCGGGTTGGCGCGAGCGCATGCGTGCGGTCTCAACCGAGTCCGCTTACACGCACTTGATCGTGAACGAAGGGCCAGCCGCGGGCGCGTCGCTCGAGCACACGCACGCGCAGCTCTACGGCCTCCGGTTCGTGCCCGCAGAGGTCGCCCGCGAGCGCGAGCGGGCAACCGCCTACCACCAGCGCACGATGGGGAGCCATCTCTTGGGTGACGTCGCGACCGAGGAGGTTCGCCGCCGAGAGCGCATGGTCGCGATCGACGATGAAGCGATCCTCATCTGCCCCTGGGCGTCGCGGTCTCCGTTCGAGCTTCGGATCGTGCCGCGCGATCCCGCGCCATCGTTCGAGGCGGAGGGTCAGGGCAGCGCCGCGATGATCGGCAGTGCAATGCGCGCGCTCGAAGGCGTATTCGGCAGCGTTCCGCAGTTCAACCTCTGGGTCCGCACCGCGCCCAGCGGAACGGAGGAGTTCTGCTGGCACATCGACATCGTCCCCCGGCTCACCGTCCGTGCGGGGTTCGAATTGGGGACAGGTGTGGAGATCTGCACCTACGCGCCGGAGAGCGCCGCGTTAGATCTGCGCGAAGCGCTCCCATAGGCTTGCCGGCCGATGCCGCCCAGCGCCCGCCCCTTTCCCCGCTTCATCGCCGACGCATCTCAGGACGCCGAGCCGGCCGGCCGCTGGGCGGAGCGCCTGACAGAGCACTTCGCCAAAGCGTGTGAGCCTTTGACCGGCGATGCAGGCTCGACGCTCAACCCCGAGACGCTCCGCTGGTTTCCGGAGCGAGGCTGGGGCGGTCGCGTGTACGTGCCGGTGACGGGACGCGCCCAGGAGCCATCGGTCCCCTCTGACTCGCCCGAAGGCTCCGAGCCGGTGCTCGTCGAGTTCTACGGGTGGGTGTCGTTCGTGCGACCTGACGGGGACGAGCCGACCGGCTTCGAGGCCAAGGCCGACTTCACCGACGTCACCGCTGAAAGCAGCCCCGAGTGGGAGATCGACCTCTCCGACGACGTGATCGGCCCTTGGCGCTCAGAGTCCGGCCGGGGCGGCGACGTCACGCTGGTCTGGGGCCTGCCGATGGTGCGCGGAGCCGTCGCCGCCACCGCGGAGCTCGACTCAGAAGTCGTCGATCAATGCCCGATCCGCGACGGCCGCTTCACGCTCGTAGCCGTCGACGCGGTGCGTGGCTTCGGCGACTCGGACGTCTACCTGGCCGTAAAGCTCTGGGACCGGCGCTTGGCCCAGATCGCCTCGGAGGGTCTTTACGACGAAGGGGAGTAGAGGCCGGAGCCGTAATCTGGCCCTGAGGCCCCGATAGCTCAGCTGGATAGAGCGACGACAGTCAGTCGCAGAACGGGTACGAGCTGTCCGGACCGGGCCTGATGTTCTTGACGAGCCTCGTTCCTGTCGCGGTGCCGTCGGACTTCCACAACTCGGAGCCCACGGTCCCGTTGTCAGCCGCGAAGAGGACTAGCGTGCCGAGTCGCAGCGTCTGGCATGGGAACGAGTGGCCCCCCCCGGGGTTGATGTTCTTGACACGCTTCGTCCCGGCCGCGGTGCCGTCGGTCCTCCAGAGCTCGCTCCCGGAGCTGCCGTCGTTTGCTCTGAAGAGCAGCCGGTCGTCGAGCCTGGCGAAATGCCGAGGGGACGAGTCGCCCACCCCGGGGTAGATGTCCTTGACGCGCTTCGTCCCGGCCGCGGTGCCGTCGGTCCGCCAGAGCTCGTTCCCGGAGCTGCCGTCGTCTGCCCCGAAGTAGAGCCGCTCTCCAAGCTTCGCGAGGTCCCGGGGGAAAGAGTCGCCCCCCCCGGGGTTGATGTTCTTGACACGCTTCGTCCCGGCCGCGGTGCCGTCGGTCCGCCAGAGCTCGCGGCCGGAGCTGCCGTCTGTTGCCTCGAAGAACAGCCGCTCTCCAAGCTTCGCGAAGTCCAGGGGGTAGGAGTTGCCCACCCCGGGGTTGATGTCCTTGACGCGCTTCGTCCCGGCCCCCGTGCCGTCGGTCCGCCAGAGCTCGTTGCCGGAGCTGCCGTCGTCGGCCTGGAAGTAGAGCCGGCCTCCAAGCCTCGCCAAATCCTCCGGGGACGAGCCGCCCGCCCCGGGGTTGATTTCCTTGACGCGCTTCGTCCCGGCCGCGGTGCCGTCGGTCCGCCAGAGCTCGCTCCCGGAGCTGCCGTCGTCGGCCTCGAAGTAGAGCCGGTCTCCGAGCCTCGTGAAGCTCCTGGGGGACGAGTCGCCCACCCCGGGATTGATGTCCTTGACGCGCTTCGTCCCGGCCGCGGTGCCGTCGGTCCGCCAGAGCTCGCGGCCGGAGCTGCCGTCGTCGGCCCGAAAATAGAGGCGCTTGCCGAGCTTGGCGAACTGATAGATGCTCGCGCCATCCACCCCGGGATTGATGTCCTTGACGCGCTTCGTCCCGGCCGCGGTGCCGTCGGTCCGCCACAGCTCGTTGCCGGTCGAACCGTCGTTGGCGCCGAAGAACAGACTGTCCCCAAGCTTGGCGCCGTCAGGGGTGAATGCGGCCGCGGGCCCCGCACTGAACGCGAAAACCAACAGCACCCCAACTCCGCAACCCCACAGTTTCATCGCACGCCACTCTACGGCAGATGTGGGCATGGCGCAAGGCGCGCCGCCCTCCGGCGCTCCGTTTCGGAGGACCCTGCGTCGCAGCGCGAGGCCCGCGCTGCTTTCGGTGGAGATGACGACGGTGGCCGAGGCAAGACGCTCTCGAACTACGTCGGCGGCAACGGGTCTGCCGAAGTGACCGCCGTCGATCCCGGAAATGGCTGGTGAGAGCCGTAATCTTGGCCGAAGGCCCCGATAGCTCAGATGGATAGAGCGACTCCCTCCTAAGGAGTAGGTCCCAGGTTCGAATCCTGGTCGGGGCGTTGTGGCTGCTGGTTAGGGGCCGACGAGGCTCCAGTGCACGATGCTCCCGGCCGGAACGGTCTGGGCACTGCCGCCACCGCAGACCATGAGGTTTGCGATTGCGCCACCTTGAGTTGTCTCACTCACCATCGTGGGAACGACGACGCCGTTGTTGTTGAGGACCGCGCCGCCCTGATCACTTGTGATGTACCCGACGACGAGGCTTCCAATGAGACCTTGCGGCGCCGGGTTGTCCAGGCGCAGACCCAGTCGCCGGCATTCATTGGCGGGCACAGAGACGGCGGAGGAGACGGGTGTGGTGTTGTTCTGTGCCATGCCGCCCACGTCATGCCCCAGGTCATGTAGACGTAGCGCGAAATCCCTGACCTGGCTCGACCCGACAGCGTCTACGCGCAGCTTAGGCGTGGTGACGGCGCCGTCGGCTATGTGCCTGGCTTTGACCTGCCCGTTATCGATGGCGTAGGCAGTGCCCCCCAGAGCGACGAAGAGCGCAAGCATCGAGATGACGAGGCTGGGAGACGGTCTGGATCTTTCGCCAGCGTTCATGGCGAGCAATCACACTAAATCAACACCACCTTCGCTGTCAACTGGTCAGGCGCGCCTACGTGAGGTCGCGCGGCAAGTCTCCTGGCTGGAGAATGCGGCCAGAAAGCGGCAGACTTAGCCACTTAGCGGTCGGGGCGGTCCGGGTAGACGTCGTCGATCGTGGTGAGTGCCGTGAACGGCGCGTCGGCGGCGGCCGCGATCGCGTCGCCTCCGCCCGCGAGCCGATCGACTACGCAGAGAGTCGCGACGATGTCGAGTCCCTCCTCGCGGATCCGCTCGATCGCCGACACCGTCGAGCCGCCGGTTGTGACCGTATCCTCGACCACCAGCACCTTGGCGCCGTCCTCGACCGGTCCCTCGACCCAGCGCTGGAGGCCGTGTTCCTTTCGCTCCTTGCGGACGAAGAAGCCCACCAGACCGTCACCTCCCGGGACCGCGATCGCGGCGCAGGCGAGGGGAATGGCCGCCATGACCGGCCCCCCGACGGCTGCGGCACCCGCGTCGTTCGCGGCTGCCGCGATCAGCTCACCTGCGGCCTTAAAGCCTGCGGGGCGCATGATCGCCCTGCGCGCATCGACGTAGTACTCGGCCGTCTGCCCGCTCGAAAGCGTCACCTCGCCGAGGATCAGGGCGTGCTCTTTTAGCTCGGCGACGAGCGTCGCCCTGGCTCTTTCTGAGTCAGCCGTCAAAGCGCGACGACTGTAGACGGTCTATCGATAGACCCAGATGTCGTCGCCGAGGCTGATCCAGTTGTAGATGAACAACGAGTTCGGAATCGGGTTGCGCAGGCACCCGTGACTCGCCGGATAGGTCGGCACCGACTTGTAGCCGTGAGTGGCGTAGCCGCGGTTGGTCGGCCCGAAGTAGACGGAGTGGACCATCCCGTGCGAGTTTGTCCCGTACTGCCGGCGCGTGAAGACGTGATGGCCCTGGATCGTCGGTGTCGCCGCTGTGCCTGACGAGATGTGGAAGATGTGCTTGGGCTCACCGCCCGATGCCAGGACCATGACCTGGCGCGAGAGGTCGGCCTCGACGTGCTTGCCGGCACCGGGATGCGCGAGCTTGAACCCGCCGTTCCCGTTCGCGAGCGTCCTGAACATCGAAGGCGTGGCGTTGTAGGTGCGTCCCATGCCGTTCACCTTCCGGTAAGCCAGCACGGCTCTCTGCGTCGCCGAGCCGTAGCTCGACCCATTCGCGGTGTAGTAGGCCTGGTCGGCAAGCAGGTCGTTGAACAGAGCCACGTTCTTGTTGTTCATCCCGGGATCGAGATCGGGGTAGGAGATGCCGATCCTCTTGGACTCCGCTTGAAACCCCTCCTGGTTCGGCGAGTCTTCTTTCTTCGCCCGGATCCTGTAGGCCCCGTCCTCGATTAGACGCTTCGAGCGGATCTTGAAGGTCCCCTGGTTCTTGTTGCCGACGCGCCGGATGGTTTGGCGTTTTGCCGTCAGCTCGTTGTTCGCCTTGGCGACCCAGACGCGGACCTCCTGGTTCGGCACGAAGGGGCGCACGTACCCGATGCCCAGCACCCGGTCGCCGACGTCGACGTTGTTCTTGCCGTTGACGCCCTTGAGCGCGATCTTCACCTTCGCGCCCGCGGGCGCAGGCGCTGGTCCCTGACGAAGGTCCTCGGCGGGCTCCTGCGCGAGCGCCGAAGGCGAGATGAGAAGCGTGAGCGTGGCGACGGCGAGCGCGAAGCGGTTCATGACGTGGATTGTTCCAGTTCGCCGCCGAGACCTCGACACCTGCTCACGAGAGCAGCGGGACCACCGCGATCGTGTTGTTGACCATGTGGAGGGCGATCGGCGGGCCAAGGGAGCCCGTTCGCTCATAGAGCCAAGCGAGGATCACGCCGAATACCGCGAGGAGTCCCGCGACGGCGACATCGCCCGCCCCCAGGTGAACGGAACCGAACAAGAGGCCCGACCCGCCGGCCGCGACCCAGAACGGCGCGCGCTTTCGGAGTGCGCCGAAGAAGAGCCCGCGAAAGAGCGTCTCCTCGGTGATTGGGGCCACGATCACCACCAAGAGGACGACGGCCACGGCCGACAGCGTCGTCTGGGTGAAGTCGACGTCTTCGAGCAGGGTGTCCTGCTCGGGCGTGAAGAAGAGCAGGGTAAAGACGAGAGTTACTCCGATCTGGATGCCCATGGCGGCGGCTACCAGCCACAGATCGCCTGCTTTGAAGGGCGTGTAGCCCATCACGCGCCAGGGGTGCGATGGCAGGCGCTTTGCCCCGATCGCGATCGGGACGCCGACGAAGAGGAGGGCCTGCGGCACCAGTGACACGAGCGTCCGGTCAGGCTCGCGGCTGATCAACCCGAACACGATGCCGCCGGCCAAGGTCAAGCCGACCACGAGGGCCCCGAAGCCGATCAGGGCGTCCGTGGGTTCGAGCGGCGACCACGGACGACGCTCGACGTTCGCGTCCACGGGCTCGAAGCGAATGGGCGGCGGCCCGGCGTCGCCCGTGTCAGCCACCGTTCACGGCGCCGGCCACTTCGGCCAGGGAAGTGATATCGCCGCGGCCCTCCCTGTCGAGGTGAAGAGCGCGAATGCCGGCGGCGCCGGCGCCCGCGACGTCCTCTTCGACGGTGTCGCCCACGTGGATCGCCTCGTCGGCGCCGCAACCCGCTAGGTCGAGGGCTGCCTTGAAGATCGCCGGATCGGGCTTTCTGACGCCACTTCCGGCCGAGGTGACTACCCCATCGATCGCGTCGTCGAGCCCGCACTTGGCGAGCACGCCCGGCAGTGAAACATCCCAGTTCGAGACACAGACCAGGCGCATGCCGGCTCCTCGAAGTTCGTCGAGCATCGGCCGCGCGTCCTCGAAGGCACGGAAGCGGATGGAGTCCATCATCGTCGCGACAGATACCTCGCGGTCTAACTCCCAGCTCAAGATCTCTGCGCAGCGGCTGCGAAGGGCGGCGAGCGACTCATCATCGCGACCCTCGTGAGAGTGCTCCTTGTAGAAGTCCATCTCGGCCTTGACGGCGGGAGCCACGTCGGCCGGGTCGATCTCCAGCTCGGCCGCCAATGGCACCCACGGCGGCTCGAGGTCTACGAGCGTCCCGAGGGCGTCGAGGAGCACGGCGCGGGTCTCTGTGGCGGGTGAGCCGGGCATCGGCGGCCCCAAGCTTGGCAGGCCCGTCCTTGAGAAGCTGATTTGTCAGGATCGGGGTGAGCCATGAACGAGAACTTCTTCCAAACGAACAGCGACCTGCTCGGCGCGATCATCACCGTGACCATCGCGATCGTGGTCGCCTACCTGGTCGATCGCATCGTCCTGGCGCGCGGCGGGCGCCTCGCGGGTCAGGTCACCGACGGCGGCGTGTCGCGAGCGGCCGCCACGCGCTTGCGAGTCGTCCGGCGCCTGGTCTTCGTGACGATCGTGGTCGTCGGCATCGGCCTGGCTCTGAGCCAGTTCACGCAGCTCGGCAAGATCGCCACGGGCCTCCTTGCATCGAGCGCCGTGCTCGGCATCATCCTCGGCCTTGCGGCCCGTCAGGTCTTGGCCAATCCCCTGGCCGGCATCCTCCTCGCGATCACCCAGCCGATCCGGATCGGAGACACGATCACCCTCGACGAGGAGACCGGACGCGTCGACGATCTGACGCTGTCATACACCTACATCGACACCGGTGACGGGCGCCTCATGATCGTCCCGAACGAGCACGTGGTGACCCAGGTCGTCTTCAACCGCTCGACGGGCGATCAGAATGCGCCAGTCGCGGCCTCGGTCTGGCTTCCCTCAGACGGGGACATCGAGCGCGCCCGGGCAGCGCTCGCCCCGCTCGAAGCGTCGGACATCGAGGTTGTGGAGATCACGCCCGACGGGGTGCGCATGGTCGTGCACGGGCCGCACGGAACGGCCCGCACCTCGGTCTCGGGCGAAGAAACAGCGCTGCGCGAGCGCGCCCATCAGCTCCTGCTCAACGCAGGATTGCTCGGCACGGCCGACGAATAACCCGGGCTCAGGACCTCCGTAACGCCCGCGTGCGTAGCGGTACAAGGTGATCTGCGGAGGCGTCGGCCTCGTTACCCTTTCCTTGAGCTAGCTATGTCTTCACGAGTACGAAAGCGCCACGCGCGCTCGAACGGCTCCGTCGTCAAGAAGATCGTGCTGGGGTTCGGAGTGATCCTGGTCGTGATCGGAATTGCCGCGGGCGCCGCTGCGGGCTGGGTCTACGACATGTGGGACGACGCCGGCACGATCAACGACCAGAAGATGATCGAGCCGGGCGCGAACAGCAAGGTCTACGCGGCCGACGGCTCGCTGCTCGGAATCATCGACGCGAACATCATTCGCGAGCCGGTCGTCCTCAGGGGCATCCCGAAGGATCTGAAAGAGGCGACGATCGCGATCGAGGACGAGAACTTCTACGAGCACGATGGCGTCGACTTCTCGGCAATCGTCAGAGCCACCGTCGAGAACGTCGAGGCCGGCGAGATCGAGCAGGGCGCGTCGACGATCACGCAGCAGCTCGTCCGCAACCTCTACATCAAGAAGCCCGAGGACACGCTCCAGCGAAAGCTCACCGAGGCCAAGTGGTCGATGGAATACGAGGACCGCTACACGAAGGATGAGATCCTCGAGAAGTACCTCAACACGGCTACTTACGGCACCAACTCAGGCGATACCGCCGTCGGTGTCGAGGCTGCATCGCAGATCTATTTCAACAAGCCGGTCGAGGACATCAACCTGGGCGAAGCCGCGCTCCTGGCTGGGCTTCCCCAGGCGCCCTCTCAGTACAACCCGTTCACCAGCCCCGACGCGGCGATCAAGCGCCGCAACCTCGTCCTGGACGCGATGCGCGATCAGGGGCGGATCTCTCGCTCCATCTACGCGAAATGGAGCGACTCGGGTCTTGGACTCGAGCGTGGTTTTCGCTACGAGCAGTTCCGCTACCGCTACTTCTTCGACTTCGTCCAGCAGGAGCTGATCGACCGCTACGGCACGAACACGGCGCGGGTCGGAGGCCTCGAGGTCTATACAACGCTCGAGCCCGGGCTTCAGGACGCGGCCGAGCAAGCGATCATCGACCATCCGACCACCGGGGCGGCTGCGGCGCTCGTCTCGACCGACGTCGATACGGGTGAGATCAAAGCGATGGCCTCCTCGTCCAGCTACGACGACAACGAGTTCAACCTCGCCGCTCAGGGCCGCCGCCAGCCGGGTTCGTCGTTTAAGGCCTTTGCCCTGATGGCTGCGATCGATCAGGGGATCGACCCAGATTCGACCTTCTACTCGGCGCCGGGCACCATCACGCTCAACCCCTGCGACACCTGCGAGGCGTGGACGGTGTCGGGAGGTGGGGGCGGTTCGGTCAGCCTCCGAAACGCGACGGCAAACTCGATCAACACCGTCTACGCGCAGCTCGTGATCGACATCGGACCCGAGACGATGGACGAGATGGCAAAGCAACTCGGAATCACCAGCCCCCTTTCGGGGTACGCCCCGGACGTCCTCGGAGCCAGCGACGTGTCGGTCCTCGAGATGTCGAACGCTTACGCGTCCATAGCGAACGGCGGCGTTCATCACGACCCAACGGCGATCAACCGGGTCGAGTTCCCCAACGGAGAGGTCGAAGAGCTCGACCCTTCCAACGGGCGTCGGGTCGTATCCGACGGGGTGGCATATACGGCAGCCGACGTGATGAAGGGCGCTCTCGAATACGGGACCGCCGCTGGCCAAGGCATCGGCTGTCCAGCCTCGGGTAAAACCGGAACCACCGAGGAGCAGTCGGACGCATGGTTCGTCGGCTATACCCCGCACGTATCGACCGCGGTCTGGGTCGGCAACCCGAACGAGCGCATCCCGCTGCCCGGCTACGGCGCGGACCTCGCCGCTCCGATCTGGCAGGACTACATGACTGTGGCGGCGAGCAAGCCTTGTGACGACTTTCCCGAGCCCGAGGATCCGGTCGATCTCGAGTCTGGCGGTGGAAGCAGCGACTACTCGGACTCCACCACCGACTCCAGCACCGACTACACGCCGCCGGGGTTCACGGACGCTGACGGCGACGGCTACCCCGACGACGCCTACCTCCCGGGAACCGAGCCGGAGCCTGAGCCGGAGCCAGAACCCGACCCAGGCGGCGGGGGCGGCGGCGGGGATGGCGGAGGCGTCGAGGACGATTGACGTCCGGCCTGATGCCCAGGCCTCCTGCTAGGGCGCGACTACCCCGGGTGGCCGTTCAGCTTTCCCTGGCCGTTGCCCGACGGATCGGCCGGCCCCGGCGCGGGCTCGCGCGCGTTCAGGTATCGGAGCGTCCCGTAAACGGCGCCGCCCACGCCCAGCGTGAACAGGGCCGCGAACGGAAATGCCAGCGCGAAGTGGGCGAGGAGGGTCGCGCCAACGACCGCCACCGTGATCGCGAGAGCTCGTCTGATCATGAGCTCGCCGCGAACGTCGACTAAGAAGAAGTAGCGAGCCATCGTGGCCGAGCACGCCGCGATCGCGACGAGGCACGCCGTATAGAGAGCGCCAAGGAAGATGTCCTCAGCGAGGGGCTGGTCGCAGTCCGGGCCCGCGCAAGCCGAGTCGATCGTCGCGATCAACAGACCTCCTGGGAAAAGCGCAAGGTAGGCGAAGAAAAGTGAGCCCAGCAAAACCAGCCAGCGCATGGGATGAACCTAGCTTGGCTGCTTTCGGCGCCTATTCTCAGCTTGTGCGAGGCGAGTTCGACCTGATCACGCTCCTCAGGGAGCGAATCGAAGCTGCCGGAGCGCCGGCGTCGGAGCGAGTGGTCGTCGGCCCAGGCGACGACGCGGCCGTGAGCGTGCCCGGTGGCGCCACCGTCACGTCCGTGGACGCGATCGTGGATGGTGTCCACTTCAGGAGCTCGACCTTCCCGCTTGAGGCGGTTGGGCACAAGGCTCTGGCGGTCGCACTCTCCGACCTTGCGGCAATGGGCGCTGAGCCCGGGGAGGCGTACGTCCAGCTCGGCTTGCCCGATGGGATCTCGGAGGACGAGCTGGCCAGGATCGCGGATGGCATGGGAGGAGTCGCGGCCCGACACGGCGTGACGGTTGCGGGCGGCGACGTTGTCGCTTCTCCGGTCCTCTTTCTGGCGCTGACTGTCGTCGGTCACGGCGCGGACGCGGCGTCGTTCGTGAGTCGCGGAGGTGCCGAAGCCGGAGACGCCCTTCTGCTGAGCGGCCCAGTGGGGGGCGCGGCGGCGGGACTCCTCCTGATCGAGCGCGCGGACCTCGCCGCGGCCGTCGACACATCGACCGCCGATGCCCTCCGCGAGCGCCAGCTTCGCCCGCGCCCTCTCACCGAGGCTGGGCTTGCCTTGGCGCGGGCGGGGGCGACAGCGATGATCGACATCTCGGACGGCCTCGGAGCGGACGCTCTCCACCTGGCGAGCGCGAGCGGGGTGAGGCTCGAGATCGAGCTTCCGGACGAGCTCATCGCTCCGGGGGCCGTGGCCGTCGCGGATGCCGCGGGCGAAGATGGGCTCGGCCTGGCCATCGGTGGCGGAGAGGACTACGAGTTGCTGGCCGCCGTGCCGCAGGCCTGCGTCGCGGCTGCTCTCGACGCCCTCCGCGGAACCGCCTCCGACCCGGCTCAAGTGGGCCGGGTCGAGGCTGGGGAGGGTGTGGTCCTGCGCGGGCCTACAGGCCGCGAAGCTTCGGCTGTGGGGTTTGACCAGGTCCGCTCACGAGTTCGT
This sequence comes from uncultured bacterium, assembly GCA_963806865.1. Taxonomy (GTDB): domain Bacteria; phylum Actinomycetota; class Thermoleophilia; order Solirubrobacterales; family 70-9; genus JALZKA01. The sequence goes on from CAWDYV010000004.1 coordinate 77,384, forward strand.
GGCGGGCCGACCTGATTATGCGCATCTTGCGCACCATCTCGTCCGCAACCAGCGCCGAGTCGACGACGTACTTTTGCTCCGCGACTTGGGTTTTGAGGTGGGTCATGATGGGGTCCTCGTGCACATTGAATTCGTAACAGGCATCGTCGGACTGAAAGCGCAGGAACATCGGACGTATGTCCACTCGACGGATATCCGGGGTTGACCCCTACCTGCCGTCTGGGGTGCGCCCCTGGATATGTCGTTTCACTTCTGGGTTCCTCACCTAAATCTCACTAAATCTCGCGGTTGCGAGCGCAGCGGTCACCAAAGCCGCTGCTGACGCGAGCACCAAAGCGGCGCCGACCGCCTCGACCGGGCCGATCCCCGCGCCTGCGACGAGCACGCTCAATTGCCACGGCGTCGATGCCACCCAGCCGAGCTCCGACGCCACATACGCGAGCGCGCCCGCAAGGGGCAAGCTGGCCACGACCAGCATCGGCAGGGCCAGCGCAGCAGGCCGCTTTCCTTGGACTCCCATCACACAGACCACGTGGACGAGTGGGACCAGGACCAGCGCCAGATAAGGATTTGCGAGCCACGCAAGAACGCAGGCCGCCGAAGCAGCCAGGCCGGCAGCTCCCCCAGACGATCCGGGCGACGAGGACGCGGGGAGGCGCCGAAGTCTCATGACCCACCAAAGCCAGGCCGCCAGCGCCACCAGGAGGCCCAGGACGAGCGCCTCGCCCGCGCCGAGTGAGTAGCGCGCCGGGTCGTAGGGAACGCTTGAGGCCGGAATCACCCCCGCCAGTGAGAGGCCGTAGAGGCCGATCAGGAAGACGAATGGCGGGAGCCACCATTCGAGGGCCCAGCCAATTGCAGGCCTCAGCCTCTCGCCGTTGCGGCGTGCTGAGAGGAGCAAGCTGACCGCCAGGACAGCGGCAGGGGCGATCAGCGCGAGCACCACCAGGCTCACTGTCCAGCCCGGCACCAGATTCCCGCCAATCCTCAAAGATTCTCCCGGCCCACTCGCCGGGGGCTGGGGGGCGGCGTCGAGAGCGGAGACGAGCGCCAGGACCGTTTGGCCGAAGCGCTCGAGGCTGGCGATCGCAAGTTGGTCGCGGTCAGAAAGCGAAGCGGGCAGGGGCAGCTCGCCCGCCGACGACAGGGTCACCGCGTCTACCCCGTCTGCAAGAAGCGCGGCCTGCTCGCCGGATGCCGCAGGGATCGCGTATCGAGCGATCTGACCAGGGACGCCGACCGCCCGATCCTCCAGCATCGCGCGATCGGCCAGGATCTCCTCGGCGGTGCGCACCAGGCCGGCCGCCGGACCGTGCCTGCCTCCGCTCGTAACCACGTACGGCCCGAACGGCTCGTCGTAGCCGGGCTGCGAGATGACGATCACGGCGTCGACGACGGTGGAGTCCGGCAGCCCATCGAGGAGCTCCTGCGCGCCCTGGGCCTCGGCGCTCGCTCCGCTCGTCGAGGCGAGGATCAGCGTGCGGTTACGGCCTGCTACCGACAGCTCGTTTACGAGCTCGAGCAGGACTCCGGTCGCGGCCGCGCTTGCAGGCGCGCCCTCGCCCTCGCGCGAATCTCGCCCGGCGAGAATCACGATCGCGTGGTCGGATTCGCCCGGCAGGCTCAGCAGAACGTTTTGAAGGTCGGTCTCCTCCCCTTCGATGCTCGCCTCGACCGGCTGCGTCGCGAGCGTGCCCGACACCACGGACTCAAACCGTTCGCGGACGAGCTCGGCGACGGCGGCGTCCTCCGCGGATCCCGGTTCGCGCGTCTCGCCGAGCGCGAGCACATCGCGGGTGGACTTGGCTGCACTCCCGGCGTCGAACTCCAAGGTCCCGGGAGGTGGGTCGAGCGCCGCGGGCACGCCCTGCAGGGAAAATGCGAGCACCACGAGCGTTGCGAGGGCTGGTGCGAAGGCAAGTCTGTAGATGCGGAGGTGGGGCATCCTGGTTCTACCCTTACTGATATGGGACGGAGCCCGACCGGTGCAGGCGACGGGGGATCCACTGATGGCTGAGCCTGCCGTCTCACGCATCCTGCTCGTCGACGACGAGCCCGCGATGCAGACGCTGCTCGCGTATCCGCTTCGAAAGGACGGCTACGAGGTCGTCTCCGCAACCGACGGGCGGCAGGCGCTCGACCGGTTTGCCGAAGGCCGTTTCGACCTTGTCGTCCTGGATCTGATGCTGCCGAAGATCGACGGCATCGAGGTCTGCCGGCGCTTGCGCACCCGAAGCCAGGTGCCGATCATCATGCTGACGGCCAAGGACGACGAGATCGACAAGGTGGTCGGCCTCGAGATGGGTGCCGACGACTACATCACTAAGCCGTTCTCGGTCCGCGAGTTCAGGAGCCGGGTCAGGGCCGCTCTCAGAAGGGCTGAGATGAGCGGCGCGATTTCGGTTTCGGAGCCGATCGTGGCGGGCGACCTCGAGATCGACCTGGAGCGTCGCGCCGTGACGATCAGGGGCGCGAGCGCGACGCTTACCTACGTCGAGTTCGAGGTCTTGACCGCGCTGGCGGCGGCGCCTGGGCGTGTGTTCACCCGCGAGGTGTTGCTTGGGCGCCTGTGGGGAGACTCGAAGTTTCGTGATCCGCGCACGATCGACGTCCATATCCGGCACCTTCGAGAGAAAATCGAGGCCGACCCGTCGAACCCCGAGTACCTCTTCACGGTCCGCGGAGTCGGCTACAGGTTCCGCGATCAAGATTCCTAGATGAGATCTGTCTTCGGCTCCGTCCGCAGCCAGCTCGTCGTTCTCTTCACGATCATCACCGCGGCCGCGATCGGGTTCATCTACCTCTACGTCGTGCCGCAGCTCTCGACGAGCCTCAGCGCCGAGCGGTTGCGCTCGTTGCGCGACGAAGGCGCCGAGCCGGCCAGCGTGCTCTCAAACGCAGTGGCCAGCGGGCTCTCGCAAGAGGAGCTCCAGCAGGTCGTGCTGCGGCTCTCGCAGCGCACGGGCGGCGCGCGGCTGACGGTCCTCGGCGTGCGGCCAGGGACGCAGGGTCCCCGGCCGGCGTTCGTGGTCGCGGACTCCCAAGTCGAGCGCACCGCTCTCGACCCCAGCTATCCGGCCGCGGTCGCCGCGCTCGAGAGTGGGGAGACCGCAACCGCCGTCGAACGCGTGGGAGGGGACCGGCTCGGCGAGACCGCGTTGCCGATCTCCTTGGCCGAAGAAGTCCGCTGGATCGCGGTGCTCTCGGCTTCTTTGGACGACGTCGACGACAACGTCAGTCTGATCAAGCGCCAGATCGTGATCGCCGGGCTGATCGCCCTCGCTGCGGCGCTGGTGGCCGGCTTCCTCGCGGCGCGCGCTCACTCCGGGCGGCTGCGCAGGCTCGAGGCGGCGGCCGACAAGGTGGCCGGCGGGGATTTCTCGACGCCGATCCCGGTCGACGCAGACGACGAGGTAGGTCAGCTGGCCGCGACTCTCAACTTGATGCGCGAGCGCCTGGCCCGTCTCGACGACGCCCGCAAGGAGTTCATCGCCAACGCGTCGCACGAGCTGCGCACACCGATCTTCTCACTGGGCGGCTTTGTCGAGTTGATCGACGAGGACGACCCCGATCCCGCGGCTCGGGCTGAGTTCGTCGCCACAATGCGAGAGCAGATCCAGCGCCTGACGAAGCTCACGACCGACCTGCTTGATCTGTCCAAACTCGACGCCGATGCGCTTCCGCTCAGCGTCTCCGAGATCGACCTACGCGAGCTCGCGGAATCGATCGCCGAGGAGTTCGGTCCCGCGGCAGAGAGCCATTCATCGCGCCTGCAGGTGGTGGGAAACGAGCCCGTCAAAGCTTTAGGTGATCCTGAAAGAGTCCGGCAAATAATCCGTATCCTCATCGACAACGCACTTTCGCACACACCAGAGAAGACACGAATCACTTTGACCGCAAAGCTCCAGCAGGGGGAGCCAACCCTCGTCGTAGCCGACAACGGCCCCGGCATCGACAAGGCCGTGGCAGCGCGCGTCTTCGAGCGCTTCGTAACCGGCGACGAGGTCTCCGGCTCAGGGCTCGGCCTCTCGATCGCGCACGATCTCGTGCACCTCATGGGCGGAAGCCTCCGGCTCGCCGCGCGGACGGGTCGCACCGAGTTCGTCCTCATCCTTCCCTCGCCTGCGGAGGTGCCCGCATGAGGGCCCGCCTGGCGACCATCCTGGCAACGCTCTTGCTCTCGCTCGGTCTGGTGACGGGGTGCGGTAACGACGACGACGGTGGGGACGTGACCACGACCATCCAGTCGGAGACGGGTCAGGGGGAAGACACTCCAATCGGAAACGGCGGCGAGTTCGACGCCCAGGCCGTCTATGACCGCGCAGCGCCTGGCGTCGTTACGGTGCTGTCGGTTTTCGGCGGTGGCGGCGGGTCAGCAACCGACCTTCTCGATCCAGAGGGAGGAGGCGGGCCCCAGGCCGGCCAAGGCTCAGGCTTCGTGATCTCGGACGACGGTGAGATCGTCACCAACGCCCACGTCGTCACCGATGGACAGACCGGTGGCGGCGAGATCAATCAAGCACGTGAGGTCTACGTGCAGTTTCCCGACCGCAACCAGGTGGAGGCTCAGGTCATCGGATACGACCCATTCGCGGACCTCGCTCTCCTGCAAGTCGATCCGGATGGCCTCGACCTTCAGACGGTCGAGCTCGCGGATATCGAGGATGTCGGGGTCGGAGAGCAGGTTGCCGCGATCGGCAGCCCGTTCGGCGAGCGGCAGTCGCTGTCGGTCGGGATCATCTCGCAGCTCGACCGTTCTATCCCCTCGCTCACGAGCTTTCGGATCGACGGCGCTATCCAGACTGACGCTTCGATCAATCCAGGCAACTCGGGCGGGCCACTGCTCGACTCAGAGGGGCGGGTCATCGGGGTCAATCAGCAGATCGACACGACGTCAGGCGGTAACCAGGGCGTGGGCTTTGCAGTGCCCGTCGACCTCGTGACTCGTTCGGTCGAGCAGCTTCGCGAGGACGGCGAGGTGGAGTACGCCTATATCGGCGTCGGAACGCGGGAGCTCTTCCCCCAGCTCGCCGAGGAGCTCGAGGTCGATGCGAACTCAGGCGCAATCGTCGAGGAGGTCCAGCCCGATAGCCCGGCCGAGGAGGCCGGCATCGAGGCGGGCGATCAGGAGATCGATTTCCAGGCGCTCCCTTACACGGTTGGCGGGGACATCATCGTCTCGGTCGATGGCGAAAAGATCGTGACTCAAGCGGACCTGCCGCGCATCATCGCGCGTTTGGATCCCGGCGAGAAAGTGACGCTCGGCATCATCCGTGACGGCGAAGAGATGGACGTAGACGTGACGCTCGGGAACCGGCCAGTAGACGCTTCGGCCACCCCGCCTGAATAGCCGCCGCTGGCATCCGCGTCGAGCCGGCTGGCTGTCCGCCGGAGCCCGTCCCTAGACTGCCCCGGCCATGCTTCAGGACGTCGCCCTAGGTCAGCGCTCGCTGTCGGACTACACGCACATCGTCGGCAAGGAGACGATCGAGGAGATCCGTGCGCTCGCCGAGCCCCTCGCCGGCAAGCGAGTCCTGCATGTGAACGCGACCGCGTTCGGCGGCGGCGTCTCGGAAATCCTCTACACGATCGTCCCGCTGATGCGCGACATCGGGCTGGACGCGCACTGGCAGGTGATCCTGGGCGCGGAGGAGTTCTTCAACGTCACGAAGCTCATGCACAACTCGCTCCAAGGCGACGAGCAGAACATTTCAGATCAGCAGTGGGAGGTTTTTCAGGGCTACAACGCCATGAACGCCCGCGACATGGAAGAGGGGTGGGACGTAGTGATCGTCCACGACCCGCAGCCGGCCGGCTTGCTCAACAACGCTTCGAAGAAGTCGCGCCACTGGGTCTGGCGCTGCCACATAGACCTGTCGGCGCCCAACCCCGAGACGATCGAGCGGCTGCGTCCGCTGATCGCGCCGTACGAGGCGAGCGTCTGGCACATGCAGCAGTACGTGCCGGACGGGATTTCCGACGGAGTGCGGATCGTGCCGCCGGCGATCGACCCGCTCTCGCCCAAGAACATGGCGTTCTCGCCTGAGGATGCGGCCTTCGTCTCCGAGCAGTTCGGCATCGATCCCGAGCGGCCTCTCCTCTGCCAGGTCTCGCGCTTCGATCCCTGGAAGGACCCGATGGGGGTGATCGACGCCTACCGTGCGGTGCGCAAGGAGGTGCCGAACGTGCAGCTCGCGCTGGTCGGCTCGATGGCGACCGACGATCCCGAGGGCTGGGATTTCTTCAACCGCACCATGGCACACGCCGACGGCGACCCGGACATCAAGATCCTCTCCAACGCGAACAACGTGGGCGCGATCGAGGTCAACGCGTTCCAGTCGCAGGCCGACGTCTGCATTCAGAAGTCGACCCGCGAGGGGTTCGGCCTTACGGTCACCGAGGCGCTTTGGAAAGGGCGGCCTACGATCGGCGGCAACGTTGGCGGGATCCCGCTCCAAATCGTCGACGGCGAGTCGGGCTTTCTGGTCTCAACCGCGGAGGAATGCGCGCAGCGAAGTATCGCGATCCTGAAAGACCCGGATATGGCGAAGCAGATCGGGAAAGCGGGCAAGGAACATGCGCGTAAGCACTTCCTCAGCCCGCGGCTCCTGCGCGACTGGCTCAAGCTCTTCTCTGAGATCGACGTATAAGCCGTCGCTTAGGCTCACGTATCAATGAGCGACGTTAGTCGCGAAAGCGGCATGTGCTGGTGGGTGCGATGAGTGAGCGACTCGTAATAGTTTCGAATCGAGGGCCCGCGCAGTTCGAGCTGGGCGAGGACGGCGAGCGGGAGGTACAGCGAGGCGGAGGGGGCCTGGTCACGGCTCTGACCGGCCTTGTCGCCCAGCGCGAAGCGCTTTGGATCGCATCGGCGATGACCGAGGAGGACGCTCAGGTCGAGCGCGAGTCAGGTGGCGAGCCGATCCATCTGGAGCTCGATGGCGTCGACTACGAGGTGCTCCTGGTTGAGTCCGACCCGCTCGCCTACGACCGGTTCTACAACGTGATCGCGAACCCGATCCTATGGTTCATCCAGCACTACCTCTGGGACCTCTCGAACGCGCCGGACATCCGCAAGGAAGAGGCCGACGCCTGGGACGAGGGCTACCAGGTCGTGAACAGGGACCTCGCCGATGCGGTGGTGAAGTCCATCGAAGGCGAGGACGAGCCGCTGGTCATGCTCCACGACTACCACCTCTACACGGCGCCCGCGCTCATCCGCGAAGCGCGGCCAGACGTGTTTCTCCACCACTTCGTCCACATTCCGTGGTCGCAGGCCGACTCATGGCGGATCCTCCCGGCGCGAATGCGCGAGGACATCTTCCGCGGCCTTCTTGCCAACGACATCATCGGCTTTCATACCGTCGCCTACTGCCGCAACTTCCTCCACTGCTGCCGGCACTTGATGGAGCTCGAGGTGGACTACGACCGAGAGGTCGTTGTGCACGAGGGCGGCGAGACCTGGGTGCGCGCGTACCCGCTCGGGATCGACGCGGCCCGTCTGGATCGCGCCGCCGCGTCCGACGAGGTGATCGCCTATGAAGAGGAGCATCTCAAACGGCGTCGCGATCACCTGATCATCCGCGTCGACCGGGCCGACCTCTCGAAGAACGTCTTGCGGGGCTTTACGGCCTTCGACACCTTCTTGACGCAACACCCCGAGTTCCGGGAACGGGTCACGTTTATCGCCCACCTCCAGCCGTCGCGCCTCGACGTGCCCGAGTACGCCGAGTACATGGAGCGGATCGAGGCTCTCGTCGCGGTCGTGAACCACCGGCATGGCACGACCGACTGGATGCCGATCGATCTGCGGATCTACGAGAACTTTCCCGAGGCCGTCGCCCGCTACAAGCAGTTCGACCTCTTGATGGTGACGTCGCTCTTCGACGGGATGAACCTCGTTGCCAAGGAAGCGCCCGCGGTTTCGACCCGCGACGGAGTGGTGATGCTTTCTGAGAACACGGGTGCCCACGAGGAGCTCGGCGATTGCACCCTCTCGGTCAATCCGTTCGACATCCAAGAGCAGGCCGACACGATCTACCGGGCGCTCACGATGGACCCCGAGGAGCGGAAGATCCGCGCGGAGCGCCTCCGCGAGATCGTGCGCGACCGTGACCCCGGCGTCTGGATCGATGAGCAGCTTGCGGACATCAAAGTCAAGCGCGAGAGCGATGTGGGCGCGTCGTAGGGGTCGGCTTTGCGAGGAGCCGTAGGGGTCGGCCCGCCCCCTCCAGGGGCCTTGCGAGTGAGCCGTAGGGGTCGGCCCGCCCCCTCCAGGGGGCCTTGCGAGTGAGCCGTAGGGGTCGGCCCGCCCCCTCCAGGGGGCCTAGTAGTTCGTGCTCTCCGCCGAACTGGAAGTGTTTGGTTTTTCGTTAGCCCCCTGGAAGGGGCTTGACCGACCCCTACTGTCGCTTGGTTCGTTTATCCGGTCACGGTGATTCGCTGTGTTTTTGAGTGGCCTGGGAGGTAGGGGTAGCCGGGTTGGCGGCGGACTGTGGCTCGGAATGCGTAGCGGCGGGTTGTGGTGGTGTTCCGGAATCGGTAGGTGCCGCTCCAGCGGCCGGATCGGTTCGTTTGCCCGCCGGTGATCTGGATCCATTTGCCCGTGCCCCTGGCTTGGATTGCGACCCGGCGGCTCGCCCGCGCCGGCCCAGGGATGACCACCCCGAACTTGACGCTGTCGCCGTTTTCGAGTCGTGTGTTGGGGCGGAGCCGGAGGCGTGGCACTGCCTTCGAGCGCAGTTCGAGAAAGCGCTCTATGGCGGTGTGGGGGCCGGTCCAGTGAGCGATCCGGACCTGACGATTCGGACCCGCCGGGATGCGAGACGCAAAGCGTCCGTCCGGCCCGGTCGTCGGGGTCGCGAGCACGCGCTCAGGCGGGCTCTCGCCGGTGGTGATACGCGTCGCCACGCAGACCTCGGCGCCTCGGACCGCGGCTCCGCCTCGGTCGGTGAGCCGGCCGGTCACGGTCGCTCCGGTGTCGCTGGGCGCCGTGATCCGTCCGCCGGCGCCTTTGAAGCGAGTCCGCAAGACCGAGCCAGGCACGTCTGAGACCGGACATGCGTTGTCGACGCGGACGGTGCGCGTCTCGCAAGTGCGGTTTGCCGTCGCCTCTGGGGCGAAGTCCGAGGCGCAGACGCGGAGGTAGTTGGGGCCTTGGCGGAAGTCAGCGCCGGTGGTGGCGATCTCAAAGCGCGGGGTTGGGCTGGCGGGACAGGGACGAAGCCGGTTGGCCACGCCGTCTTTTACATGACACTCGAGGACGCGGGACTCGAGCGGCTGGTCGTTGAGCTCGACCGCGACCGAGCGCACTCCCGAACCGAAGTCCATCGCATTCACTTCGAGGATCTGGTCGCCCCTTCTCGATCCGGGTTCGAGCAGCGTGCCCCCAAGCTGAAGGCGCGGCGGCGTTACGTCGCGAATCGTGAGCGCGATGCGGCGCATGTAGATGTAGGCGTCGCGCCCATCGCCGCAGTCGCTGCGGCTCGCGCAGACGAGGCGGCCGGAGAACGAGCTGCCGCCCGTTCCCTGCCAGTCGACCGTGTGGAGGTCCCCGCGCACGCCGTCGAGGAGCTCCCGTGCTCCGCCCTCGAGGCCCACATGGACCCGAGGCACGTGCGAGTTGTGGCTCGAGGCGTCTACGCGCGCGGCGGCGCGGATGATCTCGGTGTCGTCGGATGCGGTGATCGTCCAGGCACCAAAGCGCCCGCCGCCGGTTCGCGAAGGGCTGGGGTCGTGCGTGACGCCGAGGCCCCGGCCCTCGCAGTCCGAGTGCTGGCGATAGCGCTCGGAACTTCGGTCGAATGACGCGTCGCCGTGACCGGCGCCGGAGCGCTCATAGCACTGAATCGCTTTGTATATGCCACCGCTCGCGGACGGCGCGGCGCCTGCGATCAGGGCGAGTGCGAGGATCGCGGCAAGGGTGAGTCGCTTGGTCATGTTCCGGTCTCCTTTCAATCAGTGCTCGAATCCGAACTCGGGCGGGGGCGAAGGCGGAGGGGCTGGCGCGGGCGGCGGCGGGCTGGGCGCGGGTGGTGGAGTCGTTGTCGCTGGAGGCGCCGGTGCCGGTGCCGGCTCGGGGGGGTGGACGGGTCGCGTGGGCGACCGGGCCGCCCCCTCCAGGGGGCCGCGCATTTTGTGCTCTGGCGTCCGGGTCGAAGCTTTCCGGTGCCTCGTTAGCCCCCTGGAGGGGGCACCCCGACCACCCACGGCGGCGAGGGAGGGGGCACCCCGACCGTCCTCGCCGGCCGTCGGGGTCAAGGCCGGCGAGGACTGGAGCGGGCCGAGGCCCACGTCGGGTGGCAGGGGCGGAGGTTTGGGCGGCTCGAGCGATCGCGCGAGGAGCGTGAGGACCGCCACGGCCAAGGCCGCGAGCGCGGCAATTCGGGCCGCTGCAGTCCATCTGATCGTGAGTCGAGATCGCCCACCCATGCGACTCCGACAACCCCGCGGCGCCGAACCGCGCCCCCCTCGAGCCCCAGATTGCCCCGCTATCCTCCGCGACCGCTTTGGCCAAGGCAGCCCCTGAATATGAACTCGTACTGATGCTCGATCCCGAGGCTCCCGACGAGCGCCGGGACGAAATCGCCGTGAACGCGCGCCACCGCATCGAGGCGGGCACGACCCTCAAGCAGGAGCGATCCTGGGGCACTCGCAAGATGGCTTACGAGATCAGGCAGCGAAACGAGGCCGACTACCGCTTCTTTCGCTTCGAGCAGAGCGACGGCGTCCTCGACGATCTCAACCACAACTTGAAGATCACCGACGGCGTCTTGCGGTTTCGCATCTACAAGGTCGACGCGGACGCGCCGGTCGTCGATCCGCCGCCGCCGATCACGCTGATGGCAGGCGGCGAGCGCCCCGGTGGGCGCCCGCGCCGCGACGATCGTGGCTACGACGATCGCCCACCGCGAGGCCCCGAACCCGAGGCGGCGGCGCCCGCGCCCGCCGTCGAGGCCGATGCGTCAGCGCCGACCGAGGCACCCGCCGCGGAGGCAGAGCCGGAGCCTGCCGATGAGCCGACGGAGACGGAACCTGCCGAAGAGGCGTCTGCCGGCGAGCCGGCCGAAGAAGCGCCCACCGACGAGGCTGAAGGGGCGTCTGCCGACGACGCCGAAGCCCAGCCGTCCGCCAGCTAAGCCTCGACCTCGCTATTTACGCCTCTTTTACGTCCGAGGGGGCGAGATCGCGCCGACCTCGTCCTTAGACTGATCAGCGATCACTTTTCGAGAATGGAAGGGGCTGCCACATGGCCACTAGCAACATCAACGTAGTCGTCGTTACGGGCAATCTGACTGCTGATCCCGAGCTGCGCAATACCCCAGGTGGGACCTCGGTCTGCAAGCTGCGGATCGCCGTCAACACAAGCCGTAAGACGGCAGAGGGCAATTGGGAAGAGAAGCCGAACTACTTCGACGTGACCGTCTGGGGCGGCCAGGGCGAGGCATGCGCCTCTTATCTCCGCAAGGGCCGACCGGTCGCGATCAACGGTCGCTTGGACTGGCATGAATGGACTACGCAGGAAGGCCAAAAGCGCCAAGCGGTCGAGATCATCGCCAACACGGTTCAGTTCCTCGGTAGCCGCGATGGCTCCGGCGGCGGTGGCGGCGACGGCAATGGGGGCGGTCGCTTTACCGGCGGCTCGGACCTGCCGGCCGACACGTCGGATTTCGACTCGCCGCAGCCCGCGTCGGTGGGCTCGTCGTCAAGCGACGACGACATCCCGTTCTAGAGCTGGCACGCGTCGCCTAGCGGCGCCGTCTCCCTATACTCGAGCGTACGCGCCGCCTTGCGACAGGCGGCGCATTCGTTCGCTATGACCCGCTTTCAAGCCATCAGTGAGGCCTCCTAATGGCCCGTAAGTCACCTCCGCGCACCGAGCAGGGGCAGTCGTCCAACCGTGGCGGCTCCGGCGCTCGCCGCGGTGGGCCCGGCGGCAGGCGCGGCGAGCGCATCCGCCCGCGCAAGTACACGAAGATCAACTCGGAGACGATCGACTACAAGGACCTCAATCTTCTTCGCCGCTTCATCTCGGATCGCGGCAAGGTCCGCTCGCGGCGCGTCACCGGGCTTTCCCGCCAGCACCAGCGCGAGCTCGCGCTCGCGGTCAAAAGGGCTCGCGAGCTGGGGATGCTTCCGTACGTCGGCGAGCGCTAGGACGGGCCCTCGTGGCACAGGCAATTCTTCTCAAGGACGTTCAGGACCTCGGTGAGGCCGGTGACCCTGTCGACGTCTCGGCCGGGTATCTACGGAACTTCCTCGTCCCACGCAAACTCGCACAGCCAGCCACCAAGGGCGGGCTCGAAGAGGCGCAGCGCCGTCGCGAAGCTGCCGAGAAGGCTGCCCAAGAAGCCGAGGAGAGGGCGGGCGAGACCGCCGCGCTCCTGTCCAAGACCGTGCTCACGATTCAGCACCGCGCGGGCGAGGACGGAAAGCTCTTCGGCTCGGTCACGAACGCCGAGATCGCCGAGGCGATCACCGAGGCAAGAGGCCTCAGGATCGATCGCAAGAAGATCAAGCTCGACGACCCGATCCGCGAGGTCGGCACCTACATGGTCGAGGTCGAGCTCGGCGGCGGCCAGAGCGCCCGCGTAAAGACGATCGTCGCCGAATCGCACTAGCGCTTTCTCTTCGCAGCTCCCCGAGCCACGTGCGGTGCGGTCGCCGAGAGTCGAATTCCGATCCACTATGGATCGTTTTTCGACTCTCAGTCGAGTAGGCACATTGGATAGCGCTCAGGATTGGAACGCTTTGTCACTTCTCGTCCAGAGGCACCTAAGTCAGCGATCTAGTGGAGTCCTGCTCTTGAGAGACGATGTGGGCCTCCATCGCAGCCTCCATGCGCTCCAGCGCCTCCTCGCGGCCCATTCGCAGGGGTTGATGGTGGTTGGGCGTTCGGCTCAGTTCTTCGCGCTTCTTCTCCATGAAAAAGACCATGTCGTCCCGCTCGCGCACTGACCACTCTTCGGGCTTGGCCAGCTTCTCCTCAAGCCATTTGAGGTTCAGCTTGGGGTGATGGCCAAATTCGCGACGGCGTGTCATATCGCCATCGTCTCAGAGAACAGAGCATGGTCCGCGCAGGCCCTCGCACTTTTCGTCCAAAGCGGAGGTCCAGGGCCCCGCGCAATCTTCCGAATATCGGAGATAATTGCTGTTCGATGGCGCTCTTTCGTCGGTCCGTGCCGGTCGCCACCGCGTGGGTTCGCGGATTCTCCCGTGAGCGACTGCTGGACGAGCCCACCGACATCCGCTTCGGCCATGGTCGGGGGTGGATCACTGTGGCCGCAGGCGGTGTCTGGGTAATCCACGCTTTGAGTCGAACGATCATCCGGCTCGAGCCGGCGACCCTGGCGATTACCGACATCCTTCGCCTCGGAAAGCTTCCCGTAGCGCTCGGGTACGCAAACGGAGGATTGTGGGTGCTCTCCCGCAACGGCTGGCTCTGGCGAGTCGATGCAAAGAGCCCACGCGCGGAGGGCGTCGCTCGCCTCGGCCGTAACGCCCGCGCCCTCGGGACCGACGGTGCCTCTCTCTGGGCGCTCCACGACGGCGGGCGGTTGACACGACTGGATACGTTCACCGGTGAGGTCGTGAGCGAGGGATCGATCGGAGCATCCGGCCGGCATCTGCTGGTCACGTCACGGGCGCTCTGGGCAACTTCCACGCGCCCGAAAGAACTGATGCGAATTGATCCGAGTGGTCAAGCAGTCATGGCTCGCGTGCGGCTCCCGGGGCGAGCAGTGGATCTTGCGTCCTTCGGTGAGAACATCTGGGCGCTGGCCTGGGAGGGTCGCCGCGGCCGCTCGGGATCATTGCTTGCCGCTGAGGCGGTCAACGGCGACGACCATGTTCTGCGTCGGTTACCTGGCCGCCGCCCCCAGGCGGCCGTCGCAACCGATAGCGGCGTCTTCGTGGCTTCGGCCCCGCCTGGAAAGCCGCACGAAACCACAATCCATAACATCGATCCGGCCTCAGGCAAACTTCGGCTTGGAGTACCGACCGCAGGGTGGTGCATCGATCAGCTTGCCGTGACACCTCGATGGCTCCTTGCCACGATGAGCATCGGGATTAGCCGAACCACAGGGGGGGATTTCGGGCCGTGGGCCTTCGACGCGGGCTCAGCGGGTGGTGGCGGTGACGGCGGCGGTGGCGGCTTTAGCTAAACCGCCCGATGGCGGCTGTCGGGCTGAGTCGCTTCTCGTCCAAAGCACCTATTGCGACAGCCCGGCCGCTTCGAAGGCTTCCGCGCGATCCAGGAAGGCTTCGACCTTGAGCACGAGGCCGTCCCGCATAGTGAAAATCCATCCGGCAGCTATTTCGACGACAGCGCCGCTGCCTTTTCCGCGGGTGATCACACGCAACGGGACCAGCACCCGGTCATCGTCGAGGCCAACGATGTCCTCTGCTTCAAAGACGAACTCGTCGAAGCTCTCGACGAACCGCCGGAGATACTCGCGGCAGGCATCAACCCCGCGGTAGATCCCGGCCTCCGGAAAGCGTGCGTCCTCGTGGAACTCGACGGCCGGGTGCCAGGCCGCAAGGGCCGTCGACACAGAGTTCTCGTCCAGGGCATCCACGACCAAGCCGCCGCGGTCTACGTGTCTGCCCGCCTCCTCGAAGATACGCCGCGCAATCTCCACGTTCTTATGCGACATCGTCGCCGCAGTATCTCGCGATCAGGAGATAGGTGCTTTCCATGCGAAGCGACCAAGTCGTGCACGGGTGTCGGTTCGATCTGCGGAAGCCGGCAAGCGATACGACCTAGCCCAACTTTCTTTTTCCCGTCTGAGCGGGATTGACCCCAGTCTCGGCGATCGGTTTCTGGTTCGATCGGGCACTCGCTCTAGCGGGGGGCGAATTCCGCCGCCGCGTGCCCTCTAATCAAGAGACAGTCAGCTACACACGCCACTTGGCGGCATAGCCGTTCACCGAGACATATGACCACAGCCGACGCCTACGTTCCCCCGCAGAATCTCGAAGCCGAGGAGTCGGTCCTGGGCGCGATGATGGTGTCCGAGACTGCGGTGGCATCCGTGATCGTCGATGTCCACCTGGGCAACGACGACTTCTATCGCCAGCGCCACCGGATCATCTTCGGTGCCGTCCACTCGCTCCACTCCCGCGGCGAGCCGGTTGACGCGCTGACCGTCACCGAGCAGCTGACGAACCTCGGTGAGTTGGCGGAGGCGGGCGGCAAGGAGTTCGTCTCAAGCCTCGCGTCCACCGTCCCGGTGGCGGGCAACGCCGATCACTACGCCCGGATCGTCAAGGCCAACGCGATGCTGCGGCGGCTCTTGGAGGCCTCGCACAAGATCCAGAACTCGGTTCGGGAGCGAAGCGGCGAGCCCAGGGATCTCGTGGAGCAGGCGGAGCGCATGATGTTCGAGGTCGCACACGACACGGCCTCCCAGGACTTTGCATCGATCACCGAGATTCTCGAGCGGGAGACGACCCGGCTGGAGGAGCTCTCCGAGGGAAAGAGGGACCTCACCGGGACGCCTTCTGGATTCGCTGATCTGGACAAGATCACAGGCGGTTTTCAGCCTGGGAACCTGATCATCTTCGCGGCGCGGCCCTCGATGGGAAAGTCGGCCGTGGTCGCGAACATCGCCGACTTCGTGGCGGTGGAGAAGAAGCAACCGGTTGCCTTCTTCTCGCTCGAGATGTCCGAGACTGAGCTTGCCCATCGCTTCCTTGCCTGCCGGGCGAGCATCAGCGGAGACAAGTTGCGCAAGGGGCAGGTCAAGAGCGAATGGACCCGCATCCTCAAGGCCTCGAACCAGCTCGAAAGCGCGCCCATCTGGATCGACACCTCGGCTGATCTCTCGATCCTCGAGCTGCGTGCGAAGGCGCGCCGCCTCTATTCGAAGGTGGACGGGCTTGGCTTGATCATCGTCGACTACATGCAGCTGATGCGCGCCGATGATCCGCGCATGAGTCGCGTCGAGCAGGTGGGTTCGATCTCGCGCGGGTTGAAGCTCCTGGCGAGCGAGCTGAACGTGCCGGTGATCGGGCTGTCCCAGCTTTCCCGTGCGCCCGAGCAGCGGCCGGATAAGAAGCCGATTCTCTCCGATCTTCGTGAAAGCGGAAACCTCGAGCAGGACTCGGACGTCGTCTGCTTCATCTTCCGCCAGGAGTACTACGAGCCAGAGAATCAGGATGTCCGGGGCCTCGCAGAGCTCATCGTCTCGAAGCACCGCAACGGCCCGATCGGCACCGTCGAGCTTGCCTTTCAGGCTCCGTATCCGCGGTTTCGGAATCTGGCCCAGAGTCACCGGCGAGACGGAGGGCCCGTTGTCAGCGTGCCGCCGCGCGACGCCTACGAGCCGTCCCCCGATGATCCGATAGATGAGATAGATGACTTCTGAGCCCGCCCCAAGCCGGCCGCCGTCGAGGCCGGAGGGCGAGGGTGGGACCGTTGTTCCGTTCCGCCGTTCGCCCGAGCCGGTCAGCGCCTGTGCGCTAGCCAAGTGCGACGGCACGGGCTGGATCGACGCCGACGATGGTTCTGTCGAGCCCTGCGAATGCCGAAGCGTCACGCAAACGCGCTCTCGCGCTCGCGGGCTGGCCTCGACGATCCCGGCCCGCTATCGCGGCGTCTCCTTCGACCGGCCCCCGCTCTCAGACATGGCGCGCTCGCCTGAGACTCGCCACGCATTGGCGGCGGTGCGCGAGTACGCCGACGACGTGGCCGCGCGGCTCGACCGCGGCGACAGCCTGTGGCTATCTGGATCGGTCGGCACCGGTAAGACCACCCTCGCTATGGCGGTGTCGGCGGCGGCCGCGAAAGCCGGGCGCTCAGTCGCGATCTACTCGCTGCCGCAGCTATTGGCGCGCATCCGCCGCACCTACGACGCAGGGGTCGGCGAGGACTCCTACATCGCGTTCTTCGAGCGGCTCGCCTCGGTGGACCTCCTCCACGTCGACGACCTCGGGGCCGAGAAGCGAACGGACTGGGTACTCGAGCAGCTCTATGCGATCGTCGACGAGCGCTACGGCGCCCAGCGCTCGATGCTGGTGACGACGAATCTCGAGGAGACCGAGCTCGAAGAGCAGATCGGCGCCCGCACGGTGTCCCGCCTTGTCGAGATGTGCGGCGAGCTCGGCCCCTTGCGCGTCGAGGGCCGCGACTACCGCTATTAGGCCGTCTGGAAGGTTGCGCGTAGCGCCGCCGCCATAATCACCCGCCGTGCCAGGCATTGTCATAGTGGGCGCCCAGTGGGGCGACGAGGGCAAGGGCAAGGTCGTCGACATGGTCGCCGAGCGGGCCGACGTCGTCGTTCGCTTCCAGGGCGGAAACAACGCGGGCCACACGATCATCCGCGACGGGGACGAGTTCAAGTTTCACCTGATCCCCTCCGGGATCCTCTACGCGGGCAAGACCTGCGCGATCGGCAATGGCGTCGTGATCGACCCGGGCGTCCTGATCTCTGAGCTCGATGGCCTGCGCCGGCGCCGAATCGACACCTCGGGTCTCAAGATCTCGGCCAACGCGCACCTGATCATGCCTTACCACGTGATGCTCGACACGGCGGGCGAGGCCAAGCTCGGAAAGCTCGAGATCGGCACGACCAAGCGCGGCATCGGCCCGTGTTATGCCGACAAGGCGGCCCGCCTCGGCATCCGCGTTCAGGACATGCTCGACCCCAAGATCCTTCGCAAGAAGGTGATGGCGGCGCTCGAGCCGAAGCGCCAGCTCCTTCGCCCATTCGAGCGCGACCCCCAGCTCGACCTGCACGCGATCACCGAGGAGTACCAGCGCTATGGCCACCGGCTCGAGCCGCACATCGCCGACACGGCCAAGATCTGCTGGGACGCGCTCGACTCCGACCGGCTCGTTCTCTTCGAGGGCGCGCAGGCCACTCTGCTCGACCTCGACCACGGCACCTATCCGTTCGTCACCTCCTCGAACCCGGTCGCGGGCTCGGCCTGCGTGGGCGCAGGGGTGGGACCCACGGACATCGACGAGGTCTGGGGCGTAGCCAAGGCGTACGCGACCCGCGTAGGCGCGGGCCCGTTCCCGACCGAGCTCTTCGACGACGTCGGCAAGGGCCTACGCGACCGCGGCCACGAGTTCGGCACCACGACGGGTAGGGAGCGCCGCTGCGGCTACCTCGACCTCCTCGCCCTGCGCTACGCCGCGCGGCTCAACCGCCTCTCGGCACTCGTCATCACCAAGCTCGACGTGCTTTCTGGTCTCGACCCGATTCGCGTCGCCGTCCGCTACCGAAGCAACGAGGGTGCGGTTCTCACCGAGTTTCCGTATCACCAAACCGTCCTCCACGGCGCCTCACCCGAATACAAGGAGCTGCCCGGCTTCAGCGAGGACATCACGGACTGCCGCACGGATGAGGACCTGCCGCAAGCCGCTCGCGACTACATCCGCTTCATCGAGGACTTCGTCGGCGTGCCCGTGAGCCTGGTGGGAGTCGGTCCCGGCCGCGAGCAGATGGTGCGCCGCAACGCCGACGGCCAGTAGGCAGTACTCCTCATAGACTGCGCGCCGTGTTCGAGAAGGTCCTCGTAGCCAATCGCGGCGAAATCGCGGTGCGTGTGATCCGCACGCTCAAAGAGATGGGGATCGGTTCGGTCGCCGTCTACTCAGAGGCCGATCGCGAGACCACGCACGTCCGGATCGCCGACGAGGCGTATCTCCTCGGGCCGCCTACGCCGGCCGAGAGCTACCTCAACATCCCGAAGATCATCGAGGTGGCGAAGGAGGCGGGCGCCGAGGCCATCCACCCGGGATACGGGTTCCTGGCGGAGAACGCCACCTTTGCGATGGCGCTCGAGGATGCCGGCATCACCTTCATCGGGCCTCCTGCCGCAGCGATCGAGGCGATGGGCTCGAAGACCAAGGCGCGGGAGATCATGCAGGAAGCCGGCGTGCCGATCGTCCCCGGATCGACCGAGGCCTCGCCCGACGTCAAGGCCGCGAAGAAGGCCGCCAAGGAGATCGGCTACCCCGTCGCATGCAAGGCCGCGGGCGGAGGGGGCGGAAAGGGCTTTCGCGTCGCGACGTCCGAGGACGAGCTCGAAGACGCTTTCGAGGGCGCGGCGCGCGAGGGCGAGAAGTTCTTCAAAGACGACCGCGTCTACCTCGAGCGCTACCTGGAGGACCCTCGCCACGTCGAGGTCCAGGTGCTCGCAGACTCGCACGGAAACGTGATCCACCTGGGCGAGCGCGACTGCTCGATCCAGCGTCGCCACCAAAAACTGATCGAGGAGGCGCCAGGACCGCTGGTCGACTCAGACATGCGCGAGCGCATCGGCAAGATCGCCACGGACGCCGCTGCAGCCGTCGATTACCGGGGCGCAGGGACGATCGAGGGCATGCAGGTGGGCGAGGACTACTTCTTCCTCGAGATGAACACGCGAGTCCAGGTCGAGCATTGCGTGACCGAGATGGTCACCGGCATCGACATCGTGCGCGAGCAGGTCCGAGTTGCGGCGGGCGAGGAGCTATCGATCTCCCAGGAGGACGTGCGCATGAACGGGCACGCGATCGAGTGCCGCATCAACGCCGAGGCGGCGCATAAGAACTTCGCCCCCGCGCCGGGGCCGATCGAGAGCTACATCGAGCCGTCGGGGCCGGGCGTTCGCGTCGATTCCGGCCTCGAGGCGGGCTCCGAGGTGACGCCCCTCTACGACCCCATGGTCGCGAAGCTCATCACGTGGGATGTGGACCGCGAGTCCGCGACGCGCCGCATGCTCCGGGCGCTCGACGAGTACCGGATCGAGCCGCTCACCACCTTGATCCCGTTCCACAAGGCGGTCATGGCATCCGAGGAGTGGGCCGAAGCCTCGACCTTCCGCGAGCAGATCGCCGACAAGAAGTGGTTGAAGAAGCTCGCGCCCGAGACTCCGGCAAGGCCGGCCGATGCTGAGGATTCAGAAGAGAAGGTGGAGCGCACCTACCAGGTCGAGGTGAACGGCCGCCTCCACTCCGTCAAGGTGATCGGCGCCTGCGGCGCCCGCAGGCGGAGGCGCGAACGGTGCGGGTGCCAAGCGCCCACCCAAGCGTGAGCGAAAGACCGGCGGCGGCAGTTCGGCGAGCGGCAACGAGGTAGTCGCTCCACTCCAGGGCACGATGTTCAAGGTGAACGTCGAGAAAGGCCAGGAGGTCGAAGAGGGCGCGATCCTCTGCGTGATCGAGGCGATGAAGATGGAGAACGAGATCACCGCCCACAAGGCGGGCAAGGTCACCGCTCTGAGCGTCGCCGAAGGCCAGCCGATCTCATCCGGCGATCCGATCGCGACGATCGAGTAGAGCCGGGGCAGGGAGCACCATCGAACAGCGCCTTTCGCTGATCACGCTCGGCGTCGCCGACCTGCGGCGCTCGCGAGGCTTCTACGAGGCACTCGGCTGGCACACGAACGCGGCGCCGGACGATGACGTCGTCTTCTTCCAGGCCGCTGGGATGGTCGTCGCGCTTTGGGACCGGGCAAGGCTCGCCGAAGATTCGGGGGTTGCCGACGCCGGCGGTTCGTCCGGCTTCACCCTGGCTCACAACGTGCGCTCGCCGCAAGAGGCGGACGCGATCGCCGAAGAGGTCCGTTCGCCGGCGGCACGATCACCCGCGAGCCGGGCGAGACGTTCTGGGGCGGGTACTCGTGCGCCTTCACCGATCCCGACGGCCACCCCTGGGAGGTCGCCCACAACCCGCGCTGGACCGTCACCGATGACGGCCAGACGCTCCTGGAAGAGTGAGCCCGGGCATCGAATCCCTTCCTTGGCGCGGACCCGGTCCGGAGCGGCCCGACGAGCTGCCGCTTCCTCCCGGCCGCATGCCGCTTCGGTTCAAGGGGGTCAACCGAAAGCGCTGGCGCTACCTCGGCGCGTTCGCAGAAGAGGTCATGGTCTGTGCCGCGCGGGTCAGCGTGGGCCCCGCCTCGCAGACGTTCTGGGCGATCTGGGATCGCACCGAGCACGAGCTGGTCGAACGCACTGTGATGCGCTGGCCCGGAGCGCGGGGCGAGGTCTGGTCCGAGGACCGCGCGGGCGGCCCCGTGGACAACGCCCCGGATGACGGTTCCGTCGTCCGCATCGAGGGCAAGCACCCCGAGGCCGGCGGGGTCCGCGGCTTTCTCCGAACGGGCGGAGGCGCGTGGGCCGAATGCGTGTGTGAGAACGGTGAGGACGGCTTCGTCTGGACGCGCAAACGCGTCGTCGCGGTCGAGGTCGACCTGCGCTTTGGCGAGCGCCGCATACGCTGTTCCGCCCGCGGCGTCGAGGACGAGTCGGCCGGCTACCACCCGCCCCACACCGTCTGGAGCTGGTCGGCCGGCATCGGCACGCTGAGCGACGGCCGCGACGTCGGCTGGAACCTCGTCGAAGGAGTGAACGACCCGCCCGAGCGGTCCGAGCGCGCGATCTGGGTCGACGGCGAGCCGTTCGAGCCTGGGCCTGTGCGCTTCGACGGCCTCGAAGCGGTCACATTCGACGACGGCTCGCGCATCGAGTGCGACGCTGAGACCGAGCGCTCCCGCACCGAGAAGCGAGGTCCGATCTCCTACTCCTACCGCCAACCGTTCGGCACCTTCGCCGGCACCCTGCCCGGAGGCCTCGAGCTGGCGAGCGGCATGGGCGTCATGGAGCACCAGGACGCCCGCTGGTAGCCGGTCACATGGGAACCCGCCACCGCCACGGCGGCTCCTCCGTCGCCGGGAACTCGACGTGGTTTCGGCCTGCAAGCGTTTCGAGGGGCACGAGGCGCGGGTTCGCGGACTCGAGGAGCGGCGTCTTCGCGTACGTCGCGACGTCTGCGGCCGAGGCGGTTCGCCTGACTCGCTCCCAGCCGAGGGTTGGGCGGTAGAGCCAGTAGTCGATCGTGACCGTCCCGTCGGTTCGGCGATTGTCCTCAACAGAGACGAAAGCCGTCACGCGGCGGTTCGAGGCGGTCAGCTCTTCTCGCTCGCCGGGCATCGCGCAGCTCGCTTGGCGGCAACGGCGGAAGTCGACGGGAAGGAGGCCAAGCGCTCCGGCGACCTCGGGCGCCGGAGCGAGCGCTCGGACCAGGCCCGCGAGCGGGCGGCCGTACGCCTCAGTGAGCGGGTCTTGCCAGCATGGGCCTGGGCCCTTTGCCGCGCAGCGGATCTTCTGGGCGACCGCACGAGCGAGCTCGCGCGATTCCGCCTGGCCACCGCGGCTGAGCACGGCGCCCGCGACGGCGGCGCACAAGAGCGCGATGAGCAGCATCAACCCGGCCTGCTCGACCGACGCGGCACCTCTCTCGCTACCCATGCCGGGCGACGCTAGGCGAGGCCGGCGCGCGTGTGGCGCGCTAAGTGCGCCTAATCAGGACAACCCTTCGCGCGCTTCGCGCACGAGGGTGACCGCTTCCGGGAACACGACCCGGATCGCGTCGCGAACCTGCAGCGCCTGCTCGTCTGACGTGCCCTGGAGGTTGAGCCTTTGAATCGAGGCCACGGTCATCTGTACGGCGAGGTTGATCGCGTTGTCTGCGAACGAGACTTGCTGGGCGCCCTGCATCTGCTCGGCGAACTCGCTCAAGCGGCGCTGTAGCTCCTCGGGGTCGCCGAATGGATTGAACGGATCGGACATGCCTTCGATGATAGAGCCGCTTGGGTGTTCGGATAGCCTGCGCCGGGATGGCCCTACCTCAGCCAAGCGACACCTCGACGGCCCTCGTGACCGGCGCTTCGTCGGGCATTGGCGAGGAAATTGCGCGGCAGCTCGCCGCCCGCGGCCACGGCGTCACCCTGGTGGCTCGCCGCGAGGACCGGTTGAAGGCCCTCGCCGACGAGCTCTATGAAACCCACGGCGTCCGCGCCGAGCATTTCGCCGCGGACCTCGGCTCGGACGTGGGCTGCAACGAGATGCTCGCAAAGCTCGAAGGTCTCGGCCTCGACGTCGAGATCCTCGTGAACAACGCCGGCTTCGGTGGCTCAGGGCCCGTGCATCGCACCGACGCCGCGCGCCTCGCGTCGATGGTCGCGCTCAACTGCGAAACGCTCGTCTATCTCCAGGCCAGCCTCAGCCCTGCGATGGCCGATCGCGGCCGCGGCGCGATCATCAACATTGCCTCGACGTCCGCGTTTCAGCCGATCCCCTTCACAGCCACCTACGCCGCCAGCAAGTCTTTCGTCTTGAGCCTCTCGGAGGCGACGCACAACGAGCTCAAGGACAAGGGTGTCAGTGTCACCGCGGTCTGCCCCGGCCCCGTGAAGACGGAGTTCGCCGATCAGGCGGGGTTGGAGGGAGCGAACGACAAGCTGCCAGGATTCATCTGGACCGACGTGGAGCAGGTGGCCCGGGAGGCGGTCGAAGGCGCCGAGAAGGGCAGTCGCGTCGTCGTGCCCGGCCTGATCAACCGCGCCGGCTCAGTCCTGGGCCAGCACACCCCGCGCGCCGTCGTCCTGCCGCTCGCAAAGCGAGCCTGGCGCGCCGCCGAGTAGTGCCTGAAGGCAGCTCGCTTACAGCCCTCTGCCTGCACGAGACCGGGACTACCGGAGCCGTCTGGGACTCGCTGGCCGAAGCGCTCGCCGGTCACGCCAGCGTGCTTGCGCCCGACCGGCCCGGCTGGGGCAGCGCCGAGGCACCCGACGGCTACGCGCGTACGACGGTTTTAGAGCAGGCCGGTTTCGCCGCGTCCATCCTGAGGAATCGCGGCAGCAGCGCAGTCGTTTGCGGAGCAGGCATCGGCGCGGTAGTTGCACTGGAGGTCTCGCTCGCCGAGCCCGATCTAGTCTTGGGCACGGTCTTGATCGAGCCACCGCTCCTCTCGTTCGTCCCCGAGGCGACCGAGCAACTCTCGGCCGACGTTGCCGCCGTGCGAGATGCCGTCACGGGCGGCGGCATGCAGGCGGCGCTCGACTCGTACCTGGCGGGCCGCTTTCCAGCGCTCGGCCCGGGGGCGGGGCGAATCCCGCCGGCCCTTGCTGATGATGGCCCGGCAGCCGCAACTGCCTTGTTTGCCGAGCTCTCGGCCGTGCCGGCTTGGGAGCGCTCCGACGCCGAGCTCGCGAGCGCGACCAGGCCGTCGCTGATCGTCGTCGCCGCCGACTCGCCGCCGTTTCTTCGTCGTGCGGGGCAAGAGCTCTCGCGCGTCCTCGCGCGCTCGGATCTGCGCGAGACCGAGCCCGGGCTACCGCACGCCGACCCTGCGAGCGCTCTCGCCGCTCTCGTGGTCGAGGCCGGCGAGAGCCTCGCCTGAGCCAGCCCTCGTGCGCATCACCATCCGCCCGCCGCGCCCGAAAAGAGAGGCGATCGCCTCGAGGGGCACCGAAACCAAGAGCACGAACGGCGTCGCCAGGACGCTCGCGACCATGTCAGCCACGTAGGCGGCCGCCCCGCGAGAGTTCTCGATCCGAAGCCGGCCTGCGCGGACCTCGGAGAGGAAGTTGTGGTGAAGCGTAATCCCGTTCAAGATCGACTGCCAGACCCAGCGCTGGTTCGGCCCTACCGGCGGGAACGCGGGATCTTCGGGCTGGAGGCCGTTTCGCTCGACCAGGAGCTGGAGCGCGCGCGGCGTCAGCAGCAAGCGCCCCGGCCATTCGGCGAGCGCGGCCCAGCCGTCGCCACCGAGCGAGCCCTGCCAGCTCGCGCGGTTGGGCGCGGCAAAGGCGCGCGTCTCGAAGGAGCTCTCGATCTCGATCCGGGCGAGCTCGGAGGCCAGGTCGATGGGCTCCGGGCCGCGCTCGATCCCGGCGCCGCAGCGCTCGCAGCGGTCGACCAGGCGCGCCTTGCCGCCGCCCGCAGGCTCGTCGGGGTCAACGGGAGAGGGCAGCCCGACGGTCGCTTCGGACCCCGGAAAGGGCACCCCGATCCAAGCGAAGACGGCGCCACCGCATAGCGGGCACTTCTCGCGCGCCTTCGTGCGCGGCCCGGCCATCCCGCTCAACTTTGCGACGAGCCCAGTAGCTCGCGGGCGCGGGTCGCACGCAGACGCCCGATCAGGCCGCCGCGGCGCTCGCGCGAGATCGCGCGCATGTAGGGGAGGAAGTCCACCTGGATCGTGTGCCGCTTCGAGGCGACGTAGCGCTTTGCCATGCGCGCGTCCTCGCGGCGTATCACCTCGTGCATGCGCTCCACCGACGGCAGCCTTGCCTTGCCTTCGAGGAGGTCAGCGATCCACTCCGACTGCGCCTCGGCCAGAGGCATGATCGCGCCAAGCGGCTGCAAGAGGCCGACGAAGAAGAGGCCTGGGAGGTCAGGGTGGACGACTCGGCGGTAGAGCGGAATGCGGTTGTCCGGAGCGTCGAGGAGGTCGTGGTCGAAGAACGGAAACGTGATCTTGTAGCCCGTGCAATAGATCATCAGGTCGACCTCCTCGGAGCTGCCGTCACAGAACTCGACCGTGCGCCCGCCCGCAAATCTCGCGATGTTGGGCTTCACCTCGATGTCGCCGTGGCCAAGGCGTGGCAATAGATCCGCCGAGACGGTCGGATGTGCCTCGGCGATCTTGTGGTCCGGCTCGGGCAGGCCGTAGTCCGTCGGCTTGCCCGTCGCCTTCTTGAGCGTGCGCCCGATCAGGAACCGCTGCACCGCGAGCGGAAGCCTCGTGATGATGTCCGGCGCGAGCTCGTCGGTGGGGCGCCCACCCACGTACTTCGGCACGATCCAGGCGCCGCGGCGCATTGCAAGAAACGTTTTGTCCGCGTCCCGCGAGGCCTCGACCGCCAGGTCGGTCGCCGAGTTCCCGATCCCGAGCACACAGACGCGCTTGCCGCGCATCATGTCGGGCTCCTTGTAGGAGTGGACGTGGATCTGCTCGCCTTCGAAGGAGTCCTGGCCGTCGAACGGAGGCTCGGGCCAGCGCGGATCCCAGTGATGCCCGTTGGCGACGATCACCGTCGCGTAGGTCCCGCGGCCGGTCTCGCCCGATGCGTGGTCCTCCCACTCGACCGACCAGCCCTCGTCCGAGGGCGCGACGTGAGTCACCTCGGTCCGGAAGCGGATCTTCTCCCGAAAGCCGAAATGGTCGACATAGTCGTCGAAGTACTGCGCGATCTGGAAATGGTTCGGGTAGTCGGGCAGGTCCTCGGGCATCGAATACGAGGCGTACGCCATGGTCCGCCGAGAGGTGTTGATGTGGAGCGAGCGGTAGGCGGCGGACATGCCGTTGTCGTTCAGATATCGCCAGTTGCCCCCGACCTCTGAGCCCATCTCGAAGCAGTCGAACTCGATTCCGCGAGCGCCCAGGACCTGGCACGACGAGATCCCTGAGGAGCCCGCGCCGATGATCGCGACCTTTAGGCTCATACGGGCGAGACCTCGTACTCGACGCCAAACGCCGCGAGCTCTCCCAGAAAATCGGCGGGGTCGAACGCCTGGGACGGCGCCAGCGCCCCAGCCCCCTCGAAGCCGGGCGACGCGCAGCGCAGAGCTCCCGCGACGATCGCCCGCGCGGTCATGCCGTAGACATCCTCGCCCCTGATCACGCCGCGCCGGCGCCGAGCCCCTGCGCGAGCGTCGCAAGCGATCTCGAAGCGAGCCGCGCGTCGCTTAGCCTCCGGAGGCCCTTCGGGCAGCCTTTTCACCCCCGCGTTCAAAGCACGTGAGAACGGCGTCCGGATCAGCGCGCTCAGCCCCGTCATGAGCATCGGGGCGCCGATGGCCACCGGGCTCGTCGTGGACGCTGTCAGCGCCGTACGAACGGTCCGGGTGTTGACGTGCCGCGGGACCGTCACGTGCTCGCCCGCGGGATAGCGCGTCATCCGCTGGACGCCGAGCTGGCCACCGAAGTCGAACTTGCCGCGCGAGATCGCGCGATCGCCTGGCGCGTACTCGCCCTCGAGCCACTGAACGTCGTCGTCGGCGATTTGAGAAAGCGCCGTGGTCGCGGTTCCTCGCGACGGCCCAAAGCCGGAAACCGCGTAGTTCAGCGAGAGCTCGTCGAGCGGACCCATTCCGTCGGCTGTCAGCGATGCGATCATGTCGCCCGGCACGTAGTCGAATCCCATCCCGGTGATCAGCGCCGCACCGCTGTTCAAGGCCACTGGCCCGAACTCGTCGAAGACTCGCTTCATGAAGCTCTGCTCGCCCGTCGTGTCGAGGTAGTGAGTCCCGGTTTCCGCGGCCGTTCTGAGAACGGGCTCGCCATAAAGAGCGAAAGGTCCGGCGCAGGCGATCACGGCGGCGCACGGCGCGATCAGCTCGCGCAACCCGTCGGCATCGTCGAGCCCAACGGCCGCGACGGTGGGCGAGCCTCCGAGGGCGGTGGCCAGAGCTTCCAGCTTGGAGGCGCTCCGTCCGGCGAGCACGAACTCCGCGCCCGCGGCGGCGAGCTCTGCCGCGACAAGACGGCCGGTGTATCCCGTGGCTCCGTAGACAGCGATCCTGCCCGCAGCGCTCCCGGTCGCAGACTCCCCGCTCATAGCCGTGAACATAGCCAGGATCCGACCGCGCTAGCTTTGCCTCAGATGGCAGCTCCCAGTCCGCGACAGGTACGCACCCGCGAGCGCTTCGAAGCGCTGATCGGACTGGCCGCTCCGGTGCTCGATCTGGTCCTCGCGGCTGGCGACCGGCTCTCCCGGGTGGCCGGGCCAGAGGACGAGTACTACCCGATCCGCCCGGCAGGCGAGGCGTTCGTGCTCTCGCCCGTAAGGCGCTCGGACGCCGGCGAAGCGAGTCAGCCCGAGCCTGTGTCCGACGGCGACGAGCCGGAGGCCGAAGCGCCCGGCTCCGAGCCACTCGCATAGCTTCGCCTGCGAAAGACGTCATCAACCAGCGACTCCACGCGATCCAGGAAGAGGACGCCATCCAGGTGGTCGATTTCGTGGAGCACCGCCCGGGCCTCGAAGCCCTCGCAGGTGACGCTGCCGCCGAGGTGCTCGACCTCGATCCGCGTTGCGCGACGAACGTTCGCCGTCACGTCGGGAAGAGACAGGCACCCTTCGCGCGCTACCTCGAACCCCTCGCTCGCCACGACGCGCGGGTTCGCGAGCACGATCAGCCCGTTCGACGTCTCGGCCTTCGGATGCTCTGAGACGTCGACGATCGCGACCCGCAAGAGCTCGCCGATCTGCGGCGCCGCGATCCCGACGCACCGCTCGTACGTCCCGGCCGTTTCGGTGAGGAGGCCGGCGACTCGCTGGACGTCCTGGGCCTGAACGGGCGCCGCCACCTGCTTTAGGCGTGGGTCGGGGTAGAGGAGGACCGGGCGCGGCGCCACTTAGAGGGGGTCGGTGTCGAGCTCGCGTAACGAGATCTCGACGCCGGCCTCGCCCCCGGCCAGCCTCAGCGCCGACTCGACGTCGCCGGGCTGGGCGTCGCCGAGCGCTACCTCGAGCACCATCACGTAGACGGGCGAGGAGTCCGACCCGGTGAGCTTGGTCTCGAGGTCCGTGATGTTCACGCCGACTTCTGCCAGCGCGGACGAGACGGCGTGAACGATTCCGGGCCGGTCAGCTCCGTAGACGGAGAGGACGTGCGAGGGCAACGCCGGACGCTCGCCGGCCTCTGAGACCTCGGCTGCCGAGATGGCCTCGAGCTCGTGCTCCTGGGCGACCTCGCCAAGCCGCTCGACGACCTGCTCGCGCTCCGTGCCATCCGGCACCTCGACCAGGAGCATCACTGCGAAGTGGCCCCCAAGGATCGACATCTGCGAATCCTCCACGTTGCCACCGAGCTCGAGCAGAGCGCCTGTGACCGCAGCCACGATCCCGGGCCGGTCTCGACCGATGGCTGTTACCGCCAGCTCGGGCATCTAGTCAGACTATCTGTGCCTCGGCACTAGATAAGTGATTCCACGACATCACGCCCGCGACGCCGCCTGGATAGCGTCGCCGGATCGGGGCCGTGCTCTACGCGTGCCTCCAGCACGCGTTTCGTCACACAGCCTCGCCCGGCTCGCTCCCAGGCGCCCTCGCAGGCATGAGCCCGTGGGAATCACTCATCTAGGATTCCGGACCCGTGAGCACTCAGGCGATACTCGAGCGCGAGGCCCGGTACCGCCGCCTGGTGGTCATCGCGTCGCTGCTTCCGCTGCTCTTGCTAGTGGGCGCCGCCGCGGTTCAGGCCAGTGGCGGAACCACGTCCGACCTCGCGCCCGCGACGCTCAGGTCGATCGACGAGTCAAGCTCGCCCTTGATCCTCGGATCGATCATGGCGGGGGTCGCTTTCGTCCTTCTTGCCATCCCCCTCGCCTACATCTTCAAGGCGGCGCAGGCGCGGAGCGACCGCGTTCTCGGCATGCTCCTCCCCCTGGTCGTGCTGGGCCCCCTTCTCTTCGCGGCCCAGGGCGTCCTCCTGGCCGTGGGCCAGGCCGACGTGGCGGGGCAGTTCGTCGATCAGGAATCCGGCGTCGGCGATATCTACTCGCTGGCGACGAACCTCTTGGAGGACAACAGTCTCCGAAGTGCGGCGCTGGTGGCCTCGTCGATCGCGGTACTGGCGATCATCTTCGGCATGGTCTACACCGGGCTTTGGGGTGTGAGAACGGGACTCCTCACGCGCTTTCACGGCACGCTCGGGATGGCGCTCGGCGCCTCATTCATCCTGCCGCCGCTGACGTCGATCACGCTTCCCGCGTTGCTCGCCTGGTTCATGTACTTCGGACTGATGCTGGCCGGGCGCACGCCGAAGGGCCGGCTGCCGGCGTGGGACGCCGGCGAAGCGGTTCCGCCTCCCGAGCGTGGCGGTGAGCCCGTTGCCGCCGCGACGGCCGGAGGCGGGAACGTGGTGGAGGGAGACGCCACGGAGATCCCGGGCCTCGAAGAGAACCCGAACGCTGCGCGCCGCGAGCGGGCTAAGAAGCGCAAGCGCAAGCGCCGCCGATAGCCCGCGTGCGGCGCTCGTGCCTGATGATCCTGGCCGACGGCGCCAGGGCGCAAACCTTCGAGTCACTCCTCGCGGCGGGCGATCTGCCCCAGATCTCCGAGCACGTCGTCGAGCGCGGCAGCTACCGGCGCGGGACGACGACGTTCACGAGCACCACCGGCCCAGCGCACATCCCCCTGCTCACGGGCTGCTTTCCCGGAACCGTTGGCGTTCCCGGTTACCGCTGGTTCGACCGGGCCGCGTACCGCGGGACCGGTCCCGCTGCCCCGCGCGCTCTTCGCAGCTACAACGGGCCCGAGGCAGCCTGGTTCGACAAGGACATGGATCCGGCTCACCCCACCCTTTATGAGCTGATCCCGGACTCGCTTGGGGTCTTCGGCCTGATGACCCGCGGTCTTGAGAAGGAGCGGAACCTCATGAGGCGCGAGAAGCCTTTCATCTGGTGTCATTCGCACTGGTTCCACGACTACGAGCGGGCCGACAGGTGGGCAACGAAGGCGCTCGTCGAGGCGGCTGTCGCGGAAAGCCGATTCCGCTTCGTCGCGTTTCCGGGCATCGACTGGAACTGCCATTACATCGGCGCGGACTGCCCGGAGGCGATCGCCTCCTACCGGCTGCTCGACGGCGCGGTGGGGAAGGCCGCCCGAAAGCTTCGCGAACTCGGCACCTACGAAGAGACGATGATCGCGATCGTCTCCGATCACGGACACCGCAACGTCGACTCCCATTACGACCTGGCGGTCGATCTGGGGAAGCGCTATGGCTTGAAGACCGCGTATCACTCCTGGCCCGCGTTCCGCCCGTCCTTCGACGCGGTCGCGTGTGTATCGGGCAATGGCATGGCGCACGTCTATCTGCGCGGCGCGGACGGTGGCTGGGCCACGCCGCCGTCTCGCGACGTGATCCTCTCGAGGCATCCGGGCCTCCTCGAGTCGCTCATCTCAGAACCCGCGATCGACATCGTCGTATCGCGATCCGGAGAGCCCGGCGCGCTGATCGTCGAGAGCACGAGGGGGATCGCTGATCTGGCCGAGGTCGGGCCCGGCGGCGGGATCTCCTATTCGCCGCGTGACGCGCGCGATCCGTTTGGCTGGGACTCGTTGCCGACCCAGATGACCAGCCGCGAGGCCCTCGATTCGACGGTTGACTCGGACTACCCGGACGCGCTGGTTCAGATCGCGCAGCTCTTCCGCACCCGGCGCACCGGCGACATCGTCATCTCAGCCACGCCGGGCTTCGACCTGCGCGAGCGTTTCGAGTGGCCCGAGCACTTCTCCTCCCACGGCGGCCTGATTCGCGACCACATGCTGGTGCCCTTCGCCTCGAGCGTGCCGCTCGAAGACGGCGCGGTCCGAACGGCGGACATCGCTACGACGGTCCTCGACTACTTGGGGATGCCGCTGCCGCCCGGTGTGGACGGCGTGCCGCGCCTGAAGCGAGACAAGAAGGCCGTTCTTGCCTCCGGCCCGGCCATGGCGAGCCCCACCACCGAATAGATCAGCGCGGCGATGAATGCCGTGGCGGCCAAGCCGATGCCGCTGGCTGCGATTCGCCCGAGCTCTGCGTCCGAGAAGACAACGCCGGTCGCACCGACGCTTGACGGGCCCGGGCCGATCGGGAGCCCTCCGATCAGGCTGGTGGCCAGGAAAGTGAGGACGGCTTCGATGAAGCTGGCGTCGATCCCCACCCCGTTGATGGAGATCCAGAACCGGACTGGTTGAACCACCAGCACGACGCTCAAGAGGGCCGTGAGGCCCGCCAAGGTGTGCCGCCTGGCGAGCACGTCGAGGGTCCGGACGAAGGGCCGCTCGGCATAGCGGCGCTTGAGGAAGAAAGCCAGAAGCGCGCCGGCCCCGGCGGTCCCGATGACCACGGCCGACCACCACCACGGAAGCCCGAACGTAAGGGTCAGCGCCAGCACCGCGACCACGGTGATCCCGCCTTCGACCAAAAGGATCACGCCGTCGGCGCTGATCATCTGCCCGACGGTGGGCGCGCGGGTGCCCATGATCATCTTCAGGAGGCCGATCCGGACCCACGCCCCGACGTAGGTGGGCACCACCGTGTCGGCAAGAAAGCGAGGCCCGCTGGTCGCGTGGAGCTCTCTTGGCGGCACTGGGCTGCCGGCCGCGTCCAGGCACATACCCCAGGAGACGGCGCGAAGGATCAGGGCCAAGAGGTGGAGGCTGACGAGACCGGCGACCTCAGCCAGCGAGATATCCGTGAGCCCCTCGGCAACGTCGCTCGCGTTCAGCGCGACGATGACGCCGAGAGCGAGCACTGCCACGCCCGAGATCGCGAGGTCGCGGCGAAGGCGTGATCTCTCGATGAGCACCTCGTCGGCGGTGGCGGGGACGCCTCCCATCAGCGGACGAGCGTATGGGAACCCCGGTAAACGCACACTTACTTCTGGTAATCTGACGCTTACCTTGACCGTTGCTCAAGCGACCGAGGTCACCGTTCCGACTCGCGAGCGCATCCTCGCGGCGGCGCTCCAGCTGTTCGCGACGCAGGGATTCGACTCGACTTCGACCGCGCAGATCGAGAAGGCGGCCGGGCTGTCGCCGCGCTCAGGTGGTCTCTACAAGCACTTCCGCTCGAAGGAGCAGCTCCTGGAGGTGGCCCTCGCGCAGCGCATGCAGGAGATCTCGAAGCTGCCGGAGCGACTCGACCTGGGACCGCTTTCCGACCTGCGCTCGGAGTTGACGCTGATCGCCAGGTGGGGCCTCGCCGAGCTCGAGCGTGAGCGCGAGCTGGCGCTCATCGTGATGAAGGAGGGGCATCGCAGGCCCGCGTTCAAGGAAGCCTTCGTGAGCGCGATCGTCAAGCCCGGGCACGCGCTTTCCGTCGAGGTCCTGCGGCGCTACTCAGCCTCGCACGACGTGGAGTTCGATGACGTCGAGGCACTCGGCGAGGTGCTCTGCTCAGCGCTGGTCGGCTTTGCCCTCCAGGGATTCATGTTCGGCAGGGACTTCGTTGACATCTCAGACGAGCGTTTCGCCAAAGCGCATGTGGAGCTGGCGCTGGGCTTGGTTCACAGCAACGAGAGGAGACGCAAATGACCGCACCAGGGACACTCACCCGCTACCGGTTCGAGGCACGGGCCACGCTGATCCAGCTCGGCGTGATCCAGGGCGTGTTGGGCACCTACGCGCTCTTTTTCCCGCGATCCTTCTTCGAGGACTTCCCGTTCGGCCTCAACTGGGTCGAGGTGCTACCCGCCTATAACGAGCACCTGACTCGCGATGTCGGCGGGCTCTTCTTGGCGACCGCTGTGATGCTGATTGCCGCGTCGATCCGCCTCGAGCGCCGGTGGGTCGTGATCTCCCTCGTCGCCTTCCTCTCGTTCAGCCTGCCGCACACCGTGTGGCACGCGTTCAACCTCGAGCCCTACTCAGCCGGAAACGCGATCGGGAACGTCGTCACGCTGGCCGCGACGGTGCTGCTGCCGCTCGGCACGCTGTTCTTGATCGCGAAGGAGAGCCGAGCTCCGAGGCCCGCTGGTGGCGCGGCGAAGGGGAGAAATGGCTACCGGATCGAACCGGTCCCGGACTCGACGCGAAATCTGATGACGCGGATCTCGTATGCGATCGCGCGGCGCCGGTTCGGCGACGTGCCCGACCCGATGCGCCTCTACGCGCACAACCAGACGGTGATGACCGCCTGGTCCATGCACGAGCTCGCGACCGAGCGGGCGACCACGGTCCCGGATCGCCTCAAGCACCTCGCGTCGATGCGGGCCGCGATGGTCTCGGGCTGCGAGTGGTGCCTCGACTTCGGCTCGTTCCTCTCGAAGGGCCACGGCGTGACGGAGGACGAGATGCGCGAGCTGCCGCGATACTGGGACTCCGCGACGTTCGACGAGACCGAGAAGCTCGTGATGGACTACGCCACTGGCATGTCCCGGAGCCCGGTCGACGTGCCCGAGGAGCTCTTTAGCAAGCTTCGCGAGCGCTTCGACGAGGCGCAACTGGTCGAGCTCACCGACATCATCGCGCTCGAGAACTACCGCGCCCGCTTCAACTGGGCCTTCGGCCTAGAAGGCCAGGGCTACTCAGAGGGCACGTACTGCGTCCCGCCCGAGGCGCCAACGAAGGCAAACGTCCCACACGGCCTCGCATAGAGGGCCACGTCGGACGTTTGCCGCTCTCGGCGGCTAGTCCTTCTTCGACGCCGCGACTTGCTCCTGGAGCTCTTCGACGATCGAGGGGTCGCGGAGGGTCGTGACGTCGCCCAGGTCGTCGTTTCCCTGCGCGATGTCGCGCAACAACCGGCGCATGATCTTGCCTGAGCGTGTCTTGGGCAGGTCGCCGGCGAAGTGGATCGCCTTCGGGCGGGCGAGCTTGCCGATCTTGTCTGCGACGTGCTCGCGCAGCTCCTTCGCCATGTCGTCGGAGCCCTTCTCTTCTCCCTCCGGAGTCACGAAGGCGACGATTGCCTGGCCCGTGTCCTCGTCGGGGACGGCGATCACGGCCGCCTCGGCGACCTTCTCGTTCGAGACGAGCGCCGATTCGACCTCCATCGTCGAGAGGCGGTGGCCCGAGACGTTGATGACGTCGTCGATCCGGCCCACGATCCAGAAGAACCCGTCCTCGTCGCGGCGCGCGGCGTCGCCGACGAGGTAGGTGTCCTTGCCGTAGCGGTCCCAGTACGTCTCGATGAACCGGTCGGCTTCCTTGTAGAGCGTCCTGGCCATGCCCGGCCACGGCTCGGTGATGACGAGCGTGCCGCCGCCCTCTTCGATCTCGTTTCCGTCCTTGTCGAAGATCGCCGCTTCGATGCCGGGCAAGGGCAGCGTCGCCGAGCCGGGCTTCGTCTCGGTCAGGCCCGGGAGCGGGGCGATCATGATCCCGCCCGTCTCGGTCTGCCACCAGGTGTCGACGATCGGGCAGTTGCCTCCGCCGATGTGCTCGTGGTACCAGAGCCACGCGCGCGGGTTGATCGGCTCGCCGACCGAACCGAGCAGGCGCAGCGAAGAGAGGTCGTGCTTCTCCGGATGCTCGGTACCCCACTTCATGCACGCGCGGATCGCCGTCGGCGCCGTGTAGAAGATGGTCACGCCGTAGCGCTCGATGATGTCCCACCACCGGTCCTCGGCCGGATAGTTCGGAGCGCCCTCGTACATGACCGAGGTCGCGCCGTTCGCGAGCGGCCCGTAGACGATGTAGGAGTGGCCCGTGACCCAGCCGATGTCTGCGCCGCACCAGTAGACGTCGGAATCGTCTTTTAAGTCGAACACCATCTTGTGGGTCGCGCTTACCTGCGTGAGGTAGCCGCCTGTGGTGTGGAGGATGCCCTTGGGCTTTCCGGTCGAGCCCGAGGTGTAGAGGATGAAGAGGGGGTCTTCGGCATCCATCGGCTCCGGCTCGCACTCGGCGTCGGCATCTGACACTGCCTCCTGCCAGAAGACGTCGCGGCCCTCGGTCATCGGCGGATCGGTGCCGCAGCGGTCGAGCACGATGATGTGCTCGAGCGAGTCGAGCGTCTCGGCGATGTCGTCGACCTTCTCCTTCATCGGCAGCGGGTCGCCGCGGCGAAGCGTCGCGTCGGCGGTGACGAGGGCCTTCGCGTCGGAGAACTCCATCCGCTCGCGCACCGACTCGGGCGAGAAGCCGCCGAAGACCACGTTGTGGATCGCGCCGATTCGGGCGCAGCCGAGCATCGCCGCAATTGCCTCGGGCACCATCGGCATGTAGATCCCGACGACGTCGCCCTTGCCCACGTCCAGGTCCTTGAGCACGTTCGCGAAGCGCTGCACCTGATCGAGGAGCCACTCGTAGGTGATCTCCTTGCGCCCTTCGCCGCCTTCCTGGTCGTCCGCGTCCTCGGCCTCCCAGTAGAAAGCGACGCGGTCGCCGTTTCCCGCGGCCACATGCCGGTCGAGGCAATTGACGGACACGTTGAGCTTGCCGCCGCCGAACCACTTCGCGTGCGGCGGGTCGGACCAGTCGAGCACCTCGTCCCACGGCTCGATCCAATCGAGCTTCTCAGCCCAGCTCGCCCACCAAGCCTCGCGGTCAGAAGCGGCCTTCTCGTAAACGCCCGGATCGGAGATGTTGGCGTCGGCGGCGAACTCATCCGGCGGCGGGAACGTCTCTTCGGTCTCCATCAGCACGTCGAGCTCAGGGACCTCGACTTCCTGGACCTCCTCGCCGTCATCTCCGTTTGAGTCCGCCACGCCATGCTCCTTCCGTCGGCTTTTCGCGATCCTACGCCTGAACCCGTACCCGCGAACCTGCGCGGCGACTCATCCAGTTCCCTAGCCTCCTGTACGTGACTTTTCTTCGCGGGACCTCACGTCGCCATGCACGCCTGGCTGGGCTCGTCTCCGCCCTTGCCTGTCTCGTCATCCCAGCCTCGGCGGATGCGTACAAAACGGGCCAATCGTCTCGCGAAGTGCGTGACTACTGGACGGAGGAGCGCATGGCGAATGCCGTTCCCGGTGACGAGCTCCTGGCGGGCGTCGCACCGCCCGCGCCCAGCCTGGGCGACCTCGGCCTCAGCGCCCAGACGCGAGCAGGCGGCGGCCAGGTCCGCGCCGAGCGAGTGAACAAGCCGACGAAGAGGCCGTTCCGGACTCACGGCAAGGTCTTCCTGACCCAGGGCGGCGTGAACTTCGTGTGCTCGGGCACCGCCGTCAGGTCGAAGATCAAGCGCCTGGTCGCGACCGCCGGACACTGCACGTACAGCCAGGCCATGGGCGGCTATGCCACCAACTTCATGTTCGCGCCCGCCTATGACGGCGGGCCGTCCCGATTCGGCGAGTGGACCGCGAGGAAGCTCAAGGCGACCAAGCAATGGGAGAACTCGGAGGACCTTCGCTACGACGTCGCCATGGCGACGATGGCCAAGCGCAACAACGGCAAGAAGCTCCAGCAGGTTGTCGGCGCTCGCGGGATGACCTTTAACAAGGGCCATGGCGAAAGCTTCGACATGTTCGGCTATCCGGCGGAAGGCAGGTTCAACGGACAGCGCATGTGGACGTGCGACACGGATGGTGATGGCAGCGACCAGAGCATGGCGAGGCCGCGGCCTACCCGGGTTTCGTGCGACATGACAGGTGGGTCGAGCGGCGGCGGCTGGGTCACAGGGCGGCGCGGCAAGGTGAATTCGGTGGTCTCATACGGATACGAGTGCATCGTTCCGCTGCCCGGCGAGATCTGCGAGAACGAAGAGGAGGGGAACCTCTTCGGCCCCTACTTCGGCGACGTGGCCAAGAAGCTCTACCGCTCGCAGAAGCGGTAGCTCGCCGCGCCCTAGATGCCCGCCGCTACTCGCTTTCGGTGGGCCCGGATCTCCGACATGATCCGCTCGAGGCGGGGCTCGGTCGAGGAGTCGACGTGCTTCATCCCGGCCGCGACGGCTGGGTGAACTGAGGCGATGCGCTCGTGCATCGCCTGCGCCACGGCACGGTAGGTGGGGTGGCCCTCGCGGCCTGAGCGAAGCTCGCAAAGGTGCATCGCCTCGCGGGCGTTCAGGTCAAGGACGTAGCGGAGCCGGTAGCCGAGGCAGAGCGCGTAGGGGGCCGCCTCCGGCATGCCTGCCGATTCGAGCCGGCCGAACTCCGTGCGCGACGTCTCGAGCGCCCGGCGGTAGACGTCGCCCGCGCCCGCATCTGCGACCTCGGCGGGGACCCCGGCCCCGAGCTCGGGGCCGAGCCGCTGCCACTGGCAGGTCAGCATCCGGTGGCGCTGGAGGTCACGGAAGCCGCCGTAGTCGGAGACGATCTCGAAGCGGTAGCGGATGGCCTCCCAGCCGCGCCCCGGCCGGTGGCGGCGATTGGATCGCTCGCCGTAGAGCTCTGCGATCAGCTCGCCGCGCTCGAGCGGATCGAGCGCGTCGATCCGCTGCCGGATGGCGGCGTCGCTTGCGCCGGAGGACTCATAGAGCGAGGCGGCAAGGAGGTCGGCCTCGGTGCCGTCGACGTGGACCAGCTCGACCGACGGCGCGTCCGCAGGCTCGCGGCGATCGAGGCCGAGGCGGGCGACCGTGCGCTCGGTCGTCTCGCGACGCGAGCGCAGGTACTCGATCCACTCGCCGCCGCGCTCGGGGCGGTCGACGCGGGCAACGAAGCTGGGAATCACGTGGCGAAGCTCGGCAAGGATCATGTCTCCGAACTCGCGGGCCTCGGGCAACGGCGAGGCGAAGAGGCGAAGGAGAAGCTGTTCGTAGGCCTGACCCGAGGCGAAGATCCCGACGTGGCTGAGCGTTGACGCGGGCAGAAGCCCGCGCAGGAGGTCGAGCGCCTTGGCGCGGATGGAGCTCCGCCACGCGCCCTCGGGCTCCTCGCCGCGAGGCCAGCGATCCGCCGCCCACGCCTGCACGACGCGAAGCCCCTCGGAGTAGTCGCTAAAGACCGACTCCATCGCCTCGCGATAGGCCGGCCCGAGCTCTGAGTCGGAGTAGAACCGATAGCCGCCGCCCGGCATCGGCTCGTCGTATGCGATGTAGCGGGTGGACTGCTCGAGATACGCGGCGAGGCGACCGCGCTGAAGGACCTTCGTCAGGATGTTCGAGGTCCATTCGCACGCGAGATGCGCCCCGCCCACCTGGGCGATCGAATCGTCGCCGTAGCCGATGAAAACGCGCTCGTAAAGCCCCGCCGCGCGTTCTCCCTCGTCGCCGTCGAACGGACGCGCGCCCGGGTCAGTCTCGCCCGCGAACTCATCCAGATAGAGCCTTCGAAGCGTCCCGCCCCAGCGCGAATAGCGAGCGAACATCGCGCCCTTCATGGTCTCTGGCAGGTTGCGAAGGGCGAAGACCGGGCGGTCGATGTTGGTGAAGTGAGGCTCCAGGAGCGCTTGCTCGTCTGGGGTGAACTCTTCGATCGGGTAGCGCACGGGACGGCCAGACTAGATGAGTGATCCGACGGGCTCATGCCTGTGGGGGCGCCTGGCGCCGAGCCGGGCGCAGACGTGCGACGAAACGCGTACCGGTGGGTACGCGTGAGGAGCACGGCCCCGATCCGGCGAAGCGTGTCCAGGTGTCATCCGCAGGCGTGATGTCGTGGGATCACTCATCAAAAGGAGGCTGAGATGGATTCCCCGGTGCCCGCGACGAAGTCCACGAGCGGGGAGGGCAAGACGCCGAAGAAGACGGAGGCAGACGCTGCCAGGACCGTGAAGGCAATGATGACTCGACACCGGACTCGGCCCGAACCCACGGCGCTTGAGGCCGTAGCTTCATCCGATCCGCCCGCCATCGCCGGCAACACGCGGTTGCCCGCCTCGGGCGTCGGGTCGGAGAGGTAGGCGGGGCGCATCCACACCGCGGCGATCACGCGCAGGTAGTAGGCCAGCGAGATCATCGTGCCCACGGCAATCATGACCCCGAGCCAGGTGAAGTCCCCGGCGACGGACGCCTCGATCAGATAGAGCTTGCCGATGAAGCCCGCGGTGCCCGGCAGTCCCGCGAGCGCCAGCATCGAGATCGTCAGCGGCCAAGCCAAGAGGGGACGCTCGCGCCCCAGTCCCTGCATCGCGCGGATGTCATCGCCAAAGCCGGTCTCCCGCTCGCGGATCGTGATCACCGCGAACGCGGCCAGGTTCATGAAGGCGTATGCGCAGAGATAGAAGAAGAGCGCCTCGATCCCCGCCTCGTTCGCGGCGACGATCCCGGCGAGCATGTAGCCCGCCTGCGCGATGCCCGAATAGCCGAGGAGGCGCTTCAAAGAGCTCTGCGTGAGCGCGCCGACGTTCCCGACCACGATCGAGACGGCCGCCAGCGCCGCTAGCGCTGGCTGCCAGTCGCCGACCGCCGGCCCCAGCGCGACCTCGAAGAAGCGGGCGAAGACGGCGAAGGCGGCCGCCTTGGTCGCGACGGCCATGAACGCCGTGACCGGGGTCGGCGCGCCCTGGTAGACATCGGGCGTCCACTGGTGGAAGGGGGCGATCGAGAGCTTGAAGGCAAGCCCCGTCGCGGTCAGCGCGATCCCGATCAGGATCAGTGGGTCGTCGGCCAATCCCGATCCAATTCCTTCGCGGATCCCGGAGAAATCGGTCGAGCCCGAGCCTCCGTAGATGAACGCGAGGCCGTAGAGGAGCGTCGCCGATCCCAGGCTGCCGACGATGAGGTACTTGAGGCCGGACTCGAGCGAGACCTGCCGCCGAAGCGCCGACCCGCAGAGGACGTACAGGGGCACTGAGAGCAGCTCCAGGCCGACGAAGAAGATCACCAGGTTCTGCGCCATCGCAAGCAGCGCCATCCCGAGGACCGAGGCCAAGAGCAGCGCCTGGAACTCGCCATGACCACCGGGCCCGGGCGCCCGGTCGGCTGACTCCTCCCGCCAGCTCAAGGGAATCACGAAGACCGCGCACGCGATCGCAATCAGGGTCGCGACCAGGCCCAGCTCGTCCAGGCGAAGCGCGCCAGCCACCAGGTCGGCCTCCTCTCCGAACTGCCAGATCGCAAGGCCCGCCGCTGCGCCGTACGCCGCAAAGCTCGCCGCCGAGACGAGCGCCCGCTGCGCCCGTCCCGCGAGTCCTACGAGCAGGACCAAAACCAGTCCGGCCGTGAGCGCGATGATCGGTGAGAGCCCCGCGTAGTCGACGTCCGGCGCGTTGAACGACTGAGCGAGGATCACGGGCGTGCCGCCAGATCGCTTGCGGGCTCCTGAGCCGCCGTGACGGCGCCCACCTTGTCCTGGACCGACGCTTCGCCGCGAGTGAGGATCAGCGTTGGATAGAGAGCCGCGGCGAGGATGACGAGGACGAGCGGCACCAGGACGGTCGCGTCCCTGACGCTCAGCTCCCGCGACTCGATGCCGGCCGGCAGCCGGTTGTGCATGGTCCGCTGATAGAGGCGGAGCGCGTAGAACGCGGCCATCGCGACGCCCGCCGTCGCGATCACGGCGAAGGCTGCCTTCTCATCGAAGAGCCCGTTCAGGATGTAGAACTCGCCGATGAAGTTGGACGACCCGGGCATCGCGAGGGTCGCCAGCGTGACGATCAAGAACAGGACGGCGAGAACCGGCGCCCGCATTGCCGCGCCGCCCATCCGCCGCAGGTCCTCCGTGCCGTAGCGCTCGGCGAGGACGGCGACGATCAAGAAGATCGGCGCGACCACGAGGCCGTGGTTCACCATCTGGAGCACCGCGCCGTTCGCGCCGTCGGAGGAGAGCGAGAACACGCCGAGGGTGATGAAGCCGAGCTGCGCGATCGACGAGTAGCCGGCGATCAAGCGCACGTTCGTTTGCGTGAACGCCATCGCCGAGCCGTAGAGGATCGAGATGAGCGCCACCACGAGGACGAGCTCCTGGAACTGGATGGTCGCGTCGGGGAAGATCGGCAGCACGATCCGAAGGAAGCCGTAGGCGGCAACCTTGGGAAGGACGCCCGACAAAAGCGCCAGCACCGGGAGCGGCGCCGAGCGGTAAGCGTCAGGCATCCAGCCGTGAAGCGGGAACGCGGGCATCTTGACCAGGAACGCGGCGCAGAAGAAGAGGAAGATCCAGTCTTGGCTGGCCTCGGGCAGGACGCTCGCTCTGAGGTCCGTGAGCGCGAACGAGAGCTCGCCCGTCGTCTCCGAGGTGAGGATGGCCGTCGCGATCGCGGCGACCAGCATCAGGAGCGAGCCGACCAGCGTGTAGACCATCATCTTGATCGTCGCCCTGACCCGGTCTCCCGTGCCATAGCTGCCGATGAGGAAGAAGAACGGCACCAGCATCAAGTCGAAGAAGAGGACGAAGAGAAGTAAGTCCTGGGCCAAGAAGGCGCCCATGACCGCGAACTCGCCGATCCCGAGCATCAGGAAGTAGTTCTTCGGGCGATCGGGAAGGCGCCACGCCGACCAGGCGAACGTCGCCGCCCACAAGAGCGCCGTCATCACGACCAAGAACAGGCTGATCCCGTCGACGCCGAGCTGAAAGCGCACGCCAAGCCCCGGAATCCAGGCCTCGTCGACGACGTTTTGTAGCCCGGGCACGCCAGCGTCGAAGCTCGCGACGAGCGCGATGGAAAGACCCAGGGTCACGAGCGAGGCCAGCGTCGATACCGGCGCTGCCAGGCGGGACGGCAGGAGTGCCGCGACGATCGCCGCGGCGAGCGGGACGCAGAGGAGTGCGATCAGCATCGCGCCCGTGTCCTCATGACGACACGACCAAGAAATAGAGGGCGAGGGCCGCAAAGCCGCCGAGGACCAGGAGAGCATAGGCACGCACGAAGCCGGACTGGGCACCGCGGACCAAGAGCCCGACCTCGCGAACGGCGCCGGCGGTCGCGGTCACGATCCCGTCCACGACCACGCGCTCGACCACGTCGTTGGCGAACCGCCCGGCCCTGATTGTCGGCCTGTAGACCAAGAAGTCGATCGCCTCGTCGAAGTACCACTTGTGCTGAAGGAAGCCGTGGACGCCCTCCATCCGCGATCGCAGGCGGCCGGTGAGGCCAGGCCGGGCGACGTAGGCGAGGTAGGCCAGCCCGATCCCCGCGACGGCGATGATCGCGCCGACCAGGAGGCCAAGGTACGCCGAGCTCTCCGATGGGACGATCGCAAACAGCTCCGACTCTTCGAACGACCCCTCGAGGAAGTGCTCCATGCCCGCGGTGACACCGGGGATCTGCACGATGCCGGCGATGATCGAGAGCACCATCAGGGCGCCCATCGCGATCCGCATGTTCGGCGCCCGCTCGGCGATGTGGTGCTCGGAGCCGGGAAAGCCGACGTCGGTGTCTTCGGGCTCGCCCGTCGCGGGGTTTACGTGCTCGCCGTGTGCCAGATGGCCTTGCTCGAGCTCGCGCGCCTCGGCGCACGGCTCGCCCAGCACCACCCGGAAGCCGATCCGGAACGCGTAGAAGGCGGTGAGGAAGGCGGCGAGATAGCCGCCGATGGCGAAGATCCAGTACATCCCGCCGCGCTCGGCCGCGAAGACCAGGATCTCGTCCTTGGAGAAGAAGCCGGACAGGGGCGGAATGCCCGCCAGCGTCAGGCAGCCGACGACCAAGGCCAGCGAGGTGAAAGGCATCGCCTTGCGAAAGCCCGACATCCGGTCGATGCTCTGGTTCCCGGCCATTGCGCCGATCACCGAGCCCGCCGCCATGAAGAGGAGCGCTTTGAAGAAGGCGTGGGTCATGAGGTGGAAGATCCCGGCTGTGTAGGCGCCGATCGAGACGCCCATGACCATGTAGCCGATCTGGCTCATCGTCGAGTAGGCGATGATCCTCTTCAAGTCGGTGACGACCAGCGCGATCGTGGCGGCGACGATCAGCGTCGCGAGGCCGGTGAAGGCGGCGATGTCGGCGGCGATGGGGGCAAGCTCGAACAACGGGTGAGCGCGGGCGATCAGATACACGCCCGCGGTGACCATCGTCGCCGCGTGGATCAGCGCCGAGACGGGGGTCGGGCCCTCCATCGCGTCGGGCAGCCAGGTGTGGAGCGGGAGCTGCGCCGACTTCGCGAACGCGCCCACCAGCAGCAGCAGGCAAATCGCGACGATCGACCCCTCGCCGCTCTCGAAGTGGCCGGGCGCTTCCTCGAAGACCGTGAGGTAGTCGAACGCGCCCAGCTCGCGGAAGATCAAGAAAGCGGCCAGGACGAGGCCGATATCGCCGATCACGTTGATCACGAACGCCTTCATCCCGGCCGTGGTCGCGGTCGAGCGGCGGTACCAGAACGAGATCAGGGCGTAGGAGGCGAAGCCGACGAACGCCCAGCCCACGGTGAGCAGCACGAAGTTCCCGGCCAGGACGAGCAGCAGCATCGAGAAGACGAAGAAGTTGAGGTATGAGAAGAACCGCGCGTAACCGCGGTCGGAGACCATGTAGGCCACGGAGTAGAGGTGGATCAGCGTCGAGACGCCCGTCACGACCAGGCACATCACGACCGAGAGCGGGTCGACGAGGATGCCGAGCTGGATGTCCAGGCCGACCGAGGTCGCATAGTCCCACGCGACCGACGTGAGCTGGCGCTCCTCGGCCGGTTCTGAGAGCAGCGCGACGAAGGCACCGATCGCGCTGACGAAGGCGAGCCCGATCGCCACGGTGCCGATCCACCCGGCCGTCTTTTGAGTCGAGCGGCGATGGCCCAGCCCGATCGCGATCGAACCGGCGAGCGGGAAGGCCAGGACAAGCCAGCCGAAGCCGGTGGCGCTCATCCCTTGAGGCCCCGCAGCTCGTCGACGTTGAGCGGGAGGCGGCGGCGGAACATCGCCACGATCAGGCC
This sequence comes from uncultured bacterium, assembly GCA_963806865.1. Taxonomy (GTDB): domain Bacteria; phylum Actinomycetota; class Thermoleophilia; order Solirubrobacterales; family 70-9; genus JALZKA01. The sequence goes on from CAWDYV010000004.1 coordinate 121,284, forward strand.
CAAGCCGACGACGACCTCACAGGCCGCGACCACCATCACCACGAGCGCGAACACGTGGCCGTCCTGGGTGCCGGTCGAGCGAGCGAAGGCCAACAAAGCGAGGTTGCCGGAATTCAGCATCAGCTCGAGGCAGAGGAGCACCACCAGTGGGCTTCGGCGCAGGAGGACGCCGGCGGCTCCGGTCGCGAAGAGGAGCGCCGAGAGGACGAGGTACCACTCAACGGCCACCAGCGCCCACCCCTTCCGGGCCACGTGAAGTGTGAGCCTCTTGTGAGGTACCTGGTACGTCGGGCGGTGCGGCGCGCTTGCGAGCCGCGAGGACGACGGCGCCCACCGCTGCGACCAGAAGCAGGATCGACGCTGCTTCGAAAGCAATCAGAAACCGCTCGAGCATGAGCGTGCCGATCGCCTCGGGCGAACCGAACCCGAGCGGGATCGTCGGCCCCTCGTTGCCCAGTGTCTTGAGGCCCGTGCCGAGGATCGCGATTGACAGCTCGACGAAGAGCGCCAGCGCCAAGATCGGTGCCAGAAGCTTTTGCCCCGCGATCGGCTCCCACTCAGGTTCCTCGACGCCGCCGACGTATGCCGCTACGAAGACGTAGAGGACCATCACCGCCCCGGCGTAGACGACCACCTGAGCCGCCGCGATGAACTCCGCGTGGAGGGTGAGGAAGAGCCCGGCGAGCGCCACCAGATGGACGACCAGGGCGAGCACGCTGTAGAAGGGATTGCGAAGGGCGACCACCGCGATCGCACCGCCCAGGGCGCCGATCGCACCGGCGAAGAAGACCACCTCTTCCATCCGCTCGCATCCTATTGGCGAGTGGCCCGCCTCAGGCCTCGATCGCCAGCTCCTCGATCGCCTCCACGACCACCTCTGGCGCTTCGGACTGCGGGGTATGGCCAATGCCTTCGAGCATCACGATCTTCGCGTGCGGGAGCAAGTCGCTCACGATCTGGGCTCCCGTCGGTACGCAGAGACGGTCGCGGTCGCCCCAGATCACCGTCACCGGCACCTCGATGGCGTCCGAGTCGAATGGGTTTTCGAGGTCGGCTCGGAGGCGCTTTGCGTAGTCGAGCCGCTGGCGGATCACCGGCCGTTCGACGTTGAACTGGGTGAAGCGGTCGACGATCGCCTGGTCGACCGCGTCGGGGTCGCCGAAGGCGAGCGCGCGGTACAGGCGCTCGACGACCCGTCGCGTGACGGCGGGCGGCACGGGAGCGGGCAGGCCGATGATCTGGGAGACCGCAGGGATCCGGTCGGCGGTGAAGAAAAGCGGGGCCATGCGGATGCCTGCGGGGGCGATCGGCACGATGCCGGCGATCGGCAGGTCAGCGCGCTCGGCCAGACGAAGGGCCACCCATCCTCCCAGCGAGTTTCCGACGACGACCACCTTTCGCTTCGCGCGCGCCGCTGCCTGAAGCACCGCCTCCTCGGCGAAGTCGGCGAGCTGGTCGAGCACGTTGCCCGGGCCGAGCGGCGGTGCGACACCGAAGCCGGGCTGGTCGTACGCGATGGCGGCGCGGTCGATCGCGGCGAGTCGCTCCAATACGGGGAGCCAGGTCTCGGCGTTGTCGAGCCATCCGTGGAGCAGGAGCGCGGGCGCTCCGTGGCCGCGGGTTCTGAGCACTCGCGTGGCCACGCCGTCGAGCTCCAGGCGCTCGCGATCGAGCCGCGGCGCCGCCGGGGGCGGGGCGCCCGTTCCTCTGGGCCTCCTTCGTCGCCCAGACGGATCGCCGGCGTCACGCGGCGACCTCTCGGCGCAGGAAGCGCTCGATGCACTCGACCACCCGAGCGGTGCGAAGCGAGGGGAAGATGTCGAACGCGTGCTCCGCCCCCGGCAGTTCGACGTAGAGGACGGCGCTCTCAGAGCCGTCCTCCATCCGTTTCGCGAAGGCGCGGGCGTCCGAGACCGGCACCAGCGAGTCCTGGTCGCCGTGGAAGATCAAGAAGGGCGGCGCCTGGGGGTGCACGCGATGGGCTGGGGAGACCGCGCGGTAGACGTCCTCGGCTTCCGAGAGCGGCTGCTTTACGACGACCTTGGCGAAGAGCCAGTTCTGGAGATGGGAAAACGTGACGCCGTCGGCAAGGTCGTAGATGCCGTAGAAGGGGACCGCCGCGATGACCGACGTATCTGCCTCCTCGAAGCCCGGCTGGAGCGAGCGGTCGTTGGCCGTCAGGGCGGCGAGCGCCGTCAGATGCCCGCCCGCGGAGCCGCCCGTGATCGCGATCCGCGCTGGGTCTACCCCCAGGTCGTCGGCGTGCTCGCGCACCCAGGCGATCGCGCGCTTGACGTCGATCACGTGCTCGGGCAGGGTCGCGCGCGGGCTGAGGCGGTAGTCGACGTTGAAGCCAATCCACCCGTTCGCCGCAAGGTGGTTGAGGAGCGGGATGCCCTGCTCGGAGCGAGAGCCCAGGATCCAGCCGCCGCCGTGGACCTGAATCACTGCCGGAAGGCGCTCACCCTGTGGCACGCCGTTTCGCGAACGGTAGATGTCGAGCTGCACCCTGCGGCGCTCCTCACGGTGAAAGACCACGCCCCGCTCGACCGTCACTGAGCGCGCGAACAGCATCAGAAGGGGGAACCACAGGTGCGTCTTCGGGAATCGCGACTCGGGCGGTTCGCCGGGAATCTCCTCTTTGAGCTCCGCTTCGATCGCGTGGCTCGAGCGCCACGCGAGCCACGCAAATCGAACTTCGATCAAGAGCAAGAGCCCGAGCCCTGCGAGGACGGCGGCTCCGAGCGTGCCGTCGGCGAGCCCGAACGTCAGCGCCAGCGCGATCAGCGCCGCGAGTATCACCACGTACTGAGGTGAGAACTCGCGCGCAAGGAACCGAGCGATCCATCTGGCGACCCGCAGGAGAAGCATGGGCGGCGCCCCAAGCCGTACGAGCGCGGCGATCCGGCGAAAGAAGGCGAGCGCCGCAGCCACAGCGCAAGGCTATTCGGCGGGGTGGTTGCGAAAACCCGCGCTATTCGCGGGAATCAGCAACCAGTCGCCCTACAGCCCGTACGTCTTCGCGACGATCTCGCGCTGGATTTCGTTCGTGCCGCCGTAGATCGACATCACCAGAGTGGTGCGGACGTGGCGCTCCATGTCGTACTCCGAGGCGTAGCCGTAGCCGCCCATCATCTGCATGCCCTCGAGCGCTGTCTTCTTCGCGACCTCGGTGGCCTTGAGCTTTGCCATCGATGCCTCGCGCGGGAACAATGCGGTCGGGTCGGCGTCGACCTTCTGGGCGACGTCGTAGACCAAGAGGCGGGTGCACTCGAGCTCGGTCGCGAGGTCAGAGATGCGGTGCTTGAGCGCTTGGAACGAGCCGATCGGGCGGCCGAACTGCTTTCGCTCCTTGATGTAGGCGAGGACGTCGTCGAACGCGCGCTGGGCGATCCCGAGTGCTGACGCCGCCAGGATCAGCCGCTCGACGTTGAGCCCCGCCATCAGCTGCATCCACCCGCCGTCGACCTGGCCGAGAACGCGCTCTTCCGGCACGTAGCAATCGGTCAAAAAGACGTCGTTCACCTCCTTGCCACCCATCGTCTGGATACCGCGGATCTCGATCCCCTCCGCGTCGGTGGGCACCGAGAACATCGAAAGACCCTCGTGCTTCGAGCCCGATGAGTCCGAGCGCGCGATGACCAGGATGTGGTCGGCGATGTGTGCGGCCGAGATCCAAGTCTTCTGCCCGTTCAGGACGAAGCCGCCGTTCTGGCGCTCGGCCTTGCACGAGAGGTTCCCCACATCCGAGCCGGCCTCGGGCTCCGACATCGCGATCGCCTCGACGCGGCCCTCGGTGATCCCTTTCAGGATCTCCTGCTTTTGCTCCTCGGTGCCGAAGCGCTCATAGGCGCCGGCGACGATCAGCGAGACGCCGTAGCCCGCCTGCGGGACCAGGCCGCGCATCGTCTCCTCCAAGAAGATGCACTGGTCGACCATGCCGCCGCCCGAGCCGCCGTAGGCCTCGTCGATGCCCACTCCCAGCCAGCCGAGCTCGGCCAGCTTTTCGTAGAGCTCCTGGTTGTGGAGCTCCTCATAGTTGTTCGTCGCCTTCTCGCGCTGCTCCTGCGTGCCGAGCTCCCGCTTACAGAAGTCGCGGATCGCCTCCTGGAAGTCGCGCTGCTCGTCCGTGAGGCCGATGGGCTTGAGGGCGGTCGTAGTCATGACTGAGTCCTTCCTTTTAGGCGCTGGCGCGCTTGTAGACGGAAACGACAGCAGCGCCGCCGAGGCCGATGTTGTGCTGGAGCGCGAGAGTCGCGCCGTCGACCTGGCGCTTGTCCGCCGTGCCGCGCAGCTGCCAGGTGAGCTCGGAGCACTGGGCGAGCCCGGTGGCGCCAAGCGGATGGCCCTTCGAGATCAGGCCTCCTGAGGGGTTCACGACCGGGCCGGATCCACCGTACGTCGTCGCTTCAGCGTCGACCAGCTCGTGGCCGTGGCCTTCCTCGGCGAAGCCGAGCGCCTCGTAGGTGATCAGCTCGTTAGCCGAGAAGCAGTCGTGGAGCTCGCAGACATCCACCTCTTCGGGCGAGACGCCCGCCTCCTCGTAGGCGCGGTTGGCCGCTTCGCGCGACATGTCGAAGCCAACGATCTTGATGCAGTCCGTGTCGTCAGCGAAGGTCGAGCTCAGGTCGGTGACCATCGACTGGCCGGCGATCTCGACCGCCTGGTCCCACAGGTCGTGCTCGTCGACGTAGCTCTCGGACGCGACGATCGCGCAGGCCGAGCCGTCCGAGGTGGGCGAGCACTGGAGCTTGGTCAAGGGCTCGTGGATCATCCGCGACTCCTTGATCTCATCCAGCGTGTATTCGTCCTGAAACTGCGCGTAGGGGTTGTTGGTTGAGTGCTTGTGGTTCTTCCAGCCGATCCACGCGTAGTGGTCGGGGGTCGAGCCGTACTTCTCCATGTGGTCGCGGCCTGCGTTGCCGAACATCTGCGGCGCGGCAGGCGACTCCTCGGGGTCGCGGAGCTCGAACATCTTCATCGCGTGCTTGTCGAGCGCGTTGGTCCGATCGGTGTACTTGACGCCGAGCGAGCCGGGCTCCATCTTCTCGAATCCCACCGCCATCGCGCAGTCGGCGATCCCGCCCTTGACCGCCTGGCGCGCCAGGAAAAGCGCGGACGAGCCCGTCGAGCAGTTGTTGTTCACGTTTACGACGGGGATGCCGGTGAGGCCCAGCTGGTAGAGCGCGCGCTGGCCGTAGGTCGAGTCGCCGTAGCAGTAGCCGGCGTAGGCCTGCTCGATGTCGGTGTAGGGAATCTCCGCGTCGGCCAGCGCCTTCTCTCCCGCTTCCTTGGCCCAATCGGGATAGTCGCCCTCCTTCGTGCCCGGCTTCTGAAACTTGGTCATGCCGACGCCGATGACGAAGGTGCGGTTGCCGTTGGTGCTGCTCATGGGGAGGGAGTGCCTTTCGGTCGAAGCGTGGTGGCTCGATCAAACATACAGAACGGTTGTCCGGTTTGTTACGGTCTTCGCATGACTACCGAGGCAGCACCCACCTTCAAGGCCGAAGCGATCGGCAAGCCCTCCGAGCCGGTTGCGTTCAGCGTCGAGCGCGAGCGCATCGCCGCCTACGCGGCCGCAACCAATGATGGGATCGCGCAGCACGTCTCAGGCGACATCGCGCCACCCGTGTTCTCGATCGTGCCGTCCTTCCAGGCGATGGGCATGGCCGCGATGTCCATCATCCCGCACGAGCTTTTGGGGATGATCCTCCACGGCGAGCAGGACTTCCACTTCCACCTGCCGATCCAGCCGGGTATGGAGCTCGAGACGATCTCGACGCCGATCGGAATCAGGCAGCGCTCGTCCGGCGTCACGGTGGTCGTCCGCTCCGACACCCGCGACGCCGCCGGCGAGCTCGTCACCGAGAGCTACTCGACCACCTTCGTCAGAGGCGCCGAGGGGGTCGAGGACCATGGAGACGAAGCGCCCGAGCACAAACTCGACGAATCGTTGCGCGAGAAGCAGCCGGACGCCGAGGTCTCGCAAACCTTCGACGCTGACCAGACCTATCGCTACGCCGAGGCCTCCGGCGACCCGATGCAGATCCACCTGGACGAGGAGTTCGCCAAGTCGGTCGGCCTGCCGGGGATAATCATTCACGGGCTCTGCACGATGGCGTTTACGTCCGTCGCGGCGATCGAGAGCTTTGCGCAGGACGATCCGTCGCGCCTGAACCGCCTGGCGGTCCGCTTTGCCTCGATCGCCTTGCCCGAGCAGACGATCACGACGCGCCTCTGGGACACCGGCAAGCTGGACGAGGTCAGGAATGGCTACGCGTTCGAGACGACGTCCGATGCAGACGCCGTCGTGATCAAGGACGGCTGGGCAGAGATCTCTTGACGGGGACCGGCACGCGGCCTCGCCGGACTCAGGCCGAGCGTCGCGCCAATACCCGCGCGCGTCTGCTCGAGGCGACGATCGAGAGCCTGATCTCGGACGGTTATGCGCGCACGACGGTCCGCCAGGTAGCCGAGCGCGCCGGGGTTTCGTCGGGCGCGCAGAGCCATTACTTCCCGCACCGGGTAGATCTCGTGGCGAGCGCCTTTGAGCATCTCGCCGAGCAACGCGTTGCGCGTAACGCCGAGCGGGCGCGCTCCCTCTCAGGCGACCGAAGCGTCCGGCTCCGCGCCCTCCTCGACCTGCTGTGGGAGGACTTCAAGAGCCCGCTCTTCATCGTCGCGGCGAAGCTCTGGGTCGCCTCGGCAGACGACGCGGCGCTGCGCGAGCGCCTGATCCCGGCCGAGAAGCGAATTTACGCGGCCACGGCCGAGGTCGCCCGGGAGGTAGCGGGCGAGTTCGCCGAGGAGCCGGGGTTCGATCGAAAGCTTGCCGTCGCGATGAACACCGTGGCGGGCCTGGCGCTCGTTCGCGAGTTCGACCCATCAGGCCGCGCCAGCGCGGGCAAGCAGTGGCAATATCACCGCGCGGCGCTCGAGCGGATGCTCGCCGAGGAGCTCTAGCTCGCCCTCACCACGAAGGCTCGGGCCGCTCGGTGCCGCGGAGGCGCGGGCGGGGCGACACGACGTAGCGCCACGTTAGCGCGCCGCCGAGGGCCATCGAAGCGATCGCCAGCCCTGAGCCGAGCGAGAGGAGCGGCAGCCCCGCTAGCCCGTGCCCGATGTTGCAGGCGCCGGCGAGGGTCCCGCCGACCCCCATCAGGATGCCGCCGGCCAGCGCCCTACCCGCGCGCCCGGCGTCCGGCCGCCTGAGTGGGCCGTTGATAGCTACGGCGGCGCCTCCGACCACGCCGAGCGCCAGCCAGAGCTGGAAAGGGAGCTCGCCGCCAGAGGCGATCGCTTCGCGGGTCGATTCCGCTCCCCCGACGAAGCCCAGGCCGTATCCGTAGCCCGAAGCGTCCGCCGCAACCCAGGCGGCCGCCGCGACGAGCGCGAGAGCGGCGCCGACCACAAAGCCCTTCGGCGATCGCTTTCCCAAAGAGAACAAGACGACGACTCCCGCCACCAGGGCCACCGGGGTGTAGTCCGCCCCGATCAGGTCGGGCAGGCCCGTATCGGACGCCTGAGCCATATCGTTGATCGAGGCCACGGCATCGGAGAGCGGCCCGCGAGCGACCAGCTCGCCCACGACGAAGCCCCCGATCGCGATCGCGGTCGCGATGGACCCGGCGCCCGACTTCCACAGGATGCCGGCGATGCAGCCCCCCGCGAGGGCCATGCCCGCCCCGAACACGAGGCCTCCGGCGAGCTGCGAGACCGGTACGAGGCTCAGGCCTCCCGCCTCGGTGCTCCGCTCGAGCGGAGAGACTCCAAGGGCCACCAGCAATGGCAAGAGCAAGAGTTGAAAGCCAACCGCCACGCCGAAGATCCGGAGGATGGACCAGTCGCCCTCAGAAGTGCCCCTTCTGACGCCAGCGTTGAAGCAGACCGTGTGGCGGGACCCGAGGTAGCCCAGCGCTAGCCCCACGGCGCCGGCCGACAATGCCGTGGTCAGGCTCACGTCACGAGTCTCGCGAGTCTGGCTCCTCGGAGTTTCGCCACTCCGGCCGATGGGTGCGGATGTGGGTGATGAGGCCCTCGTGGATCGCGAACAGATGCACGGCCGGGATCTCTCCCGAGACTCCCGTTTCGAGCAGCGTCCCGGCCAAGCTGACCTGAGCGAGGACTCGGTTGTGGTCGGCGCGCAGCTTGCCGACCTCGACGGTCGAATCGCTCACCGCCGCAAAGATGCCCTCGAAGAAGCCGCGAGCGGCTTCCCTGCCGACGATCAGCTCACCCGTCCCCTTGCCGTGCTCGTCGTGAATCGAGATCGCGACATTCGGATCGAGCCCGGCCACAAGGGCGTCGATGTCTCCGCCCGCGTACGCCGCGTAGTGGGCTCTTACGAGCTCCAAGTTCGCGGGCGAGGCACCGTCGTCGTCGATCTGGCTTGCGTCCATGGGCCCGCGGACCCTTTACCGCAATCCGCCTCGTTCGTAACGAGGAGTAGGGCTATTCGCCCTCGGTGCGAAGCGGGGTGCGCTCGATCGGCTCTGCGAGAAGCATTTCCTTCGTGAAAATCAGGTCGCCGCGGTTGTAGTCGGCCATCTCGTAGTCGTGGCCCATCGTGATCGCGTCGAAGGGGCAGGCGACCTCGCAGTAGCCGCAAAAGATGCAGCGCGCGAGGTTGATCTCATAGACGGAGGCGTAGCGCTCGCCCGCCGAGACGCGGTCGGCCGGATCGTTCTCGGCGGCGACGACGCGGATGCAGTCGGCGGGGCAGGCGGCGGCGCACAGCGAGCAGCCGACGCACTTCTCGAGGCCGGTGTCCTCGAAGCGGTGGAGCTTGTGGCGGCCGCGGAAGCGCGGGTAGACGGCCGTCTTCTCCTCGGGGTACTGAACCGTCTTCGGACCCTCGACCATCCGCGCCATCGTGGTCTTCAGCCCCCGGATTGTTTCGCCGAAGACGCGGTAGGCACCCTTCGGGCCTCCCGGATCGGGGCCACGCTGAACTACCGCGTAGGAGTCGTCGGGGAGGTAGGGGAATTCTTCGCTCATATCGGATCGCTTAGGCCACGACCACCAGGACCGCGGTCACCAAGACGTTCAGCGTAGTCAGCGGAAGGAGGATCTTCCAGCCGAGGCTCATCAACTGGTCGTAACGCACGCGCGGGAGGGTCGCCCTGATCCAAAAGAAGACGAACATCAGGCAGAGGATCTTCACGAGCATCCAGATCGGGTCGAGAAAGCCCGGGCCCGGGCCCATCCAGCCGCCGAGGAAGAAGGTCGCGGCGATGCCGGAAACGACGAACATCTCGATGTACTCGGCCATCATGAACGTGCCCCAGCGCATGCCGCCGTACTCGGTCTGATAGCCGGCGACGAGCTCGGCGTCGGCCTCGGGAAGGTCGAAGGGCGCTCGCGAGGTTTCGGCAAAGCCGGCGACCATGAAGCAGAGGAAACCGACGATCTGGGGAACGATGAACCAGATGTCGCCTTGAGCCTCGACGATCTCAGTCAGCGACAGCGACCCAGCCATCATCACGCCGCCGAGTAGCGCCAGGCCCATCGAGATCTCATACGAGATGAGCTGCGCGGCCGAGCGCATCGCACCCAGGAACGAGTACTTGGAGCCCGAGGCCCAGCCGCCGAGAAGGAGGCCGTAGAAGGCAATCGAGCCAAAGGCGAAGAAGTAGAGGACGCCGATCGAGACGTCGATGCCATAGAGCCCGACGTCGCCGTTCCCGATCTCCTGCGTGTTTCCCCACGGCAGGATGGCGAGCGTCGCGACGCCCGTAAAGACGACGATTGCGGGCGCCACCGCCCACAAGAAGCCGGTCGCGTTGTCGGGCTTGTACGCCTCTTTGCCGACGAGCTTGAGCGCGTCCGCGAGCGGCTGGGCGAGGCCCATCGGGCCGACGCGGTTGGGGCCGTATCGCGCCTGGAAGCGGCCCAGGACCTTGCGCTCGACGACGGTGAGTACCGGCACGATCGCGAAGACGAGGGCGAAGATGATCACCGATTTGACGAGGAGGACCCAGGTGGCCTCGGCGAAGCCGACCTCGGCCAGCACGGAAACCACTACCCGGCCACCTCCTCAGGATTATCTGCCACCTGCTTCTCGCGGCGACGTTCGTCGCCGCGCTGGGATACCTGTCCGGGGGTGCCGGGGTCAGTCGCGATCCGCTCAACCTCAACGACTTCGGCGCCCGCCAAAACGTTCGGGCCCTGTTCGGCGAGTCCCTCGATGAGAAAGCCGGAGCCCGGCCTGACTCGCGCGCGGATTGCGACGCGCGCGCTCACGGAGTGGCCGTTCGAGCGCACGTTCACCTGGTCGCCCTGGGCGACACCGAAGCGCTCAGCGTCCGCGAGCGAGAGCTCGAGCGTCTGGGCCGGCATCAGGAAGCGGAGGGCCGGCGAGCGCTCGGTGACCTCATGCGCCCAAAGATCTCGATACGTGCCAAGTCGTAGGCCGTTCTCCGCCGACTGCGAACTGGGGTGCACGGGGGCGGCCTCAGTTCGCGCTCGGCGATCGGTGGGCTCGGGGAAGGCCGAGGCGGCGTCGCGCTCCGGCCAGCGGACGCCCATGCCGCCGATCTCTGAGTGGGTGAGCCCGGCGTAGAAGGGCACGTCGGCGACGAGCGCCTCGAGCGCCTCGAGCGAGGAGTCGATCCGCGTCTCGTGGCCGAGGCCCATAGCGAGCTCCGCGAGCCACTGCCAGCCGTGGCGGGTGTCGCCGGGGTGCGGGACGCTGGGTCGAAGGCGCTGGATCCGCCCGTCGGGGTGGGTGACCGTGCCCTCCTTCTCGGCGTGGGTTTCGGCGGGAATGAACACGTCCGCGTGACCGCCCGAGGCGTTTCCGAACATGCCGACCTCGAGCACGAAGCGCGCGGCGCCGAGTGCCGTCTTCCACCGCTCGGGATCGGGGAGGTCGCGGATCGGGTCGACGTCCCAGAGGATCAGCGCGTCGAGCTCGCCCGCTTCGAGCGCGTTGCGAACCTGGGTGGCGTCCATGCCCTCCGGGACCTCGGCGTATCCGGGCCCGGCCGTGGGCAGGCATCCGACCTCGCGCAGGCCGCGGGCGTTCGTGGTCTCCGGCACCTCGATCAGGCCTGAGCCTTCCGCTGAGAGATCGAGTGCCTCCGCGCAGGCCACAAGCGCGCCGAGCGCTCGCTCGCCGTCGGGGCCGTGGCCGACGCGCTCGCCGAAGATGACCACGGTGTGGCCTGGGCGAAGAGTGGTGGCAATGCGCTCCACGTCCTCGCCACCCTCCCCGCCTGCCGAGCTCGCCAGCTCGGCGGCGAGGTTGGAGAGCACCGTTGCGGCGTCTCCGGGGGCGTAGCGGAGCGTCTCTTCGGCGCCGCCGTCCAGCGCGGTCGGGCGCTCCGAGACGACCGCGACCCGGGTACCGCGGTCGCGCATCGCCTTGCGCAGCCGCAGGTCCAGGATCGGCATCGTGTGGAGAGGGTCAGTGCCGATGACCAGGATGGCCTTGGCGCCGTCGATGTCACTCATTGACGCCGACAGGCCGGGCTGGGCGAGCGACAGGGCGGTTCCGCGCGAAAGCGCATTGCCGGCTCGCGAATCCACATGAGGCGAGCCGAGCGCCTGGCGCGCGATCCGCTGGAGCAGGTAGCCCTCTTCGTTTGAGGCCTGGCTTCCGATCAGGACGGCGGTCTTCGGGCCCGCCGCCTTGAGCCCCTCGGCCGCCTTTCGCAGCGTGTCTTCCCACGATGCCTTGCCGAGCGCTCCGCCGGTACGGACCATCGGGCCCGTGATCCGGTCCTCTGAGTGGAACATCTGGAAGCCGAAGCGGCCCTTGTCGCAGAGCCAGCCGTCGTCCACGTCTTCGTTGTCTCGCGCCAGCACGCGTGCGACGCGCTCGTCGCGGACCGTGAACTTGACGTTGCACTGAGACGGGCAGAGCGTGCAGACCGAACCCGCGTCCTCGATGTCCCATGGCCGTGCGCGGAACCGATACGCCTCTGAGGTGAGCGCGCCGACGGGGCAGAGCTCGATGATGTTGCCGTGAAAGGGGGCGATGTAGGGGCGGTCGTCGAAGGTGCCAACGAACGAGCGCGAGCCACGCTCCAGGAGCTGGAGCTGCTCGTCCTCTGAGACGTCTTGCGAGAAGCGGACACAGCGGTAGCAGAGGATGCATCGCTCGCGGTCGATCCGGACCAGTGGCGAGAGCGGGACTGGCTTTCTGAAGTGGCGCTTGGGATCTGTGACGCGGCTTCGCCCGGCGCCCCAGCCCATCGAGATGTCCTGGAGGGGGCACTCGCCGCCCTTGTCGCAGACCGGGCAGTCGAGCGGGTGATTCACCAGCAAGAACTCGACGACGGCGTTCTGCGCCTCCTGCACGCGCTCGGTCTGCGTGTAGACGACCATGCCGTCGCGGACCGGCGTCGAGCAGGCGGTCTGGAGCTTCGGGATGCCCTCGACCTCGACCAGGCACATCCGGCACGCTCCGACAGGCCCGCCGAGCTTGGGCTCGTAGCAAAAGACCGGGATCTCGACGTCGCCCCCCTTCGCCGCGTCGACGAGCATCGCCCCCTCCGGAGCCGGCACCTCGACGCCATCGACGACGAGCGTGATCTCCTTGCCTCCGCCGTTGCTCATCAGGCGGTCGCTCCGAGCACGAGCGGCGGCTCGTCGGCGCCAGCGACGTCGATCGGGCCAGGCGCGGAATCGCGGGCCTCGGCGATCGCCTCTTCGAACTCCTCGCGGAACTTCTTGACCATCGAGCCGACCGGCATCGCCATCGCGTCGCCCAGGACGCAGAGGCAATTGCCGATGATGTTCTCCTGGACCGAAGAGATGATGTCGAGGTCCATGGGCGTCGCCTCGCCGCGGACGACGCGCTCCAGCATCTTGACCGTCCAGTTCGTGCCCTCGCGGCAAGGGGTGCACTTGCCGCACGACTCGTGGTGATAAAAGCGAGCGGTCCGGAGCGCTAGCTGAGGTACCGAGACGGTGTCGTCGCCGACGATGATCGCGCCCGACCCCAGCATCGAGCCGGCGTCGGCCAGCGCCTCGAAGGAGTAGGGGAGGTCGAGGTCCTCGCCGGTGAGCACCGGCGCGGACGAGCCACCCGGGAACCAGACCTTCACCTCGCGGCCCTCACCGGGACCGCCCGCGAGGTCGTAGATGATCTCGCGCGACGGGATGCCGAGCTCGATCTCGTAGTTGCCGGGGCGCGTCACGCAGCCCGAGACCGAGACGACCTTGGTGCCGGTCGACTCCTCGGTGCCCATTTCCTTGAACCAGGCGGGTCCCTTTGAGACGATCAGCGGCACGTTCATCAGCGTCTCGACGTTGTTGATGAGCGTGGGCCCGCCGTAGAGGCCCTGGATCGCGGGAAAGGGGGGCTTGAGGCGGGGGTTCCCTCGCTTGCCCTCGAGCGAGTCGAGGAGCGCGGTCTCCTCGCCGCAGATGTAGGCGCCTGCGCCGCGGTGGACGACCAGCTCCACCCGGGCCCCAGAGCCCAGGATGTTCTCGCCGAGGTAGCCGGCTCCGTACGCCTCGGCGACGGCCGCGTCGAGTACGTCGGCGATCTCCCAATACTCGCCGCGGATGAAGATGAACGCGTAGGTCGCGCCGACCGCAAGGGCCGAGATCGCGATGCCCTCGATCAGCGCGTGCGGGTTCTTGTACATGAGCTCGCGGTCCTTGAAGGTCCCCGGCTCTGATTCGTCCGCGTTGCAGCAGAGGTATTTCTCCATGTCCCCGCGGGGCAGGAACGAACCCTTCTTGCCCATCGAGAAGCCCGCGCCGCCACGACCCCTGAGCCCGGATTCCTCGATCTGGAAGATCAGGTCATCGGGCTCCATCGTTCGAAACGCGGTTTCGATCGCCGAGTAGCCGCCGCGCTCCTTGTAGACGTCCATCCCCGCGAGGCCGGGCTCGTCCAGGTTCTCGAAGAGGACACGAGTTTCAGGCATTGTCGCCTGCCAGCTTTCGCTTGCGGATGTCCTTCGTGGGGGCGGGGTCCTCGCCGCTCCTCAAGCGCTCGACGATCCCGGCGGCCTCGCCCGGCTCGATCGGGCCGTAGTACTGCTCGTCGATCGAGACCATCGGCGCGATGTCGCAGGCGCCAAGGCACTCGAACCCTTTGACGAAGACCTCGCCGTCCGGCGAGTTGGCGCCGTCGTGCTCGGCTTCGTGGTGATCGGCGCCCGACGCCTCGCAGAACTCGGCGAGGACGTCGTCGGCACCTTGCATCCAGCACGAGATGTTGTGGCAGACGAGCACACGGTGCTTTGCCGTCGGCTCGAGGCGGAAGAGGTCGTAGAAGCTCGCGACCGACTGGAGGTAGGCGGGGGTGAGGCCCATCACGGCGGCTGCTTGGCGGATGCCGTCGGGCGTGCACCAGCCGTAGTGGCGCTGAACGGCCCACAGGGCGGGGATCGACGCCGAGCGAAGCTGCGGGTAGCGGCCCATGGCCCGTTCGATCGCTTCCTTGAGCTCGGGCGGAACGTCGACTTCGTGGAGCTCGGGGACCGGCTCCGCATCCTCGGGGGTCATCGAGCCGATCAAGTCGGCACGCTCGGCGTTGGTCAAAAGGTCGGTCGGTCTCATCGGACCCTCGTCCCGAGGCTGACCCGACAGAACCGGACGCGAAGCGGAGGATTCTGTCGGAACGTTAGGTGTGTCGGTCATCGGTCAATTCCACCCAGGACCGGGTCGAGCATCGCCAGATTCTGGATCAGGTCCGCGATGTACTCGCCGACGCACATGTCGCGCAGAGCCTGGAGGTTGACGAACGACGGGTCGCGAAAGTGGACGCGAGCCGGTTTTGCCGAGCCGTCGGCGAGGACGAAGCAGCCGAGCTCGCCGCGCGGCGACTCGATTGGGTAGTAGCACTCGCCCGGGGGGACGCGAAAGCCCTCGGTAACGAGCTTGAAGTGATGGATGAGCGCCTCCATCGAGGTCGAAAGCTCGTGGCGAGGGGGCAGGACTATCTTGCGGTCGTCGGCCAGGACGGGCCCCTCGGGGAGGCCGTCGATGGCCTGCTCGATGATCCGGACCGACTCGCGCATCTCTTGGATGCGGCAGCGGAAGCGGTCCCAGCCGTCGCCGACCGTGCCGATCGGGATGTCGAAGTCGAAGTCCGCGTAGGCGAGGTAGGGATCGACTTTTCGCAAGTCCCACGGCTCGCCCGCCGCGCGGAGTAGTGGGCCGGTGACTCCAAGCGCCTTCAGGCGCTCGCGCTCGACGATGCCGACGCCCTTCGTGCGCTGCAGGAAGATCTCGTTCTTCGTGAGGAGCGCCTCAAACTGGTCGACGCGCGTCGGGAACTCGGCACAGAACGCCTTTACCTTGCGCTCGAAGCCGACCGGGATGTCCTCGAACACGCCCCCGACCTGGAAGTAGCGCGTGTGCATGCGCTGCCCGGTCGACATCTCGAAGAGGTCGAGGATCCGGTCGCGGTCGCGGAAGCAATAGAAGAACATCGACATCGCGCCGAGGTCGAGCGCCGAGGTGCCAAGCCAGACCAGGTGGGAGTGAAGCCGGTTCAGCTCCATGTGGATCACGCGCAGGTACTTGGCGCGGGGCGGGATCTCAAGGTCCAGCATCTTCTCGACGCAGCCGCAGAACGCCTGCATGTTGAAGAAGTAGGAGAGGTAGTCCATCCGCTCGACGAAGGGGATCGCCTTCCAGTAGGACTTGTCCTCGCAGTTCTTCTCGATGCCCGTGTGGACGTAGCCCATGATCGGCTTAAGGTCCATCACGGTCTCGCCCTGGAGCGAGACCAGCAGGCGAAGCACGCCGTGGGTCGCCGGGTGATGCGGGCCGAGGTTCACCGTCATCAGCTCCTGTTCGAGCTCCAGCGACTCCTCAGCGTCGGTCCGCTCCACGATCGAGGTGCCGATCACCTCGGCGGAAGAGCGCGCGACGACATCGCGCCCGTGCGCCGGTGAGGAGCCGCGCATGGGGCCGTCGCCCGAGCCGTTGGAAGGCTGGGCCGGAGCCTCGTCGAGCAGCTCTTCGTCTCTCACATCGCTCACGCGTACCACCCAGGGACGTCGCGCTCGGTGTTGGTGAAGATCACGGGTTCGCCGCCGACGGGGAAGTCGCGCCGCTGCGGCCAGCCGACGTAGTCCTCGGGCATGAGGATTCGCCTCAGGTCCGGGTGGCCGACAAAGATGATTCCGAAGAAGTCGTAGACCTCGCGCTCCTGATGGTCGGCGGTGGGCCACTCGTCGGAGACTGTCGGGATCTCGGGCAGAGCATCCGGGCCCGTGTCGTCGAGGGCCGCCCGCACCCGGATGCGCTCCACTCGAGCCATGTTGAGGAGCTCGTAGTGGACTCCGAAGCGCGGCTCGGCGGGCAGGTAGTCGACGCCGTGAACGCTCGCGAGAAAGGTGTACTCCTGGCCGGGGGTGTCGCGAAGCCAGGCGAGCACCTCGCGGATCTGAGTGGGATCGCAGACGAGGCAGGCTTGGCCGTGCTCGAAGTAGGAGCCGGTGATGGCGTCCGCGTGAGCGTCGTTCAAGTCGGCGCGGATGAGCTCGAGGCCGGGAGCGTCAGGCATGGCTAGATGAAGCGGCCGTCTTCCACCCGGGGCTTTGCAGATGAGTCACGCGTCGCCGAACGGCGACGCGACAAGCTGGTGCCGGTTTGTGGTTCGTCGGTTCGCTCCTGGGGCGGGCCCGGCACGTCAGCTGGCGTGCCGGGGGAGCCGGAGACCGGCGGCCCGGCTGTCTCGGCGATGTCCCGGGCGACGGCGTACGCGTCGCGCGCCTCGTCGGTCACGTTGCCGAGATCGCGTGCCCACTCCTCGGTGCCGTGGGCCGAGTAGCGCGTACGCCAGCCGATCTCGGGGTTGCCCATGATCATCCGCTGGAGCTTGTTGAAGCCGTAGAGGAGCGCCTCCGGGCGGGGCGGGCAGCCGGGTACATGGATGTCAACAGGCAAGAACTTGTCGGCGCCCTGGACGACGGCGTAGTTGGCGAACATGCCGCCAGACGAGGAGCAGGCGCCCATCGAGACGACCCACTTGGGTTCCAGCATCTGGTCGTAGAGGCGGCGGACGACTGGCGCCATCTTGATCGAGACGCGCCCCGAGAGGATCAGCATGTCGGCCTGGCGCGGGGACGCGCGCATCGCCTCGGCGCCAAAGCGGGCGATGTCGTAGCGCGGCGAGACCACGGACATCATCTCGATCGCACAGCAGGCAAGGCCGAAGGTCGCGGGGAAGATCGCGTTGGCGCGTCCCCAGTTGAGGACCTTGTCGAGGCGCGTGGTGAGGACGGATTCCTCGACGGCCCGCTCGAGGTCGAGCCCCTCGATGTCGCCACGAAGGAGGTCGCGCGCGCGGACCTGGCGGACGTGGAGGGCCTTGTTGGGATCAGGCTCGTCCAGGGGCAGGTTCGCCCGGATCTTTTCTCTCTTTACTTCCAATCGAGGGCACCGCGGCGCCACACGTACACGAGCGCGACGAAGAGGAGGAAGACGAAGATCAAGATCTCGGCGAGCACGAAAACCGAGTCGGTCGACTGGAGGATCGCGCCGACGGGATAGAGGAAGACCACCTCGATGTCGAACAGGATGAAGAGCATCGCGACCATGTAGAAGGAGACGCCGAAGCGAAACGTCTTCGACACCTCGCTCGGCAGGCCGCACTCGTAAGGCTCCGACTTGACCTTGTTCGGCCGCCGCGTGCCGAGGATTCCGTTGACCGCCACCAGCGCCCCACCGACCGCGAGCCCGAGGCCCGCAAAGACGATGACTGGCAGGTAGCTTTGGAGCACTTCGCCAGCGAGGATATACGCAGCTTGTGCCTAGTCGCTACATAGTGATGTTCCGCATCCGAAAGCCGAGATTCGACTCCCGGGACAAGGTTTGGTCGCGGTTCACATAGGGGTGGGCCTCGCGGTCCTAGCGACCAATCTCGCTGCCGGTCTTTGGGGGGCCTACGCCTGGTATCGCCAGGCACCCTCGGAGGGTTTTTGGTACCTCTTGCGGACCGCTCAGGTCGCCGTCGTCCTCCAGGCGCTGCTCGGCTCGATCCTCCTCCTCACCGGCCGCGAATCGGCCGAGGGCCTCCACTATCTCTACGGCGTCCTGCCGGTGATGGTCTCGATGCTCGGCGAGGCAGCCCGCGCCGGCGCCGGCGCGCGCGAGCTCGAAGGCATCGACTTCGATGCGCTACCGCGCGAGCGCCAGCGCCTCGTCGCGCTCGCGATCTTCCGCCGCGAGACCGGCATCATGGCCGTCTCTGCCCTGGTCGTCTTCGGCCTCGCCCTCCGCGCCGCGGGCACGAGCACCTTCCTCTAGAGGCCGCGGTACTCGCCGTTCACGTACACGAGGGCGTCGGCCTCGGAGGTTCCCAGTTCGAGGACGCGGCCCGTGACGATCGTGTGGTCGCCGCCTTCTGAGAGGTCTCGCAGCTCGCAGACGACCCAGACGAGCGCGGCGTCGAGAACTAGGACGCCCGAGCGTTCGGTCGCGGGGACGCCCTCCCACTTCTCGGCGTGGGGCGCGGTTGTCGCGAACGCTCGAGCCTCCGCCTCGCTCTCGGCGGCGAGCACGTTCACGGCGAAGCGGCCCGCTGAGCGCAGCACCCCGAGCGTCCGTGAGCGGTGGTCGAGGCAGACGAGCATCAGCGGCGGATCGAGCGATAGCGACGCGACCGCGCTGGCCGTCGCACCCGCCGGCTCGCTGGCGCCGGGCGCGGTGACGATCGTCACCGGGGTGGGCACCAGCGCCATCGCGGCGCGAAACTCTTCTTCAGTGGGAGCGGTCACGACTAGACGCGAAAAAGTATGATGCCGCCCGCGGTGCGCTTCGTCTCAATCATCACCGTCGCCGTCGCAGCGACGCTCGGCCTCGCCGCTTGCGGCGAGTCGATCGACGTGGAGTCCGAGACAGACCTGCGCGGAGCTCAGCTCTTCGCCGAGCGGTGCGCTGGATGTCACACGCTCGAGGCCGCGGGCGCTCTCGGCTCGGCCAACAGGGTGGTCAGAAACCAGGGCCCCAACCTCGACGAGCGTGCAGAGTCCCCGGAGGACGTCCTCTACGCGATCCAGAACGGTGGCTTCTCGGGCGCGATCATGCCTCAGCAGATCGTCACCGGCGACGACGCGCAGGCCGTCGCCGACTTCGTCGCCAAGTACTCGGGCACCGAGATCGACCGGCCGACACGTCCCAGCGCCGGGCCGGAAGAGGTCACCCCTGGCGAGGCCGCGGAAGAAGCCGCGACCGGCGACGCGGTCAACGAGTAGAACGCGTCTGACCCGCGCCTCGTGCTCGACCTGAAGAGGATCCGCGAGGACCCGGGGCCGGCCCGGCAGGCCCTGGCGCGGCGCGGCGCGGCAGAGGCGCTCGACGAGCTGCTCGTTATCGACGCCCGCCGCCGCGAGCTCCTGCCCCGCGTCGAATCGGCCCGCGCGCAACGTAACTCTGTCTCAGATCAGATCGCCGAGGCCAAGCGCTCGGGGGCGGACGCCGAGGCGCAGGTCGCCGAGATGCGCGAGCTCGGCGCCGAGATCAAGGCCATGGAGTCCGAGCTCTCCGAAGTCGAAGCGAGGCGCACCGAGCTGGCGGCGACGCTTCCCAACCTGCCCTCGCCCGACGCGCCCGACGGCGAGGAGGGCGACGGCGCGACCCTTCGCGAGGTCGGCGAGCCGCGTGAGTTCGGCTTCGAGATCCGCGACCACCTCGACCTGGGAGGGCAGCACGGCTGGATCGAGATGGAGAAGGCGGCGGCCGCCTCGGGCTCACGCTTCGCCTACCTCATCGGCGACCTGGTGATGGTGGAGCTGGCGCTGGTCCGCTTTGCGGTCGAGCGCGTCCGCGCCGAGGGCTTCACGCCGGTCGTGCCGCCGGTCCTGGTCCGCGAGGGCCCGCTGGAGGGAACCGGGTTCTTTCCGGGCGAGCGCGAGATGATCTATGAGGTCGAGCGCGACGAGCTCTTCTTGGCCGGTACCTCGGAGGTGCTCGCTGGCGGCGCTTCACGCCGGCGACATCGTCGACGGCTCGTCCTTGCCCGTTCGCTACGCGGGAATCTCGACCTGCTTTCGCCGCGAGGCGGGCGCTGCCGGAAAGGACACGCGCGGCATCTTTCGCGTGCACCAGTTCGACAAGGTCGAGATGTTCTCGTTCGTCTTGCCCGAGGACTCTGGGGCCGAGCACGAGCGCATCCTCGCGATCGAGGAGGGGATCCTCCAGGCCCTCGAGATCCCCTATCGCGTGGTGGACATCCCCGTCGGCGACCTTGGCGCGTCCGCCGCGCGCAAGTTCGACTGCGAAGCGTGGATTCCCAGCCAAAGCCGCTACCGCGAGCTCACCTCCTGCTCGAACACGACCGACTACCAGGCGCGTCGCCTGGACGCGCGATTCCGATCCTCAGCCACCGCCGCGCCCGAGTTCCTTCACACCCTGAACGGAACCGCCGCCGCCGTCGGCCGGACGCTGATCGCGCTGATCGAGAACGGCCAACAAAAGGACGGGACCGTGCGACTGCCTCAGGCGCTGGTGGACGCCGGCGCGCCCGAGGTGATCGGCGCAAAAGGGGAGGGGTCAGACCCCCCACGGCTACGTTGACGAGTTCGAAGCTCTTGGCGTAGGGGGGTCAGACCCCAAAGCCTTGTCGAGGTCGAGCGAGCAGGAGTTGATGCAATAGCGAAGGCCGGTGGGGTTCGGGCCGTCCTCGAACACGTGGCCCAGATGTGAGCCACAGCGCGAGCAGTGCACCTCGGTCCGCTTCATGAAGAAGGCCCCGTCCGTCTCGGTCTCGACCGCGTCCGAGTCCATCGGCTGGAAGAAGCTCGGCCAGCCGGTACCGGAGTCGAACTTGGTCTCGGAGTCGAAAAGCTCCTGCCCGCAGGCGCGACAGCGATAGACGCCTTCGTCCTTCGAGTCCCAGTAAGCGCCCGTGAACGCGCGCTCGGTTCCCTGCTTGCGAAGCACCTGATACTCCTCGTCCGAGAGTTCCTCGCGCCACTGCGCTTCCGTCTTTTCGAGCTTTTCGGTCATCGCTTCCTTCCCGTTGAGGTTCTTGGAAGGTTAGTCGTGCGGCGAACTCGCTCGTTACGTTCAGGCGGGGCCTGTGTCCGTACTTTCCCGCACAGCGATCCGTGTAGACGCGGATGCCGACGGTCGATTTCGTCCCTACCCTGAGTAGGGCATGATGCAGCCAGCGCCGAGCACCGCTGCCAATCTGGCCGCGGAGCCGGAGACCGACGTGATCAGGATCGTCTTGGCCGACGACCACGTAGTCGTTCGAAGTGCACTGCGGATGCTCCTCGACGCCGAGCCGGGCCTGGAGGTCGTGGCCGAGGCCGGAGATGTCGATGGCGCGATTCGCTACCTGCGGGGCCACCGGCCGGAGGTCTTGATCCTCGATCTCAATATGCCCGGCCGCGCCAGCCTGGAGGCGCTTCCGGATATCAACGAGGCGTCCCCTGCCACGCAGGTCGTCGTCTTGACGATGCAATCGGAACCCGCGTTCGCCCGGGAAGCGATGCAGGCGGGTGTTCTCGGCTACATCCTCAAGGAGGCGGCCGACGCGGAGCTCGTGAAAGCCGTCCGCCTCGCAGCTCAGGGCAGGACGTACCTCCAGCCCGACTTGGGTGCACGGCTGGCGGCCGAGCCTGCCGAGGCAGCCGACGATCTGTCCGATCGCGAACTCGAGATCCTCCGCTACATCGCGCTGGGCCACACCAACGGCGAGATCGCCGAGCAGCTCCAGATCAGCGTTCGCACGGTGGAGTCGCATCGCTCGCACATCCAGCAAAAGCTTCACCTCTCAAAGCGCTCGGAGCTGGTGCGCTATGCGCTAGAGCGGGGGATGCTCGATTTCGACGAGCGCTAAGTCTCCTCTTCCATGCGCAGGCCGCGCCCCGGGCGCTCCATCGGGATCCGGCCCCTGAGCTCGGTGCCGACGCCCGGAGTCGAGACGATCGTGAGGCTGCCGCCTGCGAGTGCGACCCGCTCACGCATGCCGACGAGCCCGAACCCGGTGGCACGCGCGTCCTTGTCGAAGCCGATGCCGTCGTCTCTGACGAGTATCTGGATCACATCGTCGTCCTTCTTGACCTCGATCCAGACGCACTCCGCGCTCGCGTGCTTGGCCACGTTCGTCAGCGCCTCCTGGACCAGCCTGTAGACGCTGGACTCGAGCTCGCGGTCGAGGCGCTCGGCGCCCGCGCCGTGGTCCCCGCCCAGCGACAGCGCCACGTTGGTCTCGAGGCCCGTCGCCGCCGAGTGGTTGTCGGCGAGGCCTTCGATTGCGGCCCCGAGGCCCAACTCGTCCAGCGCGGCGGGCCGGAGCTCGGTGATCAGCGATCGCAGGTTGGTGATCTGGTCCTCGATCTGGGAGACGGCGGTGGCTACCGCCTCGCCCATCCGCTCGTGGTCGAGGCGAAGCGACGCCGACAGGCGGACCTTCAGGGCTCCGAGGCCCTGGAGAGTCTCGTCGTGGAGCTCGCGAGCCCACCGGCCTCGCTCTCGCTCGGCGACGTCGATGGACTCGCGAAGTTGGGTCTCGGCCATCGATTGCGCAGCGCTAAGCGCCACGGCCGCGCTGGCCGCGAAACCCATCAGGAGCGATTCGTCCTCGGCGCTGAACTCGATCGTGTCGCCCAGCCGGTCGAACGCGGCGAGGACGCCCACCGAGCGACCACGGTGAACGAGCGGGACCAGCAGGGCGGAGCGGGCCTCCACGCCTAGCTCGGCGAGCGACTCGGCGAGCCAGCCCTGCACTCTCGCGACGCGCTCGGCCACCCCGTCCGTCATCACGCGCAGCCAGTCCGAGCCGTCCGCCTGGAGGCGTGTGCCGCGGCGCTCGACCTGATACTCGCCCGTCGTCGCGGCTACCACGAGCAGTTCCCGGTCCTCGAGGAGAACCATGACAGTCCTCGCTTCGACCAAAGTACGGGCGCGCTCGACGACCGACTCGAGTACGCGGTCGAGGCGCGTCTCGCCGTCGTCCCAGTTCTCCTGCATCGCTTCCATCCGCCCAATTATCTCCCGCGGCCGCTTTCAGGGAGCCAGATCGGGTAGACATTGGCTGTGGACTCGAAGCTCCTAGGCATCTACCTGAACGACCACCTGGCCGGCTCGATGGTCGGGCTCGAGCTGGCCAAGCGGGCTGCGTCCTCGAACGAGGGTTCCGTGCTCGGCGACTTTCTCGCCGAGCTTGCGCGAGAGATCGAGGCTGAGCGCAATGAGCTCAAGGCGATCATGGACCATCTTGGCGTCACCGAGAATCGCGTCAAGGTGCCGATCGCCTGGGCAGCAGAGAAGGTGGGCCGCCTCAAACCGAACGGTCAGATCAGAGGGTATTCGCCACTCTCGCGTGTGGTCGAACTCGAGGGGCTCTTGGTCGGCATCACAGGGAAGCTGGCCCTCTGGCGCTCGCTCGCCGCCACCCGTTCCGACCTCGGGGCCTTTGACCTCGAGACCCTGATCGCCCAAGCCGAGTCCCAGCGCGATCAGGTCGAAGAGAGCCGCGTCGTAGCCGTCCGAGAGGCCTTCGGCGCCGCGGCGACCACCGGCGCCGGCTGAGATCCCAAAGCCTACGGCGGGTTGAGCTCGCGCCACGCGCTGGGTGAGCGGTGGCTACGTTGAGCGGCCGTGCCCGAGCTTCGGAACATCGCCATCGTTTCCCACGTCGATCACGGGAAGACCACCTTGGTCGACGCGATGCTCCGTCAATCCGGAACCTTCTCCGAGCATGAGCAGCTGATCGAGAGGGTCATGGACTCGGGCGACCAGGAGCGCGAGCGGGGAATCACCATCCTCGCGAAGAACGCCGCCTTTCGCTACGTCGCTCAGGACGGCCGGGAGATCAAGGTGAACGTGGTCGACACGCCTGGCCACGCGGACTTCGGCGGCGAGGTTGAGCGCGGCCTCACGATGGTCGACGGAGTCCTGCTCCTTGTCGACGCCTCGGAGGGCCCACTACCCCAGACGCGCTTCGTTCTTCGCAAGGCACTCGAGCAAAGACTGCCCGTGATCCTGGTCGTCAACAAGGTCGATCGAGATGACGCCAGGATCGAGGAGGTCGTCGATTCGGTCCTCGAGCTGTTCTTGGACCTCGATGCCTCCGACGAGCAGATCGAGTTCCCGACCCTTTACGCCTCAGCGCGAAACGGCTGGGCCTCAGCCGATCCGGGCGCGGGCGGGGGAGATCTCGCTCCCCTGTTCGAGGCGATCGTGTCCCACGTGCCCGCGCCCGGCCGCGACGAATCCGGCACGCTCCAGGCGCTCGTCACCAATCTCGACTCTTCGCCCTATCACGGGCGGCTTGCGATCTGCCGCGTCGAGCGAGGCGTCCTCCGCCAAGGCCAAGCACTCGCGCTGATGACGCGCGACGGTGAGATCCGCCCGGCGCAAGCATCCGCCTTGTATGTAAGCGAAGGCCTTGACCGGGTCGAGGCCGCCGAGGCTCGAGCTGGCGAGGTCGCCGTGGTTGCCGGCATCTCCGAGGTGACGATCGGCGAGACGCTGGCCGATCCCGAGGCGCCTGAGGCGCTGCCACTCCTCGACGTCGACGAGCCCGCGCTCTCGATGACGATCGGGGTCAATACGTCGCCGCTCGCCGGTCTCTCCGGGTCGAAGCTGACCGGTCGCCAGATCGAGGAGCGCCTCGAAGCCGAGCTGGTGGGCAACGTGTCGATCAAGGTCGAACCAACTGAGCGGCCGGACGCTTGGGAGGTCCAGGGCCGCGGCGAACTGCAGCTCGCGGTCCTGGTCGAGACGATGCGCCGTGAGGGCTACGAGCTGACGGTGGGAAAACCGAAGGTGGTGACGCGCGAGATCAAGGGAAAGCTCTGCGAGCCTCTCGAGCGCCTGTCGATTGACGTTCCCGAGGAGTACATGGGGGTCCTGACGCAGCTGCTCGCGCTTCGCAAGGGGCGCCTCGAGCACATGGTGAACCACGACACCGGATGGATCCGTCTCGAGTTCCTGATCCCGGCGCGGGGCCTCATCGGTCTTCGCTCGGAGTTCTTGACCGAGACCCGCGGGACCGGGATCATCCACTCGACCTTCGAGAGCTGGGCGCCGTGGTTCGGCGAGATCAAGACGCGCCCGACCGGCTCGCTCGTCGCCGACCGTCGGGGCAACACCGCCGCCTTTGCCCTCATGAACCTCCAAGAGCGCGGGCGCCTCTTCGTCGGTCCGGGCGAGGAGGTCTACGAGGGTGTGATCGTCGGCGAGAACGCGCGCTCCGAGGACCTGAACGTGAACGCGATCAAGGAAAAGCAGCAGACGAACATCCGTGCCGCGGGCGCCGACGAAGCGATCAAGCTAGTGCCGCACCAGAGCTTCTCGCTCGACCAGGCGCTCGAGTTCATCGCCGAGGACGAGTGCGTAGAGGTGACCCCCTCCCATGTGCGCCTGAGAAAAGTCGCGCTGTCGGCGACCGATCGCGTGAGGCTGGCGCGCGCCGCAAAGCCTCCGCGCGAGTGAGCGAGATCAGTCCCGAGGGTTGAGCTCGCGGCCGCGCTGGGCGCCGGCGAGGCCGATCAAGGACAAAAGCGCCACGATCGCTCCGAAGCCGCCCTGATTCCACTGGCCGCCCGGCGGGGCGTCGAAGATGAACGCGGAGACGGCTAGCCAGGCGCCGAGGAGAAAGATGATCAAAGACAACGCCTGCGCGCGCCAAGGGCCGATCGCGCGGGCGATCGAAAAGACGGCGATGAGAAGTCCGCAGATAACCGGGTTGACGGTCGCATCGCCAGGTCCGTAACCGAGCGCCTCAGGCGAGAACATCAGCCAGATCCCGATCACGAACGTGACGAAGGCGGTGCCGATGGTCTCGTCGCGCCAGCCCATGGCCCGGGGGGCCACGCTCGGGCGGGCGCCACCGTCCGGGGCGGGCTCATCGGCGGGGGCGTCCGCCGGGGGCGCGGCGTCGGCGGGGACGCCGGCCTCGTGAGGCAATACCTCGGGTTCGGTTGTGTCACGAGGCTCGCTCATTGCGTACCGCTTACCCTAGGGCCATGTGCCGAAATATCAGAACCCTCCACAACTTTCAGCCACCCGCGACCACCGAGGAGGTCCACGACGCCGCGCTTCAGTACGTGCGGAAGATCTCGGGCTCGACGAAGCCCTCGCAGGCCAACGCCGAGGCCTTCGAGCTCGCGGTTTCCGAGATCGCGGACGCGACCTCGCGCCTGCTCGGCTCGCTGGTGACGAGCGCGCCGCCCAAGGATCGCGAAGTTGAGGCCGCGAAGCGCCGCGCTCGCGCCGAGGCTCGTTACGCGGCTTGAGCGAAGCGCTGCCCGAACACGTCCGTCGCAACCGCGCGCACTGGGACGAGTGGGCGAAGGAATACGTCGCTCCGGGCGAGCGGAACTGGCGGGACGAAGCGCCGACCTGGGGGATCTGGGGCGTACCCGAGGCTGACGTCGGGATGATCCCCGACGACGTCGATGGCCTCGACGTCATCGAACTCGGCTGCGGAACCGCCTATGTGTCGGCCTGGCTCGCCCGGCGGGGCGCTCGCCCGACGGGCATCGACAACTCCGAAGCTCAGCTGGACACCGCGCGCCGCCTTCAGCAAGAGCACGGGCTGGAGTTCCCGCTCATCCACGGCAACGCCGAGGAGGTCCCGCTCCCCGACGCGAGCTTCGACCTCGCGATCTCCGAGTACGGCGCGAGCATCTGGTGCGATCCTTATGAGTGGATCCCGGAGGCCCGGCGGCTCTTGCGCCCGGGCGGGCGGCTCGTCTTTCTCGTGAACTCCGCGCTGGTCATGTTGTTCATGCAAGCGGAGGGCGACGATCCGGTCGGCGAGACGGTCCTGCGGCCGTACTTCGGCATGCACCGCTTCGAATGGGACGATGATGACGACGACTCGGTCGAGTTCCACCTGCCTCATGGCGAGATGATCGACCTCTTGAGAAGCGAGGGCTTCGAGGTCGAGGGCCTGGTCGAAGTGCGCCCGCCCGAGGACGCGACGTCGACCTACACGATCTCCACGCTCGATTGGGCTCGCAAATGGCCGACCGAAGAGGTCTGGAAGGCTCGCCTTCGAGACGACGCCGGCTAAGCGTCGCCGTCGCGAGCGCGTCGTGTCCTATCGCGTCTACGTGATCGAGCTGGCATCGGCTGCCGGGCCGCGCCGCGATCCACGCATCCCTTGGGTCTATGTGGGGTCCAGTGCTCGTGACGCGGAGCTGCGGTTCGCCCAGCACCGCCGCGGCTACCGCTCGTCCGGCCTGGTGAAGCGCTTCGCGCTGCGGCTGCGCCCCGACCTCTACGAGGACATGGGAGCGGTCCGGACCTCCAAGGACGGCGTCCGTGCCGAGAAAGAGAGGGCGCGCGAGCTGGCGGCCTGTGGTTTCGTCGCCCACTCGGACGGGACGTCGTACGGCAAGGACGAGGGCGGCTGGGCGGAGTGGGGGCCGGCGCGCGTCGAGCGAGTGGCTGGCCATGTCACTAGCGCTGCCCGTGATCTGACCGAGGCAGCGTTCGAGCCGCTGGGCGTCCGCGATTGCGCGCGCCTCCTCTACGGCGAGCGCGGCTTCTGGGTCGAGCGCTATCTCGACCCCGGCGATCCCCCACCCGCCTACGGGCTCTTCTCGCACGTCAGGCTGGATGCTTTGGAGGCAATCGCCGGCCGCTGAGCGGAAGTTGAGGACGCCGAGGGTAAGTTCGATGCATGGAGGCTCATGCTCATCACGGCCATCACGAGATGCCCACGGAAGGTCGGGCCCTTACCGGCGTTGCCGTCTCGGCCACTCTTCATTGCCTCACCGGGTGTGCGATCGGCGAGGTCGCGGGCATGGCGATCGGGACCGCGCTCGGCTTCTCAGACTTCGGAACGATCGCCCTCGCAGTGGCTCTTGCGTTCACGTTCGGCTACGCGCTCACGAGCCTGCCGCTCCTCCGGGCGGGTCTGGCGCTCTCGGCGGTGGTACCGATCGCCCTCGCATCCGACACCATCTCAATCGCGACGATGGAGGTGGTCGACAACGCGATCATGTTGATCGTCCCGGGCGCGATGGAGTCGGGCCTGGGCGACGTCCTGTTCTGGGGCGCTCTCTCGTTTGCACTCGCGATCGCTTTCGTGGTTACCGTTCCCGTCAACCGCTGGCTGCTCAAGCGCGGCAAGGGCCACACGGCCGTCCACGAGACGGGTATCCACGGCGGCCCGCCGACCCGGGTCGTGGGCGTAGTGACGGCGGCGGCGTTCATTTTTGGCTCGGTCGTTCTGGTCGCAGAAGCGATCGGTTAGGTCTCGATGGGCTTTTGGAACTCGCTTTCTCGCCAGCTATCTGAGCCTTCAGGGCTCGGCGGCAAGCTAGTGGCACGAGGGATGAACCGCGGCAACGCCGCGATGAACGCCGACGCGCTCGACAACCTCGCGCTGGTGGCCGATTCGCGTGTCCTCGAGATCGGGTTCGGTGGCGGAGCGACCCTGCCGAAGCTGCTCGCGGTCGCCGCCCACGTGACCGGCATTGATCGCGCGGAGGACATGGTCGAAGCGGCTTCGAGGCGCCATGACGACGAAATCTCAGCGGGCCGACTTCGGCTTGACGCTGGAGATATCTCGAGCCTTCCCTACGAGGACGGGTCCTTCGACCGCGTTCTGACCGTCAACACCGTCTATTTCTGGCCCGATCTGCACGATGCCCTGGAGGAGGTCCGGCGGGTAACCGCGCCAGGCGGTGAGATCGTGATCGGCATCCGCGACCCATCGGTCATGCAGAAGGTCGACCGCTCCATCTTTACGGTGCGCGAGCCCGAAGAGGTGAGGGACGCGGTGGAGTCAGCGGGCTTCGCGGGCGTCACGCTGCACTCGCCACCTGACACCAGGTACCACCTGATCGCCGGCTCCGGCTAGCGGAGACGCAGCGGACGGTGATCGTCCGCCGATCAGCCGCAGCCGGTGTTGTTGCCGCAAGACGAGCACGTGTAGCACGAGCCCGTCCGCTGCATCATGCCGCCGCACTGGTCGCACGCCGGGCCGAGCTCGAGGCCGCGCATGCGGGCCGGGCGAACCGGGGGCGTGTCGGTGAACGCCTCAGCCGGGGCGACCGTGCCGCCGTTGGCGACGCCGTTCTTCGGCTCTGCGGCTCCGCCGGCCTCGCCTTCGGCGCCCGCTGACATCGGTGCCGGGCCTTCGTTCACGAACAGGCTCTGCTGCGCCTCTTTGCGGGCCCTGACCTCGGGCGTGAGGATGCCGAGCTCTTCCTGGTAGTCCGCGTCGAGGAACCGCGAGGCGAGCCAGCGCATGATGTAGTCGGGCAGGGACTTGGCGAACGGGATCTCCGGGTTCTTGGTGATCCCCTCCGGCTCGAAGCGCACGTAGGCGAACTTCTCGACCAGCGTCTCGAGCGGCACTCCGTACTGGAGGCCGATCGAGACCGCGGTCGCAAACGCGTTCATGAGGCCCTTGATCGTCGAGCCTTCCTTGCCGATGTCGGTGAGGAAGATCTCGCCGACCGAGCCGTCCTCGTACTTGCCGGCCGTGATGTATCCCTCGTGCCCGCCGAGCGAGAACTTGTGGGTGATCGACTCGCGCTCGACCGGCATCTTGTGCCGCGCGGGAACCGGCGCCGGCTCCACGGCGTCCTCGACCTCACCCCGCTCGCCCGCGTCGGTGCGAAGTGCCTGCGCGGTCTTCGAACCGTCGCGGTAGATCGCGAGGGCCTTGAGGCCACCGCGCCAGCCAGCCGCGTAGGCGTCGGCGATGTCCTCGACCGTCGCGGTCTCGGGCAGGTTCACCGTCTTCGAGATCGCGCCCGAGATGAACGGCTGGGTCGCGGCCATCATGTTGATGTGGCCCATGTGCGAGATCGCGCGCTGGCCCACGGCGACGTCGAACACCTCGAGGTGTTCGTCCTTGAGCGCCGGAGCGCCGACGATGGTGGAGTGCTCGTTGATGTGCGCCTCGATCTGAGCGATCTCTGAGTCGTCATATCCGAGCGTCCGTAGCGCGAGCGGCACCGAGCGGTTGACGATGGTCATCTGCCCGCCGCCGACCAGCTCCTTGAACTTGACGAGCGAAAAGTCGGGCTCGATGCCCGTCGTGTCGCAGTCCATGAGGAACGAGATGGTCCCGGTGGGCGCGAGCACCGTGGCCTGAGCGTTGCGGTAGCCGTGCTCCTCGCCGAGGTCGACCGCTTCGTCCCAGCTACGGCGAGCGGCGTCGAGGAGCTCGGTGTCGATCTCCTCCTCCAGCTCATAGGCCGCGTCGCGGTGCATCCGCATGACCGCGTTGTGCGGCTCGCGGTTGAGCTCATAGGCGTCGTAGGGACCGACGGCGCCGGCGACCTCCGCCGACTTGCGATATCCGCGGCCGGTCATGAGCGCGGTGATCGCTGCGGCGACGGCGCGGCCCTCGTCCGAGTCGTACGGCAGGCCGTTCGACATGAGATAGGCGCCGAGGTTCGCGTAGCCGAGGCCGAGCTGGCGGAACGCGCGAGCGTTCTCGCCGATCTGTGAGGTCGGGTAGCTCGACGGGCTGACGACGATCTCCTGCGCGAGGAAGACGACGTCGACCGAGTGCTCGAAGTCTTCGACGTCGAAGGTGCCGTCCGCGCGGCGGAAGCGCATCAGGTTGAGCGAGGCCAGGTTGCAGGCCGAGTCATCGACATGCATGTACTCGGAGCAGGGGTTTGACGCATTGATCCGGCCCGAGTTCGGGCAGGTGTGCCAGTTGTTAATCGTCGTGTCGTACTGGATGCCTGGATCGGCGCAGCGCCACGCCGCATCGGCTACCTGCTTCATCAGGTCCTGGGCGTCGACCGTCTTGACGGTCTCGCCGCCGTTGCGTGCGGTGAGGTCCCACGACTCGCCGGCCTCGTACGCCTGCATGAAGTCATCGGTCACGCGAACCGAGTTGTTCGCGTTCTGGTACTGGATCGAGGTGAAGCCCTCGCCGTCGATCGACATGTCGAAGCCGGCATCGCGGAGGGCAGCGGCCTTGTCCTCCTCCTTGGCCTTGCACCAGATGAAGTCCTCGATGTCCGGATGGTCGATGTCGAGGACGACCATCTTTGCCGCGCGGCGGGTCTTGCCGCCCGACTTGATCGTGCCGGCCCATGCGTCGGCGCCGCGCATGAACGAGACGGGACCGGAGGCGAGGCCGCCCTTGGAGAGATGCTCGGAGGATCCGCGGATGTTCGAGAGGTTGATGCCCGAGCCGGAGCCGCCGCGGAAGATCTGGCCTTCCTTCGTGTTCCAATCGAGGATCGACTCCATCGTGTCCTCGACCGAGAGGATGAAGCATGCACTGCACTGAGGGCTCTCCTCGAAGCCGACGTTGAACCAGACGGGGGAGTTGAAGGCGGCCTTTTGGTGGAGAAGGATGTGGGTGAGCTCCGCCTCGAAGGCGTCGGCGTCCTCGTCGGTTGCGAAGTAGCCGCCCTCGCGGCCCCAGCCGGCGATCGTGCCTGCGACGCGACCGATCATCTGGCGGACCGACGACTCGCGCTCGTCCGAGCCCATGCGGCCGCGGAAGTACTTCTGGGCGACGATGTTCGTCGCGTTCTGCGACCACGTCGTCGGGAACTCGACGCCGAGCTGCTCGAAGGCGGGCTTTGAGGGATCGCCGATGACGGCGTCGCGGAACTCCCATTCGATCTCGTCGAAGGGGTGGACTCCGGGCGTCGTGTGGCGGCGCTCGACCTTGATTCCCCGGGTGCTGGTGCTGGCGGTAGTCATCCTCAAATCTCTCCTAGTTCTCTGCCTTAAAGCCTCTTTTGAGCGGGTTGTCAACTCTGGCCCTGTCGCCGGACGGAACCGGCGAGGGTGAATCGCCCACTTTCCGGGGCGGCTCGACACCCATCGCCCGGAGCTCCTCGTTGAACTCGCGCGGGTCCTCGAAGCCCTTGTAGACCGCCGCGAACTGGAGGTAGGCGATCCGGTCGAGCTGCGCCAACCCTTCGAGCGAGAGCTCGCCGATCCGTTCCGCTTCGAGCTCTCCGCCCGCACTGGCGCCCTCGTCCTCGATCTCGACGACTAGGCGCATGATGTCCTCCGGGGCGACCGGCCGCTTGTGGGCGGCCCGAGCCAGCCCGCCGGCCAGCTTCTCGCGGTCGAAGCGCTGCCGGGCGCCGCTCCTCTTTAGGACCCACACTCGCTCCGGCTCGCGGCGCTCGAAAGTCGTGAAGCGCCGACCACAGCCGGCGCACTCCCGCCGGCGCCGCACCGACCCGCCGGAGTCGGCGCGCCGCGACTCCAGGACCCGAGTAGACGCATTGCATCCGGGGCAGTTCACGATCCCTATCTTAGCTAGAGGTAGCGTTTTATGCAGAGCAAGATCGCTAGGTATAGCGTCTCAGGCGGCATTTGGGCGTGAATGTGCCGCAGCCTTGCGGTACCTCCGGTAAATTCGGTTCCATGGAGCCTGAGGGCAAGCCCAGAGGCCCCCTCGAGGACGCCGCCGAGCGACTTTCCGACGCAAGGGAGGCCGCGGCGGAGAAGCGCGACGCCGCGCTCGAGAACATGGCCGAGCGGCGCGACGTTGCGCTCGAGTCGATGGCCGAGAAGCGGGATGCCGCGCTCGAGACCATGGCCGACGCGAAGGAGGCGGCGGCCGAGGCCATCGCAAAGGTCAAGCCACGGCTTCGAGGCGTCTCCCACGAGTACGCGTTCTTCGCCTCGGTCGCCCTGGGCGCCCTTCTGGTCGTCCTCGCGAACGGCGGCGGCGCCCGCGCGTCGGTCGCGATCTACGCGGCCAGCCTGTCGGCACTCTTCGGGGTGAGCGCGCTCTATCACCGCGTCGACTGGAAGCGGCCGTCGTCTCGGCGATGGATGCGCCGGCTCGACCACACGATGATCTTCTTTCTCATCGCCGGAACCATGACCCCTTTCGCGGTCCTCGTGATGGAGCCGCCGCTTGCCACCGCGCTCTTGATCGCGGTCTGGGGCGGTGCGCTCGCCGGCACGATCGTCGAGCTCGTCTGGACGGACTCTCCCAAATGGATCTCGGCGAGCGTCTACGTCGCTGTCGGGTTGATCGGCGCCGTGGGCGTCCCGGCGATCATCGCCGAGACGGGCCTCGCGGCCGGCATCCTGATCGCCGCGGGCGGCGCGCTTTACGTGACCGGCGCGGTCGTCTACGCCGTCGGGCGCCCCGATCCGTCACCTGCCGTCTTCGGCTATCACGAGATCTTCCACGCGCTGGTGATCGCCGCCGCGGCGACGCACTTCGCGGCGATCGCGTTCTTCGCACTGCCGGCTGCCTGACGAGTCCCTAGCCGCCGCAGTGCTAAGGCACCACGCGCTGCTTCAGCTCCCGGAGGAATTGCCGGGGGAATCCGGGCAGCTCGTCGAGCTCGTCCACCGCGCGGAAGCCACCTTGCGCGTCGCGATAGGTGATCACGCGCTTTGCCTGCGTAACGGACAGGCCAAGGCGTCGGAGGTCTTCGAACTCCGAGCCCGAGAGGCTGACCGCTCCGTCGGGGGCGGGAACCCGCGCGACGCTCATCGGCTCCGTGCGGGGCGGCGCCGGCTCGAGATCGATCGGCTCCTTGCGATTCCGCAGGAACTCGGGAGACCACCAGTTTCGGTCGCCGAGAAGCGCCATCAGCGAGGGCACGAGCAGGGCGCGCACTAGTGTCGCATCGATCAGGACGGCGGCGGCAATTCCGAAACCGGTTTCTTTCACGCCGATCAAACGGCCGGTGACGAGCGCGCCCATCGCGACGGCGAAAAGGAGCGCGGCAGAAGTGATCATGCGGCCCGTTCGCTCAAGGCCGATCGCAACGGCGTCGGCGTTCGTATGCCCAGACTCGTAAAGCTCCTTGATCCGCGACAGGCTGAACACGCCGTAGTCAGTTGAGAGGCCGAATCCGGCCGCGAAGATCAGGACCGCTATTCCAATCAGGATCCCGCCCTGGCTTTCGAACCCGAACAAGCCGGAGAGGTTGCCGTCCTGGAAGACGAGGACCAACAGACCGAGCGCTGCGGAGAGCGAGAGCAGGTTCATGACGAGGGCCTTGAGCGGAAGGAGGACTGAGCGCGTCATCGCGAAGAGGAGCAGGAGCGTGCTGATGGCGAGGGCGGCGGCGGCGAGCGGAATGTGGCTGGCGACGCTCGCCTCTTCGTCGATCTGTGACGCAGCCAGCCCGGCGACCCGGACCGGCATCGGCGCCGGTACCTCACGCACCTCGCGGACCAGGTCCTTGGCCGCGGCCGTGTAGTGGCCTCTGCTCGAGACGACGTCCAAGCGGACCACGCCAGGGCCGACCTGCGCCGGTGGCGTGACGGCCGCGACGCCGTCGATGCTGTCGAGGTGGCCTCGATAGGCGGCGAGCTCACCGCGGCGCTCCCCGACGTCGCCGTCGAGCTGGACGAGGAGCGGCGTGGTCGGGTCGGCGCGGAAGTCGGCGAGGATCGCGCGGTCCACCTCGCCGGCGCTGCCGCTCGGCAGGGCGCTTGCGTCGCCGGGCACGAACTCGATTCTGGTCAAGGGGAGACCCATCGCCAAGAGCAGCACGGCGGCTGCCGTCGCGACCCCAACCGGCCGGCGCATCACCCAGGTCGAGAACCGGTACCAGCGGCCCTCCTCGTCGGGAAGCTCGGTAGCCCGCCGGGAGCGCTGGAGGCGCTCGGGCGAAAGCGCGTTCACCTTGGGCCCCAGGAGGCCGAGCACCGCCGGCAGGACGAAGAGCCCCGCCGTGGCGGCGACGATCGTTACCGCCATGCCGCCGAGCGCCATCGACTGCGAGGAATCGCTGCGGGAACAAGGAGCATGGACGCCATCGCGGCGGCGACGGTCAGCCCGCTGAAGACGATCGCGTGCCCGGCGGTGCGAAGCGTCGTGCGCAGGGCGTCGCGAGTGTCGCTGCCGCGCGCGAGCTCCTCGCGAAAGCGGCTCACGACGAACAGCGAGTAGTCGATCGCCAGGCCAAAGCCGATCGCCGTGACCGCGTTCAGCGCGAGGACCGAGAGCGGGAACACCTCGTGGATGAGCCGCATGGAAACGAGCGCTCCCACGATCGCGATCCCGCCCACGAGCAATGGCAGAGCGGCCGCTACCAGCCCGCGAAAGAAGATCAGCGACAGGACGAAGAGAAGCGGGAAAGCGAGCGCCTCGGCAAAGCGCAGGTCCGCCTCGCTCTGCTCGGCGATCTGATGGTCGGCGACAACGATGCCGCCCAGGCGCACATCTTCCTCGTCACCGAGCACTCGACTCGAGGCCGTTCGTGATGTCAGCGCTCTCCAGATCGGCGTCGACGGCGGCGACCAGATAGACGCGATCTCCATCCGGCGCCGGCAGGATGCCGCCGGGGAGGCCTGGCGTCTCGCTGAGCGGCGCGACGCCCTCCACCGACTCGATCGCCTTCGCCACCTCAGCGATCCTGCGCTTGCCCTCCTCGGTCTCGGGCGCGACATCCACCAGGGCGATCGCCGTGCCGTCGGCGCGCAACCCCGATGCCGCTTCGAGTCGCTCGATCGCTCTGGCGCTCTCGGTACCGGGATCGACGAATTCGTAGGGATCGAGGGCCGTGAAGGAGGAGAGCCCTAGCGGGGCGGCGATCACGAAGAGAATCCCCGTGAGTGCGAGGATCCGCCGCGGTCGCCCCAGCGCGAAGTCGGCCAGCCCGTCCGCACGACGGTGCCAAGCTTCCACCCCGAAACGGCCATGCCCCGCCATCGAGCGAATCTTCCCATACTCGGGCGCGGCCGCGACGGCGCTGATGGGCTAGTTCATCAACACGGGCCTTCAGAAACGACGCGGCGGTGTTCGGATCGCGAACGCGTCAGGCCGCCGGAGCGGCGACGGTGCGACCCTTGGCCTGCTCGATCAACTCGAGCACCTCGGGCTCGCGCCCGTCCCGGACCAGATCGACCGGGTCGGGCTCGCCGTTCACGATTCCCTCGAAGAACTCCTTGCGGTCCTGGTAGGTGGGCAGGTTCTGCTTGGCCCAGCCGCGTGCGTCGTTCAGCATCACGGCGAGGCGCGCGTAGGGCTCGCCGAAGAGCTCTGAGATCTCGCGCTTCATGCGCTTGGCGAGCGCGGGCGAGGCGCCGGCGGTCGAGATCGCGATCGCGAGCGGTCCGGTGCGGACGATCGCTGGGAGGATGAAGTTGCAAAGTGGTGGCACGTCCACGACGTTCGCGAGCATCGCCTGCTTTTCGGCGTCGTAGAAGATCCCGATGTTGACCTCGGAGTCGTCGGTGGCGGCGATGACCATGAACTTGCCCTCGAGGTCGGTCGGCTCGTACGGGCGCTGGACCCAGTCGATCGAGTCCTCCTCGGCGAGCGAGCGGAGCGGCTCACACGCCTCGGGCGCGACCAGGACCACGTCGCCGTCGCACGCGAGCAGGCCCTCGACCTTCTCGAGGCCGACCTCGCCGCCTCCGACCACCAGGCATTTGCGGCCCGTCAGCTTGAGGCAGGCGATGTAGAAGGGGGTCTCGAGCATGTCGCGCACGCACGACTGATCGCAGATTCCCTTGCGGAGCTGGCAGACACATTCCTTGCCTGCGTAGGCCTGAGCCGGCATGCTCGGAAGGTTAGTGAGGCTTCGCGGTTTGCCGAGCGCGAGAAGAGGCCGGCTCCGTGCACCTCAGTTCGCGCTCGGCGGCCTGATGAGGCGCGGCAGCTCTCGCATGTCGTCCAGGGTGTGGATCGCGCCGGCGGCTTCGAGCGTCTCGCGCGAGATGTTGTCCGCGTAGCCGATGGCGAGCATGCCGGCGGCGCGGGCTGCCTCGATCCCCACCGTGGTGTCTTCGACGACCGCGCAGCGCTTCGGCTCATGACCCATCGTGCGGGCGGCGTGGAGGAAGAGGTCGGGCGCCGGCTTTCCCTGCTCGACCTCTGCCGCCGAGAAGATCCTGCCTTCGAAGAGGTCGAGGAGGCCGGTCAGGCCGAGCGTGAGCTCGATCTTCTCGGGCAGGCCGCTCGAGGCGACGCAGCGCTCGGCGTCGATCCGATCGATCGCCTCGCGTACTCCCGGGATGGGCTCGATGCCTTCGCGAAAGGCGGCATCGCGGCGTTCGCGGAAGCCTTCGGTGAAGCCCTCGGGCGCCGGGCCGCCCAGCTTCAGCTCGATGTCGGCCAGCGAGTCCTCCCACGCGCGGCCCATGAAATCGCGCATGCTCTCCGCCTGCGTATAGGGCAGTCCCGCCTCGGTCAAGGCCTCGGCGAGGATGCGGTTCGAGGTCGGCTCGGAGTCGACGAGGACCCCGTCGCAGTCGAAAATGACGAGTGAGATCACGGGCCGCGAGCGTAGATAACTCGTGTTTCCGCCCCTTCGGGGCGGGCAGGGAAGCGCTATTTGACGCCGAACACCCCTTGCTACTCTCGCCGCCGATGCGCCTGATCATCACTGAGAAGAACAACTCCGCGTCAAAGATCGCGGACATCCTGAGTTCCGGCTCGGCGAAATCGGACGCTACCTACAAGGTCCCGTTCTATACATGGAGCGATTCCGAGGGCGATCACATGACCGTCGGGCTCAAGGGTCACGTGATGGGCGTCGCCTTCCCCGACGACTACTCGAACTGGCAAAAGACTGACCTCCACGACCTGATCGACGCCACGCTCATCCCTGAGCCCACGGACAAGAACGTGGTCAAGGCGGTGCGAAAGCTTGCGAAGGAAGCCGACTCGGTCGTGATCGCGACCGACTTCGACCGCGAGGGCGAGTTGATCGGCCACGAGGCGCTCCAGCAGGCCCTTGAATCGAACCCCGAGATCGTCGACGGGTTGATCGAGGATCGCCCCGTCGTCAAGCGCGCGCGCTACTCGGCGCTCACCAAGGAAGAGATCGAGCGCGCCTTCTCTGAGCTCGACACCCTTTCCTACGAATTGGCTTACGCGGGTGCCGCCCGCCAGGACATCGACCTGATCTGGGGCGCCACCCTGACCCGCGCGGTCTCGCTCGCCACCCGCCGCTTCGGCTCCAACTTCCTCTCGGTCGGGCGCGTCCAGAGCCCCAGCTTGGGTCTCGTGGTCGAGCGTGAGCTCGAGCGCCGCGCGCACGTGCCCAAGCCGTTCTGGGAGGTCTTCGCGAAGTTCGAGCATCCCGACGGGTCGTTCGAGGCGCATCATGCGACCGACAAGTTCTGGGACGAGGCCGAGGCGAAGGCCGCGCTCGCGGGCACCTCGAGCCCCGGGGTGGTCAAGGACGTGACGGCGCGAAAGAACTCTCGCAAGCCACCGACGCCGCTCAACACCACCGCTTTCACGACTGACGCGTCGAGCCGTCTGGGCATCACGCCGGCGAGCGCGATGCGGATCGCCGAAGACCTCTACATGGACGGCTTCATCTCCTACCCGCGCACGGACAACACGGTCTACCCGCCGTCGCTCAACACCCGCGAGCTGGTTCAGCAGATGGTTCGCATCCCCGAGTTCGAGGCGGGCGCCTTCGTCCTCGACGGCGACATGGTCGCGACCCGCGGCAAGAAGGAGACGACGGACCACCCGCCGATCTACCCGACCCAAGCGATCTATCCGGGCGCGCTCGACGAGGGCCCTAAGCGGCGCGTTTACGAGCTCGTCGTCCGCCGCTTCATCGCCACCTTCGCCCCGCCGATGATCAGCGAGTCGACCCGTGCCGACATCGAGGCGGGCTCCGAGTCGTACTTCGTTCGCGGCTCCGTGGTCGTCGACCCGGGTTTCGCGAGGATCTACACCTACGCGCGCTCGTCCGACGACGAGATCCCGGCGCTCAAGAAGGGCCAGGAGCTTGCGCTCGACGGCGAGCCGTGGTCGGTCGGCAAAGAGACGCAGCCGCCCTCGCGGATCAGCCAGGGCAAGCTGATCGAGCTGATGGAGGAGCGCGGCCTCGGCACCAAGGCGACGCGCGCCGACATCATCCAAAAGCTTTACGACCGCGGCTACGTCTATTCGAACCCGCCGATCCCTTCCGAGACGGGGATCGCGATGTACAAGGCGTTCAAGGCGCACGTGCCGCGGATGGCGACGGCCGAGATGACCGCGGAGCTCGAGGCGGATATGGACAAGATCGCCTCCGGCGAGATCACCAAGGACGACGTCCTCGCCGAGAGCCGCGAGATGCTCCACGGCACGACCAAGGAGATGCAAGAACGCTCCGAGGATCTCGCCAAGGTGATCTGGGCGGGCATGGACGAGGACAAGTTCCTCGGCCCGTGCGAGGTCTGCCTTGAGATCGGCCGTACCGTCCACGAGGACGGCGCGCCCAACCGCCTGCGAGTGATCGACCTGCGGGGCGGCAAGCGCTTCTGGGGTTGTGAGGGCTACAACCGCGACGACCCCGAGCACGCCGACTCGTGTCGCAACTCAGGGCCGCTTCCCGGCCGCGGCTACGAGCTATGGCGGCTCGAGGAGCGTTGCTCGGTCTGCGAGAAGCGCCCCCGCCTGACGGTCAAGGGATTCCGCGGTCGCCCGTGGAAGCTCTGCCTCAACGACGACTGCCCGACGATGGTCGAGATGCGCGAAAAGCGCGCCGAGCGCCAGGCCGCCAAGGAGGCACGCGAGGCCGCGAAGGCTGCGGCCGGCAACGGCGCAGCACCCAGCGTGGAGGGCGCGAAGGCTCCGAAAAAGAGCGGCGGCCGGACTCGCCGCAAGCCGCCGTCGCCCGGGACCGCCCGGACCAAGAAGGCCGGCTCCCGCCCCAAGACCTAAGTCCGTGCCAAGAGTCACGGGCATCGGCGGCTTCTTCTTTCGCGCCGACGACCCCGACGCCCTCAACCGCTGGTACGCCGATCACCTCGGGGTGATCATGCTCGAGTCGAAGGGCTATGACGATCCGGGCTGGTTTCAGGATCACGGCGAAATGGTCTTTTCGGCCTTTGACCGCGACTCGGGCAGCGACTTCTTCGGCGGAGAGGATCGGCAGTGGAAGATCAATTTCCGCGTCGACGACCTGGGCGCGATGATCGAGCGCCTACGTAGCGCAGGCGTCGAGGTGGAGGCCCACGACGAGGAGTACCCGAACGGCCGGTTCGCCGAGCTCGCCGACCCCGAGGGCAACCGCATCCAGCTCTGGGAGCCAAACGCGGCGTCTACGGCGCGCGACCCGGACACCTCGACTTAGTCGCTTCGCATGGAAAGCACCTATCTCTGCCCATCGCGAGATACTGCGCGAACGATGTCGCAGGAGGACGTGGAGATTGTGCGACGGGCCAATGCCGCCTATGCGGAGGGAGGCATGGACGCCGCTCTTCCGTTTTTCGCGGATGACACGGTTCTGTACTCGATTCCGGAGTGGCCCGACGATCCCGAGTACCACGGCCACGATGGGCTTCGGCGGCTCGACCAGCAATGGCGGGACAGCTTTGACGACTTCGGCTTCGAGGCCCAGGAGCTGTACGACGCCGGGGACTCCGTCGTTTCTCTGCATGCCTTGACCGGCCGTACCAAGGACTCCGGCATTCCAATGATGATGCAGATAGGAGCAGTTGTCACCGGTTTCGCGGATGGACGGATAGGTGCACAACGCCTCTTCCCGAGCTGGGAGTCGGCTCTCGAAGCCGCCGGGCTACGGGAGTAGGCGATGTCGCAGGAGAACGTGGAGATCGTCCGACGCGCCTACGAGGCGTTCAACAAGGGTGACTACGAGGGCTCGGTCGCGAGCTTCGGGCCGGATTTCGACTTCGTCTCGTCGGGGGCGATCCCGGGCGTCGAAGGGGTCTACCGAGGGCCTGAGGAATACAAGCAGCAGGTCATGGAGGGGTTCGGGGACGAGTTCGACGACTTTGGTGCTGACGTCCACGAGTTCATCGATGCGGGTGATCAGGTGCTGACCTCGCTGACATTCCGGGGGCGTGGGAAGCAAAGCGGCGTGGAGTCCAGATGGCACACCTGGCACGTCTGGACGCTGCGAAACGGCAGCGTCGTGCACGGGCAGGGATTCACGAGCCGGAACGATGCCCTCGAAGCCGCCGGGCTCTCGGATTAGGTGCTTAGGACGAGAAACACCTGCGCAGGGTGGATACTTGCCAAACGGTGTCGCAGGAGAATCTCAATGCCTTCAACAGAGCAGTTGAGGCCACCAATCGTGGCGACGTCGAAGCCATGCTGCGTGACATGGATCCTGCGGTCGAGTTTCACGCATTCCTCGAAGAACTTCTGGGCGGGGAGGGAATGGTCTATACCGGACACGCCGGGGTGCGCAAGTTCTTCCGCGACTTCAACGATTCCTTCGATCAGCTCCACTGGGAGTACTCAGACATCCGAGACCTCGGTGATCGGATCCTCGCGATCGGCACTTTTCGCGCGCGTGGACGAGGCAGCGGCGCCGAAGCCGAGGTCCCAATCGGCCTCCTGGTTGACTTCAAGGACGGCGTCGCAACTCGAGTGTGGAGCACACAGGATCCCAACGAGGTCCTAGAAGCCGCCGGACTTTCGGAGTAGGGCTTCGGACGAGAAGCGCCTGAGTAGTCGTCCATTTGTAGCCCTCATAGGGGCACCATCTGGACGAACGGGGCAGATAGCTCTCCGGACGAACGGCGAGCGGCTCGCGGGGAGGCGGCTAGGCCCTCGCCTCCGCCGGCGTCAGCGGTGAGGGCGGAACCCGCAAGAGCTTCGCGCTCCAGTCGGGCAGCCACCAGTTCCAGCGGCCCATGAGCGAGATCACGGCCGGCACGATCAGCGCCCTGATCACCGTCGCGTCCAGGAGGATGCCTGCCGCGAGGCCCGTGGCCAGGACCTTGACGTCCGTGCCGGGCCCTGAAGCCAGCGCGGTGAACGCCAAGAACAGGATCAGGGCGGCGCTTGTCACCAGGCGCCCGGTGCGGCCGATGCCTTCGACCACGGCCGTCTCCGTCGAGCCCGTGCGGTCGTAAGCCTCCCGCATGCGGCTGAGGATGAACACCTCGTAGTCCATCGAGAGGCCGAACAGGAAGGCGAAGACCATCAACGGGATCCACGAGTTGACCGACCCCGTCGCTTCGATGCCCCAGATCAGGTCGGAGCCGTGGCCGTTCTGCCAAACGATGTTGAGGACGCCCCAGGCAGCGCCGACGCTCAAGATGTTCAGCAGGATCGCTTTCAGCGGCAGGAGGAGCGAGCGGAACGCCCGGGCGAGCAGGATGAAGCTCGAGACAGAGATCAGCGCGATCATCAGGGGGAAGCTGCCGTACACCGCATCGATGAAATCGTCGTTCGCGGCGGGTTGCCCTCCGACGAGGACATCGGAGCCGGCCTCGTCCGCGGCAGATCGAACGGCTGCGAGGTTGTCTTCGCCCTCGGGACTGCCGATGTCGGGTATCGGGAACGCCTCGACGATCGCGGTGCCGTCGGCTTGCCACGAGGGGTCCGCGGGAGCGACCGACCCGTGGATTCCCTCGACTTCTGAGAGCGTGGCCGCGACGTCGTCAGGGCTCGTGTCGCCGTCGATCAGGATTTCGTGCGGCAAGAGGATGCCTTCACCGATTCCCGAGTCTTGAAGCGCGGTCAACCCGTCCTTCGCCGGGCCTGAGTCCGCAGCCGTGTTGGCGTCGGAGCTTCCGAGTTGGAGATTGGTTGCCGCGAGAACGAGGGCGAGAACCACGGCCATGCCGGCGCCCGCAGCAATCCAGCGACGCCGCGCCACGAGCTCGGCCCAGCGGGTCCAGGCGCGGCTTGCCTTGTCGTCGGTGCGCCGATGCGGCCAGTCGAGGCGCGAGCCGGCTTTTGCCAGGACGACGGGTAGCAGCGTGATCGCCACCAGCGTGGAGACGAGCGGGATCAGCATCCCGCCGTAGCCCATCGAGCGGAGGAACGGGAGCGGCAGCGCGATCAGCGCCAGCAGACCGATCGCAACAGTGATGCCGGAGAAGACGACCGCCCGGCCGGCCGTCTCCATCGCCTTTTGAACCGCCTCGTCCCCGGACGCGCCATGGGTGCGTTCCTCGCGCCAGCGCGACACCACGATCAGTGCGTAATCGATCGCCACGCCGAGACCGATCAGGGCGATCAGGAACTGGACGATGGGGGAGACCGTTGTGAGCTCAGTCAGGCCGAGCAGGAGCAGGAAGGTGGTCATGATCGAGACGATGGCCATCAAGAGGGGGACGATTGCCAGCAGCGAGGCGAAGACGAAGGTGAGGACGACGAGAGCACCCAGCCCACCGAAGAGCGCCTCGAGAAGGACGCCGCCTTCTTCTGTGTCCTGACCGGAGTCCTCGAACAAGGCATCGAATCCCGAGAGGAGCACGGGCTCGCCCCCTACCGTCAGCCCCTCGATCGCCTTGCTGGCGGCCTTCTCGGCTGCCGGGTTCTCACCGAACTGGGAAGCCGGATCGGGCTCCGGGTACGCGACGACGAAGGTGGTGGAGCCATCATCAGAGACGAACGCGTCGTCGCCCGTGGAGGCATAAGAGGCGATGCGCGCGTTCGGCAATGCTTCGTCAAGGCTTGCGTCCAGCGCTGCCAGGTCGTCTGCGACCGGTTCAGAGTCGACCGACTCACCTTCGGGGAGGGTCACGACCGGGATGAGCGGCGCCGTGTCACCGCCGGTTCCACCGTATTGCTGGGCGATCGCCTGGTTGGTCTCCCAGCCCTCCCCGTCCGGCACCGTGAACTCGGCTTCGAGGGCGTCCGTCGCAGGGCCCGACGCTATGACGCCAGCAATCGTCAGAACGACCCAGGTGATCACAACGGTGCGCTTGTGCGCGAGGACCCAGCGAGTGAGAGCAGACAAGTAAGACCTCCGGGGGCGGTAGCGAGAAGACAGGGTGCGGGAGCGCAGCTTACGCTGCCCTGGGGTCTTTTCAGGGATCGGTGTTAACGGGCTGTGATCGCCCCATTGTCAGATAGCTTCGGCGCTGTGTTCGTAACGCTCGAGGGAATCGATCGGTCGGGCAAGACCACGCAGGCGAAGATGCTCGCCGAGGCGCTCGGCCCTGACACGCTTCTCATCCGTGAGCCTGGGGGCACGGAGATGGCCGAGCGCGTTCGCGCCCTCATCAAGGATCCGTCGCTCGAGATGGGCGACGTGGCCGAGTTGCTCATGTTCTGCGCGGCCCGCGCCGATCTGGTCGAGCGCGTGATCGAGCCTGCGCGGACCGAGGGACGTGACATCGTCTGCGATCGCTACGTCGACTCGACCGCGGCCTACCAAGGTGCGGCGAGAGGGATTGGAGTAGATGCTGTCGAGAGGCTCGCGGAGATGGTGGTTGGCGAGTGCATCCCCGACGTGACCGTCCTCGTGAAGGTCGATGCGGACACGGCCCACGCCCGCGGCCTCAAGCGCCGTAACGCGGGCGAGCCGGACGGCTCGGATCGCTTCGAGTCCGAAGGCCTCGAGTTTCAGCGAGCCGTCGCCGCCGCTTACGACGAACTGGCAGCCCGGCACCAGGAGCGGTTCGTCGTCGTCGACGGCGAGGGCGAGCCCGCCGAGGTCCACAAGCGCGTGCTCGCCGCCGTGGACGATCGAGTTCCCGGACGCCTGGGCGCGTAAGCGGCAGTGCCCCGTGCCACAATCGCCGCAGTGTCCACGGCGGCTGTTGAACTCTCTGGCGCGCTCGCGCAAGCGGCGCCCGACCAGTCCTCGGCGCGAGTGGCGCTTTCGGCCGCGATCCAGGCCCCCTCGCACGCGTACCTCTTCTCGGGCCCTACGGGCTCCGGCAAACGTGAGGCGGCTCGCGCCTTTGCCGCGGACCTACTCGCGCTCGGCGCACCGGACCCCGAGTCGGCGCGGCGGCGGGCGCTCGCCGATCCCTCGCCGCATCCCGATCTCGCGTGGCTTCGGCCCCCGGGTGCCCAGCACCTGGTCGACGAGGTGCGCGAGCGAATCATCGAGTCGGCGCCGTACCGGCCGTTCGAGGGCGAGCATCGGGTGTTCGTCGTCGAGAGCGCGGACGCCATGGCCGAGGAAAGTCAGAACGCTCTCTTGAAGACGCTCGAGGAGCCCGCTCCCTTCGCTCACATCATCCTGATTTCCTCGCAGCCATCCGCCCTGCTCGAAACGGTTCTCTCGCGCTGCCAGGTGATCGGCTTCGCCGCGCTGAGCCCGGACGCTTTAGAGGAGCGATTGGCGCGGGAGCGTGCCGATGCTGATCCGGTCGAGGTGCGAAGCGCGGCTCGGCTCTCCGGCGGCGACCTCGAGCTGGCTCTGCTGCTTCTCTCCGAAACGGGGCGCGAGTTGCGAGCTCAGGCTGAGGCGCTTGCTCGCAGCGCCCTGGCTGCGGAGCTCGACGGCGCGCCGTGGAAGGCGCTGC
Organism: uncultured bacterium; assembly: GCA_963806865.1. Classification (GTDB taxonomy): domain Bacteria; phylum Actinomycetota; class Thermoleophilia; order Solirubrobacterales; family 70-9; genus JALZKA01. Next base: position 166,275 of record CAWDYV010000004.1, read on the forward strand.
TCGACGCCGCCTCAAGGCGCGGCGACGAGGCCGGCGACGAGGCGAAGGCACGCTTCGATGCTCTCGCCGAACAGGCCAAGGACGCCTCGGACAAGCGGGGCGAGCAGCGGCTTCGGCGCGAGGGCGCGGACGCTCAGAAGCGCGCGACGCGCCGCGAGCGGACCGACGCGCTCGACGCCGGGCTGGCGCTGGTGGCGGGCTGGCTTCGCGATGTGGCGGCTACCGGGGACGGAGCTACGGACCTCGTCTTGAACGCGGATCGCCTCGATGCGTTGGCCGAGGACGCCGAGGGCCTCGACCCGCGCCGCGCGCGCCGCGCCGCCGAGCTCGTCATGGACACGCGCCGAAGGCTGACCGTGAACGTCTCCGAAGAGCTTGCGTCAGAAGCTCTCGCCTTCAGGCTCGAAGCCGTGCTCATGCAACGCTAACTGCCTGCAAACAGGCAAAAGAGGCGTACATTTCAAAATATGGCCAGAACGCCTCTCAGACTCCCTCGAGCGCGCCGGAGCCCGGTGGGAGTTCGCCTGTATCTGGCGTTCGCCTTCGCCGGGGTCGCGCTCATCACCGCGGGGATCGTCTACCTCCTTGTTTCCGAGAGCGGATCGCAGGAGGCGGACGAGCGCTTGGACGAGCTCGCCTCGGGTCGCACGATCGTGCTCGCCAACGAGGTCGAAAGCCGAGCGCCCGGACAGTCGCAGGAGGCTCTGGACGTCGGCACTCAGGAGGACTTTGCAGCGTGGGTGTTCGACGCCTCAGGAAACCTCATAACCAACTCGACTTCACAGGGCTATGCCCTCGAGGACGTCCCTGGCCGCCGCCGGGTGGTCGAGGCGGCGCGGTCCGGCGACGACGTCGTGGTTCCCTTGACCGGCGGCAACACGGTCGTCGCGACCCCGTTGATCCGGGACGGACTGAACGACGGCGCAATCCTGGCGCGCGCCGCGCGCCCGTTGGAGCTCCAAGAAGCGATCGACGCCGTCCGCGGTGACCGGATCACGGCGCTTGTCGTCGCGCTCTTCGTCGCTGTCGCGATCTCGTTCCTGATCGCGAGCGCGATCACGTCGCGCATCAAGAAGCTCGCCGACTCCGCCGCGAAGATCAGCCAGGGACAGCTCGATCGCCCGCTCGAGGGAACGGGGGGGCGCGACGAGATCTCAGACCTGGCCCGCGCGCTCGAGACGATGCGCGCGGCGCTTCGCCAGACGTTCGAGGCACTCCGCTCCGAGCGCGACCGGCTCTCGGCGATCTTCGACGCGCTCTCAGACGCGGTCATGGTGGTGGGCCCGGACGGCACGGTTCGCTTCTCCAACCCTGCCGCGCGCCCCTTGATCTACGCCGACGGCAAGGTGGCGGCAACCCTGATCCCGTGGCTTCGCCGTGCCTCGCGGACGGGCACGTCCGAGCACGACGGCTTGCGGATCGGAGAGCGGGTCTATGCGATGCAGGCGCGCGAGATCCCGGCGGAGGGCGCTGTCTTGACCGTGGTGCGCGATCGCACCGGCGAGCTCCGGCGCGAGCTGGCCGAGCGTGAGTTCGTTTCGAACGCCGCGCACGAGCTCCGCAACCCGCTCGCCGGCATCTCGGGCGCGGTCGAAGTGCTCCGTGGTGGAGCGAAGGACGATCGCGAGGCGCGCGAGCACTTCCTGCGCCGGCTCGAGCAGGACACCGAGAGGATCACCCGTCTAACGGACTCGCTCTTGACCCTGGCGCGGGTCGAATCGGTCGGTGAGAGCGGCCCCGAGGTCTTCGACGTCGCAATCGCATGCGAGGAGGCTGCCCAAGCGTTCATCCCACCCGAGGGCATCGGCTTCGAGCTCGAGGTCGAGCACGACTTGGCGGCGCAGGGCGACCGGGTGCTCTTGAGGCAGGTCTTGATCGGCCTGCTCGGCAACGCCTTCAAGCACAGCTCCGCCCCCGGCCGCGTTACGCTTCGAGCCAGCCGAGCTTCAGAGGAAGAGATCCTCATCGAGGTGACCGACACGGGCTCCGGCATCCCCCCAGATGAGGTCGACCGCATCTTCGAGCGCTTCTTCAGAGGCACTGACTCCCGCGAGAAGGAAGGCTTTGGCCTGGGCCTCTCCATCGCCAAGCGGATGGTGGACGTGATGGGAGGAGAAATCGGCGTCTCCTCAGAGCCGGGGGTCGGCTCCGACTTCTGGGTCCGCCTTCCCGCCGCCAAGCCCGCCGCGACCCCGGTCGCATGATCCGGCGCATCCTCATCGCCGACGATGAGCCCTCGGTCCGCGAGGCGGTCGGCTATGCGCTCGGGCAGGAGGGCTTCGAGGTCACGCTGGCCGAGGACGGCGACGACGCCGACGCAAAGCTCCAGGGCCTGATCGAGTTCGACCTTCTGATCCTCGACATCATGATGCCGGGGCGCTCGGGTCTCGACGTCTGCCGCGACGTGCGCGCGCGAAGCCCCGTCCCGATCATCCTTTTGACGGCCAAGGACGCCGAGGTGGACAAGGTGGTCGGCCTCGAGGTTGGCGCCGACGACTACGTGACCAAGCCGTTCTCGGTCCGCGAGCTGATCGGCCGCGTGCGAGCACAGCTCCGCCGCCGCGAGATCGACCTCTCGTCGTCCCAGGGCAGCAAGATGATCGACGCGGGCGCCGTGCGGATCGACCTCTCGCGCCACCTGGTGACTGTCCGCGGTGAGCCGGTCAACCTCACCCGTTCCGAGTTCCAGGTCCTGCGCCTCCTCGCCGACAGCCCCGGCCAGGTGTTCAGCCGCCTCGAGATCATGGAAGAGCTCTGGCAGTCCGAGTTCTCGGGCGACGTTCGCGCCTGCGACGTCCACATCTCGAACCTCCGCCAAAAGATCGAGCGCGACCCGCAAGACCCCGAGCTCGTCGTCACGGTCAGAGGCGTCGGCTACCGCCTCGTAGAGGGCGAGGAGTAGCCGAGCGCCTGCCTCGAACGGTCTCCGGGCTAGATCTTGCCCAAAGCCCCAGCCGCGAGCGCCGTGTCCGTCAGGGCCTGAACTTCGGTCACCTGACCGTCGCTGAAGCGCCAAACGTGGACCCACGGCAGCTCGACCTCGGTCCCGGTGTCCTTGCCTTTCGCGTCACTGTGGCTCAGGACAACGACGGTGTCGCCGCTCTCGATGAACTCATCCGGAGTGATCGAAAATGACTCCCAGTAGTTCGCGAGCTCGGCGAAGAGCTGCTTCACGTTGTCCTTGCCCTCGGTCGTGCCGTTGTTCGGGATCTGCGGCGCCTCGGGGTTCTCCCAGCGGATGTCGTCCGCGAAATTGGCTGTGGCGCCGTCGAGGTCTCCTCGTCCGAAGGCCTCATAGCCTTGCTTGAGGGTGTCGGTATTCGACATGCGGGTGCCTCCTTCTCGTTTGCTCTCCGACCCTAACCCGGTTCAGGTCCGAGCGCAAGACCGAAAGCCGGAGACGGGATTCGAACCCGTGACCCCCTCATTACGAATGAGGTGCTCTGGCCAGCTGAGCTACTCCGGCAGGTCGAGGACAGTCTAGGAATCGAGAAGCCGTAACTTGGTGCCGCCGTGTCTGAGCCAGCGATAACGGTCGTCGTCGTCACCTACCGCCAGGGCGAGGCGGTGCGACCCGCCCTGGAAGCCTTGGCCGGCGAGCTCCGCGAAGGGGACGAGCTCGTGGTCGTCGACAACGCGTCGGGCGACGAGACGCTCGCGGTGGTGGGCAAGGCGGCGCCTGACGCTCGTGTGGTCGAGAACGCGACCAACGACGGCTTTCCGGCCGCTTGCAACCTGGGCGCTTCTGAGGCGAGCGGTGACCTACTCGTCTTCCTCAATCCGGATGCCGTCGTGGCCGAGGGGTGGCGCGACGCGATCGCGGCACCGCTTGAGGACGGCTCGGGGTGGGACGCGTGGCAGGCCCTCGTGACGGCGGAGCGCGGCCGGCTTACGAACTCGCGGGGCGGCGTCATCCACTTCACGGGAATCGCCTGGGCGGGCGGCGCGGGGGAGCCGGTCCGCAGCGCCGACCGTGAGTCGGAGCCGGGCTTCGTCTCGGGAGCTTGCCTTGCGATCCGGCGCGAGGCGTTCGAGCGGCTCGGCGGCTTCGCTTCGGAGTTCTTCCTCTATCACGAGGACGTCGACCTGTCGCTTCGCGTGCGCCTTGCGGGAGGACGCGTCGGCGTGGCTGGTGAAGCCCGCGCCGATCACCACTACGAGTTCGACAAGGGCCCCGCGAAGTGGCGCTACTTGGAGCGCAACCGCTGGGCGACGATGATCCGCGTCTATCCCGGCGCGCTCCTCGCCCTGCTCGCGCCCGCACTCGCCGCGACCGAGCTGGCGCTCGTCGTGGCGGCCACGATCGGTGGCTGGCTGCCGCAGAAGCTCGCTTCGTGGTGGGACGTCGCGCGCGCGCTGCCGCGCCTTCTCGGCGAGCGACGGCTGATTCAAGCTACGGCGCGGATCGGCGCGGGCGAGTTTGCCCGGCGCTTGGTGGCGCCGCTCGACTCGCGCTATCTCGGCGCCGCCGGGCGCTCACGGTTCCTCAACGGCCTACTCGCGGCGTACTGGCGGCTCGTCCTGCGCCTGCTCGGCCTCCGAAGCTCGTCCTGAGAAGCCGTTCGGATCGCCGCCCCGAAGCGCGCGCTCCAGCCGTAGCTCCTGCTCCAGCCGCGCGACCTCTTGCGCGAGGACCTTGGTCTCCTCGCCCAGGCGCGAGGAGACGACCGAGAAGTTGAGGAGGAGCAGGAAGCCCACGGCGAAGGCGATGATGAAGATCGCGTTCGCGGGCTCCGCGATGCCCATGAGGTCGGCGATCGCGTCGAGCCCGCCGGTCCAGATCGAGAGCACGAGCAGGGCGAGCGCCGCGGTCATCCACAGGATCGCGTAGCGCTCCGAGAGGCGGCGGCGCCGGACGAGGTCGAGGACGAAGATGAAGATCGCGAAGGTGACGACCAGGGCGATGATCTGCGCCTTCGGCTCGAGGCTGCCCGACGCCGAGTCGTCTTCGGCGGCCTCGGCGGCTTCGGCCTCCGCTTCGGAAGGCACCAGCGCGGGGGCCACGTCCGCCTCGACCACCGACACTCCCTCGTCGTCGAGGGCGTCGCCGCCTCCGGTCGGGATGATCGTGGTCAGATCCTCACCGGCGCCGCGGAGGGTCAGGTCCTTTTCCTCGAGCACGTCTCCCTGGGTGAGGAGGTACTCGCCCTCTGGGATGACGATCGTGTCGCCCGGCTCGGCTGCTTCGATCGCCTCGCCCAGCCCGGTCTCCTCGTCGCCCGTGACCTTTACCTCCGCCGCGGTGGCCGGCGCCGCGAGCGCGAGAAGGACGGCCACAACGAGCGCCCCGAATCGCCTCACCGGTCGCCCTCCGTGATCGCCTTGAGCTCCCCCGTGTCCATCGGTGGGCCGCCCAGGATCTCGTCGTTCCCCGAAGCTTCGATGGCGGTGGGGCGGCGGCGGAAGAGTCCGATGAAGATCGCCAGGAGCACTTTCACCATGTAGTAGGCGCTTCGCGGATAGTCGATCGAGCTTTGCCCGTAGCCGCGTGCGTTCATCGAGACGTGCACCTCGTGAAGGCGCAGGCGATGAGCATGGATCATCAGGATCGCCTCGACCTCCGGGTAGTCGTGCGGATAGTCGCGGGCAAAGAGCTCGATTCCCCGCCGGTTGGTCATCCGGAAGCCCGAGGTCGGATCGGTGACGCGCTTGCGGGTGATCGTGCTCATGACGACGGCGAAGACGAGGTTGCCGGCACGGCGGCCCAAAGGCACCTTGTATCCCGGGTCGCCGAGGAAGCGGCTGCCGGTGACCATGTCCGCCTCGTCGCCCTCCGTGTGGAGCGCAGCCAGGAGCTCGGGCAGGTACTCCGGCTTGTGCTGCCCGTCGCCGTCCACCTGCACCGCGACGTCGTATCCATGCCGCAGCGCGTACTTGTAGCCGGACTGCATCGCGCCGCCGATGCCGAGGTTGAATGGATGGCGGATTACGACCGCGCCCTGCGCCTCCGCGTGGGCCGCGGTGGTGTCCGTCGAGCCGTCGTCGATCACGACGACGTCGAAGTCAGGAGCGGCGCGGCGGATGTCGCGGATGACCCTCGCCACCATCCCCGACTCGTTCTTGGCGGGGACGATTGCGAGCTTTCGAAGCTGGGGGGAATCGGTGGCCATCAGCGGTTTCCGGGGCGCAGGAACGGGCCGTCTCCCGGCGCTTCAGGGTACCGCCGCAGGAGCTACCCGGAATCCTCCTCCGAGTCCGTGGCCGCGCTGGACCGCTCAGGAAGCTCGGTCACGTTCTTGGCGCCCTTGGGGTCGGCCAGGAGGCGGAGCGCCACCAGCGCTTGCGCGTGGCTGGCCGCCACCTGGGCCGCCGTGCGCACCAGATCGGGCTCCTCGAGCTCCACCACGTCTTCCTCGTACGCCTCGATCAGCCCCAGCTCGAGGTCGATCAAGAAGGCGAAAAGGTCTGGTTTCGAGCCGGTGGGGTCGAACTCGTCGAGGCTCTCGTATTCGTCGGGGTCGCTGTCGGCCTCCGGCGGGTCGACGAGAAGCTGGTCGCTCGCCTCTGAGAGCGCGGTAGCGCGGTCGCGCGCGTGAAGCGAGAGCTGCTCGAAGAGCGCGACTGCCTCGCCGTCGACATCGCCTTCCTCGGCGGCCAGCGAGAACGCGAGCTCGGCGGCCTGCTCGCCGATGATCAGGCGCTCGAGCGCCTCCGTTTGATCGTCCACCTGCCCGCTGGCGCTCGCTGCCGCGACGAGCGAGCCTCCCGTTGCGAGCGCGCCCGCGCCGGCGAGACCGCGAGAAATGAGGCTTCGCCGTGTGAAGCTCATTCCGCCTCCTCCGTGGAGGTCGGGGCGCCGAAGACGAAGGCGTCGGGGGCGATCTCCTCGCCCGTTACCGAGCGAAGCGCTGCGAGCGCAGCGGCGTCCTCGGTGATGAAGCGATGGACGGCCTGGCGGTAGGCGGGCGACGAGAGGTCGCCGATCGCTTCGAGCGACGCTTCGATCGAGTCCTCGAGCTGGAGGGCGAGCCCCTCCGTCGGGCTCTCCGCCGATGCCGCCTCGGCCGGCTCCGTAGTTGCTTCGCCCTCGCGCTCTGACACAAACGCCTCGAGCTCGCCGGTCGAATCCTCGCGCGCCGTGGTGAGGACGTCCGCGGCTTGGCGTGCCGGCTCGGGCGCGTCTCCGAGCGCGCTTGACGCGTCTAGCACCGCAAGGTGCTGGGCCAGGACCGCGTTCAAGAGGTCGGGGTCGTTCGCCTCGGAGCGCGCCTCTTCCTCGGAGGTCGTGCCGCAGGCAGATAGGAGCAAGGGCGATCCGATCGCCACGCCAGAGGCGCCAAGCATCCGGCGACGGGTCATGCGGTCGGCAAAGGCGCTCACGATCGGGAAAACCTATCCGCATGGGCTTTGCGCTCCGCCGCTCGGCGTATACCTCTTACATGCCGGTTCCGGATTCGATCGAGAGCCTCCACGTCGAGGTCGCGGCGTGCCGGGCGTGTCCGCGCCTCGTCGAGTGGCGGGAGGAGTGCGCGTTGAATCCACCCAAGCGCTTCCAGGGCGAGAACTACTGGGCGCGCCCCCTGCCCGGCTTTGGCGACCGGAACGCGACGATCGCCATCGTCGGCCTCGCGCCCGCCGCTCACGGCGCCAACCGCACCGGGCGGATGTTCACGGGCGATCGCTCGGGCGATTGGCTCTACGGCGCAATGCACAGGGCCGGCCTCGCAAACCAGCCGACGAGCACGAACGCCCGCGACGGCCTGCGTTTGAGCGGGGCATTCGTGACCGCCGTGGTGCGCTGCGCGCCGCCTAAGAACAGGCCGACGACGGCCGAGCGCGATGAGTGCATTCCCTACCTCACGCGCGAGCTTCGGGTGCTGAGCCGCGTCCGGGTGCTGGTCTGCCTCGGCTTGTTTGCTTGGGACGGCGCCATGCGCGCGCTTCGCGGCGCCGGCCACGAGGTTCTGCGGCCCAAGCCCAGGTTCGGGCATGGCGCCGAGACCGAGGTGGGCCCGTACGCGCTCGTCGGCTCGTATCACCCCAGCCAGCAGAACACGTTCACCGGCAAGCTGACCGAGCCGATGCTGGACGGCGTGTTCGAGCGGGCGAAGGAGCTGGCGGCCTAGGACACCCGTTTGACGCGGTCGCCCTAGAGCCCCGCCGGGACGCGCTCCGGGTTGGCGTGGCCCTCGTCTCGCGCGGCTTGCTCGACCGCACGCGCGACTTCGGCGTGGACGGCGGGGTCGAGGGCGTCGGGGACCAGCTCGGCCTCGGCGGTGAGGCCGGCGATGGCGCGGGCGGCCGCGAGCTTCATGCCGCTCGAGATGACCTGCGAGCCGGAGGCGAGCGCGCCGCGGAAGATGCCGGGAAAGCCCAGAACGTTGTTGACCATCGCGCCGTCGGCGGCGAACGCCGCGCCCGCGGCTTCGGCTTCCTTGGGCGTGATCTCGGGGTCGGGGTTGGTGAGCGCCATGATGATCTGGCCCTCGTTGACCATGTCGGGTTTGATCAGTCCCGGCTGGCCCGTGGTGGCGATGACGATCCGCGCGCGCTTCATCACGTCTTCGAAGGAAGTGACTTCGATGCCCGCTTCAACGGCGCGCGGGTGGGACGCTTCGGAGGGGTCCGAGGCGATGAGGGCCTTCGCGCCCGCCTCGCGGATCAAGTTCGCGATGCCGAAGCCGGCGGCGCCGAGGCCGACTTGGCCCACGACTGATTCGGAGAGCTCGATGCCCGCTTGATCGCAGGCGACGAGCACGGCGCCGAGCGTCGCCACCGCGGTGCCGTGGACGTCGTCGTGCATGACCGGGATGTCGAGGTCTGAGATGAGCCGCGCCTCGATCTCGAAGCAGTCGGGCGCTCGGATGTCCTCGAGGTGGATGCCGCCGAAGCCGCCCGCGATGCGCTTGACCGTCTCGACGAAGCTGTCAGGGTCGTCCGCGTCGATCAAGACGGGCATGGCCGAGATGCCGGCGAGCTGGCGGTAGAACATGGCCTTGCCCTCCATTACGGGCATCGAGGCGACGGGGCCGATGTCGCCGAGGCCGAGCACGCGTGTTCCGTTCGTGCAGATGGCGACGGTGCGGCCGATCATGGTGAAGCGGTGGGCGAGGGCGGGCTCTTTCGCGATGGCCAGGCAAACGCGCGCCACGCCCGGCGTATAGACATCGCGCATGTCCTGGAGGGTGCGCATCTCGCGGCTCGTCGTGACGGCGAGCTTGCCGCCTTGGTGGGCGTGGAGCGCACGATCCCAGTAGGAGATGACGCGGACGCCCTCGACCCGCTCGAGCTCAGTCGCTACTCGCTTCGCCTGCTCGTCGTCCTTGACCTCGACCGACACTTCGCGAATCGAGCGGTCGCGGCCGATCGAGACTGTGTGGATGTCGCCGATGAGGCCCGATTCCTTGGCGATCTGCGCGCATACCTTCGCGAGCTGGCCGGGAACGTGCGGTTGCTCGAGCCGGTAGACGTAGTCGACGGCCATCTCCGCTTCAGACTAATCCCCTTAGGCTGCTCGTGGGTGTTCCCTCTTTTCCCCCTCAACACGCCGAACGTCTTGACGGTCCTGAGGATCCTGATGATTCCCGTGATCGTGGTCGCCCTCCTGGAGGAAACGGCCGAGGGCGACGTGATCGCGGCCGCGCTCTTCGCGCTGGCGGCGCTCACCGACGGGCTCGACGGCTACATCGCGCGACGCCAGCGCCAAGAGACGACGTTCGGCAAGCTGATGGATCCGCTCGCCGACAAGCTTCTGGTGACGGCGGCGCTGATTTCGCTGGTTTCGCTCAATCGGCTTGCCGCGTGGGTCGCAATGGTGATCATCGCTCGCGAGTTCGCGGTGACCGGATTGCGCTCGGTCGCTGCCGAGCGCGGGATCGTGATCTCGGCGAGCTGGCTCGGCAAGGCGAAGACCGGCCTTCAGGTGGCAGCGATCTTTGCGCTGATCGCGTTCGAGTCGTCGCCCACGGGCGTCGACTTGCTGGTTTATGCCGCGGTTGCGATGACGGTGTTCTCGGGGGCGGACTATTTCCTGGGCATGCGACGCCACATGGAGGAGGCGGGGATCGTGGCGGACGACGTGCCCCACGTACCCGCGGCGGACGAAGTGCCGGATGCGCCCAGCGCAAAAGAGGCGGCGCCCGCCACGGGCGAGATGCCGGGGCCGGCGGAGAAGCGGGTCTCGGACTCGGTCGCCTAGGCGGTTGAATCCAAATACCCGCACCCACGGATGACGCACGGATACCGTCGCCGGATCGCGGTCATCGGGAACTCGCCTGTACCACCGGTACAGGCTTCGCCCTCTTCCCACGCCCGGCTCGGTCCCGTGCGCCCCCGCGGGCACGCGTATCCGAATTCAACCGCCTAGAGCGAGTTGGCTTCGAGCCACTCGCGCTGGGAAGCGTGGCGGTGCGAGTGGTCGCCGGTCTCGAGCTCGTCGAGGACCTCTGAGAGGAGGCCGGTGCGCTCGGCGACGACGGTGTGGGAGTGGATCGTCTCCAGATTCTCTTGGCGGGCGATTAGGAAGCCACCGTCGCGAAGCTCCGGGAAGGCGGCGGCGACGCGGCTCACCATCTCGCGGACGACGTCCTCGACGAAGCGGGGGTTGCGATGGGCTTTCTCGACTACTGCGGCTTCGTCGGAGCGCTTCATGAGCTCGTAGATCTCGGAGCTCATCGAGGCTTGGACTATGCGCAGGAGGTCGCGAGCGTCGATGTCGATTTCGCTTCCCTCGGGGGCGCCGAGATGAAGCTGGCCGATGCCGCGCTGATTGTGGGTGGCGACTGGCACGGCTTCGAAGATGCGCTCGATCTCGGCTTCTGAGAAGCCGTCCTCTTCGAGGCGGGTGCGGGCGCCGTCGGCGAGGAGGCCTTGGGCGCATGGGCAGGCGGTCATGCCTTGGGCCTCGACGCCGGTGAGCGTGCGGGTGCCGTGCTCGGAGGCGACGGCGACGCCGTGGAGCTTGTAGATCTCCTGGGTTGCGAGCCCGGACTTAGGGGTTTGGACCGTGTCGGCGTAGCGCGCTTCGATGCGCACCTCGGCGCGGCAGCCGTTCTGGCGCTCACGGACTTGCTGGGCGATGTGCGCGGCGAGGACCTCGGCGCGGAGGGCTTCGGAGAGGACAACGCTGTCGATCGCTTCGTTTATGACCTCCTCGAAGCGGGACATGTGGACGCCGGCTTGGCTTGGGTTGAGATCGACGAACGCCTCGAGCTCGGCGAAGAAGAGGCCGGATCCGTCGCCGACGGGCGAGGCGACGTGGATGACCTTCTCGACGCCGCGGACGCCGACGCGGGTGAGGCTGACTTGCGTATCGGGAACGCCGGCTTGCACGTCACTGATGACGGATGAGGCGACGGTTTCGCTCATGCGCATGAGCGTAGATGAGTGATCCCACGACATCACGCCTGCGACGCCGCCTGGATAGCGTCGCCGGATCGGGGCCGTGATCCTCACGCGTGCCAACCGGCACGCACTTCGTCTCACAGCCTCGCTCGACTCGCTCCCAGGCACCCTCGCAGGCATGAGCCCGTGGGAATCACTCATCTTGAGCAGGTGCCGCATGGGCTTGGTGTCAGACGTATAATTCGCGCCGCTTCGGTGCCCGAATGGAGGAGAGGACCGGAAGCACTTGGCCCAAAAGGCAGACGTCCCGCTCGTCAAGCCGGATCTCGATCTGGCGGCCGAGCCGAATCTCGATTCGCTTCGTCTCTATCTGAGCTCGATCGCGGAGGTCGAGCTCCTGACGGCGACGGGGGAGATCGAGCTGGCGAAGCGGATCGAGCGTGGCGACATGACGGCGAAGCGCCAGATGGTGGAGGCGAACTTGCGGTTGGTCGTGTCGATTGCGAAGGGGTATCTGGGCCGGGGGCTGAGCTTTCTCGACTTGATTCAGGAGGGCTCACTGGGGTTGATCCGGGCGGTCGAGAAGTTCGACCATCGCCGCGGGTTCAAATTCTCGACCTATGCGACGTGGTGGATCCGCCAGGCGGTGACGAGGGCGATCGCGGACAAGTCGAGGGCGATTCGCATTCCGGTGCACATGGGGGAGAAGTTGAACCGGGTGACGCAGGTAGAGCGCCAGCTCGTACAGGCGCTGGGCCGCGAGCCGGAGCCGCGAGAGATCGCGGCGGAGCTGGGAATTGGCGTTCAGGAGGTGCGCGAGATCCTGCGGGTGGCGCAGATGCCGGTGTCGCTCGAGCGGCCGGTGGGGGGCGAGGACGAGGCGGCATTGGGCGACTTCGTGGCGGACGAGACGGTGCTGGAGCCGTTCGAGACAGCGACGGAGAGCCTTCAACGCGAGGATGTGCAGCGGGTGTTGAATGCGCTGCCGGAGCGTGAGCGGCAGGTCATCGAGCTGAGGTACGGGTTGCGCGGCCATGAGCCGCTGACGCTTGAAGAGGTGGGGAGGGCGTTCGGGGTGACGCGCGAGCGGATTCGCCAGATCGAGACGAACACGCTGCGGAAGTTGAAGCGGCTGCCCGAGGCGCAGAGGTTGCGCGAGCACGCCTGACGTGCTTGCGCGCCGGTGGGACTGGCGTCCCTTGGGAGGTTTCGAGGTTTTTACAAATTTGCGCGACGGTGGTTTAGAGGGGGCGCAGGGAGGGAATTATCTGTGTGAGGGGATAACGCTTTACGCGGACCCTCGACGGGAAGCTCGCAGAGCAGACCGTCTTAAGCCAAACGGGCCGCCATTCCCCCCGGGCGGCCCGTTTGCTGAAACGGGCAACGGAATCGGGCCGCCCCTCCCCCCGGGGCGGCCCGTTTCCGTTGACCTGGTCCCCCACGAGGGGTGCCTGGTGCGCGACTCTCTTCGGTTGGGCGCGGGTATAGGCTGCGTCCGATCGACGACAAGGAGAACCACGTGAACGACTCACCGAAGAACACGGATGATGCGAAGGGCCGGGTGAAGGAGGCTGCGGGAGGCCTGACCGGCGACGACGAGATGAAGCGCGAAGGTAAGAAGGATCAGGCGGCCGGCACGGTCAAGGACGCCGCCGACTCGGTCAAGGACAAGGTCGACGACGGGGTCGACAAGGTCCGCGGCAACTAAGCCGCCTCGTCGTCAAGCGACTGTTGAAGCGGGCCGCCTCCGGGCGGCCCGTTTTCGTTGGCGCTTGCGAACAGGACTCCGCTCGTCGGGGCCCTCATGGGGGAGGTGAGAATCGAACTCACTCAGCACTAAGGCACCGGATTTACAGTCCGGCCCGACTCTCCAGCTTCGGCGCTCCCCCGCAACTCGGAGAGTTTAGAACCACGCTCGCAGCCTTGAGGTCGCTATGACAACCACAATGCTTCGAGCGCGAGACGCGGAGGCCTAGTCCCGCGCGACGGGGCGACTCACCAATCGCGACATCACGATCTGCGACCGCGTCCTCTCCACTCGCCCGTCCCGCTGAAGGTCGGCGATCAGGCGCTCGAGGTCGCGGTTGTCCTCCGTTCTCACCCGTGCGATCGCGTCCGCCTCGCCCGTGACGCTCCACGCCTCGACCACCTCCGGGTGCTCGCGAAGCCACACCGCCACCTCGTCGAGCGTCGTCCCAGCACGGCAAAAGAGCTCCACCAGCGCCTCCGTATGCCACCCCAGCGCCCCATGGTCGACGATCGCCGTGAACCCCTCCAGCGCCCCCTGCTCTCGCAGCCGGTCCACCCGCCGCTTCACCGACGGCGCCGACAAGCTCACCCGCCCGCCGATGTCGCCGAACGTGCGCCGCCCATCTTCCTGAAGTAGCGCAAGAATCTGCCTATCAGTCGCGTCCATTCGTTAGATAATTGCACAAGGAAGCGTCGAAACGGCATTGACCCCGCATCAACGGCCCTCTACCCTCACTCCCATGCCCACGCATCCAAACCCAGCGCGCGTCCTCTTCGACGAGGCTCATTCCGAGGCGTGGACCATCGACCCCGACCTCGCCCGCGAAATGCAGCCCGCCCACCCGGCCGACTCCTCCCTCGCCAAAGCCGCCGCTGCACTCGCCCACGCCGACTTCGACGTCGCCGCCCACCGCTCCGGCCCGCTCGACGCCACCGCCCTCGCCGACGCCGACGTCCTCGTCATCGCCCACCCCTCCGACCCCAAGTGGGAAGCCACCACCAACGTCGGCACCCCGCGCCTCGACCCCGCTGAGATCGACGCCATCACGACCTTCGTCGCCGAAGGCGGCGGCCTCATCGTCCTCGCCGAAACCGAGCATGACAAGTACGAGAACAACCTGAACGACCTCCTCTCCCACTTCGGCATTCAAGTCGAGAGCGCCACGGTGCAGGACTACGAGCACCACCGCCACGCCCCATCCTGGATCCTCGCCGAGCTCGACGCTCCCGAGCGCCCCGCTCCCGGAGCCGACCCCCTTGCGCGCGTCGAGGCCGCCTGCTTTTACCGCGCCGGCACCCTCTCCCTAAAAGACGACGCCCGCGCTCTCGCCCGCACCTACCCCTCCGCCTCCACCCCCGGCGCGCCGCTTGCCGCCATCACCTCCCACGGCTCCGGGCGCGTCGCCGTCCTCGCCGACTCCGACCTCTTCGGCGACGACTGCATCGGAGACCTCGACCACGAATCCTTCTGGCTCAACCTCGCCTACTGGGTCAGCGCCCACGCCTTCACCGAAACCGTCTCCATCGAGCCGCCCGCCATCACCGCCGACCCCGACTGGCTCGAGCTCAAATCCGCCGTCGCCGAGCTCCGCCTGCGCCAGGAACCCGACGGCTCCGTCGACACCTCATCCGAGGACACCACTCGCCTCCGCTCCCTCGTCGACACCATCGCGAGCGCCGTCCAGCGCCTCAAGCCCCAATTCCCCCACCAGCACCCCTACATAGACGCCGTCGGCGCCGACCTCGTCGCATGGGCCGACTCCAACTTCCAAAAGCCCGACTTCGGCCGCTCCACCGAAGCCTTCCGCCCCGAGCTCCAGCGCGAGGACGGCATCACCCATCTCGTCGTCTTCCCCATGTACAAGCAAAACGCGTCGCGCGACGTCGCCTTCGAGGCCCTCCTCGTCCAAGTCCCCTGGCCCGAGTGGGTCCAAGAGCTCGAATCCACCCGCTACGACAATCCCAAGTTCGTGCCCGTCGAGCTCCTCGACAACACCGCCGGCTACGACTCCGAGTGCGCCGTCCTCTTCCCCGAAACGTTCTCGTACGCGGAGAAGCCCGCCGAGTTCCACTTCGGCGCCATCTTCTGCGACCGCGAGGCCGAGCGCTTCCGCCGCGTCGGCTCCGCAGCCGCCGAGGCCCTACACCTGAACCTCCCTCCCGACGCCGCTGCCCTCCTCACCTCACCCGAGCTCTCCCGCGACGCCTACATCCTCTGGGATCTCATCCACGACCGCACGCACATGCGCGGCGACCTCCCCTTCGACCCCTTCATGATCCGCCAGCGAAGCCCCTACTGGATGTACTCCCTCGAAGAGCTCCGCTGCGACCTCACCGCCTTCTCCGAGGCCGTAAAGCTCGAGCGCGAGGGCTTCGCCTTCGCCCGCCACGTCTCCTACGCGATCCTCTTCGACCGCCTCTTCCGCTTCCCCCTCACCGGCAGTCGCGTCCGCAACTACGACGGCCTCGGCGGCCAGCTCCTCTTCGCCTTCCTTCACCGCGAGGGCTACGCCCACTGGTCCGACAACCGCATGGTCATCGACTGGCAGAGCGTCGCGGAAGGCGTCGAGCGCCTCCGCGAGCGCGTCCAGGAGCTCTACCACTCTGGCATCGACCGCTCCAAACTCGGCCAGTGGACCGCCGCGCACGACCTCATCTCCGAATACGTCCCGCCCGCCGAGTCCTCCGTCTGGGCGCGCGAGCGCCGCTCCCTCCCCGAGGTCGAAGAGCCCAAGGAGCTGGTCGACCTCGTCCGCGACGACGAGTTCCCCCTCTCGCTCTTTTACTCCCAGCTCGGTCCCAAGCTCGCCCCCGCGATCGAGCGGCCCCAGCGCGACCAGACCCTCGCAATCGCCTGAGGAAGCGATACCCTCAAACTAGCTTTATAGGGGGACCGAGGTCAACAGGGGTGAAGGGAAGACAGACAGGCCTGACGCTCGCGCTCACATGCGCGAGCCTCTTGCTGATCGCGCCGACCGCCGAGGCCGCGAAGCCCAAAGTCTCCGTCGCCGACGTCATCGTCAACGAGGGAAGCGCCGCAACCAGCACTGCCACCTTCCCGGTCACGCTCTCTCGCAAGCCAAAGCAGAAGGTGTCCGTCAGCTATGCCACGGCGGACGCTGAGGCAACGGCCGCTTCGGACTACACCCAAAAGACGGGCGTCGTCCGCTTCAAGAAGCGCCGCACGACCGCCAACGTCACCGTAAGCGTGACCGGCGACACCCTCGACGAGCCCGACGAGGACTTCACCCTCACCCTCTCCAATCCGAAGAACGCCAAGCTCGGCGATCGGACCGCCACGGGGACGATCACCGACGACGATCTCAGCGGCATCGCCCTTGCCCGGGCCAGCGCCGACGGAGCCACAAGCGTCCCGATCGAGAACGTGACGGTGACGTACGTAAAGCCGGAGGTCTCGACCGAGCCGGCCGGCTTCTTCGTCCAGAAGGACGCCGCCGGCCCCGCCCTCTACGTAAACGTGCCGCCGGCAAGCCTCACCCCCCAGCCTGCTTCAGGCGACACCGTCTCGTTCGAGATCACGCAGATGGGCACCTCAGCCGGCCAGCGCCGCGCCACCGCAATCGGCTCGTTCAGCCGAAGCGCCACCGGCGCCGACGTCGCGGCGCTCTCGCAGGGCGTCTCAAGCGCCTCCGACCTTGTCTCCTCACTCGATTCGTATGAATCCGAGCTGGTCGACTTCGCCGCGACCCTCGGCGACTCCTCGTCCGCGGGACCCGGCTACACGAAGTACCTCGCGAGCACCGCCGCCATCTCGGGCAACCCAAGCCTCACCTTCCGCGTCCCAACAACCGTCGCCGAGGCGTTCGATCTCCAGCCCGCCTGCACGGTAAACGCGCAAGACGTCCCGCTGTGGCGCTCGAACAGCGAGGCCCAGCTCTCCGCCTGGCGCACTGAGGACATCGAAGCCACCTGCCCGGCGCCGCGCATGGTCGGCGCGAGCGCGCCCAGCGCAAGCGCCGTAAACGTCAGCTTCGACCGCAAGATCGCCTCTTCATCGCTCGCCTCGGACGGCTCGCAGTTTTCAATTCCTGGCCTCACTATCACCGGTGCCTCGCTCAGCGGCGCGAAAAACGTCCTTCTCACCACCTCGAGCCAGACCCCGGCTCAGCCCTACACCGTGACTGTGGACGGCACACTCGAGGATTTGGCGGGCTCGCCCGTCGACCCGTCCTTCCGCTCTCAGCCCTTTGCCGGCTACGCCCCGGCCGCAGCGCTCCTTATCAACGAGGTCGCGCCGGCCGTCACGGGCAACGCCGACCTCGTCGAGCTTCGGGCCACCAACACAGGCACCACCTCGGGCTTCGAGCTGATCCGAGGCAACTTCAGCTCCAACCGCATCCTCCTCGCAACCCTTCCCGACCTTCTGGTCGAGCCAGGCGACCTCGTAGTCGTCCACCTCAATCCGGGCGCCGGCGTGAGCACCGAGCAGTCGTCGAAGACGTCTTGTGCAGATCCCGCCTGCTTCCCGGGCGCATTCGACGTCAGGGGTGGCACCACGTCCATCGTCTTCTCAGACGCCGTCCTTCACGTCAGGAACCCTCAGGCCGCAGCGCCGGTCGACTCAGTTCCGTTCACGGTCCCCGGCGGCGCGAACCCTGTCGCCTTCCCCACCGAGGTCGGGGATGCGCAAACCCTCGGTGCCTGGCTTCCGGCCAATTGCGGCGGCTCGTCTTGCAGCTACACGAGCACGCCGACCGTGGAAGAGATCTCGGTTAACTGGAGCGGTGCGAGCGGCTCGAACACGATCGCCAGAAAGCCAATCGCCGACACGAATCAAGCTTCAGATTGGTACCCGTCTGCGAGCGCGCAAACGCTCGGCTCTCCCAACCCCTGACGCTTTCGGCCGACCGCTAGCGTAAGTGCGATGAGCACTCTCGACGGACGCATCGTCGCCGTCGCCGGCGCCGCCGGCGGCCTCGGCCCCACCGTCTGCCGCCGCCTCGTCGACGCGGGCGCCACCGTCGCCGCTTCAGACGTGGACGAGGAAAAGCTCGACGCCCTATCCGGCAGGCTCGCTGTCCCCGATGAGCGCTGGGACGCCCGCACCGCCGACCTCCTGAGCGCCGAGGGTGCGGCGAAGTGGGAGGACGCGGTCACCGAACGCTTCGGCCGGGTCGACGCGCTCGTCCACCTCGTCGGCGGCTGGAAGGGCGGCGAGCCACTCGCCACCGCGTCTCTCGACGACTACGAGTGGCTCCACGACCTCCTCGTCCGCACCGTCCAGCACGCCTCGCGCGCCTTCCACGACGCGCTCGCGCATGACGGCGGCCGCTTCGTCCTCGTCTCCTCGACCCAGGCGCAGCGACCCGACGGCACCAACGCCGCGTACGGCGCCGCCAAGGCCGCCGCCGAGGCGTGGACGCTCGCGCTCGCCGACTCGCTTTCAGAGTCCGGCGCCACCGCGAACATCGTCGTCGTAAACGCCATCCTCACCCCAGCCATGCGCGAGAAGAGCCCCGAGAAGCCGTTCAAGACCTTCACCTCGGTCGAGGACATCGCCGACGCCATCGCCTACCTCCTCACCGACGCGGCCGCCAAGATGAACGGCGCCCGCCTCGAGCTACACCCATAGGTTCGGCGGCACTTGACGCCCCCGCACGACTTCGCCTCGGACAACCACGCGGGCGTCCATCCGGACGTCCTCGCCGCCGTCGCCGCCGCCAATGAGGGCCACGCCGACTCCTACGGCGCCGATGAGTGGACCGCCCGCGCCTCCGAGCTCTTCCGCCGTCACTTCGGCGCCGACGCTCGCGCCCTCCTCGTCTTCAACGGCTCGGGCGCCAACGTCGCCTGCCTCGACGCCGTGCTTCGCCCGCACGAGGCCGTCATCTGCACCGAGTCGGCCCACCTGAACGTCGACGAGTGCGGTGCGCCCGAGCGCATCGCCGGCGCCAAGCTCCTCACCGTCGCGACCGACCGACGGAAAGCTCACCCCCGACGACCTGGGGCGCTGGGACGAGCGCCGCGGCGACGAGCACTCAGCCCAGGCGCGCGTCGTCTCGATCTCCCAGTCCACCGAGCTCGGCACGGTCTACACCCCGGAGAGGTCGCCGCCATCGCCGAGCGGGCGCACGAGATGGACCTCCTCCTCCACGTCGACGGCGCCCGCCTCGCAAACGCGGCCGCCTCCCTCGACGTCTCGCTCGCCGCGATCACGACCGACGCAGGGGTCGACCTCCTCAGCTTCGGCGGCACCAAGAACGGCCTCATGTTCGGCGAGGCGATGGTCGTCCTTCGCCCCGAGCTCGCCCCCGACGCCAAGTTCGTCCGCAAGCAGCTCCTCCAGCTGAACTCGAAGATGCGCTTCGGCGCCGCGCAGTTCGAGGCCCTCCTCGAGGGCGACCTCTGGCTCCAAAACGCACGCAACGCCAACGCGATGGCTCAGCGCCTGCGCGAGCGGGTCGAGGCCACGGACGGGGTGGAGATCGTCCATCCCGTCGAGGCCAACGTCGTCTTCGCAAAGCTCGATCGCGGCGCGATCGACCGCCTCGTTGCCGCCCTCCCAGTCGAGCACCCCTTCTACGTCTGGGACGAGGCCGAGAGCGTCGTCAGGTGGATGTGCTCGTGGGACACGACCGCGGAGGACGTCGACGAGTTCGCGGACGCGGTCGCAGCTGCCCTTCGCTCCTGACGCGCGCGCGCCTCGGCTTTCGCCGGTACGCGGCGGAGTTTCGCAACGCTGAGAGGGGGAGAGCTCGGCACCGCTCGCCCCTTGAGGTCGGTAGAGATGGGCACCGACTCCAAAGACCACGCCGAGCTGACCTTGGCGGAGTTCGTAGCCGAGACCTGGGCGCCTCGCGCGAAGCGGCGTCTCGCCGCGAAGACGTGGGAGCGAGATTCGATCGTTTACCGAAATCACATCCTCGGCCAGCTCGGTGACAACGTGATCGCGACGCTCGACGCCGAGGACCTGGTTCTCTGGCAGGAGGGCCTCGAGCAAGCCGCCGTTGGCGCGCCGACGATCATCAAGGCGATCAGCATCCTCTCGGGCATCCTGCGGGAGGCCGGCAGGCGCCCGCGGTCGACTGGCGTCACGCACAATCCGGTCGCGCTCCTCGATCGGCCGTCGGCGAAGCGCCGCCACCGTCCGTTGCTCTGGGGGCCGCTCGTGGTGGAGCGCGTTCGTTTTCAGCTTCTCGTGAACTCGCGGCGGATCGGACCCGAGAAGGGCCTCATTGCGCTTCGCGACGCGCTGCTCATCAGCCTGATGGAGATGGCGGGCTGCCGTCCGGGCGAGGCGCTGGCGCTTCGCTGGAGCGAGATCGACCAGCGGGTGCGGATAGTCCGCGCCCTCAGCGGCCGGCGGATAGTCGAGCGCACGAAGAGCGGCCGCGACCGTTCAGCGCCGATCCTGGCGCCGTTGAGAGCCGACCTGGACGCGATGCGAAAGCTGAGCGGTGACCACGCCGGCGATTACGTCATCCAAACGCCGGCGGGCGCCCACTGGGTCGAGACCGACTGGCGGAACTACCGCAAGCGGCACTTCAAGGCCGCGCTCGAGAGGGTCGAGGGGGAGTGGGAGGATTGGCGCAACGCGCTCGAGGATCCTGCGCAGGCGCGCGAGAGCGTCAGCGGACTGGCCAAAACTCGCCCGTATGACCTCGGGCGCCACACCCACTCGGCGCTGATGCTCGCCTCGGGAATGAGCCTCCAGCGCTTGGCACGGATACAGGGCCACGGCATTCGGGTGCTCGACCAGGCCTATGCGGATGAGATCGACGAGTTCGAGGATCGCCGCCAGGGGGTCGACCCGGTCGCGGAGATCGAGCTGGCGCGAGCGCTGGCGTGGGGGAGACGAGACCCGAGTACAGGCGGCGAGAACTGATGGAGCGCGTGGGGTTCTCCCGGAGCTGGGCCGTCCCGACGCTCGTCATGCCGGGCCGCTCTAGGCCATCCCGATCCTCGCCCCATCGCTAGAGTCTCGCCCTCGCCCGAATAGCTCAGCTGGTAGAGCACTTCCATGGTAAGGAAGGGGTCGTCGGTTCGAGTCCGACTTCGGGCTTCGGTTGGGGGTTGCACCGCAAAGTGCGGAGTTGTATAGGGTTGCCGACGGACTGTTAGCAATGGCCTGGGGGGTCAGGCCGGGGTAGGGAGTAATGGGCATCGACCCAATCTCGGGTAGCTTGGGACAATCTGTTGAGCGGGAGCGTGTCGGCTTCGATCCGGGCCGCGAAGCGACGATTCCCCTGCGCAGGTTCAAGCCAAGACCCGCTTCAGAGCAGGGCTTCGAGCACAGAAGCGCCGGCGATGCCGCGGAGCGCGACTCGCAAGCGCGGCATTCGCAGGGTCCGGTCATCTAGCGTCTCGGATCTCGGCTGACGATCGTGGCTACTACATGCGGCGGCTCTTGGCCGCCGCAGATGTCGCTGCCATCCTGATCGCGCTCCTTCTTTGCGACGCTCTGGCTCGGGCGACCTCGTTTGAAACCACCGTCCCCTACGCGGTTGTGATCGGTCTTCCGCTCGCCGCCTCTTGGGTCGTGCTGGCTGGTATGGCGGGGATGTATCACGTCGACGATCGAAGGATCGATTGCTCGATTTCGGAGGAGATCTTCCGGGCAGCTCAGCTCGTCGCGCTTTGGGTCTGGGTGGCCTTTTTCCTGGTCGCGCTTGTGGAGGACGGTTCGCCGCCCGTTGCTCCGGCCATCTGCCTCGGCCTCTTTGCGACCCCAATGATCCTCTCGTGTCGAGCGCTTGCGCGCCGAGTCGCTCGCACGCGGTCTTGGTACACGCAGCGCGCGATAGTGGTTGGCACGGCGCCTGACTGCGCGCGCATCGAGCGCACCCTTTCCCGTCATCCCGAGTACGGGGTCGAACTCGTCGACACGGTGCATCCACGGCACACGATGGGCAACGGCGTTTCTCCGGCAACAGACGTGGCGGGAGCCGAGTCGCTCATCTCGATCATCAACCGCGACGGCGCGGACCGCGTCATTTTCGCCAGCCACCACGAAGGCATCGACGAGCGCACCGGCGTTTTGCGCTTCCTCGCGGAGCAGGGTGTGAAGGTCGACCTTGTTCCCGGGGACTCGGACGTGTTTCGCTCAGACGCCGAGCTTCATCACATCGAGGGGCTGCCCTCTCCTGACGCTTCCAACGACGACCCGAGCTCGCTCGGTCGCAACGCGTCAAACGCCTGATCGACGTCTGCGCATTGCAACCGTCGTCATCTGGCATCCTCTCACCGGCACTTGTCGCTGCGGCGATAGCGATCAAGCTCGAGTACACGCGGCCCTGTGTTCTTCAAACAGCGCCGCGTTGGGCGTGGAGGTGAGCGTTTCATGCTCCTGAAGTTCAGGAGCATGGTCGCGGACGCCGAGAGCTTGAAGCCCGAGTTCGACAAGCTGAACAAGCGCACCGACGGAATGTTCAAGATCCCCGATGACCCACGGATCACAAGGGTCGGACGGTGGCTCCGCAAGTACTCGCTAGATGAGATCCCGCAACTTTGGAACGTGCTCCGCGGAGATATGAGCCTCGTCGGCCCACGGCCGCTGATCGAGGTCGAGAGCGATCGGATCTCCGACCTTTACAGCGCACGATTCAACGTGCGGCCGGGCATCACCGGCCCGTGGCAGGTGCTCGGCCGCAGCGACATCCCGTTCGATGACATGGTCAAGCTCGACTACACCTACGTGATCAACTGGTCGATCGCGGACGATGTCAAGCTTATGGTGCGCACCGTGAGCGCCATGGGTGCAGGCAGGGGCGCCTACTGAAACGCCTCGGAAGGGGTCTCGCCAATGCGGGCATTGATAACTGGAGTGGCCGGCTTCATCGGGTCACACCTCGCTGAGCGCTTAGTTCGCATGGGTGTGGAGGTCGTTGGTGTCGACTGCTTCACGGATTACTATTCGCCCGAGAGGAAGCGGGCAAATCTGCTGGCGGTGAGTGAGCATGAGTCTTTCCAGCTAGTCGAGAGCGATCTGCGCAAGGGTTTTTCGGCTGAACTACTGGCGGACGGGGATATCGTGTTCCATTTAGCTGCACAACCCGGGGTGCGGCGAAGCTGGGGACAAGAGTTCGAGGTTTACACCGCGAGCAATATTCTGGCTACACAAGCATTGCTCGAAGCGGTGCGAGATGTCGATATTTCAAGGTTTGTCTACGCATCGTCATCCTCGGTGTACGGGAATGCAGAGGCTTATCCCACGCGAGAGGAGGCGTTACCACAGCCGGTTTCACCCTATGGAGTTACGAAGCTTGCCGCTGAACACCTGGTGTATCTGTACGCCGAGAAGTTCGACATACCCACAGTTGCACTCCGCTATTTTACTGTCTATGGGCCCCGCCAGCGACCCGATATGGCGTTCACCAAGTTCATCGATAGCATCCTCACAGCTCAACCCATCGAGGTGTACGGAGATGGGCACCAAGTTCGAGACTTTACCTTCGTGGAGGACGTCATCGAGGCAACCGTTGCCGCAGGGCTGGAACGAGGAGCTAGCGGGGTTTACAACATCGCCGGTGGATCCGAGACGACCATTCTCGACGTAACGCGCATCCTTGAGCGACTCACCGGCGAACGCGTGAATCTGAGCCATGGTCCGGCTGTGGCCGGTGATGCACGGAGAACGGCCGGCGACTTCGCGAGGGCGCGACGCGATCTCGATTACCAGCCGACTAGGTCACTTGAGGAAGGGCTAACACTCCAGGTGGACCACATGATGAACAACGCGCGAGCGATCCCGGGCCGACGGCAAGGACCCTGAGCACACACGTCGTGCCGAGTTTAGCCTCAGGGCGTGGCGTGGCGCGGCCAGGCATCGCCCCGCGTGCTGGCTGGGGTCCCTGCTCGAGCCTTCGCACTATCACCCGCGAGGCTTTGAAGCACGCCAGCCAAGAGCGCAACGAATGCTACGCCGGGAACGTAGCGAAGCTGGTCGCCCACGAAACACATGACCAAAAACGCCACTATCGACATGGCGAATGCAGCCGAAGTGACCGCTGACCAGGGGTCACTCTTCTGTCTCGTATTCTTTATCCCCTTCACCACAGGAGCGATGAGCCACGTGAACAGTAGTACGAAGCCGATAACACCGGTCTCGAGCAGGGTGTTGATGAACTGGTTGTGGGTACCGTACGAGATGAGGTCTTGAGCTACCCCCGCAGTTCCAGGGATAGCGTGACTTCCACTCTCCGGCCGAGCAAGGAGAAAGGCATTGTAACCATGACCGAAAGACAAGGTAGCGGGCGAATCGCCTATAAGAGGAAGAGCGAGCCGCCAGTACCCTTCCCGCGCCTCGAACGTACCATCCCGGGTTACACTCTCTTGAAACCAAGCCATGTCTGACCATGTGGGAACGAGAAAAAGCGCAGCCGTCGCTACTATCACCGATGCTCCTAGGATGAACCGCCGCCGCGCTCTGCCCCGGAAGACGAGCAAACAAAAGCCGACACACCCGACCACAAGCGCAAGATAGCCACCGCGAGTGAGGGTCAGTGCGACCGCAGCTACGACAATCGCCAGCCCGGCTACGACCAGGGCGCGGCGTGTGCCGTGGCTCAGCACCGCAAGTGCGAGCATCGGAGGGGCTGCCATCGCGAGCATTAGCGAAGCGCCGGGCGGACTTGTGTAGACACCACCCGGTCGGAAGCCTCCCACGTCCTGCGTGGTCCAGTAGTAATTAGAGGGATCGGTAAACATCAGTTCGCCGTAACGGGCCTCATAGATAACCGTGAGAGCACCGATAGACGCAGCGACGGCAATTGTCCAAAGAACCAGCCGGGCAATCTGACGGACCCCGATCAGGCGCCCCACAAAGTAGAATCCAAGCGACACATATGTAGGCAGGATTAGGTTGAGGCTCGAACCATTGATCAGCGCACTAAGGGGGATGAATACAAGGAATCCAACGAGCGCCGCATCTGCCCAAGCTAACTTTGGACGGAAGACTGGACTGACGAAAAGTGCCGTAAGCGGCAACAAGAGAGCGACTCGCGGTACTCCAAGTTGCGGAATGCCGAGAAACGCGGTATGGGGCACGACGAGAACAAGGAGTATCGAGGTTGCGATCGCCCACTTTAAGTTAATCACTAGAAAGACGGCGGTAACGAATGCCAATGGTAAAAGCGCAGTCGCGAGACCCCGGGTTGCGACCAAGTATCCGAGAACGAGAGCCACGACCGAAGCGAACATGAAAGTGGCAACGTGATGCCACCGATCCATGGCCGGAGCCCACAAGATGCCCTCGCGAGATCGCCAGTGGGTCACATCGAGCACCCAGTAATTATAGGCAGTGTGGCCGGCTGCAGAGGTTCAAGACATCGAATCGCCCTGCATGGCTATTGGCCCGAATAATGCCTAACGTAACTCAGCCCCTCAGGCGACGGCTAGGCCATCCGTATCGAATGCGGCATGTCGATCGACGCCTTCCATCTATGCCTGTAGACGCGATGGTGCCGCTTGACCAAGCGGATGTCGTGATCCTCTCAAGTAGTCGTTATCAACTCCCGAATATCGTGCCGCAGGCGTATATCTCAGAGCTCGCATTCGCCCACGAGCTTGCTGCGTGCAATTGCGCCTTCACAGTCACAGACAGCGTGCACGACGTATTCGACAAAGCGATCGTTTGGTTCATACCAAACGATGGTCGGGACTTTGTCTATCCTCGCCTATGGGACTACAGCGAGCAAGTACGAGCCTTTGCAGAGGGCATGGAGCGGCAAGGAAACCGGCCATTTTGTTCGGCTCACGAGACTCAATTCTGGGAGAACAAGTCCCATATGCACCGTTGCCTTGAAGCCGTAGGAGCTCCGACTCCGACTACGATCGCTCTTACTTCTGAGAACTGGCAAACAGTCGACTTCGACCTTGCTCCTGTTCTTATCAAAGAGGAACATTCGTCAGCGAGCCAAGGTATTCATCATTTCGTTACCTCCGCCGAGGCTCGTGAATTCGTTCGCAACTACCAGTTCCGACCGGGCGAAACCCTGATGATGCAGGCGATTGTCGGTGGCTCCACCAAGGATTTAAGACTTACCATGGTCGGCGACAGGATGATCGAGGAAGCGACCTATTGGCGGATAAAGAGTTCCGAAGCTCTCGCGAGCTCGCACTGGACTACTACGGCGACTAGCTATGGCTCGATAGTCGAGCACGCAGGTATCCCGGAATTGATCGTGCCTCGGGCAGCCGATTTGCTCGCCAAGCTAAGGATCCGGACCGCTGGAATCGACCTGATCTGGGAAAGCGACGACGTCGAGCGCGAACCGCTGTACCTTGAACTTAGTCCCTACTATCAGCCCAATCCGCCCAAGCCTGCACGATACGCGAACTGGAGCTATAAGCAGTACAAGCAAAAGCGACGCAACATCAAACAGGGATACTTACTCCAACAGTACTGGGTCTTCCGTAAGATTGCAGCTGAGGTGCTGTCGCAAGACCTACTATGAATATGATGCGAGCAATGTCCGCGCGGGAGCGGCGACTCCTTGTCGCGCTTGAGGAGGTCAACAGCGAGTCAGGCACGCACTCCCCGAGCCGCTTTACGCTGGGGGATCGCATTCCGGAACTCGAGATCCATGTTGATGCATGCTTTCTTTCCAATCCGTACGC
This sequence comes from uncultured bacterium, assembly GCA_963806865.1. Classification (GTDB taxonomy): domain Bacteria; phylum Actinomycetota; class Thermoleophilia; order Solirubrobacterales; family 70-9; genus JALZKA01. The sequence goes on from CAWDYV010000004.1 coordinate 192,885, forward strand.
GACGGACCTCTTCATCGAGCGCCTCCAGTCGGACCTCTTGGCGACCGGAGATCTCCGCAAGGTGTTGGAATTCTATCCTTCGCAGAATCATCACATCGCGAGCCTGCTTGCCCCAACGCTAAACGTAGACAAGGATCAGGTGTTTATCACGAATGGTGCGGTCGAGGCTATCCAGGCGGCGCTACATCGCTTCGCTGGCACCAAGATCGCGGTGATTCTGCCCACGTTCTCTCCGTATTACGAGTACCTGCGACCCGAGCAGGAGTGCTACTTCTACAAGCTGTCGCCCGACGAAGACTTCGGTCTGGATATTCAAGATTTCATCCACTTTGTGGAGCGGAACAAGGTCGATACCGTTTGCTTGATCAATCCCAATAATCCAAACGGCAGCTACATCCCGACCGACGATATGCGCGTGTTACTCGAGGCGTTTTCCGACCTGACGCTCGTCATCCTAGATGAAAGCTTCGTCGACTTTGCTTACGAAGACGAGGCGTTCAACCGGAAAAGCTTCGCCGAGGAAGCGGCCGAAAGACGGAACGTAATCGTTCTTAAGAGCATGTCGAAGGACTTCGGCATTGCTGGGGTCAGAGCGGGGTATGCGATTATGCCGCCTGAATGGGTCCGGTCACTTCTCGACAACGGCTACTTATGGAACATAAGCGGGCTTGGCGAGTTCTTCTTCCGTCTGTTTACGGAGAGTGAGTTTCAAGACCGATACGCGGCAGCCAGGCTCCGGTATCTGGGCGAGGCAATTACGTTCTTCGAGGCGCTCCGAGGCCTCGAAGGGCTGCGCACCTATAGCACTAAAGCGAACTTCTGTCTCGTCCAGCTTGATGACGAGATTCCGATAGAGACGGCATGCGCCCTCCTCTTAATAAGGCACGGCGTGTATGTCCGCGACTGCCGAGACAAGGCCGGGCTGGAAGATGGGCAGTACATGCGGATTGCAGGACGTAAAGGGTTCGAGAATGAGGTAATAGTTGGCGCGCTACAGGACGTAATCGAATGGTGTCACCAAACGGCTCAAGAGTAAAAAGCTCCGCACGCGTCGTTCGCGACCGGTGGCGCGCGAAGAGGGGTCTCAAGAGAGCGCGCCGAGTTCAACGGATCCACCCCTCTTCTGTGCGCATTTGCTGGGACCTAGATAACACCCTAGTGGGCTCTGGAACGTTGCTCTTTGCCGGACGAGAGCTACACGAGGCAGTGGTTGAGGCCGCACCGCTGCCGAATATGCTGGCATTCGTGGAGTCTATGGGGCGTAGCCTCCCGAACGCAGCGCACTTCGTGTTGAGTGCTCGGCCGGCGTCCATGAGAACTGACACCATGGCTTGGCTCGGAAAGTACGGGTTGCCGTTCACCAAGGATGAGGTGTGCCTGGTTCCGGACCCAGAGTCCAAGCGCAGAATCTGGGCGCAACTCGCGAGTACAGGCGGTCTAGTGATTGTCGACGACCTCGCGTACGGTCACGAACTCGATGAGCTCCAGCAATACACCGGTCTCATTGCGTTTGCTCGACAAATTGCAGACGTCTACGTGGGAGCAGACGACATTCGCAGAATTCAGAACAGATGCTGAAGCTGCGGCCCATCTCGCGGAAGAGGCCGCGGCCCGACTTCGAAGTGGTAAAAAAGGTTCGGATGTCGGTGCGTCGTCGCATATACCTTAGGCGACGAGGGATCAGAGCGTCAGTTGTTGGCTGCTACAGCCTGCGCTTATCAGGTACGAAGCAAGGGCGCAAGTAGGACCTTAAGCGACGGGGCTTCTCCAAAAGAGCTGAGAATTAGGTAGTAACCAACGACTCCGAGAGTTCCGACCCCGGCCAACAGTGCGGCGGCGGACAGTCGGTCGTCCGGCACTCCGAAGAGAGATGCCACGCCTATCGCGGGGGTCAAGCTTCCAACGATTGCCAAGGTGACTTTGCGGGCGGTTGGCAAGAGTCGGCGGAGCCCCAGTGCGCCGTAGCGCCGAGACAGCGCAACCAAAAATAGGAGCCAGAGGAGGGTGTAGGTAACAGTTGTGCTCAGAGCAATGCCGGCAACGCCGAACCACATCAGAAACACATAGTCCAACCCCGCATTTAGGAAAACGTTCGCGGCGGCGATCTTCATTGGGGTTATCGTGTTCTTTCGAATGATGAATACGGCTGCAGCGACCCCAGTTAGGACCTCTGCAGGAAGTGCTAGCATGTAGAAACCAAACACGTCGGCCGTTACCGACACATCCGCGGCAGTGAACTCGCCTCCGCGATACAGGAATGTAACTATATGGTCTTTAAGGGCAACGCTTAACACAACTATAGGTGGAAGCACTAATAGGCTGAGATGCATCGCCCGAAAGGCGCTTTCACGTAGCGAGTGCCACCCGTCTGACCGGTAGCGAGCAGCCCAGGTTGCTGTAACTGGTGCGATAAGCGTGCTAACCAGTACTACGGTTGATACGCCGAACATTCTGTATCCCAGTTCCAGTACTGTAATGCTGCCCGTTTCTAGTGAAGAAGCCATAAGGCGATCGACAACAGGATTTGCCTGGAGTATGACCTGGCCAACGAGAAGGGGGCCGCTGACCGCAAACGCCGTTCGCAGAAACACCGAGCCTCGCGAGAACCGGAAATGCGGCCGAATGTCCTCCTTTACAAGGAGGGTCCATAGTATGGCGACAGCAGCTGCGCTGCCGACGACGTTGCCTAGAACCAACGCGTGCGCGCCTAGCGCCGCCGAGGCGGCCGCCAATAGTGAAATCCTCACTATTGGCTCAAGCCCCATGACGGCGATTGGGGCAACGTAGCGTCCCCGAACGGTGAGGATGGCACCCAGGGCTCCTGTAAGCGCGCCCGTGACCGTCAGCGTGCTGAGTTCAAGCACGAGCGAGCGCGCTAGCGTGACGGTCCGCGTGTCAGCCTCGCCCGCTAGTAGCGGCAACACCAAGATGCTAAGTCCGATGCTGACCACGGCAAGCGCGAGAGCTGAGAAGAAGACTGCGGTAAGGAGTTCGGCAGCTGCGTTACTAAATGAACGATCGTCATTGTTGTCCTCGTCGGTCAGTGCAGGAATAAAGCCAACGCGGATCCCACCGACAACGATGCCGTACACGAGCATCGGTATAGACACAGCTAAGTAGTAAGCGTCGGTGACATAACTCGCACCGAGGTAAGTGGCTAGAGCAACAGACGATGCAAAGCTCAGGACTTGGACAGCGAGGCTGATAGGCGTGGCTCTTGCCACGACTCTTCTCAGAGGTCCGACGGATGTCAAGGCGAAATGCCTGTGGGGCGGGGCGGCCTGTCCTCCGAGGTGAGTGCGTCGATGTCCGACGTTAGCTCGAGTGCGTCAGCCCACTGGTGAGCTACGACCGCGGGCGAGTGAGTTGTAGCCACGTAGTTGCGACAGCGTGCGCTTACAGGCTCGCGGTCGTGCCTTTCGTCCCAGAGAGATTGGGCGTGCTCCACGAAGGAATCGAAAGAACCGAATGCGCAATAGCCCAATCCGAATCGCTGGAGCACTCCATCCGGGTCGTTGGAATACGCAAGCGCAGGTACACCGTACGTCCAACCCTCAAGAAAAATGTTTGGCATGCCCTCATGCTCCGCAGAGTTCACCACCGCAACGGCGGAGCGCGTGAGTGAAATCAGCTGTGGACGCGGACGTGGCGGAAGGAGCTCGAAGGTTAGGCACTTCCGTGCAAGCGCGTTTGACCTTCTCAAACAGACCTGAATCCTCGGGGCTTGGTACGCCGACCATCTGAAACTGGGCTTTGGGGAGAGCGCGCGCAAGCTCGATGTACACGTCGGGGCGCTTGTAATCGACAAGTCGTGCAATCCAGAGGAAGGCCGACGCCTCTCCGCGACCGTATTCGTATTCAAGCGGCTCACTCACGCTCTTAATTACCCTCGGCGTGCGCCCAAACTTGGTCTCACAGAGTTCACGCTGATGATCCGACTGAACGATAATTCTGTCACTGAGGCGTACCCCGAGTTCGAAGACAGCTCTATTGCGACGTCGGGAATCGAGCCGATGAAACTCAAAGTCGGCATCGCTTGCGCTAGACCAGGCGAATCGTGATCCTCTTAGCTTGGCGATCACGGCGACCATGCCTGTCTGAAGCCTGATGTTCGATACACGAAAACTCCTGCGTGGATCCGCATTAGCCCTCGCCAGGCTTTGAGAAGCTCTATCACCTTGCCAATGAGCCTCCACCGCGCACTAGCCGTCTTTGCAGGCCTCTGAACAATGGCGACACCGTCGACTTCTTTAGGAAGTTCAAGTGCGGCGTTGACAACGACTGCTACGCGATGTCCGTTACGTGCGAGCTCTCGCGCAACGAGATGGATTTGAGTTTCGGCGCCGCCCGGGGGGTGGCCAGAACGCGGGGCGTAAATCGTTGTTCCAAAGGGAAGGTAGAAGGCAACGTCATATGTCTTACGAGTCAACAAAGGCTCATTTGAACTAAGGCTGTTATGCAGTACTTAAGGACGGTACGTGGATCACCTGGGAGCGGCTAAACCGCAGGTTCGGGCCGGCACCGCTTCGTAGATAGATAGAAGCTGACGAGCAATCACAGCAACCTCTAAATGTCGCGTGTGAGTACGCCCATCTGTACGGACGGGCGCTGTAGAGAGCACTTCTTTGAGAGCCCTCGCGAGAGCTGGTGCGTCGTGGTCCGTTATGTGACAGTACGCCGTGTCTCCAATGACATTGCAACGTCCCCGACCCGTGTGGTAACGACAGGGAGGTTGCAAGCCATAGCCTCTTTCACCACGTTCGGCGACCCTTCCGCTGCCGAAGTCAGGAGGAGGACATCGGCAGCGTTCATCCACACGGGCACTCGGTCATGTGGCACACCATGGCAAACGCGTAATCGCGCATTGGGAAAGCTACGTTGCACGATGCCCATCGTGGCACGCGCAATGTCGAGTCTCTTCCGGGGCGATTCGGCGTTCCCGACCCACAGGATGCAGAGTTCATCATTCGCCCAACCGAGTTGACGGCGGGCGGCGTCCCGAGCTTGAGGACGAAACTGAGCGTGGTCAACGCCGTTAGGGAGGATGTGGTTGCTGTGACGCGCGCGCTCAGAAAGGCATGTCTCCATTTCGCTCGATTTGGTAATCGTTCCCTGAGCTAATCGCGCGGCCTTTCGGAACAGGAAGGTCTCAACCAATCGTCGCATCCGAGTGCCATGGTCGGCGCCACCTGGACCGAGCAGGTCATATCCGAAATACGAGATCAGAACCGGATAGCGACATTGCAGGAGGGCCAAGAGTCCGCAATGCCCGGCGTGTGCGTGCACTAAGTCGTACTGTTCGTGAGAAGCGTTGAGTCGAATCATCGACAATGCCCCGCGTACATACGCAAGCTTGCTTCGCTGCGCGTGAATAAGATGAACGCGGATGGAAACACCAGCATCTGCCATAGACTTAGTCTGCGAGGCGGACGAACGTCCCATAGTCGGGGTGCTCAGAGGTCGGCCACGCGGCGGTCAAAGCAAGGACACGAAGCGGGCGCCGTAGCTTCGGCGGATGACCATCAAACGCGATCGAAGAGTCGTCGGTTTGGTCGGTATGCTCGCCGGCGCCGGGCACAGGGATCGGCGATGATAACGAGCACGGTACGGGCTGACTCGAGTCGCAAGGTGCAGACAGATACCTAATGACAGGTGAGACTTCGTCGACTGGCAACGCAGGAGCACGCATAACCGTGTTTGGTTTGGGTTACGTAGGAGCCGTCACGGCGGCGTGTCTGCGAGCCGCGGGCACGAGGTCATAGCGGTCGACACCGTTTCCGACAAGGTCGACGAACTGAATAGTGGTAGTCCGCCAGTGGCTGAGCCGGGACTGGCCGAGCTCGTCAAAGACGCCGTGCAATCAGGTCGACTCCGAGCTACTACGAACCAGGAAGAGGCACTTCATAAGAGCGAACTGAGCTTCGTGTGCGTGGGCACTCCCTCGCTTGATACGGGGGCGGTCAGATACGTCCGCTGTTGAGAATGTCGCCAGAGCTATCGGGCGTACAATTACTGGCTCTGGGCACCATCTCGTCGTATTCAGGAGCACGATACCGCCGGGGACATGCGAGGAGAGATTGATCCCCGCGCTCGAATCGGCGAGCGGTGGAAAAGTCGGGTGCGACTTCAACGTATGCGTTAATCCCGAATTTCTACGAGAGGGGTCGGGCGTAGATGACTTCAATGCGCCGGCGAAGACCGTTATTGGAGCTATGCGCGAGGAGGCAGCCACGCCTCTCCTCGATCTTTACCAGGCAATGCCTGGTCCCGTTTGCGTTGTACCTCTAAGAGTCGCGGAGTTGATCAAGTACGTTGAGAACACCTGGCACGCTCTAAAGGTAGTGTTTGCCAATGAGGTAGGTGCTGTCTCTGAGAGACTTGGGCTTGATTCTCACCAAGTGATGGATCTGTTTTTCCAGGATCCTAAGCTCAATCTGAGTGCCGCGTATCTTCAACCCGGCTTTGCCTTTGGTGGTTCCTGCCTACCAAAGGACGTGCGCGGATTAAGTCGGCTCGCGGCGCTTCATGCTGTTGAGGCGCCTCTTATCGACCACATTATGGCCTCAAATCAGGCGCATCTCGATCGCGCTTCGAAACTAGTAGCTAGCAGCGAGGGGCGGAGGGTGGGGTTGTTTGGTCTCGCCTTCAAGCGGGGAACAGATGATCTTCGAGAAAGCCCGTATGTCAAACTCGCCGAGTGGCTTGTAGGAAAGGGCTACGAGCTTCGAATCTACGATCCTCAAGTGTCGCTCGGACGCGTAATTGGCGAGAATCGTCGCTACATCGAAAGGCACTTGCCGCATATCGGAAAGCTGGTTGTTGAATCGCCTGGCGAAGCGGCCGACGCCGACATCTGCCTGCTTGGTATGAGCGACCTACCCGTCATTGAGGCGGTCGCGCGCTCGAGGGCCGCGACTGTGATTGATTTGGTCAAGATCGAGGGGGCCATAGAACACTTCGGCGCTGACCGGTATCGTGGCCTCTGCTGGTAGCGTCCTTATCCTGGTTCAGAATCTCTCTGTACCCTTTGATCGACGGGTATGGCAGGAGGCGTTGAGCCTTACGGCCGCGGGTTACGAGGTCAGCGTGATCTGCCCGCGCGGCACAATCGCGGACCGAGAGAGTTACGCGTACATCGAGGCAGTGCATATTTATCGATTCAACCTGCCAGGGGATGGGGACGGTATTTATGCGTACCTAAGCGAGTACACACGGTCACTCAGACGTATGAGTTCACTTGCGAGACGACTCGGTCCTTTTGACGTGGTGCACGTATGCAACCCGCCCGACCTCCTGTTCTTAGTTCCCCAGGTCATGTATCCACGCCCGACGCTGATATTCGATCAACACGATCTTGTGCCAGAGTTGTACTTGTCTCGCTTCCATCGCTCGAGAGACATGGGCTACTGGGTGTTTCGAGGGCTCGAGAGAGCCACTTACGCGCTGGCTGACACGGTGATCGTGACGAACGAGAGCTATCGCGAGCGCGCCATCGGGCGAGGCGGACAGAACCCTGATGACGTATTCGTCGTGCGGACCGCCCCCGACCTCGGTCGCTTTTCCAGCGTTGCTCCGAACCGAGCGCGCAAGTGCGGTAAGCAGCACCTCCTCGTCTATCTCGGCGTCATGGGGCCACAAGACGGAGTCGATTACGCAATCCGAGCCCTGGCAGCGCTGAGGAGCATGCGCCCGCCCGACTGGCGAGCGGCATTTGTTGGCGACGGCGACGCTCGCCAGTCCGCCGAGCGGCTGTCTCGCGAGCTAGGTCTCAGCGATCTCGTCGATTTCACAGGACGGATTTCGGATCCGGCGCTGCTTGAGTATTTGTCGACGGCCGACGTATGTCTCGCGCCCGATCCAAAAAACCCGCTTAACGAGGTGTCAACCATGAACAAGATCCTCGAGTACATGGCATGCAGTCGTCCAATCGTCTCCTTCGATCTCCTCGAAGCGCGACGTTCTGCGCAAGGCGCCGCTGTATACGCGCGCCCGAACGACGAAGCCGATATGGCTCGGTGCATCGATAGGCTTCTGGACGACCCTACGGATCGAGAGCGGCGAGGGCAGTTGGGTCGCGAGCGCATCGAATGTGAGCTCTCGTGGGATCGCTCCCAAGACGCGCTCCTGGCTGCCTACGAAAGTGCGCTCGGTCGCTGACGTGAGAGGCAGCGGCGTTCCAGGACGCTGGTATTGGGCGCGATTGAGGGCTATGAGTGCCGCCGAGATCGCATGGCGAATCCGGCTTGCCCTGGATAGAAGGCCTCTCAAGTCGCGGGCACACTTGCGACCCTTGAACCCTCCCGCTGGCTTACAAGCGCGTTTATTGGAGTTGATCGAGTCCGACGCTGATTCGTTTGCCTCTGATGCCGAGCGCATCGCTAACGGGGAACTGTGCTTGTGGGGGCGCTTGGTAAGTGTTCCGCAGGACGCGAGCTCGGAAGAAAAGGCGACAGGCGGAACCGATGCCGCGGGCCCGCGGAATTGGCGGCGGGATCTCAAGCCGGCTTGGGAGTTTCATCGTCAACAACAGCTGTTCCCCCTGGCAGCAGGTGGAATCGTGGGCAATCGACAAGCATGGCGCCGATTGGCTGGCGAGCAAATGCTCGAGTGGATCGAACAGAACCCTTTCGGGCAGCGCCCGGGCTGGTCATCCGGGTATGAGACAGCCCACCGTCTCATCGGATGGGCATGGACGCTCACGCTGATCTGGGACGATCTTTCGTCGGAGGAGTTCGCGCGAATCTGGAACTCCTATGCGCTTCAGGTCGAGTACGTCAAGGCCATGCCGTCACTCCATTCATCAGCAAACAACCATCGCATCGTGGAGCTCACAGGTCTGTTGGCCGCGTCAACGCTCGGTGCGACATTGCCAACCAACGAACTCTGGTCAGAGCTAGAGCTGCAGGCCAAGCGGCAGACATATCCGGATGGTGGAACGCGTGAACAAGCTTCGGGTTACTTCCTCTATGTCCTCGAGGCGCTTTGGGTTGCCGCGTTCATGCGTAAGGCTGCGGGAGATCCGCTTGATAGCCTCGGAGAGCGGCTCCTCGCGATGCTCGACTGGCTTGGTGCCACGCGCGACTCGACTGGCGAACCTCCCCAGTTTGGCGACGATGCAGAGGATAGAGCGATTCGGCTCCACTACTTTGCTCCAAGGCAGGCAACGGACCTCGACGCGCGGGTGCGTGAGCTACTCGATATCAATCACAGCGCTCCCGCTGTGCGGACGCGGCTATTGCGCGACAGCGGCTTGCTCGTAATAAGGGATACTCAAGTGGGGGAGGACACCACGATCTTTATGGATGTCGGGGAACTCGGCTACGGGAGTCTCGCTGCTCACGGCCATGCCGACGCCCTAAGCATCCTCGCAAAAACTGGCGATCAGGTCCTTCTTCGTGACAGCGGCACTGGCACGTATGTGCCCGCCGATGGTCGTGATCAGTTTCGCATGACCGCCGCGCACAACACCGTGACAATTAACGGCGAGAGCCAGGCCGTGCCTGTGGGGCCTCACGTATGGGCCGATCGCTACCGGGTCGTAATTGAGTCCTTCGATTCTTGCGCCGAAGGTACCTATCTGCGCGCCAGCCACAACGGTTACGAGCGGCTTGCGGAGCGAGCCAAGCATGCTCGGAGCGTGACGTTTCTTTCGGAGCCGGGCGTCCTACTCGTGCTTGACAGAATTATCGGCGAGAGTGCGATCGCCGCAACACTGGTTTGGCAACTCTCGCCCGGCGGCTACCCAGGGCAGCTTTCGGGCGAAGGCGGCTCGTTCCTTGTCATGGGTTTGCCAACACCAGTGTCCGTTCGTCGCGACGGTAGATTCTCTCCACGCTACGGCCAGGTCCTGAGCGCCCCGCGGTACATGTGGTCGGCGACCGCGCCGGACGTAGTGTTCGCGACATTGATTTCACTGCCCTCGGCGTCTACGCGATCCACGCTAATCGACATCTCATCGCTCGGCGATGAGACGCGAGTCGTACTTGACCTAAACGGACACCGTCAGATAATCAGCGAAGATTGGTCCTCCGATCAAAGGAGGGCCACCTAATGTGCGGAATCTGTGGCCTCCTAATGCCACAGGGACAAGCGTTACCAGACCAAGAGCTTCTAGATACGGTCATGCGCTTTATCGAAGATCGTGGTCCCGATGGCCAAGGAGAACATCGAGGGGACGGAATTTGGTTCGGACATACCAGGCTCAGCATTATCGACCGCATGGGTGGCCATCAGCCCATGGAGTCGCCTGGAGCGAAACCAGTCGTGGTCACGTTCAACGGAGAGATTTGGAACTATCGCGAGCTACAACGCACGCTCACCGCACACGGACACGATTTCAAGACGCGCTGCGACACCGAGGTTCTCCTTCATGGCTACCGCGAATGGGGAGAGTCGCTACCCGAGCACCTCGACGGAATGTTCGCCTTTGCCATTTGGGACTCGACGACGGGGCAGCTGTTGCTGGCAAGAGATCGCTTCGGCGAAAAGCCCCTGTTCTTTGCGGAACATCACGGCAGGTTCGCGTTCGCTTCCGATTGCCGTTCGGTCTTGAAGCTCCTCGGCTTGCGGCCCGAACTGGACCGCGAGCGCCTGCCAGAGTTCCTACTACAAAGGTACGTGACAGCACCAAATAGCCTTTTTAAGAGCATCCGTAAGCTCGCCCCGGGACACCTGCTGATGCGATCTCGCACGCAGGAAGTCCTCCGCCCATACTGGTCGGTAGACCCGGACCCTTTGCAGGCCCACGATCTCTCTGATAGTGAGCTACGTGGCCTGCTCGATCGCGCGGTAGAGCGTCGGCTGATGAGCGATGTACCCATTGGCGTGTTTTTGAGCGGAGGAGTCGACTCGGCTGCAGTACTTGCAATGGCACACGCGCATGGGCGTTCGTTAAGCAGCTTCACGATCGGCTTCAAGGACCCTCGATACGACGAGAGACCGCTTGCCCGAGCGGCAGCCCAGCACTTCGGGACCAATCATCACGAAGTCGAGATGGATCCGAAGAGTTTCGGAGAGACCATGGCGCGGTTGGCAGGTCACCGTGACGAGCCAATTGCGGAACCGTCAGAGATACCTCTGCTCCTCTTGGCAGATGCTGCCGCTGACAAAGTAAAAGTTGTGCTCACTGGGGACGGGGGCGATGAGATCTTTGGCGGTTATCCGAAGTACCGGGCCGAGCGGCTCCTGCGCCGAGCCGGAGTAGCCGGAGCTGTAGCGCTGGCGCTAGGGGCATCGACTGTCCGTTTACGCGGCTCGCATAGGCAGCTGGGGCGTGCGATCGAAACCGCCCGTATTGCCGATCACATGCTGCGCTGGATCTCTTGGTTTCGATCGTTCAGCAGCACGGAGATTGAGGGACTGCTAGGCAGCGGTAACGGAGCTTCGGCTATTCAGCGAGTAGTGGCAGATGCCCGAACAGCAATCGCGCCTTACAGCGATGTCGACCAGGATAGACAGCTCCTCATCCTTGACATGTTGCGTTGGTTGCCAGACAACATGTTGGCACGTACAGACAAAGTTTTGATGGTGAGATCGCTGGAAGGGCGTGCTCCCTTTGTGGATCGTGACTTGGCGATGGCTGTAGCGCATAGTTGGTCGGGATCGAGGATGGACAGCGTTCGCGGAAAATCCGTCCTCAGAGACACGGTGTCCAACCTGCTGCCGTCGAGCTCTCTTAGAGGCCCGAAACGGGGATTCACCGTTCCGATGTCCAATGTGTTCGATGCGGATCCTGGGCGGCGCTTGGAACGACTCGTCACATCCGACACCGCCTTAGACCGAGGGTTCCTCGACGCGGACTACGTCCGTCGAATGGCTGAAGCGTCCAACTCGAGAGACAACTCACTGAAGCTTTTCACCCTCGCGTCGCTGGAGCTCTGGCACCGCTGCCACATCGACGAAAGTAGCCCGCATGTACGTCTGGACGCTGAGGAAGAGCACGACTCCTCGATTACACAGCACGCACAGTGTGCTCTCGACTAGTGCCGAACTTCTGACTGGTCTTGGCACCAAGCGTATATTGCTGGCGGCACTCTGGCTACCACTCGCTTTCTGCCCAGGATCGCTGATCCTATCTGCGGCAACTGATACTTCTTGCACAGATAATCTCGTGTCAGCCACTCTATCCGAGAAAAGTGTGGCGACAGCAAACTGGACAGCTGTTCTTTAGAAAACCCGGCATGTGCGCCGTACTCGTTGAAGAACTGCCCTCGAAGTCTGCTCGGTAATCTGTGAGATTCCAGGCCACCATCTCATACAGAGTCGCGTCGAAACTCCCTAGATAGCCCACCACGCGATATCGGTTTGGAGTGCCAATGTACATTGCTGCCGACGGCTTCAAGACTCGCCGTAGCTCCGCCACCACTTGCTTTGGATCCGCGACGTGCTCGATCACGTGGTAAAAGAAACAGAAGTCAAAAGTATCGTCGTCAAAGCGCAGCTCCGACAGATCGCCTCGCTCGAACTGCACGATCCGTTGATCTGGGTTCTTCGTGAAGGTCGACTCCTACGACCGAGGCGGATAAGGTCTGTGAGATAAATCGGGCTTCGTGTCCAAGACCGCTGCCGGCGATCAGGCCATGGCTTGATCGTGGAATTGCGACTTTCTGCATAGCAATGCTGCAAAAGTGCTTTGCTCCGAAGTGCGTAGGCACAGATGGCATCACTGAACCCTTCAGGCCAGCTATACGCGGGCAGTGTTCTCCAGGCGGTTGACGAGCTCGTCCTCGAAACTTGGGAGGTCAACGAGCTGCTCAACGCTTCGCAGGGGTGAAGCTTCGCGTCTAGAAATGAGCTCAGTAGCTTGAGATATCGACAAGCCCAACTGTCGAAGTTCCTCGAATGTAGCGTGATTTAGGTCTGGAGCGGCGGTCTCTGCGTCATTGCTGTCAGAACCGTTAGCTGATGAGATTGGAGACGTGGCCGGGGCGCTTGGTCCCGAGAGGGTGGACGTATCCGCGGAAGGCTTCTTGCGTCGCGGCATCCAGCTGCGCGATGACCCGCGACCGCTAGACCCGTACATGTAGTAATAGCCATAGCCGCCACGTCGTGGCTTAACTCCATTGATGATGGTGCCCAAGACGGGTGCGTTAAGTCGGTCGAGCTGCTCACGAAGATGACTCGCCGCGTCTCGTGTCGTGTGACCAACGCGGCAAACGATGAGGACTCCATCGACTCTGCTGATGAGCGGAATCGCATCGGCCATGACAGTTGCTGGCGGAGTGTCAATTATGACTAGCTCGTACCGTTCACTTAGCATCTCAAGCAGGTCAGAGAAGACCTTGCTCTCTAGGAGTTCCATAGGTGCCGGAGGCGTGGCGCCTGCGACGAGAACGTCAAGAGGCAGCGATTCCTTTCTCCCCGTTTGCCCTTGGGCAACAGTGATCTGCTGCACAGTTCGCTTTAGAGCTCCCTGATGCGTAAGCAGCTCTGAGAGGCCAGGCAAGTACGCGAGGCCTGTGCGCTCCGCGAGTACTGGCTGATGAAAGTCAGCCTCGATGAGGATCGTCTTGATCCCACTGGTTGCGCTACTCATGGCAAGGTTCGATGCAATTGTGCTCTTTCCCTCGCCCGGTGTCGCCGAGGTCACGAGGAGTGAGCGCAGATTGCGGTCAACGTTGAAATAGCGAAGCCGGGTACGAAGCATCCGGAAAGGCTCAAGTTCGGCGAACCCACGATCTGACTCTGAGCTTTCGCGGCCAAGCGCGCGGCTTACCGGGACGTGGGCGAGCGATGGCAAGCCATATGCCGCTTCCAGCTCCCCGGCGTCCCGAAGCCGACGGTCGAGGCGCTCCAATAACAGGGCGAGAGCCATGCCGAACAGTAAGCCAAGAAAGCCGCCGAGCGCGACGTTCCTGCTCGTGGTTGGAGATGACGGCGAGGTCGGCACATCAGCAGTCTGCACGAGCTCGGCGTTCCCTGTTTGCAAGGCTTGAAGTGTCTGCAGCTGGCTCAGCTGCTCCTCCAGGCCTTGCACCTCGTTCTCGTTTCCGTCCTCGTCCTCGGGCGTGATGCCCTCAGCCTCGAGCGATGCGATGTTAGTTTCGAGAGAGCGTTGAGCCGCTTGAATCTTTGAACGGTCGGCGTCGCGACGAAACTCGATGTAGTTACGCGAGAAGGCATTCGCAAGCGCAGCAGCAAACTCTGGATCGACATCGGTCGCAGCCACGGTGACTAGGTCGGCTTGACCCTCAGCTTGCACGTCTATCATGGCCGTGACATCGGGGCCGGTCAAATCGGCTTCGCCCGTTTCCTGAAGATTCTCGGCCGTGCGCTTCGCGACAGCCTCAAGCGAAACGAGCTCGACGTTGGTTGCGGCTTCCCGGGCTGGGTCGGATGTGGTGAAAATGGAGCTGCCGAACAGCTGCGAATCGAAACCCGGGTCGCGGAATAAGAGTGATGCCTCCGCGGTGTACTTGTTGGTTTGCGACAGTGACGCTGCTAGCGCTGCTCCAGCGGCGAGCAGCGTACAGAGGAGGATCAGAGGCAACCTGCGGCGTAGCGAGGTCGCGAGGTTACGGATGTCGAAGTCGGTTCCCTGTTCCACTTGCTTCACATGACCGGGCTCTGAAGAACGAATCAAACCTCGCCACACCCAATGGACTCCGAGTCTAGCCGCGACACCTTCGCGTTGTACCAGCAAGTATCTGAGTGATCATGCCTTCGCATTCCCCGAAATCTTTTGAAGACGCCTATGAAGACGAGGTATGGCACGTCTACGGGTTCTTCGGTTATCGAGTCCGCTCGCGCGAGGAAGCGGAGGACCTCACCCAGCAAACCTTCGAGCGCGCACTGAGGGCGTGGTCCCGCTTCGATCCTTCTAAAGGCAGTGAGCGAACATGGCTGCTCGCGATCGCACGAAATCTCCTGGTAGATCACTATCGACGGGGCCGCTCAGCTCACGAACAACCGCTTGCGGAGGATCACTCAGAGCTCGGTTTCACGGAAGCAGCCCACAGAATGGGACTTTCGGTCGAGCTTGAGACGGCTCTGCAGCGGCTCGGGCAACGCGAACGCGAACTGATCGCGTTGCGCTTCGGCGGCGACCTTACGGGCCCCGAGATCGCGGACACGATGGGTCTTAGTCTCGCGAACGTTCAACAAATTCTTTCCCGCGCGCTACGCCGCCTGCATTCAGAGCTGGATGGCCTCCGGCCGCAGTAGACGCTGCCGCCGAGCCTATGAAAGGCCTGACCCGGTGACCGCTACTCTGGCGTCGTGCCCAGCCACGACATTAGGCTCGACATTGTCCGTAACATGGCTCGCGCACTTCCTCCGATCCGGCGTCGGTTCGAACGAAAAGAGCGAGAGTGGCAGGAGCTCAACGGTGGCTACGACCCCGACAAGGATCGCGCTGAGTACGTAAAGGGCGTCTTCGCCAAGCACATGGAGCCGGCAAAGGCGCACCTCGACCTAGCCGGTGCCAGAGTGCTCGAAATTGGACCTGGTGGCAACGTGGGGGTGGCGTTGCTGTTCCTGACGGCCGGCTGCCGTGACGCTGCGTGCATAGACACCTTTCCTTGGGTTTCGGAGCAAACCGACCTGTACCGCGATCTAGCTGAGGATGCGGACGAGCTGCTGTCTAAGATCGACTACCGCTGTCCGGAAGCAATCGAGACCACCCCTTTGCCCAGCGAGTCGTTCGACTTCGTCTACTCCCAAGCGGTCCTAGAGCACGTTCGAGACCCACTGGCCACCGCAAGGTCTATGGCTCGCCTTCTCCGGCCCGGCGGGGTCACAAGCCATCAGGTGGACCTCCGCGATCATCGGGACTTCTCAGACCCATTGGTGTTCCTCCAGCACTCTGACTGGGTTTGGGAGGCAGCCACCTCGAGGTCCCCGTCTTACATGAATCGGATGCGCGCTCCCGAGTGGCAAATGACCTTTGAAAAGTGTGGCCTGAAGGTGCTCGAAATGAGGGTGACGGAGTCGATTGCGGTCACTACCGCGCAGATGGCCGGGCTAAATCGACGCTTCCGGAATGTGGTCACAGACCCGGAACCTTTGGGGATCCACATCACGGCACAGAAGGTCGCTGCACCGGTCGTATGAGCGCGACCGATCCGCAGCACGACCGACCGCCCCTAAGCGTGGCTGACGTCCGCCCAGGTGCTCAAAGTGACTTGCCGCTCAGCTAGGCGGCGAACGGGCCAATGCCGGCGACGCCGATCCCGGCGACCGCAAGCAGCGTTGACCCAGAGCCGACGCACACAGCGACGAGGGCGCGGACGCGACCAGGATGCTGGCTGCGTAATGCGAAGAGGCGCCGACCCAGCTCGCCCCGGAACTGAGCGCTCGGGATAGGGCGCTCGGCGTATAGCCGATCCTCGATGCGTGTCATGTCGTCTCTGCGTTCGATCTCGTTCATTGCACAAACAGCGATGACCTGGGGTTAAGTGAACGGGCCTCACGGTACGCTTCAACTGAATCCTTCGGGTTGCCTGCCTCTGCCTCGAGCCTGGAGAGCACGAGCCAAGTCCGCCAGTTGGTCGGTTCTGCTTTAGTTGCTGCCCGCGCGGCCTCAGCGGCAGCACGATAGTTGCCATCTAGCTCGAGGACAAGCGCCTCCTGCAGGCTAGGCGTGGCCGCGTAGGGCTGGATGCTTTCAGCGTCGCGCGCCTGCTGGAGAGCTGGTTCTAGGGCGCTGGCGCGTACCGCCGCTTGGCTGCCGCGGATCGAGGCCGTCCCAGCCATTGGGATCGCCACCGCGACGATGCCTACCAGGGCGAGCGCGCAGGCGCCCACGCGATACAGTCTACAGGAATTGTGCGCTCGCTTCGAGTCGTCTCGCTCCGTCCGGGATGCGCTCGAGGCCCAGAATCCCGCGGCGAGCAAGAGAAAACAGGACGGGGCAGCACGGTCAGTTCCCAGACCCAGTCGACCGCAGCGGCGGTAGCGAACGCCACGCACGCGGCGGTCGCCGCGGCGGCGAGCGCTCGGAGTTCGACGAGTGACCGCTGAGCGAACGCCGGACGCCCGGTACCGATCACGAAAAGGATCGCCCCCACCGATCAGCAAGAGGCCGATCATGCCGAGCTCGCCGAGGGTCTCGAAGTAGAGCGAGTGCGCGTCTCGGACGAACCCGGGAATGGTGCCTTCTCGCGCCCACCAGTACTCGAACGTCCCTGGCCCGGTCCCGATCAGCGGATCGGTGGAGTTCTGCGTCCACCGCGGATTGCCAGTACTCATAGCGGCCGTTGCCGCTGGAGCTTTCGAAGCGATCGGCACTCGTGGTCCCCCCACCATCTGGCCCAACGGGGCTCTCTGAACTCCTGCCACCGATCGGAAAGCTCACCCGGAGCGCCGGCCGCTATCCCGACTCCCAAGGCCACTAGGGCGGTGACCCCCGTGATGGCAAGGGCATGACGTCGAGGGGTGCTGACGCAGGGCAAGAGATCGTGTCCGGCGCGCCAGCTCGATTGCTGCGACGATCAGCCCGACGCCGGCGCAGACGACGAGCGTCATCGCGATCATCTCGTCTCCTTGGCTCTGGGCGGTCGAGTTGAGCAAAGCGTCCTCGAGGGCATCGCGCTGGGTAGCAGCGGCGATCAGGATCGCACTGCCAGCGGCCGCCGGAATGAGCACCCCGAGGAAGTTCAGGCGGCGGGGATGCAGCGCCATCAGAACGGTGAGTGCAACAGCGAGCTCGAGAGCCCCGCCGCGCGAGAAGGTGAAGAAGGCGGCGAGGGCGAGCGCTGGGACCACAGCGGCGGCGAGCGCTCTGGCGACTGTGAAGCGGGCCGTGGTCGCAACTCCGAGCAGCAACGCTACGCCGATCGACATCAGCGCGGCGATGCCGTTCCAGTAGTCGAGCGGGTAGCTCAAGCGATTCACTGTTTCAGGCAGAGCCTCTGCCGTCTCGCTCGGCGGGAACCAACTCGGGTGCAGGCGCGAGAGAAGGGCGACGAGCCCCAGCACTGCGACGGCCGTGGCGGTCGCGCCGACCATTCGCCGAAGTCCATCGCGGCCCTGAGCGCACAGAGCGAGGACGAAGGTTCCGAGCAGAGCGGCCACTCGACCGACCTCGGCCATCGTCCGCTCGCTCGACTCAGTCCAGCCCAATGCCGAGCGCAGTCCAGGCGGCGGAATCCGCCGATCAGACCCAGACCGATCCAGCCGGCGAGGGCAATCTGCGCCCGGGGTAGCACGCCGACGAGATGCGCCAAGGAGGACGATCCACCAAGCGGCGATCCCCACCTCGCTGCGGACCACCACGTCGTAGCCGCCGCCTTCGAGTCCCAGGTACGCGAACCAAGCAAGAAGGGCAAGAGGTAGCCAGCGACGATCGGACCGAGCGCAGCGAGATCGATTGCAGGCGAGCTGCATCCACCTGCCCCCGTCGTCGGGCGTAACGTTTGAGTTCCTGCTGGCCATTCGTTCATATATACGCATGAGCTGTCGGCGCCGCTGACAAGTGGTGAGCCGGAGATGATTGTCAGCCTTGCGCGCTGCGCCACGTATGGGAAGACATGCAAAAGATCTTGATCACCACCGCAGTCCTGTCCGTGCTCCTCTGTCCCGACCGTATGCTCGACGCGCGAACCGGGCGGGGCGGCAAACGACGAATACACCGAGCACGTGCCCGGTGGAGGCGGCGACCAGCCCGAGCGGTAGCGTCGGTGGTAGCGACCAGCCAACGGGGGCGGCGGAGGTTCATTGCCTCCGGGTACCACGGCTGCACTCGAGGCTCAGGGACGCGACGGTGATGCTGCCGCGGCCCTCGCCGAGGCGACCGCCCCGGGTAAGCAAGGGGACAGCTCCGAGCACCTCGGGGGAGTCATCGAATTCCACGGCTGACAAGAGGGGGGCTCCGACGGCGGCGTCGGCAGCGTCATCGACCAGCTCGCGACCGGCAACGACGGAGACGAAGGCGGCATGGGATCTTGCACTACCAATCATTCTCGCCGTCTCGATCTTGGCGCTTTCGGTCTGTTCTTTAGCAGGCGGCGAGGCGCATCGGAACCGCCGTCGCAAGCAGCGTGAGCAGCGCCCGCCGGACGGCGGGCGTCCGCCGTCACGAAGGGCTTTCCCTTGTCTGGGTCCTTGTCTTTGCCCTTGTGATTGGCCTCAGCGGGCCTAGTGCTGCGTCCGCTGCAAGCCGCTCGACACAGGATTCGCCGACGACCTGTACACAGTCGTCGAACCGCGAGCGAGCGGACGCGATGGTTTGACGAGACGGTCAACGCACGTTCGAGTGTTGTTCGGATCAATGTGGGCTGGCGTGGGGTTGCTTCGGCGCAGCCGCTCGACGCGCGAAATCCTGCAGATCCCGCTTACGATTTCTCTGGTCATCGACGGCGCCGTCACTGACGCGACGGCCCGCGGCTTCACGGTGCTGATGACGTTCTACTCCGCCCCGAACTACGCCGAGGGTGCTGATCGTCCTGGCAATGTCCCCCCGGGAACCTGGAAGCCGAGGCCAAACGAGGTCGAGGACTTTGCGTTTGCGCTTGCCAGCCGGTACCCCACAGGTCGACTACATCCAGGCCTTCAACGAGCCGAATCTAAGCGTGTATCTGAATCCGCAATCGGAGGGTCAGAATTCGAAGAGTCCGGAGATCTATCGAGAGATTCTCAACGCCACTTACGAGGGCGTCAACGACGCCGGCGATGCTGAAGTCGTCACCGCAGGAACGGCGCCGTACGGCGAGCCGCCAGGCGGCAACCGGGTTCGCCCGATCGCGTTCTGGCGGGAGGTCTTTTGTCTCAACGGTCAGCTCAAGCCGACTAACTGCCCTGTGGAGCCGAAGTTCGACGTCTTTGCTCACCACCCGATCAATACGTCCGGCGGCCCCCACAGGAGCGCTGTTCACCCGGACGACGCTTCAACCCCGGATCTGAAGAACGTGGTCGATGTGTTGCGGAAGGCAGAGAAGGTTGGACATGCCGACGGTGGCAAGCATCCGGTATGGGCGACTGAGTTGTGGTGGGACACGAATCCGCCAGACAACGTCGAAGGTGTTCCGCTCAAAACGCAGGCGCGTTGGCTGCAAGAGTCGCTCTATCGTGCTCTGGAAACAAGGGGCTGAGGTCGTTATCAACCTCCAGATTCGGGACTCGGAGTTCAATCCAGGCAACGCGTCTGCGGATAATTCAACCGGGATATTCAGGTTCGGAGGGCAAGGCAAAGCCTTCTTTCAAGGCGTGGCGATTCCCATTCGTGGCGCATCCGCAGAAGGGAAGCAAGGTTCAGGTGTGGACGAAGGCGCCGGAGACCGGCCGCCTCGTTGTCGAACGTAAGAGCAAGCGCGGCTGGAGGTCTCAGAAGAGATTTGATGTCGTTGAGGGGGAGGTCCTCAACGAAGGTCTGCAAATCGGTGGAAAACCGGCGCTCCGTGCTCGCGTAGGACAGGTCAGGAGCATGTCCACCAAGGTCGGCTGATGACGGCAGTTGTCGATGCTCGAACGTCTTCAGTGTCAGCAATAGGGCACACGCGACGTATTAAGCCATGAATAGGGGGAACACCTACGGTGTCCCGTTTCCGCGACCGTAAGAAAAGAGGCTCGATGAAGAAGCTGATAGTGCCCGCAGTGGCTTTGTTCGCAATCTTCGCGCTCACCGGCGCCGCCGTTGCCGGAGGCGGCAATGGAGGCAACAAGGGGAAGAAGAAGAAGGTAAAGGTGAACTCGTCGATCACTCTCCAGTTCGACGGCATCGACCCGTATGACCCATACGACCCGTATGACCCGTATGGCGAAGCCGGCTTCAGCGGCGATGTCGATACGTCCGGGGGGAATAAGAAAACTCGCAAGAAGTGCCTCAAGAACCGGACGGTGAACATCAAGCGGGTTCAGCCTGGCAACGACCCGACCTATGCGACGACCAAGACCAACAAGAAGGGGAACTACGCGGTCTCGGGTGACGGCCCCGCTCCTTCCGGCCAGTACCGGGCCAAGGTCGAGGAGAAGAAGAAGAAGAACTTCGTTTGCTTTGGGGCGAAGTCCAACCCGGTCACCGTTCCGTAGCGCTCGCCTCTTAAAGACGGTCGCAACAGTCCACCGGCCCGGCGCACCCCCAGAGGGCGCCGGGCCGGCTTGTTTGTCGAAGGGTCAAGTGGGAAAGAGGCACTGCGAATCGTCAACTGGCGCGGCGAGAGACCTTTCCCGCTAGGTTGCGCCTTCAGGGTTGACCCTTCAGAAAGGGGCAGGATGAGGAAAGTAAGCGCGGCAACGGTCGCCACCATCGCGTTGATCTTTGCCGGCAGCACGGTCGCTAATGCCGGCGGTGGGGGCGATGACGGAAAGGACAACGTGCGCTCGACCGTCACGATTAACTACGACGGCGGCGCCAGTGATCCCTATAACCAGGGGACCTTCAGCGGCCGGGTGCGCGCGTCGAAGGGCAGCGACCGGGCCGAGGAAAAGTGCGTGCGAAAGCGCAATGTCCTGATCAAGATGGAAGGCTCCGGCGACACGATCGAGAGCACCACGACCGACAACGACGGCAGATACAGCGTCTCGACCGCGTTCGACGAGTACGTCGAGGACGGCGAGTACTACGCCAAGGTGTTGGAGAAGCGCAAGGTCGCAGCAGAGATCCTGTGCCGCGGGGACAGGTCCGACTCGGTCACGGTTCCGTAGGCCCGCTTCATCTCTAGCCGTAGCGTCGCGGCCCGGCACTCCGAGCAGGGTGCCGGGCCGCTTTGTTTTCCGCGCCCGGCTGCGGCCCAGGGCCGCTATCCTTTTGGCCACCTCGCGCCTCGGCGCAGAGGTCTTTTTTTCGAGAGGGGTCAGTTTCGGCCCCGGAGATCACAGAGGAGCACCATGGCTCGCGGAGACGTCCGAATCGCTGTCACCCTCGCTTGCGAGGAGTGCAAGCGGCGGAACTACCAGACGAACAAGTCACGGCGAAACACGCCGGACCGCGTCGAGATGCGCAAGTACTGCCGCTGGTGCGGCCACCACACGCCGCACAAGGAAACGCGCTGAGCGCGTCTCGAGTGGATCGTGGCCAAGTCGAGAGCACAACGAAAGGCGGAGCAGCGCAAGCGCCAGGCGCGCGGCGAGACCGCGCGCGACGCCCTCGGACACGCAGGCCCAGCACGACACGCAGGTCCCCGAGTCCGCTGACGTCGCCGAGGCCGAGCTCGCCGAGCGCGGCGTCGACCTCGACGAGCTCCGCGGCGAGCCCGAGCCGAGCCCGAGGCGCCGGCGCCCAGCCGCGCCGAGACCGCGCCCGCTCAGGACAAGACCGGATCACCCGCCGCGAGCAGAAGCGCCAGGAGCGCGAGCGCCGCGACGCCGCCAAGGCGTCGGTCGAGCGCCGCAAGCCGCGCGAGGCCGCAGCCGCCGCCCGCAGCGCGGCCGGGTCATGGGCTTCCTCGCCTCCTGCGTCGCCGAGCTTCGCCGCGTCCAGTGGCCGACCCGCGAGACGCTGATCCAGGCCTCGGCCGTCACGGTCGTCTTCATCGCGGTCGCCGCCGCCTACCTCGGCGTCCTCGACGCCGCCTTCAACTGGCTCATCCAGCGGATCATCTAGATCCCGCGAGCCCCAACCCCCGAACGAGAGCTGAGCTTTCAAGAAATGTTTCGCTGGTACGTGATCAACACCTACTCGGGTCACGAGAACAAGGTCAAGAACAACCTCGAGCACCGCGTCGAGACGATGGGCGCGCGCCAGCGCGTCCGCAGCGTCGTCGTCCCGACCGAGCAGGTCTCCGAGCTGAAGGACGGCCAGCGCGATCTCGGTCGAGAAGCGCACGATGCCCGGCTACGTCCTGGTGAACATGGAGATGACCGACGACGCGTGGAACCTCGTCAAGAACACTCCCGGGCGTCACCGGCTTCGTCGGCTCGCGCAACAAGCCCGTGCCGCTCTCCCAGCCCGAGGTCGACCGCCTCATGCACCGCGAGACCGCCGAGCGCCCGCGCGCCACGGCCCAGTTCGGCATGGGGGAGACGGTCAAGGTCATCTCCGGCCCGATGTCCGACTTCTCGGGCGAGATCGCCGAGATCAACGAGGACGCCCAGCGCCTCAAGATCCTCGTCTCGATCTTCGGCCGCGAGACGCCGGTCGAGGTCGGCTACGACCAGGTGAAGAAGGTCGCTTAGGCCGCTCCCTAAGCTGACTACCGCCTAAGCTGAGTAACCTCACCGGTTCAACCCATGGCAAAGAAGGTCCTGACAATGATCAAGCTCCAGATTCCCGCTGGAGCAGCCAACCCGGCGCCGCCGGTCGGCCCCGCGCTGGGCCAGCACGGCGTGAACATCATGGACTTCTGCAAGGCGTTCAACGCGCAGACCCAGGCCGACTCCGGGACGATCATCCCGGTCGAGATCACCGTCTTCGAGGATCGCTCGTTCACCTTCATCACGAAGACGCCGCCCGCCGCCGTCCTCATCCGCGAGGCGCTCAACATCCCCAAGGGATCGGGCGAGCCCAACGCGAACAAGGTCGGCAAGATCACCCGCGCGCAGCTCCGCGAGATCGCCGAGCGCAAGATGCCCGACCTGAACGCGAACGACCTCGACGCCGCCTCGAACATCATCGCCGGCACCGCCCGCTCGATGGGCGTGGACGTGGCGGACTGACATGGCCTCCAAGCGCTCCAAGCGATACCGCGAGGCGATCGAGAAGGTCGACCGCGAGCGGCAGTACCCGCCCGCCGAGGCCGATCGCGCTCCTCAAGGAGACCGCCGGCACCAAGTTCGACGAGACCGTCGAGCTCCACATCCGCCTCGGCGTGAACGTCCGCCACGCCGACGAGCAGCTCCGCGGCACCCTCGCGCTTCCGAACGGCCTCGGCAAGGACGTGACGATCGCCGTCTTCGCCGAGGGCGAGGCCGCGCGCGCCGCCGAAGAGGCCGGCGCCGACCACGTCGGCGCGCAGGACCTCGCCGCCAAGGTCGAGGAGGGCTGGACCGACTTCGACGTCGCCATCTCGACGCCCGCGCTGATGGGCCCGGTCGTCTCCAAGCTCGGCCGCGTGCTCGGCCCGCAGGGCAAGATGCCGAACCCCAAGGTCGGCACCGTCACCGACGACATCGCCAAGGCCGTCGGCGAGGCCAAGTCCGGAAAGATCGAGTACCGCACGGACCGCCAGGCGATCGTCCACCTCGCGATCGGCAAGGCCTCCTTCGAAGAGCGCGCGCTCCTCGAGAACTACGCCGCGGTGATCGACGAGATCACGCGCGCCAAGCCGGCCGCCTCCAAGGGCCGCTACATGCTCTCGGTCGTCCTCGCGACGACGATGGGCCCCGGCATCAAGGTCGACACCGGATCTCACCGGAGAGGCCGAGATCATGGGCACGCACGAGGCCGCCGCCGAGGCCGAGGCCGAGCTCGCAGCCGCGCCCCGAGCCTCGCTACACTCACCCGCTCACAACCTGCCCTCCGAAGACAGCTGGCCGGACTCGCGTCCGTAACTCCAGCCGAGGTGGCGCCCGAGGAACCGTCTCTTCGAGCCCGCCTGTCGTGCGGGCTTTTTCGTTGAAGAGAGACATGAAAAGCGAAGAGAAATCAGCCGTAATCGATGAGCTCGCCGAGGACCTCGGCGCTGCCGAGGCGATCTTCGCCGTCGACTACAAGGGCATCAGCGTCCCGCAGGCCGCCGAGCTTCGCTCGAAGCTCCGCGAGTCGGACGCGCAGTTCAAGGTCGTCAAGAACCGCCTCGCAAAGCTCGCCGCCGAGAAGGCCGGCACCAAGGACATCGACGACCTCCTCCAGGGCCCGATCGCGCTCACGCTGATCAAGGGCGACCCCGTCGTCGCCGCCAAGACGATCACGACCTTCACCAAGGAGCACGAGATGCTCGAGTACCGCGGCGGCGTCATGGACGGCGCGCCGCTCGACATCGAGAGCTTCCAGGCGATCGCGCGCCTCCCCGGCCGCGACGTCCTCCACGGCCAGCTCGTCGGCCTCACCGCCAGCCCGCTGACCGGCCTCGTCGCGGGCATCTCGCAACCTGATCTCCGGCCTCGGCCGCCAGCTCGCGCAGATCGCCGAGCAGGGCCTGGTCACCGGCGAGGCGCCCGAGCCCGAGGCCGCCGGTCGGAGGAGCCGACGCCCGGACGAAGCACCGGCCGAGGAGCCCCCGGCCGAGGAGCCGGCCCCCGAGCCGGAGGCAGAAGCCCGCCGAGGACACCGGAAGCAGAAGCTGACGCCGAAGCGGCCGACGAGGCTGAAGCCGCCGAAGAACCAGAAACCGCTGAAGAACCTGAAACCGAAACTGAAGACGAAACTCCTGAGGAGGACTGAACAAATGGCAGCAACAACCACAGAAGATTGGATCGAGGAGCTCAAGGGCATCTCGGTGCTCGAGCTCTCCGAGCGCATCAAGGCGCTCGAGGAGGAGTTCGGCGTCTCGGCGACCGCGGTCGCCGCGGCGGCACCTGCCGCGGGCGGCGGTGGCGACGGCGCCGCGGCGGAGGAGGAGTCCGTCGACCGTCGACGTCATCCTCACCGGCGCGGGCGACAAGAAGGTCCCCGTGATCAAGGCCGTCCGCGCGGCCACGGGCCTGGGCCTCAAGGAGGCCAAGGCGGTCGTCGACGACGCTCCGCAGCCCGTCAAGGAGGGCATCGAGCGCGACGAGGCCGAGAAGCTCAAGGCCGATCTCGAAGAAGCCGGCGCCACCGTCGAGCTCAAGTAAGTACCCAGGCGCCGTCAGGCGCTACCGCGGGCGCGGCCGATGTTGTATATTCATCGGTCGCGCCTTTTTCCCGAACTCTGCGCGGGGTTCGTACACATTCGACCATCTGAGGAGTCGCCCAGTTGGCCAGAGTCTCATGCTGCCCCTGTCACGCGGAGGTCATTTTCCCGACTTCCGGAACCCTTCGAAGTACCGCACCTGATCGATATCCAGCGCCGCTCGTTCGAGGCATTGACCTCGGACAAGGGAATGCTGCGCGAAACGATCGACGACATCTCGCCGATCGAGGACTACACCGGCAACCTCGCGATCGTCTTCGGCGATCTCCAGTTCGGTGAGCCGCAGAACACCGTCGCCGAGTGCCGCGAGAAGGACGTCACCTACTCGCGTCCCCTGAACGTCAAGGTCGCCTTCCAGAACCGCGAGACCGGAGAGATCCGCGAGCAGACCGTCTTCATGGGCGACTTCCCGTGGATGACCGAGCGCGGCACGTTCATCATCAACGGCACCGAGCGCGTCGTCGTGACGCAGCTCGTCCGCTCCCCCGGCGCCTACGTGATGGAGCCGAAGGACCGCGAGAAGCAGGTCTTCATCGCGAACCTCATGCCTTCCCGCGGCTCGTGGCTCGAGCTCGAGATCGACAAGAAGGGCCTCGTCTTCGCGCGCATCGACCGCAAGCGCAAGCTGCCGGTCACCGTCCTTCTGCGCGCGATGGGCTACGAGACCGACGAAGAGATCCTCGCCATGTTCGACAACTCCGTCTACATGCGCCACACCGTCGCCAAGGACACGGAGCCCACCCGCACGACCGAGGGCGCCCTGATCGAGCTCTTCAAGAAGCAGCGCCCGGGCGAGCCGCCGTCGGTGGACGCCGCGAAGGCGCTCCTCGAGCAGCTCTTCTTCGATCCCAAGCGCTACGACCTCACCAGGGTCGGCCGCTACAAGCTGAACGCGCGCCTCGACCTCGACGTCGACCTCGAGCACCGCACGCTCACCAAGGACGACATCGTCGCGCTGATCAAGGAGCTCGTCTCGCTGCCGAAGCTCCTCGGCGTGCCGGAGGAGATCGACGAGGAGAACCCGATCAAGGACTACGCCGCCGAGGCGATCACGTACTCGCGCGAGCCCCTGAAGGATCACCTCGACGAGTACGAGCACTTCGGCAACCGCCGCCTCCGCACGGTCGGCGAGCTGATCCAGGACGCGTTCCGGGTCGGCCTCTACCGCATGGAGCGCGTCGTCCGCGAGCGCCTCACCACCGAGGACGCGGACGCGATCACCCCGCAGACGATCATCAACATCCGCCCGGTCGTCGCGGCGCTCAAGGAGTTCTTCGGCTCCTCGCAGCTCTCGCAGTTCATGGACCAGACGAACTCGCTGTCCGGCCTCCGGCACCGCCGCCGCCTGTCGGCGCTCGGCGCCGGCGGCCTCACCCGCGAGCGCGCTCCGATCGAGGTCCGCGACGTGCACCCGACCCACTACGGCCGGATGTGCCCGATCGAGACCCCTGAGGGCCCGAACATCGGCCTGATCGGATCGCTGTCGTCCTACGCCCAGATCTCCGAGCACGGGTTCGTGACCACCCCTTACCGCGTCGTCAAGGACGGCACCGTCACCGACGAGGTCGTCCACCTCGACGCAACGCAGGAGGAGGAGAAGATCATCGCCCAGGCGTCGGCCGAGGTCGACCCCAAGTCGCAGAAGCTCAAGGGCCCGCTGGTCTCTTGCCGCGTCGGCGAGGGCGAAGTCGGCCTCATGGCGCCGAAGCAGGTCGATCTGATGGACGTCTCCCCGACCCAGGTCTGGTCGGTGACGACGGCGCTGATCCCGTTCCTCGAGCACGACGACGCCAACCGCGCGCTCATGGGCTCGAACATGCAGGCCCAGGCCGTGCCGCTCCTCAAGCCGGAGGCGCCGCTCATCGGCACCGGCATGGAGCGCCGCGCCGCGGTCGACACCGGCGACGTCACCATCACCGCGAACGCCGGCGAGGTCGACTACGTCGACGCCGAGAAGGTCGTCGTCTCGCACGGCAACCAGAAGGACGAGTACGAGCTCGACAAGTACCGCCGCTCGAACCAGGGCACGCTGATCCACCAGACGCCGATCGTGAAGGTCGGCGACAAGGTGAAGGCCGGCGACGTCCTCGCCGACGGCTCATCGACTGCCGGCGGCGAGATCGCGCTGGGCAAGAACTGCCTGGTCGCCTTCATGTCCTGGGAGGGCTACAACTTCGAGGACGCGATCATCCTCTCGGAGCGCCTGGTCAAGGACGACGAGCTCACCTCGATCCACATCGAGGAGTACGAGATCGACGCCCGCACGACCAAGCTCGGCGACGAGGAGATCACCCGCGACATCCCGAACCGCTCGGAGGAGTCGCTTCGCAACCTCGACGAGCGCGGCATCGTCCGCATCGGCGCCGAGGTCCAGTCCGGCGACCTCCTGGTCGGCAAGGTCACGCCGAAGGGCGAGACCGAGCTGACGGCTGAGGAGAAGCTGATCCGCGCGATCTTCAAGGAGAAGGCGCGCGAGGTCCGCGACACCTCGCTCAAGGTCCCGCACGGCGAGGGCGGCGTCGTCATCGACGTCATCACCTTCGACCGCGAGGAGGGCGACGACCTCGCCCCGGGCGTCAACAGCCTGGTGCGCGTCTTCGTCGCGACCAAGCGCAAGATCGCCGAGGGCGACAAGCTCGCCGGCCGCCACGGCAACAAGGGCGTCATCTCCCGGATCGTCCCGGAGGAGGACATGCCCTTCCTCGCCGACGGCACCCCCGTCGACGTCATCCTCAACCCGCTCGGCGTGCCGAGCCGCATGAACATCGGCCAGATCCTCGAGACGCATCTCGGGTGGGCCGCGATGAACGGCTGGTACGACGACGGCACCGAGGCGTACAAGAACATCGAGGACACGAACGGCCGCGTCTACGTCGCGACCCCCGTGTTCGACGGCGCCAGCGTCGAGGAAGTCGACGACGCGCTCGTCCACTGGCAGGAGGAGCACGCCGAGCGAGGCATCGACCTCGGGCTCGACAAGTCGGCTCGCGCCGGCGCCCGCTCCGCGGGTCGCGCGCAGCTCTATTCGGGCCGCACCGGCGAGCCCTTCGAGGGCCACGTCACGGTCGGCGCGATGTACATCCTGAAGCTGCTCCACCTCGTGGACGACAAGATCCACGCGCGCTCGACCGGCCCCTACTCGCTCGTCACCCAGCAGCCGCTGGGCGGTAAGGCGCAGTTCGGCGGTCAGCGCTTCGGCGAGATGGAGGTGTGGGCGCTCGAGGCATACGGCGCCGCGTACACGCTCCAGGAGATGCTCACGGTCAAGTCCGACGACACCGTCGGCCGCGTCAAGGCCTACGAGTCGATCGTCAAGTCCGAGAACATCGCCGAGCCGTCGGTGCCGGAGTCGTTCAAGGTGCTCTTGAAGGAGATCCAGGCGCTCTCCCTCGACGCGACGCTCGTCGCCGAAGAGGGCGAGGTCGACCTGGGCGAGGAGGACGACGAGCTCCTGCGCGCGGCGGAGGAGCTGGGCATCGACCTCTCCGGCGTCCGCGCCGACGGCGCCGGCAACGGCGCCGCCGACGAGGCAGACCGAAGGCGACAGAAGGCAGGGACCGAGGCAAAGGCAGAGGAAGCGGAGGCCAAGTAAATGAGCATGGACATCAACAATTTCGACGCGATCGAGATCGGCCTCGCTTCGTCCAAGAAGATCCGTGGCTGGAGCCACGGCGAGGTGACGAAGCCGGAGACGATCAACTACCGCACGCTCAAGCCCGAGAAGGACGGCCTCTTCTGCGAGCGCATCTTCGGTCCCACCAAGGACTGGGAGTGCTACTGCGGCAAGTACAAGCGGGTCCGCTACAAGGGCATCGTCTGCGAGCGCTGCGGCGTCGAGGTCACGCGCTCCAAGGTCCGCCGCGAGCGGATGGGCCACGTCGACCTGGCCGCGCCCGTCTCCCACATCTGGTTCTTCAAGGGCGTCCCCTCGCGGATCGGCTACCTGATCGACATGGCTCCGAAGGAGCTCGAGAAGGTCCTCTACTTCGCCGCCTCGATCGTCACGCACGTCGACGACGAGGCGCGCACGAAGGACATGACCAAGCTCGAAAAGGAAGTCAACAAGGTCCTCGACGGCCTGCGCGCCGAGCGCGAGCAGCGCACGCAGGAGCTCTCCGAGTCGCTCAGCCGCCGCACCGCCTGGCTCGAGGGCGAGAACGCCAAGCAGGGCTGGGACTCCGAGGACGAGCTCTGGGCCGAGGACCTCGGCTTCACGAACCCGAAGAAGCTCGACGACGCCGAGCGCACCAAGGCGCTGAAGGAAGTCAAGAAGGCGCTCGAGTCGGAGATCGCCGACACCGAGGCCTACATCGACGACGCGATCGAGCGCATGGAGGAGGTCTGGCGGATCTTCCAGAGATGAAGGTGAAGGACGTCATCAACGACGAGGCCGTCTTCCGCGAGCTCAAGGAGCGCTTCGGCTCCCCGTTCGGCTGGGGCGAGTACTTCCGCGGCGGCATGGGCGCCGAGTCCATCCGCGACCTCCTCGAGCAGGTGAACCTCGACGCCGAGATCGAGGAGCTCGAGCAGACGATCAACACGTCGAAGGGCCAAAAGCAGGCCCGCGCCGTGAAGCGCCTCAAGGTCGCCTCGGCGTTCCAGCACTCCGAGAACAGGCCGGAGTGGATGGTTCTCGACTGCGTGCCGGTGATCCCGCCGGAGCTGCGCCCGATGGTGCAGCTCGACGGTGGCCGCTTCGCCACGTCTGACCTGAACGACCTCTACCGCCGCGTCATCAACCGCAACAACCGCCTGAAGCGCCTGCTCGACCTCGGCGCGCCCGAGATCATCGTGAACAACGAGAAGCGGATGCTCCAGGAGGCCGTCGACGCGCTGTTCGACAACGGCCGCCGCGGCCGTCCCGTGACCGGGCCCGGCAACCGGGCGCTCAAGTCGCTCTCGGACATGCTCAAGGGCAAGCAGGGGCGCTTCCGCCAGAACCTGCTCGGTAAGCGCGTGGACTACTCCGGCCGCTCGGTGATCGTGTCGGGCCCTAGCCTGAGGCTCCACCAGTGCGGCCTGCCGAAGCTGATGGCGCTCGAGCTCTTCAAGCCGTTCATCATGGCCCGCCTCGTCGAGCGCAAGGCCGTGCAGAACATCAAGGCGGCCAAGAAGATGGTCGACTCGATGGTGCCCGAGGTGTGGGACGTCCTCGAAGAGGTCATCCACGAGCATCCCGTGCTGCTCAACCGCGCGCCGACGCTTCACCGCCTGGGCATCCAGGCCTTCGAGCCGGTGCTCGTCGAGGGCAAGGCGATCCGGGTCCACCCGCTCGTCTGCCACGCGTTCAACGCGGACTTCGACGGCGACCAGATGGCGGTGCACGTGCCGCTCTCAGCCGAGGCCCAGGCCGAGGCGCGAGTGCTCATGCTCTCGTCGAACAACATCCTCTCGCCGGCGCACGGCTCGCCGCTGGCGACGCCGTCGCAGGACATGGTGCTGGGGATCTACTACCTCACCTACGCGTCCGAGGACGTCGTCCGAGATCGACGTCTCGAAGCTCAAGAAGAAGCCGCACCCGTTCCGGACGGCCCAGGAGGCCGAGCTCGCCTACGAGCGCGGCCTCGTCGGGCTCCAGGACTACGCCGAGTACCGGCGCGCCGGCGACGAGCATCACGTCCTGACCACGGTCGGGCGGATCATCTTCAACGACGCGGTCGAGCGCGCGCTCGCCGAGGCGATGGGCGACGAGTGGGATCCGGACGACGTACGACGTTCGTCAACCACTCGCTCACCAAGAAGGAGATCAACGGCATCGTCGGCGATCTGATCGAGCCGTACGGCGCCGGCGCGATCGCGCAGGCGCTCGACGCCTTCAAGGAGCTCGGGCTTCCACTACGCGACCCAGGCCGGGATCACGATCGGCAAGAACGACGTCATCTCGCCTCCCTCGAAGGAGGCGATCCTCGAGGGCTACGAGAAGCAGCGCCTCGGAGATCCTCTCCGAGTACGAGGAGGGCTACATCACGGCCGACGAGCGCAAGGAGCGGGTGACCCAGCTCTGGAACGACGCGACCGACGAGGTCGCCGAGGCGATGCAGGACAACCTCGAGGAGCTGAACCCCATCTTCATGATGGCCAACTCCGGCGCCCGCGGCTCGTTCAAGCAGATCCGCCAGCTCGCCGGCATGCGAGGCCTGATGGCCAATCCGAAGGGCGAGATCATCGAGCGCCCGATCAAGGCCAACTTCATGGAGGGCCTGACCGTGCTCGAGTACTTCATCTCGACCCACGGCGCCCGCAAGGGCCTCGCGGACACCGCGCTCCGCACCGCCGACTCCGGGCTATCTCACCCGTCGTCTCGTCGACGTCGCCCAGGACGTGATCGTCCGCGCCGACGACTGCAAGACGAAGGACTTCATCGAGATGCCGCGTCCTGCTCGACGACGGCTCGCCGAACCTCAACCTGCTCGGCCGCTTCACCGCGAAGAAGGTCGCGACCAAGCGCGGCCGCGAGCTCCTCAAGCGAAACCAGGAGATCGACAAGGAAGAGCTGGCTGAGCTGGTCGAGGCGTTCGCCGGCGAAGAGGGCGCGACGGTGCCCGTCCGCTCGACGCTCAAGTGCGAGCTCGACTCGGGCGTGTGCCAGCACTGCTACGGCCGCGGCCTCGCGACCGGCAGCCTCGTCGAGATGGGCGACGCGGTGGGGATCATCGCCGCCCAGTCGATCGGCGAGCCGGGCACGCAGCTCACCATGCGCACCTTC
Organism: uncultured bacterium; assembly: GCA_963806865.1. Classification (GTDB taxonomy): domain Bacteria; phylum Actinomycetota; class Thermoleophilia; order Solirubrobacterales; family 70-9; genus JALZKA01. Next base: position 225,237 of record CAWDYV010000004.1, read on the forward strand.
CACACCGGAGGCGTCGCCGGGCTCGACATCACGCAGGGCCTGCCCCGCGTGGTCGAGCTGTTCGAGGCGCGCAAGCCCAAGGGCCTGGCGCAGATCGCCGTGGTCGAGGGCCGCGTCTCGGTCGAGGAGAACGACAAGGCGGTCGTGATCACGATCACCGACTCGAAGGGCGAGGAGCACGACTACAAGCTGCCTCCGCGCTCGCGCCTCTACGTCAAGCACGGCGACAAGGTCGAGGCCGGCAACGCAGCTCAACGAGGGCTCGCTCTATCCGGCCGAGGTGCTCGAGGTCCAGGGCCGCACCGAGACCGAGCAGTACATCGTCGCCGAGGTCCAGCGGGTCTACAAGTCCCAGGGCGTCGACATCAACGACAAGCACATCGAGCTGATCGTGCGCCAGATGATGAAGAAGGTCGAGATCGAGTCGAAGGGCTCGACGCAGCCTCCTGCCCGGCGCGCTCGAGGACCGCCACAAGCTCCAGACCCTGAACAAGAAGGTCAAGGAGGACGGCGGCACGCCGGCCAAGGGCAAGGAGCGCATCCTCGGGATCACCAAGGCATCGCTCGCGACCGAGTCGTTCCTCTCGGCGGCCTCCTTCCAGGAGACGACGAAGGTGCTGACCGACGCGGCGCTCGAGGGCAAGCGCGACCGCCTGGTCGGCCTCAAGGAGAACGTGATCATCGGGAAGCTGATCCCGGCGGCCACGGGCCTTCGCCACTACCGCTCGCTCGAGATCGAGCCCGTCGAGCCGGCCCAGCGGCCGGACGAGGAGCTCCTCGACGCCGACGAGCTCGCGGCCGAGCTCGGCCTCGGCGAGAACGGCGGCGAGTCGGACCTCGAGGGCTTCGGCCCCTCGTTCGCCGAGGAGCTCGAAGAGCTCGCCCAGGAGATCGAGGGCGGCGACGGCTCCTCCAACGGCGGGTAGCTCCGCCGCCGCGCCGCGCCGCGCACCCGCCGAGCGCGAACTGAGGCCGGCCAGATCTACCGCTGTTCGCACTCGGCGCCTTGCGGCCGTTGGTTTGGTATTTTGCGCTCGTAAAGGCAGTGTCCGGGCGGGGGGTCCGGCGATATTGGGGAGGTGGCTCAGATGCCACGACGGACTCGTCGTTTCCTGGGGGTTTTGATCGCGATTGCGTCTGGCGTGATCCTGGGAACGCTGCCCTCGCAGGCGATGGCTGCAGGCACGCTTACGGTGGCGATCCAAGGCAAGGGAGACGTCACCGGCGACGGGATCGACTGCGACGAGACTGGCGGCGACTGCAGCGAGTTCTACGCGAACGAGTGCGAAGAGAACCCCGACCCGCCTCCACCTCAGTTTTGCTTTCAGCCGACCGTCACGGTCACGGCTGGACCGGACCGAAGCGGCTACACGTATCAGGGCTGGACTGGGTGCGACAGTGTCGACGGAAGCGAATGCACGGAGACGGTCTCGTCGAACCGGACGGTGACCGCGAACTTCGCGGACGTGACGAACCCGAATGTCTCGGGCCTTTCGCCTGCTAGCGGCGTCTGGCGCGGAACGTTCCCCATCAGTGCTTCGGCAACGCGATACATCGCGGGGCGATCCAACGGGTCGAGTTCAGGGTTCGCGGCAGCGTCGACCCGGTCGCGACGGATATGGACGCTCCGTACGGGTTTTCGTTCGACTCCACGACCGTCAGCGACGGCTCGGCCACGCTGCGCGCGACGGCGTTCGACGCGGCCGGCAACTCCGTCGTCTACGGAGTCGACGATCACGATCGACAACACGGCGCCGAACATGACGGTCAACGGCCCCAGCAATCAAACGTTCGGGCCCGGGACTACACAGAGCTGGTCGATCGCGGCGACGGACGCTCAGTCAGGGATCGCGTCGGTTCAGTGCTCGGTTCACCCGACCGGCCAGCCGACGGTCCTTGGGTCCTGTTCGGGGGGCAGCGCCGCGCATTCGGTGTCGAATCTCCCCGATGGCTCGTACGTACTTCGAGGTAGTGGTCGTGACGGGGCCGGCAATCAGTCGGCCACTCTCCGGCATGTTCACGATCGACGCCACGGCTCCTGACACCTCGATCTCCAAGGGCCCGAAGAAGAAGTCGAAGTCGAAGAAGGCCAGGTTCGAGTTCAGCTCGAACGAGCCCGGCTCGACCTACGAGTGCAGCATCGACAAGCAAGGCCTTCAAGAGTTGTGGCGCGATTGCCCAACGAGGCAATCGAGGCCGCGAAGCTCGGAGATCGATTACACCGCGACGGTTCGCGGTCGGGAAGGGCAAGCACACGTTCGAGGTCCGCGCCACGGACCCGTACGGAAACCGGGACTCGACGCCGCGCGCTACGCCTGGAAGGTCGTCAACCGGTAAGCGCAACGAGGACGTGGGTCGTTTAGTTCCCGGAGAGCGGGAATAATCGACCCACGTCGGGCTTAGGTAGAGACCGCGCTAGGCGCTGACGCGGCGCGAGGTGCGTGGCGCGACGGTGCGCGGGCGGCGGGCCTTCGTGCGCCGTCGCCGGGGATCGGCAGCGCGTCGGGGTGCGGGCCGCCGCGGCGGGGGCCGCGCGGGCGCTTGGGCTGGCGGCGGAAGCGGCCGAAGCGGTGCTCTTCGTCCCCTGTCTCGGGCGCCTCCTCGGGCGCGGTCTCGGCTCGGAACGCCCACCAGACGAGATAGAGCAGGAGGCCGACGGGGATCTTCAAGACCACCATCAAGAAGAAGATCGGAACCCAGCCCTCCACCGCGTTTCAGTGTAGCCCCGGACCGGGATGCCCGCTCCGCCGAAAGGGTCAGACCAGCGTCTGCAAGCGTGGCGTCTGACGCCTAGTGCGCCCTGCGCTCTCGAGCTACGTCGCCTCGTCGAGCTCGCGCGCCCAGGCGAGGATCGCGTCGACGTGGGCGTCGGTGAGGCCGACCTCGGACTCGGTCGGCACCAGCAGGGTCGGAGCGGCTTCGCTCGCTCGCCCACGCGTGGCAGCTCTCGTCGAGCGAGTCGTCGATCCAGGCGAGCGGGCGCCCGGCGGCGAACTCGTCGAGCGCGTCGAGCTTCCAGTGCGCGGTGCCGAAGCGGGCGCGGCCGCCGAAGGTGAGCGCGGGCAAGTCGTCCGCGAGGCCGAGGAGGTGGGGGAGGTGGTCGTTTGCCCGCTCCTCCCAGCCGGTCGCCCAGATCATCTCGAAGTGGTCGGCCAGCCGCAGGAGGCGCGGACCGACCCCGTCGGCGATGCAATGGGCGACGCCGTCGATGAGGTGAAAGTTGCCCGGAACCTCGTCCAAGGGGCCGTCGAATCCGAACAGGCTGATCACGCCATCGACGTCGACGGCAAGGACTGGCTTGCCAGAATCCCCGCTCACCATGGGGAGGTTAGCCACCCGACACCCGCTACCATCCTCGGCCGTGCCGTCGACCAATCAGCTCATCCGCAAGGGCCGAAAGACGCCTCAGAAGAAGGTGACGACGCCTGGTCTCAAGTCCGGCCAAGGCCGCAAGCAGCGCAACTCCGCGCCGCAGCGCCGCGGAGTCTGCACCCGCGTCTACACGGCCACGCCGAAGAAGCCGAACTCTGCGCTTCGCAAGGTCGCTCGCGTTCGCCTCACCAACGGCATGGAGGTCACTTGCTACATCCCGGGCGAGGGCCACAACCTTCAGGAGCACTCGGTCGTCCTCGTCCGCGGCGGCCGCGTCAAGGACCTTCCGGGCGTGCGCTACAAGGTGATCCGCGGCACCCTCGACGCCTCCGGCGTCTCGGATCGCAAGCAGTCCCGCTCGATGTACGGCGTCAAGAAGTAAGTGCCGCGCCGAGCCAGAGCCCCGCAGCGTCCGGTCACCCCGGACGCGCAGCACCGAAGCCGCCTGGTCCAGCAGGTCATCAACAAGGTGATGCTCCACGGCAAGAAGGCGACCGCCGAGGAGATCGTCTACGACGCCCTCTCGATCGTCGGCGAGCGCACCGGCCGCCCGCCCGTCGAGGTTCTCGACGAGGCCGATCACCGAGCTGACCCCGAACCTCGAGGTCAAGTCCCGCCGCGTCGGCGGCGCCACCTACCAGGTGCCGATCGAGGTCCCGGCCCGCCGCGCCCGCACCCTCGCGGTCCGCTGGCTCGTCTCCTTCGCCCGCAACCGCAACGAGAAGTCGATGTCCGAGCGACTCGCCCGCGAGATCATGGACGCGACCTCAGCAGCAGGGCGGCGCCTGGAAGCGGAAGGACGACATCTTCCGTATGGCGCAGGCCAACAAGGCCTTCGCCCACTACCGCTGGTAGCGCTCCAGCTCGCTCTTCGCGGCGGGCTTCGGCTTCGGCGTGCCTCGTCGGAAGAGGCGGCCTCGTGAGCGATTCGAGTTGCTCTTCGGTCATCGTCGCCAGTGCTCCGCCGGATAGGGCCAGGCCCAGGGCGCCCAGCAGTCTCGAACCAGAAGCCGCTCTGGGGGACTGCCTCGGCGTCGATGAACGACTGGCGGGCGTCGTCGAGGGTGCCGACCTGGCCGGCGTCGGGCAGGTCGATGATGAGGAAGATCAGGAGGGCGATCACGCCCATCGACCGCGACACCGAGCGCCGCCGGTCGCGAGCCCGCCCAGACGGCGACCAGGGTCAGAAGCATCGCGAAGCCGGACGACTATGAACATGGCGTTTCCGTGCTGGTCGCGGGCCGTCACGCTCTTCGAGCGGCTCGGCGCCGGGCGGCGTGAACTCGAACATCGATCATGAGCTCCGACGCAGAACAGGACCGCCGCGGAGATGATGCACGCCCACGGCAGGAGGCGCTCGAGCCGGCCCGCCCTCACTGGCCCGCCTCCGCGGTGCGGCCTGAGCCGCGCGGGCCGGAGCCTCGGCCAGCAGCGCTCGCGCTTCGCGCGCTCCGGCCCTGCCGGGCTCTCGGCTGCGCCGCTCAGGACTGCGAGGACTTGGGCGAGCACGGGTGCGAGGAGGATGAGGACGACGCCGGACACGAGTTGTGCCCAGAAACCCGTGAGAAGCTCGGCCGTCGACGCTTTCGTAAGCGATCGCTTCGTTCCCTCGTCGAGCCCCTCCGGCCGGTCGACGAGCAGGCTGATCGCGACGACGGCGACGCCGACCGGAATCAGGAGCGCGCGCGAGCCCGGGCCGTCCCCGCGCGCTGCCGACGATCATGAGCGCGGCGACGATCGCAAGCGGCACGCCCATCCACGCGTGCGCGCTTCCCACGGTCTTCGTCGTCACCTCGCGGCGCCGGCGACGACGTCCTCGACCCCGATGTAGTCGTCGGTGCCGACCGAGATCGCGCTGAGGTCGGCCCACTGCGAGCCGGCGAGCGCGGCCGCGGTCAGGAGCGCGACGCCGACCGTCGACCCGGCCGGGGTCACGAGCGCGCTGCGCGCAGACGAAGGCGCGGCCGACCAGGCGCCAGCGCGGACGAAGTACGGCCAGACGCCAGAGCCACGCCGCGCAGGACGTAGGCGCCGAGCCGTCTCGGCGACGCGCATGTACAGCCGCCGCGGGAATCCGGAGCGAGCTCGCGGGCGATGGCGATAGAGCTCGACGCGCGCGCTTCGCCGCGCCACGATGCCGAGGGACGCCGACCCTCCTTGGCCGGCCGCTTCGCGGCGAGCCGGGCCGCGTTTCCTCCGGCCGCGCCTTTGCTTCCGCGCGCTTTGCGGCACGTTCGCGCGCGCTCGATTTCGAGGACTCGGAAGCCCTCGAACCTGGCTTTCTCAGCCGCATCTGGAGCTCATTTCTGGGCTTCAAGTTCCTGCTATAGTCAGGCGTCGCTCGCGGCCCGGCCCGAAAGGGTCTTTTTTATGCCCTCAGGGCGTCCGCCGAGCAAGTCCGGATCTCTCCTCTCTGACCAACACTCTTTCAAAGAACCATGCCTCGCAACTTCCCACTCGAAAAAACCCGCAACATCGGAATCATGGCGCACATCGACGCGGGCAAGACCACGACGACCGAGCGCATCCTCTATTACACCGGCCGCACCCACAAGATGGGCGAGGTTCACGAGGGCGCGGCCGTCATGGACTGGATGGAGCAGGAGCAGGAGCGCGGCATCACGATCACCTCGGCCGCGACCGCGTGCGAGTGGAAGGACCACCGCATCAACATCATCGACACGCCCGGCCACGTCGACTTCACGGTCGAGGTCGAGCGCTCGCTGCGCGTCCTCGACGGCGCCATCGCGGTCTTCGACTCCGTCGCCGGCGTCGAGCCCCAGTCCGAGACCGTCTGGCGCCAGGCCGACAAGTACAAGGTCCCGCGCATCGCCTTCATCAACAAGATGGACCGCGTCGGCGCCGACTTCCACCGCTCGGTGCAGACGATGAAGGACCGCCTCGGCGCGCATCCCCTCCCGATCCAGCTTCCGATCGGCGCCGAGGACCAGTTCAAGGGCGTCGTCGACCTGATCGAGAACAAGGCGCTCGTCTGGCACGACGAGCTCGGCACCGAGTTCGAGTACGAGGACGTCCCGGCCGACATGGACGACGAGGTCCACGCGGCGCGCGACGCGCTGATCGCGGCCTGCGCCGACTACGACGACGAGCTCGCCGAGATGTACCTCGAAGAGCAGGAGATTCCGCACGAGCGGATCGCCAAGTCGCTCCACCAGGCCACGCTGGATCTGAAGGTCACGCCCGTCCTCTGCGGCTCCGCTTTCAAGAACAAGGGCGTCCAGCCTCTCCTCGACGCGATCGTCGAGCTGCTTGCCCTCGCCGCTCGAGGTGCCGCCGCTCACCGGCTTCATCCCGAACAAGGACGGCTCCGAGGGCGAGTCGACCGAGCGCCCGCCCGACGACTCGGCGCCCGTTCGCCGCGCTGGCCTTCAAGGTCATGTCCGACCCCTTCGTCGGCAAGCTCACCTACTTCCGCGTCTACTCCGGCAAGCTCTCGTCGGGCAGCCGCGTCCTCAACGCGACGGCCGGCCGCACCGAGCGGATCGGCCGCCTGCTCATGATGCACGCGAACCACCGCGAGGACATCGAGGAGTGCTTCGCGGGCGACATCCTCGCCGGCGTCGGCCTCAAGCAGACCTCCACCGGCGACACGCTCGCTGCGCCCGACGCCCCGGTCGTGCTCGAGCAGATCGTCTTCCCCGAGCCGGTGATCGCCGTCGCGATCGAGCCGAAGACCAAGTCGGACCAGGAAAAGCTCGGCTCCGGCCTCGCGCGCCTCGCCGAGGAGGACCCCACCTTCCAGATCGAGACCGACGAGGAGACCGGCCAGACCGTCATCCACGGCATGGGCGAGCTCCACCTCGAGGTCCTCGTCGACCGCCTCCTGCGCGAGTTCTCGGTCGAGGCCAACGTCGGCCGCCCGCAGGTCGCCTACCGCGAGACGATCCGCCAGCGCTCCGAGAAGGTCGTCGGCCGCTTCGTCCGCCAGACCGGTGGCCGCGGCCAGTTCGGCCACGTCGTGATCAACGTCGAGCCCGCCCCCGAGGAGGGCTTCGACTTCGTCAACAAGATCAAGGGCGGCTCGATCCCCTCCGAGTACATCCCTTCCGTCGAGCAGGGCATCGAGGAGGCGCTCGCCTCCGGCGTCAAGGCCGGCTACCCGATGGTCGACGTCCGCGTCGAGCTCGTCGACGGCTCCTACCACGACGTCGACTCCTCGGAGATGGCCTTCAAGATCGCCGGCTCGATGGCGATCCAGGAGGGCACGCGCCGTTCGAAGCCCGTCTTGCTCGAGCCCGTGATGGCGGTCGAGGTCGTGACGCCCGAGGACTTCCTCGGCGACGTGATCGGCGACCTCTCGCGGCGCCGCGGCAAGGTGCAGGGCCAGGACCAGCGCGGCAACGCGCTGGCGGTCGAGGCGTACGTGCCGCTGTCGGAGATGTTCGGTTATGCGACGGACCTGCGCTCGTCGACGCAGGGCCGCGCGAACTACTCGATGCAGTTCGAGCGCTACGAGGAAGTGCCGGGCAATATCGCGGAGGAGATCGTCGCGTCCAGATCGGGCGAGGCGACCGAGGCCGCGTAGCTATATTTCCCGGGTTCAACACCTAAAGAGAAATCAAAGACTGAGACAGAGAGAAGAAGGAGCTAGGAAAGCCAAATGGCAGAGACTTTTGATCGCAGCAAGCCGCACGTGAACGTCGGCACGATCGGTCACATCGACCACGGCAAGACCACGCTGACGGCAGCGATCACGAAGGTGCTCGCGGAGGCCGGCGGCGGCGAGGCGAAGAGCTTCGAGGAGATCGACAACGCGCCCGAGGAGAAGGAGCGCGGGATCACGATCGCGACCTCTCACGTCGAGTACCAGACGGAGAACCGCCACTACGCGCACGTCGACTGCCCCGGTCACGCCGACTACGTGAAGAACATGATCACGGGCGCCGCCCAGATGGACGGCGCGATCCTGGTCGTGTCCGCCGCTGACGGCCCGATGCCGCAGACGCGCGAGCACATCCTGCTCGCCAAGCAGGTGAACGTGCCCTACGTGGTCGTCTTCCTCAACAAGGTCGACATGGTCGACGACGAGGAGCTGATCGAGCTCGTCGAGGAAGAGGTCAAGGACCTCCTCAACGAGTACGACTTCCCGGGCGACGACACCCCGATCGTCAAGGGCTCGGCGCTCAAGGCGCTCGAGGGCGACGAGGACGCGGTCAACGCGATCCTCGAGCTCGCCTCGACGCTCGACTCCTACATCCCGGAGCCGACGCGCGACCTCGACAAGCCGTTCCTGATGCCCATCGAGGACGTCATGACCGTCCCGGGCCGCGGCACCGTCGTCACGGGCCGCATCGAGCAGGGCGTCGTCAACACCGGCGACGAGGTCGAGATGGTCGGCATCCACGAGCAGAGCTCGAAGAGCGTCGTCACCGGCGTCGAGATGTTCCACAAGACGCTCGACCAGGGCCAGGCGGGCGACAACGCCGGCTGCCTCCTGCGCGGCACCAAGCGCGACGAGGTCGAGCGCGGCCAGGTGCTGTGCAAGCCCGGCTCGATCACCCCGCACACGAAGTTCAAGGCTGAGGTCTACTGCCTGAAGAAGGAGGAGGGCGGGCGCCACACCCCGTTCTTCTCGGGTTACCGCCCGCAGTTCTACTTCCGCACGACGGACGTCACCGGCATCGCCAACCTCCCCGAGGGGACGGAGATGGTCATGCCCGGCGACAACGTCGAGATGGAGATCGAGCTGATCCAGCCGATCGCCATGGACAAGGGTCTGCGGTTCGCCATCCGCGAGGGTGGGCGCACCGTAGGCTCGGGGGTCGTCTCCGACATCACGGAGTAACGACCCGCATCAAGGACCGGCAGGCGCCGGTCCCTTCTTCGCGGCCCGCCGGCCGCGATCGCAAGACATAAAACCTTCGACGTGACTGGGGCGGCGCTCCCGTTTGAGCGGCGCCCCGATCACGCGGAAGAGGGTCTAGAGAAAGCAGCAGCGCAAATGGCGACAATCGCCACCAACAAAATCCGAATCCGGCTCAAGGCCTACGACCACGACGCGATCGATCGCGCCGCGCGCGAGATCGTGGACACGGCCGAGCGCACCGGCGCCACCGTGGCCGGGCCCGTGCCGCTGCCCACGGACAAGAACGTCTACTGCGTGATCCGCTCCCCGTTCAAGGACAAGGACTCGCGCGAGCACTTCGAGATCCGCACCCACAAGCGCCTGATCGACATCCACCAGCCGACCCCGAAGACGATCGACTCCCTCCAGCGCCTCGACGCGCTGCCGGCCGGAGTCGACATCGAGATCAAGATCTAGAGGTCTTTGGGATGGCGGCGATCATCGGCAAGAAGGTGGGCATGACCCAGCTCTTCCGGGAGGACGGCACCGTCGTCCCGGTCACCGTCATCCAGGCCGGCCCCTGCCCGGTCACCGGCATCCGCTCGGACGATCGCGACGGCTACACCGCCGTGCAGCTCGCCTTCGACGCGACCGAGCGAGCGCAAGCTCACCAAGGCCGAGCTCGGCCACCTGAAGAAGGCCGACGCCGGCGCGATGCGCACGCTGGTCGAGTTTCGCGACGAGGATCTCGGCGCCGAGGGCGAAGAGCTCAAGATCGGCGACTCCGCCACGGTCGAGCAGTTCGAGCCCGGCCAGCGCGTCAAGGTCTCCGGAGTCGCGATCGGCAAGGGCTTTCAGGGCACCATCAAGCGCCACGGCTTCGGCCGCGGCCCCGTCTCGCACGGCTCCCACAACGTCCGCGCGCCCGGCTCGGTCGGCGCCTCGGCCGACCCCGCCCGCGTCTTCAAGGGCGTTCGCATGCCGGGCCGGATGGGCGGCAAGCGCGTGACGCAGAAGGGCCTCGAGGTGATCGAGGTCGACGCCGAGCAGAACCTCCTGATGGTCCGCGGCGCCGTCCCCGGCCCCAAGAAGGGGATCCTGGAGGTCCGCACCGATGGCTAAGCCCAAGGCCACAACGCTCGGCAAGCAGGCCAAGTCCGATCTGCCCGAGGCGCTCTTCACCGAGGAGTTCCACGAGTCCCTCGTCCACGACACCGCGCGCGCCGAGACGAACGCCAAGCGGCGCGGCACCGCGTCCACCCTCGGCCGCGGCGAGGTCTCGATGACCGGCGCCAAGGCATGGCGCCAGAAGGGCACCGGCCGCGCTCGCGTCGGCGCGCTCAGCGTCCCGCACCGGCGCGGCGGCGGCGCCGCCTTCGGGCCCAAGCCGCGCGGCTACACGTTCAAGGTCAACCGCAAGGCCCGCCGCAAGGCGCTTCGCGCCGCGCTCTCGGTCCACGCCGATCGCGACTCGATCGCGGTGCTCGACGCGGACGCCTTCTCCGAGCCCTCGACCAAGAAGGCCGCCGAGGCCCTCGGCAAGTGGGGCGCCCGCACCCCGACCCTCGTCGTCCTCGACGCCGAGGAGGACATGCGTCCAAAAGAGCTTTCGCAACATCCGCGGCATGACGGTCGTGCCGGCGGCCTGCCGTCGGGGTCGCCGACATCATCGGACACCGCTCGATCGTCGTCACGCAGGCGCGCGCTCGACGTCCTCGAGGCTCGCTGCCGGCGACGTGACGCGCGGAGTCGGCGACGACGCCGAGGACGGTGATTCGTGATGGACGCTCGCTCCGTGATCATCGAGCCGGTCGTCTCCGAGAAGAGCTACGCGCTCATGGCCGACGGCAAGTACACCTTCCGCGTCGACGACCGCGCGCACAAGACCCAGATCGCGCGTGCGGTCGAGGAGGTCTTCGACGTCACGGTCCTCAACGTCCGCACCCAGACCATCCGCTCGAAGCCGAAGCGCCGCGGCCTTCACTCGGGCAAGACCCGCTCGTGGAAGAAGGCGATCGTGAAGCTCGCTCCGGGCGACCGCATCGAGCTCTTCGAAGGGGCGGTGGCTGAGTAATGGCGATGCGACGCACCAAGCCGACTCGCCCGGACGCCGCTTCTCGACCTACCAGAAGCGCGAGGAGGTCACGGCCAAGCGGCCGCACAAGGCGCTCACGAAGGGCAAGAACTCGACCGGCGGGCGCAACTCGCGCGGCCGCGTCACCGCGCGCCATCGCGGCGGCGGCGCCAAGCGGCGCTACCGCGAGATCGACTTCAAGCGGCTCAAGGACGGCGTGCCGGCGAAGGTCGCGACGATCGAGTACGACCCCAACCGCACCACCTACATCGCGCTGCTCCACTACGCGGACGGCGCCAAGAGCTACATCCTCGCCCCCCAGGGCTTGCGGCGTCGGCACCGTCGTCCAGTCCGGGCCCGGCTCGGACATCCGCCCGGGCAACTGCCTCGAGCTGCGCCAGATCCCGACGGGAACCATCGTCCACAACGTCGAGCTGATCCCCGGCCAGGGCGGTCGCCTCGGCCGTGCCGCGGGCACCTCGATCCAGGTGGTCGCCAAGGAAGGCGACACCGTCACGCTACGCCTGCCCTCGTCCGAGATGCGCATGGTCCGCGCTGAACTGCCGCGCGACCGTCGGCACGCTTTCCAACTCCGAGCACCAGAACGTCACCGTCGGCAAGGCCGGGCGCAGCCGTCACAAGGGCATCCGCCCGCAGACCCGCGGCGTCGCCATGAACCCCGTCGACCACCCGCACGGTGGCGGCGAGGCCCACAAGACCCCGGGCGGCCATCCGCGCACGCCCTGGGGCAAGCCCACGCTCGGCTACCGGACCCGCAAGAAGGGCAAGACTTCAAACGCGATGATCGTCCGCGGCCGCAGGCGCGGGAAGAAGAAGAGGTAAGGCATGGGCCGAAGCACCAAGAAGGGGCCGTTCGTCGAGGAGCGTTTGATGAGCCGCATCAACGCGATGAACGAGTCGAACCAGAAGACGATGGTCAAGACCTGGTCGCGGACCTCGACCGTCTTCCCCGAGATGGTGGGCCACACGATCGCGGTCCACGACGGCCGCAAGCACGTGCCCGTCTTCATCTCGGAGTCGATGGTCGGCCACAAGCTGGGCGAGTTCGCGCCCACCCGCACGTTCCGCGCCCACGGGGGCAGGGAGCGCTAGATATGGCGAAGGCAACTGACAACACCGAGGCGCCGGCCGTGCAGGCAAGCGCCCGATACTTGCGGGTCGCGCCCCGCAAGGCGCGTCTCGTCGCCGACCAGGTGCGCGGCCTCAGCGTGCCCGAGGCTCAGGAGCTGCTCGAGTTCTCGACGCGCTCGGCGGCGCTCGACATTCGCAAGCTCTTGAATTCGGCAGCCTCGAACGCCGAGAACAACCACGACCTGGTCGCCGACGAGATGGTGATCGCCGAGATCCGCGTCGATCAGGGCCCTACCCTCAAGCGCTGGCGCGCACGCGCCCGGGGCCGCGCTACCCGCATCGAGAAGAAGACCAGCCACATCTTCGTCGTCCTGCGGCCCACCGACTAGACGAGAGAGAAGCTTCGCCATGGGTCAAAAAGTTCATCCCGAAGGATTCCGAGTCGGATACATCCACGACTGGAAGTCGAACTGGTTCAACCAGCGCGAGTTCGCGGACTACCTCAACGAGGACCTGAAAATCCGCGATCACATCGAGAACCGGCTCTCGCACGCCGGCCTCTCGGACATCACGATCGTCAAGCAGCGGGGCGAGATCACAGTCGACATCCACACGGCCCGTCCGGGCATCGTGATCGGCAAGTCCGGCTCCGAGGTCGACGCGCTTCGCCGCGACCTCCACAAGCTGACCTCCAAGCCGGTCAAGGTCAACATCAAGGAGATCAAGCGACCCGAGCTCGACGCAAAGCTCGTGGCGCAGTCGATCGCCGAGCAGCTCCAGAACCGCGTCGCCTTCCGCCGCGCGATGAAGCGTGCGCTGACCTCCGCCATGCGCTCGGGCGCGAAGGGCGTGAAGGTCCAGGTCTCCGGCCGCCTGGGTGGCGCCGAGATGGCGCGCACCGAGGGCTACTCGGACGGCCGCGTTCCCCTCCACACCCTCAGGGCCGACATCGACTACGGCTTCGTCGAGGCGAAGACCACGACCGGGCGGATCGGCGTCAAGTGCTGGATCAACAAGGGCGAGGTCATGCCCGAGGGCTACCGCACCGCCTCCGACGAGCTCGACGAGCTCCAGCCCCGCAACCGCAAGAAGCGCGACCGGGACCGCGACCGTCGCCCCCGCGGCGGCGCCCGCCCGCAGGGAGCTGGTGCGCCGGCCGCGCCGGCCGCGTCCGGCTACTGAGAGCACGCCCAAGGACGCCCCTGCTGCTCACCGAGGCCCCAAAGCCTGACGCGCCCGCAGCGGCCACCCCCGCGCCCGACGCGCCGTCGACGGAGACGCCTGACGCCCCCAAGCCTGACGCTCCGCCCGCCGCAGGAAGCGAGTAGCTGATGCTCGCTCCCAAGCGTGTCAAGTACCGCAAGGTCATGCGTGGAAAGCGCCGCGGCTATGCCAAGGGCGGCTCGGACGTGAACTTCGGCGAGTACGGCTTGAAGGCGCTCGAGCGCGGCTGGGTGACCAACCGCCAGATCGAGGCTGCTCGCGTCGCGATGACCCGCAAGATCAAGCGTGGCGGGAAGGTGTGGATCAACATCTTCCCCGACAAGCCCTTCACCAAGAAGCCGGCCGAGACACGCATGGGCTCGGGCAAGGGCAACCCCGAGGGGTGGGTCGCCGTGGTCAAGCCCGGCCGGGTCATGTTCGAGCTCTCCGGCGTGCCTGAGGATCTCGCCAAGGAGGCGTTGCGCCTCGCCGGTCACAAGCTTCCCGTGAAGACCAGGTTCGTCACTCGCGAGGGGTCCGAGCAGTGAGGGCCTCCGACGTGCACGCGCTGTCCGATCAGGACCTCGTCGAAGCGCTCGGAAACGCGCGCGCGGACTCGTTCAACCTGCGCTTCCGCCACGCGACCGGCGAGCTCGAGAACACCTCCGGGCTGGGTTCCTCGCGCCGCGACCTGGCAAGGCTCCTGACCGTCGCCCACCAGCGAGGCATTGACGTAGAGAAAGAACTGAGAAACCGTGGCTGAAGAAGAAGAGAACGTGGATACGCCCGAGGCCGAGGCCGAGGAGACCCCGCAGGACGACGCCCCTCAGGAGGCGGCGGAAGCCCCTGCCGAGGAAGAGGCTCCGGCCGAGGAGGAGCCCGCAGCCGCGGCTGAGGAAGCCCCCACTGAGGACGAGGCCCCTGCCGAAGAGCCGGAAGCCGAAGCACCCAGCGCGCCAGCCGAGCCGGACGCCGAGCCAGAAGAAGTCCTGACCCCCAAACAGGCCCGCAAGCGCAGCCGCTCGACGCACACGGGCGAGGTTCGCCCGCAACGGAGCTCGGACGAGCGCGCGAGCGAGCGCGTCGAGACGCGTCGCCAGAACGCCACGGCTCGCAGCCGGCGCCGCTCGCAAGAGCGAGCGAAGCGCGGCGAGGCCGGCCAGGGCACCGCCCCCACCGAGCGCGAGCCCGGCGTGCGCAAGACGCAACTCGGCACCGTCGTCTCAGACAAGGCCGACAAGACGATCACCGTCCGCGTCGACATCGTCCGGCGGCACCGCCGCTACGAGAAGGTCGTCCGCCAATCGGCGACGGTCCACGCGCACGACGAGCAAAACGAAGCCTCCGCCGGCGACGTGGTCCGTGTGATCGAGTCCCGGCCCCTGTCTCGCACCAAGCGCTGGCGCCTGGTCGAGGTCGTGGAGAAGGCAAGGTAGGCGCTCACCTTGATCCAGCAGGAATCACGGCTCAGGGTCGCCGACAACTCGGGCGCGAGGGAGATCCTCTGCATCCGCGTCAAGGGCGGCCACCACCGCCGCTACGCGGGAGTGGGGGACATCATCACGGCCACGGTCAAGACCGCGACGCCGCACGGCGGCGTGCGCAAGGGCGAGGTCGTCCAGGCGGTCATCGTGCGCACGCGCAAGCAGCTCGGCCGCTCCGATGGCACCTACATCGCATTCGACGAGAACGCCGCGGTGCTCCTGGACCCCCAGAACAATCCGCGCGGCACGCGCATCTTCGGCCCCGTTGCTCGCGAGCTCCGCGAGAAGAACTTCATGAAGATCGTCTCCCTCGCCCCGGAGGTGCTCTAGCGATGCCCGCCAAGAAGCGCAAGCCCGAGCCGAAGGGCAAGCAGATGCGGATCCGCTCCGAGGACATCGTGATCGTCACCTCGGGCAAGGACAAGGGCAAGACGGGGAAGGTTCTTCGCACCGAGCCCGGCAGGCGCCGGGTCTATGTGGAGGGACTCAATATCGTCAAGAGGCACTCGCGCCCGCGTTCCGTCAAGGACACGCAGCGAGGGGATGCCGGTGGCATCCTCGAGCAGGAAGGTCCGATCCACATCTCCAACGTGATGCTGGTGGACCCGAACGACAACAAGCCCACCCGGGTCGGCGTGCGCCTGACCGACGACGGCAAGCGCCAGCGCTTCGCCAGGCGCACCGGAAACGCACTGGATTAATAGATGTTGATGAGCGACGTAAGGCGCGAAACCAGGTTCAACCCCCTGTCAAGGGAATTTTGTTGATGGAAGCTTCGACAGCGACACCTGAAACCGAGACGCAAGAAAAGGCGCCGCCGCCGCGTCTTCGCGAGCGCTACGAGGCGGAGATCGTCGACGCGCTCACCAAGCGCTTCGAGTACACGAGCCGCATGCAGGTCCCGAACCTCACGAAGATCACGCTCAACATGGGCGTTGGCGACGCCAAGCAGTCGACGCCCGTTCTCGAAGCCGCGATGGAGCAGCTCGGGACGATCGCCGGCCAGAAGCCCAGCGTCCGCCGCGCGCGCAAGTCGATCGCCTCGTTCAAGCTTCGCGACGGCATGCCGGTCGGCGTCGCCGTCACCTTGCGCGGCGCTCGGATGTGGGAGTTCCTCGACCGCCTGATCTCGATTGCGATCCCGCGCATCCGCGACTTCCGCGGCATGTCCGCGCGCGCCTTCGACGGTCGCGGCAACTACTCGATGGGGGTCCGCGAGCAGCTCATCTTCCCCGAGATCGACTACGACTCGATCGACGAGACGCGGGGTCTCGACATCGCGATCACCACGACCGCTCTGACCGACGAGGAGGGCTTCCATCTCCTCTTGGCGCTCGGCTTCCCCTTCTCGGCGGAAGGCCGGCCGGGCGAGGTCGACAAGGCCGCCGAGGAAGAGGAGGAGCGCCGCCACGAAGAAGCGCGAATCCGCGCCGAGGCCGAGCAGGCCGCGCTCGAGCAGCTCAAGGAAGAGAACCCCGAGGCCTACGAGAAGCCGGTTCGCGAGGACGAAGAGGGCGAGGGCGAAGAAGGCGAGGGTGGCGAGGGCGAGAGCTCCTCGGACGATTCAAGCGAAGGGACTGACGAGTAAGACATGGCAAAGACTTCGAAACTCGCCAAGCAGGGTCGCGAGCCCAAGTACTCGACCCGCAAGCACAACCGCTGCCGGCGCTGCGGGCGCTCGCGCGCCTACTACCGCAAGTTCGGCCTCTGCCGCATCTGCCTGCGCGATGCCGCGCACAAGGGCTACGTGCCCGGAATGACCAAGTCGAGCTGGTAACCCACTAATAGGTACTTCTTCATGCTGACCGATCCAATCTCCGATTATCTGACCCGCGTGCGCAACGCGCTGCGCGCGGAGCACCCCGACGTGGAGGTGCCGTCGTCGCGCCTGAAGAAGGAGATGACCCGCATCTTGAAGGAGCAGGGCTACATCTCGGATTTCGAGGTCGAGCCGACCCAGGTGGGCGAAGTGATCAAGATCCAGCTCCGCTACGCGGAGGGCCGAAAGCCCGTCATCACCGGCATCGAGCGCGTCTCGCGCCCCGGCCGCCGGCGCTACGCGGACAAGAGCGAGATCCCGCGCGTGATGGGCGGCATGGGCACTGCGATCGTCTCGACTTCGGTGGGCGTCATGACGGGCCACGAGGCAAAGGCGAAGGGAGTGGGCGGCGAGGTTGTCGCTTACGTGTGGTGAATTGATGAGCGACTCAAGGCGCGAAAGCACATTCGACCTAGTGTCAACGGATTCTTCATGAGTCGCATTGGACGCATGCCTATCGAGCTGCCGGACGGCGTGACCGTCGCGCTCGAGACTGGCCGTGTGTCGGTCAAGGGGCCTAAGGGCGAGCTCTCGACGCAGGTCAACCGCGAGATGAAGATCTCCCAGGACGATGGCGGCACCGTCACGGTCGAGCGCCCGACCAACCGCGGCGAGCACCGCGCCCTCCATGGGCTCACGCGCAGCCTGGTCGCGAACATGGTCGAAGGAGTCACGGCCGGCTACGAAAAGCGCCTCGCGATCACCGGCGTCGGCTACCGCGCGTCGCTTCAGGGCAAGAACCTGAGCCTGAGCGTCGGCTATTCCCACCCGGTGCTGATCGAGGCTCCGGAAGGGATCGAATTCGAGGTGCCCCAGCAGACCGAGGTCGTGGTGCGCGGCATCGACAAGCAGCTCGTGGGTGAGATGGCCGCCCGGATCAGGCGCGTCCGTCCGCCCGAGCCGTACAAGGGCAAGGGGATTCGCTACGCGGACGAGCAGATCCGCCGCAAGGTCGGAAAGAGGGCGTAATGGCAGTCGAGACCAAGCAAGCGCAGCGCCTTCGACGCCGCCGTCGCGTGCGCGCGAAGATTCGCGGCAGCGCCACGCGGCCGCGCGTCTCGGTCTTTCGCTCCAATCGCGGGGTCGCGGGCCAGCTGATCGACGACGACTCGGGCAAGACGCTCGCGTCCGTCTCGTGGATCGAGGACGAGCTCCGAAAGCTCGACCGGACCGAACAGGCAAAGAAAGCGGGCGAGACGCTCGCCAAGCGGGCTAAAGAAGCCGGGGTCAAGTCGGTCGTTTTCGACCGCAGCGGCTACCGCTATCACGGTCGCGTCCAAGCCTTCGCCGAGGGCGCTCGCGAGGGAGGGTTGGAGTTTTGATCTCTCTACCCTCGAAGGTTCGATGAGCCGAGATCGCGAGTACAAGACCGTGAGCCCTCAGGGGCTCGATCTTCAGGAGCGCGTGATCGAGATCAACCGCGTCGCCAAGGTCGTCAAGGGTGGCCGGCGCTTCTCTTTCACCGCTCTCGTCGCCGTGGGCGACGAGCGAAACGTTGTCGGGATCGGCTACGGCAAGGCCCGGGAGGTCCCGCTCGCGATCCAAAAAGCGGTCGAGAACGCGCGCAAGGACCTGATCGAGGTGCCGATGTACGGGCAGACGATCCCGCACAAGATCATCGGCCGCTACGGCTCGGGGCACGTCGTGCTCCGCCCGGCCAGCCCAGGTACCGGGGTGATTGCCGGCGGCGGCGTGCGAGCCGTGCTCGAGCTAGGCGGCATCCGCGACGTGCTCTCGAAGTCGATCGGCACCCAGAACCCGATCAACCTCGTCAAGGCCACAATGGACGGCCTCCACCAGCTCCGCCGCCCCCAAGACGTCGCCAAGCTCCGCGGCCTCACCGTCAACCAGGTGCTCGGCCTCGACAAGCTGGCCGAGCAAAAGAAGCTCAACGAGGCCAAGAACGGCGACGCTTTGGACGTCACCCCCACGCCGGTCGCGGTCGCGGCAGCAACACCCGAGCCGGGGTCTGACCCCTCTGCTCCAGAGCCGTCGGCCTCGCCAGACAGCGGTGAGGGGTCTGACCCCACGGGCGATCAAAGTGGCTGAAGTCCACCTCAAGCAGATCCGCTCACCGATCGGCTCCGATCGCAAGCAGATTTCCACACTTCGCACGCTCAAGCTCGGCCGGATCGGCCGCGAGTCAAAGCTCGAGGACACGCCGCAGCTTCGCGGCGCGCTCACCAAGGTCGAGCACCTCGTTGAAGTCCAGGAGTCGTGAGCATCTGATGGCGCGCCTGGATCCCGAAGAGATCGGCCTTCATTCGCTTCGCCCCAAGGCGGGGTCGCGCCATGCGCGAAAGCGCCTGGGCCGCGGCAAGGGCACGGGCCAGGGCAAGACCGCGGGTCGCGGGCACAAGGGCGCCGGCGCCCGCGCAGGCTCGAAGCGTCGCGTTGGCTACGAGGGTGGCCAGAACCCGATCCACATGCGGACCCGAAAGCTCAAGGGCCCGACGAAGAAGATGTCGATGCCGTTCGAGCAGTTCCGCACCCACACCCAGCCGGTGAACGTGTCGGACCTCGAGGCTCGCTTCGATAAGGACTCAGAAGTCACGCCTGAGGCACTCCGCGCCGCCGGGCTCGCCAAGCGAAAGCATCCGGTGAAGGTCTTGGGGCGCGGCGAGATCTCGACGGCGCTCACGGTTCGTGCGCACGCCTTCTCCGCTTCGGCACGCGAGAAGATCGAGGGCGCGGGCGGGACCTGCGAACTGATCGAGGGCTAGCGCTCTAGTGCTTCAGACCATCGCCAACGCCTTCAGCGTCCCGGAGATCCGGAGAAAGCTTGCGTTCACGGCGGCGATGCTCCTGCTTTACCGGCTCGGCGCCTACATCCCGTCTCCGGGCGTGGACGCAGCGGCGCTCGAGGGCCTCGAGGAAAACTTCGCCGGCTCGAACATCCTGGGCTTCCTCAACCTGTTCTCGGGCGGCTCGCTCCAGCGGCTCTCGCTGTTCGCGCTGGGGATCATGCCCTACATCACCGCCTCGATCATCCTCCAGCTCCTGACGGTGGTGGTGCCGGCGCTCGAGCGGCTCTCCAAGGAGGGCGAGGTCGGCCAGCAGAAGATCACGCAGTACACGCGCTACCTCACGGTCGGCTTGGCGGCGGCGCAGTCGGTCGGCTACGTCTTCCTCTTCAACTCACCCAGCTTCGGCGGCACCGACGTGATCGACGGCGCGCTCAACTTCGGGAACCTGATGCTGATCGTGATCTCGTTGACGGCAGGCGCCACTCTGCTCATGTGGCTGGGCGAGCTGATCACTCAGCGCGGGATCGGCAACGGCATCTCGCTGATGATCTTCGCCTCGATCGCGGCCTCGATCCCCGGCGGCATCCAGGCGTGGTGGACCAACTCGGACCAGGTCTTCGTGGTGATGATGCCCTTCGTCGCGTTGGCGGTGATCGTCGGCATCGTCTACGTCCAGGAAGGCCAGCGCCGGATCCCGGTCCAGTACGCGAAACGGGTGGTGGGACGCCGGATGACAACCGGCGGCTCGACCTATTTGCCGCTCCGCGTGAACATGGCGGGCGTGATCCCGGTCATCTTCGCGGCCTCGATCATGGCGTTCCCGCCGACGATCGGCCAGCTCTTAGGCGGCGCGGAGGACAACTTCTGGACCGACTTCGCGACCTTCTTCAACCCGAACGGCTGGGCCTACGTGGTCGGCGAGGTCTTCTTCATCATCATCTTCACCTACTTCTACACCGCGGTCACCTTCAACCCGGTCGACCAGGCTGACAACCTGAAGAAGTACGGCGGCTTCATCCCTGGCGTGAGACCCGGCCGGCCTACCGCCGAATACCTGGACCGCATCCTCTCCAGGCTCACCTTCCCCGGAGCGCTCTACCTCGGCGCGATCGCCGCCCTGCCGACGATCCTGATCTCGCAGACCTCGGCCAACTTCTTCTTCGGCGGCACCTCGATCCTGATCGTGGTCGGAGTAGCCCTCGACACCGTGAAGCAGCTAGAGGCGCAGCTGATGATGCGCAACTACGAGGGCTTCTTGAAGTAGCTGGTCCTCGGCTGCGCATGGGCGCTTTGCATGGAAAGCGCCTAAGTCCTCCCGTGTGCCGAGAGTCGTTTGACGCCCCAATGTGTCCGGCTATTCGACTCTCGATGAAGTAGGTGCTTTGGACGAGAAGCGCGCTAACCAGCGATGGCACGAAGGTGCGTTCTTGACAAACCACCTCCAAATGTGAAACCTTCGGCTCTCGCCAGGGACCGCCAGGAAGGACGGAGAGGTTGCTTTCAAAGCTAGGCAGTGGGCTGTTGCTCGTCTTCGTCATGAGCTGCGTGACCCTCGTATCACCGGCCTCAGCCGCCATCAAGTGTGGCGACGTGATCACGGGCGACACGCGCTTGAAAAAGGACCTCGACTGCCGCAAGTCCGACTCGGACTTCGGTCTTACAGTCGGCGCGGACGACATCAACCTGGATCTCGGTGGCAACGCGATCATCGGCAAATCCAGGCAGGCAGGGGTGAGGGTCCAGGGGCGCAGCGGCGTCAAGGTCACTAACGGATCACTCCGGACTTTCGGGGTTGGCATTCAAGCGGGCGGCGGGAATCAGACCACGCTCAGCAAGCTCACCATCAGAGGCAGCGACGCGCACGGAGTCCATGTCCAGGACGCGGCGCAGACCACGATCAGCAAGAACACGATCCAGGACTCCGAGCGAAACGTCACCGTGACTGGGATCACCAGCCAGACGCTGATTGAGAACAATCGAATCGCGGCCGGCGAGGTGGGCGTCGATGTGATGCAGGGCTCAAACGCGACAGTTCAAGACAACTTCATCGCCGCCTCGACGGACGCGGCGATAACGGTCGGAGGTAGTAGCGGGATTCCGGTCACCAGCACGGTTGTCGAAGGCAATGCGCTCGAACGAAGCGAAGGGGTAGGGATCAGGATTCACAGCAATCCCCTCAGCGTGAGCATCGCCCAAAACGAGATCCTGGAGAGCGACGACGCCGGCATCGAAGTTTTTTCCGGCAGGGGTGTCGACATCAACGCGAACGTCCTGCTCGGCAACGGCGACGGGATCTTTATCTCCAATCTCGAATCCAACTTTTCGTATCCGGACTTCCTTCGTGACAACGTGGTAAAGCGCTCGACTTTCGACGGAATCCTCGTCCACGACAGTGAAATCGCCATCGAGCGCAACCAGGCGATCGCTAATGGGCGATACGGCATCAGCTCGGCCTCATCGAACGGGGGAGACAACGTGGCACGGCGTAACGGTGAAGCGCCTCAATGCCAGCCCGCGTCGCTCTGCGAGTAGTCAAGCGCGGCCTGAACCTGAACTGATCCACTTCGCACCCTCGATACGGGTGCGAGAGAGATCAGAACTCGTGAGCTCCGGCGACCCTCTGCTCCGGCTAGGCTGTCTCGCCCCATGTCCCACCTCAATCTCGTACTTCTCGGACCGCCCGGATCTGGCAAGGGCACGCAGGGCGAACGGCTCCAGGACGACCTCGACCTGCCCTATTACGCGACCGGCGACATCCTTCGCAAAGCCGTCCGCGAGGAGACCGAGATCGGCAAGGACGCGAAGTCCTACATGGACAAGGGCAACCTCGTCCCCGACCAGGTCATCATCGATGTGATCGCCGAGCGGATCCATTCTCACGAGGCCGAGGACGGGTTCATCCTCGACGGCTTTCCGCGCACGGTCGGCCAGGCCGAGGCGCTCGCCGACAAGCTCCGAGAGCTCCGGACGCGGTTGACCGCGGCGATCCTGATCACCGTTGACGACGAGGAAGTCGTGCGCAGGCTCGGCGGCAGGCGCACCTGCCCGAACGCCCACATCTTCCACGTCGAGTTCGATCCGCCCGAGGAGGAGGGGAAGTGCGACGTCTGCGGCGAGGAGCTCCACGTCCGCGATGACGATGAGCCCGAGGTGATCAAGAACCGCCTCGCCCAGTACCGCGAGAAGACCTCTCCCCTGGTCGAGTGGTACGACGAACGGGGCCTGCTCGAGCGCATCGACGGCTCGAAGGCGCCCGACGACGTCTACGAGGACGTCCGAGCCCTGATGGCGACTCTTCGCATGGAAGAAGAGGCCTAAGCCTCTACTCTTTGCCGCCGTGTACAAGGGCGGCATCATCCTGAAGACCCCGGCGCAGCTCGAGCTGATGGCGGTTGCAGGTGAGGTCCACGCCAGGTGCCTCAGGATGCTGATCGGCAAGTGCCGTGCCGGCGTCACGACCGCCGAGCTCGACGAGGCCGCCGAGCGGTTCATCCGCTCGCAGGGCGCGACGCCGACCTTCAAGGGCTACCGCGGCTTTCCCGGCTCGATCTGCGCGTCGCCGAACTCGATGGTGGTCCACGGGATCCCCGATGCCTACGAGCTCCAGCCTGGCGACTCGCTCTCCATCGACGTCGGCGTGACGAAGGACGGCTGGGTTGCCGACGGCGCGGTGACCGTGCCGATTGGCGAGGTCTCCGAGGAGACCTCGCGGCTCTTGGCGGCCACCAACGCCTCGCTTCACGCCGGCGTTGCGGCCGCCCAGCCCCACAAGCGCATGGGCGACGTTTCGAGCGCGGTGCAGCAAACGGTGGAGGCCGAGGGCTTCAGCGTGATCCGCAGCCTGGTCGGCCATGGGGTCGGGCGCGACATGCACGAGGATCCGCAGGTCCCGAACTTCGGCACGCCCGGGCGCGGCCCCGAGCTCGAGCCCGGCATGGTCTTTGCCCTCGAGCCGATGACGGCCGTGGGCACACCAGATGTAGTGACCGGGGCCGACGGCTGGGCCGTTTATTCAGCCGACGACTCGGTCACGGCGCACTTCGAGTTCACGGTCGCCGTGACCGAAAACGGCCCGCGGATCCTGACGCCCTGGCACGAGCGCTAGGCACGAGCCACTGCTATCCTCATCCGTCCGGCTTTTCCGCTGAAAGCCGTGCCTGTGCGTCCGATTCATGGGGTGCGCAGGCTTTCTGTCAGATACGACTTGGAGGCGACCTTTTAGCGTCGTGAAAGTACGAGCGTCAGTAAAGCCGATGTGCGAGCGGTGCCGCGTGATCAAGCGGCGCGGCGTCGTGCTGGTGATCTGCTCGAACCCAAGGCACAAGCAAAGGCAGGGCTAGTCAGTTGGCACGCATCGCGGGAGTCAACCTCCCACTCAACAAACGGATCGAGATCGGTCTCACATACGTCCACGGCGTCGGCCGGTCGAGCGCGAACGAGATCCTGAAGAAGGCGAAGGTCGACCCCAACACCTACGTCAAGGACCTCACGGAGGACGAGACGATCAAGCTTCGCGAGGCCATCGAGGCGGGCGAGGTCGAGGGCGACCTCCGCCGCGACCGCTCCCAGAACATCAAGCGGCTGTCTGAGATCGGCTCCTACCGTGGCCTCCGCCACCGGCGCGGCCTGCCCACGCGCGGCCAGCGCACCAAGACCAACGCGCGCGGCCGCAAGGGGCCCAAGCGCATGTCGGTCGCAGGGAAGAAGCAGCCGGCTAAGTGAGTCCTCAGCCAAAGAAGAAGGGCCGCCCGCGCCGCAGGGTTCGCAAGAACGTCCCGTACGGGATCGCCCACATCAAGACTTCCTTCAACAACACGATCGTCACGATCACCGACCCCGAGGGCAACGTGATCGTCTGGGAGTCCGCCGGCTCGGCCGGATTCAAGGGGTCGCGCAAGTCGACGCCGTTCGCCGCGCAGGTCACGGCTGACGCCGCCGCCCGCAAGGGCATGGAGCACGGCCTCGAGCGCGTGGAGGTTCACGCGAAGGGCGCGGGCTCCGGGCGCGACACCGCGATTCGCTCGCTTCAAGCCGCCGGCCTCAACGTGACCACTGTGAAAGACGTCTCCCCGCAGGCCCACAACGGCTGCCGCCCCAAGAAGCGGAGGCGGGTCTAATGGCCAGGGATACAGGAGCTCAGTGCAAGCAGTGCCGCCGCGAGGGCCAAAAGCTCTTCTTGAAGGGCGAGCGCTGCCTGACGGACAAGTGCGGCGTCGAGCGCCGCTCGTACCCGCCGGGCGAGCACGGGCGCACCCGCGTGCGCGCGTCTGAGTACCGCAACCAGCTCCGCGAGAAGCAGAAGACTCGCCGCTACTACCAGCTGCTCGAGAAGCAGTTCCGCGCCTACTACGAGAAGGCCGCGCGCCAGCCTGGCGTGACCGGCGACAACCTCTTGCGCCTTCTCGAGCGTCGTTTCGACAACGTCTTGGTAAGGCTCGGCTTCGCGGCCTCGCGCCGTCAGGCGAGGCAGCTCGTCAGCCACGGACACTGGCTGATAAACGGCCGCCGCGTCGACATCCCCAGCTACCAGGTCCGGCCTGACGATGTGATCCAGGTCAAGCCGGACTCGAGCGCGACGGACGTCGTCCGCTCCGCAACAGAGCTGACCGCCGCGGTGCCGCCGTGGCTCCAAGCGGATCACGACTCCCTGACCGCCAAGGTCTTGCGCGTGCCCGAGCGGGCCGAGATCGAGACGCCGGTCCAGGAACAGCTGATCGTCGAGCTCTACTCCAAGTAGCGCCAAAAACCGCCCTTGCCAGGGTGGCAAACACAGTTCGCGCCTTACGTCGCTCATCCCACACCTCGAAACCCAAAAGACCGGAGTGATTTCATGACCACCCTGCCCGAATTCCAAATCCCGAAGATCTCGAAGGAAGACGTCGACGAGAACAAGGGCACATTCACCATCGAGCCCCTCGACAAGGGCTTCGGCTACACGTTCGGCAACAGCCTGCGTCGCGTGCTGCTCTCGTCCCTGGGCGGCGCGGCGATCACCAGCGTCCGCATCGAGGGTGTCGCGCATGAGTTCTCGACCGTGCAGGGCGTAAAGGAAGACGTGACCGACATCGTCTTGAACCTCAAGGACATCGTCGTCCGCATGCACACGGATGCCGACGAGGTCGAGGCGCCGCTCGTCGCGACCGGCCCCGGCGAGGTCAGCGCCAAGGACATCGACCTGCCCGCGGGCGTCGAGATCCTGAACCCCGACGCTCCGATCGCGACGCTCGAGAAGAAGACCAAGCTCGAGATGTATCTGACGATCGGCCGTGGACGCGGCTACTCGCCCGCCGAGGAGAACAAGTCCGAGGACCAGCCGATCGGCGTGGTCCCGATCGACTCGATCTTCTCGCCGATCCGCCGAGCCGCCTATTCCGTGGACTCCGCCCGCGTCGGCCAGCGCACGGACTTCGACAAGCTCGCGCTCGAGGTCGAGACCGACGGCTCGATCGAGCCCGGCTCGGCACTTCGCGAAGCGGCCGAGATCCTGATCAAGTCACTTGCGATCTTCACGGACGCCGATCGCGTCGACGAGCTGACCGCGCGCGACAACTTCGACGCGCTCGCCGCCGAGGGCGTCGTGCCCGGTGCGGCTGTCGGTGCCGCGTCGGATGGCGACGATCGCCTGATCGAGGAGCTCGAGGTTGGCGTTCGCGCCTACAACTGCCTCAAGCGAGCGGGCATCCAAACCGTCGGCGATCTCGTCCAGCGCTCCGAGTCGGAGCTGAACGCGATTCCCAACTTCGGTCGCCGCTCGACCGAAGAGGTGATCGACGCGCTTCACCAGCTTGGGCTCTCGCTTCGCGGCGAGTAGCTTCTGAGCCGTAGGTCCCGCTGATGCGCCACCAAAAGCAAAAAGGCAAGCTGAATCGCGACAAGGCGCATCGCAAGGCGCTGATGAGGAACCTCTGCCGCGAGATGATCGACCACGAGCGGATCAAGACCTCCGAGGCGAAGGCCAAGGCTGTGAAGCCCCAGCTCGAGAAGCTGATCACGCTCGGCAAGCGCGGGGACCTTCATGCTCGGCGTCAAGCTCTGGGTGAGCTTGGGCAGGACAAGTTCTTGGTCCACAAGCTGTTCGAGGAGATCGCTCCGCGCTATGCCGAGCGGCCCGGCGGCTACGCACGGATCGTGAAGCTTGGGCCCCGTCGATCTGATTCGACGGAAATGGTTTTCCTCGAGCTCGTGTAGCGGGAGGTCCCGTGGGGACCTGGAAGCTGACGATCGCCTATGACGGGTCCCGCTTTTCGGGGTGGGCTCGGCAGCCTGGATTGCGGACGGTTCAGGAGGTCTTGGAGGAGGGGGTTGGGCGCATACTCGGCGGTGTGTCCGTCTCGCTGATTGTCGCTGGGCGGACCGATGCCGGCGTTCATGCGCTTGGCCAGGTGGCGAGCTTCACGCTCGACCGCGAGCCGCCCGATCGGTTCGCGACGCGGATCAACGCGGTTTTGCCGCGCGACGTGTCGGTGATCGGATGCGAGGCGGCGCCCGACGGCTTCGACGCTCGGCGCTGGGCGACCTCTCGCCGCTACCGGTACCGGATTCTCACTTCTAAGGAGCGGACTCCGTTCGAGGAGGGGCGCTCGCTCTGGTGGCCCTATCCACTTGATCGGGCGGCCTTGGATGAGTGCGCGGCAGCTCTCACGGGCGAGCACGACTTCACGGCCTTTACCCCCACGCAAACCGAGCACGTCCGCTTTGAGCGCAGGGTTCTCTCAGCGGCCTGGGAGGACGAATGCGAGGGGATCCTGGTCTTTGAGATCGCCGCCGACGCGTTCATGCGCAACATGATCCGGGTGCTCGTGGGGACGATGCTGGAGGTGGGCGGCGGCAAGCGCTCGGTCGAGGACTTCGCTGCGCTCCTGGACGGTGCGCCGCGCGAGCGAGCTGGGGAGACCGCTCCGCCTCACGGCCTCTATTTCGCCGGGGTCGAGTTCGGCGACGGGCCGGTCTTCGAGTACGCGAGCGGCTCATAAACTCGGTGTCGATGCGCGTCCTGGTCACGAACGACGACGGGATCGGCGCCGAAGGCATCCAGGCGCTTCGCCGCTCGCTTCGCGAGCTCGAAGACGTCGAGGTCCACGTGGTCGCTCCGGACTCGAACCGGTCAGCGACGGCGCGGAGCATCACCACGCGCTCGCCGCTGTGGGTGGACGAAGTCGGCTTCAAGGACGGCGATACGGGCTATGCGACCGACGGCACGCCGGTCGACTGCGTGCGCTTTGCGGATCTCGGCCTCTTGGGGGAGAAGCCGGACCTGATCGTCTCGGGGATCAACCACGGCTCCAACCTGGGCGACGACGTGACCTACTCGGGAACGGTCGCCGCTGCCTTCGAGGGCATCATCCTCGGGATCCCCGCGATCGCGATCTCGCTTCAGTCGCGTCCCGGAGAGATGGGGTTCGCGCCGGCACGGAGCTTCGACTTCACCTTCGCGGCGGCGCTGGCGGCCGGCCTGGTCGCAAAGGTCCGCTCGGAGCCCCTGCCCGAGGGCACCCTCTTAAACGTGAACGTGCCAGCCGGCAAGCCTGAGGGCGTCGAGGTGACGAAGCTCGGGAAGCGCCTCTACGACGACGAGTTGAAGCTTGTCGACAAGGACTCCGACGGCCGGCGCCGCTACCAGATCTACGGCTTCGAGCCGTCTTTCGAGGACGAGCCCGGCACGGACCTCGCCGCGGTCGCGCGCGGAAAGGTGTCACTCACGCCAATCCACTTCGACCTCACCCACCACGACGGCCTTGACGGGCTCGGCGCCTGGGACACCGCCGACCTGCTCGACGTGGCCTCGAGGGCGGGATCGCTCCCGAAGACATGAGCGCCGACCCCGCCGTCCGCGCCGACGAGCTTCGCCGCCAACTTGAGCACCACAACGAGCTCTACTACGAAAAGGACGATCCGGAGATCGGCGACGACGAGTACGACGCGCTGATCGACGAGCTCCGCACGCTCGAGGCAGAGCATCCCGAGCTTGAGACGCCCGAGTCGCCGACGCAACGCGTGGGCGGGACGCCGCTCTCTCGCTTCGAGCAGGTGGAGCACCCCGAGCCGATGCTCTCGCTCGCAAACGCCCGCTCCGAGGACGACATGCGCGCCTGGGAGAAGAGGATCGCCAACCTCTTAAAGCGCTTCGACATCACGGCGGCAGAGACCTCTTACGTGACCGAGCCCAAGATCGACGGGCTTGCGATCTCGCTGATCTATGAGAACGGCAAGCTCGTGCGCGGAGCCACCCGCGGCGATGGGCGAATCGGCGAGGACGTCACCCACAACCTCTTGACGATCTCAGACATTCCCAAGGAGATCCCGGACGCGCCCGAGATGATCGAGGTTCGCGGCGAGATCTACTACCCGCGCTCGGGCTTCATCCGGATGAACGAAGAACGGGCCGAGGCGGGCGAGTCGACCTTCGCCAACCCGCGGAACGCGGCAGCGGGAACGATTCGCCAGCTCGATCCGAAGATCGCTGCCTCACGGCCGCTCGCGATGTGGTGCTACGGCATCGGCACTCGCAGGGGCACAGAGCACGAGACCCACCATGACGAGATCGAGTGGCTTCGCGAGCGCGGCTTTGCGGTCGAGGACGAGATCGAGCTCCACCAGGGCATCGACTCGGTCGTCACCAAGTGCAAGTGGTGGGAGGATCGCCGCGAGAGCCTCGACTACGAGATCGACGGCGTCGTCGTCAAGGTGAACGAGCGAGCCCTCTGGCGCGAGCTGGGCGTGGTCGGTCGTGAACCTCGCTGGGCGATCGCCTGGAAGTTCCCGCCGATCACCGCGACCACCGAGCTCAAGCATGTGGTTTGGAACGTCGGCCGCGTCGGCAACCTGATCCCGTTCGCGCAGCTCGAGCCGGTTCAGGTCAGTGGGGTCACGGTCAGCCAGGCCACCCTCCACAACGAAGAGGACCTGGCGCGAAAGGACGTCCGCGAGGGCGACGTGGTCGTGGTGACCCGCGCGGGCGACGTGATCCCGCAGGTGATCGCGCCCATGATCCAGCGCCGGAAGGGCAAGCGTCTCCGCAAGGCCAGGCCGCCGAAGAAGTGCCCGCGCTGCGACACGCCGACCGTCAAGCCCGAAGATTCGGTCTTCACCATCTGCCCGAACCGGCGCGGCTGCCCCGGCCAGAACTTCCAGCGCATCAAGCACTTCACCGCGGTCATGGACATCGAGGGCTTCGGCGAGAAGCTCTCTTACCGCTTCCTCGACGAGGGCTTGATCTCCGACCAGGGCGACGTCTACGACATCAGCGAGGACGACCTCCAGGCGCTCGAGGGGTTCGGCGAGATCTCAGCCCGGAACCTCAAAGCCGCGATCGACGATTCCTTGAAGCAACCGTTCTCGATCGTCCTCTTCGCGCTGGGGTTGCCCGGCATCGGCTACGTCACCGCCCAGGCGCTGGCCGAGCACTTCGGGACGATCGACACCTTGCTTGAGGCGAGCGCAGAGGACATCACCGACGTCGAGGGAGTTGGGCCGATCACGGCGGCTCAGATCGCCGACGAGCTGGCGGAGGAGCCAACCCGCGATCTGATCGCAAAGCTTCGCCAGCGCGGGCTTCGCTTCGAGCTCGATCCCTCGGAGCGCCGGGCCCAGGGCGGCCCGCTCGACGGCAAGACCTTCGTGATCACGGGAACGCTGCCCAACCTCTCACGCGACCAGGCAAGCTCGAAGATCAAACGGGCGGGCGGCAAGGTGACGGGCTCAGTGTCGAGGAAGACTGACTACGTCGTCGCAGGTGACAGCCCAGGCTCGAAGCTCGCAAAGGCCGAGGACCTGGGCGTCGACGTAATCGACGAACCCGCTCTGGAAAAGCTGCTGAGCTAGCGATCGCGCCCGGGCCCGCGAGCGCCCGCGCCCACTCGCGACGGCCCGAAAAGTCGCAACGAGCTGGCATTTCCGGGCGCTCGGCAGGGCTTCGCGGAGGGTTTCGGGCTCCGGCGATTGCCTCAGGCGCATTTCGATGCGTTCTCGGTACATATGCGCCTAGACCCGACACGCGAAAACCCGCAGTCTTTCGAGTGTGTCTCGCAAGCGCAGCTCACTCGCCGAGCGCCCGAAAAGTCGCGCCGGGTCGGTATCTCCGGGCGGTCGCCGGGACAGGCAGGCGTCGCGGATGGCCGCTAGGAGCGAGGGAGTTTTGGATGTCGGCGAGCTGCGGAGGTGCGGCCTCAACCGTCATGCGGTCGCATTGCGTGAGCGCAACGGCCGGTTGCATCGCCTTCACCATGGCGTCTATGCGGTCGGACATCCGAACGTGTCGCTGACTGGACGTTTCATCGCTGCGTACAAGGCCTGCCAGGGCCACGCTGCATTGAGTCACCGAGCGGAGGCAGCTCGCCTCGGAATCATGGACTGGGTTGAAGGCGAAATCGAGCTGACGGCTTTGGACGGCTTCGATCACGACCACCAGGGAATCAAGGTTCACCGCTCGTCCTTCATCACTAGGGCCGACTGCATGATCCGGGACGGGATGCTGGTGACCAACGTAACCTGGACGGTCGTGGCCCTCGCCGCAGTGCTTTCCCGCAGCGAGCTGCGGGCCGTCACACGCGCAGCTCTAGGTGACCGCTTGACAAGCGTTCGCAAGCTCCTGGAATTGCTGAATCGGCTCGGGCCGGTGCGCGGCTCGCGCGTGATGAGGGACATCCTCGCGCGAGGTCTTCCAACCCGCTCGGAACTCGAGGACGTGATGCTGAGCGTGATTTCGGCGGGCGGCTTAGCGATGCCAGACGTGAACAAGCCCCTCTATCTAGACGGCCGCAAGGTGGTGCCGGACTTTCGCTGGCCCGAGCAACGGCTCGTCCTCGAGGCGGACGGCGCGCGGTGGCACGGTGACGCGCTGGCACGTGCCGACGACGCCGAGCGGCAAGCTTTGCTCGAAACCCATGGCGACACGGTGCTTCGAGCCGGATGGGATCAGGCGATCTTCAAGCCAGCCGAGGTGGTGGACCTGCTTGCAAACGCCGGCGCGCCCGAGGCCTAGGCGGGCGCTGTCCCCCTTGGTGCAAGCGCCCACGACGAGCGCCCGCAAATGCCGACCTGGAGCGACTTTCCAGGCGCTCGCCAGGCCTGGCGGGGCCGGGCTAGCGGAAGCGGGCGATTGCCGCCGCCATCCGGTCTTGTGCTCGTTGTGCGGCGGTGATCGAGACGTTGTTCATGAGGATCGAGAAGGCGACGGTCCCCGCTCCGGCTCGGCAGTAGCCCGAGAGGGCGCTGACGCCGTCGATGGTGCCGGTCTTCGCGTGACAGCGGCCTTCGGCGGCCGTGTTACGCATCCGGTTCGACAGCGTCCCAGAGCGGCCCGCGATCGCCAGTGAGTCGTAGAACGCCGCCTTCTCGGAGTCGTCGCGGCGCATGTAGGTGAGGAGCTCGGCCACACTCTTGGGCGAGGCGGTGTTGGACCGGGCCAGCCCTGAGCCGTTCACCATCCGGACGCCGCTGCCGGCGTCGTGCGCAAACGCCTCGACGCGCTTGGCGCCGCGCGCGGTCGTGCCCTGGCTGCCGGTGGCCGCTGCGATCCGCTTCAGGAGCATCTCGGCGTAGAAGTTGTCCGACGGCTTGTTGGTCTGGGTCGCAAACGCCTTGGCAGAAGGCGAGCTGACCGTGCCGAGCGGCTCACCCTCGAACAGGCGCTTCGGGACTCCGTCGACCTTCAACTTTCCCGTCAGCCGAATGCCCCGTCCACGGAGCTCCCTCGCCAGCTCTTTGCCCGCGTTCTTCGCCGGGCTTCGCGCGTAGCCACCGTTCGCGGTGCCCCGGTTGAACGACAGGCCCGAGAGGGTCGGCAGATCGCCCGGGTCCGGCGTCACGCCAGGCATCGGCACCGAGCGCGCGCGGTCGAAGATCGTCGGGTCGGCGATCAGGTTGCCCTTGACGCTCCTGATCCCGGCATCCTTGACCGCTTTGGCGAGCGGCCCGACGCTCGTGAGCGGCAGGTTTCGAGCGCCCGCAAAGCCGGCCGTCGCGAGCGCCGGATCGCCGTCTCCGACCAGGACGAGGCTGCCACGGAGCGTGCGCTCGCGACCACCGGCGCGCTTGCCGCGCGCAAAGACCCTTGTCACGAGGCGATGCCCCGCGCCGAAGCGCTCGAGGTAGGCCGCGGTGGTAAAGAGCTTCGAGTTCGAGGCCAGGATTCGCCCGTTCGAGCCGGAGTCCGAGTAGATCAGGCGGTTCGAGTTGGCCTCGACGTCGTAGACGTAGGCGCCCGAAGCGCCACCCACCGAATCCATCTCGCGCTCGAGCATGTTGCGCAGATGCCCGCGTGAGATGCGCTTCTCAGACGCCGCCGGCGTGCCCTCGCGAGCGACGGGCGTCACGCCTCCCTCACCCGGGGTCGCGCCCACAGCGGGTTCTGCGACCGCGGCCAGAACCGCCGCCGCCGCAAACATCCCTGCTAGGCATCGCGAGAGGCCCACCTGGCGAAGATACCCACTCCGCGAGTCGCCCTTTTTGCGGTAGGAGCCTCGCTCCGGAAGGCGAGCACCCTGCGATAATGCGCGCCGATGGGCAAGGTCGTCGAGCTCGATACGTCGGGCACACAAGCCAATCGCGCGCGCAACGCGCCAAGCGCGGCAAGCGCGAGGTCTCAAAGACGGCCCTGGTGCTCGGCGGCGGCGGCTTCACCGGCGGCGTCTACGAGATCGGTGCGCTTCGCGCCCTGGATCTCCTGTCCGTGAATCACACGGTCAACGAGTTCGACATCTACGTCGGCACGAGCGCCGGGTCGTTCATCGCCAGCCTGACGGCAAACGGGGTGACTCCCGAGGAGATGATGCGAGTCCTAAACGCCGAGCTTCGCTCGCCGATCCCCGACATCGACCTCTCGATGCTTCTGCGGCCAAACTACGGCGGCTTCGTCCGCGGGTCGCTGACACTTCCCCTGAAGGTGGCGGGGATCGTGAGGGAGCTCTTCGAAAAGGAATCGTCGATCATGGATCTGGCGACCGGCCTCGCCGGGCTCATGCCGCCGGGCTTTTACCGCGGCACGGGCATCGAGCGCTACATGCACGAGGTCCTCTCAGACCCCGACCGCACCGACGACTTCCGGCATCTGGCGGCCGAGCTGTATTTGACCGTCACCGACCTCGACACCACGGAGCGCGTCGTCCTCGGCGAGGGGGAGTGGGCGGATGTGCCGATCTCCAAGGCCGTAGCGGCCTCCGGCGCCCTGCCGATGATCTACGAGCCCGTCGAGATCAAGGGCCGTGAGTTCATCGACGGCGGCATCCTCTCGACCACCAACATCGACGTCGCGGTCGAGCGGGGAGCCAAGTTCGTGGTCGTCATCAACCCGCTCGTCCCCTACGTGAACGACTTCGGCAAGACCATCCCGACCATCACCGGCTCGAGGGTTCAGCACGTCTCAGACATGGGCCTCGCCGGGATCGGCAATCAGGTCTTCCGCATGATGTCCCACGACCGCCTCCACCGTGCGGTCGAGATCTGGGAGGAGCGCTACCCCGGCGTCGACATCGTCCTGATCGAGCCCGAGCTGGACGACGCGCTGATGTTCGGAACCTCGATCCTCGATTACGGGGCGCGCCTCGAGATCGCCAAGCACGGCTTCGAGTCCGTCACGCTCAAGCTCGCGCGCGACTACGACCGCTACCGCGCGATCGCCAAACGCCACGGGATCGAGATCTCGAAGCGCCGGGTGCGCCATGCGATGGACCACGTCGAGCGCGCGTCCGAGAGCCGAGCGGGCTGGCGCCGGGTCCTCGAGCAAACGACTTCGACACTCATGCGCGGCGGCAATAGAGGCTCGACCACTCCAGCCGAGGATCTCGACGCCGACGAAGCTCTAGACGCCTAGGCGCGCTAATACCGGCCACAGGCGGGGTAGATGCTCTCCTGGAACCAACCAAGGAGGCGTCATGGCGGGCGGACGAAAGAGCGTTTTGATAACCGGGGCTTCGACGGGGATTGGCAAGGCGGTGGCTGTACACCTCGCTGAGGAGGGCTGGATGGTCTTCGCCGGCGTGCGTGACATTGCCGATGTGCCGGCCGGGGCGCAGGCCGTAGAGCTTGACGTCACGTCCCTTGACTCGGTCGCCTCAGCCGTCACCGAGATCTCGCGGACGACCGGTGGGACGCTCGACGCGGTTGTCAACAACGCCGGGATCCCGGTCACGGGCGCGGTCGAGACTATCCCCTCCGAGGACTTTCGCCGCATCGTCGATACCAACCTGATCGGCCACTTCGAGGTGACCAAAGCCGTCTTACCCATGATCCGGGCGGCAGAGGGCCGGGTCGTCTTCGTGACCTCTCTCGGTGGCCGGGTCGCATTTCCCTATGCCGGCGCCTACCACGCGACCAAGTTTGGGGTCGAGGGCCTCGCTGACTCGCTCCGGGCGGAGATGCGCTCGCTCGGAGTCGACGTGATCGTGGTGGAGCCGGGCACGATCGCCACGGAGATCTGGGGTAAGGGGCGTGAGCATTTGAAGAAGACGATCGCATCACTCACTCCTGAGCAACGCGAGATCTACGGGGATGAGCTCGAAGCGTTCGACCAGCGCCTGGCAGCGGCGGATGACGGCGGAGAAGACCCTGACGAGGTGGCGCAGGAGCTTCGCAAGGCGCTCACCGATTCCTCTCCCGATGATCGGTACCTCGTTGGACGCGGGGCCGGATCTGCCGTCTTCCTGCAAAAGGTGCTCCCGGGCGCTGTCTTCGATCGTGTCAAGGAGCGGCTGCTGACCCCGGGCTCATAGCCAGCGCGGCGGACGGCGCGCGCCAGCTCGCCGCCGCCGATTCGCACGGGTCCTGGCGACGAATCAGTCGCTGCGCACGGCCCGGGGTAGGTCTGAAGCACGCGGCGTTTCTGTCACACGGCTACGGGCAATCGCAGCCCAATGAACGTCCTTCTTTGCTGGGAGAGAAACGAGGTCAACTCGTGGACGCCTGATCTTGCCTCTGCACTGCGCGAGGCCGGGGATGAGGTTCAAGAGGTTCACGGGCTCGACTGCGTTCGGGACCTCGACCTTTCGGCCTTTGACATCTGCCTACCCAGGTTTCGCGCGTGCGCGACCGAGATGGACTGTCTCGACGCCTATCTGGTTCGCGCCGGGGTCCCGATGCTGAACAGCCAGGAGACCCGGCGAGCGTGTGAGCACAAGGCGGTTGCCCATCTTGCCTTCGAGCTTCAAGGCGTAAAGCAGCCGCGGTCCCTCGTAGTAAGCCGCGAGGGCGTGGCGGACCGAGATCTTCGCTGGGCGAGGAGAGACGCTCGTCAAACCCCTCCACGGCAACCGAAGCGCGGGCATCGAGGTCCTGGGGTCACTCGACCTGGCGCTGGAGCGCGCCTTCGAGCGCCAGGAAGACCTGCTCGTACAAGAAATGATCTGGCCCGCGCGCAGCTGGCGGATCATCGTCGGGCGCGAGGCCGGCATCGTGGACCCGTACTGGCGTAAACCGCCCCGCCCCGAAGATCGCATCCTGGCGATCTCGACAGGATCGACTATCTGTCGCGACGATCCTTCCCCCGAAGTCGAGTCCGTCGCTTCTGAGATGCTCTATGCAGTGGGTGGGGATCTTCTGGCTGTTGACGTTCTCGAAGGGGAGGAGGGTGCTGCCTACGCCCTGGAGGTCAACCATAACTTTGACGCGCATGGCGGGACCCGCCCGGCCGTTACTGCTTTTCGGCTCGAGATGGAGCGAAAGGTGCGAACTGCTCCTCGGCTTACGTTAAGCGTGTAGCGATTGAAAAGTCGCGGCGAACTTTCAGGCATCTTGGAAACGGCGCTCTCGTTCGACCACGAGGTCGCTGGCGAGACGCTTGCCTTCTACCGCGAAACGCTCGGCCTCACCGAGGTCGCCGACTGGGGGGACGGCACCGCGTTCAGGCTCGGCTTCGGCGTGCTGCTCTTGTTCGACCGCAAGCTGTTGACCGAGAACGATTCGCCGGTTGCTCAGCACGGAAGCTCGGGCGTCGGCCACATCTGCTTCGTGGCCGCGCCCGACCATTACGACTCGATGCGAGAACGCCTCGAGGCAGACGGCGTCGAGATAGAGCACGAACACGATTGGTCGGACGGGCGGCGCTCGTTCTACTTCCGCGATCCCGCCGACAACCTGCTCGAGGTCGCGAACGCGGACATCTGGCCCTCGTAGCTCAGAGCGCGATTTATCACCCTGGTCTCACGAGTCGTCGCTTGCCCCCTTTCAGGCCGGGTATTCATGACCGATGAAAGCAACCATTCTGAACTGCACGCTCAAGCCGTCCCCGGAGACATCCAACACCGAAGCTCTGCTCAAGGTCCTGATCGACGCGCTCGAGTCGCACGGCGTCGAGTGTGAGCTGATCCGCGCCGTCGATCTCGACCTCAAACCGGGAGTCGAGACCGATATGGGGGAAGGTGACGAATGGCCGCCCGTTCACGAGAAGCTCTTGGACTCGGAGATCCTGGTCGTCGGCACCCCCACCTGGCTTGGGCGCCCCTCATCCGTCGCTTCGCGCGTGCTCGAGCGGATGGACGCGATGCTCTCGGAGACCGATGACGAGGAGAGACCGGTCGCCTTCAACCGCGTCGCTGGAGTCGTCGTCACGGGCAACGAGGACGGCGCTCACCACTGCATCTTCGAGCTCTCCGGCCAGCTCGGCGACATCGGCTACACGATCCCGGCGCAGGCGTTCACGTACTGGAACAAGGGTCCCGGCCCCGGCGACGAATACCTCGACACGGACGAGGGCCACGACTGGTCCGCGAAGACCGCGCGAGCAGCGGCGCAGAACCTGGTCAGCGTGGCGAAGGCCCTCGCGGAGAACCCGCTAGACGCCCCGCCCGAGTAACGCGCTCAGGGCTAACCGTTGCCGCTGGCAGCCTTCGGGCCATGCGGCTCGAAGACGACCTTGATCGCGTCGTCCTGCTTCTTTTGGAACGTCTCATAAGCGCCCGGCGCTTCGGTCAGCGGCAGCTTGTGCGTCGCGAAGTCCTCGGTGCCGAGCGGGTCGTCGTCATCGGTCACGAGCGGCAGGATGTCGTCGATCCAGCGCTTGACATGAGCCTGGCCCATATTGAGGCTCACCCCCTTGTCGAAGATCTGCATCATCGGAATCGGGTCGAGCTGGCCGCCGTAGACGCCTGAGATCGAAATCGTGCCCGCCCGGCGAACCGAGTCGAAGCAGTCATAGAGCGCCGACATCCTGTCGATCGCGGCCTTCTCGATCATCGGCTGAGCGACGGCGTCGGGCAGAAATCCTGCGGCTGTCTGAGCGAACTTCCCGAACGGCGCGCCGTGCGCCTCCATGCCGACGGCCTCCAGGACACTGTCGGCGCCGCGACCGTCAGTCATGCCGCGGATCACCTCGGAGACATCGTCGACGTCGGAGGTGTCGATCGTCTCGACCTCGTATCGGCGGGCCATCTCGAGGCGCTCCGGCACGAGGTCGATCCCGATGACCCTGTGGCCGCGGTGGCGGGCAATCCGGCACGCCATCTGCCCAATCGGGCCGAGCCCGAAGACCGCGAGCGTCCCGCCGTCGGGGACTTCGGCGAACTCGACTCCCTGCCACGCGGTGGGCAGGACGTCCGACATGTACACGAAGCGCTCGTCCGGCGGCCCGTCGGGCACGCGAATCGGCCCGAACTGAGCCTGCGGCACGCGCAGGTACTCGGCCTGACCCCCGGGGACCTGGCCGTAGAGCTTGGTGTAGCCGAAGAGTGATGCGCCCTTCTCCTGGTCTCGGTTCTGCGTGGTCTCGCACTGGGCGAAGTACTCGCGCTCGCACATCCAGCAGTGCCCGCAAGAGATGTTGAACGGGATCACGACGCGGTCGCCGGCCTGGATGTGCTCGACCTCCGATCCGACCTCTTCGACGATCCCCATCGGCTCATGACCCAGGACGTCGCCCGGGTCGATGAACGCGCCGAGTACCGAGTAAAGGTGGAGATCGGACCCGCAGAGCCCCGTCGATGTGACCTTGATGATCGCGTCGGTCGGCTCCTCGAGCTTCGGGTCCGGCACATCGGTGATCTGCACGTCCTCTGATCCCTGCCATGTCAGCGCCTTCATCGGTTCCGCCTCCTAGTCGTGTTGTGACCCGGTGCGGCTCGTACCCATGTCGAATGCGGAGAAACGGCCGCAACCGGCTCCTGTGACGCGGTCTCCATGGGCTCGCGCTAATGGCGAGACCCACCGGAGGCCGACTAGCCCGAATAGAGCGACTCGATATCGCCGGAGTACTTGTCGGCGACGACGTTTCGCTTGATCTTCATCGTCGGGGTCAGCTCGCCGCCCTCTTGGGAGAGATCCTCCGGCAAGATCACGAACTTCTTCACCTGCTCAACCCGCGCGAAGCGCTGGTTGATTTGGTCGAGGTGAGCTTGGATCGACGCCCGCACCTCGTCGTTTTGGTGGAGGGTGGACGCGTCAATGCCCTTCTCAGAGGCGAGCTTTTGCGCCTCTTCGGGGTCGAGCGTGACCACGCAGACCAGATAGGGCTTGCGATCCCCGACCACGACGCACTGCGAGACGAGCGGATGCTGCTTGATCTCGGCCTCGAGATTGGCAGGCGTGATGTTCTTGCCGCCCGCGGTGATGATGATGTCCTTCTTCCGGCCGGTGATCGACAGGTAGCCGTCCGAGTCGAGCTCGCCCAGATCGCCGGTGTGGAGCCAGCCGTCCACGATCGTCTCGGCCGTCGCCTCGTCGTTCTTGTAGTAGCCCTTGAACACGTTGGGGCCCTTGACGAGGATCTCGCCGTCGTCGGCGATCCTCACCTCGACGCCTGGTAGCGGCTTGCCGATCGTGCCGAACTTGAACTCGTCGGGCGTCGCGATCGTCGCCGCCGTCGAAGTCTCGGTCATGCCCCAGCCCTCGAGGACGAGGACGCCGGCCGCGTCGAAGAAGCGAAGGATGTCCGGATTGATCGGTGCGGCGCCGGTGACCGCCACGCGCAGGTTGCCCCCGAAGAGATTGCGGATCTTGTGCAAGACCAAGCGGTCGGCGAGCTTGTACTGGGCGCTCAGGAGCGCGCCGGCGCCACCTGAGCGCTCGGCCTCGCGGTAGCGCTTGCCGACCCCGACGGCCCAGTCGAAGATCCGCTTCTTCTGACCGCCTTCCTTCTCGATCGCCGCGGTCGCTGCCGTATAGATCTTCTCGAAAATCCGCGGAACCGACGGGAAGTAGGTGGGCTTGACCTCTGAGAGGTTGGGCACGATTCGCAGGGGATCGCGCTCCCAGTAGGCGATCGACGCGCCGAGCTCGAAGTTGCCCAGCTGGATCAAGAGGGCGAAGGAATGCGCGAGCGGCAGGAAGAGATATGTCAGCTCATCCTCGTCGCCGAGGACGTTCTTTTCGACCACCATGTCCAGCATCGCCCGGTAGTTGCCGTGTGAGATCACGCATCCCTTTGGCGGGCCGGTCGTGCCCGAGGTGTAGATGAAGGTGCAGATGTCGTCGGGGCTGACGGACTCGTAGCGCTCCGTCCAATCCGAATCGCTGAGGCCTGAGCCGCGCTCGATCAACTCGTCGGCCGGGATCGCACCACCTCCTTTGCCGGTGATGCGAATCACGTGCTCGAGCTGCGGGCAGCGATCTCGCACGGCCCTGATCTTCTCGAGCTGCTCTTCGTCCTCGACGATGATGGCGCGGGCATCCGAGTTCTCGAGGACGTACTCGCACTCCTCGGGCGAGTTGGTCTGGTAGATCGGAACGACCGTGGCGCCTGCCGTCAGCGCAGCGAAGTCGAAGTAGGTCCACTCAGGGCGCGTGTTGGCGAGGATCGCGACCTTGTCGCCCTTCTCGATCCCAAGCGCCATCAGCCCAAGCGAGAGCTGCTTGACCGTTTCTCCCACCTCGTCGTAGGTGCGGGTGTCCCAGCGGCCTGAATCGTCCTTGAACATGACGGCTCGCCGCGAGCCGTACTTGGCGACTGCCCTGGGCAAGAGGTCGGCGATGGTCTTCGAGCCGACGCCGGCGGAGGTGGGGGTGACCGTTGCGGATTCCATGATCCGCACGATATAGCAGCGAAAATCACCCGCGACGCAGCGGGCGCCTCGCGGTTGGGCTCAACCTAGGCGGCTGCCTGGGTGCGCTTTGCGTTCTCGGGCAGCTGCGCCAGCGAGGTGACGAAGAGCGACTTGTCGATGCGTCCGTTGAAGATCGGAACGCCCATCTGCATGCATTTGGAGATCACTTCCCGCCGCTTCATGTTCACTTCGTCGGCGAGCTCCGTGGGCGTCAGGTGATTTGCCATGCACCTCTCCTGTGTTGTGTTGCGACAGCAGCGCTCGGGGGTCACTGCCGGTCGATGTCTTCCTCTGAAGTTTCCCTCTTTAAGCGGACGGTGTCAAATCGGATTTGGAACGTCGATGAACTCGTGCGCGACCCCAAAATTCTCCGCGACGAGCTCTCCCAGCCGGCGAATGCCCATCGTCTCGGTTGCGTAGTGGCCGGCGGCGACGAAGTGAAGGGAGCCTTCGCGGGCATCCGCCATTGCGTGCTCTGCAGGTTCGCCGGTCAGCACCGCGTCCAAGCCAAGGCGGACGGCCTCGGAGATCGCCGAGGAGCCCGCGCCCGAGACGATCCCGATCGACCGGACCAGCGGTGGACCCGCCTCAAAGACGAGTGGATCGGGCGAGATCGCGGCGCGGACGCGCGCTTGGAGCTCGTCGGGCGAAATCCCATCGGAATCGCGACCGACGACTCCGATCGCTGAGCCCTTCGCTTGGCCGAACGGTTCGGGGGAGGGCGAGAAGCCCAGGGCTGCGCAAAGGAGCGCGTTGTTCCCGATCTCCCGGTGGGCGTCCAGCGGCAAGTGATAGCCCGCGACGCTGAGGTTTGCGACGAGCGCGGCGCGAAGCCGAGCCGCCATCGGCTCGGAGAGCGAGCGGGGGTGGAAGTCCCAGAACAGGCCGTGATGGGCGATGAGCAATTCGGCGCCTCCTGCGATCGCTCGCTCGATCGTCTCCTGGTGAGCCGACACACACGTGGCGATCCTCGATACCTCGGGCGCACCAGGTACTTGGAGGCCGTTGGGGCCGTAGTCGGTGAACGATCCGATGTCGAGCGTCTCGTCGCAGAAGTGGACTATTTCGTCGAGGCGTGCCATGGAGATTCGCGATCCAGCGTAAGTTTGTCGCAGATGACGGACTCGGCCTTCCTCAGCTCCCTGATGGACTCGGAGCTTTACTCGATCGGCGCCTTCTTTTGCGACGAGCATCCTGCGCTGGTCGACGAAGTCGTGCGCGTCTCGGCTGAGATCGAGGCGAGGGGACTCGTGAGCTACGCGGAGGCGAGCGGCAGGCCGGTCGAGGAGGCCTTCGAGACGCTGCTCACCGGCCTCGCGGTCCGTTACTACAAGGCCGTCGCTGGATGAGCGCCTGGGTCCCCAGGGCGATCATCGCGGTGGTCGCCGCTGGGGTCGCGATATCGATCATCTCGATCTCGATCGGCGAGGGCGGCCCGACGTCGGTGGAGTTCGCCGAGCGAGGCGAGGTCCAGGCGCTCGTCGCGGGTATCCAGCAGGACGGAGCCCGTCTGGGCGATGAGAACGCGCCTGTCGAGATCGAGCTGTTCACAGACATTCGCGCGCTCCCCGGCGCTGCCTTCCAGGCGGAAGTCGTCGACCCCGTGATCGACGAGTTCGTCCGCGAGGGCCGAGCGCAGATCTCCATTCGTCATTTCTCGTTCGGCCGAGCAGGTGTCACCGAGGCGGCGATCGCCGCCAGCGCGGCGGGAGAGCAGGGCCACCAGTGGCAGTTCGCTGAAATCGTCTTTCGCAACCTCGAGAACGCCGGGCCACAAGGCATCGACGAGACCTTTCTCAAGGCCGCCGCCGAGGTTACTCCCGGCCTCGAGATCGATGAATGGGACAAAGAGTTCGCGGAGGAGCTCACGGCCCAGTCGGAGGACCCCGGTTACTCGAGCGAGATCGACCGCGACGGCGAGCTGGCCAACGAGCTGAGGCTGCCCGTAGGCCCCGCGATCGTGGTCACGGGAGTCGGCGGCGTGGAGCAACTCGAGGACACGCCCACGCTCGACGAGGTCCGCGCCGCGATCGAGCGCGTGGAGGTCGCTTCCGCCGACGTCGCGCCCTAATCCTCCAAGAGCGGCTTGAGTAGGCGGGCAAGGAGGAGCAGGAGGAGGAGGCCGGCCACGGCCGCCCAGATGCGCGGATCGCTCAGCGACAGCTCGTCGAGTCTCGTGCCCAGATAGACCGAAAGCGCCGTGATCGGCAGATAGCCGACGGCTGTCGTCCACGCGAAGCGAACTCGTGGCGCAGCCGCGGCACCGGCGACGTAGGAGAACAGGCTGAACGGCACGATCGGCACCAAGCGAGCCGCTAGCAGCAGCGTCACCCCGCCTTCCTCGACGGCGTGCTCCAGGCGACCGAGGCGGTCCGGGCGGATCAGCCGCTCGAGGACCGGGCGGGCGGCTCGCCTGCCGATCTCATAGGCGAGCATCCCCTGCGCCGTCCAGCAGACGACCAGGATCGCCATCGCAGGCCAGAACCCGTAGACGAAGCCGGTCGCCGCGTCGAGGATCTCGGCCGGGTACCAGACGAACGTATGAAGCGCGGCAAGGGCGGCGACAAGGGCGACACCGCCGGCGCCAAAATCGCGCAGGTCCGCCCGTAGCGAAGCGGTTTCGCCGGACACCGTGTCCTGCGCCGCCTCGCGAAGTGGCTCGATGAAAAGAAAGGCCCCGATCAAGAGCAAGGCGATGCCGAAGGAGGCTGCGATCGGCCGCCACGGGAGCCCGCTGCCCAGGGGACGGGCGGGCTCGGATCCGGGCTCCACGCGATCAGTATGGCGACGAGCCGGCGAAGCGCACCGGATACGCTTCCAGCCTCTCGGGGCGTGGCGCAGCCTGGTAGCGCGCACCGTTCGGGTCGGTGAGGTCCCCGGTTCAAATCCGGGCGCCCCGATTATCCAGAGCAGCGGCAAGTAGTCATGTGTAATTCGGCCCCGAACCGGGCAGTCGAACCTAATGGCGGCGGGTAAGTCACGTCTTGAGATCTCGATGGCTGCTGAGCCAAGCAGCGTGCGACTGGTTCGCTCAGAGATCATGCGCTGGTTCGGCGAGTTGAACCAAGCCGACGACCGTCTAGCCGCCTCGATCGCGGTCGCAGTGTCCGAGGCGGTGGGAAATGTCGTCCGTCATGCCTATCCGGGGGCCTCGGCCGGCCGCGTGGAGGTCGAGGCTCAGCTCGAGGATTCCACGATCGTGGTCAGCGTCAGCGATGGCGGCACCGGGATGACCGCAGGGGTTTCCCGGGAGCACAACGGCATGGGGCTACCGGTCATCGGACGCCTGGCAGACGGCGTCACCGTGGTTTCTGATGATGGCGGCACACGGCTCTCGATGCGCTTCGACATGGCCCAGGGGACGCCCCGCCGTACGCTCTTCACGACGATGAGCGATCGGGCGGTCGCGACCACGGCGCTCTAGGCCCGGGCGTTCTCTCATCGGGGGCGGCGTAGGATCATCTAGGGATGCCTGCACGACGCATGCTGCTCTCAGGCCTTGTGGTGTTCGCTCTCCTCGCCGCAACCGCCATCGTCTCCTACCTGGCCTACGACGACGAGCGCGACGCCGCCTTAGATACCGATCTCGAGCTCGCGGAGCGAGCCGCGGAGGATGCCCGGCTGGACGTGGCGGGAATCGCGGCAGGGCTTCGTGGCGCGTCCGGCATCGTCAACACGGACGGCAGCCTCGAGGCCTCGCGCTTTCGGTCGTTCGCGCGCCAGGTGATCAAGCGCTCGTCCTTCATCGGCATCTCGTGGGCGCCACGGATCTCCGACGCCGAGAGATCGAGGTTCGAGGAGGAGCTGGGCCACCCGTTGACTCAGCTCAACGCGGATAGCAGCGGAGTGGTGCCACTCGAGGGGTCGAGCGACGCCTACTTGCCGCTGGCAGCCACTTATCCCAACACGACTAATAGACGCTCGTTCTTGGGCTTCGACACGCTCTCAGATCCAACCCGCGCGGAGGTCGCGCGGGACGCGATCAACGCGGCCGAGCCGCGCCTGACCCCGCCGATCACGCTACCCCAGTCGGGCGAGACGGGCGCGAGCGTCTACGCGCCCGTGACCCTCAGCGTGAATGGCGTTCCTGAGACGGTCGGCCTGATGATCTCGGGCGTTCCCGGCCAGGTGATCGCCGAGCGAGCGCGGCGGTCGCTCGACGTCGATGGCGCAATCGCGATCACGGACGAGGGCGAGGCGCTCACGGATGCCGTGCCGATCGACAGCGACATAACTACTACGGTGGACGTCCTCGGGCGCCGCTGGCAGGTCGCGATCCCGGCCACGACGTCCGTCGACATCGTCCCGGCCGTCGCCTATGGCGTAAGCGGGCTGGCCTTGGCGCTCGTCGCGGCAGCGCTGTTCGCGCTGGCGTCGC
Source organism: uncultured bacterium (assembly GCA_963806865.1). GTDB lineage: Bacteria > Actinomycetota > Thermoleophilia > Solirubrobacterales > 70-9 > JALZKA01. Next base: position 270,178 of record CAWDYV010000004.1, read on the forward strand.
GGCGCGAGCGCGACCTTCACCGTCGCAGGGCGGACGCGGAGCGCCGCGCGGCTAGAGACAGCCTCCTGACGCAGATCACCGAGGCGATCGAGCGCGAGATCGGCGTGAAGGGCCGCCTTCAGAGCCTTGGCCGAACTCTTGTCCCGACCGTGGCGGACGTTTGTGCCGTTTATGAGGTGGACCCTGATGGGAGCGTCGAAAGAGCCGGGGTCACCGCTCTCGACGCCGAGACCGAAGCGCTGGTCCGCTCCCTTCCAGCGCCGGCCGCCACCAGCCCCATTCGCGCCGCCGTCTCCAGCCGCCAGCCCGTCCTGTCCACGAGGCTCGCCGAGAACAAGGAAGCCGAACGTGCGCGGCGGCGCGGAATCGCGGAGGCCGACACCGCCGGCGAGCTCACCGGGTACGCCCAGCTCAAGGCGGACGAACGCTCGAGCTTGATCGTCCCCCTGGTCGCGCGCGGAAAGGTGCTCGGCGCGATCTCGCTCTCAATCCTCGGCTCCACCGGCCGCGATCCACTCGGCAGGGAGGACGTTGCTTTCGCGATGGAGGTCGGAACGCACGCTGCAATGGCGCTCGACAACGCGCGCCTCTACGAACAACAGCGCGACATCGCGGGGATCCTCCAGGGAGCGTTGTTGCCAAAGCTGCTCCCAGAGGTCGACGGAGCGGAGGTCGCGGTGCGCCACCGTCCCGGCAGGACGGGCACCGAGGTGGGCGGCGACTTCTATGACCTCTTCGAGGCCGGCGACCACTGGGTAGCTGTGGTCGGCGACGTCTGTGGCAAGGGTCCGGAGGCGGCCGCTCTCACGGCGCTTGTCCGCCACACCTTGCGCGCGACCGCGCGCCTGGGCCCCGAGGAGGCAGTATTCAGGGTCCACGAGGCGATCAAGGCCTCGGGCGAGAACACGTATTGCACGCTTTGCTGCGCTGAGCTCCGCGCCACAGAGGACGGACTGGTCGCCCGAGTCACAACCGCGGGCCATCCGGAGCCGAGGATCGTCTCGAGCGACGGGTCGATCAAGAGGCTGGACGTCACCGGGCCGCTGGTCGGGATCCTGAGTGACCCCGTCTTCGAATCCCAGGAGGTCGTCTTGCCTCGAGGCTCGACCTTCTTCATGTGCTCAGACGGCATTCCGGAGGCGCGGCGAAACGGCGAGATCTTCGGCGACGTGAGGCTCGAAACGCTTCTCGCCGAGCTGGGCCGACTCGACCCGGAAGAGATGCTCCGCCAGCTCGAAGCGGAGGTCGTCTCGTTCGTAGAGGGCCGCCCGCGAGACGACCTGGCGCTGTTCGCTCTGCGGGTTCGCGAGCGCTCGCGTTAGCGCTCGCGCCGCCCGGGTAGCTTCACTAGACGATGGCGCGCATTCTCTTCGCTCCCCTTTCGATCCTGGGCGGCCTACTCGCGGGCTTCCTCGGCTCGAAGCTGTTCGAGTTCATCTGGGGCCGGATCGACACGGAGGAGCCTCCGCAGCCCGAGAACCGCGAGACCACGTGGCTCAAGCTCGGGATCGCGCTGGCGCTTCAAGGCGCCATCTTTCGTCTCGTGCGCGGATGGTTCGATCACGGTGCGCGCCGGGCGTTCCTGCGCGGAACGCATACGTGGCCGGGCGACACCGAGCCCGACGAGACCTAACGTTAAACGCCACCGGAACGGTGGCAGTCGAGGCGTCTGCCTCAAATAAGCTTCCTAGTACGAGACCGAAACCGACAGTCAGGAGCCCCAACATGGCCTACGAAGTGCCCGACCTTCCCTACGACTACGACGCGCTCGAGCCCCACATCGACGAAGAGACGATGCGCATCCACCACGACAAGCACCACCAGGCCTACGTGGACAAGGCAAACGCCGCGCTCGAGGGCACCGAATGGGCCGACAAGGACGTCGAGGAGGTGCTCCAAAACCTCGACAGCCTGCCCTCCGACAAGCAGGGGCCGGTAAGAAACAACGGCGGCGGTCACGCCAATCACTCCTTCTTCTGGCAGGTCATGAGCCCGGATGGCGGGGGCGAGCCCTCCGGCGATCTAGCCGCAGCGATCGACGAGAAGTTCGGCTCGTTCGACGACTTCAAAGAGGAGTTCAAGAACGCCGGCGTCGGGCAGTTCGGCTCAGGCTGGGTCTGGCTCGTCCACGATGGCTCCGGCGTGGAGATCACCTCGACGCCAAACCAGGACACACCGGTCTCCGAGGGCAAGACGCCGCTCCTGGGAGCTGACGTCTGGGAGCATGCCTACTACCTCTCCTATCAGAACAAGCGCCCCGACTACCTGGACGCGTTCTGGAACGTGGTCAACTGGGACGAGGTCGAGAAGCGCTTCGACGAGGCGAAGGGCTCCTAGGGCTCCTCGCCGTCCGCGATCTTGCGCAGCGGCTCGAACGCTGCGGCGCGCGAATAGAGAATGTAGAGGCGGAAGCTCGAGGCCTCGGGCCTGTCGCACCCGTTGTCAAAGGCGTCGAGGGCTCGCTCGTCGCTTAGAGATGACGCGGTGACGCCCGCGTCCTCGCGGTTTACCTGATCGCGGATCTGCTCGATCGTCGCGAGCTTCGCCTCCTGGCTGGCGCCTACCCAGTCGCTGCACTGAGCGAGCTGGGCGACCGAGCCGCCCAGCTCGTTGCCGACGGGCTCGGCCGGTTGAGAGCCGCCGTCGCCTGAGTCCTCGTCGCCGCAGCCTCCGAGGAGCAGCGCCGCACCCGCGGCCAGGAGCGCACGGGTGGGACGCCGGCTAGCCGTCGTCAGATTCACCGTCGCCGAAGTACTCCGCGATGCGCTGTGCCTCGGGGGTCTTGGCGAGGCGCCGCATCGCTGCTTCCTGCTCGCGCTGTTCGACCGCGGCGCGGCGAGAGTCCGGTCGCTCCGGCATCTCGTACCAGTAGCAAGCCCCCTCGCCGGCGCTGTCGGTCTCGCCGCGGAACTCCCACTCGGCGAAGCACTCGACCAGCAACGTCGCTTTGGCGCTGTATGCGGCAGGGCTGCCACCCGTGTTCTCGCACACCTCGGGAAGGAACCCCGGGGTCGGTGGGGTCGGCCCCGCCGGGTTGAACTGTGGGTCGGCGGTGAGTGTGCCGGGGGTGCCGTCGGGACCGACGTTCTCGTACCAGCAGTTGTCGTTCGAGGTCGGCTCCTCGTCCCACCAGTAGTCGACGCCGTTCGGGAGCTCGTCCGGAGTCTGCGGGCCCGAGAGCCCGCTCTTGTTGCCGAACTTCTTCAGCCCGGGGTGTCCCTCAAAGCCTCCGGGGACGGACCCCATCTTGTTCTTGAAGTACCGGTTGTTGCACGACGTCGACGCCTGATCGTCGCTCTCCGCCGGGGTGGCGCCTGGCTCCGCGCAGTGTTGCGGGTCGTCCACGTTGCCCTCGGCCTCACCCGCTACCTCGTCCGGAATGGAAACGAGCAGGGTGCCATGGCGCCAGTTGTCGAACACCCGGTTGCGCGAGAACACGCCGTCATTCATCCCCGGCCACATGATTCCGGTCCCGACGGCTTGTGGCACGAGCGGCTCGAACGGGTTGCCGTCGCGGTAGACATCGAGGTTGTTCGAGTAGAACCAGTTGCGATCGACCTTCTGGCCGTCTGCCGGGAAGCCAGGATGGCCCGGAGCCGAGATCGTGTCGCTGGTAAGGCCGTTCGCGTTGCCGTAGAAGCGATTCTGAGTGACCCGGACCGAGTTGCCCATGGAGCCGGAATAGCCCATCGCCGATCCGTGCAGGTCGCATTTCTTGATCACCGTGTTGTAGCGCTGATCGGGGTAGAACCCCTCGTCGCGGTACTCGCCGGTCTGCGGCGCCGCGCCCGGGTAGACGACCGAGTCTCCCGAACCGAAGCCATCGCAGTTCTTGACGACGTGGTGGTCGCTCGTAAATGACAGGTGGCCGTAGTCGGCGTTCCAATAGAACTTCACCCGGTCGAGCAGGACGCCGTCGGACTCCTCGGTGTAGAAGCCGTGCTCCCTGGCGCCGCGCAGCAGGAAATTGCGGCCCACGAAGCCGTCGGAGCGGTCGGTCCTCAAGACTACGTGCTTCGCGTAGCACGGGTTCTCGGGCCCGTCGGGCGCCGAGAGGCACTCCTCGGCGGGCGTGTTCCCACCGGGCCGCGCGCCGGGCTTGCGAGGGTTCTTGTAGCCGCGGCCGGCGTCGAGGATCACGTCCTCCGGGCGCGCGCCGGAGCCCTCGATCTGCAGGTTGCAGCGCACGCATCGTCCTACCTGGTTCGCGGGGATTCCGTGGCGGTCGGGGTCGGGATCGCCCTCGGGCACATCACCCTCGACGGCCCGGCCCTGGACGTAGATCAGGTTCTGGTCGTTGGAGCACTTCGCCTGATAGTTGTAGGACGGCGTGTCGGCGCCACTCTGATCCTTTTGAAGCAGCTCGGGATTGCAGCGAGGGTCGTTCACGGGCGCCTTGCGGGACTTGGGCTCGGTGTAGCGGCCGGGCATGATCACGATGCGGTCGTTGTTCCCGGAGTCGTCGATCGCCGACTGAACGGAGCCGTACCTGCACATCCGCGCGAAGTCGCGGTTGATCTCCAGGAGCCTGTCGGCCTCCGATCCTGAGATCTTTCGCGTGGGGAGGCTCGGGCGGAGGCGGAAACCCTTCTTGCGCGCCGAAGAGATCGACTTGAGCGCGAGATCCAGGGAGTTCCGCTTGCAGACCACCCGTACCTGTCCAGGGCCCTGGCCGGTAGCCGCGGACTCGAGCGAGCGCGCATCCGGGACCTCGCCGCCTGCCGCCGGGCTCACGGAGCGGTCGGGACCGGGATCAGGCCAATAAGACGGCCGTTCGAGGTGCGCCGAGGCGATGGCGGGCAGCGCCATGGCGCCGACCACGAGCCCTGCGGCGAGATACGAGCGACGCCGACGGACAGCGTTCCCTGAGCCTGAATCCAAGATTCTCCCTTCGGTTCCTCCGACACGGCCCGAGCCCGGGCGCCTGGCTCGAAAATCTAACACCGCTCGAGCTCGCGCGCGCCGCTCCCGCTCGCGAGCCCCGCACGCATTCCGGCGCTCGAGCGCGCGTTCTGGCGCCCGCTTGGAAAAGCCCTTAACTGCAACTCAAAGAAAACCGGGTGAAAACGGCTTGAAATAAGCCTTTCGGCGCCCCCGTTCCCCGTTGACACGCTTCGCCAACCGTTGGTAGTTTGACTTCGGGTGCTCAGAGGAGAAGCGCGCGTGCCCATTTCCCCATGCTCAGAATCACAGGTTCCCGCCCTTGAGACGCTCGGCTAGCCGAGTCGTTGCCGTCGCTCGCGATCGTCGCCGTCGCGGTGTTCCTCGTCATGTTCGTGGGGGGTGACGACGACTACGAGGTCACGGCCGAGTTCCAGAACGCGAGCCAGCTCGTCACCGGCAACCAGGTCATCGTCGGAGGGCTCGCGGCGGGCTCCGTCAAGGAGATCGCGCTTGGCCCTGACGGCGAGGCGCTGGTGACGTTCACGGTGAACGAAGACTTCGCACCGCTTCCACGCGGCACGACCGCGACGATTCGCCAGGGCTCGCTCTCGTCGGTCGCCGGGCGCCAGGTGCAGCTCACGCTTCCGCCCGAAGGCTCCGGCGACACCGAGGAGATCGAGAGACGGCGACACGATGAGCCAGGCGGAAACCGTCTCGGCCGTCGATCTCGACGAGATCTTCAACACGCTCGACGTCGAGACGGTCAAGGACTTCAAGGAGGTCATCACCGGCTTCCGGGACTCGTACGAGGGCGTGGACGAAGGAGGCGAACGAGGGCGCGAAGTACTTCAACCCGCTGCTCTCCACCTCGCGCCGCGTCTTCGGCGAGCTCACGCGCAACCCCGGCGCCCTCGAGAGCCTGGTCGTCGACGCCGCCTCGCTCTCCGGCCTCCTGGCCGAGCGCCGCGACGACCTCGAGCCAGCTCGTCTCGAACGCATCGGGCGCGCTGGGGGCGATCGGGCGCCAGCGCCAGGCGCTGGCCGACGCCATCAACCAGCTTCCCGCCTTCCTGCGCCAGGCCAACACGACCTTCGTGAACCTGCGCTCGACGCTCGACGACGTCGATCCGCTCGTCGCGGCGTCGATGCCGGTCGCCGGACGCCTCGGCCCGTTCTTCGCGCGAGTTCCGCGCCGCCGCCGCCGACGCGGTGCCCACGATCCGCGACCTCGACGCGATCGTCCGCCGCCCCGGCAAGGCAACGACCTGGTCGAGCTGACCCGCCTGCAGGTGCCGCTGGCCAAGGCGGGCGTGGGCACGGGCCTGCCCGAACTGCGGCGACGCCCAGCTCGAACGACTACGACCCGCCGGCCGCCGACGAGGACTTCACGCAGGGCGCGCTGGGCGAGACGGTCTGCGCGCTGCGCGAACTCGAACGCGCAGCTCGCCAACCTCCGCGCCTACACGCCTGAGCTCGTCGGCTGGTTCGACGGCTTCTCGACTTCGGGCCTCTTCGACGCGTCCGGCGCCGCTCGGTCGCATCGACGACCACCGTTCAACGTCTTCTCGCCCTGCGCCTCGGCAACGGGCTGCCGCGACCTCCTCTCGCCGATCGATCCGGCCGACGTCTTCGAACCGGCACGGGCGCCGGCCTTCGACGTCGGCAACGACGCGCGCTGCCCGGGCTCGACCGAGCGCGACCCCGGCGACGGCTCGACGCCGTTCACCGACGGCGGCACCGTCGACTGCGACCGAGTCACAGGTGCCGACGGGGCCATGAGACGGATCGCGCTCATCATCGCCCTCGCTCGCCGCGGCGGCTTCGCCTTCGCGGCGTCGGTCTCGGCCGACGAGGAGTCGCACACCTACACAGCTCGAGATGTACAACGCCTTCGGCCTCGTCGAGGGCTCCGAGGTGAAGGTCGCGGGCGTGAACGCCGGCACGGTCGAGTCGCTCGAGGTCTCCGAGGACAAGACGGCCCTGGTCGAGGTCGAAGCTGACCGGGCCGCTCGCCGTCCTGGGCGAGGACACCGCAGTGCTCGTCCGAGCCGCAGTCGCTGATCGCCGAGTACTTCATCGACTGCCAGCCCGCGGGCGAGCCTGCCGAGGACGGCACGACCCTCAAGAAGAAGGTCGCCCAGACGGTCCAGCCCGACCTGGTCCAGAACACGCTTCGCGAGCCGTTCAAGGACCGCCTGGCGATTGCTCATCAACGAGTTCGGAACCGCGCTGGCCGGCAACCCCGAGAACCTGAACGAGGCGATCCGCCTCGGCGCGCCCGCGCTCGAGGACCTCCACGACGCGCTTGCGGCTCCTCGGCCGCCAGAACACCGTGATCCGCGACCTGAACGTGGACTCCGACCAGATCATCGGCACGCTCGCCGATCGCCGCGAGGACGTCTCGGCCTTCATCGAGAACGCCGGCGAGGCCGCGGCGGCCTCGGCTGAGCGAAGCGACGACCTCTCGCGCGACTTCGACCTGCTCGACGACTTCCTCGTCGAGCTCGAGCCGACGATGGTCGAGCTCGGGAACATCGCGCGCGAGACGACCCCGCTGCTCGCCGACCTCCGAGGCGCAGCTCCGCAGCTGAACGAGCTCGCCGTGAGCCTGCCGCCCTTCAACCGCGCGACGCAGGACTCCCTCGGTCAGCCTCGGACGCGCCGCCGATGCGTCGGCAAGCGCGCGCTCGATCGCGGCGTTCAGAACGGCACCTTCCAGGCGCTGCGCGACTCGGCGGACCAGGCACCGCGGCACATCGGAGCTCCTCGCGGACTTCCTCGCGGACCTCGACGATCCGCGCCGCGCGGTCGAGATCGACGACCGCGCCGCCAAGACGTGCGAGAACGACGACGCGGCCCTGCTTCTCGCACCGGCCGCGAGGGGCCGACCGGCTACACGGGCTTCGAGGGTCTCCTCAACTACGCCTACTACCAGGCCGGTGCCCTCAACCAGTACGACAGCGTCGGCCACCTCCTCCACTTCACGCTCTACGACGTGTTCTCCGGGCCCTGCGGCGACTTCAACGCCGCAGCAGAGCTTCCCGGCCGAACGGCGGCGGTCGTGACCAACCGATCCGCTCCGAGGCCGAGGAGTGCGTGGGCGGCCTCGGGCCGAACCAGCCCGGCATCACGCCCAGGCCAGTCGCGAGGACGACCTCGGCATCGCGCGCCGTACGACCCGTCGGTCTGCCCCAACGGCTCGACCGACACCTCGATCTGCGACCCGGCCGGCCCCCGGCGCGCAGCGATCCCGAGGCTCCGCGGCGCACCGAGGCGGCGAACGGCGGCGGCGATGCAGCCGGGACGGCGGATCCGGCGGTCCGGACCTGCCCGACCTGCCGGGCATCCCGACCTGCCCGATCTTCCCGGCGGCCCTCCGGCGGATCCTGGCGAGACGCCTCGGCGGCGTCCTCGACGAAGCTCTCGACGACCTCGGCGGCCGGCGGCAAGCAAGCGGCAGCGCGCGGCGCGCGGCGGCGGCGCCGGGCAGGCGGCAAATGACCTCCTCGACTTCCTCTTTACGCCATGAGAGGACGCAGCCCAGGAGCCACCCTCGCAGCCTCGCCGACGATGGTCGGCGCGGTCACGACGCTGATCGTGATCGTCGCGGTCTTCCTCGCCTACAACGCGAACAACGGCCTGCCGTTCGTGCCGGTCTACTCCGTCTCGGTCGACGTGCCGAACGCCGCCCGCCTCGGCACCAACAACGAGGTGCAGGATCGGCGGCACGCGCGTCGGCGTGGTCGAGTCGATCGAGCCGGTCGCGATCGGAAGGCGGCGACCGCACAGCTTCGACTCAGAGGGGCGACTCGAGCGCCGGCGACGTGCCCGAGCTGGGCGCCAGGCTCAACCTGAAGCTCGACAAGGCCGCGGAGCCGCTACCGGAGGATTCGGTCTTCCGCGTTCGCTACCGCTCCACCTTCGGCCTCAAGTACCTCGAGATCGTGCGCGGCACGGGCCCGGACGCGCGACGAGGGCCACATCTTCGACGGCACGAACGACTCGGACGCCGCCGAGTGCGAGATCCCGACCGATCCGGCCAGCTTCTCCGAGTCGATCCCCGAGGAGGCCAAGGACGGCTGCTTCCAGGAGCAGACCGAGTTCGACGCGATCAACAACACCTTCGACAACGCGACGCGCAGGGCGGCACGCGAGAACCTCGTGGGCTTCGGTGGCGCGTTCGCCGGGCGCGGCGCGTCGCTCAACGACGCGATCGAAGGCCTGCGGCCGCTGGTCGAGAACCTCGGCCCGGTCTCGCGCGTCCTCGCCGACCCCTCGACGCAGCTCGAGCGCTTCATCACCTCGCTCGCGCGCACAGCCGAGATCGTCGCGCCCGTCGCCGACGAGCAGGCGCAGTTCTTCACCAACGCCGCGATCGCCTTCGACGCGATCGCGCGCGACCCCGAGGCGCTCAAGGACACGATCTCGGAAGGCCCGCCCACGCTTGAGACCGCGATCGACACCCTGCCGCGACAGCGGCCGTTCCTCGCCGAGTTCGCCGAGCTCTCGCGCCGGCTGCGTCCCGGCGTCCAGGACCTTCGCGTCGCCCTGCCGGTGCTCAACCGCGCGATCGACGTCGGCACGCCGGTCCTCGCGCGCACGCCTCGCGATGAACCGCGACCTACGCGAGGTCTTCGTCGAGCTCGACGACCTGGTCGCGCAGGAGTCGACGACGATCACGCTCGATCGCCTTCGCGACACGTTCGACTCGGCGCGCCGGTTCTCCGAGTGGTTCGTGCCCGCGCAGACGGTCTGCAACTACTGGAACTACTGGTTCACCTTCCTCCCCGAGGCGCTCTCCGATCGCGACCAGGTCGGCTACAACTTCCGCCAGGCGCTCACCAACGCGCCGCGCGGGCCGAGCTCGAGTTCGCCCTCGGGCCGGCAACCGTCCATATTCCGGGCGAGACGCATGGCCCGGTCGCGGGCTACTCGGGCATCCAGGCGACCGGTCAGCATGGAGCGGAGCCGGATCCCACACAAGACGGCGTCTTCGCCCCCGAGGAGCAGCCGATCGTCCACGGCGACCCGTACGGCCCCACTGGCCAGGACGGATTCCGACTGCCAGGCTGGCCAGACCGGTTACCTCCTGGGCGACCTGAGGCTGCCGGGCCAGCCGGCATCGAACCCGACGGTCGCGGTCAAGGACATCCCCGGCGACCGTGGAATCACGACCCTCTTCTTCGACGACGCCGGCAACCGCACCTATCGCGACACCCGCGTCGAATCGAGGCAGCCATGAGGACCGGCGAGCGCAGAGAGCGGCTTCCGAACTGGGCGATCGGCCTGATCCTGGTCGTGCTGCTCGTGATCGCGTCGCTCTACGCGTTCACGAAGGCGTGCCCTGGTCGAACCCGTACACGGTGCAGGCGGTCTTCCCCTCGGCGGCGAACATCCGGCCCGAACTCGCCCGTTCGGATCGCCGGCGTGAACGTCGGCAAGGTGACGACGATCGAGCACCTCAGCCCGAGGACGTCAGAGCTGAGTCACGGCGCAGGCCGGCACGACCGACGACCCGGTGGCCGAAGGCGCGCCCTCGACGGCGACGGTGGTGACGATGGAGCTCGAGGAGTCCGCGCTGCCGCTCCACACCGACGCGACGATGAAGCTCCGGCCGCGCCTCTTCCTGGAGGGCAACCTCTTCGTCGACCTGCAGCCCGGGCACTCCCAACGCGGAAGAGGCCGAGGACGGCTACATCTTCCCGGTCTCGCAGACGTCGATCGCGGTCTCGATCGATCAGGTCTTCACGACGCTCCAGGCGGACGTCCGCGCGAACCTCCAGACGCTTCTCGACGAGCTCGGCACGGCGTTCAGGCGCGGCGGAGCCGAGGGCTTCCGCGAGATCTACAAGACCTCGCCAGGCGCCTTCCGCTACACGGCCGAGGTGAACGAGGCGTTCCTCGGCACCGAGGAGCACGACCTCTCCGAGCTGATCGTGAACCTCGACTCGACGGTCGAGGCCCTCAACCAGGGCGACGACCTCCAGGATCTCGTCACGAACCTGCGGATCGTCCTCGGCTCGTTCGCGGCCGAGAGCGCGAGCCTCGAGCAGGCGATCGCGATCCTGCCCGGACGTGATCGAGGAGGGCAGGCCCGCGCTGGCGAGCCTCAACAGCTCGCTGCCCGCGCTGCGCGCGTTCTCGCGCGAGGCGCTGCCCGGCGTGCGCTCGACGCCCGCGACGCTCGACGCGGCGACGCCGCTTCTCCAGCAGGTCCGCGGCCTCGTCTCCAGAGAGGAGCTTCGCGGCCTGACCGCCGACCTGCGCCCGACGATCCCGCGCCTCGCCGAGCTCTCCGAGGACGACGATCCCGTTCCTCAACGAGTCGCGCGCGCTCGCGAGCTGCTTCAACGAGGTCGTCAACCCGTGGTCGCGCCAGACCATCGACGACCCGGCGACACCCGGCTGACGGGCCAGGTCTTCGAGGAGCTCGGCTACGGGCTGACGGGGATCGCGTGCGAGAGCCGCTCGGACGACGCGAACGGCCCGTACATCCGCGTCCAGGCGCGGCGAGCGGCACCAACACCGTCGTCCTTCCCGGACACGCATCCACGAGACTCGGGACGGTCGAGGACGCGGTCGGCATCACCCCGCTGCCGCTCGTGGGCGCGCATCCCGGCGATCGAGTCGATCCGCCAAGACGCCGTTCCGCCCGGACGTCCGCTGCGAGACGCAGGAGCCGCCCGATCTCGAGGCCGAGGCGTCCCCGGCGCCACGCCAGAGCGACGGCGTCCAGCCCGATCCCGGCGCGCCCGGCCGTCGGACGAGCTGCTCGCGGCCGTCGCAGACGTCAACGAGCGATTCGAGGCCGTCGACCAAGGCTGCTGCGAAGGGACGCTCGGCACGCGGCGACGCGCTCGCCGGCGGCGCGCTCGACGATCTCAACACGGCGCTGGCGGAGGCGCTCGACCTCGAGTACCTCCTGCCGCTGATCGAGTCGAGGAGCCGATCAGCGATGATGACCGCGATCCGCAAGAACCTCCGCAACTTCATCGCGGTCGTCGTCCTGGTCATCTTCGCCGGCGCGATCAGCTTCTACATCCTCCAGGAGCAGCGCCTGCGCATCCCGGTCCTGGAGGAGAAGCCCTTCCAGTTCCAGGCCGAGTTCGACAACGCGCAGGGCGTCGTCGCGGGCCAGGGCCAGACGCTCCGCGTCGCCGGCGTGCGGGTCGGCGACGTCTCGGACGTCGAGCTGGTCGACGGCCGCGCGGTCGTCACCTTCGACGTCGATCGCGAGTACCTGCCGATCTACGAGGACGCGAGCGATCCTGATGCGCCCACTCACGGGCCTCCGGGACATGTTCTTCTCGCTCGACCCGGGCACGCGCAGGCAGCCGACGGCGGCGAGATCGAGGAGGGCGACATGCTGCCGCTGGCGAACACGGCGCCGGACGTGCCGCTCGACCAGGTCCTCGAGGCGCTCGACAACGACAACCAGGCGTACCTGCGCGCGATCCTGGTCGGCGCCGGGCAGGGCCTCGAGGGGCGGGGCCGTGACCTCGGCCGGATCCTCGGCAGCCTCGGCCCGATCAACCGCGACCTCGAGCAGCTCAACACCGCGGTTGCCGAGCGCGACGAGAACCTGAGCCGCCTGGTCCACAACCTGTCGATCCTCACCAAGTCGATCGGCACCCAGGACCAGGACATCGTGCGCCTCGTGACGGCGTCGAACGACACGCTCGCGGCGATCGCCTCCGAGGACCCGGACATCCGGACGGCGACGAGCCTCCTGCCGGGCGCGCTGGGCGAGACGCGCGACGCGCTCGCCGAGGCCCAGGAGCTTCGGCGACGAGCTCGGCCCGACGTTCAACTCGCTGCGGCCGTTCGCGCGCAACCTGCCCGAGCTCAACTCGTCGACGACCGAGCTGGCCAAGACCGTCACGCCCGTGATCCGCGATGAGATCCGGCCGTTCGTGCGCTCGGCGCGCGAGCCGATCCACGACATGAAGGGCGCCGCCGGACGCCTGTCGAAGACCGCGCCGAACCTCGACGACGATCGTCGAAGCGCGTCAACCACCTCGGCAACATGGCGGCCTACAACCCGCGCGGCCAGGAGCCCGTGGGCACCGCTCGATCGCGACGAGGGCTACCTCTTCTGGGCCGGCGTGGCTCGGCCACAACGGCGTCAGCCCCTTCAACAGCCAGGACGGCGAACGGCCTCTACCGGCGCATCTACTTCACCGCCAGCTGCCAGAACCTCCAGAACATCGCTCGCGGGCAGTCCGCTCGGCCCGGTCGTCGGAGGGTCGTCAGGTCAGGACTACCGGTGCCTCTTCGCGCCAGGAGGGCCCTGCGGCTGATGCAAAAGCAAGCTCCATCAGTCGGCCGCATCCTCATCGCCGCAGGCTTCGCGATCTCGTGCTTCCTCCTGATCATGTTCCTGTGGATCGCGTTCGGCGGGCCGGTCCCGCTCAAGGCGAAGAGCTACCGCATCAACGCCAACTTCCCTGAGGCGACCCAGCTCGCCGCCGAGTCCGACGTCCGGATCGGCGGCGTTTCGGTCGGCAAGGTGAAGTACGTCGAGCTGGCGCCTCCCGACGAGCGGATCGAGGGCTACGACACGACCAGGGCCGTGCTCGAGATCAAGCCCGAGTTCGCTCCGATCTCGACCGACGCCCAGGCGATCCTGCGCCAGAAGACGCTCCTCGGCGAGACCTACGTCGAGCTCACGTCGGGCACCGAGCCCGGCGAGGACGGCGCCGTGGCGCTCGGAGCTGCCACCGCGATCTCGGACGCGGATGCCGAAGAGATCGAGTCGATCCCCGAGGACGGCACGCTCGAAGTCACCCAGACTCGGAACGCGACGCAGATCGACGAGATCTTCAACGCGCTCGATCCCGAGACCCGCACGGCGTTTCAGGAGTGGCAGCAGTCGGCGGCCGTCGCCATCCAGAGCCGCTCGCTGGATCTGAACGACGCGTTCGGCAACTTCGGGCCGTTCGTAACCGACGCCTCAAGCGTCGCTCGAGATGCTCCGTTCAGAGAAGGACTCGGTGCGCGGTCTCGTGCGGGACACCGGCGAGGTCTTCGACGCGCTGTCCGAGCGCGACCAGGAGCTGGCGGGCGCGATCACCGGCTCTGAGGCGACCTTCGGCGCGCTGGCCGACGCCGACGACGCGCTGGCCGAGAGCTTCACGATCCTGCCGACGTTCCAGCGCGAGTCCCGCGCCACCCTGACTCGCCTTGACGAGTTCCAGGCAGACACCCGCCCGCTGGTCCAAGAGCTCCTGCCGGTGGCAAACGACATCAGCCCGACGCTCGACAGCGTGCGAAGGCTCTCGCCCAACCTCGAGAGCCTCTTCAGAAACCTCGATCCGCTTGATCGACGCCTCGCGCAAGGGTCTGCCCGCGCTCGAGCGCTTCATCGGGCCCGAGGGCTTGCAGCCGGCGCTCGACACGCTCGACCCGTTCCTCGCGAACCTGAACCCGATCCTGCGCTACCTCGCCGCCTACCGCAAGACCGCGGCCGACTTCCTCACCGGTCCCGGCGCGGCGCTCTCCGGCGTGCTGGAGCCTCAGCCCGACCAGCCCGCGGTGCGGCACTACCTGAAGCAGCTCTCCTACCTGAGCTCGGAGGTCCTTTCGGTCTACGAGAACCGCATCCCCGAGAACCGCGGCAACGCGTACCCGCCGCCGGAGTACCTGACCCTGCCGATCAACGGCCCGCGCGCGATCTTCCCCAACTTCGACTGCAAGAACCTCGACTACACGGAGACGAGCCAGGACACGGACGAGGACGTGAAGTACCGCTTCACGAACCCGGACGGCTCGGACGGCGGCGTCGTGACCGAGAGCGGCGGCCCGGACACGGGCCCGGCTCCGGGCGAGCACTTCGCCGGATGCTTCTTCACGCGAGGACTACCCCGCGATCTTCGGCGGCGAGCGCGCGCCGGAGCTCTTCTCGGACCCGTAGGCCTGGTGTCAGGCACCTAACCCTTGCTCACATTCGGCGCTTAGCGGAGCGCAACGTTTGAGAGACTGGCGGCGTGACAGAGTCCGACGACTGGGCGGGCATCGTCCGCGAGCTCGCCGAGAAGCGCGGCGTGCGCTACGAGCCCGTGGGCGGCCTCAATCCGCGCGGCGGCCCGGCCGCGCTTTGCCCGGGCGGGACCAATCGCCTCACGGGCGAGCTTGATCCCGGCTTCTGGGGCGCTTCGTGCGACGCGCTCGAGCACGAGGAGGGCGGCCTCTTCAAAAAGACGGTGGTGCCCGGCGCGATCGTCGCCAAGGCCCACATGCCCGACGTCGCCGAGGCGACGCCTCCGTTCAACGTCGAGTCCCTGGCGGGCGCCGAGGACGTGATCGAGAGCCGCGTCAGCCGCAACCGGGTCCAGTTCGAGTCGATCGACGTTCAACCGCGCTTCATCACGACCGTGCCGCGCGAGCCACGACCCGACGGCGCTTCGCGAGACCTTCGGGCCCGGCTTCCTCGACTGGGCGGCACGGATCGAAGCCGACGTCGACTTCGGCGTCTCGGAGCGCCAGCTCTATTTCCTCTGGCGCCTGCGCGAGCGGACGGCCGACGAGTACGACGAGGCGCTCGAAGAACGCCGGCGAGCTCTTCCGGCGCATCCGCTCGAGGTCGAGGAGCACGGCACCCACACCTACCCCGCCGGCCCCTGGCACGCGGGCCTCGAGCCGTTCCCGCAGCTAGACGCGGGGCGGCTCGTAGCCCGTCGTCGCCCGGCATGAGCATGCGCCAGCCGGCCTCGGAGTCGTCCTGGACGACGTTCGGCATGATCGGCTCGACCACCATGCGCGCGAGCTGCCTCCATCGCCTCGTCGGCGGTCGCGTAGGGCGCGAGCGACTCGAGCTGCTTGATCGTGGGGAAGACCAGCTCGATCTCGCCCGCCTCGCCGCGCTCGAGCGCGTCCTGCGGGTTCATCCACGCGGCGTCGATGACCTCCTGGCCGTCGGCCTCGGGCGGGGAGTGTGCGGGCGCGAGCGCCAGGTAGAAGCGGGTGTCGAAGCGGATCGGAACGGGCTCAGGGGTGATCCACCGCGACCAGAGCACGAGCTCGGAGGAGAGGTCGAGCTGGATGCCCGCCTCTTCGGCCAGCTCGCGGATGGCGGCGGCGCGATGCGCGAGCTCGTCGGCGTCGACGTCGGTCTCGGCTCCTGAGACGCCCGTGATCAGCTCGTCGGCCTCGACCCGCCCGCCTGGGAAGACCCAGACGCCGGGCATGAAGCGGGCGCTCTCGTTGCGCTTGACCAGGAGCACCTCGAGCTCGCGGTCGGCGTGCTTGCCGCCGCGCCTCAGAAGGAGGATCGTGGCGGCCGGGCGGGCGGGCGCGGGCTCGAAGCCCTCCTCGAACGGGTTGCGGGCGCCGGCGGCGTCCGGGGGCAGCTTGGCGTCGGCCATCGCACCCATCCTTTCGCATCGAGCGGCGAAGCGGCGTCGGGGTCGTACGCTCACGCCCGCGATGGGCACGACTGAGACCAAGCAGCTTTGGGTCTGCACTTCCTGCGGGTTCGTCTACGACCCGGACGAGGGCGATCCCGACGGCGGCATCCCGCCCGGGACCGCCTTCACGGACATCCCGGACAACTGGTTCTGCCCGGTCTGCGGCGCCCGCAAGGCGGACTTCGAGCCTTACGACGAGTAGGCCCGGTGACCTACTCGTCGAGCGCTCGCTCGCGGGCGCGGCGGTTCGCCGCCGCGACGACCACGTAGGCGATCGCCGCGATGATCGCGAGCGGAAGCAGGACCGCGGCGCTGATCAGCGCCACGCCCGCTCCCACCTCCAGGACCCGCCCGGCGTCGTCCAGCGCGTCGCCGAACGACCAGCCGTCGTCATCGTCGTCGCCGGACCGCGCGCCGTCGGAGGTGATCACCACGGTCAGCGTCGCGAAGCTGGGCCCGGTTCTGCGACCTCGGCGAGCTCGTTCTTGGCGTCGGCGATCTGGCGGTTCACGGCCGCGAGCTGAGCCTGAAGCGCGTCCACCTCGGCGTCGGTCGTCGCCGCGCGGATGCGCGCCGCCAGGTTGTCGCGCTCGGCGCGGAGGCCGACCAGGCGGTCCTTGGCCGAGACGAAGTGCTTCGTGATGTCCTCGCCCTGTTCGGTGCGCGACTTGACGTCCGCCAGGTCGGACAGCGCCGCCAGCGTCGAGTCGAGCGTCGCGCTCGGCACCTCGAGCTCGAGCGTCGCCCGCGCCGACTCGTCGTGCCCGTCACGCGGGAGTTGAGGACGACGCCGTTCGCGCCCTCGACCACGTCGATCACCTCGGTCGGTCACGTCCGGCACCTCGTCGGCGGGCGCGGCCAGCGTCAGCTGCGGCGTCACGCTCGACGCGGCGCTTCTCCTGGCCGCGGTTGACGCCGGGGCGGTCGCGGTCTCCGCGCGCTGGCGTCCGTGGGCCAGCGAGGCCAGACGACTCCTGACGTTCATCCAGAGCCACTCGGAGTCCGTCCTTCGAGGCGTCGCGGCGCCTTCGGCGCCATCTCGGCGACTCCTTCGCCTCCGTCCGCGTCCTGACTCGAGCGCGTCGTCGGCCTGCGTCGTCAGCGCCGCAACTTCGCCGCGGCTGCTCTGTGCCGGTCCGCCGGTCGGGCTGCTCCGCCGTCGCCGAAGTCGCCGAGCTGCGAGACCGAGACGCCGACCACGACGAGCGTCGCCGCCGTTGCCACGACCGGCGCCCAGCCGCGCGGCCCGCTCGGGCCGAAGCGCGAGAAGAAGCCGCCCGCTTGTCGCGCCGTCTCCGCCGCCTGCAGCGCGAGCGCCCGGGCGCTCGCCGCGGGGGAAGCCCGCGGCGGCCCAGGCGTCGAGCTCGGCCTCGAAGCGCGGCTCGGGCTCCTGCGCGCTCGGCGCGGAGGTCGGAGACGAGCGCCTCGAGGCCCTCCATCCCGGCCGGCAGCTCTTCGCCGCGAAGGGCGGCGTCCAGGGCCTCGAGCTCGCGCTCGACCTCGGCCGGGACTTCGCCTCGTCGCGCCCTGGGCGCGTCATGTCACCGAGCCTCATCGCAGGCCCTCCTCAGCTTCTCGATCGTTCTGTGGACACGCATTGCCGCCGCGCGCTCGCCGACCGAGATCACGTTTGCGATCTCGGCGGTGGAGAGACCGGCGAAGAACTTGAGGGCGACGAGCTCGCGCTCGCGCGCCGAGAGCTTCTCCATCGCCTGGCGAAGAGCCGCGCGGCGCATGGCGACCTCGGCCTCCTCGTCGGCGGGGACGGTCTCGGCCACAGGCTCCGACGGTCATCTCGACGTGTGCGCTTGCGCCGGCGAAGCTCGTCGAGCGCGGCGTTGCGCGCGATCCCGAAGAGCCACGCCCGCATCGAGCCCCGCGACGGGTTGAACGACGACGAGCGCCGGTAGGCGCGCTCGAACGCCGCCGCGGTCACGTCCTCGGCGGCCGAGCGGTCGCGCAAGCAGCCCCGAGACGTAGGCGAAGACGTCGTCGCGGGACGAGCGGTAGAGCTCCTCGAAGGCGGCTTCCGCATCGCTCGGCGCCGCCGCCGCGGGCGCGGTCAAGACGTCGTTCATGTCCCCACTACGGCGCAGGGGCCGTTTCATCACACGTTGATTCTCGCGCGCACCAGAAAGTTCCGGCGCGGTCGAGCCACCGGCGCACTGAAACGGGCACCAAAGGGGGAGGGAGCGCCCGACTGGTCGACGTTAGCCACCGTATACGTGGGTTTCGTCGACCACTCGACCGGAGCCACAAAAGCTTTCGGCTTCCACCCCCTTGGGTGCCTGGCTTCGTAGCGCCGCCAACCGCCGGCCTCGGCGCACGCCCCGCGTTGCGGGTGCCGCCTAAGCCGCAGGGCGCAGCGCGCTTTCGCGCGTCACGGGCAGGCGCGCCGGCTTCGCGTGCCGATAGGCCGTCGGCGCAGGCCGCCTCGATCGCCTCGCACGTGATCGAGACGAGGCGGCGGAGCTCGGCCTTCGAGATCGCGAGCGGCGGCATCAGGACGACGGTGTCGCCGAGTGGCCGGACGATCGCGCCGCGCTCCCTGGCCGCAAGCGTCACGCGATGCCCGAGGCGGAGCGCCGGATCGTGCTCGCCGAGATCGATGCCGACCATGAAGCCGCGGCAGCGCACCTCGGCGACCTCGGGCATCTGCGGCGACGTCGGCCAGGAGCTCGGCCAGCAGGCGGATCTTCGGCTGGAGCCGAACCAGCGTGCCCTCGCTCTCGAACGCGTCGAGGTTGGCGATCGCGGCCGCGCAGGCGAGCGGGTTGCCCGTGTAGGTGTGGCCGTGAAAGAAGGTGCGGAAGTCCTCGTGCGCGCCCAGGAAGCCCTCGTAGATCCGCTCGGTGGCCAGCGTCGCCGCCAGCGGCATGTAGCCGCCGGTCAGCCCCTTCGCCACGCACATGAGGTCCGGCGCGACCCGCTCCTGCTCGCAGGCGAACATCGTGCCGGTGCGGCCGAAGCCCGGTCGCGACCTCGTCGCAGATGAGGAGCACGTCGTGGCGGTCGCATAGCTCGCGGACCCGACGCAGGAAGCCCGGCGGCTGCACCCGGATCCCAGCCGCGCCCTGGACGAGAGGCTCGACGATCACCGCGGCGATCTCGCCATCATGGAAGTCGAGGATGCACTCGAGCTCCGATGCGTCACCGGGGGTGACGTGGTGCGCGTCGAAGAGGAGCGGTCCGTAGCACTCGTGAAAGAGGTCGATCCCGCCGACCGAGACGGCGCCGATCGTGTCGCCGTGGTACGCGTCTCGCAGGCACACGAATGAGCGTCGCTCCGGCTCGCCCTGCTGCTGGAAGTACTGGAACGCCATCTTGAGCGCGATCTCCGTGGCGGTCGAGCCCGAGTCCGAGTAGAAGACCCGCTCGAGTCCGGGCGGCGCGATCTCGACGAGCCGCTCGGCGAGCTCCGCTGCGAGGGGATGGGTGAGGCCCAGCATCGTCGAGTGGGCGATCGCGGTCGAGCTGGTCGCGGATCGCCTTGTCGATGCCCGGATGGCGATGGCCATGGACGTTGCACCAAAGCGACGAGATGCCGTCGATGTAGCGACGGCCGTCCGAGGCGACCAGATCGGTGCCTTCGCCGCGCTCGATCACCAACGGCTCCTCCTCCGACCATCCCCGCTGTTGGGTGAACGGGTGCCAGACGTGGCGGTGGTCGAGGTCTGGCACTGGCGTCCGGCTCAAGTCGCTGCCGACCCTAGACCCCGGCCCGGCGGAACGATCAGCCCGACCGGCGAGCGTGAAACAGCGTTGCTAGCCACTCACAGGTAGCGCCGGCCACGTTGCGGGATCGTCAAGAGCGAGCGGCCCGATCGTCGCGACTCGCACCCCGGCGAGCTGCGCGATCGCCTCGCGGTTCGACCGATGCATGGCGGCAGGCTCCTCGGGCCATGGCGTCAGGACGACCTGGGCGACCTCGAGGCCCGCGGCCCGCACGGCCTCGACGCGTCAACAGGGTGTGGTTGATCGTTCCCAGCTCGGGATTCGCGACGACGACGACCGGCAACCCGACGTCGCGAGCGAAGTCGCGGACCAGGTAGTCGAGCCGGAGCGGCACGAGGAAGCCGCCGACGCCCTCGCAGACGAGGAAGTCCCCCGCCTCGCGCGGCCGTTCGAGACCGCGTCGCGAGGCGCGCCCGTTCGATCTCGATCCCCTCGAGCTCCGCGGCCAGGTGAGGTGAGACGGCAGGCCCGAACCGATACGGCGCGATCTCGTCGTCCGTTTGACTCGGAGCCCGCGGCCATGCGGAGCTGCTCGTGGTCGGGCGGGACCTCCTCGGCACTCGCATCGTCGAGGCCGCTGACGGCGGGCTTGAAGACGGACACCCGGGCGCCCCGCTCGAGCGCTGTGCGGGCGATGACCCCGGCCACCACAGTCTTTCCGACCTCGGTGCCGGTCCCGGTGACGAACACGCCCTCCACGGCGGCTCTAGGCCGCGTGGCGGAAGATGCGCTGCGGACGCGCGAGCGAGCCCGAGCTCGCGAGCCGCGGCTTGCCGATCACCCGGGCGGCCCGCTCTGGAGCTCGTCGGCGCGGTGGTTGGCCATCACCGTCAGGCGCAGGCGCGACGTCCCGTCGGGCACCGTCGGCGGCCTGATCGCCTGCGCGAAGACGCCGCCTTCGAGCGACCCGCTCGCACAGCGCCGAGGCGCGGCGGGCGTCGCCGACCATGACCGGGATGATCTGCGTTCGCGACTCGCCGACGTCGAGGTCGTAGCGAGACCAGCGCCGAGCGCATCACCGCGGCGTTCCGGCGAAGGTGCTCGACTACCCCCGGCCGCGACTCGAGCAGGCCGAGCGCGGCCAGTCGCCGCACCAACCGACGGCGGCGGCGGAGCGGTCGAGAAGATGAACGGCCGCGCGCGGTTGATGAGGTAGCTCGCGGAGCGGCGCGCTCGTGCACACGTAGGCGCCGTAGCTCCCGAGCGCCTTGCCGAGCGTGCCGACGACGACGTCGACGAGCCCTCGAGCCCGGCCGCCGCGACGGTGCCGCGGCCGCCGGGGCCGATCGCGCCGGTCCCGTGCGCCTCGTCCACCATGAGCCGCGCGCCGAAGCGGCGCGCGAGCTCGGCGAGCGCCGGCAGGGGGGCGACGTCGCCGTCCATCGAGAAGACGCCGTCGGTGACGATCAGCGCGCCGCGGCCCTCGGCCTGCTCGAGCCCCCAGGCGAGGTGCTCGATGTCGCAGTGGCGGTAGACGAACGTCTCGCGCCCGCGCGAGGCGGCAGCCGTCGATGATGCTCGCGTGGTTGAGCTCGTCCGAGAAGACGACGCCGCCCTCGCCGGCGAGCGCCGCGACGGTGCCCATGTTCGCCAGGTAGCCCGAGCCGAAGAGGAGCGCCGCCTCGGTGCCCTTGAAGCGCGCGAGGTGCGACTCGAGCGTGCGGTGAAGCTCCATGTCGCCCGAGATGAGCCGCGAGGCGCCGGCGCCCGCGCCGTAGCGCTCGGCGGCGTCCGCGGCGGCCTTGCGAACGCGCGGATGGTCGGCCAGGCCCAGGTAGTTGTTCGAGCAGAGGAGCAGCACCTCGGCGCCGTCGAGCATCACCCGCGGGCCCTGCGGCCCCGAGACTGTGCGCAGGCTTCGGCGAAGCCCCGCGCGCTCAAGCGAGGCGAGGCTGGCGCGGACGTCTTCCACGGCGAGCGGCCTAGTCGCCCCAGCCGGCGGGCTCGGGCCGCCTCGGCGAGCTCTCCGGGGCGCGCCGGGTACTCGGGACGCTGCCCTTCGTCTTGATCACCCGGAGCTGCGTCGAGGGGTCCCAGAAGTTCGCCTGCGCCTGGCTGTCGATCAAGTCGTCGATCACCGTCGCGGGCGTCGAGCCCTCGAGCCAGCCGTCGCGGTTGTCGGGGCGCGGATTCGCGCCGTTGTCGTCCTGGCGCGCGACGTTCAGGCCCAGCTCGGAGAACATCGCGCGGTCGTCCGCGGGCTCGGAGCCGAGCGTGGTCAGGAAGTTCCCCATCATCACGCCGTTGAGGCCCGCCTTGACGGCCAGCGGCTGAAGGTCGCCGAGGTTCTCGACCCGACCGCCGCAGAGGCGAAAGAGCGCGCCCGGGATGATCAGGCGGAAGATCGCGACCCACTTGACGACCTCCCATGGATCCATCAGGTCGCGGTCGCCGAACTTGGTGCCGGCGCGGGGGTTCAGGAGGTTGATCGGCACCGAGGTCGGGTCGATCTCGGACAGCTCGAACGCCATCTCGACCCGCTGGCGCGGCGTCTCGCCCAGGTTGAGGATGCCGCCGACGCAGCTCTCGAGGCCGGCCTCTTCGATCGCGTCGATCGTGCGGATGCGGCCCTCGTAGCGGACCGTGGTCGAGACCTCGGGGTAGTACGACTTCGCCGACTCGACGTTGTGGTGGACGCGCTGGATGCCCGCCTCTTTCAAGCGTCTTCGCCCGGCGGGGGAGATGTGGCCGATCGAGACGCAGCGCTTGAGGTTGGTCTCGGCGGAGACGAGCTTCGCGCCCTCGACGATCCGCTCGAAGTCGCGCTTGGAGAGGCCCTGGCCCTGGGTGACCATGCAGAAGCGGTGCGCGCCCGCAGCCTCGGCCGCCTTCGCGTGCTCGAGGATCTGCTCGGGCTCCATCATCGCGTGCATCGGCGTGTCCGCCTCCGCGTAGCGCGACTGGGCGCAAAAGCCGCAGTCCTCGGCGCAGCCGCCGGACTTGGCGTTCACGAGCGAGCAGAGGTCGGTCGAGTCGCCGAAGCGCTCCTGGCGAGCCTCCCACGCACGCTCGACGAGCGCGAGGATGTCCTCCTCGGAGGTGAGCTCGCCCAGCGCGAGCGCCTCGTCGAACGTGATGAGGGACGGCA